>NZ_LR735258.1:4680000-5890614 GCF_902506755.1 Dyadobacter sp. 32 | reverse complement strand
GCGGCATTGTGAGTAACCAACTCCGATGAATACACCTCAATAAACATCCCATTCTGTTCATCATACTCCCCCTGCTTCCAGTCATCGTCTTCGTCGTTGCGCCTGAAGCGTACTAAGTCGCCGTTTTCCGGCATTTTCAAATTTCCCATTGCTTGCTAAAAAGGTTCGGAATCAAGAGCTACAAAATCATTCCAGTTTTCACATTTGCCGTATTTCGCAGAAGTGCTTCATGGTATCTACCGGAAATTATCTCACCGACAAAGCTGGACATTCCCAAAACAGCCTACCCAAAAATGCCCACAGCACACTTTTACCCAAAATACAGTGTAGGAAAATCTCCTTAGACCAGTAGCCTGATTACAATCGCAGCGTAGCATAATTTAGAAGTGTTAACATTAAATACACCCACAAAGAGACCAAAAATATTCATGAATTTCGAGGCACTTTTTGCCCTATTCTACAACCCGAAGTACCATTTTTACTAATTATAGATATTTATCGAATTATATCTAATTTTTTCAATTTCCCATGCTACATTCCCTCATTAATTAATCGAAATGCTTCTTTATCATTATGTTATGAGAAAAAATTATGAATTAGTACGCGTTTTCACAAAGCAAAAACGCTACAAAACTGCCCTACTTTCTTCTATTATTTGCGTATTTTTACTACAAAGCGCAAAAGCCCAGGGAATCCAGAACATCCTCACCGTCCCCAGTGCTTCCCTGGCTCCTGGCTTTAAAGGTACTGGCAATTTCAACGCCATCATTTTTGGAGATTTCACCAGTAACTCGGGTGATGTGGAGGGCCGCCTGGTGGTGGGTGGAAATTTCCATTTCAAGGGTAGCGGTTACAGTGTAGGCAGTGCGGGATCCGGCGCCGTCAATGCTCCCGACGATACCGACAATTTTATTGTCAATGGCAATTTCAACAACGCGGGCCACAATTGGGGAATCCGGGGCAATTTCTTTTACAACACCGCAACAGCCGGTATCAGTTTCCCTTCTCACCAGTCGGGTACCACTACCTCTGGAGTGACGGAGCATGTGAAATTTGCCAATGGCGCCCTGCTCACTAAGTACAAGCAACTCAGCGCTACTTTGACAAACAACGCTGTTACTGGTGAAGTTACCCAGCCCTATATCTGGAGCCCAATTTTGCTTAAGGGAACCAATTCCGGGCTTAATGTTTTCGAGCTCACCCTACCGGTACCTTTCAATAGCGGAAGTATCCACATAGATATTCCATCTGGTGCTACCGCCCTCATTAATGTAACCAATTCAACGGTCAGTATAGATGGCGGGAGTATGAAAATGATCATAAACGGATCTGAGGACGGGTCGTTGGGAGCAGCCCCGAAAGTATTGTTCAACTTCCGCCATGCGACGCAAATTACCCTGGCACGCTACGCCTTCCTGGGTAGTGTACTTGCTCCAAATGCCAACCTGGAGGGCGATGGCGGTTCCATCAACGGACAAGCTATTATAGGCGGAGATGTCAACCAACTGGGTGGCTTCGAATTCCATAATTTTTCTTTTGCCGGAGGTTTCGACTCGCCGCTGCCCGTGACACTGGTAGCCTTCAAAGCCATGCGTGAAGGCCATTCGGTAGCACTCAGCTGGACCACCACGGCAGAAACCAACAGCAGCCACTTTGACATCGAACGAAGTGCAAACGGGAAAAACTGGCAGTCCATAGGAACCGTTGCCTCCGCTGGAGAAAGCACTATTTCGAAAAACTACCATTTTACCGACTCATCCCCGGTGAAAGGACAGAACCTCTATCGCCTGAAAATGGTAGACTTCCCGGTAGACGGTCCCGGCGAAAGTTTTGCCTACAGCCGAATCCAGAGTGTAACCATGGACGAGATCTCCGCCATACGTGTATACCCCAACCCCGCCACAGAAACAATCATGCTGGATAACCTATCGGACGTCAAAGGGGTTATGCTTACCAGCCAGTCGGGTCATCAGGTATATCGTTCGCAAAGTATCGACGCCACGGGTATTGACTGCAGGAATATGGTTTCTGGCAAATATGTGTTAACAATCACCCGCAACAACGGCTCTATTGACGCTCACCACGTCTTGATCCAAAAATAATAAAACCGAAAGGAGTCCGGTCTCAATCCGGACTCCTTTTATTTCCTTTGAACATTAGGAACCAGGCATTGTTCGGCTGAGTCCAGCCATACTCCCTTGCCTTTTATTGAGGCAAGCAAGCCTAATACGCCACCCGGTTAGCCTCCAGAATTATTTTAAGCTCGGAAGCCATCCATTCGATGGAGTCGGATTTCTCTAGAAATTTACAGTTGTAGACGGAAGCAAGATACCCGGTGATGTCGGATGAATAGGCACCGGAAAAAACCACGAACTGACTATGGTTCAGTTTTTTGTTCCTTTTAAAAGTATCAAGACACTTAATTCCATGAATACCTGGCATATACCAGTCTAAAAAAATAAAATCCGGAGCATATAGACTATCGGTTTTGAGGTACGATAGGGTTTCTGCATAGCTACTTTTGTAGAAGCACTTCACGTCCAGAGCGGTCTGGTCTATGGCCATACGAAAGATTTCATGATCCTCCGGGTCGTCATCGACAAGCAGGCAGGTAATAGGCTGATCCATGTGTGATTGTTATAAATAATTACCCCTTCACGGTTTTATCTCGCGCCTGGCTGGTTGTCGGAGAAAGTTATTTTTCATTGAACGCTGATAAAATCTTATGCAAGATAAAGATTTATGCATATTTGAACCTATATATTTCGCTTACAACAACATAAATACTTTTACCCAATTCCCACAATCTCAGCAGGTTTGCCTTCCATTTTCCATTTCGAGGCGCATGTACGTAACACCCGGCCGCGCCCGGTAGCGTTACCGACCTGTTTTTTCCACAAACAACTGGATTTAACTCCTCTCCGAAACAGATTGTCGTAGACACAGATCAAAACCATTTTTCAGATTTTATACCTCTGCACAGAAATCCTTTTTTTGTTGATCGTCAGGGATTCTTCCGTATTAAATTAATTATTAAATACCAACGCACTTCGTTTGATGTGACTGCATGATTATTATGTCGTATCATCTGTTAATGCGTTATTTCTCTAAAAAAATGTTTCTCTATCAACCATAAAATTGGTGAATTGATAAAAAGATAAGAATTAATATGCCCCGGCTTGTGTTGAAATGCCAACACAACAAAAAACAGTCTTCCGAACTCAGCCCGGACGCTAATCCGTTAAACCCAGTTATATGATCCGCATTTCAGATCTTCCTTTGATCGAATCGCCCGCCCAGTTCCATGCAGCAACACACATTCTGCTCGTGGATGTACTATTTATCGGAGACGCTCCCCGTCCCATGCGGGAATACATCAAGGCGGCACATGGTGGATTTGTATACGACAAAAAAACCTACATGCCGATTACCCTGACCGGCCAGCCCGAAAGCCTGATTGCCAACGCGGAAAAGGGAATTCATTTCAGGTTCGACCGCGGGTTTGAGAATCTTTACACACTTAACGGGAACCTGGATTACACCATACGCAGGAAGAAACTGTATGATCTGTCGGCCTATGCAGGCGAAGGCAGCATTGTCTTTGAAAAGGAAGTGGATTTTATCATCGACCGATATCTGTCGGGCTATCAGGAACCTGAGCCGGTGAAAGAAGAGAAAACGCATTTGCTCACAGCTGCTCCGCTGCCGGCCATTGGTGCAAAGCGCATGAGTGGGTTGACATTTGTCAAAAAGTAATTTCAATTACACCGTTGCAGATGTGCTGAGTTTTCAGAACAGCAATGGAAGTGCGCAAACACCTGGCACTTTCACAATCATTTACCTGGCTTCATTAAAACTGTACCTATAGTCCATTTTGTATTTTTTTCGGTTATGTTTATAATCTGAAGTAGAGATATGCTCCTGCTTCATAACTTTTATTTCCCCTCCCCTTTATCCTGGTTTTTTGTTTGCTGGATTCCCCGGCAGGCCCGCACAAAAAAACTTTACGTTTTGCTTAAGTGTTTTTTTGACCCCAAAACGTCTACCAAGAAGGAGCTTACACTTGTTTGCAGCAATCACCTGACATCATATTTATTCATTAATGGGAAGTTCTGATACATTTAATCATGACAATAATCCTGGGAAAAATCAGCCCTTCGGACCGGCTTTGGAAGGTGGTGGAAACGGACAGCAGATAGAGGCAGATTCGGAAATGCTGCTAAAAAAGGCTTTTCAAAATGATGTAAACGAAGGGATCACTCTTTTGTTCCGGTGGTACTACAAGCCACTCTGCAGCCACGCCATCAGGTATGTATCGTCCAAGGAGATAGCAGAAGACATCGTTTCAGATGTTTTTTACAAATTTCACTCAGAGCAGTTGTACGACGGAATAGAGACTTCCTTCAGAGCATACCTTTTCACAGCTGTAAGGTACCGATCATTTGATTATGTGCGGGCCGAAATGAAAAGAAATACCTCCATTCAATACGCCGACTACGTTGCACTCCAGCCCGATGAGCAGCCCGACCACATCACCCAGTACGAAGAACTATCGCGGGATGTTGAAAACGCAATAAATACCTTGCCAATAAAGCGGAGAAAAATATACGTGATGCATCGCTTTGAGGGCAAAAAGTATCAGGAGATTGCAGCTGAGCTAAATCTTTCGCTTCGAACGGTGGAGGCTCAGATGTACCAGGCTTTGCACCAGGTCAGGAAGATACTTAGGATCAAATGGTTCTTTCTAATCTTAATCTTAATACAGTAGAGACTCGCTACACACAGACCCGTGTTTGTTCAAAAATATTTTCAAATGAAAGAAGGCATTAATAAGGAACTCATTTTTAGCTATTTTTCGGGGAGGGCCACTGCCATCGAAAAAGAGATCATAGATCAATGGGCGTCGCAGTCGCAGGGGAAAGAGCTGTTCTTTATATGGCTGCAGGAATGGGAAAATCAAAATCTGCAGTATCAGGCTGATGTGGAAAAAGGACTTTCCCGGCATAAATTGCGAATGTCTCGGAAGGACCGTCCAATGGCGGTTGTAGAAAACAATCCATCGCTCCCTGAGCGACTTGTTTTATGGTGGCCAGGTGGTAGTTGGTTTGCAGCCGCAATGGTGCTGATCATTGTGTCGGCTGGATGGCTTTCCAGAGATAGTATCCGCTACCAGACGTTTTCAACCAGTTTCACGGAAACCAAAAGACTTCAGCTTGCTGATGGCAGCAAGGTTGTAATCAACGCCAACTCCTCTCTTCGCATCCCCCGATTTGGCTTTGGGGAGAAAATGAGAGAAGTGTACCTGACCGGAGAGGCAGATTTCAATATTACCCATACCAAAGATCACAAGCGTTTCATCGTGCATGCCAACGACAATCTGGATATAGAAGTCCTGGGGACAGAATTTAACGTATATGCTCGCCCGAGAGGAACCAAAGTTGTTCTCAACAAGGGTAAGGTTCAACTAAATTACCGTGACGGCAGGTCCATAAGACAATTGACGATGTCGCCGGGGGATCTGGTTACGATGGATAACAACGGGATTAAAAGTGTTACCAAAACCGAAAATCCCCAGAATTATTCCGCCTGGAAGGCCCACCGTTTTATTTTCGAAAATGAAAGTCTTATGGAAATCTGTCATTTGTTTGAGGACAATTTCGGAGTAAAAGTCCAGATTCCAGACTCTACCCTGGCCCGGCAAACGATCTCAGGCTCGTTTACGGCCCTGAATGCAGAGGAGCTACTTGAAATACTCACTGATGATTCGGGCCTTTCCTATCAAAAATCCGATGATGGCAAAACCGTTACCCTGACTTACTGATAATTTCTAAATCCTTACAAATCCATTAACCACCAATTTTATGAAAAAAACAATACGATCATTTTTGTTTGCACTGGCATTTTGGGGCTTGTCCTATCCTGGCAGCGCTCAGCTACTTGCCGTGATAGGACAGCGAACCAGAAACGTTGTGTCTCAGCCGGCGACAAAAAGTCTGAAGCTTGCACTTCAGGAATTCAAATTGCACTACAAGGTCGACATCCTGTATTTTGACAGCGTGGTGGAAGGTTATGAAGTTCCTGTAAGCACCCTGGCTTTTGAAACCTCTGCCGAAAAGAGCCTGAACAACATGCTGCAACCGCTGGGACTTCATTATAAAAAATCCAAAACCGGTGGCTTTATTGTTACGAAAAATCGCAAGGCCGATAAAAAGGAACAGGCTGTCCCTGCTTTGAACACCGTTGACCAAAGCGGGCAGGTTCCCATTCGTCAACTTGCGTATTCGGACATGTCAGCAGAAATGTCAGTACTGAAGGTCGCTTCCGCAGACATTACCGTGAAAGGCACCATTACCAACGAACTTGGGGAAGGGCTGCCGGGCGTGAGCGTCCTTATAAAGGGCTCACAAACAGGAACTGCTACAGATGCAAATGGCAACTTTCAAGTGGAAGTGCCCGATCAAAATGCCAGGCTGGTATTCAGTTATGTGGGCTATGTTACCCAGGAAATTCCAGTTGGCTCAAATACGGTTCTTGACGTAAAACTACTGGAAGATGATAAAACCCTGCAGGAAATCGTGGTGGTGGGTTATGGTACGCAAAAGAAAACTTCTGTGACAGGGGCCATCACTACGATGAAAGCCGAGGATGTCAAAAACAACCCGGTACCTAACCTCTCCAGCTCGCTTGCCGGACGCCTCAGTGGCGTATATGTAAGCCAGGGGTCGGGTGCACCGGGATATGCCCCAGCCATCAGGATTCGATCGGTTAACACCTGGAAGGACACCGGAAACGATCCGCTTTATGTTATTGACGGGGTGATCACGGATAAGAGAATGTTTGATGCCCTTGATTATTCTGAGGTAGACAACATAACCGTCCTGAAAGATGCCGCATCCGGTGCCATATACGGAGCGCGTGCTGCGAATGGCGTGGTGCTCGTGACTACCAAAAGAGGAGCAGATGGCAAATTCCAGCTGAACTACAATTATTCATACAGCTTTGACAACCCCTCCAAGATACCCGATTATATGAATGCCAGCGATATGGTCAGGCTGAACAACTGGGCCCGCACAAGCAGAGGAATAGCCCCGTCGTATGACGCAGAAGAAGTGGCTTTCTTTGAACAAAATGACCCTGGAAGAGGCTGGTATACGCAGGCCTATATCGATCCTGTTTTACAGAGACATTCACTCTCTGCGAGTGGAGGGTCCGACAAGGTGAAGTATTTTGTGGCCGGTTCTTATTTCGACCAGTCGGCTTTCATTAAGAATGCCGATTTTAAAAAGTATAATTTCCGTTCCAATATCGATGTAAATCTCACTAAAAACCTGACCGGCGTTTTCAATGTAGCTTATAACGAGGGCAAAAAAACACGGTTTGCTATGCAGGAAGATCTTGTAGGTTTTGATACCAATCCAACCTTTGGCGGTCTCTGGGGCAGGTTGCTTTACTACTTGCCCAATACCGGCCCTAAAACCTCGGATGGACATTTTATCAATCCGGGCTGGATCGGTAACCCGCTGGCCTTTGTTGAAGAAGGCGGTACGGTTCGGCGTGTTGAACGCAATATTCAAATGAATATCGGGCTGACCTACAAGCTTCCCTTTGTAGACGGATTATCTGTATCCGGAAGATATAGTCCCAATTACGAAGCTACCACCATGCGACTTCATGAGCTGAAGACCACCTTGTACGATGTGGTAAAAAAGGGAACCAATGGTGCGATTTATACCGATCAGATTACGGGCAGTATCAAATCCTCTTACCCCAACAAAGAGCGGATTGCCAAAACACAGGAAGCAATCAACAGTTATCAGTTGAACTTCAGTGCGAATTATGCCAAACAATTCGGCAAGCACAATGTCGACGCCGTGGCCATTTATGAACAAAGTGAAGGTAAATATGACTATTTCTATGGGGTAAGAGAGGGCTTCCCTCTCGTACAGAATGACCAGTTCTGGGCTACATCCTCAGCCCGGGCCGACTCCTATGTGGACGGAACCGAATCAGAAACCGGCCGTGCATCTTATATTGGCCGTGTTTTGTATAGCTATGAAGACAAATATTTCCTCAACCTTACTGCGCGTCGTGACGGATCGATGCTATTTGGGCCCGAGTATCGTTGGGGGTTGTTTCCATCGGTTTCTGCTGGATGGGTGCTGTCAAAAGAGAATTTTTTCAATGTCAAACAAATCGATTTCCTGAAAATACGCGGCTCATGGGGACTGGCAGGTAACGATGCGGTCGGTGGCTGGAAATGGAGCGAGTCGTATTCGGTGAGTGGTGACTACGTGTTCGGAACCGTGCCACAGCCACGCGTGCGTTACAATGGTATTGTGAATGAAAAACTTACCTGGGAGAAAACCAGTGAGCTTAATTTAGGATTTGACGCGCAAATGTTTAACCGCTTTTCACTTTCCGGTGAATATTTCAAGAGACACAATTACGATATTCTGGACACCCGGATTGCATCCCTGCCCGGGTCATTCGGAGGCAGCATGCCGCCTGAAAACTATGGAATTGTAGATGGTCACGGATATGAACTAGAGCTGGGCTACAACGGTAGCGCCGGTGATGTAACCTATGGCATTAAAGGCAGCTTCTCCTATTCCAACAATAAGGTGAAAGTGAGAGACGTAGCCCAGAACGCACAAGCTGTGGATAATCCAAACGGACGCCCTACCGACTACGTCAGAATGCTGGTGTCGAAGGGTATTATCCGGACGAAAGAACAATTGGATGCCCTCCCTACAGGTTACACCATTTATGGAAAGCCGGCTGTTTTGGGCGCCATTGATTTTGAGGATGTAAATGGTGTAGCCGGCGTAGCTGATGGAAAGATCGACGACTATGACAGGCAGGTACTGAAGGGCAAACATTCACTAAACCCTTACACCTTCGGCCTAAACCTGAAAGCCAGCTGGAAGGGCATTGGGATCGATGTGTTTGTACAAGGAGTTACCGGTGGGTCGAAACTATACGATGATGGATACGGCCGCAGGTTCTTCGATGGAGCCCGCCCCCCATCATTCTGGCTTGATTCCTGGACGCCTCAGAACGTCAATGCGGCTTATCCGCAGCCTGTTACCTGGGACGCCACCAATGACCATTTAGCATCCACTTTCTGGTTGAAAAACGGCAGTTTTCTGCGCTTTCAAAACATCAATCTTAACTATACCGTGCCAAAAGTTTTGTGCCAAAAGATCGGCATGTCGGCGGTTAGTTTCTATGTATCCGGAGCCAACCTGCTGACACTTTCCAAATATGATTTCCACGACCCTAGCGTCGCCAGTATGAATTCATATCCGACTATGAAAACGTACACCATGGGTGTTAATCTTTCGTTCTAACCAATCCGTCATTTTCCTAAGCAATAATGATATGAAACCAGTAATTATATTTTTGTCAAATCTGTTATGCGTGTTGCTCCTGACCGGTTGCGACCCTCTGGACAAATCAAACCTGGCAGCCCTGGCAAGTGAAGATGTGCTGACAAACCCCAAAGTGGCAGAGGCTTATGTCAACGACATGTACGCCAACTTCATGCCCGCCTCATTTGTTGTCGGCCGACGTACCGACGAGACCATGGTGATCAACAGTGAATATGCTGCGGCGCTCAGTGACTATCTGAAAGGCACCCTTACCGCCGACACTTATAACGATTTCCCATACGATAACATCAGGAAGATCAATATATTCCTGGCTCAGGTAGATAATGCAACCTTTGATCCCGCCATCAAAAGTTCATTAAAGGGCCAGTCGCTTTTCTGGCGTGCCTTTGCCTACTTCAGAATGGTAAAAGCTTATGGAGGCGTAGAGCTCATTTTAAAGCCCGAAGCGCCAAGCAATAAAGATGCGATTTTTGTTGCCAGAAGTAAAACCTCCGAGTGTATTGCACAGATTGTAAAAGATCTTGATGAAGCCATCTCTTTGGTGGATCCCCTGAGCACAGTTGGCCGGATTGACAAGGCCGCGGCTATGTCTTTCAAAGGAAGGGTTTTGTTATACTATGCCAGCCCGCAGTTTAACCGCACCAATGATCTGGCCCGCTGGACCGCCGCCTATGAGGCCAACAAAGCTGCGTTAGCTTTTCTGGATGCCAACGGCAAAGGTCTCTATGCCAATTATAAAGATCTGTGGACCGACGAAATGAACAAGGAAGTAATCATGGTGAAAAGGTTTCAGTATCCGGGGTTTGCCAATGGGTACTCTCAGGCGGAAATGCGGCCCTTGCTTTATGCACGCGGTGCTGTGGGTGGAAATGTGCCTTCACTCGAACTCGTGAACGCCTACCCCATGAAGGATGGATCGAAATACAATCCGGCCACAATGGATTACAAAACATTACACAAGGATAGAGATAAGCGTTTTTATGCGTCCATCGCCTACAATGGAGCCGATCCTTATCTGGCCGAAATGTTTGGAAAAGAGAATATGTGGACCTATTTCTATGATTCGGATGGCAATGCTGCCACCGGTATTAATGGAAAGGAGGCAAGGGCCGATAACAGCGAAAACCTCTACTCCCATTCCAGTTTTTACCCTGCCAAGATGCTGGACAGGAACATCACCAGAACCACCGTTGAAGACGGACAGGTAGACTGGATTGAGATACGGTATGCAGAAGTGCTTATGAACATGGCCGAGGCTGCCAACGAGGTCGGCAAAGCGGATGAAGCACTGGCGGCGATGTATAAGATTCGTAACAGAGCGGGTATTGAACCGGGTGCAAGGGGAACCTACGGCATCACTGCAACATCCCTTACCGAAATCAGAAAAGCGATCATGGACGAGCGTCTTGTGGAATTCGCATTTGAAGGACAGCGGTTCTGGGATCTGCGCAGGTGGCGAGTTTACACATCTACATTTAACAGCTTCAAGGATAAATATTTCCATGGACTAAGAATAGAGTGGAACGGTACCGCAGCCGACCGGCCAAAAGGTATCATTGACATTAACACGATTGCTTCGAAATTTACAGTGACCGAGGTCAGGGACTACCAACCCGTGGTGATGCTGGATGAAGACAAATATTCTTTCTTCGGTATCCCCAAGGCAGTACTGGATCGCAGTAGTAAAATAGCTCAGAATAAGGCCTGGGGCGGCACTTTTGATCCCTTAGAATAACTATTTTTCAGAAACGGATGTAATTTTGTTCACCTCGTGCGGAGTCGGAAGCGCCCTTAAAACAGCTTTCGGCTCCGTTTCTGATTATGCCAGTCAGAGCTTATTTTAGAGCCGGTTTAAATTACTATTGAAAAATTGGCTATAAATCTTTGTTTCAACGCAGTTGCAGTGAAAAATTAGCATAAACAAATTCCAGAATGAATTTTAAACAGATTCTTAATCTTTGTAATAAATAATATTGGTTACTGAGGAATGAACCGTAATCACTAAAATCTAATACGGAATGAAATACTTTTTTTTGCACATTTTGCTAGGTCTTGCTGCTTGTGTGTACGGACAGCACAACGCATCTCAATATATCCCAACAGAAATTGCCAAAAAAGATTACGGGAAATCAATAAACTCTCCCTTTCACATTTTTGCTGAAACAAGAGACAGCCCGATACAATGGAACGACTCATTAAAAGTATCGTGGCTGCAAAATGACTTTACAGTTAAAAACTTTTCCTTGCAGGCCCGGCCTGACGAATATTTTGTTTACCAGGTAGGCGTTTGGGCTAGCCGTGGCGCGCTTGACAACCTGGATATGGTGTTTTCGGATCTGAAAAGTAAGGAAGGAAAAACAATTTCCTCAAAGCAGGTCAGCTGTTTTAATACCGGCGGAATTGACTATCTGGGGAAACCTTTTTCAAAAAAAATAAACGTTGAAGATGGAAAGGTACAGGCCTTGTGGGTGGGAATAGACCTATCGGGAGTTGCCACAGGAATCTATAATGGCACGGTAACCGTATCAGCCAAAAACAAAAAAAAGAGCATCAAGATACAGCTAACCGTCCATGGCGAGGCAGTGGCAGAACATGGATTCAACTCGGGCAAAGGCTTGTCGCGAATGGCCTGGCTCAACAGTACCGTTGGCATTGACCGAGAAATCACCAACGGATATCTGCCCGTGGCACGAAAAGGAAAAACACTCCGAATCCTTGGGCGGTCTTTCGTGATTGGTGACGATGGCCTTCCTGCGGAAATAACCAGTTATTTTTCCAGCTCCAACCAACGCATTACCGATAAAGGTGAGCCAATCCTCAGCAAAGCCTTTCGGTTTGTAATTGAAAAGGACAACGGTGAAGCCATCACGCTCGTTCCCGGCAAATTAACCTTCACCAACGAGCAGGCAGGCTCCGTCACCTGGCAGGTAAAAAGCAGTTCGGCGGCGTGTGTGCTTACCTGTTCCGGGAGCCTGAAATATGACGGGTTTGTTGATTACAAGGTTAGCCTGAAAGCATTGCAGCCGCTAAAGATCAGGGACATTCGTCTTGAGGTGCCTATGACGAACGAAAAATCAACCTACATGATGGGGTTAAACCGGGAAGGTGGTTTACGTCCCGATTCGTGGCAATGGCAATGGGATATCACCAAAAATCAGGATGCCTTGTGGTTGGGAGCGGTAAATGGTGGCCTGCGGCTTAAATGGAAGGCAGAAAACTATACGCTTCCATTGGTCAACATTTATTACAAATTTAACCCATTGCGCCTGCCCCCATCCTGGGGAAACAATAATAAAGGTGGTGTCAATGTGACTGAAAAGGATAACTCGGTTTTGGTGAGCGCGTATTCCGGTAGCCGTGAACTGGCCACGGGCGGTACGTTAAATTATGATTTCGAATTACTGATCACTCCTTTCAGGACAATTGACAACGAAAAAAAATACGGTGACCGGTACTTTCACGGCGGAGGGGTAAATGCCATGAGCAAGGTGGCCAAAGCAGAAAAAGCTGGTGCCAACATTATCAATATTCACCATGCCGAAGACATTTATCCTTTTATCAATTATCCTTATCTGGATGAAAATACGGCCGAGCTAAAAGCCTTGGTCGGGAAGGCTCATGCGTCAAATAAGCGACTCAAATTGTATTACACTACACGTGAGCTTACCAAAAACATTCCGGAGTTTCAGCCCTTTTATAGTTTGAATGGAGAAGTACTTTTTCCGGGACCTGGTAACGCCAGCCGTACCGAAGCACTGCATCCTAACGGTCCCAACGAGTGGCTTGTCAGAAACCTCCGGGAAAAATATATCCCTGCCTGGTACAATCCGGTTAAAGAAGGTAAATTCAAGGGGTCGTTTGATTTATCAGTGATCACCACACCCAACAGCAGGCTCAACAATTTCTACATTGCAGGGCTCGACTGGATGGTGCGAAATCTTGAGATCGATGGCATCTACATCGACGATGCTGCGCTGGACCGCTTCACGTTGCAAAGAGCGCGGAAAGTCATTGATCGGCACCGGCCCGAGGGACGGATCGATCTGCATAGCTGGAACCATTTTAACGGTTGGGCCGGATTTGCAAGCTGTCTGAATATTTACATGGATTTGCTGCCTTATCTAGACCTGGTCTGGATCGGAGAAGCAAGAGATTATAACCGCGCACCTGACCATTGGCTGGTGGAGGTTTCCGGTCTGCCGTTTGGCTTACCCGGGCAAATGCTCGAAGACGGTGGCAATCCCTGGCGGGGAATGGTTTACGGCATTACCAACAGGGCGGGCTGGACAGGCAATACGCCTGACGAACTATGGAAGTTCTGGGACGAGTACCATTTTACAAAAAAAGAACTGATCGGCTATTGGGATAAAGATTGTCCGGTCACGACCAATAACGAAAATATAGTGGCGTCGGTTTTTAAAGGAACAAACGAAAGTATCATCTCCATCGCCAATTGGGACAAGGATGAGCAGGCGACCTCTGTTATTGTTGACTGGAAAGCCTTGGGTTACGATCCTACAAAATGTACAATTACAATACCGGAGATTAAAGACTTTCAGGATGGCGGTCCACTTCAGTCATTAAGTTCATTACAAGTGCCAGGAAAGAAAGGTTATCTGATTCTGGTCAAAGAAAATAGATAAAAATATGATTTACAAAAGGTTATTGATTCATCTTCTTGTTTTCCTGCCCTATGGCATGGCATTGGCACAAACCGTCACTTTATCCACACTGCTCGATGAAATGGCCGATCGGCATGTACTGGCACGCTATCCGTTCCCGCACTATACTTCCCTGCAGGCGAGCAGTTATAACAGGGAATCTATGGCCAAGGATAAGCCCGGCTGGTTTGCCGATTCCGACGGCACAGGATTCATAAGAGTGGAGGAACATGGCGGTAAAACCGAGTGGGTGGTTATGGAACATACCGGACCGGGAGCGGTCACAAAAATGTGGGCACCCTACTTCTATTACGGAGGTCTGGATGATTTGGAAGGCCCCCTTGTCCATATTTATCTGGACGGGAACGATATCCCCATCATCAGTGAGAATTATTTTCGGCTTATTACCGGACGTGGTTCGGTGCCACCACCTTTTGCTGAAACCACAGCCCGCGCCGGGAATTGTTACCTACCCATACCATTCTCCAAAAGCTGCAAGATCACTTTTGACAAAAAACCATTTTACAATATCATCAATTATCGCGCCTACCCGGAGGGTACTTTGGTAAAAACATTTACCCCTGAGCAGCTCAACCAGGCAATGCCGCAGATGGATAAAGTAAGTGCTGCCCTCCGTAGGGTATATCCCGGACAGCCGGGGGAAGTATTTGGAAAAAAAGGTATGGTTGCACCTGGACAAAAAATGGCGCTTTCTGTTAACAAAGGGGCAGGAATCAATAGTATTGAAATTACAGTTGATCCCGCAGAACTTAAATTGCATCCGGAGTTGTTGAGATCGGTTGTGCTAACGGCGGAATTTGATGGCAATCAGACCGTCTGGGTGCCCCTGGGCGACTTTTTTGGAAGTGCCAACGCACTGAACCCTTTTCAAACTGCCACGAGGATTGTCCGGTCGAACGGGCAGTTGATCTGTACGTGGTTCATGCCGTTTCAATCCAAAGCAGTGCTTTCTCTGGAAAATCTCGGCAGTGTCCCTATCAACATAAGCAAGTTTGCTCTTCGGGTTGAAAAACATCAGTGGGATAACCGCACCATGTATTTTCATGCCAACTGGCGGAGTGACGATGTGCATGCCGGGAATGTTTTTAGCGACTGGAATTTCATTGATATAAAGGGGAAAGGCGTTTTCGTGGGTGATGCATTGACCGCCCTCAATCCCGATGAGGGCTGGTGGGGAGAGGGTGATGAGAAAATATACGTGGATGATGCTTCAGAGAAAAGATTTCCCACTCATTTCGGTACCGGCACAGAAGATTATTACGGATGGGCCGGGGGCGAAAATCCTACCAAAGATGATGTGTTTTCACATCCTTTTCTTGCTAACATCGCAGTAGGTACCGCCAACAGTAAAAGACAAGGCGTAAGAGGCTTTAATGTCATGACGCGGGTGCGAGCGCTGGACGCAATACCGTTCAGTAACCGATTTGTTTTTGATATGGAGGCCTCACCAGGAACCCAGATCCGCAATCCGTGGGATTTTCTTGGCTATTCGTCTGTGGTATTCTGGTATGGCTTCCCAGACGCAAAAAGTAACCGGCCGCCCCTGCCGGCTGAGGCAGCCAGGCCAATTATGACATTGGAGAACCTGGACAGTTTATCAAAGTCGGTCAAAAGGGAAGGAACCGATAGTGGGTTTAAAAAGAGTCAATAAGCAAGCTTTTTTTATAATAAATAGCTGAAAATGGCTGTAAAGAGTTGACTTTTCAGATGAGAAAGCACCCGTTTTGAACTTTGATTTCAAAAGCGCAGGTCAGGCTGAATTGTCAGAGGGAAGTGATGGTGGTAAGGGGTTTATATTTTTCAATATCTTAAACGCAGGCAATCTTGAAACTTAAAAGAATTAGTAAAGTGAGAAAAAATATCGTTAGCGCTGCGACATTTCTGATTGTAGCCTGTCAATGGCTGTTTGCACATGCGCAGACTATTAATATCGACAACCTGCCCATTTATAACAAGCAAACTTTACGAAGCAAAACGGACTGGCTCATCAACAGCAATGCGCAAAAATCGGCGATTTATAAAACCCAGGAAGGACACATGGTTTTGAGCAATGGACTGGTTTCAAGGACATTTACCATTAACCCAAATGGTGCCACCATAGCGCTCGACAACCTGATTACCAATGAAGCGCTGGTAAGAGCGGTGTCGCCCGAGGCCGTCATTTGGGTAAACGGGCATGAGATCAATGTGGGCGGACTAACGGGCCAGCCAATAGCGAATTATCTTCTGCCTGAATGGATTTCCGAAATGAAGGCAGACCCTTATAGCCTCAAATTAGTATCTTATAATTCGTCTCCGATCAAGGAACGTTTCGAATGGAACCGTCGGACCGAATGGTCGTCTCAGCAAATGCCCTGGCCACCTAAGGGAATAGAAGTCGCCTTCACTTATAAAGCCGATGAATCGGTGATCAGGAATTTCAAAAACCTGAAAGCGCAGGACTCGCAGCGGGAAGTTTTATGGAAAGATGATTTCATCAAATTGTCGCCAGAGTGGAACATTGTTTCTTCCCACACTTTGACCAATGCGTTTAATAACGAAGGTAAAGCAGGTGAAATGCTTGCACCAGGCAATACAGTTATCTACGGAGAGCGGGTGCTGCCGGCACAAACCAAAGTGATTATCTGCAAACTTAATTCAGGAACGGATGAAAGTAGCGGATACGGCCCGGGCATTGCCTTGCAGTTTGAAGGCGACAAATTTTCCAAATTCCATCTGTCACCAGCTGACAAACATTTCAGGATATTTCATGATGGTAAAAGTATGGACTTTGAAGGTTTCGATACAGGCAAATCGTATTATCTCAAAATTTTGCTGGCAAACAACACGATGGCCGCCGGCAAGATCATCTACAGTATCTCAGACGATGGCAAAAGCTATAAGACCCTTGCGGAACTTACGAGCACCGGTCATCCTACACACTTACGGGTGGGCAAGACGGATCCGCGCGGAGGCAAAACAAAAAACAACAGGACGGAAGGAGCGTTGGGCCGCAGTAAAATAGAACAGATCCTTTTGCTTGGAGATAACAAAGGTGCGGATGCGAACCTGGACTTTTTGAGTAGTCTGAAAGTGAAGGTTCATTACGAATTATATGACGGGCTGCCGATGATCAGCAAATGGGTAAGTGTGGAGAATGAAGGTAAAACAGAGTTTGTGGTCGACAATATCAAAAGTGAGCACCTGGCGGTAGCCGAAGCGGAAAGTGCCGTAGAGCATAAGCAACGGTGGGAAATGCCTCCGATATTTGCAGAAAGTGATTTTGCATTCGGATCCATGTCCCCCAACGCGGCGCAAAATGCTTGTGTGGAATGGAAGGTGGATTCGACGTACACCACCCAGGTCAATTATTTGTTACAAACCCCTTCGTTGCTGGTGTGTATGCCCAAAACAGGGATGGGACAGGAACTTGCCGGAGGAGCCTCTTTTGAAAGCATGCGGCTCTGGGAGCTCATGTATGATAGCTATGACCGGGAAAGGAGAGGTCTCAGCGAAAGGAAAATGTACCGGACCATATCGCCATGGGTGACCGAGAATCCGGTGATCATGCATGTGAGCAGCGCAAAGGATCAGCCCGTAAAAGCCGCCATTGATCAGTGTGCCGAAGTGGGATTCGAAATGGTGATCATGACATTCGGAAGCGGGTTTGATATTGAAAACACAACGCCGGAAAACCTGCGCCGGATGAAGGAGCTGAAGGATTATGCCAAATCCAAGGGCATTGCAATCGGCGGATATTCCCTGCTGGCGAGCCGCGCCATTAACAAAGAAAATGATGTGGTAATGCCTGCCGGGAAGAAACCTGCGTTTGGAAATTCTCCATGTTTGCAAAGTGAATGGGGGATCGATTATTTCAAAAAGCTCTACAACTTTTACGAGACAACCGGGCATGACCTGCTTGAACACGACGGCTCTTATCCGGGAGATGTATGCGCCTCTACCACGCATCCGGGCCATCGCGGGCTGGCAGATTCACGTTGGAAACAGTTTGGAGAAATACAGAAGTTTTACCGCTGGTGCAGAAGCAAGGGCATTTATCTGAATGTGCCCGACTGGTATTTTTTGAATGGAAGTACCAAAGTAGCCATGGGTTACCGCGAAACAAACTGGTCATTGCCCCGAGCGTTGCAGGAAATCATTGAACGTCAGAATATTTACGATGGCATCTGGGAAAAGACCCCTTCGATGGGATGGATGTTTGTCCCGCTGGTTCAATACCATGGCGGTGGTTCTGAGGCCACGATAGAGCCGCTTAAAGAACATCTGCCGCATTACGAACAGCGCTTGGCCAATTTGTTTGGTGCCGGCGTACAGGCCTGCTACCGCGGCCCCCAGTTATATGATGCTCCTCAGACCAAAACGATGGTCAAAAAATGGGTTGATTTTTACAAAAAACACAGAAGGGTACTTGATTCGGATATCGTGCATGTACGCAGGCCCGATGGAAGAGACTACGATGCGATCATGCACGTAGACCCGCTTGGAAAAGAAAAGGGTCTTCTCATGGTGTACAACCCGCTCGACCAGCCGATCACCAGAGAGATCGAGGTAGACCTTTACTATACCGGTTTGCAGAAGCAAGTCAGTGTTTCAGAAAACGATGGTCCTGCAAAGAAAATGGCTTTGAATGGTTCCAAAATAACCTTGAATGTGTCGATACCAGCCAAAAGCCAGAAATGGTTTTTACTTACACCATAATGACTGTTGAATTTAGTCCCAAATCTTATCACCCATATGCAGTTCCGATTCCTTAATATCTTTTTTCTAAGCATTATAATACTCACGCTTCCACGTGGTTCGTATGCCCAGCAGGATTTCAGTACCGATTATTTCAAAATCCATATCAACTCCAGGGGATGGATCACAAGCATGAAAAACATTACACGGGCCACTCGTCAGCGCGAATTCAGTCCGACCGATAAACCCTCCCCTTTGTTGTCTCTGTACGACAGTAAAAAGCAAAAATACTATCAACCGACAAAGGCCAGTTACAATAAAACAAAGCAGACTTACACATTGCGATTCCCCAATGGTTCTGAGGCTACTATTTCCTTGTCCGCTCAAAACAAGTATTTTAAACTGACCCTACTTTCGCTCAGTCCCCGCAATGGTATTGACAATGTTCAGTGGGGGGCTTACCATACCAATATCACGAACCTTTTCGGAGAAATTATCGGCGTCGCCCGCGATACCAGCGACGCTGTTAATTATGCCATAGGTATGCTGTCGCTAAACGACAATACCCTCGGTGGAACATCCGAAACCATCGCCGATGCGGCACCTTTTCAGTACATCATTCACAGCCCGGACAAACAGCGCTTTCCATTGCCATCCCATCTGCACGAAGGGCAGATCTTCCCCATCGGTGGAGATGGCATTAACGATGTTGCTTTTTATGCACATAAGGAACCTTATTACCGGATTTTGTACGGAAATGCGGCGCAGATTGACGAGAAGGGCAGAATTTCTATTGCTTACAATTCGAGGGACAGGGCACCAAAACGGGAAGTATATTTTTCGCTGATACCCAATATGGCAGTTAATTCACCCAACCACCAGGAAGTACAGCCTTTGCCAGGTGTCGACTACATAGGTTCGGCTGTAGCGCTTTGGGGAAGCCCCGACAGTACGGCGCTGCTGGATGTGATGCAGAGCATTGTTTTGGCAGAAGGCCTTCCCTATCCTACCATCAACGGGAAATGGGTAAAGAATCCCGCAGCTTTTGTCCCGGATGCAATGAGTGTTGGGGGCGTATACGACAGTATTGTGCCTTATGCTCAGCATTTGGGTTTTAAAGCGATCAGCTTGTATGATCAGGGATTTATAAAACCCGACCGCGCCAACGGTGGGTACCTTGACGGGAAAAACTTTGAAAAGAAACCGATCAAAATGGCAGCGGGGAATAAATCGCACAAGGAATTTTCGGAAATCGCTTTAAGATCAGGAATTATGATCGGCCGTACGCCCATCACCACTTCATTGGCCCAGGGAACCCAGGACGCCAGCCCCATTCCCAGCGACAGTCTGTGTTATCAGCAAAAACGACTTTTAACAAAAGCGATCCGGCCGGGAGATACCCTTATTTTCGTGAACGATCCGAAATATCTCGATGAAATCGCGAGTTGGGAAGGGCACAGCAAAAACCTGAACATGATTAAGATTGGGAAGGAACTCATTTACTACATGGGTGTTTCCGACAAGGCACCCTACCGGCTTCTCAATGTCAAACGCGGATACTGGAACACTGCTGAAGCGGGTCATTCCGCAGGCGATACGATTTACAAACTTCAGGTTACGATCAATTATGGATACGACGGGCTGATTCCCAACATACAGCTACAGGATAAAATAGCAGCGTACTACGCCGACGTCTGCAAGATCAACGGATTAGCCTACTACGATTTTGACGGCCAGGAATTTCTGTTCAACAACGGGCACGGATACTACTCCGTGAAGCGGTTCTTCGGCAAAATGTTTGCGCGGGCAAAGGAAATCGGGGTGCCCTACATCCGTTTTACGGGATCTACCCTTTCGGAAGGATCCTGGCATTACCAGAGCGTGTGGAATGTTGGCGGCGGGAAAAACCTGTATGATGTTGAGACAAGGGAGTGGGGTAGCGCCACCAGTCAGGGCAAGGATCTCAGAGATGTAACCTACGCCAACTTTTTCCCGGCAGGAATGGGCGGAAATTTCCCTATCAAGGCCCAATCCACGGTGGCCCAGTATGAGCATATTCAGGCCATTTCTGTTGGAATAGGCAGTACGTACAGTCTTCAGCTCAACCAAAAAGATGTAGAAAGCTGCCCGCAAAAGGATGCCATTTTTAAAGCGATCCGAACCTGGGAAAACGCACGCGCGGCGGATGCTTTTCCGCGATGGCTCAAGAAACAACTAGCCAATCCTGCGAATCAGTTTCATTTGGAAGAGCTAAACAAGGACACCTGGGAGCTCTACAAAACTGATTTTGAAGGTAAAAAAATAAACCTGCTTTACACCCTCAAAAGAGCAGGAGCCGATGGTCCCAAGAAAGGTTAAATGAGCCGGCCATTACAATTACGCAAGATTGAATGCTCAGAATGATCAAGCGCCGTCAGTGCATAAAACCCGTCAGGCCATTCCTGGAGAGTTGATTCTTTTTTCATTCGTAGTCAAGCATCAGCCATTGCAGGTTTTGTGGAGGGTATTCCCGTATTATATTTTTGTTAACCAGTTTATTATTTAGTTTTGGCAGGCATATTAAAAAGATATGTTTACCACTATTCCAAACCAACCTTATCGATGAAATCAAACAAAGAACGCAGGAGTTTCCTTAAAAAGGGACTGCTTGGTAGCATGGGACTTTATGGTCTTTCGAAAAAAGAACCGGGAATCCCTGAATATGAAGAACTTCCAGGCTTCAAGGCTCCCCCGGCCACAGGCAAATCGGTAATCGATCTGAAAGTTGCACCGATCAAACAGGTAAAGGTTGCATTGATCGGTCTTGGCGCAAGGGGAAGTGGCCACGTCATGCAGTTCGCTTCATTGTTTCCGGACAAAGCCATTGTTACGGCTGTTTGTGACATTCAAAAAGAACGTGCGGACAAGGCAGTGGAGAAGTTGAAAGCGAAAGGACAGACCGCGGTTGCATATTCCGGCAAGGTGGATTCCTGGAAAGAAATGCTTAAACGTGATGATATTGACCTTGTGGTAGTGGCTACCCCTTGGCGGGATCATGTACCCATGGCTGTACAAGCCATGAAGCAGGGCAAACATGTGGTAATAGAAGTACCGGCCGCACTGACTCTCGATGAGTGCTGGCAGCTTGTAAACACCGCCGAAGAAACACAGCGGAACTGCATGATGATGGAAAACGTCTGCTACGGCGACGAGGAACTGTGGGTGCTTAATATGGTGCAAAACGAAGTTTTCGGAACGCTGACAAGTGCGGAAGCCGCGTACATTCACAACCTTAATGCCTATTTACTCGACACCAAAGGCTACTACGATTTCTGGCGCCTTAAAGAGAATATAGCGCATGACGGCAACCTCTACCCGATGCACGGCCTGGGTCCCGTGGCACAGTATCTGAATATCTTACGTGGCGACCGGTTTGAGCATATTGTATCGATGAGCAGCCTGGAAGCTTCCCTATCGGAGAGTATCAAAAAACTGCCTGCTGATCATCCCTACGCAAACTTTAAGGGAACCATTCACAAAGGAGACCTGAATATATCGCTCATCAAAACGCACAAGGGGAGAATGATCACATTGAAGCATGATGTGGTATCACCCAGATCCTACGATCGTATCAACTCGCTGGGCGGAACACATGCCTATCACCAGGGATATCCGAGCCGCTTGTCGATCATTGATAAAGGTCACCAGTTCTTGAAAGAAGCTGATTATAACGAATACCGAAGCAAATACAAACACCCAATCTGGGATAAGCTTAAGAAGGAAATTGAGGTGAACGGAGGCCATGGAGGAATGGACTTTGTGCTCGTTTACCGCATCATCGACTGTCTCAACAATGGCCGCCCGATGGATATGGATGTATACGATGCAGCCACATGGAGCTCGGTGATCCCATTATCAGAAGTTTCCGTAAAAAAAGGAAATGCTCCTGTAAAGTTCCCCGATTTCACAAGAGGCCGCTGGAAGGAAAGCCGGGATTTGGGCATAATGAAAAGCATCTGATCTCATTGCTGCCATATATGTCGTGATGACAAAAAAACATTAGCTTAGCTACCAAAACAAAACATTGGTTTTCAGATTATTAGAAAAATAATTCTCTGTTTTTCTGGCACAACGGATCGCTCATGAAAACCAATGTTTTGTAATTAACAAGTTAAAATCAGACGCGTGTCCACTACCTTCTGATTGAATTTTTTACCGGCTCATTACCCGATCCGGTGCCCCAAAAAATGCCGTCAGGCAGGTCATTCTGGCAACCCGGGATCATAGAGTTATTAACCCAATGCCGTCAGGCAGGTAATATTGTTAAAAAAATTAATAGAGTCGCATACCAATGCCGTTAGGCATGTTATATCGGTAGAAAAGATTCACAGCGTCACAAACCCAATGCCGTCAGGCAGGTAATATTGTTAAAAAAATTAATAGAGTCGCATACCAATGCCGTTAGGCATGTTATATCGGTAGAAAAGATTCACAGCGTCACAAACCCAATGCCGTCAGGCATGCAATATCGGTACAAAACAGATTCAAAGCCTCGCAAACCTAATGCCGTCAGGCATGTAATTTTGGTAAAAACCCTGAATAATCGAAGCGCACAAAATTCCTTCCCCATATTGTTCTTTACCCACGAGTTCGGTCCCTACGCAGGTAAAAGTGCCAGGTTGTTTTAATTCATTCATTCAAATGGTATATTTCAGGCCGATTTCAGTAACCCATTACACCCGAACTGTCGTAGCGTTATCCCCCCATGAAACAAAATCTGTTAAAGTTAGGAATCCTTTTTCTTTCCATATACTTTCTAACCTGTCGCCAACCTGCCGGGAAAACCATTGAGAAACAGCCCTACAGGCCTTCCAGCATTGATCAAAAACCATCCACAGCCTTTTTATCTCCTGAGGAAAGCATGAAAACCATGCGCTTGCCTGAGGGGTATCATCTGGAACTGGTTGCCAGCGAACCTGTCATTCAGGAGCCTGTGGCGGTGGTGTGGGACGGCAACGGCCGCATGTATGTGGCCGAAATGCGGAGCTACATGCGTGATATCAACGGCACCGGGGAGCAATTGCCCATCTGCCGCATTACACGCCTCGAAGATACCGACGGCAATGGCACAATGGATAAGAACACTGTTTTTATAGACAATCTGGTACTCCCACGCATGATGATGACCCTGGATGATCAGCTGGTGGTGAACGAAACGTACACATATTCCCTCCATAGCTACCGCGACACAAATGGAGACGGCGTCGCGGATGAGAAAAAGCTGGTTTACCAAAACGATAAAAGGGATAACGCTAACCTGGAACACCAGCGTAGCGGACTGGTCTGGAATGTAGACAACTGGACTTACATGACCAGCAGCAAGGCTCGCTTCAAGTACAAAAACGGCAAATTCGAAGCGGACACCATTTCGGGCTGGGGTGGACAATGGGGGCTTACACATGACGACTATGGAAAACTCTATTTTTCTTGCGCCGGATGCGAAGATCCTGCCACAGGGTTTCAGCAGAATCCGGCTTACGGGTGGATGGATATGGCAGGTCAAAAAGCGGACGATTTTGATGCCGTTTGGCCCATCATCGCCACAAGTGATGTAGAAGGCGGTCCCAAACGCCTTCGCTCCGACAGTACACTTAATCACTTTACTGCCTCTTGCGGACAAGTAGTGTACCGTGGGGACCGTTTACCGGAAAGCATGTATGGCGACCTGTTCATCCCCGAACCCGTAGGCCGGCTCATCCGCAGGGCAAAAGTTACCAATGTCGACGGCAAGACCATTCTTAAAAACGCATACGAAAAATCAGAATTTCTTGCGTCTACCGACATGAATTTCCGACCGGTAAATATGTACACAGGCCCCGACGGCAGTATGTATATTGTGGATATGTATCACGGAATCATCCAGGAAGGCAACTGGACCGGGCCAGGAAGCTATCTGAGAAGCAAGATCCTTGAAAAACAACTGGATAAAAATATTGGCCGGGGGCGCATCTACAGGTTGGTTCATGACGGCATGAAGCCTGGCCCCGCACCTAGGATGCTGGATGCCGATCATCGCCAGCTGGTATCCTATTTGTCGCACCCCAACGGCTGGTGGCGTGACAATGCACAGAAATTACTCATCGTAAGAAACGCCCAGTCGGCGGTACCTGATCTCAAAAAAATCGTGGCAGGCAAAGTAAGAAAGTCCACACCGATCGCTCGCCTGCACGCACTGTGGACACTTGAAGGGCTGAACGCCATGAACAAAGAAATCATATCCATAGCCATGGTGGACCCGGATCCGCAGGTTCGTAAGGCCGCAATCTGGATCAGTGAAATGTATCTGAAACAAAATGATGAATCGTTGCTGGCGTCATTGGAAAAGCTCAAAAATGACCCCAGCATGGATGTCAGAATCCAATTGGCAGCCTCATTGAGATATATCAAGACCGACAAAGCCCGTGGGTTACTAAGGGAATTACTTGATAACAATGCCACCAATGAACTCCTTACCCGGACGGTAACCCGTAGCCAGCAGGAAGGTGGTGATACGGAATGGAAAGAACTGATGACGCGTATTGCGAAAATGAGCGACAACGATAAGGATCTGATCTTTGAAGGCGCAAACGTATACCGCCAGTCCTGTGCGATATGCCATGGCGTGGATGGCAAGGGATTACCGTCAAAGGTAGCACCACCGCTGTCCGGATCTCCCAGAGTGAACGGCGACAAGGAGATTTTGGTAAAAATCATCCTGCACGGGCTCACTGGCCCTGTGGATGGAGTGAGTTACCCCGGCATGATGGCGCCACAAGGCAGCAATGATGATGACTACATCACCGCCGTGGCGAGCTTTATCCGTAACAGCCTCGGCAACGACGCCAGTGTGGTCAGCTACAAAGACCTGCGCGAAATTCGTAAAAAAACAGCTGGACGAGACAAAGCCTGGACGCTGGAGGAACTGAATGCTGTTAAAAAATAGGAGTTTGTTAATCTCAGAAAGCATTGAATGACAAAATATTATTTCTCATTCAATGCTTTCTTTATTTCAAGCTCAATTTGATCAGAATATCCCAGCCCTACAAAGCGAACCACTCCCCGGCGATCAATGAGCACGTATTGCGGAACGGCGTTGAGCAGGTAATTTTTCCTGACAGCCTCATTGCCAATCAGCATCGGGAATTTAATTTCTGAGTGTCTCTGAACGAATCGCTTAGCGGATTCCAGCTGCCTGCTATCATGCATAATCCCGTACACCACCAGTCCCTGACCTTTGAACTTACTGTAAAGTTGCTGCACCTTCGGCATCGATTCTATACACGGCCCACACCATACTTCCCAAAAATCGAGCAGTATCACCTCCCCCGCCCTGTCCGCCATAGAAACCAACTTGTCTTCAAAAGATTTTAATTCAAAAAGTGGAGCCGGTTTCCCTTTTAACCCCGTAAGCGGATGCTTCTCCGTTACCAGAGGAATTTTTTGGGTATGTGTTTTTAAAAAACCCGGAGTTTCAAATTCATCATGGAAAGACTTATTATTAATTATTAAATCCTGGACGTGCCAGGCCAGATTCTGAACTTTCCCCAACGTTTCCTGATGCTGCACTACTGCTGCCGGAAGCATATTTTGTTTATCTATAGTTACCCGTTTGTATCGCTTCGTTACATCATACTGGGTGAGATCAGGATAATACAATGTAAGGTGATAAAAGTCCGGGTCCTCAGACAGCTTCGTGGACAAAGCCCTGGTAGTATCCAGTCGCACCAGATCCGGCATCACAATTCTCCCGCCGGTGTGAAAAAGCAGATCTTTCATTTCAGATGGATTCATGAAAAGCCGGTAGACCTGCAGCGCATCATCTGTTTCATAGGCCATATGACCATTAAAAAGTATCTGACCATTTACCGCGTTCTCTTTTGCACTAAATAAAAACCCAAAGTTGGGCTCAGAGCTTTCCGTCCGCATCTTTACGTTTCCGGTAATCGTGCGGATGTCACCCGTTACCAGTGTATCGTTCCGGACCATTTTGTAAGAAGCATTTTTAATCTTTGATTGCGCCCTCATCACTTCTGCAATTACATCAGAACTGACCTGTGCCCTGATTTCCGAAGTAAAAAGAACTATAATTGTAGCAAGTGTGATGATTTTTCGCATGCGGTTACCCTGTTATGTTTCTGCAAACATATCGGCTTTTTTTTACCCAAAATTCAATATTAGACCAGCCATACTGTAAAACCAGACCAATCAGGATTGGTCGAAAAAATAATCCCTTTCGTCGAAAACAAACCATTGGAAAAATGCGCTGTTTCTCCGGGTGCTGTTTTTGATTTAAATTCAACCCCATGCAGCAACCCATGTCACTTCAGAGATTTATACTTACCAAAACAGAGGTCTGTTTCTTTATTACCATTTTTCTGTTATTTCCGATAGCGGTAGACATTGAATATAATGCCTATGAGAAGACTGGCTCGGGCTTCTCAAGCGATCTGTTCATTGAAAGAGTTGTGTATGGAATACTTGGCATGATTCCCTATCTGATTTACTACAAGGTTATTATTCCCTATCTGTTTGAAAAACGTTATCTGGTTTACGTAATTCTCGTCCTGCTATTCCTGGTTCTTCTTCATTTATCAATGCGCGTAGATCACTGGCTGGTAAGCAAAATGGCATTCCTTCCCACTCAAATAGTGTTATCAGCCGCAAAATGGTTAAGTTTCCAACCTGTGCTGTTTCAGTTCAGTATCATTTTTGTGTTCAGGGAATTGCTCATGGTAACGGCGCTGGCTTACTATCTCCGCTCTGCGGGGCAGGAAAAACAGATGCATCTTCTGCGCCGGCAGCAACTGGAAACGGAACTGAATTATCTGAAAATTCAGCTGCAGCCACATTTTTTCTTCAATACGCTGAACAACATTTATGCACTCGCTCTGGAAAAATCTGATGATACGGCACCACTCATAGCCAGGCATGCCGAAATGATGCGGTACATTATCTACCATTCTGCCAATCCAACTGTTAAACTGAGCGAAGAAATCGCATTTTTGCAGAATTATGTAGCTGTAGAATCCCTGCGATACGCTATGGCCACAGACATCCGTTTCGATGTGCAGGGTATTACAGATTCCATGAGAATTGAACCATTCATACTGCTGCCGTTTGTCGAAAATGCATTCAAACACGGCATCCGGGAAGAAACAGCTAATGGATTTGTCTATATTGTTATCTGTGTGGCCGAAAACGAGTTGACGATGGAAGTCTCAAACAGCAAACCTGAACGCGACGAAAGCCCGCCCAAAATTGCAGGCATTGGACTAAAAAACACCGTGGCAAGGCTAGGGATACTCTACCCGCATCATCAACTTGCGATTCATGACACCAGCACCAATTATGAAATAATTCTCAACCTAACCTTGACCAATCATGGTTAACTGCATTATTGTAGATGACGAACCTATGGCTCAAAAAGTCATCGAAAACCATATCAGTCGGTTGGCGAATCTCTCTCTGGCATGTTGCTGCAGCAACGCCATGGAGGCATTCAATGCCATAAACAGCGCGGACGTAGATCTCATGTTTCTGGATATCAAAATGCCCGCTTTAAATGGTATTGACTTCATAAACTCTTTAAAAAATCCTCCTTCCGTTATCTTCACAACGTCTTACAGCGAATTCGCCGTAGTAAGCTATGACCTGGGAGCCATCGATTACCTGATGAAGCCTGTCACTTTTGAAAGGTTTGAGAAAAGCATTCACAAATATTCCAAACAAGCCATGCCGGAGGAAAAGGCACCAACTTACAGCTACTTCAAGGTCGATGGCAGACTGCTGAAAATTGAGCACCTGGATATCTTGTATGCACAGTCTATCAGGGATTACCTTATTATCTACACCGTGGGTAGACATTTTATCACCCATATGACCATGAAGTACCTGTCTGAATTATTACCTGTGGATCTATTTGTACGCGTGCACAGATCTTTTTTGATAGGAATTCAGCATCTCAAATCCATTGGCACCCATGAACTGAAGGTGGGTGAGGTCACCATTCCTATGGGCGACAAATATAAATCTGAGCTACTTTCGGTACGACAGCGACTGAATCCGGTAACACCGGTCAAACAAGGTAACTCTCATTGATCATTTCGTGATTGACAATTGCACCTGCCTTACTGCCTGCCGCAACGGCTCCTGCAACGGATCGCATCCGGTTGGTACAATCTCCTGCAGCAAGAATCCCCGGAATATTGGTTTTCTGAAAATCATCGACCTTGAGATAGCCATGTTCATCCAGTTCGCAGCCCAGCTGTTCCGGAATGTCACATTTTTGAACAAACGGCAGACGCGCATAAATGGCCCGGAGATTCAATGTGTAATCTTCGCTAAATGCTACGGAGCTCATTTGACCATTGACATGGTTTATCGCGCGAATTTCATTTTCAACAACCTTTATCCCGATTGAATCCAATGTACTCTTTTGATGATCAGACAGTGTACTTGCTCCGTTGGTGAGCAGTGTTATTTTACTTGTCCAGTGGCGGATAAATTTTACAAATTCAAATCCGGCATCTCCATTTCCAAGCACACCTGTCTCCGTATCTCGGATCTCGTAACCATGGCAATACGGACAATGCACCACCGAGACGCCCCAGGATTCTGCAAAACCAGGAATCTCAGGCATAATGTCCTTCACACCCGTGGCAAAAATGAGTTTGCCAGTGGTAAAACTTTCTGAGTGTGTATCCACCTCAAAACCCCGCTCGCTTCGCGATACCTGAGTGACCACATCCTCCTTCAATTGTACCGTTGGATAAGCAAGCACCTGTGCTTTTGAAATCTCCGCCAATGCGGTTGGCGTTTCACCGTCGCGGGTGAGAAAATTATGCGAATGTGGCGTCTGGATATTGCAAGGCTCCCGACCATCAATGATCAAGACATTTCTTAAACTTCGACCGAGGGCCATCCCTGCCGAAAGCCCTGCATAACTTCCGCCAATAATGATTACGTCAAAATGTTTCATAGACTAAGACCTGTTTTATTTAAATCGGAAACTCACTTATGCAACCTAGTTGCAAATATAAAAGTTCCGGATTCTTTAATCGTCATTCCCAATCTATGCCCTGCTGTTACATCCCTATGGGATTTTGATCCTTTGTACATTCCTGTTTTCCACCGATATTTCATCTACCGATATTGCATCGCTACGCGATTTTATCGGATTTGCCCAACTTTGTTTTCTACCGATATTGCATCGCTACGCGATTTTATCGGATTTGCCCAACATGGTTTTACCGATATTGCATCGCTATGCGATTTTATCGGATTTGCCCCACATGGTTTTACCGATATTGCATCGCTACGCGATTTTATCGGATTTACCCAACATTGTTTTCTACCGATATTGCATCGCTACGCGATTTTATCGGATTTGCCCAACTTTGTTTTCTACCGATATTTCATCGCTATGCGATTTTATGGGATTTGCCCAACGTTATTTCTACCGATATTTCATCGCTACGAGATTTTACGTTTTTTTATATTCCTGGTACCACCTGGCCTTTTTATCAACTTGTTTACCTCCCAGCGGCCTCTGTTTCAAGCCCCACAGCAAGCCGACTATAACTCCATTCACTTCTTCTTCATATCTTTATACTTGCAAAACACAAGTTCTAATTCTTTCTTATGAAACAGATCACACCGAGATCCGACTGCCCCATCAGTTTCACCCTGGATATCCTGGGCGACAAGTGGTCTTTGCTTATTTTGAGAGACATTATTTTCGCACAAAAATCGTCCTACGGAGCGTTCCTTCAATCGGCAGAAGGTATCGCAACCAACATTCTGGCCGACAGGCTTTCCATGCTGGAATCCCAGGGCATTATTTCCAAAACGGTCTCTACAATCAACAAATCAAAATTCATTTATTGCCTCACTGAAAAAGGAATTGATCTCCTGCCCCTTATCATGGAACTGGCTGCCTGGGGCGCGAAATATAGTCCGGCGGGCGGAAATAAAGAGTTGTTAAAAGCATTGAAAAAAGACCGGAAAGGCACGATCAAAGAGTTTGCTAAGATGCTGAGGAAGAGGGTGGTGGAGTGAGCCGGGGCGCAAGGAAAAAACAGAAATAGTCAGGTGTGGTCAGGAATGGCAATAAAGCTAGCAAGACGTTGATCCTCTGCGCTTAGTGATTGGAAACACCGCACAATATCTGTCGAAAATGACTAGATCATGACTGTTCTCTGCCGACAAAAAGACCTCCCCAATACACGCCTCAGGCATTTACAGATTCAAAGGCTCCGTTCTCAAAATTTCTCTAAGAAAAATTCGTAACGGAATAACGCATCCGATCACTGTGATTAAAAAAGCGGATGAACAATCAGATTCATCCGCTTTTTTCTCGAAAATTATTCAAAACCCACCGAAATGATTGCGTATTCAATCCCTAAAAAAGTTTTTATAGTCCTCAGCAAATACACTAAAATCCGACGCCTCCCTGCCAGTGATCGACCGGATGTCATAACTCACCTCAGCCGCCTCCCCCGCCTTATAATGCGCATAATCTTCCACCAGGCCTTCCGCCTGCCATAGGGGAAAGCCTGCACTCAAAAGCATATTGAGAAGAACATCAGATGGTACATCAACAAATTGAATCTCCCTTCCAACAGCTTCTGAAAGCTTTAAGGCCATTTGTTGATGAGACAATGCCTCCGGTCCTGTAAGATTATAAATTCTGTTTTCGTGCCCGGTGCCAATCAGCACCTCCCCGGCCACGGCGGCAATATCGCGTGTGTCCACCAGGCTGACTTTGGCATCACCAACTGCCCCAAAAAACTGATTATGTTCAACGATCGATTCACGGAAGCCAATCAGACCCTGCATAAATAAATTGGGCCGCAGAAATGTGTAAGCCATTCCTGAATCTTCAATCTTTTGTTCCACCACGGCGTGATACCGAAGAAAGCGAACCGGAGAGTGAATATCGGCTGCCCATTGCGATAGTTTCACAATATGACTTACGCCGCTACGGCGCGCCACCTCAACCAAACGGCTTTGCTGCTGCTCAGCCCGTTCCGACGAATTGGTAAGTAAAAAAACTCTTTCAATACCAGCTAATGCTTTTTCAAGAGATCGTGCATCTTCAAAATCTCCCTCTACAAGTTGAGCACCTGGCAATGCTGCAAGCTGTTGCGATTTTTCAAGCGACCGTACCATGGCACGAAAACGCACTCCTTTTGAGGATAAATATTTGGTCAGTTCCTGGCCAATGCTGCCGGTTGCACCAGTGATCAGGATATTCGCTTCGTGTGACATTTCAGTAAGTTTAAAGTTGAATGCGTTCATTTTGTAATGCAAAATTACCGCCTTGGAATCAGCTGAAATTGTAAGAAAACGAAACGGGCATAGCGGCTGACTGGAGATGGAATGCTTTGATTTGGACCTTTTAGCGAAAGAAGTCAACTTTTGAAAAGTTCACTTCTTTAAAACAGCTTCAACTTCCTAACTTTACCTAACAAAAATTTCCAACCAACGGATGTTATCACGCGGAACACATTTTGAGCCTGATGCGCCGCTGAATGAAAGCATCAGGCACTTTTACTGCATTCAAACGCCCAGCGATTCCGCAGCAAAAATCCAGCACCTGGCGCCCGGCCTTGAAATGATGCTGATCTTTAATTTTGGAAAACCCGTACGGATATCCTTTTCTGACGAAATGTTTGGAAAAGAGCAAGTTGGGCGTGTTGCAGCTATCGGGCCGTTGCGCAGGATGATGAACTACGAAGTGCTTCCAGGCACGGATCTGATCGTGACGGTTTTTAACCCAAACGGTTTTTATCGTTTATTTCAGCTACCAATGGATCAATTCGAAGACAAACTGATAGATCCGGACAAAGTACTGGGCATAAGCGGTTTTTCTTTGCTTTGGGAAAACCTGAAAAACCTGCCATCACTCCATGAGCGAATTCAACTCTTGAAAGATTATGCGTCCGTCTTTATCACAGAATCCGACCATGCTGCCACTCCGCTGACGGAGGGAATTCATTATTTCCATAATCCGTTAACACAACCCGTCCGGGCTATCGCTTACGACTCAGACCTGTCGGAACGGACCATTCAGTTGCGGTTTAAAAAATACCTAGGATATTCCCCCAAAGAACTCCTCCGATTCATCCGGTTCAAACGGGTCATCAATCACATTCAGTCCCAGGAGAATGAAAGAATTGACTGGCACTCACTTCTGGAGCAATTTGGCTACCACGATCAGAGCCATCTGATAAAAGATTTTCGGCTTTATCTGGGCACTTCACCGCAGAAGTTTATCAGAGACATAGCAGGCAAACAATTCTGCGTTGTGAAACCTGGTGAAAGTGAGATGCAATAAAAAACTCAGACTACAATGACGGTCTGAGTTCCAATAGCTAACAGATTTATATTTTTTTAGTCAAAAACCAGTTCTCTTTTTTGACTTAGTGCGAAATTATCAGACCGGAAACCTGGTATCAGGTTGTTCAGACATAAGGCACTTTTCGAATCCAGGGTGCTGTGAGTTTCATTGTTTAATATGGCGAAGGTCGCAGGATCTGCACCAGGAAGTGGTTTACCTTTCCAGTACACGTGCTTATGGTCGTGTGAATAGTATGAATTATAAACATCAAATCCGGCAGGACTCGCACCTTTTATGACCCGAGCTACCATGCCATCCACCTGAAATACCTGATGGGCATCACTTGAATAGCCATGGCGCAATGGCTTGAATGTAGCAGGGTCGGCACCTTGCAATCGGGTACTGTTAACCAACACCCCCTTGTGATCACGATAGTAGGCAAACCCATCTATCGCAGCAATAAACTGAAAATCCTCCGGCTCATCGGAAATAATCCAGCCACCTCGGTACACATGATTCCGGTCCTTTTGAACAAGGTCGTCGATAAAAACGAAATGATCCGGATCCTTCGAAAGCACAGAACTGTGGAAATAAATAAATCGGTCATCTTTTGAATAATAGCTCCTGAGCCGTTCAAAAGATCTTACATCAGCGCCTTTGATCCCCTTTCCGTTGTAATACACACCATTCTTGTCCCGGCCGTAGGCCGACTCGGGAAAGGTTTTGTTTAACTTTTCAAAGGATTTTGCATCTGCACCAATAACCTCATATACGGGTCCGCCAGCAAAGCCTCCATTGTAATAAACCTTGTTGCTGGTGATATGATAACCTGGAGATGATGTTACACCCGGCCTGCTCCTGGCGTAGGAGGTGCAAAAAGTGCTTAGGATCGTTAAGAATTTCATGACGGGGATTCCATGACGTGAGTTCATTTAACCCAGATTACGCAATAGGAATGATGACGAAATATTATTTTGCAAAATAGGAATGAAGTTCGCAGTGAAGGCAGGCCGGGGCCTGTCAAACAAGAACTGAAATACCTATGCAGCAAAATAATATTGCAGCCCATGATCTAATGCGTAATCTGGGTTTAACAGGAGGCTAATCGCCCACTGTCATTCAGGTACAAGTTTACAGGATTTTGACAGGACCCGGCCGGTTGGTTTATTTTACGTAAAGAGCCAGTTATTTAAAGGTGAAGGAAGCTTAATTGCACAGACTGGGGGAGTGTAATTTAAACTCTGTCTGGCCATCTAAGTTTATTCAAATTTAATTTTTCTTTTCGATTTCAAATGCTTTTTTGCTTGTTATTGGATTTGTCAAGGGCGGCTGAGGCACGAGGCCGTTTATATACCCTTGATAAATTCAATAACGGGCTATTTTTGCGTTTTATATTGGGAAGCAAAATTAAAGGTCCATTCGCATTCTGTCGCCAAATTTGATATGCAGTTGTTGAGCTGTCAGTGCCCAATTTTGCAAAGGCGACGTCCATTTTCGGCTAATATTCTCGACCGCCAGGTAGATCAATTTGAGTAATGCCATATCATTAGGAAAAGCTCCTTTTGTTTTGGTGATTTTTCTGACTTGCCGATGAAAACCCTCGACGGCATTTGTCGTGTAAATAAGCCTCCTAATCTGCTCATCATAAGCAAAATAAGTTGACAGTTTGTGCCAATTATTCTGCCAGGATTTGATTACGACAGGGTACTTGGAGCCCCACTTATCGTTAAGTTTATCAAGCTCCAATTCCGCTTTATCTTTTGTAGGAGCTTGATAAACCGTTTTTAAGTCCTGCATGAAAACTTTTTGATCCTTGGAAGCTACATATTTCAACGAATTTCTGATCTGATGAATGATGCAACTCTGTATCTCTGATTCCGGAAAAGACGCTAATATTGCCTCAGAAAAGCCGGTCAGATTGTCCGTACAAGCTATCAAAATATCTTTTACGCCCCTGGATTTCAAATCAGTAAGAACCGAAAGCCAAAAATTAGCTCCCTCACTTTCAGACACATACATGCCAATCAGATCTTTATAGCCATCTCGATTTACTCCTAGAACATTATATACAGCTCGTGTTACCACCCGCCCCCCGTCTCGAACCTTATAATGCATAGCATCGAGCCATACAATGGTATAAAGGCTTTCCAAAGGCCTACTCTGCCATTCTTTGACCTGAGGAATCACGCGTTCAGTGATCTCTGATAGCGTGGCATGAGATATCTCAACATCATACATCTGCTGGATGTGGTCGGATATATCCCGAAAACTCATTCCCTTACTATATAATCCAATAATTTGAGGAGCCAGATTGTCAGCCAGGACCGTTTCGCGTTTCTTGACGATTTGCGGCGAAAAGCTGCTTTTTCGATCCTCTGGCGTAGTCAGAATGATTTCGCCAGACATGGTTTTTAAGCGTTTGCTACCTTTACCATTGCGTTTGTTACCTGATTCGCGTTCTTGCTCACTGAGGTGAGTGTTCATCTCTGATTCAAGAGCACTTTCCAAAAATTGTTGAAGTAAGGGCGCGAAAACGCCATCTTTACCAGTTAACGATTGTCCTTTCATTAACTGTTCGAGCGCCTTGTCGCGCATCTGTTCGAATTCTGTCTTTTCCATGTTCTGTCTTAAAGTTAAAACTTTTAGACAGAGTTCATTTTACAGTCTCCAGACTGGAAGAGGGCGCAAGTTATTATTCTTACCCTGAACCCATTTATAACTCCATGCCAATCTGTGTAACAAAAATCTCTATTTGTTTTACTCTCTGCTTCCCGTGAACTTCTCCCCACACCTTTCGCGCATACCTGGATGCAAAATTGTTATTTACACAATAATTATTACTATTTTTAGACTATACGTTCATAAGCAATCCTGATCCTTGCAAACGCTCCCGTTGGTCATATTGAATTTTTTCCGCGGGTCATTGTTAGCATGCGCTCATGTATAAACGGCTCAGATCACACTTTTATAAAATACATTTGCCAACATGGAAGCCTTAGACAATTTAGCCCCCTTGCTCCGGACATTCTGGTTCATTGCCATTCCTTCGAGCCTTATTTTTATTATTCAAACCATCTCAACTTTCACAGGTTCTGACGCATACGACGGCTTAGAGGCCGATTTTGACAGCAACCTGGATGGGACGGACGAACCGTTTCAGCTTTTTTCATTTCGAAACCTCATCAACTTCTTACTGGGTTTCAGCTGGGGTGGTATCTCGTTTTATAAAAGTGTTTCCAATCCGATCCTTCTGATCGTTCTGAGCCTGGTGATTGGGATTTTCTTTGTCGGTATCTTCTTTATGATCATTCAACAGATCAGGAAACTGGCGGAGGACAATTCTTTCAATCTGGCAAACACGATTGATAAAACGGCAGAGGTGTACCTGACCATTCCTGCAGCAAAAAAAGGAACCGGAAAGATCATGATCAGTGTCGGCGGTTCAGTCCATGTACTCGACGCAATCACGGAATACGAACGGATCGAAACGGGCGCCGTGGTAAAAGTAACCCAGGTGGGAAACAACAATTTCCTGACTGTAGAAAAAGTCTGATAACCGAAAGCCCACAGCTCAAAAACGCATTTAACCAAACCTCACACATATGTCCCCAATCATTATTATTGTTGTACTTGCCGTTGTTGTATTTGTAAGTATTACGGCGCTCGTTTCTCGCTACAAGCGTTGCCCCTCCGACAAGATCCTTGTGATCTATGGTAAAACAGGAGGAACTTCTGCCAAATGTATCCACGGTGGCGGTGCGTTCGTCTGGCCGGTCATTCAGGATTTTGCCTACCTGGATCTAAAACCCCTTTCCATTGAAGCGAATTTAACCAATGCGTTGAGCCGCCAGAACATCCGTGTGGATGTGCCTTGCCGGTTCACGATTGCGATTTCCACCGAAGCGGATAGCATGAATACGGCCGCCGAAAGGCTGCTTGGGCTTAGTTTTGAGCAAATTCAGGAATTAGCCAAGGACATACTCTTCGGACAGCTTCGTCTGGTAATCGCTACGATGACGATCGAAGAGATCAATTCGGACCGGGATAAGTTTTTGGAGAACATTTCAAAAAACGTAGACAGTGAATTAAGAAAAATTGGCCTAAAACTGATTAACGTTAATGTCACCGACATCCGGGATGAGTCGGGGTATATTGAAGCGCTTGGCAAGGAAGCGGCGGCGAAGGCGATCAACGAAGCGAAGATCAGTGTGGCCGAACAGGAGAAAATAGGAGAAACGGGTAAGGCGTTGGCCGACCGTGAGAAGGATACCCAAATCGCCGAAACGCATCGGGATCGGGATGTTAAGATTGCCATTACACAAAAAGATCGGGAAATCAGCATTGCATCGGCCACCAAAGATGAAGCGATCGGACGGGCAGAAGCGCAGCGCGATACCCGGGTAAAAACGTCGGAAGCCAACGCAATAGCCATTCAGGGTGAAAACGAGGCCAAAATCGCCATTGCCCAGTCGGAAGCGCTAAGGCGTGAAAAGGAAGCGGAAGCGCTTCGTACAGCCCTGGCATCCGAAAAGGTACAACAGGCACGAGCATTGGAAGAATCTTACGTAGCGGAGCAAAAGGCAGAATTGGCCCGCTCCGAAAGGGAACGTTCTACACAGATTGCCAATATTGTGATCCCGGCCGAAATTGCCAAACAACGCGCCATCATCGAGGCCCAGGCCGAAGCGGAGAGAATTCGTGAACAGGCAAAAGGTGAGGCGGATGCGATTTTTGCAAAAATGGAAGCAGAGGCAAAAGGTTTGTACGAAATACTCACCAAACAGGCCGAAGGTTATAAAGAAGTAGTGGCTGCTGCTGGTGGAGATCCCACGAAAGCATTCCAGTTATTGCTGATTGAAAAACTACCTGAACTGGTTAAAACGCAGGTGGATGCCGTTAAAAACATCAAGATCGATAAAATCACGGTCTGGGATTCAGGAAACGGAGAAAATGGCAACGGGTCGACAGCCAATTTTGTGTCGGGCATGATGAAAACGGTGCCGCCATTAAATGATCTGTTCAACATGGCAGGGCTCAACTTGCCGACGTATTTGAAAGGAACGGAGAATCCCGAGGAATCAGAAGTAAAAAAGGAGTAAGATTAAAAGGCCTCACGCAAAGCAGAATAAGATAAACGCAAAGAGCGCAGAGGTAAGTTATATTGAGGTTACAAATAGCAGACGCCGCCGCGGATTCACAGAGAAAACAATAAACTCAGTGAACCTCTTTATTGTCTCTGTGCGCCTCTGTGTAATAAAACCTTCGCGTTCTCTGCGTTTTAACTTCCCTGCTTTGCGTGAACCTTTTTGTTGCTCAAAATCCCTCAACCTGGCCTCAGTATATTCTTGATCAGCTTGTCACTGGTTTTCCCCAGTTGTGTCATCCCCTGCTGCAACAGCTCCCCGGTGCGCTCAAATTCGTTGATGGGACTATGCGGATAATCGGAATACAAATCGGGGTAGATCAACAGATAATTGTACTTCCCGAAATACTTGGCCAGATGCCTTGGCACGTCCGTGAGTCCAACATGATAGCTGGCATTACCGGGCCGGGCCGATATCACAATGAACAAATCCTCCGTATTGATCTCCCGCGACAGGATCAGGAAGTCATTCCAGCTGTCAAAAACGGAGTACTGTGCCTCAGGACCTTTGTTTTCCAAAAACCATTGTTTGATAGCCAGAAGCGTAGCATGAGAGCTGTGAAAATGAACGTCACAATTCAGTTGTCGCGAAATGGTAATCACCCTTTCCAGCAAAATCTCAAAGGATGGTTCCCTTTCAAGCTTGTCGGAACACACTATCGTGATATTACGTATGGTATTGAGCGGTTGTCGGCCGTGAATGAGATAGATGATCTGAGGACATTTATCGAGCAACTTTTGGGATTTGATACCCGTTGCGGACATGCCATCGTACTCACTCGTATCCTGGCCAATGATCACCTCGTGGATGCGTTTCTCTTCCAGCGTATGCTGGATCCCCGACACAAAATTCACGTCGTACCGGATCAGCGGGGTCAGGATCACATCCGTTGCCGCCGCCGTTACCACCATTTTATCCTGATAACCTTTAAGCCTTCTTTCTTCCGCTTCCCGGTCATCGGTTTCCGAACTGATGACGGACAAAGCAAAAATATTCTGTTCCAGTTTTTTCGGCTGCATCAGGATCGCCAGCTGGATCATCGGATCAATCGTATTCTCCTTGGAGGCCGCAATCAGAATATTCCGGGTGTCGTGCTCCTGCTTCTCGCTTTTGCCCTCGTCCTGTTCCTGTGCCAGCTTGGAGGACGCCTGCGCGGTAGCTACCGAGGCGATCGAGCAGGTGATCAGTATCATGATCAGACAGCCATTCAGTACATCCTCATTGAGCAGACGAATGGGTTCGCCCAGTTCATTTTGCCCGAGAATGATGTTGTAACCCACCAGCACCGTCGCTAGTGTGGCTGCCGCCCTTGCCGAACTCAGTCCGAACATCAGCGTACGTTCATTCCCGTTCATCCCGAAGGTTTTCTGGCCGATCCAGGCTGCAATCCATTTGGACGCAACGGCGGCCAGCGTCATTACACCAGCCACTTTCAGCGCTTCGGTAGATTTGAACAGCACTTTAAGATCCACCAGCATACCCACGCCAATCAGAAAAAACGGGATGAAAAGTGCATTTCCCACAAAGTCGATCCGGTTCATCAGCGGTGAGTGGTGCGGAATAAGCCTGTTTAAAGCCAGTCCGGCAATAAACGCCCCGATGATAGCCTCAATTCCGGCAAGTTCGGCAAGGAACGCCCCGAAGAAAACCATGGCCAGCACAAATATGTATTGGGAAATGCTATCGTCGAAACGTTTGAAAAACCAGATAGCAATGAGGGGAAACACAAACCAGACGATGAGCGCAAACAGCACCACGGATACGCCAAGCTGTATCCAGAACGCCTGATTGATCTCGCCCTGTGTCATCCGGGCAATGACAGCGAGTATAAGCAGGGATAATATATCGGTGACGATCGTGCCCCCCACAGCGATGGTCGCCGCCTTGGTTTTATGCACGTTATATCGGGCTGCAACCGGATAGGCAATCAGCGTATGCGAAGCTAACATGCTGGCAAACAGCACACTGGAAATCCAGGAAAATTCAAGCACATACCGGGCAGCAGCCCCCGCCACCAGCATAGGAACCGCAAATGTGAACAACCCATAGATAAAACTGTTGGTACTGTTCTTTTTGAACTCCTTCAGGTCAATTTCCAGAGCCGCCAGAAACATGATATAAATGAGACCCACAGTACCGAAAAGCACGATACTGCTGTCCCTGCGAAGCAGGTTGAGCCCATGCTCGCCGATGACCACCCCGGCGAGGATCAGTCCGATCACGTAAGGAACCCGTATTTTATTCAGCAGAAGGGGGACAAACAGGATGATAAAAAGTACCAGCGAAAATATCAGTACCGGATTGCTGAGTGGAAGCTGAAACATTCCTTCCGCGTTGAGTAGCAAAGCCATAAAATTTAGTTTTTGGTCAGGGTATTGATAGAGGCATTGGGATCAAGCAGCACCATGGAACGTTTGTCGCCGTCGTAAAAAGCGCTTTTCAGAATGATTTTCCCGTTGTCCGACAGCTCCTTAAGCTGTGGGCTTTGTCTCAAAATTTCAATCAGTGCGAGGTTCGCCTGATTTTGCGCAATGTGATTCACATAGTCCTTGTTGACCGACGACCGGTCTGCGAATTCCTGTGTAGTTTTCATTGCTTTTGCGAGTTCGCTGGTAATGGTCGCAAAGCTGCCCGTCTGCACATTGTCGCAAGCCGCTCCGATGATCCGGCTGTTGCTGTTCGCAAGCACCAGAATCACCTGCGTACCGCTGTACTGAACGGCATATTCCATCACAGCGATTTGTTTGGGATTCAACAGACAGGCCGGGCTGGAAAGCTGAATGAACATCGACCGCCGCATATCGAAGATGCGGTCGGGGGACTGGGGCAGGTCAATGTCGGTCAGCAACAGGAAGGGTTTAATCCTGGCCAGACTGTCCGGGATTTTCTCCGCCGAAGGATAAATGATGGCCGAATCCTGGGCGTACCTCAAATGTCCCCGCAGGAGCGCACTCAAAACATTTTTCGGAGCACGCTGGTACACCGAATCCAGCACATCCGCAAAGCTCAGTATCGCCCTCGCCCGGGAGACAGAATCCAGCCGAAGCGAATCCGCAGCCGTAAGAGACAACGTATCGGGTGAGGCTTTGCCGTCCTTGTTTCCTTCTGATTTACAGGACACAACGGCTGTGAAGCACAAACAAGAGAATACTAAGAAGTATGGATTTAATCTTGAAAACATCATGGCAAGTTTAGTACGACAGCGTATTTAAGATCTGGAAAGAAGCTTAATATAGGTAATTTTTCGGTAAATCTAAGACATTCTTAATACGGGGTGGTACTTTATTAAGCCAGAATACCTGGAAAAGGAACCGCTATGAGGCCACATTTTTACCCAGCAACGCTGCCAGGTCAGGATGGGATTGAGAGGCCAGAAACTCCGTAACCTTAAACTCGGCCAGTTTGAATTTGTAAAACGGATCCTCGGCAATGATCCTGTTTACCTCCTGCTCCGACTCCGCCAAACACAAAATCACCCCACCCGTCCGCGGCACCTTCCGCCCCGAAGCCAGAAACAGGTTTTCCTCGTAATATTTTTTCAGGTACTGCACATGATCAAACATATGTTTGTCAAGTTCTTCCAGCGGAGCAACGTAATTGAGGTCGATGATGAACATGGGTTGGGGATTTGTTGGTTGGAGATTGGTGGTAAAGACTTACATTACGGTAAAATTTGTGCCAGGGCGGTTTGGAAATAGGACCCACGGGGCTTCGATCTGCAAAGGATTATCCCATGCAAAAAAGATAAGCACCTTGTTAATTTGGTAAATGGGGCTATGGAGTGGCGAATTTTATCTCAATTGCTGAACACCAAGTTTTGATATCCTCTAATAAGTCATCATTCAGTTTATCAGGGAGATAGTCAATAATTCTAAATCTATCAAAAACTAGTCCTGCTTCATTAGCTCTTGGATACCAAATTTCTCTGGGGAAATATTGAGCACAAAAAAACATTCGAATTGGTGTAACAACCGGTTGCCTTGAAAACCAAGTTTTGCAGAAAGATTCAGTACTTAGTTCAGACAATCGATCTTGCCATGAAGTGCCGGTTTTGCATTGAGCAAATGCAATCATCTGAGACGGCAGTTTGTCAGAAAATCCCTTCCAGACAATAAGGTCAACGTTGTCATCCTGAGGCTTATAACCTTCGTTTTGATGAATTTCGCCTCCTTCTTTCATTCTTTTTGTGATTTCCAAAAGTTTGGCACGGAATCCTCCAATGTGAGATTTGCTTGTACCTAAAATATCAACTTCGGCATTATTGCCGAAGAAGTTCAGTGCCACTTCTGCCGATAAGCGCTCAAAAAGTTGGGTTCCATCCAATCCAGATTGTATTTTCTCGTCTTTCATATTTAGTCTGGTGCATAGAAGCAAAAATTTATAAATCCAGACGTGAAGAGAGTCGGCTAGCAAAAATTTTATGGAATAGTCAGAATCAGATGTCTCAAACGGATATTTAAATCCGGTGGTGCTTTTTCTATTGTTTATCTCTGCTGAGATTTCATCCGCCTTGTTAATGAATTTATCGGTATCATCTTCAATACCATCAACAAGAGTTTCATCTGATATAAGCAGTGGTGTTTTAACAAGACTTAGGATTGATAGATTAGTTTTCCTCAGTACAGAGTACTCGGCGTAATCAGCCCAGTCCTGAGCGGAATTTCTTAGGGAAGGGAGACTGTTTGGGAGTTTAAACATTGTTACTCTTCGCTAAAAAGTCTTTTTTTTGCAGAACCATTATCTTGCAATGATTTCCATTTCTTTTCCATTGTATCATAAAGCTCGTCAGCCATTTGAGCAACGGTTGCTGCTAATTTTAACATTGCAACATCCTTGCCGTCGAAGCCTTCGGTTTGAAATGATTGAGCCTTCTGTAGAGCTCGCTTTGCTTCTAGCATGCTTTGCTCAAATGTTTCATTTTTAGGTTGACTAAGCTCATAAGCCTGAATAAGGGACACACCGTCTCTCAGAGCATAAATTGCTTCTTTATTTCTAATAACAGCATCCAACCTCCGCAAGTCTGGATTTTGCGAAAGGATAACAGCGTCAACTTCTTTTTTTCTACTGCCGAACAACCAGGTCAATAACTCTTCCAGGTGATCCCATTTCTCTTCTGGAACAGGATTCTTAGTGTCTTCGGAAATATCTTTGATGCCCAGATAATCTTTGAACCCCTCATAAGTTAAGCCGGTGTATAAGTGTGAGAAATACAGCCGGTTTGCACTTATATCCGTTCTACTAAATTTCCCCAGTTGTTCCGCTTGTTCAATAACTTGTAAGCCTTGATAGAGTTTTTGCACGGTTTTGTGCGTATCACCTATCTGAGAGGCAATTTCCTCCAAAGGAATATCATACTCGTTTTTGATTTGGGATATATACTGTGCTTTTGCATAGCTACCCCATTTAGCTGGACCATTAATGTGCTTGAATCCGATAAACTTCCAAGCGTCTCTCCTTTCTTCAACAAGGATTACTGGAAGAGACTTAAGGCTATCTTTAATTTCAGGAGAGACAGAAAGCTGGTTTTTGTTTATACCTATATAGTCTGCAATTTCTCTGTTAAGAATGCATTTTACCGCAGCCAGACGTCTATTTCCTTCGATAACAATCAGTCTTCCATCTTCTTCGACTGCAAGCAAAGGCTCATGCTCAAAAAAACCACTCGCACGTATGGATAAAACGATCTCTTCCACGCCCATTACATTCCAAAGAATTTGAATAATCTCTTGTTCAGTTGTTCTATTAGAAATTCCAAACTCGGCAATTCTCGGATTTTGATAATCGAAGGATAAATCTTCGGTAGCTATTTGTTCGATTTTCTGTTTCATAATTACCTTATCAGAGTAAAACTAACTCACTACTTCGACTATTAACTTTAATGCTCTTGCTGGTTCTAAGGTTTTTTGAAAAGACGAGCAACTCACTTCCAAATTTTTTGCTTTGCAAGGTATAGTTCAAATCAAACGATGACATCCTGAAATTTTTATACATTTCTTTGATTTCTATGGTATTGTCATATGAAATCAGCCACTTTATATCTGTTAAATTGCTGACCGCATGAGAAAGGCGCAGATGATCAGCATGATTATAGTTATTCAAATACAAGAACTTGCCCTTTTTGTAGTAAGGTGGATCGAGATAAAGAAAAATCTCTTCGGTAGTGGTATGATGTGTTTTTATGTTTTGAATGATTTCAACAGCATCAAGATTTGTAAGTTTTATTTTGTCACGATACGAAGCAATTTTTTGAATTCTTCGGATTAGATCATGCTTGTTGAAACGAACATCAATTTTGTAGCTTCCAGTCTGATCAATTCCACCGATAGGTCCCGCTTTGAAAATTATTCCCGATCTGTTAGTTCTATTCAGGAAAAAAGTTGCAAATCCAAGATCAATGATATTCGCTGATTTTCCCTGTTTGTAGATTACTTGCTGTCTGTGCCACTCATCAATCGAAACCTCGGTTTCGATTATGCGACTAGCGAAATCCTCCGAATGGTTCAAAATGGAGTACCACAGAGAATACACATGATAATCAAAATCGTTAATATGTATACTCCTGAAGATGCCGTTAAAGAGCATATTTAGTGCGGCCCCGGCTCCTCCTGCATATAATTCTACGTAAACGCCACCGTGCACGCCATTTAAAACAGCTAGTTCTGTGATGAAGTTGGTTAAGCAGGCTTTACCGCCAGGATATCTTAAAGGGCTGTGGTTTCTGAGATTAGCCAAGGTAATGATACTAGAGCATAAATGTAGTAAACATAACACAAAATTTTGCTATTGTCAATGCTTTCTGATTTGCGAAGACTAATTCCGCTTTAAGGATTAAACCTCTTCTCCAAAAATTTGAGCAAACTCGTTATGTATAAACATGATAGGCGAACTTAAACGTTTGGCGCCTTTTTAGCAAGGATATTACTCCGGAACTTTCCTAAGTTCGTCACTTAACACGGTAAATAAAGGATGAAGATGGCTCCACGCTCTTTTATTGTGAGAGGAATCTATTATAGTATGAATGTTGTGAACTGCTAAGTCCAGCTCATTTTTAATATTATCAATTTGCTGTCCAAAATTTCTCAGCATGCCAGGATCATTAATCAGACGGGGCAACTCATGATTTTTTAAAAAGTCGAGCATTGTTTTAAGACTTAAAGAAGAGTATGTGGGATCTTTGTCAAATCTTAAAATTCTCATGAACAACTCTTTATCTAAATCCCTATCGAATTTATAAGCTTTACTCAATGCCGCGATAAGCTGGTCAACCTTATCGGATCCACTTTTTTTCTTTTCCTCAGTGTTTTTAGTATTTATAACTAAGAGAAGAGATTTTTGAGAGATATAATACGATAGTACTTGCTCCAAATATGTTCTGAGAAGTATCGCAAATGAATACTTTTTGTCGAATGGCAACTGTTTTAACTCAAAAAACAAATCATTCAGTTTGTCATTGTCAAATTCAATATTTACTTCTTTTGATATTGTGAAATTGTAATTATTGTTTTTAACCTGATTTTGTTTTCTTCTGGTGGTAGTTTTATTTTTTTGTTCCTCTAAACTATTTTTTGTTTTCAATCCTCTACTAATTGTAGTTGGTGTTTCTCCTTTTACTGTAAGATCGAAGCCTGAATTTTTCCTTAAATCATCTAAGTAAAGCTTTTTCTGGTCGTCCTTGTTGAAATCTCTTGAAAATCTTTCTGAGTCTAAAAGTCTTTTAAAAACTACAAGCAATCTTTTTTCAAATTCATCTTTTTGAAGTTTTATAATAAGCTCACCATCATCATCATTAAAGTCTATACCAAGGAGTATTCTAGCGTCTTCATAAGTATAAAATCTTTCTAAATTGGTAAAGTCGAAATCTGAAATTTCAAGTAAAATACCGGCTTCTTTTTCTAACATATTTTGTCCCTCAATAAACAAGTTATATGTCTTTAAAGGCTTGATAATACGTGACTTGGATACATTTAATACTTCGCAAATGTTTTCTATTGACAAACCATGGTCATAATACATTTCTGCAACAAATGCGTATTGATTTCCGGTTTTCCACCGTTCAAGGGATGTTCCGTTATGTCTACTGTATATTATTGGATTAGCTAGTAACCTATTAGGAGATATCCAACAATTTAGTTTTTTATCAACAGGGAAGTTGTTTGCCTTGATAGTTTTAAGCAAAATGTTCGCCTTGACTTTTGGTAAATATTTCGTAGGATCTTGTAATATTTTTAGAGCAGCCGTGCGTCTATTCCCTTCAAGGACTATCTTTTTTTCATCTTCTATACATATTATCGGCGCTTCACCAACAAAATAACCTTCCTCCGAGATTTTTTTTGCTAGCTCGTAGACCTTTTCTTTCTCAATCAAAAACTTAATAATCTGAGTTTGATTTAATGTAGCTCCCCTGTATTTCAGTCTTGGATTGTTCAAATCTAGATTTAACGTGTTCAAACTGTATTCGTAGGACTCCCAGGTAGAATAATCTATATACATGCCATTTATGGAGGTTTGTAAATTTCGTCGGTAATATAGAATGTTTTTGTAAAATATCAAGTCAAAGTTAATTCTTTAAAAGATAGTTCGCAAAAAATAGCCTCATCAATCAACACGTTGCCCGTACTCCTTCTACCACCAGTTTTTCTGAGAACGCACTTTTTCAAATCCTGAAATATCCCTCTCAGCCACCTAACCCCCTGCCCCTGCAAAATCCTTAACAAATCCTCACTCAAATAATAAACCTCCTTTCCCAGCCTTCGCGGGTCAGTATTTTCGCGGCGACGAGTTCGTCCATATATTTTGTAAGGGTGGTAATGTCTACCGCATCCGACCATTACCATTTTCTGGACATAAAAGTCGAACATGTTCAAATTTTACAAAAAAATGGACACGTTAAAGATATATGTCCATTTTGTGAACATAAAGGTTCATCCTGCCCAGATATTGTAAAAATGAACACATTGATTTAATGGGCCAGCTGACAGAGCAAACCTTCCTTCATTCTCCTGATTATGAGCCGCACACGTTCTTATTCTCCGCAAATTTGCCGAGATTATCATATTTATTCTCCACACAAGGATATTTTTCGCCCAATCCCCTTTCACTACAAGACGCCATAATCACATACAAGGCATCTCCAATCAATCCAAATCCAATGAAAACCACCATTGCAGCAATCTTTCTCGCTCTATTCCTAACCACCTCAACACTCCTCCAGGCCCAAAACAAAACCAACCTCTCCATTGTCTTCATTGGCAACAGCATCACGCAGGGTAAGGGCGGCGACAAGGGGTTCCCTCCTCCGACGCATGCAGTCAATTACCTCAAAACGAAAAAGAAAGCAGGTGATGTGGTGTTTGTAAATGTGGGCAAAAGCGGCTCTACCACGCTGGACTGGCTGCCCGGGTCGCGTCAGACTGTTGGCGGGAAGTTATTTGTGCTGGCAACGAAAGCTGCCGATAGCCTGTATCAATTGAAAGACCATCAACTGGTATTTTCTATAAAGCTGGGCACGAACGACAGCGCCATTGAAGGGCCAAACGGCTCGCCGGTTTCGAAGGAACAGTACAAGCAAAATATGCAAACCATCATTTCGGAATTGCTGGCCAAATATCCGGGCAGCAAGGTGGTGCTACATCACCCGATCTGGTATAGTGAGAATACCTACAACCGTTCCAAATACCTGAAAGAAGGCCTGGAAAGGATGAAGAGCTACGTTCCGGAAATTGACGGGTTAATCACGGAATACAAGACTTCGCAACCGGGACGGGTTTTTAAAGGTGATACGAAAGCATTTAAACATTTCCAAAAAAATGCGGTGGAGTTGTTCAAGCCCGAGAACGGACAAGCCGGTACGTTTTATCTGCATCCCAATGAAGCGGGTGTGCAGGTGTTGGGAACGTATTGGGGTAAGGCGATCGGGAAGGCTGTGCTTTAGGGCATGGGGCGGTGGGCATGGGGCTTGGGGAAAGGGGCATGGGGAAAGGGCTTGGAACAATTCTTTTCGTTATCATTGTAATATTTAAATCCAACTCAATTTATGAAAATCCTGCTTACGGGTGCTACCGGATACATTGGTAAAAGGCTGCTGCCTGTGCTGCTTGAACAGGGGCATGAGGTAGTGTGCTGTGTGAGGGATAAAAATCGGTTCCCCACGTCCGGTGTGTATGGTCAGCCGGGGGTGTCGGTTTTCGAGGCGGATTTTCTTAAAGAGGTTCCGATGGCAGGGGCGGTGCAGGATATAGACGCGGCCTATTATCTGATCCATTCCATGAGTTCGGATACGGGGGATTTCAAACAAATGGAAGAGATTTCGGCCGCTCATTTCGTCGGATTTGTAAGGCAAACCCAGGCGAAACAGATCATTTACCTGAGCGGGATTACCAACGACAAGGCCCTGTCCAAACACCTGGCCTCTCGAAAACAAGTAGAGGAGGTACTCGGAAAAAGTCACATTCCGCTTACGGTCATCAAGGCGGGAATTATTGTGGGATCGGGAAGCGCTTCGTTTGAAATCATCCGCGATCTGGTGGAAAAGCTGCCCGTCATGATCACCCCCAAATGGCTCAATACCAGAAGCCAGCCGATTGCCATCCGCAACATCCTCGAATATCTTTCGGGGGTTTTGATGAAGCAAGAAACATTCGACAAATCGTACGATGTGGGCGGACCGGAGGTGCTTACTTACAAAGAAATGCTCCTGCAATTTGCCGAAATACGAGGGTTGAAACGGTACATTCTGACGGTACCCGTGATGACGCCAAAGCTGTCGTCCTACTGGCTTTATTTTGTAACCTCAACATCGTTCAAACTGGCCTCCAACCTGGTGCACAGCATGAAGGTAGAAGTGGTTCCGGAAAACAATGATCTTGAAAAACTGCTGGGCATTATGCCTATTTCATACAAAGAAGCGGTGTCACTGGCGTTTCAAAAAATCGAACAGAACAATGTGGTTTCCAGCTGGAAAGATTCCTTTGTGTCCAGCTACGCCAACAGTTACATGGTGGAGCATATCCGCATTCCAAAAGATGGGTGCTTTACAGATAAACGGCTGAAAGAAATAACGGTGAGCGTGGATCAGGTTTTGGAAAATATCTGGTCTATTGGCGGAACGCGTGGCTGGTATTATGGCGACTGGCTATGGCAGATACGTGGCTTCATGGATAAGCTGGTGGGCGGGGTGGGTCTGCGCCGTGGACGTACCAACATACATTCCATTTACACCGGTGATACGCTGGATTTCTGGCGTGTACTCGCAGCCGACAAACCAAACAGGCGTTTGCTTTTGTATGCAGAAATGAAGTTACCCGGCGAAGCCTGGCTGGAATTCAGGATCGTGGAAAAGGAAGGGAAACCGTATCTTCAGCAAACGGCAACATTTCGACCCAAAGGACTGCTGGGCAGGCTATACTGGTACTCGGTTTTGCCATTTCATTTTTTTGTTTTCGATGGCATGGCCACCAATGTGATGCGTTACAAAGCGGACCAGGTACTTCCGGCGGAGTTGGCCAAAAAGCAGCTGTGACCTTAATGATGGACACAATTAGTCAATATCTTACGCCTTAAAACAATGAAACTGCTCCTCATTCTACTCTTTTCTATGATCGCCGATCAACCCAGACAAGTTCTGCTTTTTTACACCAACAATGGAAAAACGGCCTATAACCTGCAAATGGCGGAGCTACAAAAACACAAGCCGGGTGTAGCAGAAAGAGATATCGAGATCAGGTCCTTTCTGTACACATCTGAAACAGCTTCCGAGTGGCAAAAGAATAAAATAAATCCGGACTCTTCCTTCACCTTTATTCTTATTGGCAGAGACAGGGGTGAGAAATACCGCTCGGTCCTCCCTGTTTCTGCTTCGACACTTTTCGGCCTGATCGACGCCATGCCGATGCGCCGTAGTGAGATGAAAAAGGAATGAGCCTTTTGTTTTTCTCAAACTTTTTTATCCCAAATTCGAATAACTAAAATTTTAGTTTTAAACTTGCATGGATAAAATTGAACCCCGTCATTGCGCATGTTTACAATTGGCAGAATTTCCTTCCTATTTTTTCTACTGACCGCTGTACTGGCGAATGCACAAAAGAAGGAATTCAGGGGCAGAGTGGTGGATGAACAGACTGGAAAACCACTCGAATTTGTCACCATATTTATCACGAATACCACCGCCGGAGCGATTACCGATGAGAAAGGCGCTTTTGTGATTTCCTTAAGCCCGGGCAAATACGAGGTGGCGGTAACGATGGTGGGATACGGCCCCCTAATTTACCCCCTGGAAATCCCTGCTGCACGTAGCACACCAATCAATCCGGTGCTCTTCAAACTGATCCCGACCGCAGAAACGCTCAATGTAGTGTCGGTCAAGGCAAAACGGGATCCTGACTGGTACCATAATCTGGAAATATTTAAAGATAATTTTCTTGGGAAAAGTGAGGTCGCTCAAAATTGCAAACTGCTTAACCCGGAGACCCTCATCATTGTGTATGACGAAAAATCAAATAAACTGACAGTGACGGCAAACGATCTGCTGATGATCGATAATCCCAGGCTAGGCTACATGATAACCTACCTGCTGGTCGAATTTGTATATGATTTTAACGAAAAATATGTGTCATTTCTCGGCTATCCCGGATTCGAATTAAAAACGGGTGGCAAGTCAAAAATAAAACAATGGAACAAAAACCGTAGAATAGCGTACAACGGTTCGGTCATGCATTTTGTGCGGACTCTCAGGCAGAAAAAACTGGAAGAGGAAGGTTTTAACCTGAGGAGACTGATCAGAAAACCCAATCCCAACCGGCCGACCGAAGAACAGCTGGCGGAGGCAAGAAAACAACTACAAATGAGAGGCGGAACGAAGGATTTCGATGAAAACGATCCGCTCAATATTATTTTATCGAAGGCCAGTTTACCTAAAATCATAGAATCCGTAGATAGCGCCCGGGTACCCTATTCCGATTACCTGCAAATGACCGGGGAGGAAATCAGCATGAGCTTCGAAGGATATTTCCTGATCGTGTACACCGGGGAGAAGGAGGAACCGGGCTATTTGTCAGGCAATATGCTCAGGCAACGGAAGCCCGCTTTTCAAACCTCCGTGATCTTTTTGCGCGATGATCAGGTATTTCTGGATCCATCGGGAAGCATTTCCGAACCGCTTGGTTTGCTATTAGAAGGGTACTGGGGCTGGGAAAAGGTCGGAGACATGCTGCCACTGGACTACTTCCCGGACGAAAACTAGTGGCTTATTGCCATACCCTACCCTTCCGTAGCCTGTTCATCATACATTTTCAGCAGCTTTTTGGATGCCCGGTTTTTCCAGGCCTGCACGAGTAGTTGCGTGAGCGTGGGCTGATCTATCAATCCCAGATTAATCAACATGTATTTGGCGTTCAGGTAATGATCGGTGATAAAAAAGGTTTCCGGCTCGGCTCCCATCCATTTATCCCTTTCTTCTGTGTTAATGGCCAGCGTCTCCCCATCTTCTTTCAATCTGGCAAATAATTTACCACCAGCATAAAAAGCCGGCGTGTCGAAACACAACTTTTCCGTCACGCCCGGAAGTGTATGCGCTACGTTTCTAATGAAATGGAGATAAGGCGAGAAATAGATACTCAAAACGTCGGATGATTAAATGGGCGTTCTAAAATCGGATCTGCAAAATCGGCCTCTAGGTCCTGCTCAGTGCGATCCTGATATGCGCCAAATGGTGCCTTAAATGCCAGGATGACATAGCAAGAGCCTGTCCCTGGTTGAACCAGATTTTCCTTAGCGGATGAAAATAAGTCAAAGCAAGCTGAGCCTCCGTAAGCCCTCGCGCAAGACTTACATAGCGCTGGGTGACACCTTCCAAACCTTGCAGCGAACCGGCTATGGGATCCGTAACCGAGTCGGGCAACACGGCCCAGCCATCCATATTGATCAGTGTGGTATCCCCCCGGTCAGGCTCGGTAAGTGCCTTTTTCATTCTCAAATAATGCAAAAACTGTATATCCGCCACATGATGAACAAGCTGCCGGACATTCCAGCTTCCATCCCGGTATGTTTTGTCAAGTTGAACATCTGTCAATTTTTCCGTAAGCAACCGGTAAGAAGCAGCCTCCGTCTCAATTTCTCCGATCCATTGCGCAAGATCTGTACTACTGAAAGTTTCTGGTAAAACGAAAGGCCCGATCGGGTATCTGGAATCACTCATGTTATTATACTTCGGTACAACTACTGGTCTTTGTTACTCATTAATCTCATCAATCCGGTCCTTAAGCACGTCTACCTTCATCTTCTTCGCGATGATGATCTCTGTCCGTTGCGCGTTCTCATGCACGGAGTTCGGAAACTTCGACTTTTCGAGCTTGTTCAATACCTCCTCCTCCACTTCCAGCATGGTTTCCAGCACTACTTTTTTTTCTTCCGGCGCTCCGGTCTCTTCGGCGCCCTTCTTGTTATTTGTACTCATGGGTAAAAAATAAGTGAAAATCCTGCTTTCAGATGGTTGGCATGCTTAAAATGAAAAGCTAAATCATCAAATTTTGCAAAGATCCAAAATGTTTGCAAAACGCTGTAAAACTCACTAAAACAAATATACAACAAAAGCAGATGGTGCGATAACGGGAGATAAAAAAGTTGAAACGGAACCAATATGATATAACCGGCTGTTACCCAACGCAACCCTTCGGAGAGAAATCTCCTGAACGCAAACAACTTAAACGCATGTTTACGCGTTTTCCCCAAGTGACTTCTGCGGTCCTCTTATGAATATATTCGCAACAAAATAAATGTAAATGAAAAAGGCTCAGGCGGTTTTATTAATTATAGCGTTAAGCGTTTCATTAGGGTTCAACCGGATCAACCCGTTTGTAACAAGCACACCGGATACGATAAGAGTCGACAAAAAATTTGCACAGCCAAAGGAAGAGTGGATATCACTCTACGATTCGCTGGGCTTGGCCCGTCAAGGACTGTCGCAAACTGCTTTTAAATATGCATGGTATGGCTTTCAAAAAATGAAATTACAGAATCCCGTCATGGCCATTGCCGATTTCAGTCAGTCTTCCTGCAAAAAACGACTATATGTCATTGATGTACTTCGAAAAAAATTACTCCTGAATACATACGTTGCACATGGTAGAAATTCAGGGCAGGAGTACGCAAAAAGTTTCTCGAATAAGGAGTCGTCTTTTCAATCCAGTCTGGGATTTTATAGGACACTAGGCACCTATCAGGGTAAACATGGCCTGTCTCTCAAACTGGAAGGTGTGGAGAAAGGCATCAATGACCGGGCCATGCAAAGGGCCATTGTGATGCACGGAGCGGACTATGTGAGCGAAGATTTCATCAAGAACACGGGCAGACTGGGCAGGAGCCTGGGGTGTCCGGCTGTATCCATTGCCGACTCCAAAAAGCTGATTAATATGCTGTACAATGGAGCCGGCCTCTTTATTTATTCAATGGATCAGAAGTATTTCAAACAATCGGGGCTCATTGCTGAAATCATTTAGAATACGAGGCTCATACCTTTGGAGCTCCTAGCCGGTATACATCGTTGAAATAGAGCAGTTGCCCTTTCTCATTACAATCCGCCCCCATATAGAGCAGAAATACGGGAATCCGCTGCTCGAGCTTATGCCACTTAGGCGGAACCGAAACGGTATCAGGTTCGGTAAGAAAATCACTGCTAAGCAATTCGGTACCCGCCATGTAATTAGCCAGTTCGGTGGGGCGCTGCACCCGTACACAGCCATGGCTTCTCCACCGCTGATCCGATGCAAACAGATAGCGGGCATTGGTATCATGCAGGTAAATAGCCAGGGGGTTTTTGATCTCCACTTTCAGTAGCCCTAATGAATTATCCTCCCCGGTTTCCTGGCGAAAGCGATAGGGAAATTTCTCAGCAGTGAGCTCATCCCACTTAATGTCGTCGGGATCCACAGCCTCTCCTTTGTTATCAATGATCTCAATCCTGTTTTTAACCAGATAGTCCCTGTCATTTTGCGCCTTGGGGAACATTTCTTTGATCGCAATGCTCTTCGGAACGTTCCAGTACGGATGTGTAACGATACTTGTTGCGTAAGAATCCATCGTGGGTGTTGGGGTATCCATTTTCCCCACCACGGTCCGCATGGTGATCACATCTTTTCCCACTGAATCCATTCCGGTCAGGTACGCGCCACGAATATTGACGATCACCATCCGGGGTGCATGCCTGGACTGCCTGTGTATCCATCGGTAGGCATTCAACGACTCCTTAACGAGGGCGGCACTGTCGGCTTTATTTTCAGAGGTTAGACGTTCAAAGTGCTTTTTAAGGTTTTGATAAACCGGATATACCGGCTCTAGTTTTCCAATTGCATTTTCAACTGCTTCGCCTGTAACAAGCGCTTCGGCAACCCGGCGGATCGCATGGGTATCTGCCTGCATTTTCTTTTCAGTGTATCTTAAATTGGGCTTGTGACCGAATCCCAGATCTTCCAGCAAGGCAAATATGGGTACCTGACCCTGCGTTCCGGAAAACTTACCAATGTCTATACCCGCCTTCTTAGCATATTCAAGAATGGCCCCGTACTTTTTTTTACCACTCAATTTCTTTTCAATTTCGTCCCGGGTCATTTCGCTGGATTTCTTTTGACAGGCTTGTAAAAGCATGAATGAAAATAAAACACAGCATAAAACAAATTGGCTATGGTGAGATTGTTTGGTTAGTCGCATTTCAAAATTGGTTGTTTGTAAAAGATATACAATTGTCGTGCTAGCCGCGGCTTTTCCGTTACTAAAAGGAAAATCAGAAATAAACCACCTGGTTACAGCCATTGCACAAGCCCGCTTTCCTACTGAGATTTTCTGAAAGAGAAATTGTTGAGTAACTTTCCGGAGTTTTTTAAACCTGTTACAGGAATGTCAGCAAAAGGCCCTATTATTTTAATTGATGACGATGAGGACGATCAGTTCCTGATCAAAAACGTGCTCGAAGAATTGGAAGTACCCAACAAGCTGATCATTTTCCAAAATGGGCTGGAAGCTTTACACTATTTACAGCATACAGCAGATCAACCGTTTTTGATCTTTTGCGATGTCAATATGCCGGTGATGAATGGTCTGGAATTACGGGACCGAATTGAGCAGAATGAGTATTTAAAACAAAAAGCCATTCCATTTGTTTTTGTAAGTACATCGGGCGCCTCCGAAATCGTAAAAATTGCTTACACCGCAACCATACAGGGCTTTTTTAAGAAAGAGACTAATTTCAAAGAGTTCACACGTCAGTTCAAGCTGATTATTGAGTATTGGCAATGTTGCCTGCATCCCAATAAGTAACGGGGCTTTTCTATGATGACAAAACACGCCCCCTACGACCCTATTTGCCTGTATTCCCCAACCACAGGAGTCCCTCGGTAATGATTGTGTTTTGGACCTTATTTACGAGCGTAAATGACAACTCCTTGTTGGTCTTATTTTCGTAATCGATATCGTTGTGACCCATATTGAGGTAGATCATTTTGTAGTTTTTATTGGTCCAGACAACCGGATAATACCCACTACGCCATATCTCATGCACCTTGGGGCCAGTTCCAAGGGGAAAACTTGCAGGATCTATGGAGAGCAGCACGTCAATATCCTTATTGGCTTTTAAATCCTTCTCCCAGCAATACCATTCATTGGGCGAAGACTGGAATGTGACAGGCAGTTGTTTCGTCGCTGGATGTCTCCTGTTTTCCACCCGTAATATTGCGGATGTGGGTCGCCAGGTGTTGCTTTTGTATTGACCGGAACCCAGAAAAGTATCATGATACCAATGCCAGTCCTGCGGATACATGGATGACGTAAGGGCAAAAGCTGCAAAATGAAATCCCATCCACGCTCCGCCATTGTCCATGTATTTTTGAAATGCCTCCCTTTGCTCTGGTTTTTCAGGCCGGGTATCCAGAAACACCACTACCTGATACCGGGCCAGATAGCTGGCATTCATGTTACTCCAATTGCTGGTGGTGTCAAATGCAAAGTTATTTTCTTTGGCAACTTCAGGAAACCACCTTACAGCCTCTCCTACGAAGCTAACATGTGCTTTATCATTTTTGCCTGTAAAAAAAGCAATGACCCGGAATTTGGGAGCGGATTGTTGCGCTTTTATGCCACAGCTGCTCAATACCAACAGATGTACCCAGAAAAACCTTCGGCGGAGTAGTGACATACGATGATTGAAACTGTAAACAATCTAAAAAAAGCCGGATAAACTGAGTTTAGTCAGCGCTATCCAGCTTTTTTGAACATTTGATATGATAGCCTATGAAGCTTTCCCTTTTACGGAGACGAATACCGCCCCGGCGATCAGCGCTATCAAAAGCACTGAACTGACCAGATCGACTTTACTGCCCGCTGCTACGGAGACCGGCTCAAATTTGAATACAACCGTATGCTTGCCTGCCGGAATCCTTAGCGCGCGCAGTACATAGTTGGCACGTACCATATCTGCCGGTTTGCCGTCAATGGTTACTTTCCATTCATCCCGCACGTTGTAGTAAATTTCGGAGAATACGGCGAGACCTTCACTTCGGGAGCTGCTTTCGTATGTAAGCTCGTTGGGTTTGTAAGTAATCAGGCTGATCTTATCTGTCGAATCCCGCTGTAAGGTCAGTCCTTTCAGCTTGTCTGCAAAACGCTTGTCAATCACCGCCTCATCTTTTGGCTTTAAGGAATCCAGTGCAGCCATTTCTGCATCGGCATTGGCTACCACCTGATAGCTGCTGACAAACCAGGCATGCCCCAAAGCATCGGGCTGAGGGATGGCAACCTTATTTCCCTTTTCATCCACAGAGATCATGTATTTATTATTCAACATGGCCAAAATGCCCGGATTCGCATTCTGCTTCGCAATCTGACGCTCAAACAACTCCTGATATCGGCGAAGCTTGGCCCCGTGGTAACCGCCTAATGATTTATGAAAGTAAGAAGCTTCTGCACTATTGAATGGACCCTGCTGCGCCGACAGATCCAGCACCTTATAATCCGGATCCGGGTCTCTGAGAATCTGTTCATCGGCGGGAGATACCGTGCTGCTGTTTTCAACGGCATAGCTGCTTACAAAATCCTCGTTATTCAGAAAACGCTTGTCAACACTGAAAGTATCAAAGATCATCAATGAGATAAAAGCTGTGTAAAGAATGAGAGGTTTGATCTTGTCATTCATCCAGAGCCAGATCAAGCCGGCTGCAAGCACGATAAAAATCAAACTGCGAAAGGCATCGCCCTGCGCCATGCCCTGACGATCCGAAACAAGCGCATTGACAATTTGCTGTCCAAATGCCTGATCATTGGCCAACTGAGAAAAGCTGGCCGCCGTATGCACATCTGATGGAGATTGAAAGTTAAAAAACACACCGGCCATTACAGCCAGGATCAGGCTTAACCCACCGGCAATGCCCAAGCTGATCATAAACGGACGCTGCAACTCTTTCCACTGAATATCTTTTCTGATAATTTTGTTAAGGGCCAGGATGGCAAGTACCACCATCATCAGTTGTCCCAGCGCAAGGGTCATCGTCACCGCCCTGAACTTATTGTACATCGGGAAATAATCGAAAAACAAATAGTTAACGGCGGCAAAATTTTTACCCCATGCCCACACCACGTACAACACAACCAATCCGGCCGTCCACCATTTCAATGGACCCTTTACGATAAATAATCCTAATACAAACAGAAAGAAAATGATCGCGCCTGCATAGGCGGGCCCTCCTGTCTGAGGCTGATCACCCCAGTAAAGAGGTAGTCCCTTGATAATACTTTGGGCGGTAGCCGCATCCACTCCCCGATTGGCAAGTACCTTGTAGGTTTCGGACGAGGCAGAAAGTGCACCAGATGACGCTCCACCATAAATATTGGGTACCAGCAGCGTAAGGGTTTCGGCCAGGCCATAACTGTAGTTGAATGCATAACTTTTGTCAAGACCATTCTGATTGGTCTCCACCGGAGTTCCCGCAGGTGGGGTAAGCTCAGGTTTTCCTCGAATTGTTTCCTTAGTATAATCGTAGCCGTTCCACAGACGTGTGGTATGATTGCTGACCGCAATGGCCGCTGCAAATCCTAGTCCGGCCACCGCCAGTACCAGTTTTCTGGTCTCCCCGTTTTTGATCAGCGCATACCCCTCTGCGATCATCAGAGCAACGATGGCTATGCCCAGGTAGTAGGTAATTTGTACGTGGTTGGCATAAAGCTCCAGGGACAGAAACAGTGCCGTCACCGCCGCGCCTACCAGCCAGTTCTTCCGAAAGGCAAGCAGAACCCCCGCGAGTACGCCGGGGGCATAACCTATTGCAATGACCTTCGAAACGTGCCCGGCTTCCAGGCTGATCAGATTAAATGAGGCAAAAGCAAAGCCGATAGCGCCCAGAGCTGCCAGACCGCTTCCGGACCCAAGAACCAGAAACAGGATGTAAGCACTGATCAAAGCGATAAGCAGATAGTTGGCCGGAGCGGGCAAAAGTTTGTTGATCCCCTGCCCCAGCTTCGTGGATATACTGGTGGGATAGTCGCTGGCTATCATGTATGCTGGCATTCCGGCAAACATGCTGTTGGTCCAGCCCGACCATTCCCCGGTCTTCTCGTGATAGGTCACTACTTCTCTTGCCGCTGCTTTGGCCTGTTTGTCATCATGCATGTTCAACTTTTTACCCTGAAGTACAGGGGAAACGTAGGTCACAGACAAGATTATAAAACCAATTACGGCTACGAGATGGGGCCAGATACGCTGCCACGTGATCAGATTTTTCATTTTATTAATATTAAGCAAACGAGTCTTTAAACGAAGATCGGTTTTGGGTTTGAATTTGACTACAAATATGACTTTTCAATCACAATAGTGAAAAGGAAGTGTCATTTTAAACATTAAATTTTCATTAACAGGCGCAAATATAGATGTATTGAGATAGGTTTAAGATGTTAAATTTGAATCTTATTTTGGTATTTTTTTAATAGAATTGCTAAATAGGTCGCATAATTTAGGAAAATACCCGATAAATTTGCAGAAATTGTGCCTTTAAGTCGAAAAACGAACTGTACCCAAAATTGATATTTAGTAACCCGATATATAAATGAAAAGAATTGGAGTTTTCACCTCAGGAGGAGACGCACCTGGTATGAACGCCTGCATCAGGGCGGTTGTTCGAGGCGCCGTGTACCATGGAATTGAAGTTTACGGTATACGAAGAGGTTATAGTGGAATGATTGCCGGTGATGTTTATAAAATGGAATCTCATTCGGTTAGTAACATCGTGCAACGTGGTGGAACTATACTGAAATCCGCCCGGAGTAAGGAGTTTGTCACTGCCGAAGGCCGCAAAAAAGCATATGAAAACCTGATGGAGCATGGCATAGAAGGACTTGTAGCGATCGGAGGAAATGGTACGTTTACGGGAGCAATGATCTTTGGCAACGAGTATGGGATCCCAACGGTAGGAGCGCCGGGTACTATAGACAACGACCTTTACGGTACAGATTACACCATTGGGTTTGACACGGCTGTAAACACGGCACTGGATGCGATCGACCGAATCCGCGATACAGCTAGTTCGCATGACCGGATATTTTTTATTGAGGTGATGGGACGTGACTCTGGCTACATTGCCGTACAATCCGGAATTGCGGGTGGTGCTGAGCTTGTGATGGTGCCGGAGGTGCTTACGCCGATCTCGGAAGTAGTAGAAACCCTCAGACAAGGATGGAGCCGCTCGAAATCGTCGTCGATTATTGTAGTAGCAGAAGGTGACGGTGAGGGAAGCGCACTGGAAGTGGCGGAAAAAATAAAATCACAGGTAGACGAAAACGCTGATATTCGTGTAACAACCCTGGGACATACCCAACGCGGAGGACCACCATCTGCCTATGACCGTATTTTGGCAAGCCGGCTGGGACTGGGAGCCGTAGAAGGATTGCTTGCCGGCGAAAAGAATGTAATGGCGGGTATCATCAACAACGAGCTGGTATATACTCCTTTTGAAGACACGATTCGCCTTCCAAAGCCGATTAACGAGGATTTATTGAGAATGGTAAAAATACTTAGCGTCTGAGCTGTTCAGTCGCATGTCCAAGGCACTAGTTGCTTTGGACAATCACAACCCCAGGATTTGTCCCCTAAATCCCGAAGCCTGCAAATGATGGAAACCTGATTGGGAGAACCTGCATGAATGCGGTTTGTATTAGCCATTTACCGCGGTCAGCCTAGCAATAGCCTATTACTTTATAGCTAATATATCCAATCCATTCATGCCAGAGCAGGTCGAAATAACCCACCGTATCCGCACTGGGGATAATGAAATCTTTCCATTTCTGCGAATCACGCATGGCATAAAAATCGCACGGATAATAGTCGGCCTGGATACCCACCTTGCGGAAACATTGAATGGATCTGCGCATGTGGTAGGCGGATGTGATCAGCAGCACTTTTTCCGGTGAGAACTTATCCCGGATAATTTTTGCAGAAAAAACTGCGTTTTCTCTCGTATTACGCGCTTTTTCTTCAATAATTACATCATGCCCGGGAATGCCCCAGCGCATCAGTATCTGCCGGGCCTGCATCACCTCCCCTTTCCCGGCATCCATATTTGGTTTCGGACTTGTCCCGGTAATGAGAATTTTTCTGATCTTACCAGCCCTGTAGAGTAAAAACGCACTGTAAAACCGATTGGCCTGCGCTCCCAATTCCACGTGATCAGGCCTCAAGCTGCTAACATTAATCAACCCGCCAGACAGCACAACACCAACGTCATACGTCTTTTCCAATGAGCTTATACTTACAGATTTTGGCTCCCACCAAAGGAATGCTCTATTTATTAGATAGGTGTTTGAGATCACAAAAAGAATACTCAAACCTGCCACCACTGATTTCCGTTTTCTTTTCAAGTCCCTGGTAATTAGCGAATACAGGATAAGCAAAAAAGCCATACTGTAAGGCATTACGAGAAAATCGATGGTTTTGGAAAGAAAATAAAACATTTGGATAAGAGCTGATAAAAATAATCGTTTTCAGTATAAATTTGCCTCCCTGATTTGGCACTATATCAAACAGTACATAGATAACTTGTTATTTTCAAATGAACACACCTTTCCGCATATTATTCCTGACATTGTTGTGCACCGTTGGACTCTTTGATGCCGCGCTCTCTCAAAGCTATCGGATTGAAGCCACCATCAATGGATACAAAGATTCCACTTTTATTATTGGCCACTACGACAGAAATCGCACTGCATTTATTCCAAAGGACACCGCCAGGGCGGATGCAAACGGCCAGATGGTGTTCGAAGGGACTAAAGACCTGCCAGGAGGACTTTACGTGATACTGTTTCCAGGAAATGGTCGCTGGATAGAGTTTATATATTCTGGAAAGGAGCCCCGGTTTTCAATGTCTACCGATACCTCCGATATCATTGCCAACATGAAAGTGACAGGTTCGAAGGAAAATGAGATTTTTTACGCCTTTCAAAATGAAATTATCAAAAGGGAAAAGGAAGTAGAGGGGTTGCAAAAAACCAAAAACGAGGGAAAAATAAAAGAGCTCCGGGACGGATTTAAGCAATACCGTGAAAAATTCCTGAAAGATAACGCAAATACCTTCGCAGTTCAACTCTTGAACATGTCTTCAGACCCAGAGATTCCCACAGCACCCAAACTGGCCAATGGGAAAACGGACTCACTTTGGGTATTCAATTATTACAAAGCTCACTATTGGGATTCGTTTGATTTCGCTGACCCCAGGATTAGGCGTACACCCTTTCTCGAGCCTAAACTGGATCGGTACATCAAAAATCTGGTGGTGCAAACGCCGGATTCCCTGATCAAAGAGGCAGATTGGATTATAAAAAAAGCGTCAGTAAACGAAGAGATCAAGTCTGCTGTGGTTTTCTATCTGGCGAACCAATACGAAAATCCCAAAACGGTCGGTACGGAAGACTTATGGGTGCACCTGGCCGAAAAATATTATCTGGCGGGCCAGATGGGCGTATCGGATGAAACAAAGAAAAAAATCGCCGATAAAGTCAATACGCTCAAACCACTTCTTGTAAACAAGACTTTCCCCGCTCTTACGCTCGCCGACCCGTTGGGTAAAAAAGTGAATGTGCAGGCGATTCCCGCCAACTACACGGTGCTATTCTTCTATGCCCCTACCTGCGGTCACTGTAAAGAATCCGCGCCAAAACTGAAGGACTTTTATGATAAAAATAAGGTAAACGGTGTAAAGGTGGTTACCATTTCCACCGAACATAATATGGAGGAATGGAAGTCTTTCCTGACCACCTATCACCTGGAAGAATTAACCAACACATTCGACACCCTGAAAGAATACGACTTCAACCGTAAATTTGATGTTGTCACCACACCAACGATATACATTTTGGATAAAAACAAAAAAATCATAGCCAGGAAAATGCCGGTGGATCAGCTGGATGACTTTTTGAATTATTACAGAAACAAGCAGGTCAAAAAGTTGTAGACCAGTCTATTTTGCGCAAGAAGCCCTGTGAAACCAATCCACAGGGCTTTTTTGATGGCTTAGGTGTTAAATCCACAACCCGAAGCAAAATTCTCTCAGAAAAATGTTACGCAAATTGGTGCCTTCACTGCGATACTCTCCTGGCGGAAAGTGAGCTTTCCGGTTTTGCCATCCACATCGTAAATCACCAGATTGTCGGTATTCTGGTTGGCCACGATCATGAACTTGCCTGATGGATCAATATTAAAATCCCTTGGAATGGATATAGACTTTGTTATTTCATCTACCTTTTCGAGCCTGCCATCAGCAAGGATCCTGAATGCGCTGATGGAGTTATGTCCCCGGTTGGAAACATATACAAACTTTCCGTTGGGGTGCAGATGAACGGCCGAACTGGTATTACCTGTAAGGCCTGCCGGAACGGTGGGATAAGTTTGTAATTCGGTAATAACGCCTTGCTTATCTACAGCGCACGCGGTGAGCGAGGCGTCGAGCTCATTCAAGAGAAACAGCGACTTACCGGATGGGTGCATCGCAAAATGACGTGGTCCCGACCCCGGTTTTGCTGAGAAAAATGGCTGCGCAGGATTGCTCGTAAGTTTACCCGATTTTACATCAACAACATAGTTCATCACCTTGTCGCTCCCGAGATCCACCACATACACGTACTTGCCATCCGGACTTGATGCCACGTAATGTGCATGTGCCTTCTCCTGACGCTTGGTATTAGGCCCGGCTCCTTCGTACTGCTCGGTGTAAGCCGGGGCGTTCAACGTTCCGTCGGGCTTTAAGGTGTAAGCCGAGAAACTCCCCCCCGTATAGTTTGCCAGAAAAGCCATTTTGCCCGAAGGATGCACAGAAACATGGCAGGGATTCAGCCCTTCTGAACTCTGACTGTTGATCATTTTTAATTTTTTGTCCGCCTCAATCCCATACGCCGTGATGGTATTAGCTCCGGAAACTGCATATAAGTTCTTTTTGTTGGGCGAAATAGCCAGATAGCCTGGACCTTTGGGGTTATAAAATGTATCTATCTTTGTGACCTGCCCGTTGGATAAATTGAGTTCGCAAAGTGTAATCACTGAATTTTCCGCCTTGTCGCCGGTACCCAGATAAAAAACGGCGGATTTCTGACCATACGCCGAAAATCGGGAACCAACAGCCAAAACAAGTATTGCTAGAATAATCTTTTTCATACGATCAATAATTTCCTGGTAAGTAATTTCAGTAAAAGCCCCAGACTGAAGCATTATAATGTAAATAATTAATCAGGACATCTTAGAGAACATCAATTCAAGCAAATGAGCATCATATCCTGGCAAGATTTCGAAAAGGTAGCGTTGCACGCAGGAACAATCATCCGTGTCGAGGATTTTCCCAAAGCGAGAAAACCGGCGTTTAAATTATGGATTGACCTGGGCGATGAAATAGGCATCAAACAAAGTTCAGCGCAGATCACCCACAGGTATTCCAAAGACATGCTTCTTGGCAAACAGGTTTTATGCGTCGTAAATTTCCCGGTTAAGCAAATTGCCGATTTCCAATCCGAAGTGCTTACTACCGGATTTGTCTTGCCTGACGGTGAAGTGATTCTTACCTCGCCTGATTTTCCAGTGCCCAACGGGACGCGGCTGGCATAATTCCGTTTTCAGGGACTAGCCAGTCATTTGCAGTCAACCATATAAACAATAGCTCCCGACATCCCCGACTACCCCATGAAAAACTGGCTAACGACAATTATAATACTTTATTCCTTTGCCGCTTTCGCACAGCAGGGGAAGTTCAGTAAAGAAATAATGCAAACCCTGAGAGCGCAGATCCTCAGCGAAGCAAGCCAGGCGTTGCAGGAACAGCCGGTCACGGTCACAGCCGAGCATTGCCCGCGTAGCGCAGGCACGAAGCACGACTTCTATTCCGAAGGTGACTACTGGTGGCCAGACTCCCTGAATCCAACCGGACCTTACATACAGCGGGACGGGCTTACCAATCCTGAAAATTTTGTGGCACATCGCCTGGCCATGATCCGTTTCAGCCGGATCGTGGGTGCACTTGCATCGGCTTATAAAATCACGGGTGATCAAGAGTATGTTACCAAGGCCTTCGAACACATCGACGCCTGGTTTGTAAACCCCGATACCAGAATGAATCCCTCATTACTATACGCTCAGGCTATCAAAGGGAAAGTTACAGGGCGGGGAATCGGCATTATCGATACCATTCATCTGATGGAAGTTGCCCAGGCAATCAAAGTCATGGAAAAAGCCGGAACGATTAACCAAAATCAGCTCGTTGCCTCCAAAAAGTGGTTTGCCGATTACACGGACTGGCTCACCACGCACCCGTATGGAAAAGATGAAATGCAAGCCAAAAACAACCATGGCACATGCTGGGTGATGCAGGTTGCATCTTTTGCCTCGCTGACCGGCAACAAACAAATACTTGAATTCTGTAAAAACAGGTATAAAACGGTATTGCTTCCCAGTCAGATGGCGGCTGACGGAAGCTTCCCGCTTGAATTGAAACGGACGAAGCCTTACGGTTATTCGCTTTTCAATCTGGACGCGATGGTGATGATCTGTCAGATCTTATCAACCGGGGACGACAACATCTGGCAATTCCGAACCGCTGATGGGAAAGAGATCAGAAAGGGAATCGAATATCTTTATCCCTTTACAACCGACAAAAGCAAATGGCCTTTGAAGCCCGATGTCATGTATTGGGAAAACTGGCCGGTAGCACACCCATTCCTGGTGTTTGGTGCCAGGGAATTTGAAAATCGGAAATGGCTGGACACCTGGACCTCACTTGACCACGCGCCAAAAGTCGAAGAAGTGATCAGGAATCTGCCTGTACGAAATCCGGTGATCTGGCTGGACTGAAATTCTACCTCCTCAAAATTGCCCTTTTGCATATTTAGCTGGTTAACCTTAAATTTGAATAACACTTCATCCTAATACAACTCAATGATGCAAACCACCACGCTCGTGACCCGCGAAGAATATTTTGACCGATTGGCAAATTCTGAGATAAAGCTGGAGTACCATGGCGGAGAAATTGTGGCCATGGCCGGGGCTCAGCCTACCCATAATATTATTGCCTCCAACCTGATCAGCGAATTGGTTTTTTGTTTAAAAGCTAAGGGATGTGTGGTCTACAATAGTGATCAGCTTATAAAAGTTGAAAGCTGTGACAAATACACCTTCCCCGATCTGGTGATTGTATGCCAAACACCCATCTATGAAAAAACGCCTAAAGGCCTGGATGCGCTGGAAAACCCGGAAATAATCATTGAAGTACTTTCAGAATCTACGGAAAGCTATGACAGGCTCGAAAAATTTGACTGTTACAAAACGATTCCGTCGTTCAGGGAATATGTGCTGGTTTCCTCTAGGACAAAAAAAATTGAGGTGATTAAAAAATTGAGCGAAGCCGAATGGTTGAGTCATACTTATTCTGATAAGGATGAAAACGTCCTGATTAGTGCATGCACCATCCGCCTGACCGATATTTACAATCATGTTGAGTTACCCGCTTAGCGGAATCCCAAAACTCTGCAACACAAACTTCTAATTCTGTAATGTCCCCAGGGTTTTAGTGACGACCTTTGTATTGCATTAAAACAAGCCTTCATGGAAACTCTAAAATTCAAGACAAATATCAAATGTGGTGGCTGCATAGCAACGGTAACACCCTTTCTGAATGCCGACACAAATATCGAAAATTGGCAGGTTGATCTGGAAAGTGCGGATCGTATCTTAACCGTAACTACCAATGAGTCGGCTGATGAAGTGACCGCACTCGTGAAAAAAGCCGGCTACATCGCTCAGGAAATCAGTTAAGATACAGTAACTTTGTGGAATAGAAGCGAGTACCTTTCACCCGCATAACGTAAAACAAGGCAATTCACCGGGCAGCCAACCGCTAGAAATGAAAAACAGACTTCACAGATCAATCACCGTGTTTATGGCCTTGCTGGTTCTGCTTAGCAGTACTGGTTTCGGGTTCATGGAACACGCGTGCATGATGCGCGGGAATTCCGTTAAGTTTCTTTCAGAAAAAAGAGAAAACGGCTGCGAAAAGAAAGTCGAATCCTCATGCTGCGCAAAACGCAAAGCACTTAACGAATCAACAGGTACTTATTTCAAAAAAACCGATTGCTGTAAAGACAGTCAAAAGTTTGAAAAAGTCGATGCGCTTTCCTCACATGGTTCGTCATTGATCAAGATCATGAAAGCGTCTGCCGGCGATCTGCTCTGGTCTGTGCATTCTTTTTCGTTTCTTGTTCCTCAATGGAGTCATGCAGCGTCCAACACCATTCCTGAAAAACCAATCTCTTTCTCATCGCTCTTTCATGGGCGAAGCATGTGCTCTTTTGTGCAGTCATTCCTGATATAATACATTGATTTTTAAAACTTTAATTTCGTTCCCTGGCTGTTAAACCACGGAGCTGAGTAACTTTTTTCATCCATGTTATTACATCATGTTAAGATATTTTATTGGGACAATCCTGCTGCTAATCTCTGCACCATCCTCGGCACAGCGCATCAGCGGCTCAGTTTATGAGCAAATTCCCGGCGACACCATTCTCAAACCCCTCACGGGCGCGAATGTCTACTGGCTAGGCAGTACGCAGGCAACAGCAACCGATACCAGCGGAAAATTCAGTATTCCCAGAATTGCCCATGCCAGCCAACTTGTGATCAGCTTTGTCGGATTTCAAAACGACACAGTTAACATTGGCTCAGAGAACGACCTTCGGGTGGTGTTAAGAAGCGACCAAACCCTAAAAGAGGTTACCATCACTGCGGGCACTGGCTCCCTTGACAGACTTTCTCCTCATCAGACGGAGATCATCACCACACGTGCTCTGGCAAAAGCTGCGTGCTGTAATCTTTCGGAAAGCTTTGAAACCAACGCCTCCGTTTCTGTGTCGTACAGCGATGCTGTAACAGGTGCCAAACAGATTCAGATGCTGGGTCTGAACGGAACTTATATCCAGACCAACGTGGAGAACATCCCGTCGATCCGAGGGTTATCCACCACATTTGGCCTCAATTTTGTCCCGGGCACGTGGATCCAGTCCATTGATGTAGGCAAGGGAGCCGGGTCGGTTGTGAATGGATATGAAGCCATGACCGGTCAAATAAACGTAGAATTGCAAAAGCCGGATACACATGAAAAAGTTTATTTCAACACGTACGTCAATAACTTTGGCCGGACCGAGCTAAACCTGAACCTGGCGCACCAGATCAACAAAAAATGGAGCACGGGGCTTTTAACTCACGGTAGCACGCTTCGCAACCGTGTGGATCAAAACAAAGATGGTTTTCTGGATATGCCCCTGTATACCCAGGTGAATGCCGTAAACCGATGGAAATACCAGAGCGAGAAAGTCGTGGCTCAGTTTGGCGTTAAGGCACTTTATGAAGATAGAACCGGCGGACAAACCGGCTTCCGTCCTGAAATGAAAGGTACAACGCAAGCTTACGGTTTTGGCGCCGACATAAAACGTTATGAGGTTTTCTCCAAAATTGCCCGATTGTTCCCAAGTAAGCCTTACAAAGGACTTGGCCTGATCATGAGTGCATCGGTTTACGACTCTAAATCTTACTTCGGGCTTTCCAATTATGACGGGAAGCAAAATACCCTTTACGGGAACCTGATCTATCAGTCGATTATCGGAAACACCAACCACACTTACAAAGCAGGACTCAGCTACTTGCTGGACAACTATGGCGAATTGTACAAAAATATCAACCTCAACAGGCTGGAATCGGTACCTGGGGCATTTTTTGAGTACACTTACAATAACATGGACAAATTCGTAGTGGTTGCGGGCGGGCGAGTGGATCTGCACAATCTTTACGGAGCACAATGGACACCAAGGTTACATTTAAAATACAATTTAAACAGTCAGACCATCTGGCGCGCCTCTGTCGGGAGGGGCTTCCGGGTGGCCAATCCGCTGGCGGAGTATTATGGCAATCTGGTTAGCTCGCGCACCGTCTCCTTTCTTGAAAATATTCAACCCGAAAGTTCCTGGAATTACGGTACCAGCATTACCCGGGAGTGGAATCTGGGCAATCTGAAAGGCAACATGATCGTCGATTTTTACCATACCCGCTTTGAAAATCAGTTGGTAGCCGACATGGAAAATCCACAGTACATCCGTTTTTACAACCTGAGAGGAAAAGCCTACGCGAACAGCTTCCAGGCCGAAGTAAACGCGACACCGTTGAAAAGGCTGGAATTAAAACTGGCTTATCGGCTATTTGACGTAAAACAATCGGTTACCGACGAATATAACCAAAGCCAACTGCTACCCAGAATGATGGTGAATCGAGACAGGATATTGTTCAATGCAGGTTATGCCCTGCCCTACGACAAATGGAAGTTTGACGGCACAATACAATGGAACGGAAAAAGGAGATTACCCAGCATGGCGCGACCGGACGAGCACGCAGAGCACAACCCGATACCTGTGGTGGAGACGGGCATGACTCCCTCATTTTTCAATCTGAATGCGCAAATTACCCGAACTTTTCCAAAATGGGACATCTATCTGGGAGGTGAAAACCTGAACAACTTCCGTCAAAAGAATCCAATTATGGGCGCAACGGATCCGTTTGGCAGGAACTTTGACGCAGGGATGGTCTGGGGACCAGTCGCAGGCCGAATGATTTATGCCGGAATGCGGTTTAAGATTATAAGATAGATGTGGGCAGGGGTACGGGGCAGGGGGCAGGGGGATCGGGGCTCGCGGAACAGGGCATGGAGGAAGTATCCAACAAAGGCCTTGAAGTTGAATTCGATCCACTGTCAATTTTTCATCGCACCGGCGACCCGGCATCAATTCTCAATTCTTCATCGCACCGGCGACCCGGTCTTAACTCACATTCCCTTATGAAACTATTAATTAAAAATATGGTTTGTGACCGATGCAAGCGGGTGGTAATTGAAGAGCTTGCTAAGCTGGAAATTGCCGTCACGCAGGTGGAGCTGGGCCGGGTGGAAACGGCGGATGAACTAAGTACGGAGCAGCTATCTCAGGTAAAAGCCACCATGGAGCATAATGGTTTCGAATTGCTTGACGACCGGAAGGAAGCGCTTGTGGAGCACATTCGGAACCTGGTGATTGAAGAAGTACAGTATCTGAAAGGAAACAAACCGGCAAGCATGAACTTTTCGGATTACCTGGCTCAAAAAACAGGATACGAATATTCTTATCTTAGCAACCTGTTTTCAGCCGAAACGAGTCAAACGATAGAACAATATATCATTGCTCAAAAAATCGAAAAGATAAAAGAATGGCTGTCTTACAACGAATTAACCCTAAGCGAAATAGCCTGGCGCTTGTCGTACAGCAGTACAGCACACCTCAGCAATCAATTCAAAAAAATCACCGGAATAACTCCGGGAGAGTTTAAAAAAGGCAGTATCATAAAAAGAAAACCACTCGATACCGTTGGCAATATTTAATCAAAACTTTAAACAATAGAAAATAGCTTACATCATGAACAAATTACTCTTTGCCTCACTTTTCGTTCTTTTCACTGCATGTTCGGGTGGTGAAAAAAAATCAACTACCGAAACATCGGTCGGTACAGAAGTAACTGATGCAAAAAAATTCGCCTGCCCCATGAAATGCGAGGGAGATAAAACTTATGCCGAAGCGGGCACATGTCCGGTCTGCAAAATGGATTTGCAGGAAGTAGCCATGGTGGAAAGCGATACAACCTCCCACGATCACTAAGGAGCACTCAGCTTTTAGCTGTCGGCTAACACCAGTTTTGTATTGTCAAATCTACCAATACCGTTATCCGGATTAAGCATAATAATCAAAGATTAAATTCACCAGCCGAATGTGGCCCAATATCACTGAAAGCTTAAAACCTATAAACATGAAAAAGATAATTTTTTCGCTGATGGCAGCACTATTTGTGACGATCAGCTTTGCCAAAAATGAGGACGACAAGGTGGTCAAAATCAAAACCACGGCAGTATGCGAAATGTGCAAGGCACGTATTGAGCGTACTTTGGGTCTGTCGAAAGGTGTAAAAGAGTCAAATCTGAACCTGAAGGACAAAGTGGTAACGGTGAAGTATAATCCTAAAAAAACAACTCCGGAAGCCATTATGGCTACAATCATTAATACCGGATACGATGCCGATGGCCAGCTTGCCAACAAAAAAGCACACGACAAATTGCCAGATTGCTGTAAAAAGACAGTAGCTCCGCACTGATACAGATGGAGGCCAGCTGACTGTACTGGCCTCCCTGGTTTTCATCACAGAACCCTGGTTTCGCCGGTGCCTGTTTAACCAATTAACATTATGAAAAAAACAACAAGCATATTGGCATTTGCCGGTATGATAGCCACTGCTTTGCCTGCATATTCCCAACATGAGCACCATGCAATTCCGCCCAAGGACACTTCCAGGCAGGAGATGCATCCAAAAGATGGGCAGCAGGTTAACGAGCATCATGTGGACGCCATGGAGCAACAACACATGTCTCACAATTTTTCGCTTAATCTGCCCATGACTCGAAACGGATCAGGAACGGGATGGCAACCCGACGCAACACCCATGTATGCCTACATGAAACACGATAAAAAGTGGAATTACATGTTGCATGGCAGTTTGTTTTTAAGGTACACAGCACAGAATCTCAGCAACAGGAGCAAGAAAGGACAAGAATCCAGGCTGAGCTTCCCCAATTGGGTAATGGGCATGGCACAGAGAGAGGTGGGTAAAAATGGACTACTCGTTTTCAGAGCCATGGTATCATTGGATCGCCTCACGGATGGCGGATCAGGCTACCCTTTGCTTTTTCAATCCGGGGAAACCTGGAAAGGAGAAGCACTAATTGACAGGCAGCATCCCCACGATCTCATTTCTGAATTGGCAGTAGGTTACACACATCGGCTCAACAACAAAGTGGACGTTTCGCTGTATGCGGGATATCCAGGCGAGCCGGCTCTCGGCCCAACTGCTTTTATGCACCGCATGTCGGCATTTAATAATCCCGATGCGGTTTTGGGACACCATTGGCAGGATGCCACACACATTACATTCGGCGTAGTTACAGCGGGTGTCCGATATGGCAACCTCAAATTAGAAGGTTCCAGTTTTACAGGTCGTGAGCCGAACGAAAACAGATTTAATTTTGACAAACCGCGTTTCGATTCTTACAGTTACCGGTTGCTTTTTAATCCTTCCAAAAACTGGGCGTTGCAAGTCTCTAGGGGGTCTATTAAAAGCCCGGAGTCCGGCCATCCCGACCAAAATGTGAATCGTACCACTGCTTCTGTGCAACATTCAGGTAAGCTGAATGGCGCAAATCGCTGGGTTTCGTCTTCCCTGGTTTGGGGCAATAACGCTTCAAAAGGACATCATGAACATTCGTTTTTAGCTGAATCGAATCTTCAGCTAAACAAATGGGCTTTTTATGGTCGATATGAATTCGTCCAAAAAAGCGCACATGAACTGGGGACTGTAGGATCCCACAAGATAGAAAAAGAAAAATTCCCTGTCTCTCTTTTCTCATTTGGAGTAAATAGACAAATCGCTTCATTCAACAACACCATTCTGCAGGCCGGTGCACAGGCTGGTCTTTACAAGATTGATAACCTACTTAACGATATTTATGGAAAATCGCCGGTATCAGGGCAAGTTTATCTGCGGATAACACCCGGGCACATGTAGGAGGCAAGTTTTAACTGAAATAGTCAATTTCTATTTACTTTTACGACTTAACTAACAGAAAATACTTTGGCCTGGTACCACACCTACTTTAACGGACTCCCACAACGTGCCTGGAAACTCCACCAGGACGAAGAATACACCGACTACGAAGTTGATTTCCTTCGCGATGTGCTTGAAATACAAGACTGGAGCCGGGTTTTAGATGTGTTGTCAGGTTACGGCCGGCATGCGATTCCGCTGGCAGAAGAAGGAGTTAGCCTCACTTGTATAGACCTCTCATCCGAGTATTGTGATGAGCTACAGTCCACAGTAAACGTGAATAAATTGCCGATTGAAGTAATCTGCGCAGATGTACTGGATTATGAATTTGAGGAGCGTCAGTTTAATGCTGCCTATTGTTTTGGAAACAGTTTCAGCTTTTTCCCAAGAAACGATCTTCAGAAATTTATTCAGAAAGTCGCCGATGTATTGATCCCGGGCGGTTATTTTGCCGTACACACAGAAAACCTTGCAGAAAGTGTATTTCACTCTTTCCAGACAAGAAACTGGATGCCTGTAAAGAGTGACATTATTTATCTTGCCCAAAACGATTACAACGCAGAAGGTGGCTACATTGAAGCTGAGCAAACATTTATCTCCGGCTCAGAAAAAGTGACACATACGGTCCGGCAGTACATTTACACGCTGGCCGAGCTTTGTGCCATGTTTTACAAAGCAGGCCTGGATGTGACAGCCACTTTTGCCAACATCGAAGCGGACCCTTTCCAACTTGGTGATGAACAATTGTATCTGATCGCTAAAAAACGCTGATCAATGCGGGAGCCTGGATCGTACTGCGCCGTAAGTCCAGGTGCCCGCTATTGCACTCAGTAACGTCACCACCACAGCCAAAAAGCCGCTCCCGATCTGAGCAAAAAGCGGTCCGGGGCAGGCTCCGGTAATAGCCCAGCCAAGTCCAAACAGCACACCGCCATAGATTTGTCCCTGATCAAAGGATTTGTCGGGAATATTGACGCGCTCGCCATCCATGGTTTTGAACCCAAATTTTTTGATCAACTGAATAGATACCAATCCGACCACCACAGCAGAACCTATCACGCCATACATGTGAAACGAATCAAGACGGAACATTTCCTGTATCCGAAACCAGGATACAATTTCAGCCTTGATAAAAACAATTCCGAACAACACCCCTACGATAAGATATTTAAGATTTGCAGTAAGTCCGCTCTGCGGCTGATCTGACCCGTTAAAGCCATCCGCCTCGCCCACCAGCTTGTCGTCCGGGTTAGCGCTGGAATCATATTTATTTTTCAATGAATTTTTCATAATCCTAAATAACGTACTATCGAACAAGCTGGAGTAAATAAGGTAGTATCAGATGCGTACAGGCAAAGCCACCAACCATAAAACTGATTGTCGCTATCAGGGAAGGCCATTGTAAACTGGACAGCCCCATGATCGCATGACCCGAGGTGCAACCTCCAGCATATCGGGTGCCAAACCCAACTAAAAAACCGCCAAACACGAGAAAAATCAAACCCTTTAAAGAAAAAATATGCTCCGTGGCAAACAGGTCAGACGGCATCAGACCGCTAAAATCAGTAATTCCAAGACCTGCAAGCACCTGTTGGGTCGCCGGTGCAACGACAATCGCATCGGGATTGCCCAGCCCATAATTACCAATAAAACCACCGATCATAATCCCGGCAACAAAAAACAGATTCCAGATCCCCTTGCGCCAGTCGTACTGAAAGAAAGAAATATTGGCCGGGATCACCGCAGCACAGATGTGGCGCAACGAGGATGAAATGCCGAACGATTTGTTGCCCAATAACAATAAGGCCGGAACCGTGAGGCCTATAAGTGGCCCTGCCACGTACCAGGGCCAGGGTTTGCGAATAATTTCAAGAATCTCCACGGGAGCATTTAGTATATAAAACTGATAGACTTCCCTTACAAAACTCTGAATCGTAAAAAAAGGTTTCTCATTGGGCAGATGTGCATGCGGAGATGGGAATGAGCATGAATGTTCAACCCTTTCAGGGTTGAGATCTTATCCCGTTTCGCGCACCACAGGTTAAAACCTGTGGTTATGCAAATTTAACCCTTTCAGGGTTGGGTTTCCCTTACGTGACTACTCAAGCAATAGTCCCGAAAAACAAAAAACAAGCAGGTCACCCATGTAAAGCGCCCGGAAAAGCCGAAAACCCTAACCCTGAAAGGGTTCAATGTCAGTAACCCCGGGTAACACCCGGGGAGGGCCATGATGATGGGGTTCGCCTCATGTAACTACTCAAGCAATAGTCCCGACGAACAAAAACGAGCAGGTCACCCATGTAAAGCGCCCGGAAAAGCCGAAAACCCTAACCCGGAAAGGGTTCAATGTTAGTAACCCAGGGTAAAACCCGGGGAGGGCCATGATGATGGGGTTCGCCTTATGTAACTACTCAAGCAATAGTCCCGAAAAACAAAAACAAGCAGGTTACTCATGTAAAGCCCCTCCCAGAGCGCCGAAAACCCTAACCCTGAAAGGGTTCAATGTCAGTAACCCCGGGTAAAACCCGGGGAGGGTCATGATGATGGGGTTCACCTTATGTAACTACTCAAGCAATAGTCCCGGAAAACAAAAAAAAGCAGGTCACCCATGTAAAGCGCCCGGAAGAGCCGAAAACCCCTAACCCTGAAAGGGTTCAATGTCAGTAACCCCCGGGTAAAACCCGGGGAGGGCCATGATGATGGGGTTCGCCTTATGTAACTACTCAAGCAATAGTCCCGAAAAACAAAAACAAGCAGGTTACCCATGTAAAGCGCCCGGAAGAGCCGAAAACCCCTAACCCTGAAAGGGTTCAATGTCAGTAACCCCGGGTAAAACCCGGGGAGGGTCATGATGATGGGGTTCACCTTATGTAACTACTCAAGCAATAGTCCCGGAAAACAAAAAAAAGCAGGTCACCCATGTAAAGCGCCCGGAAGAGCCGAAAACCCCTAACCCTGAAAGGGTTCAATGTCAGTAACCCCCGGGTAAAACCCGGGGAGGGCCATGATGATGGGGTTCGCCTTATGTAACTACTCAAGCAATAGTCCCGAAAAACAAAAACAAGCAGGTTACCCATGTAAAGCGCCCGGAAGAGCCGAAAACCCCTAACCCTGAAAGGGTTCAATGTCAGTAACCCCGGGTAAAACCCGGGGAGGGTCATGATGATGGGGTTCACCTTATGTAACTACTCAAGCAATAGTCCCGGAAAACAAAAAAAAGCAGGTCACCCATGTAAAGCGCCCGGAAGAGCCGAAAACCCCTAACCCTGAAAGGGTTCAATGTCAGTAACCCCCGGGTAAAACCCGGGGAGGGCCATGATGATGGGGTTCGCCTTATGTAACTACTCAAGCAATAGTCCCGAAAAACAAAAACAAGCAGGTTACCCATGTAAAGCGCCCGGAAGAGCCGAAAACCCCTAACCCTGAAAGGGTTCAATGTCAGTAACCCCGGGTAAAACCCGGGGAGGGTCATGATGATGGGGTTCACCTTATGTAACTACTCAAGCAATAGTCCCGGAAAACAAAAAAAAGCAGGTCACCCATGTAAAGCGCCCGGAAGAGCCGAAAACCCCTAACCCTGAAAGGGTTCAATGTCAGTAACCCCCGGGTAAAACCCGGGGAGGGCCATGATGATGGGGTTCGCCTTATGTAACTACTCAAGCAATAGTCCCGAAAAACAAAAACAAGCAGGTTACCCATGTAAAGCGCCCGGAAGAGCCGAAAACCCCTAACCCTGAAAGGGTTCAATGTCAGTAACCCCGGGTAAAACCCGGGGGCCGAGTGGCCAGGAGACAAGTACAACCACAACCCGGAAAGGGTTGAATAGCAAAACCCTACGTAGCCTGATTTTCAACACACAACATCATACCCATTTAATCTCAGCAAGCCAATAGCGATCATCCCACTACACCTTTACCGACTTCCAGTTTCCCAGCCTGAAACGCCAGATTCCCAGTCCTGCCAGCAGTGCTTCCGCGGTGGGCACAGCGGCAAATACGCCGATTGGACCCAGATCCAGCACAATAGCGAGCAAATAAGCCATGGGAATCTGTACCAGCCAGAAACAAACCAGGTTCAGCACGGTCGGTGTGCGGGTGTCACCAGCTCCATTGAACGACTGGATCACCACCATGCTATAGGCATAAAACCCGTACCCCAGACAAAACGCCTTCAACCCTAACGCGCCCATCTCAATGGCCTGTGGCTCGGTTGTAAACCATCCTACGATCATTTCGGCAAAGAAAAACATAAAAACCGCAAGCCCAGCCAGAAAAATAAGATTGAACATGGCACAGCGCCATACCGAAGTCTCGGCACGATCCGGCTTTTGAGCGCCCAGATTCTGACCAACCAGGGTCGCCGCGGCATTTGCCAGCCCCCAGGCCGGTAGCAGTGTAAACATGATAATACGGATCGCAATGGTGTAACCAGCCACCACATCACTGCCAAACTCAGCGAGTATACGTGTAAGAAAAATCCAGCTTGCCGACGAAACAAGAAATTGCCCGGTGCCTCCGGCAGCCACTTTGGCAATATTAACGATGGTCTGCCGGTGCGGCCTGAGATCCTCCCACAACAAACCCAGCGCCTTGTTGACACGGGTTAAAGCATACAGCTGATAACCTACGCCAATGGACCTGCCAATGGCTGTGGCGATAGCTGCCCCGGTAACTCCCAGTTCAGGGAAAGGCCCCACTCCAAAAATCAGAAGCGGCCCGAGCAGGATATTAAATCCATTGGCTACGATGAGTGAACGCATGGCCGTCGAGGCTGCACCTGCCCCACGCAATGCTCCACTCAACGAATACAACAAAACCACCACCGGACTGCTCAGGAATTGTATGCGTACATAGTTGGTTCCGGTGGCAATCACGTTTGCATCCGCACCCATCACCCGGAGCAGATCCGACGCAAAAGTGATACCAATAATGGCTGTGATGCTTGAAATGAATAGCGAGATCAGGATAACCTGGCCAATGGCGTGCCTGGCCTGGTCGTGATTACCCTCCCCTACACGCCGGGCGATGGTGGCCGTGGCAGCGGTGCTCAATCCAATGGCAACCGAATAAATCAACGTCATCACCGACTCCGTGAGGCCTACGGTGGCTACGGCGTCAATCCCTACTTTGGAGACAAAAAATATGTCTACCACGGCAAACAGGGACTCCATGACCATTTCCAGGATCATGGGCACCGACAGCAAAAATATAGCCCTGTTGATACTTCCTTCTGTAAAACTTTCTTCCGAGCCACGAACAGCTTCCCGAAGCAGTTGAAACCACTTTTTCATTTATTTAAAACTATTGAAATATAAAAATTGAACTGGCAACTGTTGACAAGCTGCATTGATTTGATCCGTATGAGGATCTAAATGACGAGGACCGGGAAGAGCCTGAGGACTCTTTTACCCGAGGATGAACACCAACATAGGCTGAAAGAATTTCGGCAAAGATACAAAACTGTATTTTGAATATTCAAACATAAAAATGGATTTATAGAAAATGAAATGTAACTTCACCAATCAGGCGCATGAACTTTTGCGGGCGTTAATCCGTTGGCAAACTACCCTTTGAGGGTTTACAGACCTGGCTCATCCAAAAAGCATGACCACCATTTTGAATAAAAATTAGATTGAATGATCGATAAGAAAAAATCATATTCCACTGCCGTAGAACCCGAAACTGCTGTTCTGGTGGCGGTAAGTACCCAAAAACAAACACCCGGGCAAACCAAGGAATATCTCGAGGAGCTTGCATTTCTGGCCACCACGCTGGGCATCAAAACCGTTAAGACTTTTACCCAGAATCTGGAAAAAACAGATATCAAAACCTACACCGGCAAAGGTAAACTGGAAGAAATCGAGATCTATATCACGGCCAATCCGGTGGATATGGTCATTTACGATGATGACCTCACACCTTCGCAGGTTCGTAACCTCGAAAAGGTTTTTAAAGATGTAAAGGTGATTGACCGAAGCCTGCTGATCCTCGATATTTTCGCGATGCGCGCACAAACGGCTCAATCCAAATTGCAGGTAGAGCTGGCGCAGTATCAATACATGTATCCGCGGCTTACCCGCCTGTGGACCCACTTAAGCCGTCAATCCGGTGTGGGTGTAGGGATGCGCGGACCGGGCGAAACCGAACTGGAAACGGATAGACGGATCATCAAGGAGCGTATTGCTTTTCTCAAGGAAAAACTTGAAAAAGTGGACCGCCAGAGCACCACGCGACGCAAGGAACGGGATCGGTTGGTGCGTGTGGCCATTGTAGGTTATACCAATGTGGGCAAATCCACCCTGATGAACGGCCTTTCGAAAGCGGATGTGTTTGCCGAAAACAAACTTTTTGCTACCGTGGACTCCACAGTAAGGAAGGTGAACATGGAAAACATTCCTTTTCTGCTTACCGATACCGTCGGGTTCATACGCAAGCTGCCTACCACCTTGATCGAGTCGTTCAAATCGACGCTGGATGAAGTACGCGAAGCGGATATTTTGCTCCACATTGTGGACATTTCCCATCCTACTTTTGAAGAACATCTGGCTGTTGTGAATGACACGCTCGTGGAAATCGGTGCGGCGGATAAGCCTACCATTTTGGTTTTCAACAAGATAGACCTTTACAGTCCGTCCTTCAACAGTGAAGATGGCCTGAACGACGACGAAACGCATGAAGAGTCCGGCGAAAGTGTGCTGGAGCAGTTGAAAAAGAGTTATCTGTCGCACAAGGCTGACTCGGTGGTGTTTGTTTCAGCAGCAAAAAAGGAGAACATGCAGGAGCTTCGGAACAAGTTGTTTGCGCTTGTAAAGGAAAAACATTTCGCTATTTATCCCAACTGGCTCGATCTGGGTTACACCCCGGTTCAAAATGAAGAATAAGTGTTTGCTATTTAAACGCATATTTCGCATTTTTGCACCCCGGAAAAAAGCTGTTAGCTGATACCTAGGGAAGACTTCGTAGTTCAACGGATAGAATAGGAGTTTCCTAAACTCTAGATATGGGTTCGATTCCCGTCGAGGTCACGAAAGGTCAGGCATTTTGCCTGGCCTTTTTTATGATTATCGGATAGAATAGGAGTTTCCTAAACTCTAGATATGGCCGGGCCGCGTTCGGCTGGGCGGCCGGTGCCGTTCGATTCCCGACTGGGCGTCCCCGACTGGGCGTACCCGTCGCGGTCACTTTGAGCCAGGCATTTTGCCTGGCTTTTTATTTTTGTTGACAATTGGATAGAGCGGAGCGCCGCCCGACGGATCGCCGCCCGATACCTACCTGGGGATAGAAACTGTATTTTCCGCTTCCAATGCTCTGCGTTCAATTTTGGTTTCCCTGTATTAAACTGACCTGGGCTATATAGCCTGTAAGCCAATTTAGCCTGTACTAGCCTCGGGTATATTTTCAAACGATGTCCATGACAAAAATATTGATTGCAGGAATTGGTGGCGTCGGCGGGTATTTCGGCGGCCTGCTAGCCAGGGCTTTTGCGCAAAACGCAGACGTACAGATCAATTTTCTGGCGCGTGGAGCGCATCTTCAGGAAATTCAAAAAAATGGCTTAACTGTACTGGATGATGGTACGGAATTTATTGCCCGACCCCGGCACGTAACTGATAACGCGGGAATACTGGAAAAGATGGATTACATCCTTCTATGCACGAAATCCTATGACCTCCTGCCCCTACTGGAACAACTCCGTGTTTGCATCGATGACGAAACGGTGATCCTGCCCCTCCTCAATGGCGTTGACAATCAGGAGCATATTCTGCGGCATTTCCCCTCCAATATCCTGGCCGAGGGGTGCGTGCATATCAGCTCCCGGTATGTGTCACCGGGCCGCGTAACAAAAACAGGCCCTACCGCGAAGCTTTTCTTTGGATTAGCGCACAGCAGTCATGCCCGACTTGAATTATTGCTGGATATAATGCTCCTGGCCGGTATTGACGCCACGTGCACCCCCGATATCTCTACGATCACCTGGGAGAAGTTCATCTTCATTGCAAGCTTCGCCACGGCCACATCATTTTTTGATAGTCCTGTGGGATCCATTATGGAGGATCCTGCCAGACAAGAAGATCTTTACCGTCTGTTCTGTGAGGCCACGGCATTAGCAGAAAAAAAGGGTTTTAGCATGCCGGAAGACCTGCCGGATTTGTTACTAAAAAGACTGATGAATGTCCCCTATACATCCACATCCTCCATGCACTCCGACTTTCTGGCGCAAAAAGGAAAGACAGAACTTGATTCGCTGACCGGATACCTTGTCCGGGAAGGTGTAAAATACGGGCTACCCACACCCGTTTTCGCCAGCATGTACATCGCATTGCAAAGCCGGTAACTTCCTATCACCCGCCGTAAAGCCCCCAATGCAGCCGGAAGCTTTTAACCAAGCCTGGCCGGCACCGAAAAGGCCTGCATAAGCATTGTCCCCATCGAATGAAGTGTCCTGAAATACGGCTCACAGCAGTGATGCCAAAAACAGAACACATTTTATCCGCAGTCCGAACAATGTCGGGCTACAGATTCCAGGGTTAAAGGAGGCCTGACGATCATCCGGCTGGAAAGTGGCGAAGGAGGGGTGGAACTACGCGTCACAAAGTCCCTTGAAGACATGGGGCACGGAATTGAGAATATGATTACCATCCCCAACTTGGCACTTACAAAAAATTACCGCCTAAAAAAATCACATAGATAATCCGCATCGGGAAGTTAAGAGCAGTCTCTCTTTTTCGGCGACGGAGTGGTATCATGATCTGGATGGGAAGCCGACATTAAGAACTGTCAAGCATTAGGCTGTCCACTTTTGAAAAATCAAATAAAAAGCTATGCTTTCAGCCGGTCAAAATGCATTTCATTCAATTTGATCAAGTGAAAACGACTTGCCTGTGGGAGTAAGTTCGCCTTACGTCTTATTTTAAGAATGATTAGTGCACTAATAAACCAGACTTTGATCGTTGTACCTAGGGTTATCTTAACAGAAAAAGGGTGTTCCCGTTACCGGAAACACCCTTTTTTGATATGAGTAACCTATTTTACAAGTTGTAGCTTAACAGTCTCAACCATTCTATTGGCTACCAGCTTACCAATTTTATCTGGTGAGCTATAGATAGTCACCTCACCTGCTCGTTTCTCATTTTTAGCCTTTGTCAATGGTCCTAGACCATTTTGACTAGTGTTTTTTCTGTTATCGAACGTTATCATGTTCATAGATGTATGGTTTGGTATCACAAAATTAGTCTTTATTATAATATATATGAAAAAAGTGAGGGTTTAACTCAGGTTTAAAGTAGTACTTTCTTTTTATCCAGATAAAACCATCAGTTTTCGTGATTATAGCAACGTCCACCGGCCCTCCCACACTTTCTTCGTCCGACATTATTCTCCGTTTCAAATATGTCATATATATTAAGCTTTCTGCCATCTCCACCAAATCTTCTTTTGAGAGGAAAGATATAGTATCAAGAGTGGGGGAGATACTACTGTCATTCTTTACATTCTCAATTTCCTGAGAGAATCGGTTGACCAAATCATCAACATTTATATTCCTAATACTTTCTTTGATATGTTCAATCTCCGAGCCAGGCTGATTATTTAAAAGATTTAAAATTATGCCATTGTACTGCTGTAGAAACTCTTTGATTGTACTGTTGTATGACTCCGCCATAAAAGGACTAATTCCGGAAATTATGGTCTGAATAACATCCGTTTGCGCAAACGGGATTATGGCAGAGTCCATATTGTCATCTATTTTACAATCGGTGTAGCTGGTCGATCTCACATTGTTTGCTATAACTTCTCCCACCGTTATACTGGCAAGTGCCGGGTAAATTTCGAGTTCACCATAACCAGAGAAGACTAGACCACTATGACTTTGATAATACTCACTAGACCTTGCATAGGCTATCACAGCGTCAAGAAACAAGTTTTTTAATTGGACATCTCCAATATTATACATTTCAAAAACTTGATTCGTGTCTATAGAGCTTATAAAACTAATTAAATCTTCTTCTGTCAGATTATGCAAGCCTTCATTCAGAGGCTTAGTGTTCATAACAGCTACATACTCCCCTAAATAACGCTTAAAAGTAGATAATAGTTGAATTTCCTGAGAATCTTGTGGGCCTGTTGGAGCTGGAAATTCTTTATGATATTGCTCATCAAAGTAACCAATCAACATCTCCAGAAGGTCTTTGATACTATTTTCTTGGGTTTCTTTTGATACAAAATGAGGACTGTTACATAAATAGGTCAGAAAGTCGTTTTTATACGCTTCTACTGTATCAAACTTTTCATTGCCCAACTTCTCTCTATAGGATTTAATAATATTTTCCCAAGGAGTGCTGGCTAAGCTGGCAGAGTTATAAATCGCGATCCCAACTGGCTGATAATTAGATAATTTAAAGATCTTATTCGCCGTATTGAAAATCTTTTGTTTGTTCTTTCCTGAAACAGTTACTGCGCTATCAGCAGCCAGCGCGACGGCCGTCTTGTTAAGTATACCTACGACTGCTGTCATTATCTAATTTGTTCTTGGAGGATGATGTTTAGTTATTAATATTCCATTCTCTATTGCTAAGAATAGTTTCAGTCGTTTTGTTTTAACTATGTTATCATTAAGAGCCTAAAATAATATTTCTACCTATTATTTGAAACCATTTTGTTACCATAGCGACAGTTACTACTCTAACGATCTAATTAACAAACCTTTATCAATTCCCGTCGCAATCAACCAACCATGCATTCCAACAGAATTTTTGTTTAACTTCTTAGCCACACAGCCAATCCCCTCCGAATGAACAGCCAAATACAGCCTCACCCACCCCGCTCCATCTGCCCAATTGCCGCCAATCCTCCTATATATTTAAAAGCTTCCCCAAGTTGCTCATAAAGAAACCTCTTATTTTTTCTTGAAGATGGGTGGTAGAAATTCACAACCTTAATGCCGTTCCACTGACCATACCCAAATGTATTCGCCTCCGTTCTAAACATTTCAATATCAAGGAGACATTTTGGATACGCATCGTACCTAAAGCAGGTAACAATATGGGTTGGCGCAATTTCGGTAATCTGCCGTTGAAGCAATTCCCTGCTGGCTTCCATATATTCAAAAATAACCTGAGCGTTTGCTGAAGCATTTCCGCTTGCCTTCTTTACGTTGATAAAGGCAATGGATTTCAAGGCCTCGTGTTTCAGTGCATAATCCAGATTTTCCGAAAAAATCGGGAAGTTGTTCTGGATGCCGTAGGCCCATTCACTTATGCGGTGTGAAAATTGTAAGTGCACGTGCAGATTCCACCAATCGATATAGCCGTTTTTATAGTCTGTATAATCCTGTGCCTCAAGATAATTATGCTCTTTGGCAATAAACAAAACTTTACGCTCCTGCGCTTCAAACAGGGCCGGATTGATGATACCATCTCGTATAAACCTATTGCTCGAGTCCGCGAGCGCCTTTGTTTTGTATAACGCTTCTAATTCAGTTAAAACCGAGCTGGTTTCCATTTTTTTGATTTTTGAGGGTTGCTGTTTGTGAGATAAGTTCCTTAACCTTGAATACTACTATCACACGCGTGATCAAAAAAAATACCGCAACCACAACGGCTACGGCATATCAAAAAACTGATGGCGGGGCGCGTCATCAGAAAACCCGGGTGCCTGTCAACCGGCACAGCGGCTCCCATTGAGCGCCATCGGTGGATATCTCCCAGTATTCGGTAAAAGTTTTACCATCCGGGGTAAACTCCATGGTGGCACGTTCGTGCGGCCCGGCAAATTTCCAGGTCAGCCGCCGGACCGTAACTTCGTAAGCCTTCGAAAGCCCGATATTGTCGTAAGTGTGGGTAGTGAAGGTGCCCCGGGCAGGGTCATAACCTGTGATACCCATACCGATGTGTGACGAGTCTCCAAACTTGCGTGACCATTTGCTCAGCAGGAAAAACTTACCGGCCTGCCATTCGTAGGTGGCAATTCCTTTAACCACGGAGTCGGCCTGCATGGGCGCACCCTGCAGGTTCTGGCCCTCTACATTCCATTTTCCAACAAAAATATCCAGCTGTTCGAGCTCGTTGGGTGGAGAATTTCTTCTTTCGATATCCTTTTCAATTGTGTCCATGCGTGTGTAATTTATTTTTTTACAGATTAAAAAACCTTGTATTTGATGATTACACATTTCATGCCAGCAGGCCTTGTCACTTGCAATTGTTCACAATTATTATCATATCCCGCTTTTCGCTTACTTTAGCCAGCCAAAACGCAACCGTTAACGTAATGTTACCCTTCCCCAATATGCCCTACGGCCCCGCGCCGGTATATGCTTTTCCCCTTTTTGAAGGACTGATGTACCTCCTTTTCCTCCTTTGCCTGATCCATGCTTTCAAAAAAGGCACGAGTCATGTGGCTTATCTGCTCGGCGGGCTCATTTTCGGGCTGTTGCTGGAATATATCAACGTGGTCACCAACATGGGGTATGTGTATGGTAAGTTCACGATTATGTTCGGGACGGCGCCGAAAGATATTCCGTTGTGTATAGGGGTTGGATGGGGGATCATCATGTACACCTCCCGGCTGTTTAGCGATGCCCTGGGCATGAAACTATGGCCAAGTGTGGCGTTGGACACTTTATTGGCGATCAGCATTGACCTCAGCATGGATACGGTTGCCTACAGGCTGCACATGTGGCACTGGAACTGGGCCGACAAGAACCTGGACCCGCTTACCTCCGATTGGTTCGGGATTCCCTATGGCAATTTTTTTGGCTGGATCTGCGTCGTTTTCTTCTATTCGTCCATCAACAGAATCCTTGAAAAACGCCTGGCACAAAACGGTACGCTGTCCCATGGGAAGCAGGTAATGATTCCGTTACTGGCCGTTGTAGTATCTCAGGTATTTTTGTATCTCACACTGGTGTACATCAATGGATTTTTAAAGGAGCAGCTGGGTGTTACTTCCAGGCACCGTTTTATATTTGCCCTCGTTGTGCTTTCCCTTGCACTCGCTCAGGGGCTGCGCAACCGTAAACCGTTGCGTTATCAACCACCCTATCACACCTGGCTTGTCCCCGCTTTTACACATGTTTATTTTTTCGTATTCCTCTTTGTCGGTGGGTTTTACAAAGAAAATGTGCTGCTGATCATTGTCCCCATCGCATTGTCGGTTATCACGGTGATGGTACATACGCTGCCCTTTCAAAAGCGGAAGGCCATGGCAAAGGAGCCAGCAGAAGTGTGAAGGAATTACTTACTCGCGCCAACCATGCCACCACCTTTTGATTTGGTATGTGAAATCAGCACCATATTTTTGATATACGGGCGCTAACACATCGCCAGCAAGTGGATCGAATAATAATTATGGAAATGTTTTGTTAATAAAATCGCTGTTTGACCTCACCCATTCAACATACTTTGGACAATTTTTTCAGAGGCAGTTTCACAAAAATCAAGACCAGAGTAATCCGGATTAAAACCACCAATATAAGGGACAGCCATGATGTAAATGCGGTCATTGCTGGCGCCTTCTGCATCCACCACCTGAAAATCATCATTGATCGCAATGCCTGGTACCTTCAAAAAATAATGCTCTCCCTCCGCTTCAACGGCATCCGGTCTTTCGGCCATTTCCTTTTTACCCTCCGCCTTCGACCTGAATTTCAGGCGTGCCGGACTGATCGTCTTTTGGGCAAGCAGACCTTTGAAAGGGAAATCCTCATACGATAAATGCGGCTGTCCTACACAATCCACAAAGGTCTTGTAGTACTCCGATATGTTTTGTCCGTCGTCATCCGTATAATGATAGGTTGCTCCCATCCGACTGTCGGGTTCAACGTGACTATCCGAACCCACAGAAACGATTTCCAACCTGCCCGCACCATGCAGAGCGAGCAATTCCTCACAAGAACTCTGCGGTACAAAAGCTATGACAATTGATATCAGCGGCATCAACACCGTTTGAAGCCTCAGCATATCTTCTGCTGACAGATATTTGGCCGGGTAATTCATGGCAAAGCTCAGCACAGCCAGCATTTCCTTCCAATAGATGGACTTTCTTCGCTCTATGGACTTCCCTGCTTCTACATATTCGTCTATGAATAACTGAAAAGGCTCTTTGCGTTCACGGAAGTCCATCATTAAACCCACAAATTCTTCCAGCGAAAGATCCTTGATTTTGGCATAAAACGCGGCATCCTTGCCTTTGAACTGCTCTTTAAAATCCTTCTCAAAAACGAAATCAAGGGAGAGGAATCCACCATTTTCCGCTATATTCTGATCAATTTCCTCTGGCGTAAGTAAGGAGTCCGTGCTTACCTGGGGCTGTTCGAGGTGGAAGCGTACAGCAGGAAGCAACCCGCTCCGCGAGTGCATGATGATCCTGAACCCGGCACTATCGGCATCGGACTGATAGGACAGTTCCCCACTTTTCTCTTTCGTGAAACTGCCATTGCTCCTTGCCAGCGTGCGAATGGCATCGATGGCGGTAAGTGAAGATCCTTTAATGGCCACGGCATGGTCGGTTTTCATTACCAGCTTGGATGGCGGATAGGGCGAATCAAAATAGCCCTCCACCTTCCCTTCATGCCTGATGGGCCATTTGTGACCCGTGCAGATGATTACGCTATCGAACTCCTGAATCCCTTCTTTTGAGAAGTCCACCTCCACCTTTCCATCGGCGGGCCGATCCCGGATATCCAGCACACTTGCGCCGAGGTGCACGGTGGTGGCCATACCCAGCTCCTTCGCCTTATCCAGTAATAATTGGAATTGTGCAGACAGGTATTGTCCAAACAGCAGCCGGGGCAGCACCTTGTACTCATTGAATCTTTCCCGGTCAATATTAAAACCGTCCAGTTCTTTTTCGGGTAACGTTTGTATCCATTCTTCAATGGTGGTAACCATATCCGGAATTTCATTGTCCGATACATTGGTAACGTGCTCATTATTTGCACCCCAGCTGCTGTATGGCATGCCCGCTCCCAACTGATTCTTGGCCTCGAAAATATGAATATCCAGGTCCTTCCGTCCGGCGTTTACGAGATTTTTATAGATAAACAGTCCACTGGGGCCAGCACCAAGAATCGCAATTTTCTGCTTTGTTTTTTCAAATGTCATGGATGTAAATAAGTCTGATGTTTCAGGGTAAATCGATATGATTGGGTCTACTTAGTTTTTAAGGAAGCGAGTGAGCACTTTCCTTACCATTTCCATACAGGCTTTTCGATATAAAAATGTAAGAGAAAGCAAGACAAGGCTTAGCACAAGCAGCACTACGAATCCCAGGTAGTCGCTCCCCAACGCCCTGTTCAAAAACTGCCCCAGCAAACAAATAAGGATGATGGCGATCACAAACGACAGCAAGGCAGTGACACTGTAATAAACCACCGGAGAGGAAAACCGGGCAAGAATCGCCTCCATTTCCGCTCTTAACCTGCCTAAACTTTCATCTACATAATCCGTAAAATACGAGAAGACGTTCTGGCCCGTCTTTTTCAAATCCTTTAATGGCTCCGCCACTTGCTTACCTGCAGGCGACACGGCGTCCTTCTCAATCTCTCTTCGGATCATCAAAACAGCATGCCCATTGGGTGAAATAGCCTCTCCATCCGATCTGGCATATACTTTGGTAAACTCTGCCCCAAAGTATAAGATGATGGATGAGTAATAAATCCAGGTGAGCAGAATAACAATAGAAGCCGAAGCACCGTAAGTAGCGCCCAGATCGGACTGTCCGAGGTAAAAACTAATACCAAATTTACCGATTGCAAACAAAATGGAGGTAAATGCAGCACCTACAATACACTCCTTCCAGCGCAAATGCCCATCGGGAAGGACTTTGAATATAACTGCAAATAGTGAGGTGATAATGACCAGGACCAGCCCCACATTCAGCACGGAAAACAACACCACCGACGCCTCCGAGAAATAGCGTTCGAGTCTGTTGCTGAGCAGATCTACCATGGCATTCACACCGAGTGTTACAATAAGCAGGAAACCGAGTGTCAGGATAATCGAAAAAGAAAGAAGCCGGTTTTTGAGATATTGAAGCCAACCTTTTTTGGGCTTCGATTTGATAGACCAGATGTAATTGATAGAGTCCTGGATTTCGGCAAATACACCTGTTGCACCAATTAATAATGTGACACCACCTACCGCCGCAGCCATATTGGACTTATCACTGATGGCCGCGTTTTTGATTAATTCCTGAACCTGTGCAGCAGCTTGCTTTCCCACCAGGCCACTGATCTGATTGAATAGCTCCCCCTGAAACGCCTCTTTACCAAAAAAAATACTGACAATTGAAATGATCAGCAGCAACATAGGAGCCAGAGAGAAAATGGTATAATAGGATAAAGCAGCACTCAGCTTCATACCGTTATCGTCTATAAATTCAGAAAAACTCTCTTTCACCAGGGAAAACACAAATTTGACACGACCCATCTGAAAAAAATTAGTGTTTTACACGTTTGGAAACAACCAGCTCCTTGAACAAGTACCTTCATTCAAGGCTGCTCTATCTTCAATAATAATTGTACCAGCCCTCATTTTGGAATGATTGTTTACATACCACCTTCACCATCCGCACCGCAAAGAATGCCCTAGAAACAGCAGCGAATGAAGAAAGCACCGGTATCGAAAAAGCGGGAGGCTTCATGACGTTCTCCGCATTGAACTTGGCGGACAAATAAATTTTAAAGCAATTAGCGTTAGGTTTTCCATGACTAATACCCCTTTTCGACTTTCTGAAATATGGATTTATCCGGTAAAATCACTCGGGGGAATCCGGCTGAAAGAATCTCCTGCTTTGGAAAGAGGATTACAGTATGACCGTAGATGGATGGTAGTGGACGACAAAGGGGTTTTTATAACCCAAAGAATACATCCGGTGTTAGCCACGGTGGATGTAGCCATCGGGGAGGATGGGATTAAGCTAGCCAATCGAGCCGACCCCTCCGATGCAACGCTCATACCATTTACCTCCCATGACAGCATCCCGATCGAAGTAAAAGTATGGGACGATGTCGTGACCGCACGAAAAGTCTGCTGCGAGGCAGCCGACTGGCTTTCCCGAAAATTGGGGACAAGCGTCAGCATTGTCGAAATGACCGAATCCACAAGTAGGAAAATAGATCCCCGCTATGCCCGCGTAGGATTGGAAGTGAGCTTTGCCGACGACCTGCCCTATCTTTTGATTTCGGAAGCCTCGCTAACCGACCTGAACAGCAGGCTGGACCAGGAGGTAGGAATGGATCGCTTTCGACCCAATTTTGTCATCTCCGGCACGCACCCGTTTGCAGAAGATGACTGGAAAAGCATCCGAATCGGTGATGTTGAATTTCAGCTGGTCAAACCGTGTGAGCGCTGTGTAGTCATCAACATCAACCCGGAAACGGGTATAAAAGCGCGCGAACCACTGCGCACACTGGCTACTTACCGGCGAGTGAAAAATCACATCCTCTTCGGCCAAAATCTGGTCGTCCTAAATACCGGGACAGTTTACGAGGGTGATACAATTACCCTCTCTCAACCCTAAGTCTCTCAGGCCTCATAAAGCTTCCGAACGATCACCGGGTGCACTTTTTTACAGATAAAAAGTTATTTTTCCAGTAACGGCAACAAGACTTCGATCTGCCCTTCAAGCTGTGACAATAGCTGCCCAATGAGGTCGTGATCATAAATCGTCAGCATTTCCAGTTCTAAGGCTGTTTCCGACAAATCGGCCAGGAACACCGCTTTGGCAACACCTTTTAATTTGTGACTGGTGGCTTTCAGCCTGGCAAAATCCCTGATCGCGTAAAATGATTTCAAATCCGTCAGATTTTCCTTTAAAGACTCTTTTGTCAAAGCCAATATCTCTTCGATGAACTGCTCGTCGTCCATGTATGCACTTCGCAGCTTACCAACATCAAAAGACGCCATCCCGGGCTTGAGCGGAAACTGAACTTTGCTGAGCTTTTCCTCCTCAGCGGCAAACTGCTCTACTCTTCCCAAAACCTGCCAGATCGCTTCCTGGGTAAAAGGCTTTGTTACAAAATCGACCATACCAGCCTCCAGGCATTTTTCCCGCTCACCCTTTACATTACCTGCCGTGAGCGCGATGATTGGCAGATTTAAGGCATCCTGTAATTGTTTTATCGCCCGTGTCGCTTCATACCCGTTCATTTCAGGCATTTGTACATCCATGAGTATGATATCCGGCAAGTTCGCAACGCATAACAGAAGCGCTTCATTACCGGTTCTGGCTTCAACGATCGTGGCGTTTGGTGCCATATTGGCAATTACCGTCCTGGTTAGAAACATGTTGGCCGGGTTGTCCTCGGCAATCAACACATTAAATTTTGCGGGATTTTTGCGATCAAACACCTCTACGTCAACCGTTTGTTGCCTAAAGCTTTCGCTCGACGACAGGCGGGTAAAACACATCACAATGTCAACTAGTTTTAACGGCTTGGTCAACCGATAGTTGATCTCATTCCCCTCCAACTGATTGATCGTTGCCCGGTCAACAGAGCTGCTCAGTAAGACAATCCAGTGTTTTTTGCTTCCCGGTAATTGATTGGCCCTGATCTGCCTCACCGTCTCCAGACCATCCATTTCCGGCATGTGATAGTCAACAAAAATCGCGTCAAAGTTTTCATCCGATTTTAGAATAGCCAGGGCCTCTGATCCGCTTTGGGCTTGCACCGAATCAATGTGCAAAACATTGAGCATTTTTTCCATAATGAGGAGGTTGTTTCGGTTGTCGTCAACGACAAGTACCCTTTTTACCTCCATGACCTTTTCTCTCTGAAAGGACACGCCATGCTCAAATTTCATTACCAGATCGAAAAAAAACGTGCTTCCGACACCTCTTTCGCTGATCAGTTTCAGTTCGCTCCCCATCATGCCCAGCAAATTATTGGAGATGGTCAGGCCCAGTCCTGTACCTCCATATTTTTTTGAGGTGGAGCCATCCTCCTGCAAAAAAGCCTCAAAGATTTTACTTTGTTTTTCTTCCCTGATACCTATTCCGGTATCCCGCACGGTAAACCTGCAGCAGATTTCACCACCCGGTTCCGAGTCCATGCTCAGCACCTCCAGTTTCAGCTCAATCTCACCCTGATCCGTAAATTTAGCAGCGTTGCTGAGCAGGTTTACAAGTACCTGCTTCAACCGGATTTCATCCGTCCACACAAATTGCGGCAGCGCATCCGGTATGTTCAGCAGCATCTCTAGCCCCTTACTTTGAACCAAAAATGAGATAATATCTGCCGACTGGGACGCTATATCGTAGATATCACATTTTGCTACATCCAGTTCCAGTTTCCCTGCTTCAATCTTGGAAAAATCAAGAATATCGTTGATGATGTTGAGCAATGTATGCGCCGACTGGCTTACAATGCCCAGGTATTGCCGTTGCGTATCTGTCATTTTGGTTTTCAATACCAGATCAGTAAAGCCGATCACACCATTTAACGGTGTCCGAATCTCATGACTCATGTTGGCCAAAAACTCCGATTTAGCCATATTGGCCAGCTCCGACTGCCTTTTTGCTTCTTTCAGTTCCTCTCTTCTCATAGCGGCATCGGTGATGTCCTGTGTAAACATCATCACCCCACCGATACTCCCATCAAACAAGAACCAAGGCCTTACCTCCCATTTAAGAAACTGATCCTGCTCCCATCCTACCGGCCTCCACCTTTCCTCTTCTGCTGCAAATATCTCCCCTTGCAGACAACGCTGATGGATATCTTTCCAATGGTCGCTGATGTTGGGGAAGACTTCATAGTGCGAAAGCCCAAGGATATTCTCTCCGGCCAGGCGATATTCTTCAAGCCATTTCTGGCTCACCGCCAGGTATCTGATCTCTTTATCAAACATGGCCACTGCCGCAGGGGCATGCTCAACAAAAGCCCGCAACCTGGCCCGCTCACTGACAAGTTCCAGCTCCGACTTTTTCCTTCGGTCAATATCCTGTATCGTACCGTAAAGTCTTTTACATTTTCCATTTTCAAATTCACTGTTTCCTATAATTCTGATCCATAGCTCCGCGCCCGTGGCGGTGATTAGCTCCAGCTCCAGGTCATAACCTTTTTCCTCTGAAATTGCGCTATCCATTGCCTGACTGAGTTTTTGCAGGCTGTCATTTTTGTAAAAACGAAGCAAAGACTCAAGATTAAACTCAAACGCATCATCGGCCTGGTGAATTTGCCTGGTGACCTCCGACCAATAGGTTTTTTTGGTGATCATATTGATCTCCCAGCCACCGACCTTAGCCATCTGATTGGTCTGCAACAACATCTCCTGCATCCTGTTGACCTCCCGGGCCAGCCGGTGGCTTTCCGTAATGTCAATCGCATTTCCGATGACATAATCCGGACCATCCGTATTTTTTACCAGAATATTGTTGTAGCTCCAAACGGCCGTGTGTGTCCCCTTATAGCTCAGCGTTGTCATCAATCCGGTGGCCTTTCCGTTCACTTCTATTTCGTGAAGATATGCCGCCATAGAGGAATGGTGCTTGGCCGGAATTAAATCCCGAAGGTTGTACCCGGCAGGGTTCGGTGAAGGAAGCCCCAACAACCCGGCTACCGTAGGATTGATGCTCAAAAAATTACCATTCAGATCATGGGTACAAAGCATTCCCTGAGAATTTTCAAAAAATGACCTGAACTTATCTTCACTTATACGAAGTTTATCCGCGTTCATTTTCTCAACAGAAATATCGCGGGCAATGGCAAAAACATTGCCGGTACCTGGCTCCACGGTAGCTACCCACTGCAGATACAAGAATTCGTTGTTTCGGGTCTGGAATCTGGATAGAAAATTGATTGAGAAATTTTCAGAGGGCAAAGTCGGCCATACCCGGGCAAGATTTGCGCGATCTTCACGATGTACCAGATCCCATATCGAACGCCGCAGGAGGTAATCCCGATCCCAGCCCAGAACCCGCTCAAATGCAGGATTAATCTTCTCGAAAAAACCGTTTTTATCAATGATGCAAATCAGGTCATTGGAAAGTTCAAAAAGTCTTTCAAAATAGCGAAGCTCCTCCCTGCGTCTTTGATTTACCGTAAGTGTTACCGCCTGCTCAGCCAGCAACTTCAATCCTTTTATCTGGGCTTCCGATAGTTTTTTGGCCTTAGTATCCAATACGCAGAAAGTTCCTATGGCATACCCATCAGGTTCAATCAACGGATAACCTGCGTAAAAGCGGATAAATGGGTCACTGGTGACAAATTCGTTTTCTCTGAACCGATCGTCCCGTGTGGCATCCTGGATCTCCACCAGATCCATATTCATAATGGTGTATTGACAAAAGGAAACATCCCGCGGAGCCTCCACCACCTCAAGCCCACGACTCGATTTGATCCACTGCCTTTTATCATCAATAAATGAGACCATCGACATGGGTACATCGCAAATAATGGAAGCCAGTTCTGTTAGTCTGTTAAAGTCTTCATCAGAAGAGGTATCCAGGATTTGATATCTCATAAGTGCAAGTAACCGCTCCTCTTCATTGGCAGGTACCGGAAAATCATTCTTCATCATTGAGTAGACATTTTGGTCTGGCCTTGCATGATGCTTCCCGGGAAGCGAACTTACTGGCATATAATACCACACTTCTTCGAATCATGCGCTAGCAATCTAGTCAAATTAATTCTTTAAACTTCACTAATAAGATGGCTTTGACACGGAGTAGCCTAAAATATTTTACGAGAATTAGTTTGAGCTCATTGCGAAAATTTAAATTCAACGCCCGGGAAAGCAGATCAGGTAATCTTAATAAAATATCTACGATAAAAGATCCCACTTCGTGATGAAATTATCACCTGGTCAGTACAGTCAAACGATCAACTAGCGGTCGTTTTGGATATGTGCGAGCGTGTCTGGGTGGAAGATTACATTCCAAAAACAGAAATGCATCCGTCCGGATGCATTAAGGTAATCTGTTTGAATGATGTTGTCAGGAATGAGTTGGGCCAATAATTCAAATATCCGGATTGGTTCAAACAAATATTCGATCCCATCCGGATATTTTCTCTTTTCAACCAGTTCAGATTTACCTGGACAGGCATTTCATTTTTATTGTTAGGGATGAGATATGCTTTTTCTAAATTGCTTTGTAGAGATATCCCGGTTATGTTTAAATTACTTACGGGATTTAAGCGGGCTATCGTTGCCTGAAATTGCAAAAAAAGAATTTATCTTTGACAAGCCACTGATTCCCGGCCATTTACAGTAAAAGAAATTATGAAACCACATTCTATTCTGATTCGTGTTATTTAGAAGATCGCGCTCGTTCGCTCTGTCCGACATACTCGACGGTTGCCGCAATCAGAAACATGCTGCTCAAAAACAGCTATTCGAAGCTTATTACAGTTTTGGGATCAATATCTGTCTGCGCTATGCCGATAATCGGGAAGAGGCAGAAGAAATGTTTGATGATGGTTTTCTGCGCGTACTTGCCAAAATTGAATATTATGATCCTGGACAATCATTCGATGCCTGGTTCCGTACGGTGATCATCCGATCGGCCATTGATCACTATCGCCGCCACAAATCAAGTATTGCTTTTACCAGTATTGAAGATGCTTACGACATCGGCTACGACGAGGGCCTTTTCGACAGATTGTCTGCCGAAGAGATTCTGGCCGTGGTTCAACTACTCCCGCCATCCTACCGAACCGCGTTTTCCTTGCATGTGGTAGATGGCTACACCCATCCGGAAATAGCCCGGATGCTGGGAATAAATGAAGGAACTTCCAGGTCAAATTTGGCGAAGGCAAGAATAAAATTACAGGAATTACTCACCCAACGAGCAGAAAGCAGCTCGTTAAACCTACGAAACTATGTTTAATGACCGTTTCGACAAAATATTAAAGAGAAATCTGGAATCTGTTAAGCCTGAATATAACGAGCAGGCTTGGGATCGGATTAGCAAACGCTTACCCGCATACGGGGTATGGCCGTTTATTCAGCAATATGGCGGCTGGCTGCTGTGTGGCATGATGATGGCCGGCTGGGTCACAACCCTATATACACTGAGAGAAAATCAGCAGATGATCCGACAGTTAAGCACGCTTCAAAACGAGAGCTCTGCCAAAATACCGGAGCCGATCCGGCATGTTGCAGAAACTAAAGCTGACACCGTATATATTGTCAAAAGGACTATTACTGAACACCGTAACGCAGTGCCCGCCTCGGCTATACTCCCGGCCACGGCAGCGGAGACGGCTATACCTGTAAAAATTGAAAGCAATACGGTCGCAACGGTACCGGTCTCGGGGCTTGGAGATCCGAAAGCCGCTGCCAAACCCGCTATTCTTGACTCCACCACTCCTGAGAATATTTCTGCCATGCACCAGGTAGTGGACCAGTATACAAAGGCAGGAATGCAGGATTCCTTTCATCAAAAAAGCGCTGCCGACCCAATCTTAAAACCTGATTCCTTGAAGAAAGTGATGGATAAGGAGTCCATCATTGCCCTGATAGATTCCGCCTGGGCGCAACAATCGGCCCGGCAGTTGAAAAGCGTATACCCCGACTCCTTGTCGGAAAGGAATGCGCATGTATCGAGCCTTCACGCTGAAACCAAACCCAAACGTGACCCCTTCCGTTTGTCGGACCTGGAACCCAGGTTGGGTATTGAAAGTCTGTTTTCAAGATTCAGTCAAGGATTTGGCCCAGCCATTGAAGTATTCCCCACCGAAAATTTCGGCATATCGGTCGGCATCCAGGCATCGACTTTGAGAGCTGAAAACCATAAGGCATTGAGAGATTATAATTCAGCAACGGGTAAATTGTTTCTGGTGCAATACCGTAGCTATCTTCCGTCCCGATTTGACAGGATTGAGGATATCTCCATCAAAACAACCGTGGTAACTTTGCCCGTCAATCTTAAATATTACATTCCACTCAAAAACAATCTCTCCCTTTTTGTTCATTCCGGGACCAGCCTGGATTTAAGTGCGTACCAGCAGGTCAGCTTCGAGAGCTATTTAAATAAATCGAAGAGAAGAAATACTTTTGAAATGGATGTCTCCCCGCATTTCTTTCACGAGTTTATGTTTGGCACAGGACTACAGTACCGAAGGTCCAGAATCCATGCACAGGTTTCCCCATACTATGTATACGACTTCAGGAATATCGAACACACACCCGCGGGAAGTAATCTGGGCTTCAAGGCATCCCTCTGGCTTAATTTATCCAAATGAAATCGACTAACATTGCAGTCACGAGTCAGTAATTAAACCCAGCCTGTCGGAATGCAACTCCGCCGGTGCCTCTGGTTTCCCTGAATGTATTATTCGGAATCAAAGTAAAGAAGCCGTTTTAACTTTGCTCCGCTTTTAAAAAGTCAGCTTCCGAATTTCAGCGTCCCAAGTAAGGACACCTATAGCGTCTTCATCGCATTGAAGATGTCAATATGAGGCTGCTCGCCCTCGAAGGATTTAACCAGCTTGCCCGTTTTATCATAAAGTGCTATAAACGGATACTGCATGACGTTGTAATATTTTTGCACAAGCCGCGTAGAGCCCTCAGTACCTATTTTAATATTGGGATATGCCGACAAATTGAACTTTGATACAAATGGCCTTATCATTTCCATAGACTGGGGAGTGACCATCACCACCTGCTTCTTCCCTACCACGCTATAATTTTTCAGCATGTCTTTGGTAAAATCCTGGCAATGTTCGCAATCGGGAGAAAAGTAGATCAAAATTACGGGCCCCTGCGCGAGTTTGTCTGCACTGAAAGCGCTGCCAGTATTCAGCGTAATTTTGAACGGCGCTATTTTCTTCAAACTTCCGGCATTCTGTGCGAACGTGTTTCCTGAGAGCAGGATTGCAATACAAACTGGAAGGATCAGCTTACGGATCATTTGTTTTCTTATTTAGCGGTTGATTTTTAATTTCTGGAACCCTAACGCATTCCATTCATATTTCATTGCTTCAAGGCTGTGGCATTAGACTTCCAGTGCTTATTTTTTTTCAATCCCGTTCAGAATACGCCCGATGTCATTGGCACGGTTCATAAACTGAAAACTGGTCGCCAGGTCGTTGGTATCAATGGCATCCTTAAATTTTTTCAGAAGCTCAATGTAATCACCAAGCGCTTTGGACACATTCACTTTATTCTGATCAAATATCGGTGCCCACATCTGAGGCGAACTTTTTGCGAGGCGCACTGTGGAAGAAAACCCGGTACTTGCCATATCAAAAATAGCCCTTTCATCACGCTCCTTGTCCAACACGGTGAGTCCCAGCGCAAACGAGCTAATGTGGCTAAGGTGTGAAACATAGGCCAGATGCAGATCGTGCTCAACAGGAGTCATATAGTGAATGGTCATCCCCACGTCACGAAGAAAGGTTTCCACCAATCCCAGGGAGTCGGGCTGGCTTTTTTCACGATCACAAATGATCACGTTTTTGCCAGTAAGAAGCTCTTTGAAAGCTGCACCAGGCCCAGAGTTTTCGGTTCCGGCCATGGGATGGACAGCTACGTATTGCCCACGTTTGTGATGCATATGAACCAATCCGCAAATAAGCTCCTTCGTAGAGCCCAGATCCATCACGGTTCGCCCTGCGGGTATATTGTCCAGAATGTAAGGGAGTAACTTGGTAACGACATCCACAGGTGTAGCCAGAACATTGAGCTCCGACACCTGAAGGGCTTCATCCAGCTCCATTATTTCATCAACAATTCCTTTGGCAAGCGCTATTTTTTGGTTCACCACCGACGTATCCACCCCCACAAATTTAATATGCGGATATTTTTCACGAAGGCTCAAGGCGAATGACCCACCCAGCAAACCCACACCAATTATACTGATTACCATTTTTATGTTAGCTTTTAGCTATTGGCTTTTAGCCGTTAGCTACTTTATTAACCCTATAATCTAAGATTTCAACGCTAAGAATTCTCAATTGTCCACTATCCCTTTTCAATTCCCTTAATCCGCTCCACAGCCTCCCATACCCTCTCTTTGGGCATACAAAGAGACAAGCGAATGTAACGCTGGCCCTTGGGACCAAATATAAAACCAGGTGCTATGAAGACGTGCTTTTCTACCAATAGCCTGTTCACAAGCTGCTCAGCAGACTCGACCGTATCGGGCAACTTCCCCCAAAGAAACATACCTTCCTGTGCAGGGTCCCAGGTACAACCAATGGTTTTCAAAAATGCCTCGGACGCTTCCAGACGCCCCTGATATACTGCATTCCTGTCTTTGTGCCACTGCTCGGGATTCTTTAAGGCGGCCACCGCAGCTTCCTGCAGCCCCCAGAACATTCCTGAATCTACATTGCTCTTGATCGTCAGTACCGCATCAATATAAGGCTTGGCCGCAGCCAGCCAACCCAATCGCCAACCCGCCATATTATGCGATTTACTCATGGAATTCAGCTCAACAGCCACGTTTTTTGCACCCTCCACCGACAGCAGACTGATTGGCTTCTTTTTGTTCAAAACCAGGCTGTAAGGATTATCATGACAAAGTAATATCTTGTGCTTTTGGGCAAAATCTACGGCCTTTTCAAACAACTCCCTCGTAGCTGGTGCTCCGGTAGGCATGTGCGGATAATTGAGCCACATGATTTTGGTACGGGGTGTAACCAGGGACTCCATCACGTCCCAGTTGGGCTGCCAGCCCGATTCTTCCCGCAGAGGGTACTCCTTCACCACGGCACCCACCATTTGACTTACAGCGCGATACGCCGGATAGCCAAGTTCAGGCACCAGAACCTCGTCGCCAGGATCGAGAAACGTCAGTGAGATATGCGTTATTCCCTCTTTGGAGCCGATTAAAGGCAAAATCTCCGAAGACGGATTTAATGCTACGTCATAAATTCTTTTATAAAAATCTGCAATGGCTTCCCTGAAACGAACCGTTCCCACATAAGGCTGGTATCCATGTGCGTGTGGTTTCCCTGCCGCTTCCGACAGCGCAGTTAGCGTTTCCTCAGAAGGCATCATATCCGGATTGCCGATTCCCAGATTAATCACATCATGCCCTTCGGCAACCAGCTTCCTTACTTCGGCCAATTTTACAGAAAAATAGTATTCCGAGGTCTGCCTGGTTCGTTGGGCGGTTTCAATTATCATTATTTCAAATCAATTAAAGATCGTTAGCCTATGTTGACCGTATACTCAATCAACCATTGCCGGCTCATTTCCCGGATGAATATCTCAGGGAAACGGCGCGCAATTTACGACAATTACCACCATCGAAGCAAAGTTTAATAGGTTGTATAGTCCCGGCAAATGTCATATTCCCATGATTCCGATACTTTGGTAATGCGCTTTGGGCTTATTCCTTTAAATTAGCGACATGAAGTACATCCTGCTCTTTCCTTTTCTCCTATTCGCACTGGCCAGCTGCAACAAGCCTTCGGACAAGATCATTGTGGCCACTGCGGCCAATGTGCAGTACGTCATGGCCGACCTTAAGGCCGAATTTGAAAAGGAAACGGGAAAGGAAATTGTCCTGGTGGTCAGCTCATCGGGTAAACTTACCTCTCAGATCCGAGAAGGTGCGCCATTTGATGTATTCGTATCCGCCGACACCAAATACCCCCGGGAAATTTTCAGTAAAGGGGGTGGCTCGGAACCACCACGTGTCTACGCCCTGGGCAGCCTGGTTTTATGGTCGATGTTGATTCCACCAATTGAATTAAAGCCCGAATATTTACAAACCGTAAATGTCAGAAAGGTTGCGATTCCAAACCCGAAACTGGCACCTTATGGTGCAGCCGCTATGCAGGTTTTGGATAAATTAAATTTGAGAAAGCAAGTGGAACCCAAACTCGTTTTTGGAGAAAGTATTTCTCAGACCGCCCAGTACATCACCACCGGCTCTACCGAAGCGGGATTCTGTGCCCTCTCCATTGTGCGCTCCCGGGAAATGAAGGGTAAAGGGAACTGGGTGCTTATCGATTCCTCACTATACACGCCTATCGAGCAAGCCGCAATATTATTAAAGCACAGCGACGATTCTCCAAAAAAAGAGACCAGTAAAAAGTTTTATGATTTTTTGTATTCTCAAAAAGCAAAAGCCATTCTTAGAAAATATGGTTATAAATAATCCCAAAGTGCATAAATAAGGATCGCCGGAACGCTGGATCGCCGGATGATCCGCCGGATGATCGCCGGATGATCGCCGGATGATCGCCGGATCGCCGCTAACCAACACCACGTAAAACGAAGTCCATAAAAGCAAAAATTCTTAATTCTTAATTCTTAATTTGTGATTGCCTAGTATAGGTTGCCTTCAGTTTAAAATTATGAATAAAGTTTAAAATTGAATTATACATTGATCTGGATTGTGATTTTTAGATTCTGATGCAGTCCAGATTTTGAGTTTAGGCCTTTCAGAGTCTTTACGTTCTTTGATTTTTTGTTCAAACGCGATCGGTGTAGCACCGTCTAGGGCTGAATGCGGTTTTTGGTTGTTATAAGTCTCAACAGCTCGTTTAACTTCTGTTTTTAGCATTTGAAAGCTTGTAATATTCCAATGAATCAGATACTGATTTTTGATGGTTCCGTTGACCCGTTCTATATGCGCGTTTTCATAGACAATGTTGCACATGCTGATACGAATTTTGTGCTCTTTCAGTAGATCAGTGTAGACGTCGCTGATGTATTGTCCCCCCCGATCCGAGTGGTGTATCAGTTTGTGCTCATAGCTGTGTAAACCCCTTATAGTCAGAGCCATTTTCAGAGCGGCGACATTGTTTGCAGCTCTCATGTTATCTGCAACAGAATAACCGACAATCAATCTGGAATACACATCCATGATTAAAACAATATAACAGTCTTTATTGTCGACTTTAAAGTACGTTAAATCGCTAGTCCACAGTTGATTAATATTATCAAGCTCTTTATCTACCAGCAGGTTCTGGTAACGGCTGTATGGACTGGAAAAGGTTGTTCGGGTTTTGTTCCGAAACACTTTCACCCTGAATCCATAGTAAATGCCGATACTGATGAAAGCATCTCTGCCAATACCTTCGGGCTGACAAAGTTCATAGATAGTTCGAATACCCATAGCTGGGTGAATCTCGCGTACCTGCATGATCAGCCCTAATACCAGCTCTTCCTGGTTTTGCCAGTGAATCTCTCGCTGCAAGGACTTATAGTGCCCTTGCTTACTGATCTGGCAATGAGTATACAAGCCGCTCATCGAATACATGTGGTTACTTAAATTCATACGAAAGTGCTCTAAGGTCCAGGATTGAAACTTTTTTTTAGATCGACATCCAGTTCCTTAGAGGCGATCTCAATGAGCTTATCCTGATAATCGATAATCATTTGTTTTTGACCAATTGCACGTTCCAATTCAGCAATTTTACCCTGCAACTCAACAAGTTTAACAGCTTCGCTATCTTTTTGTACAACCATGATAGTTCCCTTTTTGTGATCAGGAGAATATTTATAAATCCATTTGTATACGGTATTCTGGCTTACTGACCACAATTTAGAAAAAGACAGAATGCTGATCTCACCAGCCGAAATTTGCGCTACCTTTTCGCGTTTGAACTCTTCACTAAACACACGATATGGACGAATATTCAGTTTTGTACTTTTTTTAGTTTTTAATTTCGAATTGCTCATGTTAAAATTACCGTTTAAGGGCAACCTATGTTAGGCAATCACAATTCTTAATTCTTAATTCTTAATTCTTAATTCTTAATTCAAAAAATGGATTGGCAACCGCTCCTGCTTACATTTAAACTGGCCACGATAACCTCCCTAATCCTTTTGGTAATCGCACTACCGATGGCTTACTGGCTGGCTTTTGGCAAGTTTAAGGCTCGGGGGGTTTTTGAAGCCATTATTGGTATGCCGCTGGTACTTCCTCCATCGGTAATCGGTTTTTATTTGTTATTGGCTTTCAGCCCCTCTCACTGGTTCGGAGCATGGATAGAGTCTGTGCTTGGACTGCGTCTTGTATTCTCATTTCCAGGCCTCGTTATCGCTTCCATCATATACAGTTTGCCATTTATGATTTACCCTATTCGTGCGGGGCTTCAGTCTCTGCCGGCTTCACTGCGTGAAGCTGCTTACGTTTTGGGAAAAAGCCGGTGGGAAACTTTTTTCAAAATACTCCTCCCCAATTGCAAGTCAGCCCTGCTGACGGCCTTCGTGCTGACCTTTGCCCATACGGTTGGTGAATTTGGCGTTGTATTAATGATTGGCGGAAATATCCCCGGTGTGACCAAGGTTGCTTCTGTTGCTATCTACAACGAAGTGGAAGCCCTGAACTATCCCGCGGCGAATCAGTATGCGCTTGTCCTTTTTGTAGTAACATTCGCCATATTACTTATTGTATATTCCATCAACAACCGACTTCTCCGTGTCCGATATCCTTCTTGACATACACATACGGCACCAGTTAAAAACCGCCAATGGCATGGTGCCCATGGAGATTGACCTATGTGTTTCCGAGGGAGAAGCGCTTGCTATCACCGGAGACTCGGGGGCAGGCAAAACCACACTGCTACGGCAAATCGCAGGACTGACCACGCCACAGAATGGACGTATACGTTGCAAAAAAACGATCTGGCTCGACACCGCATCAAAATTCAACCTGCCTGCTCAAAATCGTAAGGTTGGCTTTGTATTTCAGGATTATGCGTTGTTTCCCCATTTCACAGTGATGCAGAACCTGCAATTTGCGCTAGGCCCCAGAGAGGACAAATCGCGGATCGGGGAATTGCTGGAAGCCGTGGAACTTACCGAGCTGTCCGATAGAAAGCCATTTCAGCTTTCGGGAGGGCAAAAACAAAGGGTTGCACTGGCAAGAGCCCTTGTACAGCGGCCCGAACTGCTTTTGCTCGATGAGCCACTCTCGGCACTCGGCCCATCTATGAGAACCAAATTACAGGGGTATTTGTCCATGCTTCGCCATCAGTTTGGTTTTACCATGTTGATTGTCACCCACGATCCGGGAGAAATTTTTGGCTTGGCTCAGCAAATGATTGTCATGGAGGATGGAAAAATCATCAAACAAGGAACACCCGCCGGGGTATTTCTGACTCTTTCCAAATCTACCGATGATCTTCATCTTTACGGCACCGTTTTAAACGTAGCACCAAATGGATCATACCTGAAGGTTAGCGTCATCATCCAGCAATTCGTTCATACATTAGCCCTCCCACTTGAACTTGCAGAAAAAGCGATACCCGGCAGGCTGTTTTTGATCAGCCAGTCACTCGATGCCCCTGATATCAAATTCCTGGATTAGGTATCCGGGTAATTTTAGCCGGATCAGGTCTTTCATTCTAAAAAAACTAATTCTATCAACCTATGCGTGTCGTGTTACGATTTTTACAAATTTTTCTGATCACCATTCCGATGCTTGCCATGCGTCAGGATAAGCCTGTCCGTGTGATTTTCTTTGGCGATTCCATTACCCAGGCTGGTGTTGGCCCAACGGGCTATATCACCAAGGTCGGTGAAATGCTCAAAGCGTCAGGGAAAGACAGCCAGTACGAGCTGATTGGAGCCGGAATTGGTGGAAATAAAGTTTATGACCTCTATTTGAGGCTGGAAGACGATGTGCTCTCCAAAAAGCCGGACGTTGTTTTTATCTATGTGGGTATCAATGACGTGTGGCATAAGTCTTCATCAGGAACGGGAACAGACGCTGATAAATATGTCAAATTTTACGAGGCACTGATCAAAAAAATGAAAGCTCAGAATATTCGGGTGATCGTCTGCACACCCACCGTGATCGGAGAAAGGAACGATAATTCTAATGCTCAGGATGGTGATCTGAACCAGTATTCCAAGCTGATCAGAGAAATTTCATCCAGAAATAACGTGGAGTTGCTTGATCTCCGGAAAGCATTTGGCGACTATCTGGCCAAGAACAATCCGGAAAACAAAGAAAAAGGCATTCTAACCAGTGACCGCGTTCATTTGACGGAGGCTGGCAATAAGTTTTTGGCGGAAAAGATGCTCGAAGCCTTGGTGAAATAGTGCATGCCGAAAATCATGTATGAGTGTTCGTACAGACTGGGTCATCTAAAAAAACACGCCGCAAGGCGATTAATGCATGTCTGGCTGATTAATATTGAGTCAGACGGGCACTAAAAACCCTGGTAATATTTGAAGCTGTTTTGCTCAAAGATTACCAGGGTTCAATTTTTTATCCTGTCAAATCTTCAACCCGGATAAGCCGTCCCATCCTTTCCCCTCTACCAAAGTGTATCCGGGTATTCTCCGTTCGCATGCAAGGCTAGTAAGGATGCTTGTACGGTCGGCTTATCCTCGGGATAGGTAACCCCAAACCAGTCGGAAGAAACCCTGAATACCCTGCAATCTCCCAAACCCCTTTTAATGATATAGGTCATGACGGTCGGAATATAAAACTCTGCCTTGGGCGTATGTAAATTCACTCTGGCATATTCTTCAAACAAGTCCCTTGTTATCGGGAACATGGAAGGTTTAAAACCCCAGAAATTCATTGAAACAGGCGTTTCTGGTGCAAGTTCGGTACGCTCCTCGTTTTCTTCGAAGTAAATTTTACCGCCCTCTTCAAAAATTTTGGTGCGCTCTACTACCGATTCCAGATTATGATCCGCCCGCTCCACACATATCCCACGGGAAACGGTTCCATTTTCAGAAAGCGTACGCTTAAGCTCATACCCGATCATCGCATGCTGCTTGTCATTCGTATCTGAAGTTAGAAATTCCGCCATGGTCGAAAAAGCATCGTAGCCATAAAAATCGTCGGCGTTGATCACCGCAAACGGCGTGTCCGTTTGCTCCCAGGCACATAGCGTGGCGTGCCCCGTACCCCAGGGCTTTACGCGTTCAACGGATCCAAGATCCTGAGGGACATACGATTGCACACCCTGAATAGCGAAGTCATACTCGATTTTGCCTTTCAGCTTGGGCGCAAAAATTTGCTCAGCACTGTCTTTAATCTCCTGGCGAACGATAAAAACCACCTTGCCAAAACCGGCGCGAATGGCATCATATAACGAATAATCAATAATCGTTTCGCCATTGGGACCGAATTGATCCAATTGCTTAATGCCACCATAACGGCTTCCTATCCCGGCCGCCAAAATCAAAAGAGTTGGTTTCATTTAAAAAGATGATAAAAATGAATGCAGACTTTTCATTACTGCCTGTGCTGTAATTTTTGAAAACTTTAATCCGCCTTGGAGCAACAAAATAAATCCTTATTTGACCTAAAAAAAAACGTGGCGTGGAATTCACGTCACGTTTCCTCAATTATAATAATTTAACAGACCTATACAGCAAAGCTCTCACCGCAGCCACAGGTACGGGTGGCATTTGGATTGACAAACTGAAAACCCTTCCCGTTAAGGCCATCAGAAAATTCTAGAACAGTGCCTGCCAAATAAAGTATACTCTTTTTGTCAACAATGATCTTCACGCCTTTATCTTCAAAAACCATATCACTTGGACCCGTCTCTGAGTTGAACTCGAGATTATATGTCAATCCAGAACAACCTCCACCCAGCACGCCCACGCGAATCTGATAATCTTCTTCATGGCCATCAGCCTTGCGTAACTCTATGATTTTATTTTTAGCCGTATCGCTTACAGTAACCATAACTTTATATATTTTATGCTTCGACTTTTATAACATTTTTAACAAACAGGAAAGTTCAGGAAACTTACAACTCAGCTTACCGTATCACTTTCAAATTTCTTTCTAAGACCTTTCCAAAATAACCGGACCGCCTTGATTGATGCCTGAAATATGTTTGCTGGCTTCAATACCCGCATCCCTGAAAGTTCTCTGCATCACTTCACCTACGCGCCGGGCCGTTTCCTCACCACGGCTCAAGGCAAACATGGATGGCCCGGACCCTGAAATGCTACATCCCAAGGCCCCATTTTCAATAGCTGCCTGTTTCACTACATTAAATTCAGGAATAAGGATAGACCTCACCGGTTCAATAATCACATCCACCATCGAACGGCTGATCAGATCATAATCGGATTTCATCAAACCGGCAACCAGTCCTGCTACATTCCCCATCTGGGCTATGGTATTCTTCAGAGAAACTTCATTTCTGAGAATATACCGGGCGTCCTTGGTATTGATCTCAATATCAGGATGAACAAGTGTACAAAACAGATCCGCAGGGACGGGAATGGAAAAAATATCCAAAGGATTATAACTGCGTATCACCACGAAACCACCCAACAAAGACGGCCCCACATTATCGGCATGTGCAGAACCGGATGCAATACGTTCGCCTTCCATGGCAAAACGCAGGAGCTCCTGACGGGATAAGGGGCAATCCAGCAATTCGTTCATGGCCACAACACCTGCCACAGCACTGGCTGCACTGGAACCCATTCCACTGCCGAGCGGCATGTTTTTATGCAGCACCACCTCACATCCAAAATCAGAAAGTCCGAGGTGCTTAAGTAAATGCAGCATCACGACAGTGACCGCGTTCTTTTCCGCAGCCCGGGGTAGCCTGCCCTCATCTCCGGTAATATCCGTTATGATAATGCCTGGTTCATCCCTGCGCCGAACCTCTACTACATCACCAGGCTCCTCAATAGCAAAACCGAAAATATCAAATCCGCAGGCCACGTTGGCTACTGTAGCCGGGGCAAAAGCTTTTATATAATTCACTGTAACAAATTGTTATTCTTCAAATAGAGAACGGTTTCTTCAAAAAATCGACTGGCATGTTCGAGAGACTCTTTGGCATCTTCTCTAAAAACCTCATCGTAATCATAGTCGCTAAATTGGCGTTTCTCAAAAGTACTTTTAAGCATCACTCCAAACTCCTTTCTAAATAGTTCAATAAAAACAAACTCCCTGTGAACGTATTATGTGCTCCTTTGTGAGACTTAACAACAATACTTTTGAAGCCAGTTATGCAGTGAAACATACAATAATATGAATGATTGAAAGATCCATCATATCTTTCGTCCGAAAATAGCTCAGTAGAGTCTTCCAGACAATCTGATGCCTTAGCTACAATCTCGCTTGACGAAAAGACCTTCATAACAGTATGCCCTCTTCTTGAGCATTAATAACAAGCGAAGATCCATTTCGATCAAATTTCAATTTAGAAACTGGAATTGCCGATACGGATATATCATATTTCAGTGTAAGTTCAAAAGTGACATTTGATAAAAAACTAATTTCCTGATATGTCCTGATTTCATCATCGTTCAACACAACCAGATAGTCAATATCCGAATCCTCTCTTTGGTCACCTCGTGCGTAGGAGCCGAATAATATCACTTTGTACAATCTGTCTTTGTACAGATCTGTAATCTGACTTACAAATTCTTCGGTCAGTGCTGCAACCGAATCCGGCACTTGCCTGTTACTCATGATTTTGGCTGATTTTTAAGGCAAATTTACCAACAAATCAACCTAAATAGCTACTGATGCTCATGATATCGGCAAATACACCCGATGCGGTAACCTCTGCACCGGCTCCCGGCCCTTTTATAACCAATGGACGGTCCTTATAGCGTTCCGTGGTAAATGACACGATATTATCACTGCCCGACAAGGTATAAAAAGGGTGCAGGGCATTCACTGTCCGCAACTCCACTACGGCCTTTCCGTTTTCCAACGTGGCAATGTATCGTAACTTTTCTCCTTTCGCTTCCGCATCCTGCTGCATCCTGGCAAAATAATCATCAGAGATGATCAGCTCATTAAAAAATGCATCCACCGTGGGTGCTGACTGACAATTATCAGGCAAAAGCGGTGTAATTTTCACTTCAGATGCTTCAAGAGGAACACCCACTTCACGTGCAAGGATCAGTATTTTACGCGCTACATCGGCTCCGCTCAGATCATCCCTGGGATCTGGTTCGGTAAAACCTTTTGCTTTCGCCTCTTTTACCACATCAACAAAACGGATTCCGGGACCGAAGGAGTTAAAAATATAAGACAGAGTACCCGAAAGTATGGCTTCTATTTTGAGAAACTTATCACCACTGGACATTAATCCCTGGATGGTGTTGATGATCGGCAAGCCAGCACCCACATTGGTTTCGTAAAGAAATTTCACGCCGCGCTTTAAAGCAGTTCTTTGCAACGCAATATATTCAGCATAAGAGCCTGAGTTGGCGACCTTATTGGGCGTAACCACCGAAATACTTGCGTCCAGAAGCATGTTATAATACTGAACAATATCTTTATCCGAAGTACAATCCACAAAAACGCTGTTCGGAAGATTGAGCTCTATCATGCGCTGTACAAAGGCAGGCAGACTGGTTTTCACGCCTTCGTCATTCACTCTTTCCTTCCATGATTCAGAACTAATGCCATCAGCGTCAAGAAGCATTTTTTTGGTATTCGAAAGTCCGGCAATGTTCAGATTTAACAGCTTTTCCTCTCTCAGATAGGCTGTTTGATTTTTAATCTGCTCCAAAAGTGTGCCGCCAATGAGACCAACACCCACTATAAACAAATTCAGCGAACGGGTTTCCGATTGGAAAAACACCCCATGAATGGAGTTCAGTGCTTTGGAAAGGTCACTTTTGGAAATAACCACAGAAATATTAAGCTCAGAAGAGCCCTGCGCCGTAGCAACAATGTTGATACCATTTTTTCCCAGAACCGAAAACAGTTTACCGGAAACCCCGGTGCTCTTTTTCATACCCTCCCCTACTATGGCGATGATGGAGAGATTCTTTTCAATGGATATACCATCAATATGTCCCAGGGCAATTTCCTGCGAAAATTCCTTTTCCAGTACGGTGCTCGCTTTAATCGCATTTTTGGGATCAATGGAGAAGCAGATGGAGTGTTCGGAAGAAGCCTGAGATATGAGAATAACACTGATGTCATTGTTGGATAGAGCGGTAAAAAGCCGGCCGGAGATTCCTGCAACCCCTATCATGCCACTTCCCTGAATATTCACCAGCGCAATCTCATCAATGGACGAGATTCCGGTAATTGCGTAGTCCTTTTTATCGGCCGCTTTCTGAACGTATGTACCTTCAAAATCAGTATTAAAGGTATTAAGCACCTTTAAAGTGATATTTTTTGCAAATGCAGGCTGAAGGCTCGGGGGATAGATCACCTTGGCTCCAAAATGCGACAGCTCCATTGCCTCCGCATAAGAAATAGACGGAATTGTAAAGGCGTTGGTCACTTTGCGGGGGTCGGCGGTCATCATACCGTCAACATCGGTCCATATCTCTATGACCTCTGCATCCAGAGCGGCTCCGATGATAGAAGCAGTATAGTCAGAGCCCCCTCTTCCAAGCGTTGTCGTTATTCCTTCCTTCGTGGAAGCTATAAAACCCGTTACACATTGAAGAGATGAAGTTTTTGCAAAATACTCAAGGATCTGCTGATTGGTAATATCAAAGTCAACATCACCCATTCCGTAGGTTGCGTTGGTGTGGATGATCTGGCGGGCATCACAAAATTCCGCCAAAATGCCTTTGCTTTTGAGAATCTCCGCAATGACCAGGGTCGATAACCTTTCACCAAAAGACATAATCAGATCGAGGGTGCGCTCAGACAACTCCCTGATCCAGGAAACCCCCCTGAGAATATCGCTCAATTCATTAAAAAGCCCCCTGACTGCTGCAAAAGTGCTGCTTTGGTTTTTGACATGGATCATTCCACGGACAACCGCGAAATGCCTCTCCTCAACCACTTTCAAAAACTCAATGTAATCGTTATTTCCAGAGGCAGCCATTTTCCCGATTTCAATGAGCCTGTTTGTGACGCCACCCATAGCTGAAAAAACAACCGCAATACGCTCGCCATTGGCCAGATTACTTTCAATGATACCGATTACCTGTTTGATACTGTCAACGGTACCAACGGATGTGCCGCCAAATTTGAGAACCTTCATTAACGAAAATGATACGAAATTAACTAATACTTAACCCTCACAGAACCAACCGCTCTGATTTGAAGGTGCAAATATAGTGATTAGCGCACCGCATATTTCATTCGACCGATTAAAAGCGTCCCGGATTCCTGCATTGCTTCTGCGGATGACATATTTCAGGTATAAATCAAAAAGCAATACCAAGCCCCGCGCCAATGTTTACGACGCCTATGAATCGTTTTTCATTAATTTGGTCTGAAAACTCATAAGATCCTGATTTGGCCTTGATAGCCAGATCCTTCACTTCGGCCTTGGCACCTATGACGTCACCGCTTAGTTGAAAGTAAAGAGCCCGTACCAAAGGGAATCGCAGGCTTACTCCTGCACCAAAAGCGTAAGGTTTTACCGTAGCGTGATTCAGGCTCACGGTAACGGGCTGGCCGCCTTCCACAATAACGCCTTCAGAGTTAATCTCCTGCCCATTCAACAGCACGGAAGGGGTACTAGCCTGAATCATACCTCCCTGAAGATGTGCCTCAATCTGAACCCTGTTCATGTTCAGATAAATTGCAGGACCAATCAGCGCGGCGGCAAGTTTCCATTGCGAAACATCGCTTTGCCAGGTGTAACTTCTGTTCAATGCCTGAACGTACGTGTTGGCTTTCTCCACGATAGGATCCGAGTTGGTGGTATTTACGTTCAAACTACCGGTGAGGCGAATACCGGCCCATCTGAAAATACGGAAGTCGTAATTGGCCTGCCCAAAGTAACCCGAACCGGCCAATCCGGCCAAAGGGTCATTTAATTTCTCTCTGGCCATCTCCCCCACCGGTAAACTGTATCCCCCTGTTACGGAAAAGAAACTTCGCGTATCGAGTTGTGCAAAGGAGCTTTGGGCACAGCCTAACAGAAAAATAAAGGGGACAGCCACTTTAAACACAAGAGATCTCATATCGGACAAACTTGAATTAATGCAAAAATACATATGCAAATATTTGGGAGTGAATTTACCAAGTTTAACAGCAAACACATCGCATTTATTATAATTAAACTATTAAACGGCTGGTTTTGGGGAAAAATTCTCAACACAATTCTGCCTAAAACCATGCCAAACGGTTGACACCCCTGCTGGCATAAAAATGGTAAGGTAAATACTACAACAACCTATCATTACCATGGACCGTAAAGAAACTGAAGACGAAACTAAAGCTACCAAAAACACCAAGCACGTTTGGAAATGGATTCTGGGTGTGGGCATCGTTCTGATGCTTATAGCATTCTGGGGAGGATTTTTCAATCACGAGGAAAACTTCAGCGAAGCTGGAACTCCCTCCGCCAGTGTTGCAGACACGGCCTCTACGACTGCCTCCGATACTACACAGGAGCTCCATTCCGACACCATTAACAAAAGCGTACGGGGAACTGAATAATCAAAAGATTATTCCGACAACGCCTCCCATAATATTTCAATTGGGTGTTGTGCTTTTCTTCCAGTGCCATCCTTAATCTGATGACGACAGCTGGTACCGGCTGCGGCTATGATGACCTCATCCGGCTGCTGCCGCACGGTAGGGAAAAGCACGAGCTCCCCTATTTGCATAGACACCTCATAGTGTTCTGATTCATAGCCAAATGAGCCCGCCATACCGCAGCATCCTGATGGGATAAGTTGAACAGCGTAATTTTCCGGCAGGGATAACATTCTTTTGGGTGCCACCATGGAGGATAGCGCCTTCTGATGGCAATGTCCATGAAGTTTAATCAGGCGCTTCTCTTTTGTAAAAGCCTGTTTGTCAATTCTCTTTTCCTCTATTTCTCTTGCCATGAATTCCTCAAACAGGAGTGCATGCGCACTAATTGCCTTTGCCGATTCTTGTAATTCGTTCGGCACAAGGTCAATATATTCATCCCGAAATGACAAGATCGCAGAAGGTTCAATCCCGATAAGCGGCGACTCCCTAGTAATGATATCCTTTAATAAGCTTACATTCTCAACAGCAAGCCGCTGCGCTTCTTTCACGAAACCCTTGGACAAATAAGATCTCCCGGACTCTTTATGCTCAGGAATAATAACCTCATAACCCAATCTTTCTAAAAGCATCACTGCTTTTTTACCTATTTCAACATCATTGTAATTGGTAAACTCATCACAGAAAAGATAGACTCGTTTCCCACTACGTGCAGGACTTTGATTTTGTGTCGTACTGCCCCTTTTTTTGTACCACTGATAAAGCGTGATAGGTGCTAAATGCGGCATGGTGCGGTCCGGATGAAAACCTACGGTTTTATTGGCAATTTTTCGCAATGCGGGTGTTCCAAAAACGGAATTAAATGCCCAGGGTGCTATGGATGCCAGTTTCATTTGCCTGGAAAAACTGGCTATCAATCTGCTTCTTAATGGAATTCCATGATTTTGGTAGTATTGCTGGGTAAATTCGGCCTTCATCTTTCCGACATCAACACTTGAAGGACATTCCGATTTACAGCCTTTGCAGGATAGGCAGAGATCAAGCACCTCCTTCACCATGTCGGGGGAAGTCCTGTCTTCCGAGCCTCCAGAGTCAGGAGTCAGGTATCTTCTCAATATATTCGCTCTGGCGCGGGTTGTATCCCGCTCACTTCGGGTAGCCATGTAACTAGGGCACATGGTGCCTCCGGTAAGCTCAGTCTTCCGGCAATCACCGGAACCACTACACTTTTCGGCCATCCGAAGCATCCCTTCACTCGCATAAAAATCGAAAATTGTCGAAATCTGCAGCTTAGGTTGGTCCTGCTCATACCTCAGAAATTCATTCATCGGCGGCGTATCAACGATCTTGTTGGCATTAAAAATTCCCTTGGGATCCCAGATGCGCTTCACCTGGCGAAACAGCTCATAAACCTCCTCTCCCATCATAAAAGGAATGAACTCGCCACGTAGCCGTCCATCTCCATGTTCCCCGGAAAGGGCACCATTGTATTTTTTTACCAAAATGGCCGTGTCGGCCAGTACTTGTCTGAATTTCGTTTTACCGTCTGCTGTTTTCAGGTTGATCATGGGTTCCACGTGCAGTTCCCCCGCCCCGGCATGCGCATAATACGATGCATTGAGGCCATGTGAAGCCAATAGTTGCTGCAAATCATTAATGTAATCCGGCAGATCCTCAACGGCTACGGCGCAATCTTCAATCAGGTTCACAGGCTGGGTATCTCCCGGCAAATTTCTGATGAGACCTAGGCCGGCCTTCCGGATATCCCAGGCTTTGTTGGCCTCAGCACCAAATAAAAGAGGATAGGCATACCCGAGCATTTCTGATTGCAAGTCGGCAATCAGTGCTCCAGCGAGTACTTCAACATCTTCATCTGAGCTACCCCAAAATTCTACCATCAACAAAGCAGCCGGATCTCCTTCCATAAAGAACCGGTTTTGCGAATACACGGTATGGTTTTTCGTAAAATCCATGATGTACTTATCCACCAGCTCAGAAGCTTTTGGGGAATGTTTCATCGCTACCCGGTTGGCATGAAGTGCCTCTGCCAGGGAGTTGGTATGCACACAAACAACGCCTACCGATGCCGGAGGAAGATCTACCAGCGCTATCTTCGCCTCCGTTACAAAACACAGGGTACCTTCTGAACCTGCGATCAGGTTACAGAGGTTAATGTGATTTTTGGAAAAATTATCGGCTAGCGCATCAAGCGCATACCCGGAGTTTCTTCGGGTCACGGTCGGCTTCGCAAAATTCTTTTTGATCAATTCCTGATCCACAGGATTGGACAAAATACCCCACATGCCAGCCAGGATCGCCTGTTCCTTTTTATTTGCCGGGTCCCGGTTGCTGACCTTTTGTACATACGCATCGGTACTCTGCGAGCCAAACGTTGCTTCGGATCCGTCTGCAAGTAAAGCTTTCACTTCCAGCAAATGATCACGTGTGCTACCCCAAATAATCGAATGAAGGCCACAGGAGTTGTTCCCGATCATACCGCCGATCATGGCACGATTGGCCGTAGAAGTTTCCGGCCCAAACAACAGTCCAAATTGCGCCAGGTGTTTATTCAAATCGTCGCGGATCACACCCGGTTGCACACGAACCCACTTCTCTTGCACATTGACCTCGAGAATGCCTCCGAAATGTTTCGAAATATCAACCACAATCCCATTTCCAACCACCTGCCCTGCGAGAGATGTCCCTGCGGCGCGAGGAATCAGTGTAGTTTTAAAATCGTTAGCAAACCGGATAAGCCGCCTTATATCCTCAATATTTTTAGGCAACGCTACCGCCAGCGGCATTTCCTGATATACTGAAGCATCTGTTGCATAAATACTCCTTTGTGCAGAGTGTAACGTGGAATCATCGTAATAAAGCTCTCCTTCAAACTTGGATGAAAGCGAATTGAATTGGACTAGGGAAGCGCGGTTCATTGGGTTGCAGCAAAATGGAACAGCTAATTTAGATAAGATTGTCAGAATAATATCAGCCCTGGGACTTCAAATTGCAGATTTTGCATAAGCCGACGCGCGATTCGTATATTGGCACAGTTTTAGCATTACCTGGTTGAGATTAAATATTTCGGCAAAAAGTTCATTATGAGAAAGACCATTACCATTATACTCGCTTTCGCTAGCCTGCTTTCAGTTGCTCAGACACCGACCAGCGTTACGCTGACCACGCCAAAAAATGACGCCATTACAGCAACCCTTGTTTTGGAGGATGTCCGGTATCACCCCAACCTGGGCATTGGCCTGGCCGAAACCAGCATGGAGCCTCTCGCCGTTGTGAACTTTAAGGAGACACTTAGTGAGAAGATTGCGGTTACCCTTCATGAGCCCAAAATGATGCGGTTGCGCTATTCGGGCAGCGGAGTTAATAAGACATTGATGCTCTTCATACAGCCAGGAGATAATCTAACCGCTAATTTCCCCGGGAACGGTGAAGTCATATTTGGAGGAAAAAATGCAGCCTATCAGGATTTTTTGAAAAAATATTTTCTGGAAAATCAGTATCAATATCTCCCTGCGTTTGGTTATAAACCTTCACAAATAGATAACAAAAGCGTATTGCAGCAAAGCGACAGTCTGCAAAAATTACGCATCTCCGGGTTTGATTCTTTCAAAACAAACACCAATGTCAACCCCGCATTTGAAGCGTATGTGGTGGCTACCACCGCAACGGAGCCCTCCCTGATCCGTCAAATGCTGCAGGAAAAAGTGATGCGCCGTAACCGAGCGACCAAACTTGACCCCACTCAGCGGAGGGAAATTGAAGATTTCACCCTATCCGACTTCAAAATCCTGTCTGATGACGCCTTGCTCAGCCAGTCGTACCGGGATGAACTCCGGCACTGGGCACTGATACCAAGCACGCGCAAATTTCCGGTAAAGGAAGAAAATCGGTATGAAATCAGTCCGGAAGCATTGAAGGATGTGTATGCTTTTAGTAAGGAAAAATTACAGAATTTCCCCAGGCAAAAAGAATATCTGCTCACCTATTGGCTCAACTACGCCGCAACGGCCATTCCGACGATTGAAACCGCAAAAGCGCTTTTGAGCGATTACCAGTCACTCTATCCAAAATCTGCAAACACGGAATACATTTCCAAACTTTTGGCAACCAAAGAAACGCTGTCACAGGGTGCATCGCTTCCAGACATTACGTTACTTGATAAGGACAGCTCAGCTGTAAGTACAGATCAACTGACAGGTAAGCCTGTGGCTATGGTGTTTGCCTTCAGTGTAGGCCAGCACGAGCCAGGCCTGAAAGCAATGGAGGGGAAATACAGCGACAGGGTAACATTTGCATACATTTCTGTTGCCTCCGGAATACCTTTTGGTACCTGGAAAAAATATGCTATCAACCGGCCGGGAGTGAAACACCTGTGGGCGTCCGAAGAAAATATTGAATTGCTCAAAGCCAAATATGCCATCGATATTCGCTATCCGTTTCTGGTAGTGAACCGGCAGGGGAAAATCGTCAATCGGTGGATCCCGCAGGAATTTCCCGGCAACAATATGCTGGAAAGCACGATTAAGCAAGCGATAAACTAGTGTCCTGTTAAACCCGGTTGACTTAGCCCAGGCGTTGCACATTGCCGGGCTCTATTATTTTCTCGAAAAATAACTACGGCTCAACCAATGGAGTACGAAATGACCCACGGTAGTCGCCATCTGCCACAGGGCCCTCACGGCCCTACCCGGTTACGAAGTCTGATTTCTTCGATTTGATGAGGTTTGTTGGCCCGTTTTGTAACCCTAATACACAAGAATAGGTTGACTTTACCAAGAAAATTTTTAAGCAGAAATACTTTAATTTACATTTTGTTTAACTATTTTTGGTAAAAGTTAAACAAAATGTCCACCTATACCATTAAGGATCTGGAAAGACTAAGCAGCCAGAAAGCGCATACGATAAGAATGTGGGAACAACGTTATGCCTTGCTTTCTCCGGAGAGGACTGATACCAACATTCGATACTACAATGATGAACAGCTGAAAAAACTTTTAAACGTTTGCATGCTTATTGATCGGGGAATGAAGATTTCTCACATCAGCAAGTTATCCAAGCTGGAAATGGCCAATGAAATTGAAAAGATCATTGCCGGAACCTACCAGATTGATACGCAAATTGAAAGCATGGTCAACCAGGCGTTGATTGCGATCGCCACTTACGATGAAGTACTATTTAATGAAGTTTTTTCAGGAGCCATTGGCGTACTGGGCTTGAAAAACACCTATATAAAGGTCATTTACCCATTACTGGTCAGAACCGGATTGATGTGGACCAATGATACCATGCTTCCGGCGCAGGAGCATTTTCTGTCCAATCTGATCCGACAGAAACTTTTTTCCGCTATCAATTCGATTCAGCCGTCTGTAAGTCCGGATCAAACCTGGATCCTTTTTCTGAACGAACAGGAAGACCACGAGATTGGCTTACTATTTGCTAATTATCTTTTAAGGCAGCATGGCAAAAAGGTAATCTATCTCGGGGCGCGTGTTCCATACAGCAATTTATTCAATGTCGTGCAGAATTGCCGGCCAACACACATCTATACATTTTTCGTCCGGAATCAGTTGAATCAGGAATGGGAGGAGCTGGTCGACAAGCTTTTGTCTGAGTTTGAAAGTGTGAAGACCTGCGTTTCCGGGGGTGATGAGAAGCTGATAGCAGCATTGAGTAAAAAAAATATACATCAGATCACGACGGTAGAGGGGCTGATAGACATTATGAAATCCTGAAAAATGCAAATGAAAAAAGTACAGAACAAGGCTCCTAAGGTTGCAGTTATAGGCTCCGGTTTTGCTGGCATGGCCGCTTCTGCTATTCTTGCAAAGCATGGTAGCCATGTGACTGTATATGAAAAAAATGAGGATATCGGAGGCAGAGCAAGAACTTTCAGCCACGATGGGTTTCTTTTTGATATGGGACCGAGCTGGTTCTGGATGCCTGATGTGTATGAAAGCTTTTACAATTTATTTGATCATACAACCCGCGATTTCTATGAATTAAAAAAGCTGGATCCCGGCTTTGCCGTTATTTTCGAAAAGGGGGAAGTGATGGATATCCCATCCGACTTTGAAGAAATCTGTGTGCTATTCGAAAACATTGAAGCAGGGGCTGCGGCTAAGCTCAAAAAATTCATTGCTGAGGGAGAATTTAAATACAGAATAGGAATGGGAGATATGGTCTACAAGCCTGGCCACTCCATTTCGGAATTTTTCAGCCTCAAACTCTTGCAGGATGCCTTAAAACTTCAGGTTTTCACATCTTTCAGCAAGCATGTCCGAAAATTTTTCAAAGATCCCCGATTACTTGCCATCATCGAGTTCCCGGTGTTATTCCTGGGGGCCATGCCTAAAGATACCCCGGCACTGTACAGTCTGATGAATTTTTCCGGACTCAAGCAGGGCACATTTTACCCCATGGGCGGGTTTGGCGTGGTAGCCCAGTCTTTCCGAAAAATTGCAGAAGACAACGGTGTAACCTTTGAGACATCACAACCTGTTGACGCCTTAAGTATGGCATCGCATTCGATCAGCCATGTGCATTGTAAGGATGGTACCCGGGAAGTGGATGCGGTCATTGGTGCGGCAGATTATGCACACATCGAAAACGACCTTTTGGCTGAAAATTTCCGGTCCTACCCCAAGTCGTACTGGGAAAGCCGAACCTTTGCTCCGTCCTGCCTGCTATTTTATTTGGGTGTTGGAAAAAAAATAGATAAATTACGTCATCACAACCTATTCTTTGACGAAGATTTTGCGGAGCATGCTGTTGAGATTTACAAAGACAAAAAATGGCCCACTCATCCGCTGTTTTATGTCTGCTGCCCATCAAAAACGGACCCGCTGGTTGCACCGCTAGATTCCGAAAATCTTTTTGTGCTGATGCCCATTGCCATCGGACTGGAGGATACGGAACTGATTCGAGAGAAATACTACGATCTCCTGATGAACCGCCTGGAAAAATTTGCTGGTGAGGACATACGGAGCCATGTGGTATTTAAGAAGAGCTACGCAACCAATAATTTCATTCAGGATTACAACGCGTACAAAGGCAACGCCTATGGCCTGGCGAACACGTTGATGCAAACAGCCATATTCAAGCCTAAACTCAAGAGTAAAAAGGTTGATAACCTATTCTACGCCGGACAACTTACTGTTCCCGGGCCCGGCGTACCACCATCCATTATTTCAGGACGCATAGCAGCAAACGAACTTCTCAAATTCCTAAACAAGTAAGTTATGAAAGTGCTTTTTGACGACTTGTCGGCATCATGCAGTAAAATGACCACGAAGCTGTACAGCACATCGTTTTCGTTGGGTATACATTTTCTCAACCAAAAGTTCCATGCTCCGATATATGGCATTTACGGCTTCGTGAGACTAGCGGATGAAATTGTTGACAGCTTTCATGAGTACGACAAAAAGTATTTGATGGATAAAATACGGATTGACACCGTAGAAGCAATACGCGACCGTATTAGTATCAATCCCATACTCAACAGCTTTCAGGAGGTGGTTCATCGGTATTCAATAGAGTGGGAATTGGTTGATACATTTCTAAGGAGCATGGAAATGGACTTGATGAAGAGTGAACACACACCGGATTCATATAACCAGTATATTCTTGGGTCGGCGGAAGTTGTGGGCCTGATGTGCCTGCGGGTATTTTCCGAAGGGAACGAGGTCATATACAACGAACTGAAACCCTTTGCCATGAAACTGGGTGCTGCATTTCAAAAGGTAAATTTTCTACGTGACCTGCAGGCCGACTATCTCTATCTGGGAAGAACCTATTTCCCGGGTGTAAACTTTGACCATTTTTCAGATAAGGACAAACAGGTCATTCAGCAGGAAATAGAGGCAGATTTTGACCAGGCACTTATCGGAATCAAAAAATTACCGACCGGCGCAAGGCGCGGCGTCTACCTGGCCTATTTTTATTACAAAAAGCTTTTTTTAATTATAAAAAAGACCCCGCCTGAAAAAGTAATGACAGCGAGAATCAGAATTCCTGATTACAATAAAATTGGTCTGATGTTTCAATCGTTGTTACGTCATCAGTTTGATCTTTTATGATCAAACTTTGTTAAAAATAGAAAAGCCATTAATCGGCTTACAAAAGGCTGGTTCAGAAAATTGAAACCCTTAATTTATGGATGATCACGTAGTGTTGGTAAATGAGCAGGATGATCAGATTGGTCTGATGCAGAAGCTGGAAGTACACCAGAAAGGCATCCTTCACCGGGCATTTTCTGTTTTTATATTTAATTCTAATCATGAATTGTTGCTGCAGCAACGGGCATTGGGCAAATACCACTCGGAAGGGCTTTGGTCCAATACGTGCTGCAGCCATCCATTGCCAGGCGAAACTACCGCCGAGGCAGCAGTGCGCCGGCTGGATGAAGAAATGGGAATTACAGCGCCGCTGAATTTCCTTTATTCATTTATTTACAATGCCGAATTGGACAACGGCCTTACAGAACACGAACTGGACCATGTTTTCTGGGGAATGTCAGACGACCTGCCGGTGATCAATACAACCGAAGTGGGCAACTATAAATACATCGCTATATCAGAACTTCAGAAAGACCTCCTTGAAAATCCGGATCGCTATACCGAATGGCTAAAAATCTGCTTCGAGGGTGTTGCTGCTAAAATTTTATTGTAATTGACATGAGTGCCTGGATACTAAACCTTATCATTGTTGCTGTTACTTTCGTTGGCATGGAATGCGTCGCATGGCTGGCGCACAAATATTTAATGCACGGATTTTTATGGTTTCTGCATCACGACCATCACCAGCGTGATGACGGAGATTTTTTTGAGAAGAACGATTATTTTTTTGTCATCTTCGCCATTCCCGGGATTCTTTGCCTGCTGCTGGGTCTGAATGCCGGCTTTAATTACTTATTCTGGATAGGCCTGGGCATCACGATTTATGGATTTGCCTATTTCATTGTTCATGACATTTTCATTCATCAGCGCTTCAAAGTACTCAGGAATACGGATTCCATTTATCTTAAAGCAATCCGCAGAGCGCACAAGATGCACCATAAGCATCTGGGAAAACATCAGGGCGAATGTTTTGGAATGCTTTGGGTTCCGTTAAGGTATTTCAGGGAAGCAAAAAACGCCGCATCGAAATGAATTATCTGTATCTCCTTGTGGATCTCTCGGCTATTTCCATTCCACTTTTGTTTTCTTTTCATCCCAGGATTTTATTATACAAACAGTGGGCATATGTGTGGCCAGCTATCTTGATTGCCACGGTTCTTTTTTGTATTTGGGACAGCTATTTTACCAAAATCGGCGTGTGGGGATTCAATCCATCCTATGTAAGCGGATTGTATTTTTTCCACTTACCGATCGAGGAAATCCTGTTTTTCATCTGCATCCCTTACGCCTGCGTATTTACATATTTCTGCTTCGGGATTTTTCTGGGGGAAAATTTCAAAGTCCGATTCGAAAAGCAGATTTCAATGACATTTATTCTGTTAGCAATAACAGGGGCCATTATCTTTCACGACAGGCTCTATACCTTTTACACCTGCGTAGGACTGTCCGTTTTTCTCTCCTATTTACAATTTTGGGGTAAAGTAAAATGGCTTAGTCTGTTTTATTATTCTCACATGTTTTTGTTGATTCCCTTCTTTATCGTAAACGGCATCCTCACCGGTACCGGCCCCGAAAAACCTGTGGTTTGGTACAATGATCTGGAAAACGTGGGGGTAAGAATCGTAACAATTCCTGTGGAAGATATTTTCTATGGACTGCTTATGCTGTTGTTGAATGTGTTCTTGTTTGAACTGTTTCGGCAACTCGTTGGTAAAAAGCAAAATTTCGCAGGAAATCAATAATTTATTATTCCAACCAGACTAAAAAAGGCACCTCCTGTGAAAGAAGTGCCTTTATAATTCATACAATTTCAACTATTTACTGCTGTAGGTATCCAGAGTTGCCTGTGGAAAAGTCCGCAGAATATCGGTCATCGTATTTTTCACCATCATGTCCCGGTCGTCCCTTTTCGAAGGAGCCTTTACTTTACCAGAAGCCCATCCCTGCCAGATCATACGGTCCCGATTGTTTTGATAAATATTCAGGATGAAACGGCTCTCCTGGTAGTTGTAGGTCTGGATGTTATTTCCGCCTCCGTACCACCACATGTATGGTGAATACATGTTATTGGATCGTACTTGTTGGCGTTCCTTCACGTCGGTCATAAAGCGTACGATGATTTCCGGATTTTTTTCGTCCAGTTTATAGCCCTTTGCCTGCATCACTTCCACCACCGCGTCACCAAGTCTTCTTCTGTTCAACTCACTTCCCAACAACGGATCCTCATCAATTTTCCGCTCTGCTTCCACCTTAAAAGTTTTGAACTGCTTCAGGTTTACGGAGGAATCGTAATCGTAACTGACCTGAAGCGCCTGGCTGCAGGCCATAAATAAAATCCCACTCAACGCCATCGTCCCGACAGCCTTACTCAACTTCACTATGTTTTTCATCTTGATTTGATAGTTTGTTTAACAATTTATCTGACAGCCTCCGTGAGTTATAGTTTAATTTTCGGAGGATAACATCATTTAAACTAATAAACAAATACAGTTGGTATATGGGTTCAATAATTTAGTTTATTGCTCACCAAGTAAACCCTTCAAAACCTGCTCCGAAACCTCAAAAACGCTCCCGTGGCGAATGCCTTTCGGAAATGAAATCTTATCAGAAATGTCTTCCCAACTGGTCATATCTTTGGACCGAACCGCACCATATTGATGGTCACGATATTTGTCAAAGTAGACATATACGTAATCGTCAATGGTAATGGCCGTAGGCCCCTCTGCCCAATAATTACCTGTGATCGGCGCCGACACAACCGTTGGATATGGTCCTGCTGCCTGCTTTGATTTGGTAACACGGATATTCTTTTCGGCCGGCTTGGGATTCTCGTTTTTCAAAAACATATAATACCAGGAATCTTTTTTCAGAATCGTCGCATCAATGACGCTGAATTGTGGATTGAAAAACATTTTCGTTTCGGTAAAAGTCTTAAAGTCCTTCGTAGTTACTGCATAAATCCTGTGGTTGAGGCCCTTTTCATTCTCGGAATCCGATACGTCACTATGCCTGCCGGGTATGGTCGTAGCCCAATAAATAATAAAGTTTTTCCGCTGGTCATTGTAGAACACCTCGGGTGCCCAGCTATTTTTGGCCGTCAGTTCATGCTCCATCACGGGTATATCCTTTTGTTCCGACCAGTGGATCAGGTCCTTTGATGAAGCGTAACCGATAATCTGATCGTGCCAGCCGGTGGTAAACACCATGTGAAAGGTTCCATCGGGTCCCTGGATGATACATGGATCTCGCATAAGCTTGTCTTTCCCCAAAGTGGGAGTAAGAAATGACTTCTCTCTTATTGCCTCCCATTTCAGTCCATCCCTGCTGTATGCAAAATGAAGACCATCCTGGCCATTGTCAACGAAATACGAGAAGAGAAAAACTTGCTTTTGTCCATACAAATTGGAAACGGAAAGCCACAACAAAAAAGCGTAGAGAAAATGATTTTTGCCTCCAAACCTGAAACTTAAACAATTCATAAAGCCACCATTTTTAATTTGAAAAACGAAATGGACGTAATCTTTTATCACGTCCATTTCTCAACTGTTAAACCATTTGGTAGTTTTAAATTTTTCGGTAGTCGGGATGTTTATAGGGAGCCCGATAAGCGCGCGCGAGCAAAGCGGTGGCTTCCCTGTCTCCGACAACCTCCTTTTTTACAGGATCGTAAACAAGTGACCGTCCCGTTTTCATCGACAAATTGGCCAGAATACAGCTTGCTGTGGAGATATGCCCTTCCTCAATGTCGGCTACCGGGCGGCTGCTGTTGTCGATCGCACTCAGAAAATCCAACATATGCAGGCGTGTAGCAGGGGCTGCATTTAATTCAATCCGTTCCTCCTTCAGGTCTTCCGGATATTTTTCCTTTTCGTATACCACGTCCTTATGGATCTTTTCTCCTTTTCCCTGAGGAATGAAATCATAAGCCATGGTGCTGGCCCATAACGTCCCTTTCTCTCCATAAAGCGTAAATGACCACGGATAATCGGGGTTGTTGGGCGTTCCCCAAGTGCGGTGCTGCCACACACAGTTTAGCTCAGGATATTCAAAAATAGCCGATTGCGTATCTGATATATTCGATTTACCCTCCTTTTGAACGTAAATACCTCCGGCGGAACTGATTTTGGTAGGCCAGCCAAGTTTAAGCATCCAACGTACGGTATCAAACATGTGCACACACATATCCCCGGTGATACCGTTTCCGTATTCCATAAATGTACGCCACCAGCGAATGTGCGGAATGTCGTCGTAAGGCCTCAAAGGTGCTGGCCCTGTCCACCTCTCGTAATCCAGGAAATCGGGAACCGGCTTAACCGGCGGATTTCCGTTGTTGCGCATGTGAAAATAACAGCACATTTCCACGTGCGAAATTTTCCCAAGCAGACCGGCATCCACAATGTTTTTCTTCGCATCGATCAAGTGCGGAGTACTTTTTCGTTGTGTCCCCACCTGGACAACCTTTTTGTATTTCCTGGCAGCCGCCACCATGGCCTCGCCCTCCATTACATCCACACTGATGGGCTTCTGAACATACACATGCGCACCTGCTTTCACGGCGTCAATCATTTGCAGCGCATGCCAGTGATCAGGTGTACCGATCAATACGATATCCAGTTCGTTTTCTGAAAGCAGTTTGTTGTAATCACCGTAAAGTTTCGGTGTTTTACCCGATTTCAAACGTTCTGTTACCAGCTTTGCAGCTTGATTGAGCTGGTTTTTGTCCACGTCACAAAGTGCGACGACATCGACCGGCACTACTTGCATGAGTCTAAACAAATCACTTTTCCCATACCACCCTGTTCCGATCAGGGCCACACGTAAGGTTTTGGCGGGGTTGATCAGATCCATACCTCTCGCTCCAAAGGAAGAAATGGCGAGTGAGGCCGTAGCGCCGTAAAGAAACTGCCGGCGGTTAATATTAAAATTATTCATAGAGCAGAACGGTTGTTTTTGGTATAAAAAAAGCGGCTGAAAAATCAGTCGCAGATAAAAGGGGTTTGGTGGGGAGGTTTACTATTTACCTGGGCTACTTTCACCCTTAATCCATTTTACTCCTCCCAGAGAGGTTTTTGATATGTACTAAAGACTGCTAGCACCAGAATCCCTTTTTTTGTTATATCAATATTGAAATGGACTAAAAATGGGAACTTCCAGACACCCGCACACCAAATGTTTTCGTATCGCAAGGAATATAGGTATGGATTATAGGAAATCCTTTTAAAAGATGCTTCCACCTGACTGAAAAATCGAAAATCTAACCCGGTCGTCTTTTCATTGTAATAAAAAACGACATCTTCTATATCCCGGATTGCACCCTCAGAAAGAAATATGTCAAAAGACGCCATTATCCTCTAAGCTTGCTTGACGCTGCTCGGCGTCCGTAATCGAAACAAGCCTTTCAGAAAATTCCCGTAGCTCTTTTAGCCGCGACAAAACTAACGCCTTTTGCCATTCAACAATTTCAACATTGTCACCCGTGGTCTCTTCAATAACTTCAACCGCCTCGACCTTTTGCAAATCCTCTATCAAAGCTGACGCATAATCTTTCTTAACACGTATATGGTACGTGATCGAAATAATTAGGCAAATTTGTTATTATCAATAGAGATAAATTTAGTGATAAATCGCGACCATCCAAGCTGTTCTTCGATTTGCGATTTGCAAATCAAAAATTCATTTTGCAAAATAAAAGCTCCCGAAAAATTCCAGGAGCCTTAAAAACAACTTAGGATGGATCTTTGTACGTACTCACCACCAGATATGTAACCTTACCATTCGCCATCATGATCTCGACATGCTCGTACAACTTCGGTGCCGTCATGTATCGGAAATACCATTGCGGTGATTGGGTCATGATCGGATCGTATCGTGAAGCAAGCTCTTTGGTGAATAGAGAAATCCGCTCGAACTTATTAGCATAAGCGTTTTTGCTCTGTATTTTGATCAACTTGCCATGCAAAGCATCTGCCGGATCACCTATACGAACGGAGGTGGAGGCATTTTCCTTCAACGGCCACTGAGCGAGTTGCTTCCCGCTATTCAGATATATACTTTTCACCTTGCCAGCCTCAAAGCTGATCTGAATACCAGAGTCTGTTCCTTTCCGCTCATCCAGAAAAATGGATTGGTATAAATGTATCCGGCTATCGAGCTCATTCACATTGGAGAAAATATTACTTACCACATTCACATATGGGATACCTTTTGTTTCCCGAAGGTTTTGGAGCGCGGCATAAGCATTCTCCGGATCCGCCGATACCCGAATCCCGAGATGTTCTCCGGCGCTGATTGTATCACGACTAACCAGAACGTAAAATGTGGGTTCAATGATAATTTCAGGTTCAACCGGATCATTATGGAGGCATCCTGTTCCAAAAAATGCCAGGGAAATCATTGTTGCGAGTACTGCAGTCTTCATTAGCAAAGTGTTTAAGTAAGTCAGTATTCAGGAGACGCTACTACCTGCGAATTGGTTGTAACCGTAAATAGACCTTTTATACTTTTTACTGAAATTTATTAAGCTAATGATGATTAAAAGGGTCCCTAAACAACAAAGTCCGTGCAGTTAAACACGGACCAAATCTTAATCAGTTGATTGAGATTTACTTCAAAAACTCCCCAACATTTTCCTTTGTAACCAGTTTGAATGGGATCAGCGCGCTAGCTTCAAATTTTTCCTTTTTTGCAGCTTTTACAGCAGCTTCTACGGCCTGCCCTCCCTGCTGTTTGGCATCCTGAAAAACTGTGGCATCCAGCGTTCCTTTTTTCACAGCCTGCAACGCATCCGGAATCGCATCTACGCTTACCACCATAACTTTACCTTTTAATCCTGCCGCTTCCAGCGCTTTGACGGCTCCCATTCCCATTTCATCGTTCTGGGCAAAAATGGCATTCACTTTTGATCCGTAGGTCTGTATCCAGTTTTCAGTCAACGACATGGCTTTGGCACGGTCCCATTCACCGGATTGTTCGGCAAGTAATGTCAAACCGGGTGTTGCCTTTAATATCTCTTTCGCCCCTTTATCACGTTTAATCTGAGCGGCCTGCCCCATAAAACCGTGCATCATCAATACGTTTCCTTTTCCACCCAGTTTTTCAGCAATATATCTCATGGCAATTCTGGCCGCTTCCTCATCATCAGAACCTACGAAAGCCGTGGGTGTAGCTGATGTTTCGGAATTTACATTGATGATGGGAATTTTAGCATCCAGTGCCAGTTTCACTGCTGGTGAACTTGCTTCTACTTCACATGGGTTGATGATAATAGCATCTACCCCTTGTGCAATAAAACTTTCCACCTGTTCCACCTGCTTTAAAGCGGAACGTTCGGCGTCGACCAGAATTAACTTCACTCCCAGTTCACCGGCTTTCTGTTCCATAGCATCAGCGACATTGACCACAAACTCATTTTGCATGCTGAGCATGGTGGCGCCAATCACTAGTTTCTTTTCTCCCGAATCATCGGTTTTTGATTGATTACAACCCGCCATGAATACGGACAAAAGCAACAATCCTGACAACCTAATATTTTTCATTGTATTGATATTGAATAATTTACACCATTTAATAACAAGTTAGTCGAGCCTTGCCCGATCCTCAGACATGAACGCCCGTTGGGCAACCAGGCGTTATCCTTGTCTCCCTTCCTCCTTTTTCCACCCTCCTTTTCTCCTTTTCCCTTCCTCCCCCCCATGCCCATCTCCCCAAGCCCTACCTCTCCTTTCCCATACTATCCAAAACCACAGCTCCTATGATGATCGCTCCCATCACCACCTGCTGGTAATAACTTGTCACGTTTAATAAATCCAGGCTATTGCTGATCACGCCGATTAACAGGGCACCGATTAATGTGCCGGTCATTGAGCCAGTTCCGCCGGATGTACTTGTTCCACCAATAATAGCCGCTGCAATGGCGTCCAACTCAAAGCCTGAGCCTGCATTGGGCTGGCCGGTTGTGATCCTGGAAGTAAGCAAAATTCCTCCCATTGCAGAAAGCAAACCGCAAATGATATATACCCACATTTTCACACGGCTGACACGAATCCCGGACGCTCTTGCTGCAGGCTCGTTGCCGCCAACAGCATACATGTAGCGTCCCAGAATGGTTTTATTCAGAACAATGGAACAAACGACAAATGCCACAATCAGAATGATGATAGGGAATGGAATACCGAAAAGATTGCCTCCTCCTATAAAGTTGAAGGAGTCGGACAGATTGGAAACGGGTCGTCCTTTACTCAAAATGAGTGCCAAACCACGCCCGATTGTCATGGTACCTAGTGTTACAATGAAGGGCGGCACTTTGCTTTTTGTAATGACCAGTCCGTTAAAAGCACCCATTGCCGAGCCGGCAGCCAGTCCGATAAAAATGGGTACGATTACCGGATAAGTATCTGGATGAGCAAACATAGCCGCTACGACACCGGTAACGGCCACCATCGACCCCAGCGAAAGGTCTATCCCCCCAGTGATGATCACAAATGTCACCCCAAAGGCCAACAACGCATTGATGGAAACCTGATTTCCGATCGTCATCAGATTTGACACTGTGAAAAATCGGGGAGTGCTCAAGGCCAGCACCAGACAGATTATAGCAAAAGCCACAAATATCCCATACTGACCAAAATTCCGGAACCGGGCTTGTAAATTATTTTCCAATTTGAAAGGTTTAGATTTCTAGTTATTTATAAAATGATTAATCACTAAAAAAGCCAATCGCCAATTGTTCTCAGCAAACCGCTATTCAACCGCATACTTCATAATCAATTCTTGTGTGGCTTCGGATTTGGACAACATGGCTGTCTGTTTCCCTTTTGACAAAACCATAATCCGATTGCTCATACCCAAAATCTCCGGCAATTCGGATGAAATCATGATGACGGCGATTCCTTTCCCAGCCAGGTCCTGAATCAATTTGTATATTTCAAATTTGGCGCCTACATCAACGCCCCGGGTTGGTTCATCCAGAATGATAACCTTTGGCGAAGACAACAAGACTTTTCCAATGACGACCTTTTGCTGGTTTCCTCCACTTAAATGTGTTACCTTCTGGTTTACTCCGGACGACTTCACTTTCAGGATGTCTATCATTTCCTGCGCAACGGTATTTTCACTTTTTGTATTGATAAAAATCCCGCGGCGGTGATTTGACAAACTTGCCAGTGTCATATTTTGCAACACCGACATCTGGGGGATTAAGCCCAAACCTTTACGGTCTTCACTCACATAGCCAATGCCTTTTTTGACAGCATCATCGGCAGATTTAATTGTCACTTTTTCCCCGTCAATATATATTTCACCACCATCCAATTTATCCAAACCATAAATAGCTCTGGCGATTTCTGTTCGGCCGGCACCCATCAGCCCTGCTATCCCCAGAATTTCCCCAGCGTAAACGTCAAAATTAATGTCGGTAAACCTCCCCCTTTTAGTGAGATTTTTGACTGAAAGTATTTGTCTGCCTTTCTCCGAACCGGTTTCAGGAAACATATTCTCAATTTCTCGCCCGACCATCATTTTGATGAGACTATTGTCATCTAGTTCCGATGCGCTTTTCGTGCCTATGTATTTTCCATCTCTCAAAACCGTGATGGTGTCGGAGATTCTGAAAATCTCATCCATTTTATGCGAAATGTAAATAATGGCAACCCCTTTGGCTTTAAGATCACGGATAATTCTGAATAAAGTCGCAACTTCCTTGTCGGATATAGCCGAGGTAGGCTCATCCATGATAATGATTTTCGCATCATTCGAGATCGCTTTGGCGATTTCTACCATCTGCATTTGCGCTACACTGAGGTATTTCATCCGGGCCGTGGGCAGAATATCCAGACCCAGTTGTTTCAAAAGTTCCTTTGCTTTTGCCGTGATCAGGTCCTCATTCAGCCAGCCTGTTTTGGAGCCTGTAATCTCCTTTTCTCGTCCCAGAAAGATATTTTGCGCAACGGTAAGTTCAGGAATAATGAGTATTTCCTGGTGGATCATCGAAATGCCTTTTCTTTGCATGTCGTTTACACCACGCGCTTTCAGCTCATTCCCTTCAAAAATAATATTTCCTGAGTCCGCATCTACGAGCCCGATCAGGATTTTCATGAAGGTTGATTTCCCTGCTCCGTTTTCGCCCATCAGGGCATGTACTGTCCCCTTTTGCAGGGTAAGTTGCACGTTATCCAGGGCTTTTATGCCGGAGTAGGATTTGGTGAGGCTGGTGACCTGGAGGATTTTGTTGGGCATCGAACTTACGATTAAGTCTTAATTAGTATCCTCTCACCGGAAAAATAGGGCGCTGCCCCATCTTGAGAGATATAGGCCTTTCAGGCCAGACTACTACGAATATTTAATCCCATATATATTTTTCGTCATACTCGACATTGTATTTTTTCAAAAAGCTTCTTAATTCTCCTTTGAAGTCTTTTTTCTTATGATGGTCTTTCTGATTGGTGATATATCTGATAACCAAGTCTAACTCGTAAGGATTTACAGAGAATATTGCATATCCGTCTTGCCAGTAGAAGTCTTCATATTCCTTTCCTTTTGTCTTTATCCATAAAGAAGAACTTCGTTTCACTTCTTGCAAAAGTTTCATCGCCGTTATTTTCTTTGATAAAACACATAGAATGTGAACGTGATCGACATATCCTCCCACTTTAATACTCACACATTCCAATTCATTACAAACACCACCCAGATAATTCCATAATTCTTCTTCGATCTTTTCATCAATAAGCGGGAGACGATACTTGGTACTGAATACGATATGTACACAGATTTTTGATAGTGATTGAGACATGGCATGTTGATGATGGTGATATTCTGGGCAATAGTATAGGGCGATGCCCTATTGAAAGATGGAACCCTTTCAGGGTAAATATGAATTTACCCTGAAAGGGTTCCATCCCTCAGCCCGGGGTATTTCCACCCCGGGTTTTCGTTAAAAAGAATCACGATCCAGTCCACGCCACGCCGGTATCTTTCCAGCTCCGCGAGTTCGCCGAATCAATCACCGCCTCGCAAACCTTTTGCGTTTCCAGCGCATCCTTGAAGGTTGGAGCGCAGTCTTTGCCGGTTTGCAGGCTTTCGAAGAAATCGGCTGCCTGATGTATGAATGAATGTTCGTATCCAATGCTCGTGCCGGGTATCCACCACCTTTTCATATACGGCTGATCACTATCTGTCACCAGAATTGATCTCCAGCCACGAACGATTGATTCGTCACTATGGTCGAAATATTCCAGCCGGTTCAGATCATGCAGGTCCCAACGAATGGAGGCATGTTCACCATTGATTTCAAAAGTATAAAGCGCCTTGTGACCACGTGCATATCGGGTTGACTCAAAAAGACCGAGCGACCCGTTGTCGAAATGGCAATGGAATATAGCCGCATCGTCAATTCCGACCTTCTGCACTTTGCCACTTTCGGAATGCACCCGTTCCTTTATAAAGGTTTCAGTAACCGCAGAAACGTCCTTAATCCCACCATTAATCCACATGGCAGTGTCGATACAATGTGCAAGCAAATCGCCTGTGACACCCGATCCTGCAGCATCTACATCCAGACGCCACGTTGCGGTACCGCCCTGCGGCACATCCGGGTTAATGGTCCAGTCCTGTAAAAAGTTGGCTCGGTAATGAAAAATACGACCCAATTTGCCGGAATCCACAATTTGCTTTGCCAAGGTTACGGCTGGAACCCTTCGGTAATTATACCAGACCGTATTTTTAACGCCTGCCTTTTCAACAGCATCCACCATGGTTTGCGCTTCTGCAAGCGTTCTTGCCAAAGGTTTCTCACAAAGGATCATTTTGCCAGCCGCCGCAGCAGCAATAGCGATTTCGGCATGGGTATCGTTGGCGGTGCAAATATCAACCGCGTCGACATCATCCCGAGCAATAACTTTTTTCCAGTCGGTCTCGAATGATTCATAACCCCACTGTTCAGCAAAAGCTTTCGCCTTCTCTGCATTACGCGAACAGGCTACTTTTAATACCGGCGTGTATTCCAGCTCAGGAAAAAAATTAGTAATCCGGTTGTATCCGTTGGAATGCGTACGGCCCATTAAACCGGTGCCGATCAACGCTATTCTAATCTCTTTTTTGTTTGACATATCTTTAAAGCAATTGGCTGATAGCTATCAGCTTTTTATCAATAACTTATTTAATTCGGAGAAACTACGATTCCTGATACCAGCCGTGCGCCTGACGAACTTTCACCAATGCAGCCAGAATATCATTCCAGGTTTGCTGGTTGCCCATCACCGAATTCGGGAACATACAACCATCCCAGCAGATGTGGCGGAAAGCCTTGGTCAGCTCACCATTTTCATTACGGAGCCAATAGCCTGCATCGTGTGTGATGTCGAGTTTCCCGTTTGGATCCGTAGCCAGACAGTGGCGTCCTGTTTTATCATGAGAACCCGTTCCGTGCACCGTGCCGTCATTTTGCGCAACGTGAAAATCAAAGGTCCATGGACGCAATTTTGCTGTCATCGTTTTAAGCCCTTCTTCCAAAGCAGCTCTATCGCTCCATTGGAAATCCAAAGGCAGAATGCGATCCTCCGGACTGTTGTAACCCAGCAAATACAGGAATGTATGAGACATGTCTGCCTGAAAACCCATATTGGGACGATCCACGGCCTCCATTGTATCAATCATCGCTTTCCAGCTCTGCATACCTCCCCAGCATATTTCACCTTCCGCAGCAAGCTTTTCACCAAAATCTGCTGCAACGTCACAAGCACGACGAAAAGTTTCTGCAATTTGTTTGGTATTTCCCACGGGGTCAGCTGACCAAATTTCAGGAGAAACCGCCGAGTCAATACGGACCACGCCGCCTTTCCGAACACCCGCCTCACGAAGTTTTTGACCAAAAATACATGCTTTGCGAACCTGCTCTACAAATACATCGCGGGATTCCTGGCTTCCCAACGCAGACCCTGCCCACACGTTCGCAACAAGGCTCCCTATTTCAAGATTATAGCCACCTACCTTGTCGGCGAGCCGGCTGGCTCCGTCTTCACTATTCAGATACGGCCCGAGATGATCATCGAAAAGGCCGATATCGACGCCGTCAAACTTCACACCGTTTACATCCGCAGCAGCGGTTTTTTCAAGTAATGTGTCAAAAGGGATAATCGGTTCTGACTCTGAACCTTTACCAACAATACCAGGCCATGTGGCATTGTGGAGCTTGGGATAATTATTTTCTGGCATGTTTAGTAGCTTTTAGCTGTTAGCTGTTAGCTATCAGCTTGTTTGGTTAGGAAAACAACTAGGTACTTAAAACTTGATATTGCTTATGTAAACATTGACTTTCGGCAGTGGTAGAAAGCCTATGGCTCACTGCCGAAAGCCGGCTGCTTACAATACTAAATCCGGGTTCAACGGCCCGAAGTGCTTCAGAATCACAATGGGGTCATTGGCCGATGGATTGCTGATGACAACACCTTCTTTTGCTGCCTTTTCAGTTACAAAAAATTCATCGTTTGTCAGTTGTCCGTAACGGATCAGAGCGGGTGTCTCAATGTCCCAGTTACCGAATTTCCCGTGCCCCTGCATCACGATCATCCCGTATGCAGCAGCATCCGTAATGGTGACAGTCTGTCCCGGAAAAACGGTAAGTTCCTTGGCACTGTAAGCCTCGCTTTTATAACAGATCCAGTTTTCGCTATATCCTTCTGCCGCCATCTCAGCCACATCTTTTACCGGCTTGGGACGCATGAAGTGCTTTTCCATCAAATTAGGATTTACATTCAAATCCCAGTCGATCACTTCCATTAGCAGGTCATAATCTCCGATTCTGTCTTTCGGCGTTCCTTTCCAGAGCAACTCCTCCGGAATAATCGCCTCGTTGACTAGTGACTGATACATTGCAAAAATATCGGATGCCTTTTGAGGCTCATAGGTACACAAGCTGCCAGGGGCATGCAACATTCCAGGAGGAACATCCCAGCCTGTTCCAGGCTCCAGACGAAACGCCTGCGAGTAGTTGGTGATCTTATTATCACCCTTGGTGAAGTTCATCAGGCACTCCTTGATCTGTTCTTTGGAGGTGCCGGGAGCAATACCTATGAAAGTGTATGGAAAATCACCTCCGTGATTGTTTAGCTGTGGGGGGAAATAATATGCTTCAGGCTTTCCGTTCTGACCCACCATCGCGGCATGTTCGTCTCTGTGGTGGATATGGTGTGGCAATGGACCCATGTTGTCAAAAAACTTAGAATACATCGGCCAGCTTTTGTATTCATCCCAAAGACGGTCACCTATAATTTCGCCTTTAAGCTCGTTTACCGCGTCCCGCAATGTCACTTTCTGAACACCTGACTCATCTTCAAAAACGATCTGGCTCAAACCTTCATTTTCGCCGGTAAGTGGCCCATTCTCTGCGGGCGTGGTTGACGACAGCCAGCGTTCATCAATACCTCCACGCTCTCCACCCAAAACGTAATAATCATCCGGATGTAATTTTATTCTGCGACCAGGTACACAAAATGAACGCGGCACCCAGGTTGGAGCCAAACGTAATATTCCTTTGCCCTGTTCTAACGCCTTTTCGGCTATACTTGAAAGTCCCATTGGTTAATTTTTGAAATTTGGTTTAGTTATTATAGTTATCTTAATCTTACTTTCTTTACTTAGTTTATGCCATGATTTTGTCATCCTGAGCAAAGTTGTCAACCTTAGCGGAGTTATCACCCTGAGTAAATTTGTCTACCTTAGCGGCGGCGTCAACATTAGCAAAGTTGCCAACCTTAGCGGAGCTGTCACCCTGAGCCGAGCTTTCAACTTTAGCAGAACTGTCACCCTGAGCGGAGTCGTCAACTTTAGCCGAGCTGTCATCCTGAGCCGAGCTGTCAACTTTAGCGGAACTGTCACCCTGAGCCGAGCTGTCAACTTTAGCGGAACTGTCACCCTGAGCCGAACTGTCACCCTGAGCGGAGTCGAAGGGTAGGCCGCGATGATTGAATTATACACATTCCGGCCAGTGCTTCGACCGCAGCGACGGCCGCTCCGCTCAGCATGACAACCGCATAATCGTCACCGCACGGCGCCCCGCTCACGTTGTTTTTATGCAATATAATTACCGCTCAACCTGACCACCTAGTCGATATTTCCATCAAAGTTGGAAAACAATTATCACTCATTATAAACCAAAATCAACCAAAAACTCCTTAATCAACTCCTCATCCGTTATCACTTCCAGCTCCACCTCATACTCCCGTTTCTCACCCGGTTCAATAAACAGAAGTGTTCCATCTTTTCGAGCCTGCGCCTGACCGGAAAGCGGATGCGTACTTGGTTCCAATCCTGTTACGTATTCCCCTTTTCCCCAATGCTGCCAATTGGCAAACCAGGGTAATTGCTCCTTTTTAAACTTCATAGACACTGCGAGGCCGAGTCTGGAATTGTACAGACCAGCAACACTGTCTCCAAAAATATCTGCCTCTATATCCACCAAAACAACTTCTTCCCCTGATCCGAGATGATCAGCGATGGGTCCGGGGCATTTTTTGAAATTATTACCTTCTTTGAAAATCCGCGCATTTTCTTCCCCGTGCCTGGGATGCCATTTCCCTTTCCAAAGGAGGTCTGTACCATCATCCACCAGCGGATAGCCGAAGTTGAAATGATACAGCAACATGTGTGGCGCGGCTGTGTTGGCTTTGTTCATCACCTCATCATGAATCCGGATGGTAGCTTTTCCCAGCGTTGCCGAAATGGTCCTTTTCAATTCCAGGCTGGGGCCAAATGGTTTGGTTTCCCTGATGATACCCGTAATACTCATTTCCAGTTGACCTACCCTTGGATCAGGCTGGATGATCGAAATGATTTCAGCCGGTGTATTGCTGATCAGGCCATGCAACCCGCGGTCCCCAAACTCGTCTGATTCGGGACCTCCCACATGCGAAAGTCCGCAGGTTGTAAGCAATCCCCCTCCAAATGTCCTCAACCAATCAATTCCTCCATCTGAGAAAGGTTGTGGATAAGTAATGCCACCATGACTTAGCCAGGCAAGGCTATGCTGGTTGTAAAATGCATCGGCAATATCCATGGCCCGGTCAATCACCACCTTAAATCTCAGTCCGGTGCCCGTATTTACCCAGGCAATCCGCGTTCCTCTTCCAGCTCCATTATCCAATACGGAGGTTTCAATACCACCCAGTTGATAATGATTGGAGACTTTGTCTTTCCAGCTATCGTTGATCTGCCCCGGCATTTCCAATATCGAATATTTGTTAATGTGTAAAAAGCACCAAATTGGTCAATTTTACCAGTCAAGTTAAAACCTTTAATTTTCAAGCAGCCAGTTTCTCACCCTGGGGTTAAAATCTTCTGTATTTTCAAAATGAAACGCATGACCCAAGTGGTCATAAAGATATAGCTCCGCATCCTGGATGGCACCGGCTACTTCTTCGGCCATCCATACGGGTGTAAAAATATCTTCCCGACCACCTATGACCAATGTTGGTTTTTGAATTTTGATCAGATCCTTTAACGCATTGTGATTGATACACGCTGCAGCCTGCCCCTCCAATCCATGAAGTGGCTGTGGAAAAGCCCCAAAAGCATCCTGCATTCTGCCCTGTTCCAGGTCAGCATGTTTTTCATCATTGTCCCAGGTGGATTTCGAAAAGATCAGCAACTGGATATATAGGCTAAATTCCTCGGGTCGGAACCGGGCTTTTGCATTCATGATGTGTTGAAAAAGCCCCTTGGCATACTGATCACACCTGGCCCAGGGACACATTAGTACCAAGGAATGCACTTTATCAGGGTGCCGAATGGCTAGTTGCTGGGCGATGGTACTTCCCATTGAACAACCAACCACCTTTACCTTTTCAACTTGAATTGCATCCAGCAGCCCCGCATAATCATCAGCCATTTGTTCGGACGAGTATGGCCCGGCAGGCTTGTCGGTTAACCCCACACCACGGTTATCGCCCATGATGCATTTAAAATGATTTTGCCAATCAGCCACATGCACATTCCAAACCATCCCTGGAGCCGTAATGCCCATGATCAGTAAAACAGGAATATCATCGGTTGATTTTCCTGATCCACGTTGTTCATAGTAAAAATTTATTCCGTTGGTTTTTATTGTTGGCATATTTTTGGATTTTAGCGATCAGCTATTGGCTTTTAGCTGCGAAACGCTTCCTTGTCACATTCTATATTTCCGCTATGTTAGCGATTGGCTGTTAGCTTTTAGCGGCGGATCGCTACTAAAAACTTATGCAAATGTTACGCACCTTCGGCGCTTGTTACTTTTTATAGTTCCCGCCGTTGTTTCTGTCTTCTCAAATGATGGCGATTGGCTTACTTCCGGATGGCAAAAGCCAAAAACTGACCGCCCAAAGCCGACAGCTTATTTCAATCCCGGTATTAAATCTTCCTGAATCCACTTGCCATCATGCAAAGTCACGAAGTCGGGATCTTCGAGTGCTTCCTCGCCTTCGTCCTCACAAATAATCCATCCAGAATAGTTTATATCTTTCAGCCATTGGGTTACACCTAAAAGGTCCACTTTTCCTTTACCCATCAGGGTGAATTCCGGGTTGCCGTTCCAATCTTTGAAATGCACATGGTTGATCAGCGATTGATATTCTTTCATCTTAGTCAGCGGATCCATGCCCCCGTTGATGATGTGACCCACATCCGGCGTCCAGCCCGTGACCGCCGAATCAAGCGACTCGAGCACGATTTTATAGTCTTCCTCCGTCCGGATAATAGATGAATGGGGTGAATTGGGATGGTAACTACACGGTACACCTTTGTCGGCGGCCCGTTTGGAAACCGCGTTTACGATATGGATCAGATTCTGCTGACGCTGCACAATGTCGTGCCTGCCACTCGGGATCTGCACCGTATTGAGAACCGCCCCCGGGAACCGTTCCAAAACACGAATGGCGTGATCAGCCACTTCCCTTTCCCGCTCAGTTTCCTCCGGGTTATTCCAGTCAAGCGCAAGTGCCAGTGCGGCCAGTTCTATACCTTGTTCTTTCAATTTTCCCTCCAAAAGATCCGGATCAACCAGATCACCCATCCAGGTAAAAATCGGCTGAATACCGCTGAATCCTGCTTTGGAGATAATTTCAATCATGTGACCCAGACGGCCCTGATGCGTTTGCCCGTTACCGCTCATGAACCAGGTGTATACTTCAGAGCCGAATTTGAATGGAAGCGAATGTGACATGGTTAAGATTTAGGTTACTCCCGCGGCAATGCCACGGGTAAAAAGATGTAATTCTTAATTCTTAATTTAATGCAACCCATGCTTCATACTCATCTCCCGAATGAACCTGTAGCCATTTTCTGCTATATCCCATGGATCAGAGAATTCCCTCCACACGCCAATTGCATTGGCAAAATCCGGGTCGTTTCTTGAAAACGCCTCAATGGTAAGCCAACCCTTATAATTGATTTTGGCCAAAGAAGAGAACGCATCATCCCATAACACCTGCCCGTCACCCGGTGTACCGCGATCATTTTCGCTGATATGCACATGTGCCAGTACAGGTGCTATAATATCGAGTGCAGTTTCATATTTTTTTTCCTCAATGTTGGCATGATGCGTATCAAACATCGCCTTGACATTGGGATGATTTGCGGCATTGACGAGCTTGAGTAGCTGAGAGGTGGTATTACATAAGTAACATTCAAACCGGTTGAGTGCTTCCAGCGCAAACACGATATTGGCCTGTGCTGCATAGTCTCCCGCAGCGTGTAATACTTCACCGGCAAGGGCGTACTCCCATTCTTCGGCAGGACGGTTGACAAATCCGGTATGAGCTGAATGAAAAGGCCCGCAGATTATTCTGGCATTCAGATCATGAGCGCGGTCTACTGCCCATTTAATTTTATCCAGGGCTTTTGCTCGTATTTCGGCAGATTCGCTGATCGGATTATCTTCTTTACCTACGGTAATCACAGCGGTAGTTTCCATGCCGGCTTCTTTTGTAAAGTTGCCCATACGCTGGTAAGCCGAAGTATCCGGTGAACCGAGATAAAACTCTACGCCATCGTAGCCGATTTTTTTCAGCCTGTCAATGATGGGAAAAACATCATCCGATACGGCTGCAGTCCAGGCAAGTACATTAAATCCTATTTTATTCATTAAAAGAGCTGTTAGCGGTTAGCTACTGCGGCGATCGGTTGCACGGTGAGCTTAGATCCGCAGTTGAAAACTTTTTTATTGGGTCGAAATTATTGCTTAATGCGTAAGTCTTTGTATTCAACTTTCATAGGTGGACCTACGTGTACCTGAATACCCAGGTATCCGCTTGACTTTCCGTTAATGCCGTCATTATCGGTCACGTCGCTCATCAAAACCCCGTTGATAAAATGCTGCAAACGATTACCCTTCGCTACGATATGGAATTCATTCCAGTCCTCGCTCTTGATTTTGGTTTTCAGCTCGTCAGAAGTCCCAAGAGAACCTGTGACCGTCCTTCCAAGCCATGCATTGTTTTTCAAATTGGCCTTGAAAGCCTCTGGAGACTTATCGGTTGGATTATTCACTGTCACAATTTCGCCGCGATAGCCAAGTGTAGTTCTCTTCCGCTCTTCATAGTTTTGCCCGGTGTAGCGGACTGCCCCGTCAATATCAGCCTGATAACCGCGTAAGGCATTGGGTATGTCAGCTACCTTTTCACTGCGGTAATTAATTCCAGAATTCCCCTTTTCGGCAATTTTAAAGGATCCTTTTAGTTCAAAATCACCCGGCTCGCCTCCTTGCCAGATTATAAATGAATTGGTTTTCAATAGCGTTTCAGGGGTTATTTCGCCAACAAGGCTGCCATTTTCGACTCTCCAGTACTTGGTATCTCCATCCCAGCCTTTTAGTGTTTTTCCATCAAATATTGACTTGAACCCCTTCTCTTTCTTCTGAGCCACACATGAAACCTGGCCGATCATGATCAAAGCAGCCACAAGAGTTGCCGCCATGGTAAACATTCCTTTATTCTTTCTGCGCGTCATTGGGGTTGGTTTTTATAGGTTTAGCAAAACTTTAATTCCTCTTTTCTATGTATAACAAGAGCAATTTTCAAATATCATACTCTCAAAAAAAAAGAAAATAATATCCAAAAATTCCTAAAATAATCGACGCCACTATCCTGTACTGACCTGTACAGAACGGATGCCCAGCTTACAAGGATACGCACATACCCGTCTTTATCCTTTCACTAAGTCGTAAAGTGCACCACAACCTGGCATCACAACCCTCTGTGCCAATTCATTGTGCAAATTTCATCTGCCTCATCCAGTGAACACATCTCCCGAACCACTCTTCAAAACTTGGATAGGTTAAAAAGCCATGTTCGCCTTTGGAATAAATATGTAACGCTCCGTCAACCTGGTTTTCCCGTAGCTTTTGATAAAAACTGAGACTATTTGCAACTTGCACCACCACATCCGTTCCTGCATGCACCAGGAAAGCCGGCGGTGTGGAATGGTTGATCTGATACTCATTTGAAAATAACCGGATCTGCTCTGCCGATGGATTTTTGCCCAGTAAGTTTTCCCGCGAACCTATATGCCCGATACTGTCCGTAAAACTGATGACCGGATTGATCAGCAGCATAAAATCAGGTCTCAGGCTTGTGTTGCTACTATTGGGAATGTACATTTTATCGAAATGAGTACCTACCGTAGACGCAAGATGGCCTCCGGCTGAAAAGCCCATTACACCTATTTTGGTGGGATCCACCTGCCATTCTGTTGACATTTCTCTGACCATTTTAATCGCCTGCTGCGCATCCTGCAACGGACCGATGGACTGGTCAATCATTGTCCTTTCACTTGGAAGCCGGTATTTCACTACAAACGCATGGATGCCGAGCTTGTTGAAAGCCCTTGCCACGTCACTTCCCTCCCGCTTGATGAGCAATGTGCCATAGCCCCCACCCGGGAAAATAATTACTGCTGGCCCTGGAGAACCATTATTTGCAGGAGCTAAAAACACAGAAATTGTTGGCCGCGAAACTTTAAAAGCCAGCGAATCAACTTCCCTGTTTGCCTTTCGGGTCTCCTCGTCCGATACATTTTTTGCATTAGGTATCTGGGCAGGATATAGCGGCATAGTCCGCTGAGCAAATCCAGGAACTGCAACAGAAACAAATAATATAATAAGCAATTTATTCATTTTGTTTCAGGATTGGGTAAGACCTGGCAGCCAGCGATTCGTCAGATCCCGGCAGTTTATTACCTTTTCAACCAGATCCGACGGAATGTAGAAATAATGATTTGTAGCCTCAAAACCCAATTTTGAATTTCCATTTTGCAATACATTCATTCGTTTGGCAAGAACAATTTCTTTTTCCAGAATTTGTTGAAGCAAAGCTACCGTTGCTACCCGTTCTTCCTTATTAAGCCCGGCAATTCCATCCCTTATGCTAATGAATTCGATTTGATTTACGATGCTTCCATAGTGAACCGCCACCGTTTCTGCTATCTGGCATTCCTCCGTCAGGGCAGCTCTTTCAGCCAAAGATAAATTCATGGGACCGGTTCTTTTTTTCATAATGTCAAGGGCTTGACTGAACCCACCAGAAACTTTCTTCAACTGCGCTGCAAATATTTTTGACGGATAAATGGCGGTCCAGCTTTTCAGATCATCATAAGGAATGCCCACCATCGTTGCCCTGAATCCCGTCGGCTTCTCCCACAGAGGGTTTGCAGGCCCAACCTGAAAAGGTGCATTGTAAACCACCGCACCATGATAAGGGAATTCACTGAATGCCGTACTGAATGCGCTCCACGCTTCGACGACCGCCTCCGCCGCCTTTCCAAAAAGATTCCGGGCAACTTTGTGCATGGCCTGAAGCGGAGTAAAGTCAGGATTGGCGCCAATCACCGAAACCACTTCGAGATTGGGCGACGGGTAGCCACCCAGCGTCCATCCCAGCATGAGACCATCTACGCCGGCATCCCGCAGATTGACGGCATGTTTCGCTACATTTTCCAGGGCAGGAATATAAGGCACGGCCGCAATCTCCCAGGTATTTCCAGCCTGGATTTTGGCTATTGTTTTGAGCCCATTTTCCCGGGCAAGTTTCCAATGACGCAGCGCGCGCGGTCCGGGGCCCACCGTCGAAATAGAATATTCCCCCACTTTACTTCTAACTCCTCCCCTGTTGGTTTCAATGTCCCATTCACTAACGCTCATCAGCGCAGCCTGCTTTGGAAGCTGTGGGATAATCTGTTCAGCCAGTCCGTCTTTCCAACCCCAATCCCAAACGATCAGCTCAGGTTTACTTCCAGATGCGGCACTTTTTGCAATACCCATAGCGTAAAGATTATTCAATTCGGCGATCACCGTGCCTGCTCCCCTTTTGCCGCAGCGAGGGCATTCCGCTCCCCGCCCATGCGACCAGCAGTTGGTGTGATTTTCGGATGCGGTTATGGAGAAAAACCCGGCAAGATCCGGCACCCGCCGGGTAATCATGGCGATGGAATCGACCAGGTAACGCTGCACTTCGGGATGGCTGGTGCAAAGTGCAGCCTGCTCTCCAACCGTCACCCCCTTCAGTTCGGGGTACTTTTCAAAAAACTTTAAAGGCAGATAACGGGGCTCGTTCAGGTACAAATAAATTCCGATACCATGTTTTTTAGCCCTGACCACCAGATTCTTTAAGTTTTCGAGCCGCACTTCCCACTTGTCGCTCCATGACGGTTGCCACGGGAAAGGTGTAATCTTGCTGAGCACGATGTGCAGCCAGGTACCTCCCATTCCTGCCGCTACCATTCTGTCCAGATAGGCATCCGGGTAGGGATCCAGATCGGGTTCGAGCAGCGGATCACCAAATAACGCAAAGTAGGCGTAACCATAGCGATTGGCAAAACCGGAAGTGGTGACCGAAGGCCTGGTCGTAAGAGGCGCAGACAACTCTTTTACGAAATGAAACAATGGCTGTTCTGCCTTTGGGAATCCATTTGGAAACTCTTTTTTTATCACCTGAAACAACCTGTTCTCGGCCATGCGGACACGGGCGTCTGCCTCCTTGTATTTTATAACTTCACATTCGGGTTTGACACTGCCGAGTTTTATAAAAAAGAAATCGTCCTCCTGTAAGGTGAAGGTGAGCTTTTCATCATCCCAGCCCAATAGCTGCAAAAGTTGCTCCCTGGGCAAAAGGTGCCAGTTACGACGAATGATGGTCAGGTAGCTACGTCGATTCTGATCTTCCGGAATGGGCTCGGGAGCAGGCAGCCCCATTCGTTTTCCAAGATCCATGATGCTACGAGATTCGCAGCCAGCAACCATCGCCATACGTTCCACCGGCACTAAAAACCAGTTACGCCACACAAAGGCATGAAGCCGGGACGGAAAATGTGGAAAATCGACCGCCAGTTTCAAGTTCCTGTTTTTTGAAAAAGCCAATTTGGGCGTAAGAAGCATGCCGGCGCCAAAAAGGGCTCCACTGGCAATAAACCCACGGCGGGATAAGGACGATGTGCTTTTGTGGTCCGGGTTAAATATTTCCATTTGCAAAAATCATAATCACTTACACAATTCATTCAACTTCAAGTATGCCCTTCATCACCTGCCAATGACCTGGAAACGAGCAAATAAACGGATAAGCACCAGGTATCTCAGGCGCTATGAAATTGAGGCGAAAATTCTTCCCTGAATTGACCAACGGAGTAAAAAATAACACTTCGGGCATGTCAGGAACAAAATTCTTTTCGAAGCCATCTGTTAATTTCGCCATCGCATCGGCTGCTTCACCCACTTTTTGCGTAGTGCCGGGTTTGACAATAACCACATTGTGGGGCATAAGATCCGGATTTTCAAACAGGAGCGAAACTGCACGGCCAGGCGCCACGTCGACCTTTTCAACATCAAACAACATCTTTGCCGGTAATGCTGATATCCTGATTTCCAAAGTACCTGCACGATTTAAAACAGACAGCGCGCTCTTCCTTTCATTCTCCGGCAGTAAAGCGCTCAGCCGCTTTCCCAAATCGATCATCGTATCGAATTGCTCCGTCGTTTTTTGGTTTGCAGGCGCTTCCTTAATATAATTCAAAATCTGCCTCACTGCTGTTTCCGCATACGCTCCCGTCAATTCTTTGTCCGATTTAGAAGATATGATTTCCATCCCCAAATCAATATACGGCCCATCAGGTACAATCAGGCCAGATATCAGCGATATTTTCTCCGCATCTTTTCCGGTCATCTGAGCCAATACTCTGTATGCCGTCATGTTAACCGAATCCGCCGGGATTTTGGAGGTAAGTCCTTTCACCTCCTCATAAAATATTCCCTGAAGTGCCTCATCGTCCAATATTGAAATGCCATTCAGATAATTCGTCATGTTAACCGGATTTCGATCCGCCAGCCTTCGTGCCGTTTTATCAGACCCATCTGCCGTAATCAGTGCGGCATAGGCCAGGGCCTGAAGATTATTATGCTGTCCTTTGTCCAAAAACCGGACGATTTGACTTTTGCTTTCCTGCAAATGTGCCTGATCCTGTGTCAGTAAAATTTCAATAAGGTCCTTTTCTCTTTTTCTGAAATCCGCAAAATTTGCCTTAATCAGGTGACGACTAGAGATTGTTTCCAAAATCACTTCAACAGGCTTTTTCTGAGCCTGACCGGCGATTTGGACCAAGGCTGCCTCTTTTACCTTTTTACTTACCGATGGATGAGTAAGCAGCGACTCCAGGACAATTTTACTCTGAGGAAGGGCCAGCAGTTCATTTTCACTGGCGCGACTCAGCAGCCACCTGGCCGCAACCGGATTATCAGCCAGAAAGTCCTTATTCGTATTAAACGCAGCTAACCATTGCGGCTTTAAATACCCAAACGTTTCATTGATTGCATAATCCAGATAGTAATCCGTGGGATACCTGAATACGTCAGAAGCAGCCACAATAGCTTTTTCACCATCGAAATGACTTAAAGCAACAACAGCTTCCAGCCGTACACGGGGAGATTCGTCATGAATCCGCGCGCTCATAAGGGACAAAGCATCAGGAATCCGATCTTTCCAATTTGCCAGAACTTTTGTGGCCGCAGTACGCGCCCGAAAATCCTTTGCACCCAGCACCTGCCCTAACAACTCTGGATTCGGCCTGTCAAAATCCTGGTAAAGCCAAAGTGCTTCCAGTACGTTGTGCTCGTATTCCGGGTCGTTTTTATCCAGATTCATTACCCATTTCTCAAGTTCAGGAATTACCTTATCACTTGCCTCCTCGCGTAGAACCGCGCGTGACCGGTATCGGAACCGATCTTCATGAACTTTCAGGTTATCGAGTAGTTCACTTACACTTTGCCTGGAAACATCGGTCCGTTCCAAAACGGGCTTGTTTTTATAGGTGATACGCCAGATCCTGCCATGCAATTTGTCGCGCATGGGATCACGGGGTGGGTTTTCGCCATGCGATACGAGTGGATTGTACCAATCAACGATGTAAAGTGCCCCATCGGGCCCGAACTTCAGATCAATAGGTCGGAAATTCGGGTCGGAAGATTGCAGCATGGGTTCCACCTCCCTACTCGTAATGCCCGATCCGCTGGCGATGATCTGATGCTGCTTAGTCCCCTGAAATCCAATGTTGTTGTTAACCAGAAAATTACCCTGTACATCATCGGGAAACTGCCGGCTGGACACGATTTCAATACCTGCGGTAGGCCTCACCCGGGCGCTGGTAAACATATTGATTCTCGGGTGCTTGCCCGGATAGTCGACTTTGCCGGTCATGGGCGGCGCAAAATAGTTGGACCCATCGGACGCGTCACCGATCAGATGCATTCCCCACCTGTCGAAAACACTTCCCCAGGGATTGTAATACGGATAGGAAATATAATGCTGGAGCTTACCTGTTCTTGGCTCATAACGGTAGGTGGCTCCGCTATATGAGCGAACCGGACCATACGGGGTTTCCACCTGGGTATTTAAAAATGTTCCTTCATTAAAATACAAAGCGCCATCCTGCCCATAGGTAAACGCGTGGGTTGCGTGGTGGCTGTCCTCAGAACCAAAACCAGTCAGGATTACTTCCCGCAGATCCGCCTTTCCGTCTCCATCGGTATCTTTGAGGAAAACGATATCAGGTTCCTGAGAAACCAGAACGCCTCCATTGTAAAATTCAAACCCAAGAGGAAGATATAAGTCATCTGCAAAAACGGTGTGCTTGTCCGCCTTGCCATCCCCATCGGTGTCTTCCAGAATTAGTATCCGGTCGTGTACCGGAATACCTGGAAAATATTGCGGATAAGTGGGCATGGTGGCTACCCATAATCTTCCTTTTGCGTCAAAATTCATGGCAACCGGCTTCTCAACAGGAAAATCTTTTTCAGACGCAAACAGGTTGATTTCATAGCCTGCGGGCAATGTGAAACTTTCGGTAGTCGCAGGCCAGCTTTTTGCTACATGCGCGGCGTGCGCTCCCATGGCATGCGCCTCCCCCTGTCGGCCGGTCATGATCACTTGCGGAATATGGCTCAATGCCACCGCCTTGCCACGTTCATCAACGATCTCCCTTGCCCGCTTATAACCTTCATCTCCTGTGTCTTTGCCCAATCTCCAAATGACGGTATCGAGCGCCGCTGTCATAAATGTTAATTTTTTCAGTTCTGGCGGAAAGGAAAGCACGCCGAAGGGCTCCCTCCTTCTTCCATAAATATATTCGCCATTTACAGCTCGCCACCTGTAGAAAAAGTGGTCGTCCTTCATTTTTATGACCTCTCGTAATCTCCTCGCATTCAACGTTGTATAATTGAGGTTTATATGTCTTTTGTGAAAACCCAACTGACGCGCCATCCACCTTGCCGCTTCCTTGTATCCCTGGTCCGTTAAGTGAATGCCATTGATGGTAAGAGGAGCCTCGGGGTGGGCAATCATCCACTCCAGCGATGGGGTAAAAAGATCCAGGAACAAAGCGTTGTTTTGCCGCGCCACCTGCTGCATGGCATTGGAATAAAGTTTCAGATTATGATTGTGTGTCTCGGGTTTGGGATAATGCCCACCCAGATCCTCATGTGCAATGGGTGAAACCAGGATAAGCTGCGGTGCAGAATGACCGTTGTATTTCTGGCCTGAAAGGGCATGCATGAAAGTCTGTAAATCCTTCTCGAATTGCGGCAAGCCTGCTTCCCCTTTGAAGGATTCGTTCATCCCGAAACACAGAAATATAATGTCCGCTTTCTGCTCTGTCAGATCCTGATGAAGACCGGCGAAATTGAGTGCCACAGGCATTACTATTTTTTCTCCTTCAAATTTGTAGCGCTTAAAGGATACCTCTTTGGATTCATCGGTGGACCTGGCATCACTATTCCGGAAACCTGGAAAATTCAGCGGCCGGGGTTGCAGCCCCACCTCATCGGCACTCCATCCCATGTTACGCACCGTAAGTGCTTTACCCTGAAAATTCTTTTGCAGCAACGTTTCGAAATACCCGTAGTGCCGCATTCTATCGGCAAAGGTGTTGCCCAGCAGAATAATGCGGTCCTGTTTCTGAGGATTAAAACTTTGCGCACGCGCGCTGAATCGAGAACAAAAGCAAATCGAAATGTACAGGAGAAATTTTGCGGCGCGTATCATCTTCCGTTAGGGGTTATTAAAAATAACAATGGATTTGAAACCGACCAGCCATGCAAAGGCCACGAAGCCAGCCGCCTGCACGAAGTGCCTGTTCTGAAAAGCTTACGCTATTACCAGCCTACTCTATTTCAATCATGCTGTGCACTTTAAGCTCCGGCACCCTGACCAGGACATTGCCGTTCTTATAGGTATAGGGCAGCTTGGTGTTGCCCGGTTGCAGTCGAACGCTTTTAGGCGTTTTGGTCCAACGCACCGATACGTCGATATTGGCTAAGGGTGCTACCTCCTCATAAACCATCACCGTGGGATTATCGTGAGGGCCGTTGGTATTGATCAAATGAACATACAGTTTTCCATTTTTCTTACTCACAACCTGATGCAGGTTTTCCGAGCCTGAAACTTTTGACATCAGCCATGGATCCATGGTTTCCACCAGGGATTTGATCAACTGCGGAACCAGCGGATTTTTGTTTTTGATATAAAAATTACCCGAATTCATGTAAACGCCAGCAATTTTCCCTTTCCCGAGGGAGCGTATGGTCGCCAACGGACGGTCGCCCGGAAAGCGGGCGTCGTCTTCCTTCATCTGCATGCCCACACTTTTGGTATCCCTGAGTGGCTGTACCGGCTGAAAATCGGTTTTAACTATTACGTTCTGATTTTTGAAACCAGCAATAAAGGAACTGTCCTTTTGGACATTACCAATAAACGAAACCCCAAGCGGTTCTATAAAGTCTTTCGTTGCCTGGGCTCCTACCACGATCAGATTACCGCCATTTTCAACATATTGCCTTAACCGCTTATGCATGGCCGGATCAATGTGTTCCCATTCAGGAAGCACCAGGACAGGATAATCCTCCATCCGGCCATCAAGCTGGTGATCCATCAGGATATCCACTGGTAACTGACTATCCAGAAGCATATTGAGATTCCCCTTCATAGCGCCCTGCGAATGCGACGTGTACAAATTGTTCACCGGAACTCGTTTCCAGGCATAAGTAGAATACAGTAACCCAATTTGCGGTACTATTTTCCCCTCAAAACAAAACGCCTTGCGTTCATTGGAAAACTTGATTACGTCGGCCATTTTTTTGAAAAGATAAGGCTCCGGCGTTCCGTCCCGATTCTGCTGCCAATAAGTTTGAAATCCGCCACCCATGGCCAAAACTTCCGCAGCCTCCTGCTGCATTTGAGGAACCGACTTGGTTGCTTTAAGATTATTTTTCCAGGCAAATGACCAGGACATCAAATCCCAGGGCTTTCCCTGTAATGCCAGACAACGGCTTTCAAATGCGGAGCTGTACAGACTGTTGGTACCTGCCACGTCACCCGAAAGGAAGTCAACCGGCACGTCCACCTTCTCGGGCATCATGGACGAGAAGGACCAGTTGCTGGTGATCTTAAAATCAGGATTTGCGGCATGTGCCGCGTTCACATAATTGCCAATGTATTTACGAAACAGGGCCCTGTTGAACTCCATCCATTCAAAATAATTGGGTTCGGTCGATTTTCGCGGAATGTTGGTGATTCCGGTTGCCAGGGTAAATGCTTCCATGACTTTGGGGGAATAATCGTTGCCGAGTATCCAGCAGTCACCATCAATCCAGGCACCGTCCAACTTATATTCCCGCGCAAGTTCAGCCAGTTGGGGCTCCATAAGCCTTGATGGATAATCCCCCAGCAGAGACACGGCATTTTTATCCCGGCTGCTATCCGCATTGATCCTCGCCCACTCGGGATGCAATTCATTTGCACGGGTATCCCATACACCCGAATAGTGCACAAACAGAGGGACTCCGTGCTTATTGGTCACCTCGCGCCATATTTTCATAATGTCTTTTTTGAAAGCAGGGGGCGTATTCCCCACCTTGGTAGGATAGCTGGAAATACCTGCATGCCCCTTACAATCAACCTGAATAAAGTCGGGTTTGACCATAGACAACAGAGTATCGATCATGGAGGCCGTAAAAGTTTGTCCAATCGCGGTATCAGCCAGCTGTGCATGAAAGTCGAAATGGAGACCGGCAAAACGCGGCTTGTCTTTTTTGATCGCCTGTCCCTGGACTGTTGTAAGGCTGGCCAGCGATGAAAGGATCAGGCAAAAAAGGATAGTCTTTTTCATTTGCAAGAAGTCGGATAAGGGGAAAATTGCCAAGGATTGTGATGACTCACCATAGCTAGAGGGTTACCAGTGACAAAGTCTACTTATTTGGTACGCCCAAATGGGTAAACAGACTACAAAAACCTGATCAAAATGCTTCAAACACTGTGACAGATCCGGACTCTCCTCACCACAACGACAATAACCTGATTGATCCCATCAACCGACAACTTGGGCTAAACCTTGGAAAATAACTGTATTTCAATAAAAATCGAAATCTTGTTCTTTCGGAATTTTATAGGTTTTGAGATATGATTTAACCTGATGCACATCGCTCCATAGCGACAGCTCACTTTTAGTCATCTTCAATTCCCTTTTAAATTCCCTCAGATCCTGATTGAACTTAAAAAACAGCGTTTCGATAGAATTGATTCGATAAGGGGGTATGTCAGATAATTGGGCAAGTCCCTCAACAACACTGTTTTTCTCCTGCTCAAGGTCAGTCAACTGCTGCTTTAAAATCTTGTTATAATAAAGTAGCTGCTCATCTGCGAGCGTTTCCAAGTGGTCCTGATCAATCCTATTGAACTCCATCTGAAGTTTCAGCAGACTCAAGAGGTCGTTGTCATTGTATGCCTGCGTGACCCGTTGCATAATTTCCGTTTTACGCTCCTTCTCCGCATCGTCCTTTTCTCTGTCGGGATGAAACGCCTTCACAAGGTCCATATACACCGATCTTACCGATTTGGTTAGTTTTTGTTCCTGTTCCTTCTGCTTATCTTCCTTTTCCTGTTGTTTCTGTGTTTTTGGTCTTTGGGCTCGTTTTTCCTGTTTCAGGCGCTCCTCTTCCTCCCATGCTTCCTGTTGTTCAGACAACTTTCTGAACATCTGCTCCTGAAATTGCTCCGGGGTGGAAATATCTTCGTCATCATCAAAATCAACGCCAAACATGGAGGCCATTTGTTTTGCCATTTCCGCCGCTTCAAGCTCTGCCTCAGCATCCATGGTATCAAAATCAACGTCACTATACTTATTAAAAATAGGCTTCAAGTCGTCAAAACCATAATCTTTGATCAATTCGTAGCTCAGGTCGGTTATTAAATGGGCCAGTTTTTTATGATCCACTTTTTTCAAAAGCTTATCGGAGTACACCCGATCCATTCCCCTCACCATCTCGGCCTTGGCAGCATTCAGCTCAGTTAATATGGGCTTCCATTCTTTATCAATCCTTTGCTGCAACTGCTCTCCACCTTTGGTAAGATCCGATATCATCTTACCAATCTGCTCTATCCTTTTGGTCAGCCTGTTAAACTCTTTCTGTCGCTTGCTTAATGCAGCCTTTTGAGCACCTATGTGCAGAAGATTAGATTTGAACATTGTTGTAAAAGAATTGAACACCATTTTCCAGTTACCAAAAGTAAAACTGAATGATGCAAACCCCAAAAAATGGTTGAAATTAGCTCAAATTCCAGAAACCATACCTGGTGGCCGGCCAGCATCATCGTCCATCTTTGAACGTGACTTTATATTCATTTCGGGTTCAATAAACACAAGAGCGGGGAAGTCCATGAGACCACCCCGCTGAGTTAACACTATCATCAATCCTTAACTAGTCTTCACCTTATGGCATCAAAACTTTGTCGATGACATGTATCACGCCATTTGACTGGTACACATCTTTGGTTGTAACCATGCCCATATTACCTTTTGAGTCCGTAACAATGAGGTTCTTGCCTTTCATCGAAAAAGTCAATTCCTCACCTTGCACGGTTTTTGCCATCGTTTTACCGCCGCCATCTTTGATCATTTTCATCACCGCTTTTGAATCCACTTTACCTGGAATCACATGGTAGGTAAGCACACTGGTGAGCGTGCCCTTGTTTTCAGGCTTCAACAAATTATCCACAGTTCCGGCTGGCAGGGCAGCAAAGGCCGCGTTGACAGGTGCGAATACGGTGAAAGGACCCTTACCTGAAAGTGTTTCCACCAACCCGGCCGCTTTGACAGCTGCCACCAAAGTGGTGTGATCTTTGGAATTAACTGCGTTTTCAATAATGTTTTTGGATGGATACATGGCTGCTCCGCCAACCATTACCGTTTTTTCTTTTTGTGCAAATGCTCCGAAGGAAGCGAATAATGCAAATGCCAATAGCGTGTTTTTGATTTTCATTGGAAATAAAAGTTTGATTTAATTTCCATGACATACGCCGGTACTATTGGATTTAGATTGAAGGATCAATAAAAAATATGGAATTAAAACAAATGCGCAACACGTCGAACCCGGAAAATCCTTGCTGACACCCTGTTCAGCTCCCATTCCAGTCGCATATTTCTTTCTGATTCTGAGCGAATCTTCAAATTATTGTATCGAATAAAACTGTCGGCTACCTGCTTTCTGAAGGCAACGGATCGCCCATAGTTTTAGCCTTCGGATCGTATACCGCAACTCCAACCCGCGAATCAGCGCAACCATAGTAAAGTAGCCATTTCTTCTTAAAATAGACCAACCCTTCCAAAAACACGGTTCCAGCCACATACTGCCCACTTTTTTCGAATGCTTCCATGGGTCTGAAGAATGGCACGTCCATCCGGGCCAAAACTTTCGTTGGGTCATTCTTATCGAACAACACCTGACCGGCGCAGTAACTGTTTGGCGTAAACCGCCTGTCTCCGTCAGCTCCTTTATCGTTTTTTCCATTGTATAAAAGCACGATACCCTTTTCGGTCAGCAATGCCGGAGGGCCACATTCGGTGAGATTGCTGTCAAAAAACCCTTTTCTGGGTGAAATTAAATTGACCAGATTCACCTCTTTATCTACCACCGGTTCCCAGTTGATGAGATCTGTGGAAGTTGCCACATTGACATTAGCTTCTCCGAAATAAAGCCAGTATTTCCCATTGACTTGGGTAATCACAAGCTTATCGCCCTTCAATTTGGTCAGGATGGAAGCGGACTTTGACCATATTTCGTTGAATTTTCCGTTGTAAGCCTTCTTAAATGCCGGCCCGTGTTTTTTCCAGTTGATCAGATCCCTGGACGTTGCCACGCCGACTCTCGCTTTATCCTGATTCCATTGGGTGTAAAAAATCACATATAGCCCGTCTTCTGTGACGGCTACCCTGGGATCTTCACATCCACCAGGCCATTCATTTTCCTTTTGACCATCTTCCGCAGGGAACAGCACCGGCGTTTTTCTTCTTGTGAAGGTAACACCGTCCGTACTTGTTGCATAACCTATTCTGGATGTACGTTTACCGATGGCCCGCCCAGCCTTATCTTCCGCACGATACAGGACCACAATTTTACTATCTTTAATGATTGCGGCAGGGTTAAATGTGTCATTGGACTCCCAATCCACCAGTTTTTTATTCATAGGATCCATAAACCGCGTCGTGCTGTCGGGAGCGATTACCGGATTTACACCAGCAGGCCGCACAAAGCCTCCCAGCGCCCAGTCGGGTAACGGATTATCCTGTGCCTGGATGAAACCGGAAAAATAAAATACAATTGCTAATAAGTTGATGACAGCGTACCTCATAGGTGCGTTTGGTTTTATGTGATAAGGTTTAAAGATATGTTATTTAAAGACTTCATGCTTCAAGTCTGGCACTTTTCGAATAAAAAATAATATAAAACAAAAATCCTGCCCGATATCTAAATCAGGCAGGATTGAGCTAAAAGCCAATGGCAATTCGCTTATGGCTTATTTATTAGCAACCAGGCTTACCTCCAAGGTAAAATCGTTGTCAATGGCTTTGTCACCCAGGTTTTCGAAAAAGTTCGTAGAGCGGAACTTGATGTCGTATTTGGTTCTGTCCACGACAATCTTAGCGTCAGCGGTCATTTTTTTACCGTCAGACTTCACAGTAGCCGGGAATTTCACTTCGTTGGTGATTCCTTTAATGGTCAGTTTGCCACTTACATCATAAGCACCCGCACCTTTAGGCGTTGCTGATGTGATCACAAACTTAGCCTCAGGATGCGATTCCACCGAGAAAAAATCAGGGCTTTTGAGGTGACCCGTAAGTTTACCGTTCATCTCGGCGTCTTTTACGTCAGTTACCGTAAGATTTTTCACATCAAATACAAAACTGCCACCTTTCAACTTATCTCCATCCACAACGAGTGAGCCACTTGTCAAAGGAATATTTCCTGCGTGTGTCCCCGTTACTTTTTTGGCACCCCATACCAATTTACTGCTTTTGGCATCTACTGGCAATGTTTTGTCTTTGGCGGTTGAGCCAGGGCCATAAGCCATAACAGCTGCATTCATCATTACTCCTGCTAACAAGAATCCAAATACTTTTTTCATAGTCATTGTTTCATTTTGGTTTGAATAAGATTTCCACTAAGATAAACAGATATTAATTCATATAAATTGTGTGCGCGTCAAATAGCGTAAAGCAACTATTGATTCCGATGAAGTTACCTGCTCGTACTATGTCCCTAGTCAAGCGCTTCAAGTGTTTTCAAAATGGCTTTTCCCTGAGGCCAATCACCCAAGCCCGACACCGCATTGATGTGCCCTTGGTTTCCTACATTGATAAACTCGCTGCCCCAGTCATTCGCAAATTTTCTAGACCTTTCCAGTTCCGCATACATGTCATTGGTACTCGCCACCACAATGCTTTTGAACGAAAACCGCATGGAGGGAATCGGCCTGAATCCCACCACAAAGGCCAGTCTTTTAGACAGTTCCGCATCTGCCGGCGCCACGAGCAAAGCCCCTTTAATCATAGGAGACGAATACTCCCGGGCCCAATGTGCGACGGTGATGCAACCCAGGCTATGCGCAATCAGTACAGTAGGTTCCTTTAATTTCCTGATGTCCTCCTCTAGTTTCCCCACCCATTCATCTTTAACCGGCCAGTCCCAGTTGACCTGCTGGACTCTGGTGAAAAGGGTCGGAGATTGCATCTCCCAAATCGTTTGCCAATGATTTGGCCCCGAGCTGGCCAGTCCGGGAACTGTCAAAAAACGCCTGGTCATTCAATTGAAATTTGTTGATAATTTAATATTAATTTGTTTTCCTACCATCCTTCACACACCTAAATCCGAGATTATTGCTGCCACTGGTTTTTTCTCCTTTTCCACGGCTACCCGCTTTGTAACGAATACAGTATTCGTCACTGCAAAGAAAAGAGCCTCCGCGCTGAACGTGTTTCACGGCACCAGGCTCATCCGGGTCGTAACTATCCGAGGGGCCTTTCGGGTTTTTAGCCGGGCTTACCTGATAGTAGTCGGGCCGGTACATATCCAGACACCATTCCCATACGTTGCCATCCATATCATACAATCCGTAGCCATTGGCGGGAAAAGTTTTCACGGGCGCCGCACCGATGAAGCCATCTTCCTTCAAATTTTTATCGGGAAAGCTGCCCTGATAAATATTGGCAACCCATTTGTTCCCGGGCTTTAACTGATCGCCCCAGTAAAACGTATGATTTCCTTTCCCTCCCTGGGCTGCATATTCCCACTCTGCCTCGGTAGGCAATCGTTTACCGGCCCACTTTGCATAGGCAGAGGCGTCCTCAAAAGACACGTGAACAACAGGCTGATTTTCCCGTCCTTTGATCGAACTACCCGCGCCTTCCGGATTTGCCCAGTTAGCGCCCGGCGTATAGTTCCACCATTGTAAAGGGTTATCCAGCGAAACTTTGGAAGGCGTAGGTGTGAACACCGCCGATCCAGGTACAAGCTTGTCGGCCGGTACACCGGGAAAGTCGGCCGGATTGAGTGGCCGCTCCGCCACGGTTTTGTATTTTGTAGCTGCTACAAATAGGGCAAATTCCGCGTTGGTCACTTCGTGTTCATCCATATAAAACCCATCCACCGTTACCTGGTGCATAGGCCTGGAATCTGGAAAATCATCTGATCCCATTAAAAATTTGCCCCCAGCGATCCACACCATTCCGGTGCTATCGTTTCGGCCGGCGGCGGTAACGGTTTGCGCTTGCAGGATTGCAGACGCCCGCGACGGCATTCCATCCGCTATACATTTGGCCAGACTGTCTGCTGTTTTTTGCTCTGCCGTCCTTTTGCTCTCACAGGCCACCAGGCCAAGCGTCACTAGCACCACTGCAATCCATAGCATAGCCGTTTTACTCATACATCTCATAGGCTGATTCTCCTTCTCAATTACTTTTTTGCTGCAGTGAATATCTTTATTGCTTCCTCATCCTTATACTGAACCATCAAAGATTCCAGTTTTTTACGCAGGTCGGCCGTAATGGTTGCGGTGCCCGCCTTGCCATAAATATTAGAAATTTCAGTTGGGTCTGTTTCCAAATCATAAAGCTCCCAGGAAGAGATACCGCCATAAAAATACGCAAGCTTGTACCGGGAAGTGCGCACTCCAAAATGAGGATGTACATGGTGTGGCTCTGGGAACTCGTAGTAGTGATAATAAGCCTCTTTCCGCCATGGAACCTTGGCCTCACGTGGCGATTTCAGCAACGGCAGAAATGACTTTCCCTGGATATCCGAGGGTATTTTCGCCCGTGCTATATTCAAAATCGTTGGCGCCCAGTCTATGTTTGCGATCAGGTCGCTCACTTTGGTACCGGGTTTCACCACACCAGGATAACGGATGACGAAAGGCGTTTTCAGCGATTCTTCATAAATAAACCGCTTGTCGAACCAGCCATGCTCACCCAGATAAAAACCCTGATCGGAAGCATAAATTACCACAGTATTTTTGGCAAGCCCTTTCTGATCAAGATAATCGAGCAACTTACCAATGTTACGGTCCAGGGAATTGGCAGTAGCCAGATAATCTTTCATATACCGCTGATATTTCCACTCCACCAAAGCCTTACCAGTGCGTTTTTGATCTTCATAATCCTTAGTAATCTTGTCATAATAGCCTTTAAACACTTTTCTTTGCTCAGGATTTAACCTTTTATAAAGATAGTCTTTGTCGTAATCGACCCCGACCTTGAGGTCCAATTTAAGGCGCATCGTTTTATCAATACTCATATCCTGTTTAAGTGCTGCCTCTCTTCCTTTGTAATCATCGTAAAATGTAGCAGGCAAGGGAAAATTGATGTGGTCGTAAGCGCCCAGATCCTGTAAATCGGGCATCCACTCCCGGTGAGTAGCTTTGTGACCAACGATCAGAAAGAAAGGCTTTGAAATATCCCGCTTTTCAATAAAATCCGTGGAAAACTTAGTGATCAAATCCGATACATAACCGGTGTACTTCGTTGTATCATTAGGCTGACTGATAAATTGGGGATTGTAATAAAATCCCTGGTCAGGCAAAACGTTCCAATAATCAAATCCGGCAGGCAAGCTGTTGAGGTGCATTTTCCCGACCCAGGCCGTTTGGTACCCACTTTTCCTCAGTTCTTTCGAAAATAAAGTCTGAGTAGTGTCAAATCGGGTTCTGTCATTATTCCTGTAACCATTCATGTGGCTATACTTTCCTGTAAGTAAAGTTGCCCGGCTGGGGCCACAAATGGAATTGGTTACCAAATTATTGGTCAGAATGGCACCCTCACGGGCTAAGCGGTCAATATTTGGGGTTTTCGCTATTTTATTGCCATAGGCTCCTATTGCCTGGTAAGCATGATCGTCGGAAAATATAAAAATGATATTCGGTCTCGACTCCTGTGCGAAAACCGGGTACAAACAGCCCAGAAGCAAGCAAGCGAGTGTGTAAAAAGTAAGAAACCTTCGAATGGAGAAAGATGTCATCATGTAAATGGGCGGTTGAGCATGCAAAAGCAAATGTTTTGAATAAAATACTATTACTCTATAATATTAGTAGACAAAGTAACAGGTTTATACCATTATTACCAACTTTTGCGGATTGTTCTCCCAAGCAAAGCCCAATATGATTCGAAAGACACCAAAGAAAAAACGGAGAGAAAAGTATCCCTCCGTTCACATAAATTATAATAACCCCGCGTAACTTAACCGAGCCAATTATTATTTAGTAGCATCTTTCATTGCCTTGGCCATTTCCAAATGATGCTGTAAAGTAGGCACTTTACCTTCTGCCCAAGATTTAAGATCAGGGTCTTTGCAATCCTTCGCTGCTTTCTCAAACTCCTTTATGTCCTCTTCATGATCATCCACCATATAGGAGGCATACGCTTTATCGAAATCTTTCCCCTTTTTCTTGGCCATATCGTCATATTCCTTTTGTTTTTCTTCACTCAATGACATGGGCAAGGTGATGTTTTTTGTCTGGGCAAGTCCTTGTAATTCCTGACCAGCTTTTCCATGATCCTCGGCCATCGTTTTTCCAAAGTCCTTTACAGTTTGGGACATTCCGTTGGCCTGAGCAAGTTCTCCCAGCTTGACTTCCATCATGCCGCCATCTGCGGCAGCGACTGCAAATTCACTGTCGTCTTCGGCAATAGCGCCATCCAGCTTTGCTTCGTTTTGTTCCTCAGCCATCTCCGTACTGTCCTCAGACTTATTGCTGTTGCACGCGGTAAACGTCATCATACTGGCTACCAGACATGCACTCATTATTATCTTTTTCATTTTTATTGCGATTATTTTTAGAAATATTTGAGGGTATGTCTCAAAAAGCATGCCAGTGTACCATATCTGTCCCCGACCAAAGTCCGTTCAATACATTCGTTCTTTTCCTGAATCTGTAGGAGACCCGACCTGTAGAGGCATGATTTTTGAGAAATTAATTGATTAATGCGTCCGGAAAACTCGTTATACCATTTCGGCTCACAAAACCACAAGGTTTGCATATGTGGTTTGAAGTAAAATCAACATATTTGCTGATCTAATATAATTCGATTCAATTTCTCAGAAACGCTGGCCTTCTGACCCGATAGATTACAATTTCCAATGAATCACCCACAACCGCTGCAAATACTCCTTGCTGACGACGACGAAGATGACACTTTTCTTTTCAGGGAAGCTCTCGGGCAGATCCCGTATGAGGCAGAGCTGACTACGGCCGACAATGGCACGGAATTAATGAAAAAACTGATGGCAGCAGAAACGGCCCCGGATATTATTTTTCTGGACATGAACATGCCCATCAAAAACGGATTGGAATGCCTGACGGAGATAAGGAGTGAGGACAAGTTTAAGGAAACCCCGGTTATCATTCTCTCGACGTCTGTTGCCGACAATTTGCTGGAATCTGCCTATCAGGCTGGCGCTAATCTGTATATTCAGAAACCTACCAGTTTTTCGAGTTTAACCAAGATGATACAGAACTGTATTGTAAAAATATCAGACTTCATTTCAAAGCCGGTTTGGGACAATTTTCTGATAAGAAACGATAATCACAAATAACCCATAAAATGCAGTTATGCATCTCTCAACGCAACAAAAAAAATTTCTCAACGAACTAAAAAACCAAACTTCGGATAACCACGCTGCACTGGAAGACAAGCCAGCATCCAGGGCTATTTTGAGTGGAAAGGTTACCGTAGCTCAGTATCAATATTATCTGGTAGCACTTTATAGTCTGATAAAAACGTTTGAGATAGACCTTTTCCCTTTGCTACATCCTGTGGTCTCTGACCTGGATGCGAGAAAAAAGTCTCATCTTATTGCTAATGATCTTCTCTCAACCGGTTACCCTTCTGATCAGTTAGAAACAATACCGGCTACTGACTTACGGTTTGCAGAAATGCCCGAAGCGCTCGGTCTCATGTATGTGCTGGAAGGTTCCACGCTTGGAGGCAGGATACTGTATAAACATGTACACGAAACGCTGGGGCTGGATCACACCTCAGGAGCTTCCTATTTTGCCGGATACGGCGCAAACACAGGTATCATGTGGACTACTTTTACATCGACGCTCAGTACGCTGGCCACAGAGGGACGGATAGAAAAGCGTATCATAGATGCGGCAAATGAGGCATTTACGCTGATTGAAGGTAAAATGACCACAGCGAATAATGGTGATGATGGAGAAAATTAAAGATATTGTCAACCGGGACCTGATCAGTCTTACCAATTGTGAAAGTGAGCCTATTCACGTGCCAGGCTCCATTCAGCCCTACGGATTCCTTTTGGCTGTTACCCTGGACAGTCACATGATCGAGTTCTGCAGTGCCAATTGTACTGATTTCATCCAGACACCTCCCTCCGATATACTAGGCAAAAATCTAGCAACCTTGTTTACTGGCGATCAGGCCGAAAACTTTAAAAGTTACATCCACAGGGGAGATTTTGATGATGCAAAACCGTTTGTGTTTTCTACCGAACAAAGTTTTTATAACACCACGGTTCATCAAAGCGGCAACCTGCTCCTACTCGAATTCGAACCATTTCCCGATGGATCCCAGGATGTACCCGATCTTTACAAGCAGACCAAAAATTTTGTTTCTATATTGGAACGAACTGTCAAAATGGTGGAACTTTGCCAGGAAATCGCCGTAGAGACAAGAGCTATTACCGGTTACGACCGGGTCATGATCTATCATTTTGACAAGGAGTATAATGGCGAGGTTATAGCCGAATGCAAACGGGAAGACCTCGATTCTTTCGCCAATCAAAAATACCCGCATACCGATATTCCAGCGCAAGCCAGGGAACTCTATACCAGGAACCCCATGCGCATGATTGCCGATGTAAGCTATGAACCGGTTCCTTTACTTACGCTGGACGGGCACGGTAAACGTAATAATCAATCCCTGGATCTTAGCCTGTCGTTGCTAAGGAGCGTATCGCCCATTCATATTGAGTACCTTAAAAATATGGGCGTGGGGGCCACGCTGACCATATCCCTTCTGAAAGATCAGAAACTTTGGGGACTGATTGCCTGTCACCACTATTCCCCGAAAGTGTTGCCGCATTATACACGCTTATCCGCTTTGCTCCAGGGCCACTTCCTGGTATCCCAAATAGGGGTACGCGAAGTCGCCGAAGAATTCGCGGTTGCTCAAAACACCGATAGCGCCCTTCAAGACCTGTTATCTCTGCTGGAAGACGATGAAAACCCCTTGGAAGACTTGTACAAGTCGCCGCTGCTCCTGCAAGTAGCCAATGCCGAAGGGGCGGTGATTATTCATGACGGTACAGTTTTCAGGAATGGCAATGTTCCGGCAGACGGCCCTATTATCCAACTCCATGATTGGTTAAAAAGTAATTATGGAAATAGCCCGCTGGCTACCTCCGGACTTTCGGAAATCTATCCTCATGCAGAGCCATTGGCAAAATATGCGTCAGGCCTGCTGTATTATTCACTTTCCTCCCACAGCGCCATTATGTGGCTCCGGCCTGAAGTTGTCCAAACCGTAAACTGGGCAGGCAATCCGCATAAGGCAGTGGGTAAAGATCCCGACGGCCATCGTCTCACTCCCCGAAAATCATTTGAATTATGGATGGAGGAAGTCAAAAACAAGAGTAAGGAATGGCGCAAATCGGAAATAAATGGTGCATCAAGCTTTGCGCACGCTTTGCAAAAACATATTAATTTTCAGGAGGTTCGGCGTCAGGAAGAAAAATACCGCTCCTTGAACGAGGATCTGAAAGCAGCTAACAATGAACTGGCTAACCTGAACTGGATCAGCACACACGACCTGAAAGAACCGCTGAGAAAGATCCAGATTTTTGCTTCTAAGATACTCGATTCGGAAATTTCGGACAATGTCAAAAATTCGGTGGAAAGGATGAGCTTTGCGGCAAATCGCATGCAACGCCTTATCGAGGATATTCTGAATTACTCCAAAGCGGGAAATATGGAAAAAATATTTGTCGAGACCGATCTCGAACAAGTATTAAAGGATGTTTTGGTAGATCTTCAGGAGCTCATTAGTGAAAGTAATGCCCAGGTTACATACGATCCGTTACCTGTGATGCTGGCTATTCCCTTCCAGCTTAGCCAGCTCTTTGTGAACCTGATAGGAAATTCTCTTAAATTCATCAAAAAAGGCAGTACCCCTCATATTCATATCTCCACCTCTGAGATCCATGGCTCAGATTCCCCCCTCACCAACCTTTCTCCTGAACGATCCTATTATAAAATTGATTTTACCGACAACGGTATCGGATTCGAGGAAGCGTTTTACAGTAGAATTTTTGACGTTTTTCAACGACTGCACCCACAAAGTACCTATCCCGGCACAGGCATAGGCCTGGCAATTTGTAGAAAAATAGTAGAAAACCACAAGGGGACGATCGTTGCAAGCTCCACGCCTGGTGAAGGTTCTATTTTCAGTATCTTTCTGCCTGTTACCTGATACCGCTCGCGCTGTGGATAACAAATTGAGGACTTCATTCCGCACAGTCTTGCCCTCAAAAAGTTCGTATTCAAAATACTAAATTGCTCACAATCAGGCAGCGGAAAGCATTCGCTCCAGTCTTCCGGGTAAATGAAGTCACTGGCACTCATTTAGTAATCATGTGATCACATTCAACTGAATCAACGCACATGGAGACCTCAGCAATCATGCCGGAAGTGCCGGTAATTTCAGCAAGGCAATTTAAAAAACTACATAAAGACCCTGCCCTTACAGCGGCAGCAGCGGGCTTACGCTATATTATCGCCGCAGACGCACCCGGTTATTTAAGAAAGGGAAAGGCTCCCAGATTTTATTATACCAATAAACTGGGAATCCGTTGTGCCGACAAAGAAGCCATTCAAAGAATTAAGGCGCTTGTTCTGCCACCTGCCTGGAAAGAAGTCTGGATCAGCGAAGACCCGGATAGCCACCTGCAGGCAACGGGTATCGACGAAGCGGGTCGGAAGCAATACCGCTACCACCCGCACTGGAACCTGGTACGCAACCAGAGCAAATATTACCGACTTTTGACTTTTTCCGAATCCCTACCTAAACTACGTGAGAAAGTGGCACTTGACCTGCGCAGACCTGCATTTGATTTGCAGAAAGTGACTGCCCTGGTGATCCGGATTATGGACAAAACTTGCATTCGGGTGGGTAACGAAATCTATAAATCCAAACACGGATCGTCGGGAATTACTACCCTTGATGCCAGATGTGTCAGCATTAAAGGAAAAACCGTAAGGTTCAAATTCACTGGAAAAAAGGCTGTTAAGCAGGACATCACGCTCAAAGATCAGCAAATTGCCCGACTCCTCACTCAGTGTAAGGAAATGCCTGGCAAAAGGCTTTTTCAATACACGAATGAGGCAGGTTGCCGCTGTGCTTTAACCGCGAATCAGGTGAATCAATACATCCGGGAGAATACCGAATCCAGCTTTTCAACAAAAGATTTCAGAACCTGGATGGGCACAGTGACGGCATTTGGCTATCTGAGCAATCAGGAAAAATACGCAACCAAAAGGCAACTTACCAGAACCATTAATTCTTGCCTGGACGTAGTGGCGGCACATCTTGGAAACACGCGCACCGTATGCCGCAAATATTATGTACATCCCGCCGTTTTCAGGGCTTATGAAAACAATAGAATACAGCGTCTCGCTGCCCGTGAAGTTCCGGGGATGGAGAACCTCTCCGCGGAAGAACAGCTGGTCAAAACACTGCTTGCACGACCAGCATAGGGGTTGCAATGAATCTGTGGGGCGGCCTTGAACGTATATCTGGCATCATGCTCAAATACTGGCTTAAGGCTACCGTTTTCTCTTTTCTTTATTTATTTACGCTGATTACCTTCGGTCAGCGGATAGACAATACCGCTTCATTTCGAAGCGTAGCAGACGACAACTACATTCGTTTTCACTACGACAACGATTTTTTTCGAAAAACTGATTATTACTATACGCAGGGATATCAACTGGAAATTGCTGCTCCAATTTTCAGAAAAAACCCTGTGACAAAACTACTGCTTCAGTTGAAGGAGGGACAAAAGTATGGTCTTGCATTTGAACATTATGGCTTTACGCCAACCAGTATTCGCAGCGACCAGATCCTGTATGGTGACAGGCCCTTTGCTGGAATCATCATGCTCAAGTCCTTTGCAATATCTGTAAATTCTGAACGAAGGGAAAGACTGGCCTCCACGCTAAGTACCGGAATGATCGGGCCCGTGGCATTCGCAGGACGAATGCAAGCCACCATCCATCGATGGTCGGGTGACGTGGTGCCTCATGGCTGGCAATATCAGATAGGTAACGACCTGGTTATTAATTACGAAGTGAGCCACGAAAAAGAACTCCTCAATGCCGCCAATTTATTTTCTTTGTATTCACTCGTGCGGGCAAACCTTGGAACGCTTTCCGATCGCGCTCAGGCAGGGGTGGTGATGAAGGCCGGTAAATTTGATTCTGTTTTTGGTAAATCCGCCAAAAAAAATGCTAAAACCTTTCAGCTTTATGCCTATTATCAGCCGTTAGGCGGGTTAGTTGGCTATGATGCCACATTGCAGGGAGGTGTATTCAACAAAAATAATCCATACACCTTACAGGCCAATCAGCTAAACCGTTTGACATTTCAGAACGGTTTTGGTGTGGTGGCGAATTTCTGGAAAATCTATCTGGAATATAGCCAGACATTCGTTTCCAAGGAATTCAAAAGCGGCGAAAAGCACAGCTGGGGTGGAGTGAAAATGGGCTACTCATTTTAACGACTAGATAAAAAATTCAGCTTTACATACCGCTAACAGTTGCATGCGGATATACGGTGGTAATTAATCTTCTTTTGTCAGCATTCAGGGCAAAAACTGCAACACTTCTTTTATAATATTTTCATCCAAACGCCGTAAAAGGACTCTTTAAAAATGGCACGAAAGTTTTAGTATACTACTCGTTACTGTTTGAACTTTCAACATTAAAAACTGAATGCTATGGAAACCAATGAAAATGCAGTAGAAGTATTAAACGATTTGATCCGAATTAATAATGACCGGATAGATGGTTACGAAAAGGCTATCGCCGAGGTCAGTGATATTGACCTTGACCTGAAAGGAATCTTTCAAAACATGGCCAATGAAAGTAGGGAAAATGTAACTCAGCTGAGCAGTGAAGTAGCTGCTTTGGGTGGGGAAGTTGCCACTGGCACTACGGGTTCTGGTAAGATCTACCGAGTGTGGATGGATATTAAAGCAACCTTTACCGGACACGACCGTGAGTCGATCCTTGAGAGCTGCGAATACGGGGAGGATGCCGCACAAGAGGCCTATGACGACGCGCTGGCATCAGATGCTGAGCTGCCGGCCGATCTTCGTCAGATCATTACAAGTCAAAAATCTTCGCTTCATGATTCACACGACCTGATCAAAAAATACAGAGATGCCCATCAGGTTGTGAATAAACTATAATACTAAAAACCAATAAAGCGAAATGGGCCGGGATTTTCCGGCCCATTTTATTGGTAAATTTCGATAATTCGGATACAACGAAGGCCAGAGCTGCGACAATGCAAGCTCTGGTCTTTTTAATTACCCGGTATCATCGTGGTTGAAGTTACAGTTTAGCCAGTAACTCTTGCTTTTTAGTCTTAAATTCCTGCTCTGTTATCTGGCCTCTTTCAAAAAGCAAGTTGATTTTACCTATGGTAGCAATAATAATGTCTTCCGGACTCTGTGGCTGATTCTCCACCGGAGAAACTGATCCGTGTGCCACATCATAAGGCATCGCCGGGGTCTGCTGCATATGCTCTTCCGGATCGGAAATTACAGAAAGGCTATCCACATCTACCGGCCCTTCCTGACTCGTAAACTGATAGGATCTGGTGCTACCTTGTTGCTGCGACACGCCCGAGATTCGATGATGTTTGGTGTCGTAAATTTTCCGTACACCACGATCATCGATCACAAGCCGCTTCGCCGGTTCGAAATAAGCATACTTGAAATTATTTTGTGCTCCACTGGAAGTTGGGCTACCGAAATCAGCGGGCCAGGAGGAAGAGTGACTATTCATGGCCACCATACCATCTTCGTGATCTTCAAAAATCAGTTTCGTAGATGCTATCTCGGACAATTCCGTGCAAAGGTTATCCACTTTGGCTTTTAGAGCATGGTTAAACATGTCTCCGACCATGGTCATTCCGCCTTTCATCCATTGCCCGCTCCCGCCCAGCTCGGGGATGTTGAACTGGGCCATGGAACCATTGCCTTGAATAATGGCCTTCACCAAACGCTCCGCACTTTCTACTTTAACATCATATTTAGCAGCTATGGCATTCAATGCCTGCTGACCTTCTTTTGTGAGTGATTTCATAGTTTAATTGGCTAAAAGCCAATGGCTGTTAGCCGTTAGCTGTGTTGTATGTACAGGGTTTGGGTCACAAAAACAGTGCCATACCAGAATATGAACACCATTTATGTTCAAAAAACGACTGCTGCTTCAATTAAAAGGAAATATCTCCGTGACTTTCCACAGCACCATCTCAATCAATACTTCATATGCAGAGTTGAGTATGGATGAAATATATAGGATTTGCCTAGTGTGACAAGGGATAACCCAAAGTAAACATGAAATCGGGATTCAGCCAGGTTTCAATCATTTCTTCAAGGGTTGCGCTGGAAAGGCGAATACGGTTGCCATTGGGCTGAATATGAAACACATGCAGCTTATCAAGGCTTTCATGTTCCCGAAAATTGTAGCATTTGATGATAAAGGATTCATAGTCATCCTCCTCTACCTCCGCAACCGCGTTGCCCGCATCATCAACGACAAAAACGTAAAACATCCTGACTTATAAGTTATAGGAAAGCGCATTCCTCACCGGAAACTGAGTAAATTTCTTTTTGGTTCACAAAGTTAACAGGTTGAATGTCATCAAGCCTTGGAGATTTATTTAACGGTCTTCCGGGAGGGTTTCACACTAAAACTGCTAGGCTCATCGATGATTATCTTGTCGCTGATTACGGATCGAAAAATTCGAAAATAGCCTCTTCTCAATAAATTTTATCAACCAGGAAAGATAAATTTCGCTACTTTCATACTTATTATTGGCAACAGTAAGTTTTAAATCAAATATCAGCCAGCTTATACTCCTGGCATCGGTAACACTAAAAATGAATCTCCTCGCCAATCTCTCCGATGATGAAGATACCAGGCTCTGGCAGGTATTGCCTTTGGGAGATGTGGCATCCTTTGAAAAACTAATTGCACGCACTTATGACATGCTTTTTCAATATGGCTGTAAGTTCAGCCGGGACAAAGAGCTCATCAAAGACTCCATACAGGATGTGTTTTTAGAAATCTGGGAAAAACGAGCATGTCTGAATGTAAACATTCCTCCCAAAGCCTACCTGCTTGCTTCGCTACGGCGAAGGCTGCACCGCCTGGCACAGCGTAATCGCCTGGTGGCAGTGGATGATTTTGAATTAAAGGGGGTAGATTTCCGTGTAGAGTTCAGTGCGGAATATCGCTTCATTGAATCGGAGCAGGACCAGCAGACCACGGCCCAAATGACCCATCTTCTAAACGAGCTTCCTAAAAGACAGAAAGAGGCTGTCTATCTGAGGTTTTTCAATGACCTCGACCGGGAAGAGATTGCGTCAGTCATGGACATCCACCCTCAGTCGGTATCCAATTTACTTCAGACTGCATTCAAAGTATTGAAATCACAATGGAAGACGGTTATTTCCATTATTCTTTCCATACACTGCGCCTAATAGACTTTCAAAAAAAAGTTTTAAAAAAAATCTAAAAAATACAGTATCTGAATCAGGTGCCGGTCTAATGGTATTTGAATGATAACATTTTGACATGGATCGTTACCAAAATTTTACTCTCGAAGACTTTGTGTGGGATGACCAGTTTCGCAGCTGGGTACTTCGCCCCACCAGAGAGGACGAAGCAAAATGGCAACACTGGATGAGTCAATATCCGGATAAAATAGCCCTCATCAATAGAGCAAAAGAAATTGTCAGGGCCATAGGTGTAGAGAGCACGGAGCTGTCTGCTTTCGAAAAACGAGCTGCCATCCGGAATATCATAGCGAAACTTCGCACCACCGAACCGCTCGTGGAAATCACCGCACACACGCCTTTTTTTCAGCAAAGCTGGCTACGTTATGCAGCGTCGCTCCTACTGCTTTGCGGCCTGGCCTGGGGCATTATGAGCCGCAAGGAAGCCAGATTGGTCGATTATGAGGAACTGGTCACGAGTACTGATGAACAACTTATTGAAAAATTAAACACGACGGATAAACCCATTCCAATATTGCTTGAAGATGGCAGTGAAGTGACGCTGGATCCCGGAAGTAAAATCAGCTATCCTGAACATTTCAATAGCCAAAAAAGAGAACTGTATTTATCCGGAGAGGCATTTTTTTCTATTGCCAAATTACCGTCCAGGCCTTTTTATGTGTATGCCAATGAAGTGGTAACAAAGGTACTCGGGACCAGTTTTTACGTGCGTTCCTATCAAAATGAGAAGGAGGTTTCAGTGACGGTAAAAACGGGAAGAGTAGCCGTATTTACCCGCAGCGACCCTACACTGGACAAAAAACTAAGCGAGAAAGAATTGAAAGGGGTAGTAATCGAGCCCAATCAACAGATTGTAGTGGTAAGAGAATCGGTCAGAATAACCAAAAGTCTTATCGCCCAGCCCGAACTCATTACAGAGAACGGAACAACTTTCCAGTTTGAGTTTGATGAAGTACCCGTTTCCAATGTGTTTTCAGAAATCCAAAAAGCTTACCGAGTAGATATCATTTATGACAAAAACGTTATGGACGGATGTCCAATCACCGCCAACCTGACGGACCTTTCTCTCTATGAAAAACTTGACCTTGCCTGCAAAGCAGTAGGCGCTCATTATGAGCTTATCGACGGTCGGGTAATTATTGAAGGAGAAGGTTGCAAATAGAAGCGTTGATAAGAAAATGAGACCGGTAATGCTCGAACATTACCGGCTCTGAATAACCCCTTAGGTTTTACCGACCAATACATTTCAAAACGAAATGGAGGGGAGTTTATGCCAATAATCACAATTAACAAAAACTGTTCAAAACTATGAAAATACCGGTACAGTTCCACCGTAAACTGCTAATTCTTATGCGAATAAGTCTCGCCCAACTGGTCATCGCCCTGTGGTTTATGGGAACAGCAACAGCTTTTGACGTGCGCGCACAAGAATTGTTAAGCAAAAAGGTTAGCGTGCAGGCTCAAAAACAGGAAGTTAAAAAAATACTCCAGGTGATTGAGAGACAAATTGGGGTTCGTTTTATTTTCAGTTCTAAACTGATCCAGTCAGGACGCAGAGTCTCCCTCAACACAGCCAATGAGCCACTTTCAAAGGTACTTGACGATTTTTTGCTACCGCTTGGCCTCCGCTACGAAGTGACAGGCAAAAACATCGTGATCAGCCCGGTGCCTGCACCGACAGACCCGGGTAATCTGGATGCTTCCCTGGAGACAACCATTGCTGTTCCGGCCGATATTACCATTAGGGGCAAAGTCACTGATGCTGAAAACAAAGAGCCACTGCCCGGTGTAAACATACTGGTGAAAGGCACTCAGATTGGTACGGCTACGGATGCAAAAGGAGATTTTTCGCTTAGTGTCCCGGACGCCAATGCAACGCTGGTATTCAGTTTTGTGGGCTACGAACCTCAGGAGACCAAAGTGGGGAACCTTACCGAGATCAACATTCGCCTGAAAACCGATTTGAAATCGCTGGAAGAAGTTTTGGTGGTAGGTTATGGAACGGTAAAGAAAAGTGATATCACCGGATCCGTATCATCTGTAAAGGCACAGGATCTTACCGCGTATCCGGCATTAGGCACCATACAGGCACTACAGGGACGGGCGGCCGGTGTGCAGATACAGGCCAATAACGGGGAACCGGGCTCATCCTTCAAGGTAAGGATTCGCGGTGGAAGCTCCATCAATGCGAGCAGTGATCCGATCTATGTAGTGGACGGATTCGTAGGCGGGGCATTACCTCCTCCGGAAGATATTGAATCCATCGAAATCCTGAAAGATGCTTCGGCGACGGCGATCTACGGATCACGGGGAGCCAATGGGGTAATCATGGTTACCACCAAAAAAGGGGTTTCGGGAAAACCAAAAATTGACCTCAACACTTCATTCTCCAGTCAGAAAGAAATCAACCGGTTAGATTTGCTCAACGCTGAACAATTTCTGACCTACGTTAAAGAAGCGCGCCCGAACGTTGTATCGCAGGGAGCCGATACCGACTGGCAAGACCAGATATTCAGAAAAGGGGGCATTCAAAACCACCAGCTATCAATTGCAGGTGGAAGTGATGCCGTGAAATACTATGTTTCAGGAGCGGTCTATGACCAGAAGGGTGTAATTCTCAATTCGGGATACAAACGCTACTCGATTACCAGTAATATTGACATTCAGGCAGCAAAGCGGTTGAAAATCGGGCTGAACTTGTTCGCCCAGCGGGTCTCCCGGGAGCAGTCGAGAACACAGGAAGGATCCGGGGGACTTACACCAGGTGTAACCTCAGCAGCCTTTAAGTTTGAACCCGATCAGCCTATACAGGATGCCACCGGTAAATTTACCGTGGCCCGGCTCAATGATCCGATCGACAACCCCTATGCGATTGCCACTCAGCTCGTCAACGAGAGCCTCAGCGACCGCATACAGGCAAACCTCTATGCAGAATATGATATTTTCGATGGTCTCAAATTCCGTACAACATTGGGCGCCACCACCAACAGCGGCAGAAACGGGCAGTTTACGCCCACCACGCTGAATGACGGGAGGGCAGTAGGCGGCAGGGCTTCTGTGACCGGATCGAAAAGCACTTTGCTTTTGAATGAGAACTATCTGACTTACAACAAGAAGATCGGTAAATTAAGCGATCTCTCCGCTATGATCGGGTATTCCTATCAGACCTCATCCAGTGAAAACTGGGGCGGTACAGGTCAGTCCTTCATTACAGATGCGGTATCCTACTGGAACCTGGGCGGATCGTCCGTTTGGCAAAGCCCAACCTCCGGACTTACCGAATGGCAGCTGGCATCGTACTACGCACGGGTGACCTACTCCCTTGCAGACCGATACCTATTTACGGGTAACATCCGCCGCGACGGCTCTTCCAATTTTAGCAAAAATCATAAATGGGCCATGTTCCCGTCCGGGGCATTTGCGTGGAAAATGTCCAGCGAGCCCTTTATGGAGAACTTTCGTGCAGTGAGTCAATGGAAATGGCGGGCCAGCTACGGCCTTACTGGAAACCAGGCCATTGAACCTTACCAGACCATGGCGCGGTTCTCCAATGTGTTTACCATCATAAACGGGGTTCCGGTGAATGCCGTGAGGCCTACCACCATTGCCAACGATGACCTTACCTGGGAAACTACCGAGCAATTTGATATTGGTACGGATGTAAGTCTGTTCAACAATCGCCTGAACGTGGTGCTGGATTATTACCGGAGGGTCACCAAAGACCTGCTCTTCAGCGTACAGTTACCCCAATATTCGGGTTATACCAATCAGCTGCAGAACATTGGCTCTGTGGAAAACAAGGGTTTCGAGATCACGTTTAACACACGTAACCTCGTAGGAGAATTCAAGTGGAATACGGATCTTAATTTATCCATCAACAGAAACAAGGTATTGAAATTGCCTGCCGGAACCGACATTTTATACGGTTCGGGACCGGGGCACCTGGTGGGATTGGGCCAAACCCAAATATTGCGAGAAGGGTACCCCGTGGGGAGTTTTTATGGCTGGATCTATGATGGTGTGTACCAGGAAGGCGACAGTTTTATACCAGGAGGCGGGTTCGAAGTGGCTGCCGGCGGAGAAAAATTCAGGGATATTGATGGTAAAAAAGACGCAGCGGGCGTGTTGACCGGAGAGCCCGACGGCGCACTGAACAGCGACGACCGTACCATTATCGGCAATCCACATCCCAAATTCACCTGGGGGCTCAATAACGATTTCAGCTGGAAGGGTTTCGATCTCAATGTATTTTTCCAGGCATCCCAGGGCAATGACATGCTGAGCTATACGCTGATGGAGCTGAACCTGCTATCGGGGATCAACAATGCCACCACCGAAGCATTGAACCGCTGGTCGCCGACCAACACCAATACCGATGTACCCAAAGCACTGGCAGGGCGTACGCGCCGGGTGTCTACCCGCTGGATCTATGACGGTAGTTTTGTGAGACTTAAAAACCTTGCCGTGGGTTACAACATTCCAAAACCGGTCTTGGATAAACTGAAGATCAGCAAACTGAGAATATATGCCAGTGCCCAGAACATACTGACTTTCACCAAATACAAAGGGTTTGACCCGGAGGTGAATTATTCATCGGACGGAAACACCAACAGCAACACCAATCTGGGGCTTGATTATGGAAGTTACCCCAATGCGAAATCGTACACGGTAGGCTTGAATATCGGTTTTTAATCCAGTATCCTGTAAATCAGAAAAGAAATGAAGGCTTATATCAACAAAATATTTGTTCTCTCCGTCCTCGCCACACTGCTTGGTTGCGTTGACCTCAGCGAGAAACCCGTTGGATTGCTGGCACCAGAATCCATGTTTAATAGCACCAAGGATGTCGAGACTGCCATCTTCGGTGCATACGGCTGGATGGCCACCGAGCGCCTTTATGGCCGCCAGTTTGTGTCGGCCCTGATGCTGCGAAGTGATATGGAAGACATCGGCGACCGGGGGACTCCCGCAGAAAGACAGCAGGTGAACGACTTCAACATGGATGACAACAACAACATGGTGAACCAGTTCTGGCCGGTTTGGTATCAGGTGATCAGTGCCGCCAATGCGGCCATTGCCGGAGCAGAAGGCCTGAACTTGCCTGAAAATACTATTAATCCCTTAATCGCAGAAGCACGGTTCGTTAGAGCATTCAGCTACTTTCACCTGGTTCAGGTGTTCGGCGATATTCCATACATCGACTATTTTATCAGCAACCCGGCTGCTGTGAAGGAAATATCCAAAACCCCCGCGGCAAAGGTGTACGAACAGATCATCATTGACCTGGAATTTGCCAAACAATGGCTACCCGACAAGCAACCCGGTGAGGTAAGAAGCCGTGCTACGAAAGGCAGCGCTGCATCGTACCTGGCCTCTGTGCACCTTACCCAGCAAAACTTCCAGAAAGCCTATACTGAAGCAAAATGGGTGATCGACAACAAGGACAAATTTGGCTACGCACTGGAAGCCGATTTCCAGACGCTTTTCAGAGCACCGCAGGTCAACAACATGAAGGAACATGTGTATGACATCGATTTCCTTGGTCTGCAAAGCGGAGCCGGTGGAGCCAATGACGACATCATGCCAGCCATGACCGGTGTGCGGGGCGGGGATGCTCCACGCAGCGGATGGAGCGTCATTGTGCCTTCCCAAAAGGTATACGACACCTGGGACGCCAGGGATTACCGTAAGAAAGTTAGCTTTGATGATTCACTGCTGATCGCCGGAAAACTTGCTCCATATACCGTGTTTCCGAATACAAAAAGGCCACACATTGCCAAATACGCCCGATTTGCCGGAAATTCCAACACCGAAGGCCGTTATTCTGACCACAATTATGCGGCGTTCCGTTATGCCGAAGTGCTGCTCATCGCCGCGGAAGCTTCCGCAGAAGTGAACGGCCCGAATGCAGAAGCAGCCGGTTACATCAACCAGATCAGGGCCCGGGCGCGTAACTGGGCTGGCAAGCAAACTGCTTTCCCTGCAGATGTAAGTGCAACGGGAACCAAAGCCGACTTCATCGATATGGTGATGGAAGAAAGAAGACTGGAGCTGGCATTCGAGTACAAACGCTGGTACGATATCAAACGACGTAACCTGGGCGATGCCGTGTTTAAGGGAGCCAATTCTCTGGAGCCGCATGCAACATTCAGCGCCGCAAGGGATTATCTGATGCCCCTACCACGGGTTGAATTACAGGTAAACCCTAACCTTGGCCCACAGAACCCGGGGTATTGAGTTTTTATTTTATTAGGAAGTGCCCGTGATTTTCGGATTGCGGGCATTTTTTGTTAAACGTTGTAAAAATAGCGGGCGTTTTCTGATACTTCGTATTTTGATCCTGGTCAGCTCTGAAAGTTTGCAAAAGCTTACTCAAATGGTTGGCTCACGAATGAGGGAGATTTTACCAGGTGGGGTTGGAAAGGGTTGCGATAAGCTTGGTTATTTGAGACTATTCGCCATGGACTAGACTTATCAATTCAATTACCGTACATTCGGCAGTCCGCTTCCCGCCCTCTTGAAAGTATCCCGTCATGCCCAAAGTAAGGTATTGTTTATGATATTGTATTAAATTAGCATTGGCTATCCACATTCTGGCGGTACCTGAGAGGGCTATAGGCTCTGACTTGCTTAAGATCACATTACCGGAAGTATCCTCAAATTCTGGCCAGATCATATAAAGTGAACCTTTCAGATTTCCATCATTTTTATACCAAAAATCGTTTCTAATTCCTTGGTAAACAACACTCCATCGCCCTCCTTCATCATAAGAATAGTACCGGTAGCTCACTCGAAAATCCGCATCCCTTTTCAAAATCTCTGTATAAGGTACATGCAATTCCATAATAAAACTCGTTATTAGTCGAATTAAAATTGTTTCGTTTTGCGAGATCGTGCAACCGTAATGCTCAGAAATTACAGAGGACTTGATTTGCCTTGCAAATAAACTATTTCATACTTTTGGACCTGATCAAAACTCGAAAAGGTCACTCTGAACTACCCATTTCCTAATTTACATGCTATTATACTTTAAGAGAAACAGCTTAATGTACTCCATTTTCGCTTGCGTGATCATAGATTTGCTAGTATTTTGCTTTTTCGCAGGTGTTTGGACAGGTGAATCAGATTTCAATTTCCATAAATTTACAAGGTTAGTATTCCCTTTCGCAACACTTCCACTAATTGTTAATCTTGGACATGACACATTTAGCAAAAGAAACAACCCATCAGGAGATGTTGCCACAAGTTGTGTATTGACCCTATTTTTTATAAGCCACGCATTATTTTTTGCGGGAATCAATCTATTAGTCCTCTTGGAGGCAATGGACCTTCAATTGTAGCTGCCGGGAGATGAAAATCTGGTTCGAATATAAACATCTTTTGATTTTTGAGACTGGCTGGCTCTTTTTGAGGCAATTGGTAGGTTAATAATACTTATTGCCTGCCTATCCAGACGTTGCCGACTTTCCTTGCATACATAATATCCTCCTTTCCATTGATAACTACCTTTTCTTCATGAAAACCAGAGTGCAAGAGCTCGTCGACTTCGTACTCGTCGAGATAGCTCAGCTCCTTAAACTGAATATCCTCATCATCAAATACTTCCCACCTAAAAAAATTAAGAATATCATTGTTTACTACCAATTCGTTTGGTAACCCCTTCTTGAGGCCACACTTACGATAAGAAACTTCTCTCCTTTCACCAACCGCATTTACTTTTGCACAAACGACTTCACTTCTCATTGTATTTGGGAAGTTCAGCCATATTTGTAAGTCATAAGGAGTGGTCTGGTTTTCATAGAATGCCTTCCATTGGTTATGAATGATGACTAATTTTTGCAAAATTAACCGGAAATACCAGTTTGGTGGAATTCGCTCACATAACCGGTTCCAGGGATCTATCCTAACTTTAACATAATCTTCTCCTTTTAAATGAAATCTATCCAGGTCAGGAATCTTGTTGGAATTGAACCAAATATCAATCTGTTTTTTGCGTCTTTTCCAGCCTCGAATCTTTTTCTTATTTTTTGGATGCATATATTTCTTTAAAACGCTAATAATGAAACGGGTTGAATTCGGCCAAAATCAATGAATAAATATTCGTTTTTTGAGACTGATTGTTAGTAAAGACACAGGTATACTATGACCTACCCTCACTGCAACTCATCCAGCTCCAGCTCCTGAAGAGATTTGACATACTTAATCTGAACCTTATTACTTTTACTTTTAAGAGTAATTTTCGAGTCGAAGCCTTTGATATAAGACTTTCTATTAATGACAAGTGGAGAAAATATTCGAAGTAAGGCCTGCCCGACAACAAACTGCATACCATGAAGCGTTACTGTAATTGGATCGGTAATTCCAATTAAAGCGGTCTCCCTTCCTGCGAACTCCAATACATTTTCATTTCTGTCAGCGGACTTTCCTGAAACCGAAATGGTAAATTTCCGAGCATAACCAAGCCATTCATTATTTATATAAGATATAATTATCTCAAGCGTTTTAAATGTATTAGCATTCACATCGGCATATCTTACATCATTGAACATTATCTTGTAATACTGCTCCACAATTTTCATCATTCTAAAATATTCCAGATAAAACTTAAAACCACTTCTACCCTCTTTATGAAACAACAGAGAAAATGTATTAACGGCTTTCTGATTATGATATACTGTAAATTTCTCATTAAGCTCTAAGTTATAGAGAATTTCAAATAGTCTAATTTCATCATTCGTTCTTGAACATAACATAGAGTGAACAAGTTGTAGGTTGATTTGATATCTATGTTTCCTAAGTTCATGCAAAACCCTGAGATTTATTATTGCCTCAGACTGTTGAAATGCAATTTTCAACTCCATCCCTTCTTTGGCATGAAATCGAGAAACTGCTAAATCAAAATATTCAAGGCCATTGTCAAACCTTAAATCAACTAACCAATTATCGACAGGTGCCTTTAAAAATTTTATCTCCTTTAAATCGTCAAAATATTTTACCTCATTCAGCCAAAAACTACTTCCCTTCAACTCATCACTAGAAATCTCTAATTCTCCGAGTCCCAGGTTAGCTATAAATTCCTGAATACGTTTGTTCGCATCGCTCTTTTCGTCCACCGAGAATCTGAACTTTCCTTCCCAAATCTCGTTAGTCGGTTTGAGTTGAGTTAGTTTAAACTTATTGTCTGCTACGGAAATGTCAGGTATTAGATTATTAGGACCTAAGAAGTTTTTGAATGTCTCGGGACCCACCTTTCCTACTCTAAAGTCCTCCACGACATTCTCTTTCAATACTACGAGAAGCTCGTTGATTAGTTGTTCGCCGGTACAATCAATATACTCAATCCCTATTTTTAGTAAATTTGTAACCTTACGCTGAGACAGATTCGGAGCGACCAAAAAACACTGTCCATAATTCCCTCCCAATGACTCTATTACTTTTTCATAAATGGCATCAACATTAGAATCTTCCATTCCGTAGCCAATAAATAACACAGAATTAGTTGCGATTCGCGCTTTGACAACGCTCCAGAATAAACTATCCTCTAATTTATTTTTAAAGAAATTTGTATAGTCTGAGCTCGTAATAAGGATACTTGAAGGTTGAGATAAGGTGCCATGTACCTTAAATATTTCTGTTTTGTTCTTATTTAAGTATGGAATATGCTCGTCTGATGAAGCAAGGGTAGCATTGAAACCAAATGCATTTTCGAAAAGCGCATCATAATTTGTTGTTAAAATTGTTTTTATGTGCGGAATATTAACCAGTTTATCATGATATTCCGTTGAAAGAGGTGGTTTTTCAAAATGTAAACGAAGTAGCTTTACAAGTTGATTTCTGCTCCCACCTTTAAACCTACAATACTCTTCAGCCATATTAGGTAGCGGAAGATCCTTATTTATTTCATCCCTTTGATTTTTAGGCAGGTCATTATACAATATTTCAGAAAATGATACACCTGAAGGATATCCAGCATATCTAGAAAATCCGGCACCAGCCCATATGACGACCTGCTCCCTCCTGATTAAATCAAATAAATTCTCTTTTGGCATTATATAATTGAGGATACTTTGTTTTTTTAGAATGATGGGTAAGATTACGCAGATTCAATTTTCCTTCGCTTTCTGAGACTGAATTAAACTTGCTGCCTGGAGAAGGAAACGAAACCTTCAAAGCTTAGATCTTCATCAAGCTTTTGCCAGTGAATACCAAACGGCGACAATTCAAAATTTTCTCTTACATCATTAGATGCATTCAATAATTTAGGAAACCACTGTAAGGGGTGGCTCCTCTCTTCACCGGATAGGGTTTGGATAAATATGCTGTCATCCCGAAACCAAACTTTTTTCACTTCAATTTCCATGATGTTCTTTGCATCTATTCTCTGCCGACAATTGCCCTAACTGCCAGAAGAAGCAATCATAGATTAGTTAAAATTACTATTTATCCTCGTAGTGCCCCAAAGCGGAAACCACAACTACTAATATTTCCTGGTCTCTAACCTGATAGACCAACCTGTTTTTTTATCAATACGTCTACTCCCATAGCCAGTCAAGTCATGCTTTAGAGCTTCTCGTCTGCCGGTACCGGTAGTTGGGTGCTCTGCCAACTCTATCACTAGACTTTCAACCTTGCTGAATGACTTCGGGGAACTTTTCTTTATTTCTGAAATGTCTTTCAACGCATGCGTTGTGAATTCTAATGAATATTTCATAGAGAATTTAAAAGCTCCTTCAGCTCGGACTCTGTTTTGACCTTCGTAATCCTACCGTCTGCTACATCACACTTAGCCTGCCGGATTTTGGCAACAAACTTCCGGTTATAGGAAGACTTCTCTTTCCTGAACGGAATATCTAGCACTGAAAGTAGTGCCTTTAATTTTTTCCCTTCTGTTTCGATTATTACTGTTTCCATAGTGTTCAAACATGATTATACTACTTTCATTAAATTTACCCCCAAGAGCCTACTCTTGCATAACCAATTTCCACGTCCGAAAGTACCCGTCTCTTAACTTTTCTAAATATATTGTAATTTGTTTTCGCGTACAACAGGTTGGAACTGGCACACAGCAAAAAAACGGGAGAATTTTTAATAATCTCCCATCAACAGCTGAACCACCGTTTGGCAAGACTTTACGTAATTGTACATACTTTCACTCAAGCAGCGATCAACCGAGATAAACCCTTATGCTAAAAGTCCGCTACCTGCCTGCTTGGCTGCTCACATTCATGATGGCAGGTTATGTTTCCGATTACAAGAACAATCAAACATCCGCTGGCAGAAAATATGCAGCAGAATGACATCGGTGCGGTTGTATCACCGGATGGCTCTGAGATCCATTATTATGGCTATTCAAAGTCAGGTTCCAGATATCGAAATGATGCCGGTTGCAGAAAATTATTTTCACGATGGTATGGATTTTTGAAGGTTCATTACAACCCTACTCTTAAAAAAGTGTCCTTCAATTAAATTTATCCCCCCCGCAATAGATGAAAACGCCATCCCTAAGAGAATTGTTTTACAGCCACGACGGCAATCTGATCCACAAGTGGGATCACTATTTTGACATTTATGAAAAGTATTTTTCCAAGTATCGGGGAAAAGAGCTGAACATCCTGGAAATTGGTATTTCTCATGGGGGATCCTTGCAGCTTTGGAAAAAATATTTTGGCGACGGTGTCAATATCTACGCCATAGACATCAACCCGGAGTGCCAGAAATTTGAAGATGACCAAACCAAAATATTCATTGGTTCTCAGAGCGACCGGCAATTTCTGGAATCGGTAATATCCCAAATACCGCTCATGGACATTATCATTGATGATGGAGGCCACCGGATGGACCACCAGCTGGTGTCGTTCGAGATGCTTTACATGAAAGTGAAGGAAGGTGGCATTTACCTCGTGGAAGACACGCATACCTCCTACTGGACCGAATTTTACGGCGGACTCCGAAATCCAGGTTCATTTATTGAAAAATCCAAAGGACTGATCGACTCCCTTTATGAAAGTCACATCCACGAAAAGGAAAGAATTGAAACCAGCGATGTTGCCCGCCATATTCAATCCATTGCTTTTTACGACAGCATTGTCGTTTTTGAAAAACACTTGCGCGCTGCTCCTTTTCACACGCAGGTAGGTCATGATGCGATCGTTCCGTTCGACCCCGTGGTGAAGAGAAAACCTTCATTTCTGGAAGTATTATTTTCGAAGTTTAAAAAGAAGCAAAGACATCCTTTTGACGTGAATGACAGAGGTCGGTTGTAGCTATCTCAACGGTGGGACGTAAGCCCCTCTAAAGTGTCTGGCATAAAAAAAACGGAGATACCTGCTTGATATCTCCGTCCAAAAAAGCAATAACAGATTACCATCCGGGGTTTTGCATCGCCTGCTTCTCCTCAGTCGTCAACGGTCTTCCGCCGTTTTGGATGGCATCGAGGAAGGTTTGCGGAATGGGCCTCAGATAATGTTTGGCTGCATTGGGTTTTGCCTCATCGTTAAATGCACCTGCTCTTGCGACCAAAGTTTTGGTACGTGCAAGATCTTCCCATCGCATGAGCTCTCCCATCAACTCGCGTGAGCGCTCGTTCAGAATAAAATTTACGAATTTGCTTTCATTGGAAGTGGCACCGACTTTGCTGTAAAACTCGGTGGTTGCATTGTAGATATCAGTCACACTGTTCAAGTGCATTTTATCCAAACTGCTCGTGACTGTGACAGGTACATTATTTGATTCGTAATAGGTATTTTTATCTGAATAAGATACAAACTGGGCCGTATTGGCGGCTGTGTTATTTTTGTAAGACACGCCGCCGTCCACATGGAAAGCACGATCTTCGCCAGCCTTGTATGCCGCACGATCTCGAATTTTGTTGATATAGTTCAAGGCCTGGTCATACTGCTGCAGACGCCCGTAAGCTTCGGCTGCGATCAGATAGGTTTCGGCAAGGCGTGCCAGTATGCCGTCCCGGTGACCAAACTGTGACGCCACTGAGATGCGTGAGCCATCTGCGAACTTGGACAAGGCCACAAACCTGCTGGCCTCGTAGTTGCCGTGCCCGCCCAGGAAGTTTTCGGCCTGACCACTGAAATACCTCACAAACATGTGTGGTGCCCTGAGCTGGATATTTTCGGGAGTGTACCGGGTATCACCGGCACCGTTTACAATATAAAGTATTGCTTCTTCACCTCCTGCGAATTTGGGTTTGCCCACCAGAGCAGGGGACGGAGCAGTTGCTGCGGTCCATAGTGGCGCTCCTGCGGGGCGATTGCTCAAATACCTGGTTTTAAAACTTTTCCAGAAACGGCTGTCATTGACCCGGTCAAACACATCCAGTGCATAATCCGTAGATCTCAGGCGTTGAAACTCCCGTCCACCAGGCAAATCACGCTGCATACCCAGCATATTCTGGTAAACCGATGGATAAAAAAGGTGAACCTGATTCCCATATCGCCCTTGAGTAGATGTATTATTTGAAAATTGGGCGGAAAGGATAATTTCCGGAAGCTTTTCGGAAGCACCGTCGACGGCGGTGTAATTCCACAAATCACTGAAGTTGGTGGCCAGTGTGTGGGTGCCACTATTGATCACCAGATTGGCATATTTAACAACATTTTCGAGATCAGCCTGTTTGGAGCTGCTGTTCCATTCACTGTTGATCTCACTCGCTTTGTACAGATACGCTTTGGCTAAAAAATGCGCGGCCGCCCATTTGGTAATTCTTCCGGTTTCTGTTGCTGTGGCAGGAAGCAGTTCATAGGCTTTCTCCAGATCGCTGGTGATCTGTGCGTACACCTCCTGAGCGGTATTGCGCTTAAATTCCAGTTCAACGGCAGTGGATGGGTCGAGCTTTAATGGCACACCACCATACTGCTTTACCAGTTTGAAATAATCAAAGCCACGCATGAAATGTCCTTCACCAAGTCTTGTATTCTTGTTAGCACCCTCTCCGTAGAAAAGCGGCACATTTTTGATCACAATATTTGCCGAATTAATATTGCCATACATGTTATCCCACACCGTACCTACGTCACCTGTAAGCGAATTGAGATTGGCATCATACGAATTCCACATCTGCATGGTACGGTCACCTCCCACGGAAAACTCATCGGTGCCGTAATTGGTAGTGGTATAAGCCCATTCATAATTAAAATGGAATCTGAGGCTTTGGTACATTCCGGTCACCAATCCATCAAGCCCGTTGGGTGTCTCAAAATCCTGCGTACTTCTGGCGGTAATGAGATCCTCGTCCAGATACGACTCGTTACACGCGGACGGCACTGCCAGAAGCATCGCTGCAACACAAATTTTGCCCAGTAATATTTTTATATTCTTCATATTTTTTCGAAATGATAATGAACCGAACGATTAAAAACCAACATTTAACCCAAACACAAACCCTCTGTTAAATGTAGAGCCACCAAGATCCGGATCGATCCATGAAATGTTAGAGTAGAGCAAGCCAGGGTTCTGCACCTGGGCGTAAACCCGGCAGTTGGTCATTCTCAGTTTTTGGGTAAGCGAGTTTGGCACCGTATAGCCAAGCGAAATATTCCTGACCTTGACAAAGGACCCGTCCTGGTAATTCATCGCGCTTTTGAATGGATCTCCGGCTGCACTGTTGTAATTTGGGGAAGGGTACTCATTTGTTGGGTTTTCAGGCGTCCAGTAGTCTACCACCCGTTGTGCAAAACGGCCCTGAAGTGATTCCGCTCCTGTTGCCACTGTGAAACCTAAACGGCCAAACATAAAAACAGCCAGATCCCAGTTTTTGTAAGAAAAGTTGTTGTTGAAGCCAAACGTCCATTTTGGGCTGGAATTCCCTACAATCTTACGGTCGTTGTTGGCATCGATGCGATAGTCACCATTCAGGTCTGCGACACGAATATCACCCGCCTTGAAAGTGTGCCCTTTTTCATTAAACTTAGCCATTTTAGCCGCGTCTTCAGCGGTACTTTGCCAAATTCCCTGCTTGGTGTAATCATAGTAGACCGCCAGACGCTGACCGATAAACCAAAGGTTGGCAAGGTCGTCATTGGTACCATTGGCCAGTCTTACAATTTTGTCTTTATTAGCAGAGAAATTCAGCGTGGAAGACCATTCAAATCCGCTTCTTTTCACGTTTACCGTATTGATGGTCACATCAACTCCTTTATTTGCCGTCTCGCCAATATTGTCCCAGGTCGAAACATAACCTACGATGGAAGGGATACTTCTGCGCAGCAAAAGGTCGGTGGTACGTGAAGCGTACACATCCACTGTACCGCTGATACGGCGCCGGAACAGATCGAAGTCTACGCCCACGTTCCACTGGGTGGTGTGCTCCCAGCCCAGATTCAGGTTGGCCATCGAGATGGGGTTGGCAAGTGAAGCATCAGAAGACACGTAGCCCGCTTCAACCTTATTTCCCCAGGTGTAATAAAGCGTTTCTATAGCTCCCTTGGTCTGATATGGACTGATAGCCGCGTTTCCGGTACTACCGAATCCAACTCTGGCTTTAAGCTGGTTCACCCAGGAAACCGATTTCAGAAACTCTTCCCGATCGATATTCCAGGCCAAAGCAGCTGAGGGGAAAAAATCCCATTTGTTTCCATCAGCAAGCTGCGAAGCCCCGTCCCAGCGAACGGAGGCAGTTAACAGATATTTATCATTAAATCCATAATTGACCCGACCCATGTACGACAATAGCTGCGATTCACTCAACCCGGTGCCGAAACCGTCCAGACTGCTCACCGAATTCAGCTGGTGCCATTTCTGACTATTCCAGGGAAGTGCGGTCGCCGTCATCGTGCTGGTTTCAGTGAGGTTTTTCGATGCACTCTGAAGAAGCGTCACACCAACGGTATGCTTTTCAGCAAAGGTGCGGTCATAATAAAGCAAATTATCGAGTGTATAGGAGAATCGCGAAGTCTGGTTAAGCTGCGCATAGTTTGTTGACCCCGGTTCACCGCCACCCCGGTTGATGGAATTTTTGTCCATCCAGCGTCCGTTTCGCTGGTTATAGAAATCGGGACCAAAATTCACGCGGTATTTAAGGCCTTTCAAAATATCAACCTCGGCATACAACACACCGAGCGCACGTAAAACTTTCCGTTCGTTGATATTGTACTGGTCTTCTCCGATCGGATTCAGAATATTAATGTCCCCACCCGGCAAGTTGATTCGGCTTCCATCCGCATTAAACGGAACCGCGAATGGCAGCATTCCCTGTGCGGCAAAATAGAGATTTCCCGGGCCGGTAGCGTTGCTGGTGGCGTATCCATAATTCTGCATACTGAAAGTACCATTGATGCTTCCACCAAACTTGAACCATTTCACGGGTGTGAGCTCTACACTGAACTTGGAGTTGAAACGTTCAAAATCCTGACCGAGCTGCGTTCCGTCCTGGAACAGATAGCCAATGGATCCGTAAGCCCTCATTTTATCCGTACCACCGCTTACGTTCAGCGTGTGATCCTGGGTAACGCCGGTTTTTAGAACCATATCCGTCCAGTTGGTCGTTGGTACCAGGTCCCCGTTAAACGTCCCACCCTGCCATCCTTTGAGTACGTTGGCCAGCGCATTGGCATCTCCTCCAAATATCCTTTCATCATCTTTCTGAGTTGCCACAGCCGGGTAAGTTCCTCCGCGGCGGTAGGCATCGCGGCGAAATTCAATGTACTGCCCCGAATTCATCATGTCGGTGCGGTCGTACATTTTTTCGATAGTCGTCGTCCCAATGTAATTCAGCGACAACTTTCCGGCGCTTCCTCGTTTGGTGGTCACCAATACCACACCATTGGCTCCCCGCGAACCGAAAACTGCGGTTGCAGAGGCATCTTTCAATATATCAATGGACTCAATATCATTGGGGTTGATCGATTCGATCCCACCTGCTGCCAATGGAATTCCATCGACCACATACAGCGGAGAATTACCCGCACTAAGTGAACGGCTTCCCCTTATACGTATGCTTCCCATTTCGCCCGGGCGTTCATTGGAAGTAATATCCACACCGGCTGCTCTTCCCTGCATGGCCTGTAGCACATTGGCAACCGGTCTCTTTTTGATTTCATCTGCACCCACACTGACGACCGACCCGGTTACATCACTTTTCTTCACACGGTTGTATCCGATCACGACTACTTCCTCAAGCGTCTTATTGTCGACCGCCAAAACCAGATCCACCACAGACTGGTTACCAACTTCAACTTCACGGGATAAATAACCTACAAATGAAAAGATGAGAACAGGAGCACCATCCGGCACCTCGATCGTATACTTTCCGTTCAGGTCGGTTGTTGTTCCACGGTTGGTGCCCTTCACAATGATACTTACTCCTGGTAGTGCTTCTTTGTTTTCGTCCAGAACGGCACCACTGATGGTGCGGTCAACAGGAGCTATTGTTTCCTCTGTGACCGCAGATGCCTGCTCCTTTTCTAATGCTTTACGCAATACGATCTGCTTGTTCAGAATAATGTACGAGACACCAAAGGGTGTGAGAATCCGATCCAGAACATCTTCCAGGCGTTCATCATTGGCATATAGAATTACAGCCTGGCCTTTTGGGATCAGCTTAGAATTAAAGGATATCCTCAAATTTGACGCCTTACTGATCTGATCCAGTGCGCTTCGCATCTCCGTGTTTTCACGGGAAATCGTGATACGTTTGTTAAGCAATTCCTGAGCCGCTCCGGCATAGGAAACACCGTAAAGCACCAACGTAATTAAAATCTGTATTGTAGTAATTTTCATAATCCTAAACCACAGACTAACGTAATTTTGTTTTTTTTGCATAGATTTAATGAGTTTTTGTGATTTGAAAAGCCAAAAACATTTCCTCATGCTCCCCGGCAAGGGAGCAGCTTGAGTAGTGCAAGTCGGGGAATTTTAGCCGGTCATGGTACGAACATGCCCGGCTTTTTTATTGATTTTCAGGGAGGAGAGTATACGTGCATAGGTTTATTATTTTGGTTAGGTGAAATTTTATTGATTGCATCCCTGCGAAACCACACGAATGTGTCCGTCTTCCACAACATAAGTGGTGCCCGGGCCTACCGCATTACATACGATGTTGAGCTTCTCGAATAAGGGCTCGTCGGTAAGATTGGTCGTAAGCTCACACCCCGTAAACACGGCAGGATCCATATCTATTTTAAGACCATATGCGGCACCTATTTCTTTAAAAACGCTGGCCACGGGAGCATCTTCAAAGGAATAAGCATTACGGGTGGCGGGTACGTACCGGAGCATTTCCTTGGATGGAAGATCCTTTCTGTCGAAATGCAACTTTTCCCGGTTAAACACCAGCTGCTCGTTTGGAATCAGATTGATTGTTGTACCAGCCTCTTCTTTTCGAGAATCTTTGTTCTTGTCCGGTAAAGTCGTTACGGCCACTTTGCCCGTTTTTACAACCACCGAAAAATCCGCATCTCCGGCATAGGCTGTAATGGTGAAACTGGTACCCAGCACTTTGGTCACCATTTCGCCTGAATAAACAATAAAAGGTGCGCCCGGATCTTTCGTCACCTCAAAAAATGCCTTCCCTGTGAGCAATACTTCACGATTTCCATTTGGCATTTTTTTGTATTTCAGATTGCTTTGCGGATGAAGCAGCACCGAACTACCATCCGGCAACGCCACAGGCATTACGGATTGGGTGGTATTGGCATGGGCAAATTCGATTTTGACGGCAGGGATTGTGATGATTTTAGCAGCAACAGAATCCTCCACATTTTGATTTTTCCAATTGTACCAACCTAAAAGACCGGAAATGAGTACAACGGCCGCAGCAGCACGCCATACCCAGGCCGGTGAGAAGCGATTCCTTTTTTTCATTACTGCACCCAGGCTCTCTCTGCTTATTGTTTCAAAATAATCATCAGCGAAAGGTTCATCCTTGACATGGATGGCCAAAATAAATTCACGGGCAATCATGGCCTCCTTTTTTTGATCGGGGTGCTTATTCAGCCACTTGCTCAGCGAAGCCTCCGTGTTGCGAAACCCCCCTTCCAGCACCCACTGACGAAAATTCTCGTCTGACAAAAAATCGTCTGCTTTGTAATCGGAATAGTTTATCATGAAATCTTACTATTGCTTTATATAGGCAGTAGCAGCGCTTTCATTTATTTATACTGGTTTGATCCTATATTTTTTTGAAATTTTTAAAAAAAATATAATTTGAGGTATACAAGCAGCAGGGATACGGAATTGACAGGAAAAGATTCACGCAAAGAAGCAAGCGCTTCATGGATCAGATTGGTGGCTGTCTGATATTTTATGCCCATCACCTCGGCTATTTCATCGTTACTCAGATTTTCGTAGAACCGAAGGTAAATAGCTTCCTTTTGGCGTCGTGGTAATCGATTGATATATTGGTTGATCAACTGCACCCGCTCGGCTTCCGTTTCACTTTCGATCAGACGTGTTTCAATAGAAAAATCCACAAGAAAAGGGATCTCCTCTTCCCGGTCAGTACTGATGAAAACACGCTCACGCTTCAAAGCATTGATGATTTTCCTTCTCAGACAGGTAAACAGATAAGGACGTATTTCGGTGAGCTGCCTGAGCCCGGTTCGATATTGCCAAAGCTGGATGTAAACCTCCTGGATACAATCCTGAATCAGCAGATCATCCTTTACCATTTTTCTGCCATACAGAGCCAGCGGTTTACCATACAGACGAATAAGCTCAGCCAAGGCCTTTTCGTTGCCACCGGTAAAATGCATCCATAATTGCTCTTCCTCTGACATTCCTCTGAATTGAAAACCTGGATACTATAACGTAACGTTTAGGAGTATCGGTAAATAGTAAAATTTAATCCTTTCAAATTAACAAAAATAAAATGAGCATTGCAGGGATGAACCAAGATTTAACCGGACAATGGCTCACCTTACATGTAGTTACTGATAATGTATAAAACACATAGTAACATAGAGAACATAGGGTTTTGAATGGACGCGGCAGGTTTTTACCGCTCTGACGAATCAACCTTTATGCCACTTTGTGCAGAAATTTACCGGATCGGATAACGAACATGCTCAATCCGACACCGTCAGTTTCACCCCGTCCTGCTTTTTGATTTCGACCAAGGGTACAGTAGGTATATACCCTCTCCTTCCATCGGGCATGGCTACACGATAACCCTTTGCCATTTGACCGATGACCAAAACCGTGCTATTACCTGGCAAAGCATCCATTTTGCTTTCCGGTTGCAAAGAGGAAGTATGGAAGACATTCACCTTTTTGCGGATCAGAACTGAATCACCCAGCCATTTTGAAGCTTCAGGAAGACGGGGGATCTTTTCCTTTTGGTCATTTATAAAGGGCAATGGATTTACTGCACCATAGCCCCGCGAGTAAACGCCAAAATGCAAATGTGGAGATGTGGTGACTGCATTACCCGTATTGCCAACCAATCCAAGGGTATCGCCACGACTCACCCGGGTCCCTGTGGCAACCAACTGACTATCCAGATGTGCATAGTAGAGCGAGTAGGGACTGTCACTTGCCGACAGGAACACCACTTTCCCTCCAAGGTTATTGGTACCAACCTGTGTGATAAAACCATCAGTTGACGCAACTGCCGGTGTTCCACGTCTGGCTTTGATGTCCACACCTTCATGAGCCCTGGCACCGCGATCACGTTGGGCACCCCAAAAACTGATCAAATCCTGCATACCATGACTGGCTACCGGGAAAGACAGCGTCGGCTGTGTGGTTATGGAAATCGCGACGGTTAATTTTTCATTGAGCCCCGTTTGCATCCGGAGCAGCAGCGTATCCCCTTCGTGATTCGCGTAGGTAATCTGTTCTTCGCCGGTTTTCAGGTATTCGACCCGCTTTGGTTTTCCGTTATTCCTCAGGGTATACAATTCCACAAACAACCTGGAAACGGAATCTTCCTGATTACGGAGCGGCGTGACCACCACATTTCTTCCTTCAGGCACCATGATTCGGATGGACTGGGCGGGTGTTGAATCGCCGAGATAAAATCGTTCCTGGTACGGAGCCATTGAAAACAGTGTGTCCGTCAGAACAGCTTTACTTACCTTGAACCAGGTTTGCCCCGCCTGCGTTTTCTCAAGTTTTTCTTTAAGCAAATCCCTTTCGTAGTGTTCCTGCGGTGTCACCGGAAACCAGTGGGTTACCGGAACAGGTTTACAGGAAGTAAAAAAGATTACCAATGCCAAAAGAGCAACGATTCTTTGTAAAAGCCTCATTTGTTGAATGAATGGTTTATTCACGAACCAATAACAAATTCGTGCCATTCACCCTGACAAAGTTTACCCAACCCTTTTGTAGATGGTCTCAGTGGCCCTGTCTTCCTGCCCTTCCGGCGAATAATCTATCCTTTGATGCGCTATGAAAGCCAACTGGCAGTTGTGCATCATCTTATTCCTGAAAAACCCACAAAAGCACATGCGTTACTAATGATAGCTCTTTGCAGGTCGTTAAATTCGTTGTAGAACCATATTAACTACCTAAACCGTATCTTTGCAGGGAATTTAGAAATGACGAAAAGAATATGTTATTCAAACAAAAAGATCTGGAAGGAATAAAGGCGGGAAACATTACCCTGTCGTTCCGTAACTGGAAAAAACTTTCAGTAAATGTAGGTAGTGAAATAAAGACAACTGTAGGTGTTGTGAAGATCGGCTCGATACGGGAAGTGAAGCTGGAAGACATCACGGATGAAGAAGCCAAAGCCGCAGGATTTGCAAGCGCCAAATCACTCACTGGCCTTTTGGCAAGCCAAAAAGAGGGGAAAATTTATAAAATCGCTGTAACGTATCTGCAAGAAGACCCCAGAATAGAGTTGCGTGAGCAGAATGTCATCACCGAGGAAGAATTCAACGAAATAAGAAAGGCGCTGGAGAATCTGGATAAATTCAGCAAGGTGGGTAAATGGACAATCAAAACACTCCAGGCCATACGGGAAAATCCAAAAATGAAGTCAGCCGATCTGGCTGTAATCACAAAAAAAGAAAAAGAGTGGTTGAAACTGAATGTGCGTAAGTTGAAAGGGCTTGGACTGACCATCAGCCATGAACCTGGCTACTCACTGTCACCCAGAGGCGAGGTATATCTGAGTATTATAGGGAAATAGAAAGGAGGGCTTATGTGCTAAATTACACAAGCCCTCCTTCTCCGGCTAAACGGGGTGTAAATCAAATGCCCTTCACCACTTTTCTGAAAACCCGTTCTTTCCCGTGCTTGAGCTCTAGAATGTAAGTCCCGACAGGCAGATGTGAAATATTTAATTCTTTCACAGCCGATTTCCCCGACTTGCTTGTGTGCTCCGTATTATGTAAACGACCCAGGCTGGCATCGAACAACTTGATTTCCACCTCGCCGTCTTTGAAGTCCGACAGATCCACCATGATATAATCGTGGGCAGGATTGGGATAAATGTTCAGATTGTTGGTGTAGACCTTGTCCACCGGAGCGGTTTCCTCAGCAGCCATTCTCGCATTCGATCCACTGGTTGCTACGACAAAAACAGGCGTTTCGCCGGCAGTGACGGTCACTTTTCCGTCAACAATCGGCAGATCTTGTACGGCCATATTATCACTTCCCGGTTGTGGCGTATATATTTTTGCAATACCCGGTTCTCCCAAATCCAGGTTATACTCAACCGTACTGCCGTTTTCTGACGGAACGGTTAGGATATATAACGACTTGCCATCCAGTTCATAGCGGTCTACAATGGGCGTATGCAGACTTGTATCAGCGGCTGTACTTTCCTGAAAGACGTAATTCCCAAAAAGCTTGTTGGTTTGTAAAAAATAATCCGCTGCCGGTCGGCGGGTGTATTCATTGCTGATCAGCCCTGATGTGGCAAACATGCCCCCAGACGAATTATCATCGTACATCTGATAATAGAAAATCTTCTCAATGCCATGGCGGGCCGAAAACAGGGAAGTTCTCAATAGCCAGTCGGCCTGGGTTTGCAAAGCTGTTTTGTTTCCAATTGGAATGGCTTTCAATGGACTGCTCTGATGTACATCATACCCGGCTTCGGTGATCCACACGGGCATGTCCTGGGAAACCTCCCGCGATACCTTTACGAAACTTGCTAATACATCGGCAGCCGTGGTTACCTCCGGCGCCGCTCCACGGGTGGACGTTCCGCTCTGGTTTGACGTAGTATTGTCCGTATAATGGTGAAAGTTTACAATGTCCCAGCACAGATTCACCGAGCCATCGGGGTGATATCCCCGAAATTCTTTACACCAGTCGACCATGCCTTTCACGTAATCCGGGCCTGTCACAAGGCCTGCGATCACCACCTTCATATTGGGGTCTGCATTCTTTACACCAATCGCGGGACCCATGCTGTTCTTATGGCCATCGTAAAATGCAGATAGGTTTGCCGCGTACTCACGGGCTGTCTGGTAACCTTTCCGTCCCTTCCACCACTTATCCCGTTCATTGTCACATTCAATATATTTGATCAGGTCAAGGCCGATCCTGACGGTATTCGGGTAATCCCCAAACCATCTGGGCGTAGTGGAAACGCTCAACAACTGAGGATCTACATTCGGGTTACTCCCATAACGTGCAGCGTACTGAAAAGCCACCCTAGCCTGCTCAATGTACGAGACCGGATCGGAAAAGCTCTTGCCATAACGTACCGGAACGTTTTCCGCATCCCGTTCATTTTCAGGATAGGTTACACGCATCCAGTTAGGCTGGGTTTTGAGGCACGCCAGCACCTCCATATTTGCTGCTTTGCACCTTTCGTAGATCAGGTCATAATTCCAACTGCCACTTAGGGTAGGATTGTAGGAAAAAACCCCTTCTGTTGACTCAAGTTTTTCCCAATCCATGTAATGCCTGATGCCCGTAAAGCTCCGGGCCAGCGTCATTTTATGCTCATCCATAAACTCCGGATGAATGCCATTCTGAAAGTTCCATTCGTACGCATTCACACCAAGCATATCCCGGAGCCTGATCTGCTTTTGACGCGGTGCTGCCAAAGTGCTGTCGGGCGCTTTGTATGTGCCGTAAAATTCAATTTCTGTAGGCAGGTTGTTGGGAATGGTTAGGATCAGATAACGGGCATTCGAGATGGTTGTATCCAGCCTGAACTGGTCATCTCCATACAAGTTGCGTTCCGGATAAGGACCCACCCAACCGTTGAATCTATCTCCGGTAAACGTCGCAATGGGAATTCGCTGCCACTGCGCTGTGATCATGGACAACACCATGGGCTGATCACCGGTAGAACCTGTGTAGTCGAAAAGCTTTATGCCCTTCAAGTTTATCTCTTCACCCTCTTCCAGGGGATAGTACGCCTCATAGTTGTTAATTACTTTTCCCCAGCCTGTATGGACATCCACTTGTGTTTCTCCGTCAAAGAACCCCTCGAGCCCGTTGGCAGCATTCGTAAGCTGATACCATCTTTTGGGGTCGATGGGTATTTTGGTACCAATCCCCGGATCATTGGACCCTCCCCCGCCGGTAACAATGAGCGTGCGCTCAATACTTTGGGCTGGCAAAAAATAATCATTACCCGGCTGTGAGGCTGTTATCGTCACCTGCCCAGCAGCTAAGATGGTAGCCTTCCATATTCCACTTGTGTTGGACACTGCCACAATTGAAGGATTGGAGGAAGTGAAAACGATGGGGGTTACGGTATTGGTGCTGGAAGCAGAGAGGTTGAATTCTCCATCGGAGATCGTTTTGGCAGGCAGTTCGGCAAATGTGATTACCGATGCCGATTGTACTGAACCATGAACAGCTTCGAACCAGTTGAAATTAAATGCGCCTACTTCGGCAAATATGCGGAGTATCTGGCTACCCTGTGAAAGGTTGACGGTCGTAGAAATGGTAGCCCAACTCTGCCAGCCACCTGTTTGCGGTACCTCTACACGCCCCAATACACTACCACTAAAATTCTTCACTTCAATAACGCCGTCGCCATAGCTGTTGGCAACCCGAAAATTTAAAGTATACGACCCTGACAACGGAACGTCGACGTTGTAGTCCATCCAGTCCCCATCATCAATGTAGCCCAGATTCATCCCTCCATCCACATCGCCGCAGGATTCAATTCTTACATCGAACATACCGTCATAACTTTCGGCCTCCACTCTTCCTGAGAGTGTTCTCGACCCCACCGCTTCGAACCAGTTCAGGTTAAAGTTTCCATTTTCTGCAAAAACTCTTAACACTTGGTTTCCGGCAGGTAAGGGTACGTTCATTGCGACGGTCTGCCACCCTTGCCATCCGCCGGTCTCGGGTACTTTTACCCGTCCTAATACATCACCGAGACTGTTTTTGAGCAACAAAAATGCCTGTGGTTCATAGCTATTGGCAATTCGGAAATGAAAAGTGTAGAATCCGCCGGACGCTACATGGACATTGTAATCCATCCAGCTGCCGTCCAATATCCATCCGACATTCTGGCCACCGCCGGTATCCTGGGTACCCTCGGTGCCAACAGCATGAGAAGCATCGTAATTTTCGGCCTCAATTTTACCTGGTAATGATGGATACGACTGTCCCAGGCAGTACACGTTCACAACAACAAAAATGAGGAGTAAAGCTAATCTCATAACGAATGATTTGAATTGGTCAGACATGGTTGTTAACTGGCATTAATTAAAGCTAAATATAGAAGTTAATTTGAAACTAGTAATATTTATGCCACAATTTAGTATTAAATAAATCTACGAATAACAACTACAAGCCACATAGATTGAAATGAATACCCGCTTAACCCCACGCATGATGATGTCATTACCCAAGAGGATAGGTCTCCTATCCCGGACATTACCAAATCGGGAATAATTATTTACATTCTTCTTCCTGTTAACCAACACACCTGTATCATGAAAACAAGCAGTATACAACTCATTCAGGGCGACATCACAATGCTCTCGGTGGATGCCATCGTGAATGCGGCCAATGCGTCACTAATGGGCGGATCTGGCGTGGACGGGGCCATTCACCGGGCAGGCGGCCCTTCTATTCTTGAAGAATGTCGAATGATCGTGGCAAAACAGGGAGGCTGCAAAACAGGTGAGGCAGTAATTACACATGGCGGAAATTTACCGGCCACATTTGTGATTCATACCGTGGGTCCTGTGTGGGATGGCGGCAAAAATAATGAAGCGGAACACCTAACCAGCTGCTACAAAAATTCACTTAAACTGGCTATTCAACATAAATGCAGAACGGTTGCATTTCCGAACATTAGTACGGGTGTTTACGGACTCCCGAAAGACCTGGCAGCCAGAATCGCCATGGTAACTGTAAGCAACTTTCTTTCCGATCAGGTTGGTATCGAAAAAGTTGTGTTTGTATGTTTCGACCATGAAAACTACCTGCACATGGATAAACTTATGAAACTGAAAGAGCAGAATATAGGCAAATTGGGAAGTGATATAAAGTGGTAAAATAATATCAGAAATAGGCAGGAATGTCGGGATCTCCGCCGGGCTGTGGTAGCGGCTCCACTTCCGGCAGTACGGGCTCTACAGGCGGCAGCTCGGGTTGCGGCTCCCTGGGTGGCATTTCCGGCTCCTTTTCATAGGGTGGCGTCTCGTCAGGGTTACTTGGCACCGGTACTTCCGGGCGGGGATCAAAAGGCGGTGTTTCCCTTGGATCCGAGGAATTATAGCTATGCGAAGCTTCTTCCCAATATGCGGTTGCGAATTGATATATATCCATGACTGTCAGACGTTAGTTTGTCAAAAAAGTTACATGCCCGCCTATAAAATAATTATGCCCGAGAAGAGAACGGCTAACAACTTACTCTGCGGAAATTCCCCGCCACACGCCCGAGTACCTGTATCGGGCAGGCGTAGGCGAGTCTTTGAGCTATTTGTCTCAGATAAAACACTCAGAATGACCGCTGCTATTTTAAAGTCGTTAGAAAAAAAAATGCCTGAAATACGTAATTGTGGGGATTTTTAAAGATATTTCTGACCTTCCCACGTATCAGCCCAAATCTATATCCACGACTCATGAAGATGTTCACCTTTCTATTGTCATTCATCCTGATATCCTCCGTTTCCTATTCACAGGAAGTGGACACTTGGTCCAACGTGCCCAACGCCCGGGATGACCGTTACACCAATCCTAAAAGTGCAGTCTATGCAGGGCCGAACGGCTGGTGGAATTTTGGAGAAGTCCGTGCTCAAGCCGGAGATATCAAATATGCTTTTAAAGGTGGCCTCAACACCAATAGTGGTGAATTTATCCTGGTCGAATCCGGAAAGCTTCAGGTCTTTCACATGAATTTTGGCTCCGAAGAACCCGCCCCGGGAACTTACCAGGTGGGTAAAGAGGCAAATCCCGGTCAAAAGAAAGTATTTCTGTCTTTTGGGGACGTTTCGAATAATAAAATCAAAAACTGGTCCGAAGGTACAGGAACCATCTCCGTAACCAAAGCAAACGGCTTTCTATACTTCAAATGCAGGAATGTAATACTGCAGCCCAATGGACTGAACAATGAAGGAAGCACCAAACAACCGCTCAAAGTAGGCATGGAAGGAGCGGTAAAACTCTGATCGGCTGTCGGCTATGAAAAACAGGTAATCCGTGCAATCTACTTATAGTTGGGTCGCCCGCATTATTACATCTCACATCTCACATCTCACTTCTCACTTCTCACTTCTCACTCCCAAGACATCTTTCAGACAATCCTCCTGCTCAGGCTCCAACAATTTATTTAATTGATATTTCAACAAGGAGATGGCGTATTAGGGAATCACCCGCTTCAATTCGCTGTCGGTCAAGCCCGGAGTGGTTATTGAAAGCGTGTTTTCATCCTTTTTCGACAATTTACTTTTCCTGTATTCAACGGTTTTTTTATCTGAGAAACGAACAATCTGATCGTAATCCCACATGTCAGTACCGGCAGAAACTACATTACGCCAATAGTCTTCCCCGATAACAAAGCCAAAAGCATCGTTTGCAGGCGTTTTGGTACCTTTTGCGGTTTTCAATGCAGCATCGAAAACACATTCAGCTCCATTGGCGTACTTCCAGGTACCGTGCAGAAAGGCATAAGGATCTGGTTCGGCTTCTTCATTTTTCTTACACGCAAATACAGCGACCAGGATTAGAACAAAAATCAGAGGGAATCGAAAGTTTCTCATTTTTAAAATTTAATGATTGTAGGCAATCTCTGAAACTCAATTTGAAAACATGCACATTTTGATGTGATAGCAGCTCAAAATTGGGAATAAGAAAGTACCTGAAAAATCAATAATTTTAAGGATGCAGCCGGAAGAATAGGAGAAGGTACAAGCCAGGGCCCCCGTTTCAATGAATGTTTAGGTCAGAGGCTAAAAACGATAAGCACCTGTAACTCAAATGCAGGAAATTTCGGGTGAGCCGGTTCGTCCCATTAATTCATAATCTTCCTTGGCAATCGAAACCTATTATTTACTCTTGGGAATTGCAACTTCATCAGGCCAGGGCACAGGCTTGCCAGTGGCTTTGAAGGTAGGCCGTTGGGCGTCCCATGCTTTTAGTTGTTTCGTAAGCAAGGCAGCTAACACTTTGGTTTTATGCGGATTAATCCGAGCAAGATCGTTCATCTCCCCGATGTCGGTGATGAGATCGTATAACTCAAGTTTGCCTTTTCGGAGATCGTAGATCAGCTTCCAGTTACCTTTCCGGAAGGCACTGGAAAAATGAATGGCTGGCCCTTCGGCAGGGATCCAGCGATTGGGATGGTGAAAAACCAGTTCCCGGTTATCGTCCTTTAATGCTGGATTTTTAAGCAAAGGCAGAAAGCTTTGTCCATCTATTTTCTGGATAAGTTTCGGATTTTTGATACCTGCCAAGTCAAGTATCGTCGGAAAAAAATCTTCGATGATCACATATTGATCCGCCGTAGTATTTGGCTTTACGACACCAGGCCATCGAACCAGCATCGGCTCTCGTATGCCTCCTTCGTAAACAGATCCCTTTCCCGCTTTCAGGGGCAGATTGTGCGTCCAGGCTTTGCCACCCCGTTGTGGCGCAAGGCTCAATCCTCCATTGTCCGACATGAACAAGATCACCGTGTTTTCGGCCAGTTTCCGGTCGTCCAGAAATTGAAGTACATCTCCCAGACTTTTATCCATTCCTTCAACTAATGCCGCATATTTTGCCTCCGTGCTATCCAGACCGGCCCTCAGATATTTACCAACAAACCGTGGATCTGCGTCCAGCGGAACATGCACGGCGTAATGGGCCAGATACAAGAAAAAAGGCTGTTTATCTGCCACAGGTTTTTCCAATGATTTTAAAGCTTCCGTGGTGATGGCATCACTCAAAAAAACGTCGGTTCCATGGTATTTATCCAGGCCAGGCACTGCATTCCGGTTATTTTTCCCGTTAACCGCATTGCCGAAATTCCTTTTGCCCAGATAACTCGCCGGGTGACCGATCTCACTGCCGGCAATGTTGACCTGAAAGCCAATATTTCTGGGATCGGAGCCGGGCGTGCCGGCGGAACCAAAATGCGCTTTTCCACTATGTACAGTGTAATAGCCATTTTGAGCCAGTATCGCGGGTAACGGCGTACCATGAAACGTATGCGCTATACCCGGGTCAGGACTAAAACCATTTATATTCCAGTCCACGGACCTCATTGTTGTATCGGCAAAATCGGTGTTTTTATTTTGGTCCGGAGAGGTCCAGTGGGTAACCCGGTGATGTGCCGCATTGACGCCCGTTATCATGCTCACCCGCGAAGGTGTACACACCGGCATGGCGTAGGCATTGGTAAACTTCATACCTTCTCTTGCCAGGCGTTCCATATTGGGTGTGTGATAACGCCTGTTGAAGTCAGTCGTTTTGTTCCAGAAAGGAACGGAGGTATCCTGCCAGCCCATGTCGTCAACGAAGAAAACAATTACGTTGGGGCGCTTTTTGTTTTGTGCGAATGAACCAAGACCTGATATCAGGCAAATGATCAGGATTAGGAAAAACCTCTCCGTTAAGTTAAGGATTGTTGGAAGCAACGTGCAGTCAGTTTTTATGATCACCAAATATGTTTTATCTTATCCTCCAACCTATTTAAAACCAGAGTGCGCCTTTTTTGATTGGCATATTAGTTTTTTGGACTTATAAAGCTGCGATTCGCTATTTCTACCAAAAGCTGACGATGCACGGTTTGTTCCGAATTGTCAATTGGAATACCATGAAGGTTTAACCATCTCCACTAATTCGTCACCAGACTACCAAACGGAAACAGCGCTGAGGATACATGTGCCTTGTTCATGATCTGGCCCATTTCTTTGGCCTTTTCGGACATTTGCGGAGCGATATTATTTTTTTCTCCCGGATCCTTTGACAAATCGTACAACTCAACCAGACCATCCGGATTACCCGCCGCTTTCAAACGCACGGCCTTCATATTCCCCTGTCTCACAGCTTGTTTTCCGCCTTGCTCGTGAAATTCCCAATACAAGTAATCGTGCTTTTTCTGCACTCCTTTACCGGTCAGCGAATTCACGAATGAAATGCCATCAATGTTACCGGGAGCTTTTGCACCGGCAAGTTCAGCGAACGTAGGCAGCATATCCCAGAACGCCCCAATGTAATCGTTGGAAGTTCTCGGCTTTATCACCCCCGGCCATCGGGCGGCGAAGGGCTCACGTATTCCCCCTTCATAAAGGTCCCTCTTCACACCACGCAATCCACCTCCACTGTTGAAAAACCTGGGATCAGCACCGCCTTCAACATGCGGACCGTTGTCGCTTGTAAAGATCACCAGCGTATTCTTGTCCAAACCTTTCTCTTTCAGCTTGTCCAGCACCTGCCCTACATACATATCGAGCCTTGCTACCATGGCGGCGAAGGCAGCGTGGGGATATTCCTGAGATGCATAGCCGCCTTTTGTGGCATCCGGGCCGTAGTCCAGGCCTTTGTGCGCTTTTTCGGGGAATTTTCCTTTATAATATTGAAACACGCTGTCATCCGGCACGATCAGTTCGGCGTGCGGAAGAATGTATGGTAAGAATAAAAAGAAAGGTTGTTTGTCATTTTTTGCATTTATAAATTCCAGTGCCTGTTTCTGGATCAGATCGGGCGCGTACTGTTTGTTGTACATCAGGTTCTGATTCGCTTCCAGAACTACTTTTTTACTGTTATCCCACAAATGATTGGGGTAATACCGATGGGCGAGGCTTTGACAATTGTAACCATAAAACCGGTCGAAACCCTGCTTCACGGGATCACCCTCTGAGCCAACCGGCCCCAGGCCCCACTTTCCAAATGCACCGGTGGTGTATCCGGCCTTCTTCAATATTTCGGCAATGGTTACCACCGAGTCGGCGATGGGCTGCTGGCCTTCCGGATCCACGCTCTTATTTCCACGGATATACGTATGACCCGTATGCTGGCCACTCAGCAGGGAGGATCTTGAAGGTGCGCATACGCTGGTGCCTGCATAAAACTGATTGAATTTCATACCTTCTTTGGCAAGCCGGTCAATGTTCGGTGTACGGATCAGTTTTTGCCCATTGAAACCTACGTCACCATAGCCCAGGTCATCGGCAAGTATAAAAACGATGTTCGGTCGTTGCGCATTAGTATTCTGGGCAAATGACTGATTCGTAAAAATTCCTGACAGAATCAGAGTAAGTACTGAACAAATTTTCATTACGTTGGTTTTCAATATCAATTTCATTCCTTTTTAAGGTGCTGTCAAGGTAAAACGTTCAAAACTTACAAATGTTACCGCAGACAATCGCTCCTAACTATTTGTATAAACCTGTATTCCCCTTTTCCAGCGTTTCACTCAGTTTGGCAACGATTTCCGGATGACTGCCAGCAATGTTATGATTTTCATGCGGGTCGGTCTCATGATCATAGAGCTCAATGTTTGGTGCATCCTGCCGAAAATATTTGGTCAGCCGGTAACGGTCATTCCGAACGGTAATTCCTTTGTTGTAATAGCTGTAAGCGACATTTTCCCAATTATTACTATTATTACGACCTAAAAGACTGACAAAACTCTTCCCATCCAGCTTTGTGGGCACTTTTACACCGCAAAGCTCCATAAGCGTCGGATAAATATCCACCGAGCTGACGATCTGTTTGCGCACGTTTCCGGATTTGGCTTCGGGTGTTTTCACGATAAGCACACTTCTCAGTGACTGGTCAAAAATGGTGTGCTTGCCCCAGACCCGATGGTCGCCCAGATGCCAGCCGTGATCACCCCAGACCACAATGATGGTGTTTTCATACAATCCCGACTCCTTCAATTCCGTGATCACTTTCCCAATCTGTGCATCCGTGTAGCTGATGGCTGCGTAGTAGGCATGCCTTAGTTTCCGTGCATAGGCATCTGATACCGGTTTTTCCAGAGAAGCCTTTTCCTCTCCCAGGTTGTACTGGTTAAATTCCTTACTCGGGTGCAGGCTGGCGGCGTTTACATTTTCAGGAACATCTGATGAGGGCGTAAGGGTTATTTTCGACTCATCGTATAAATCCCAGTATTTTTTGGGTGCTGTAAATGGTAAATGCGGTTTGAAGAAACCTACGCCTAAGAAAAATGGTTGCTTTTTCCTGGACAACTCTTTGAGCTTTGCTACGGCCAGATTGGCTGTCAGGCCGTCGGGATAGCTGTCGTCTTCCACATCCGCACCTTCATAGGGTTTTACCTCACTCTTTTTGCCCTGGCGATTGGATCCATCTGCATAACCAAAAAATGCATTCCATCCCGTAACCCATTTGCCCGGGTTAAAAAGCATTTCATCCCAACTGTAAGGCAGTTCCAGTTTATCACTTCTGGGCTCATCGTAACCATACACATAGCCATCAGCCGAATGACTTATTTTACCTATACCCACCGTATAATAGCCATTGCGCCTGAGGTTGTCTATAAATGTTTCGGGCACATCCGTTCTGGGCTGCGTGGCTATCTCTTTTTCGATGGCAGCATTATTGAGTTCCACCATATTGCGCGGTCTGCGACCCGTCAGCAAACTAAACCGGGAGGCGCCACAGGTGGGCTGGGTTACAAACTGATTTGTAAAAACCGTTCCCTGACCCGCCAGCTTATCCAGGTTTGGAGCCTGAACAACAGCGTTTCCGTAAGCTTTGAGATCCGGACGCAGGTCATCCACCCAAATGAAAAGCACATTGGGTTTTGGAGCAGGTTTGTGGTTAGCAAACAGTAGAGAAATGGCATAGGATGCCAGGATGACACCTGCTATCGGAATCAGCTTTTTAAACATATTACGGGCGTTGCGGGATTGTTCATAAGGAATCTCTTTTTTTCGCCTCAAAACTTCGGATCAATAAACTCCCACTCCTTCAGCGTAGCCTGCTGGTGTTCTTTCTTCACTATTTCGTCCAGTTTGGGAATAATTTCCGGATGTTTGGAAGCTATATCGGCGGATTCCTTTTCGTCATGCTGCATATCGTAGAGTTCCCACGGAGCATTTTTGTTGTTTTTGACGTTGCTTTTTACCGCTTTAAACTTTTCGAACCGAATGGCAATCTGGCCACTTTTTTCGGAAAACTCAAAGTAGAGATATTCCCTTGGCGTGGGCTTCCCTGTGCCTGTCAGCACCGGCATGAGCGAAACGCCGTCGGATGGTGGCGCCTTCACACCGGCAATTTCTGCTAAGGTGGCGAATATATCATACTGCACCGAAACGTAATCTGTGGTGGTTCCTGCTTTGATTTTCCCTGGCCATCTGACGATAAAGGGTTCTCGTATTCCTCCTTCGTAAATATCCATTTTGAGTCCGCGCAAACCAGCTACACTATTAAAAAATTTCGCATCGGTTCCTCCATTGAAGGTTGCTCCATTATCACTGGAAAACAGGATGATGGTATTTTCATCCAAGCCAAGTTTTTGGATCTGCTCCTGAATTTTCCCAACCTGCTGATCCAGATAAGTGATCATTGCGGCGTAGGTAGATAAAGGATATTTTGCCGAAGCGTAATTCCGCTCTCCATAGTAAGGCTTTTCCTCAAACTGCCCGATGTATTCCTTGATGGCTTCGTCCGGAACCTGTAGCGACACATGCGGAATCGTCATCGGCAGATAGAGAAAAAACGGATCTTTCTGGTGTTCCTGGATAAATCTCTGCGCACGGTCTGCTATTTTGTCAATTGCATAATCCTTGCCTTTAAAGTAATCGAAAGCACTGTCGGGAGCACCGGCAGCCAACCTGCGGTGCACGTCTATAACGGGATTATTGAGCATATCCCGCTTGCCGTTGTCCCATAAGTGTGTCGGGTAATAATTATGGGCCTGTTTCTGATCCAGATAACCGTAAAAATAATCAAAACCCTGCTTGTTGGGGTCGCCGGTCGTATTGGCCATTCCGAGGCCCCATTTACCAAAAGCACCTGTAACGTAGCCCGCATTTTTCAAGACTTTGGCAATCGTTACAGTCCCCTCCGGCAAGGGCATTTGGCCTCCCTCTTTGTCATCCGGGAAGCCGCCCATCTCATAATTGCCCCTGATAAAGGAATGACCGCCATGCCGGCCAGTCAACAACATACAGCGCGCAGGTGCACAAACGGGCGTGCTGGTATAATGTTTGGTAAAACGTATCCCCTCTTTTGCCAGCTTATCCAGATGCGGCGTTTTGATCTTCCTCTGCCCGTAAGAGCCCAGCTCTCCATAACCCAGGTCATCTGCATAGATGTAAATGATGTTGGGTTTAGGTTTCGCTTTGTTTTGTGCGAAAACCGAATAGCATCCTGACAACAGAAACATCGCGGTCAAAACGAACTTGGAGGATCGGATTATGTGCATGGTGGTTTGCATGGTTCAACCCTTCCGGGGTTGTGTGGGACTGGATTTTTTTTCTTCCGGGTTTCACCCGGAGTTATGCAAATTCAAGCCCTTTAGGCTTTATTTGTGCTATTTCTCGGTAATATACTGGGTACGCTGAAATATTTCTCCACAAATGAATTTTCCTTCAACACCATCATAAGTCTTTATTTTTATGTAAATTCCATTCTCATAAATATCATTAAAATGGAAACACTAGAAATTGAACTTACCAATCAAAAAGCATTAAAGCTTTTGCAAGATATGGAAGAACTCAAGTTGATCCGGGTCATTCGCAAAAAAACGAATTTATCTTCTTTACGGGGTACCATAAAATCGCCAATGACTAATAATCAGATTGATGATCAACTTAATAGTATTCGTAACGAATGGCAGAAAAGTATTTAATTGACACAAGCGCAATTAAATATTTTTCTGCCCACTCTAATTCTCAATTCTCCTTTCTCAATTCCTCTCCCCCGCCTTCCCAATAAGTCTCCGGTTTTTCCCATCCCTCTTTTGCAGATCATCGCCCAGATCCTCCCTGGCAGCATCGGCGATTTTCTCCAGTTCGGCAACGATCTCCGGATTTTGCTCCTGCACATCGTAGCGTTCACCGGGATCCCGGGCAAGATTATACAGAGCCCTGGGTATACTGTGATCTTCGGGAGCTGGTCCAGGCTGGCCATTTTTACCAGGCAGTGACCCTTCATATGTTCTTCCCGGATGCGCAAACACGAGTTTCCAATTATCCTTTCTCACCGCTTCCAGACTGTTTCTGCGATAATAATACAGAAATTCTTCCCGGGGCGTTTTGCTGTCATCTCCTTTCAGAAGATCCGTGAATTCAATGCCGTCAATCTTTTCTTTGGGCAGCTTGGCGCCTGTCAGTTTGGCAATGGTAGGCAGCACGTCGATCGTCGAAAGAAGCTTATTGGAAACCCTTCCTGCCGGCACCACGCCCGGCCATCGCATGATGGTAGGCTCTCTTTGACCTCCTTCATACGAGGTGCCTTTTCCTTCCCTGAACCCGCCCGCAGATCCGGCATGGTCTCCGTAGTTCAGCCACGGGCCATTGTCGCTGGTAAAAATCACAAGGGTGTTATTATCCAAACCCTGCGCTTTCAGTTCTTTCATGATCTCTCCCACCGACCAGTCCAGTTCCATCAGCACATCTCCAAAAAGCCCGCGCTGACTTTTGCCTTTAAACCTCGCAGATGCAGCCAGGGGTACGTGAGGCAGTGGATGTGGCACGTACAGGAAAAATGGCTTGTTTTTATTTTTCTTGATAAACCCAATTGCTTTTTCGGTAATGACCGGCGTGAGCTCGCTGGCATCATCGAGGTTTTTGATCTCCTTCGTCTCCTTATTTCCGTCAATCCAGTGTAGGGGTGGATATTTTGCACGTTCCTGCCAGGGATGTAGTGGCCACATATCATGCGAATACGGCACGCCATAATATTCATCAAACCCCTGCTGCAGAGGTAGAAACTCCTGGTCACTGCCCAGATGCCATTTGCCAAAAATACCTGTGGCATAACCTTGTGCTTTCACCAATTCGGCTATCGTTTCCTCCTTCGGACTGAGCCCTAAGTGGCTATTAGGCCCAAATGCACCAGATACACCAACCCTGTTGGGATAACAACCGGTGAGCAACCCTGCACGGGACGCACTGCAAACGGCCTGTGCTGCCATAAAATTCGTAAAGCGCGTTCCTTCGGCAGCCATCTTATCCAGATTGGGGGTTTTATAGCCCAAAGCACCCGTCACCGAAAGGTCTCCATAACCGAGATCGTCAATAAAAAACAGGACGATATTCGGTGTTTTCGCTTCCGGCTTGCTGATCGATGCCGTAAGACAAATTGTTGCCCCAAATAGTATGCAGGCGAGAAATAGCGCGTTGTATTTTTTGATTTTAAACATATAAAAGGCTACTGATTTTAGAGTTATAAAAGGCTAAAAGCTAATAGCTAAAAGCCCTTAGCTGCTCACCAATTCGGATTTTGTTTCAACATCGGGCTCAGGTTCATCTCCTTTTGCGGTATGGGCCAGAGATAATGTCTTGCAGGATCAAATACTTTATTGACCGCTACCGACTCCACCGTCACAAGCTGCCCCTGCGCATTGGTATACGTGATTCCGTAAACAGGGCCTGGCATGACCTTCTCGGCAGTCTTCCACCGACGAATATCAAATAAGTGCTGTCCTTCAAAAGCCAGTTCCACCGTTCTTTCCCTTCTGACCAGTTCTCTAAGTTCTACCTGTGTCCCGGTTGTTACAGAAGGTTGTTTTACATCACTTCTACCATTTCTGACGAGATTAATTGCCAAAAACACACTCGCATCAATTTGGTTCAGTTCGATTTTTGCTTCGGCGTAGGATAACAAAATTTCTGCATAACGGAGCAGAATGATGTTGATCCCGCTATTGCCCGGATTAGCGTAATCCTCCGTTCCACTTCATGAGCACCATTGAAAGGGTCGGCTACCAAACTGGTGGCGAAGATTTGTATACAAAACGGCAAGAACGTTTCCCTGAACGAAAAATATGACCTGAAAAACCAGGAGGCAGATTTTCATATGACAATTAACAGTCACTGGCCTAAAACCTTCACTTCCACCATTTCTGCTCCGAAAAGGATTATATTTCACAGTTTTCAGGCTTGTAAGTATTCCGGTGGCTCAATACTTTTTTTTAGTTCAATAAACGTGTTTACTTTCGGCATTCACGGATTGCCTTTATCTTTAACCCTTCATGGAAAAAGACACCACGGCCTATTTTGGCGTAAAAGAGATTGCTCGACGAGCTAACGTATCCATTGCAACTGTTGACCGGGTCATTCACAACAGGACTGGAGTATCGGAAAAAACGAAGAAAAAGATCAATGAGATCATTAAGGAGCTGGATTATCAGCCCAATATCCTGGCCAGTCGCCTGGCCTCCAGGAAGATCATTTCACTTGCTGTTCTGATCCCGGCGGTCTCCGAAGAAACCAACTTCTGGGAGGCGCCGGTAAAAGGAATTTCACGCGCCGAATCGGAAATAAAAAAGTATGGCGTTCACCTGAAAACTTTCTATTTTCAACTGAATGATAAGAAATCGTTTCAGAGCCAGGCCCAATCCATTATCCATGCTGAGTTCCATGGGGTGCTTCTGGCACCGTCTTTCATCGATGAAGCCACGGCGTTTACCGAGATTTGCAGGCAAAAAAAGATTCCCTACGTATTCATTGACAGCAACATCCCCAAAGCGCCCAGCTTGTCCTATATTGGCCCCCATTTGTTTCAAAGTGGATATGTAGGTGCTAAGTTGCTTACCTACCGTCTTCGGGAAAACAAAAAGGTGCTGGTGGTCAACATCTCCACCGAGATCGACAATTATAACTATTTGCAAATTGAGGACGGGTTCAGGAGCTATTTCCATGACCATAATCAGACCAACGAGATCATTCGGGTAGATATACGTGATACAGATTATCAGTCGGTGGCCAGGCACCTTACCTATGTATTTCACTTGAATAAAGATATAGAGGCAGTCTTCGTTACCAACTCCCGTGTTTTTTCCGTAGCTTCTTTTTTGCAAAACAGCCAGCGTACCAACATGCCGTTGGTGGGTTACGACTTTCTGAAACAAAATATTGAATACCTTAAAAATGGCGTAATTGACTTTTTGATCTGTCATAAGCCAGAAGAGCAGGGATACCGCGGGGTCATGTCATTGTATCAGACATTGGTCCTCGGCACCCCGGTTGAGAAGATTCACTTTATGCCTATAGATATCATTACCAAGGAAAATGAGGCGTTTTATTTGAATTGAAAAGCAATAAAGAGAGAATGCCTGTTAGCAGTACAAATTCTCATTGGATGGAATACATGTAAAATTCGATATAAATCATGGGCAACTATGTCATCCGCAAAATATTTCAAAACATTTTCTCTAAAACAATAGAATTAAAAATATAATGCTAATTTTACGGGTACGTACCCGAATTCTTAAAATCATTGCTATTCCTAAACACTTTTCCAGACATATGAGTAATCTGAACAGAAGAAAATTTATTCGCACCGCCGTTGCCACGGGCGTTGGAATCAGCATTTTGGACACGCTTTCTTTCGCTGGTGTGGCGGATGGAAAAAGAGTTGGTATAATCGGGCTTGACACTTCCCACAGCACTGCGTTTGTGAAGGCTCTGAACGCCGCAACACCGGATCCGGTTTATGACGGGTATAAGGTGGTTGCCGCTTACCCGTACGGCAGCCGGGATATTGAATCCAGCACAAAGCGAATTCCTTCATACACGGAAGAAGTAAAAAAACAAGGAGTTGAAATCGTGGGCTCCATTAAGGAATTGCTTTCTAAGGTCGATGTCGTTCTTTTGGAAACCAATGATGGCCGCTTGCATTTGGAACAGGCTTTGGAAGTATTGAAAGCCGGTAAACGAGTGTTTATTGACAAACCTGTCGCCGCTTCCTTGTCGGATGCAGTCGCCATCTACGATGCTGCAAAAAAATACAATATCCCCATTTTCTCCGCGTCGAGCCTGCGTTATATTAAAGGACTCGAAGGTATGGACAAATCCAAAGTTCTTGGTGCCGACACGTTCAGTCCTGCCTCCTTGGAAAAAACCCACCCCGACTTGTTTTGGTACGGGGTTCACGGCGTGGAAACGCTGTATACCGTCATGGGCACAGGATGCAAAAGCGTAACCCGGGTAAGTACACCCACCACAGACATCGTCGTGGGCGTCTGGGCAGATGGCCGTACCGGTACTTTCCGGGGAACGCGCAGTGGCAAAGGTGGATACGGCGGCACCGTATTTACACAGGATGGCAACAAAACACTCGGGCCCTATGCAGGTTATGAGCCTTTACTGGTAGATATCATCAAGTATTTCAAAACAGGACAGGTTCCCGTCACGCCTGAAGAAACGATCGAGATCTTTGCCTTTATGGAAGCTGCGGATGAAAGCAAAAGACAGGGTGGCAAAAACGTAACACTGGAAAGTGTAATGGCGAAGGTTAAGAAAAAATAAGCATACTTATCTCCAATCCGTTTACCCGAATCTTTCTGTGGGAAATATCCTGAAAAACATAATTAGCTGGTCGAGAACACTGGGCCCCGGGCTTATCACCGCGGCACTGGTTTTCGGGCCGAGCAAAATGACGATTACCTCAAGGCTAGGTGCTGATTATGGATATTCCATGCTGTGGATCGTTGTGGTTGCCATTTTTTTTATGGCCGTTTTTACAACCATGGCAACGCGCATTGGTATTGCTACTGACAAATCCTTTTTGCAAACCGTAAGAGAGAAATGGGGAAAGTTCCCTTCCATTCTCATCGGCATTGGCGTATTTCTGGTTAGCACGTCATTTCAGGCGGGCAATTCCATTGGTGTCGGCATTGCCGTAGGCGAGCTCTACCATACCTCGCCAGTTCCCTGGATTATTTTGTTCACCACTTTGGGTGTTGGGTTATTGTTTCTCAGGAAATTCTACACGGTTCTGGAGAAAACCATGATTGCGCTGATCAGCCTGATGTTGCTCTCCTTTGTAGCAACACTTTTTTACGCCAAGCCTGATCTGGGAGGTATAGCCACCGGCTTTGTCCCATCCTACCCCGCTAATTCCCTTGGGTTGATTATCGCATTTACCGCCTCCTGCTTTTCGATTGTGGGGGCGCTTTACCAATCGTATCTGGTGCAGGAAAGAAGAGCACAACGCGCTTCCTCTCCCAGCGATGACAAGAAAAGTGGCAGTGTGGCAGGAATTGTGCTGCTTGGCGTAATGAGTGCCGTGGTCATTATATGTGCAGCAGCTGTTCTCAATCCGAAAGGCATTAAAGTCAATTCGGCTTCTGATATGGCTAAGGCCCTGGAACCCATTTTCGGACGAAACGCATCCACCTTTTTCCTCATCGGGCTTTTCGGTGCTGCGTTTTCTTCATTAATCGGAAATGCATCGGTAGGAGGTACTTTACTGGGCGACGCGCTCGGCTTTGGAAGCAAGTTTAGCTCCGTAAAAGTCCGTTACCTGATCGCCACGGTTATGATCTTCGGGGCATTCATTGCGATACGCTTTGGTAAGCTACCACTGGAACTGATCATTTTCGCGCAAAGTGTTACCATTTTCATTGTACCGTTTATCGGAACTGCCATGTACATCGTGGCTAATGATGCCCAGATTATGGGGGAACACAAAAACAGCCCTGCGATAAAAATATTTGGAGCAATGGGGCTCATACTCCTTTTTGCACTGGCTGCTAACAACGTAGAAACGCTGTTTTTCAACAACCCTTTGTTTAAGTGACCACAGGAACCCGCTCACATTCCTTCTTTACAATAATTTCAAACCTATGACCAATGCTTGATATAAACAGCTTTGAAGAAAAATTTGTCAAACCTTCTGCTGCCCTTATTGCAGACATCGCCCAACTTGAAGGCGATATTCTGATACTGGGTGCCGGTGGAAAGATCGGGCCCAGCATTGCCCGGCTTACCCGACAGGCACTTGACATGGCAGGAAAAAGTAACCGGGTAATTGGCGTGTCGCGGTTCAGCGAAGAGGGCCTTGCCGCAGAACTGAACAAAGACGGGATAGAAACCATTGCTGCCGACATACTGGATGATGCTCAACTGCAGGCACTGCCTGAAGCACCAAACGTGCTTTATCTGGCAGGAACCAAATTTGGAACCAGCAGCAATCAACCCTATACCTGGGCGATGAATAGTTATCTTCCCGGCCGGGTAGCTGAAAAATACAAAAATTCGAGGATCGTAGTTTACTCCACCGGCAACGTGTATCCGTATACAGCTATCGGCTCTGGCGGTGCTACTGAAGAGATCCCTGCCGAACCCGTCGGCGAATATGGACAATCGTGCCTGGGTAGAGAACGAATTTTCCAATACTTTTCTACAAAATACGGCACCCCCATTCTGCTTTACCGGCTAAATTATGCCATCGACTTCCGTTACGGTGTGCTGCTGGAAATAGCCAAAACAGTTCTCGCCGGCAATCCTGTAAATTTACAAACGGGCGCCGTCAACGTCATCTGGCAGAGCGACGCCAACGAGATGGCCGTACGTTCGCTGCTCCAGTGTGCATCTCCTTCGAAAATACTGAATATAACCGGCCCGGAAACCGTATCTGTTCGCTGGCTCGCCCACGAGTTTGGTAAACATTTCGATATGGAACCTCAGTTTATCAATGAAGAACAGCCCACCGCACTGCTAAGCAATGCCGCAGAGTCGTTCAGGCTTTTTGGTTATCCGCAGGTAACCTTAAAGCAAATGATTGAAATCACGGCCAACTGGCTCAAAAACGGTGGAGAAACAATTAACAAACCCACACATTTCCAGGAAAGAAAGGGAAAGTATTAGGGTTGGCTGTCGGCAGTCCGCTTTTGGCCGGCTATCAGCTTTCGAAGGCCTAAACAAGGAGCAAAGCTAAACCCGGCAGCATATACAATTGATGCTTCCAGCTCAATAAATCATACGAATAGCATTATCCGGACAAATGAAAAATCTATCCGAAGAAAAGAAAAGACTTCTTCACCAGGGAACGGTTATTCCCGCCCATCCACTGGCACTCAACGCGCAATTACAGCTTGACGAAAAAAGGCAGCGCGGACTCACAAAATATTACATGGCAAGCGGGGCAGGTGGCATTGCGGTTGGTGTTCACACCACTCAGTTTGAGATCAGAGATGCCGGGATTGATCTTTTTGAACCCGTCCTGAAAATGGCTTCGGAAGAAGTAGAAGCTGCCGGATTAGACCGGCCATTCCTGAAAATTGCAGGCATTTGCGGCCCTACTTCCCAGGCAGTTCAGGAAGCAGAACTTGCTGTAAAACATGGCTACGATATGGGACTTGTGAGTATGGCCGCCTTGGGAGAATACTCCGAGGACGAGGTGATCGAACATATTGCAATCATTGCCGGTATCATTCCAGTGTTCGGATTTTATCTGCAATCAGCCATCGGCGGGCGTGTATTCACCTATAATTTCTGGTTAAAATTTGCCAACACGCCCAACGTTCTGGGCATTAAGGTAGCTGCATTTAACCGGTATCAAACCCTGGACGTAGTACGTGCGGTGTGTAACTCTGAACGTAAAGATGACATTGCGCTTTACACAGGAAACGATGACAATATTGTTGCAGACTTGCTTACCACTTATCGCTTCACTATTGACAACAAGGTTGTTGAAAAAAGATTTGTAGGTGGCTTATTGGGGCACTGGGCTGTATGGACCCAAAAAGCCGTTGCCCTGTTGGCCGAAATAAAAGAATGTGTACTGCACGGAACCGTACCCATCGAAGAAATGCTCGTCAAAAACATCCAGGTAACGGATATGAATGCAGCCATATTTGATCCTGCTCATGCATTTCATGGATGTATTACCGGTGTACATGAAGTACTGCGCAGGCAGGGCCTAATGGAGGGAATATGGACACTCAACCCAAAAGAGAACCTTTCTCCGGGCCAGGCGGAAGAGATAACCAGGGTCACACAGGCGTATCCTGCGCTTATTGATGACGATTTCGTAAAGGAACTACTCCAAAAATAATCTGCTGTAACTGATCAGCATGTTTCCAACCGGTCTGCCACGGCGCACGACCGGCTTTTTTGTATCCTAGGTTAACTTAGGTGCCAAAAAAATAATCCATACCTTTGCACCTGCTGACATTTACAGAATCAACATCTATTTGTTTACAGAAATTCATGAAAGAAGAATCCCTATCAAACCGGGCCTATATCGAATTGAGAAGTAAAATACTTGCCAGTCAGCTTACATCCGGCACCAGGCTCAAAGAAGACGAATGGTCGAAGAAACTGGAAGTGAACCGGATGGCAATCCGGGAAGCACTCACCAGATTACTGGGAGAACAATTGATCGTGCAGGGAGAAAAGGGTGGCTTTTTTGTCAAAAGCCTTACCCTGGAGGATAGCCGGCAAATCAGAGAATTGCGGGAAATCCTGGAAATAGGCGCTGTAAAACTTTCGATTCTCAAAAATGACCCTTCCTATGTTGCTGAGCTGGAACGTATTTGTGAAGATTTCACCTCCATGGTCGAACGCGGATACTTTGGAGGAGCTTGTGAAGCGGATGTAAAATTTCACGAAATATTAATAGAAAGCTCTGGAAATGAAAAACTTATTCATTTATACAGGGCCAGCAACATTCCGCTTTTTCACCAAAAACTGGGCAAAACGCAAACCCATATGGATGATTATGAACTCACCGACCAGGAACATCGCGCCATTGTAAAGGCCATCAAAGAACAAAACTATAAAGCGGCAGAAGAAGCCCTCACCAAACATCTCATTCGAGGCGAAGTAGCTTCCCTGGATCTCATCTAGTTGTACTTCCACATATCTTTACACTCCATACATCCTTGCCACCTAACGGCAGGGATTTTTTGTATACATGAATCCCTAGACAAGCCTATCTGTATTTCGTGCACCCAAACAAAAAACTCCGCAATTACCCCACAGCGATTGTTTGTTTTTAAAAAACTCCATTCAAAAAAATATTATTTCGCTTTTTTTGTAAACAAAATAAAAATATATTTGTCAACATTATTGAGTCAATACAGTTGACAAAATACTATTTTAAATTTCAGAATCAATAGCATTTTATCAAGCCTTGCCAAATCTTAAACGCCTATGATGAAACACCGGTATAACAAGTGTGCCTTACTACATGGATTGCAGAATAACCCGAAGGAGTTCATTCCTTCAGATTGAAGGTGGTTGTGGGGAGAAATTTTTGATCACAAATACATAAGCGCAGAAAAAATCAGATTATGAAACGATTTCTAACATCCCTGAGAGCCTCACACTGGAAGGCCTCATTATTAAAAATAATTTTTTTCGGTTTGCCGCCCGCGGGCTATCTGGCCATTTGTATCCTTATTTTTACTACCGGCGGATTTGTCAACAACTCCAGCGCTCAACAGCTTAAAAAGTTGTCGGGTAAAGTTTTGGATGAAAAAGGAGCACCGGTACCGGGGGCTTCCATCATTGTAAAAAAATCTACATTGGGCGTCATAACGGACGCAGAAGGTAAGTTTTCTTTTAACGCACCTGCCGACGCAACGACTCTGGTCGTTTCCTACATCGGAATGAAAACACAGGAGGTGGAAATTGGCAACCGCACAGACCTTGGCAATATTTCGCTCATGGACGAGGCCCTTGGGCTGCAGGAGGTGGTGGTTACGGCACTTGGTATTGAGAGATCGGCCAAAACCCTTACTTATGCAACACAGAAAATCGGTAGTGAGCAGATCAATGAAGTGCGTGATGCCAACTTCACCAATACACTTTCCGGAAAAGTAGCGGGCTTGACGATCACACCGTCATCCAGCGGCCCGGGCAGCGCCACACGGATCATCCTGAGGGGTAACCGTTCTATCCAGGGGACCAACAACGCACTGATCGTAGTAGACGGTGTCCCGATTGACAATTCAACGGTATCGGGACAGGTAAGAAATGATTCCGGCGATGACAACCGCGGAACAAGCGGAAGTGACGGGGTCGGCAATATCAATCCCGACGATATTGAATCCATCAACATCCTGAAAGGGGCTGCAGGCGCGGCTTTGTACGGTAGTCGTGCCGCCAATGGGGTCATGATGATCACAACAAAGAAAGGCAAAAGCGGGGCCCTGAGCGTCAATATCAACTCGGGCGTATCATTTGATAAGGCATTCACCACACCAGCTTTGCAAAATGAGTACAGTCAGGGAGCTGGAGGGGTTTACTCTCCACTGGGCACGGGTAGCTGGGGTGCTGCCATTACCGGACAGACCGTAACCGACTGGGCTGGAAAAAGTGTGCCTTTGCAGGCTTTCCCTAATAATATTTCTGATTTTTACCGCACAGGCATTTCTACAAACAATGCGATAGGCATTAGCGGTGGATCCGAAAAAATGACCACCTATTTTTCATATGCCAATAACAATGCCAATGGAATCGTTCCTACCAATAACTTGAACCGTAATACTTTCAACGGCAGAATTGGCCTGAACCTGACCAGTAAATTATCCGTTGACGCCAAAGTTACCTACACGCTTCAAAAGATTAATAACAAGCCTGGTGTGGGCGGCGACGGCTTTGTGGTTGCCAACCTTTCTCACATACCACGCTCGGTGAACCTGGACGATCTGAAAGATTACAAAACGGTGAGCTCAACGGGAATCGAAACCCAGAGATACTGGACCAATCCTGATCCGGTTTACATGAACCCATACTGGACCATTTACAACACCAAGCACCTCGAAAACAGAAGCCGGGTTACAGGCCTGATTGCGCTGAAATACAAATTCACCGACTGGCTTAACATTCAGGGACGTATTAGCTCGGACAACTACAATGACTTCAATACCCATAGCTATTCCAATAATACAGCCAACTATGCGCGTTTACCTGGTGGATACTATGCGGAAGAAAACGCTCAGGTTTCTGAACGAAACATGGATGTGCTGTTAAACGGAACGAACAGCATTACGAAAGATATCCGGATCAACTACAACCTCGGAGGCTCCATGCTGATGCGCAGCCTGAGAAGACGGGTTAATTTCGCCGACGGACTGGGTATCCCCAACAAGTTTGACCTGGGTTTCGCAACCAACCTGGGTGCTACGACCAGCACCAGCAAAAGGGACTTACACTCAGTGTATGGTACGGCGCAATTTGAATTCAAAGACTATCTGTTTCTGGATATAACAGCCCGTAATGACTGGTCCAGCACACTGCCATCCCCTCACTCCTACTTCTATCCATCCATCGGCCTTTCGGGCATTCTATCCGAAATGGTACAGCTGCCCAATTGGATTAGCCTGGCCAAAGTCCGTGCATCACTCACCAAAGTGGGTAACGACACAGATCCCTATCTGATCAATCAAACCTATTCCTATGCACGCGGAACGTTCGGCGGCTTTGTAACCAGCAGCCCGGTTCAAGCCCTTGCCGGCCTGAAACCCGAATTGACGCAGTCCCTTGAATTTGGTACAGACTGGCGCTTTAGTGAAAACCGCTTCGGAATAGATCTGACCTATTATAAAACGAATACCAGAAATCAATTACTGGGCATTGGCGCACCAGCATCTTCAGGGTATTCTTCCCGGTTTATTAATGCAGGAAACATTGAAAATTCGGGCATTGAAGTAGTGCTTTCTGCTAAAGTTTTACAGAACAGCGCTTTCACCTGGAACATGGGGCTCAATTACGCCCTGAATCGTAACAAGGTGATCAAGCTGGATCCAAGGATCACACGTGTTTACCTGGGATCTGGCTCGAATATTCGTACGGCCACACCGCTCGTGATTGAGGGAGAGAGCTACGGAGATATGTACGGTTATAAATGGAAACAGCTCAACGGCCAATATCTGGTCGATGCGAACGGCGTTCCCGTACGATCGGATGCCATTGAAAAAGTGGGCAACTACAATCCGAAATATACAGCTGGCTTCACGAACAATTTCACTTACAAAAACTTCACCCTTGGACTGTTAATCGATGGTAAATTTGGAGGTATCGTCACTTCCGGATCCGCTGCTCAGAATGCCTATTTCGGAAACGCTGATTACACTACCAAGTATAGGGAAGCAGGATCCTGGGTGTTGCCAGGTGTAACCGCAGATGGAGCTGCCAACAGCAAAGCCATTAATGCAGAAAGATTTTGGACAATTGTTTCTCAGAACAATTATTCCTGGGCAGAATTTTTCACTTACGACGCCACGGCAGTTCGGATGAGAGAATTAACGGTAGGATATGAATTCAAGGGACTGCCCAAATTTATCAAAGCGGCCAAAATCTCCTTTGTGGCACGTAACCTCTTCTTCATTTACAGAGGGAATGCCATTTTGGATATACCAGGCATAGGCAAGCGGAAGCTTGATTTCGATCCTGAGGTAAGTATCGGCAACAGTAATTATCAGGGCATCGAGTACAACAACCTGCCTTCAACCAGAAGCATGGGATTGAATCTTAAACTTTCATTTTAATTAAAACCGATGATGGTCATGCATTTCAAAATAAAAAAATATTACAGCCTGTCAATCGCTGCCATGCTGGGGATGGTCATCGCCCTGAGCAGCTGTACCGACGATTTTGTCGAACTGAATACCGATAATACCAAGCTTGGGTCAGTAAGCGCTACTGAATTCCCCTACATGTTTGCTACCGCACTCATGACAACCACCCTGGCACCCAACGACTTCGAGATCGGTGAGGGCACTGTGGCCGGTGTTTATTCGCAGTTTTATTCACAGGCCGCCATGTCATTCCCTACCGACCGCTATGTGATCAAGCAGGAGTGGATGCCAGCCGTGTGGAACCCGGTGTACATTTCAGCCGCCCCGCAGTTGAAAACGATTATTGAAAAAACAGACGAAAAGCTCCCGGAAAATGCCATTGCCAAAGTATGGTGGGTTTGGATGTTCCACAGGGTTACCGATTACTTCGGCCCAACACCCTATTTTGAAGCAGCCAACGGAAAGGATGCTGTCGCTTTTACCCCGCAGGATTCGATCTATTATGATTTTTTCAAAAAGCTGGATGCCGCATCCACCGTATTAAAGGCCGCAGGCTCTGCAACACCTTATGATAAATTTGATCTGGTGTACAGTGCTAAAGGAAATCAATCTCCGGCTGCCTGGGCTAAGTTTGCAAACACCCTGCGCCTGAGACTCGCGCTTCGCATCTCCAAAGTGAATCCAACCCTGGCAAAACAACAGGCGGAGGCGGCTGTAGCGGCCGGCGTAATGACTGCCACCACGGACGACGCATACATGCCCAAATCAAGCTCCGTTTATGCCGAACGCAACGGCCTTTCACAGATTGTGGCCTGGGACGAGCTGAGAATGAGCTCTTCCATGGAGTCCATGCTCAAAGGCTACGACGACCCCCGGATGCCGATCTATTTCCAACCGGCCACATTTACCGGCAAATTCGACGGTGTTCGCAATGGTTTATTGGTGGTAGAAAAACAAATGGATATCAATTCCAGAAAGTTCAATTCCAATCTGGGATCGCGCTGGGCTAGCAATGTCGGGAATGGCGCCTTCACGGCCAATTTTGCTGTACCACAAAATATCATGCACGCGGCAGAAGCTTACTTCCTGAGAGCAGAAGGAGCCCTCAACGGCTGGAACATGGGTTCCGACGCGCAGACCCTCTACGAAACAGGCATCAAAATGTCTATGGCGCAGTGGGGCATTACCGACCAGGCTGTTATTGCCAAGTACATTTCAAATCCTGCGGTTCCCATTGCTCCGCTCGACGGACAGGACTCGCCTCCTGTCAACAACTACCCTGTAAAATGGAGTGCCACAGCTGACATGCAACGTAAACAGGTAGCGCAGCAAAAATGGCTGGGACTATTCCCTGATGGCATGGAAGGCTGGGCCGAAGTCCGCAGATCCGGATTACCGCAATTGTACCCCATCGTTCACAGCGAAAACGCAGACCTTCCCGCAGGGAAATTCATCCGAAGAATGCCATTCCTGGAAACTGAGAAACAGACCAACTCTGCCGCTGTGGCCAATGCAGTAAAAATGCTTGGTGGCGCCGACAACGCAGCCACGCCATTGTGGTGGGATAAAAACTGATACTTTGATCTGATGGATACAATTTTCATACCCTGTTTACTCTGCGACAGAGTGAACAGGGTTTATGGAACACACAGCAACTGTACGAAAGAAATCAGGAGACTGACCGCCCCGACTGTTGGGTCAAATCGCCCTTTCGGCGTGAGCTGTCTCCACATTGGATCTATTCATAAAAACGCTGATACCCTCCTCGTCAAACGCAGTACGCCACCGACCAAATGGAGCAGGTAAACCTCATCATTCTTAAAACTGTCCGCATGCAATTCGCTGAGCTAAACCGATTCAGAATACCCGTATTGATATTGATCCTGCTTGCTGGATTATCCGGTACGGCATTTGCCCAAAAACCCGTTTTGTTCCCCGAGCCCGAAAAAACCGAATACGGCGATGGCACATTTCTGCTTAGTGCTGCATCGCTTTTCTTACCGGCTTCTGCCTCGCCCGAGATCCGTTTTGCAATCAACGAACTTGCACAAACCATCCGTGAAAAAACGGGCACTACGGTAAAAAAAGCGACCTCCCTTTCAACCGCCAGCATTCAGTTTTCCATCAAAGAAAAAGGAGCTGAACTGCCCGGAACAGACGAGATTCAGAACACGACGGACCGGGAAAAATACCGCATCCAGATCTCGCCAAAAAAGATACAGATCATCGCACAGACGTCCGCAGGGTTGTACTATGCCGTTCAAACCATCCGTCAGCTAATCCGCGGCCAAAAAAATCAATCATTTCTACCAACAGTAGAAATTTCAGACCGTCCCAAAATGCCATATCGGGGAATCATGATGGATTTTGCCCACGGCGGACTTTTGACAGTGGACGAAATAAAACAGCAGATCGACTTCCTCGCAAAATGGAAAACCAATCAGTATTATTTTTACAATGAAGTAAGCATCGAACTCGACGGGTTCCCTTCCATCGGTTTCAGAGCAGGGTACACCAAAGAGCAGATCCGGACCATTATCGCATATGGCAAGGAAAGACACATGGATGTCATTCCGTTTCTGAACCTGTATGGGCACCTGCACGAGTTGGTACGCAACGAAAAATACGCCGGACTCGCCATCGGAAAATATGGTCATGAACTCGACCCCAGAAATCCGGAAACAAATTCGCTTTTAAAAAATTGGATCAAACAGTATTCCGATCTGTTTCCAAGCCCCTTTATTCACGTAGGCTTTGATGAAACCTGGGAAACCAAACGCATTGCCGATGACGCCGATATCAAAATCAATTCAGAGGAACTATGGCTTGCGCAGCTGACGCTTGTACAAAATGAGCTGAAACAATACGGCAAGACTGTGCTGGCCTGGACCGACATGAACAACTATTATCCGGATCTGATGAAAAAGCTGCCCGCCGAGATCATTCCGGTTATCTGGGAATACAAGCCCGACACCGTGGAAATAAACAGATATCTCAATCCGGTTCTGAAAGAAAAGAAAAACTTTTTTATACAGCCGGCAGTGTCGGGTTGGGGGCACATTTATCCCGATGCCAAATACACCTACGACAACATCGACCTTTGCCTGCGGGCGGGTATAAAAAACAAAACACTGGGTTTTATCAATTCCGTCTGGACCGATCCGGTAGAGCCTTTTGTAAGGTCGTCATGGATGTTCATGGCTTATGGAAGTATCGGTGCCTGGCAGGGAAAAGTGCCGGATCAGGCCACTTTTGGCGATCAGTTTGCAACCATGGTTTTTCCAGCTGCAGGTGCAGAAATGAGAGAAGCATTTTCAAAACTTGCCCTCGCAGGAAGTTATCTGGATAAATGTTTAGGTAAAAACACCAATGGAGTTCCCCGAGGAACGATCGTGGAAAGCTGGTCAAACCCGTTCCAGGAGTATTATCTCAAAAACACCGAATTACATTTTCAGGATTTCAAAAACGCCCGGAAGGCTAGTCAGGAGGCACAGGATGCATTGATTATGGCGCTACGCAAATGCGAGAAAACAGATAGTCTTTTTATCAATTCACTGTTGGTTTCTGCACGCCTGATGCAGTACGCTGCCACCCGATTTATCTGGGCCAAAACCATTTGTGATCGCTGGAACGAATCCATGCTCAGTAAAAAGAAAAACGATTTCGTGGTATATGACCTCACATACCCTTGCCATGGACTCATTGTGGATCTCATGGACGAAACCGGCGAACTAAAAGAGGCCTATCGGCAAACCTGGCTTACCGAATACATGCCTTACCGCCTCAATACCATGCTTGGGCGTTTTGATGTGGAATATGCCCTGTGGCAGAAATTATCACTCAAAGTACTGGATTACCGTATTCAAAATGCAAGGGATCATGTCTCAAAGCAGACCTTCCAAGCCTTGTTTAAGCCGGATTTTTAAAAATCAGAACAAATCACCTTCCTTTCAAAAGCCAGGGAAGTAGAATCCGGAACAATCACCATTTAAAATGAATTCAAATATGTTATTTTTTGTAAACTATTTTTAAATGTTTTTGTAAACAAAATAATAATTTATACATTTGAAATAATAATTCAAAGGATTAAAGATCTGCCGCAATGCTCTTTTCCAAACAAACCTATAGCACGATCAACCAGCAGCTACGGGACAAAATTGTGATTCTTCCCCTGGCTGCCATTGAGCAGCACGGACCACATTTATCCGTTTCCACAGACATGGACCTCGTTTCCAGCATCGCTCAAAAGGTTGAAACTTTACTTCCAGACGACATATTACTATGCCCGGCATTGCCGTTCGGCTCGAGCCACCATCACCTATCCTTTGGTGGCACATTAAGCATTTCCATCACCACTTATACGCAGGTCGTAGTGGAACTAGTAGAATCCCTCCTTCAGAACGGCTTTCGAAAAATTGTGCTGTTGAATGGGCATGGAGGAAACATTACACCTGTGAAGCAGGCGCTCGCTATTCTGGGACATAAATATGATCAGACCCTATCACCCAATATTGCGCTGGTGACCTATTGGGAAACGGCAGGTAATGTATTTGCTGGTGCGGCACCTATGGAAAGCCCGGCGTTGAGCCACGCCTGCGAGTACGAAACCAGCATGATGCTGCACCTTTTCCCAGAGAAAGTATGGATGAACCTGGCCGAAAGATCGGTTCGCCCGGAAACCAACGGATTTATACCGTTCGAGGACGACGAACCATACAGAGGCGCTACACTTTTCAAGCAAACCGCCTTTATCTCATCCAATGGGAGTAGCGGGGAACCGCAGAAAGCCTCCGCGGAAAAGGGCCTACACCTCTTTGAAAACGCGGTGAGGTCGGTCACCCATTTTATTGAATCTTTTAAAAACTGGCCCCTGCTGCCGAATCTTCAACATGACTAAGACAGAAATAAAACATCCGGATAAACAAGTTGATACCGGGGCATACTCAGCGGGGGTTTTGGTTGACGGATGGTTATTCATCAGCGGACAAGGGTCAGTAGACCTGGCAACCGGTGAGGTAATCCGTGGCAATATTGAAGAAGAAACAACCAACACACTCAATCACATAAAAAAGATCATTGAAGCTGCCGGCGGCAAGATGGCCGACATTGTAAAATGTACCGCGCACCTGAGCGACATCAACGAATTTGATAGGTACAATGCGGTATACGCCTCTTTTTTCCCTGGAATAAAACCAGCCCGAACAACCGTGCAGTCGGTCTTGGGCGATGGAATCAAGGTGGAAATCGATGCGATCGCAAAACTAGGGAGTGGAATTTGAGAATCTGAGCTAAGGTGCGTGTGAATGCGATTTGGCGCCTATCCTTTTGTTAAACAAATAGCTAACCAGTTGAAAACGGTCAAATCAACACAAGTAACCAATCGAATACAAAACAAACAACATCTGGGCTCGTGAACTATGAGTGAAAAAATAAGAATCGGTACGGTCGGATTGGGACTAATGGGCAGCAGCATAGCCACCTGCATTCTTGCAGCGGGTCATGAAGTGACGTCGCTGGTTTTGAGTATTTCTGAAGCAAAAACGGCTCAAAAAAGGATTTTCAACTTCCTTTCGGAGCTAAGTGCAGAAGGACTTCTGGCTGGGGATCCTGAAGAAATCATTGAAAAGATCACCATCACCGATGATGTATCGATTTTCGCAGGACATGAAGTAGTGATTGAGTCCATCACAGAAAGTGTGGATGCCAAAAAGGACATTTACAGGCAGTTGGAAACCGTATTATCGCCAACCGCCATTATTGGCAGCAATACCTCTGCGATACCAGTGACCATTTTACAGGAAGGACTGGCACACCCCGAAAGGCTGCTTGGAATTCACTGGGCCGAGCCGGCGCATATCACACGGTTTATGGAAGTAATATGCGGAAAGGATTCGGATCTAAAATATGCACAGCAGGTTGTACAATTGGCCGAAAGCTGGGGTAAGGAACCTTCGCTTCTCCGAAAGGATATCCGCGGATTCATTACCAACAGGATCATGTACGCCATGCTACGGGAGGCCTTTAACCTGGTCGAGAATGGCTTCGCAACGCCGGAGGATGTCGACCGATCCTTGCGCAATGACCTGGGTTATTGGATTACGTTTGCCGGACCGTTCCGCTTTATGGATCTGACAGGCATACCGGCTTACCTTACCGTAATGAAAGACTTGTTCCCCGAGTTGGATAACACCTCGAAAGCACCACAAACTATGGAAAATCTGGTTTCCGCAGGAGCCAAAGGAGTAAGTAATGCCCAGGGCTTTTACCCCTATACCAAGGAATCTGCGGCCAGATGGGAAGAAAAATTTATTGAATTCAGCTTCGACATCAGGAAACTGGCGGCGAAGTATAATGAGGAGTTTAAATGACAATTATTACATCAATCAAAGCGACTGAGGTTATTGTTCCAGCAAAACCCGGCAGTCTGAATTCAGATACGGTACTGGACAAAGACACGGAATTTGCCAAAAAATTCATGACCGGTGAAAGCTGGACTTCCTTTGCAGATCAGCCCAAATGGATCATTGAAATCACACTTGCCAATGGACTCACAGGAATCGGTGAAACGTATCGGAGCGCCTCCAAAACGCTCATATTTGAGGCTATGCAGGAATTTACAGGCAAGGATGTGCTAAAACTAAACTGGCGCAGATTACCCGTTAACGACCAGCGCATCTATGAAGCTTTCGAATCCGCCGTGCTGGATCTGATCGGAAAACTATTACACGTTCCGGTCTACCAGATTCTGGGTGGCGGTTATCGCGAATGGATCGACTGTATGGGCTGGACAGGACGGCGAACCCCGGAAGACGCTGCACGAAAAGCTTTCGACGCCATGCAGAAGGGTCATAAGGTATTCAAATTCAAATGCTCAGATGAAGATCCCGTCAGGCTGTGGACCGACGAGATCCGTAAAAAGTGTGGCGACGGAATCAAAATCCTGCTGGACCCCAACCAACGATGGAATGACGTTGAGACTACACTGGGCCTGATGGAAGGCGTAGACAAAGACATCATGCTGGGACTTGAAGATCCCATCCTGCATGCCGACGTGGCCGGTTTCAAATACCTGAAAGAGCACCTGAACATGCCCATCTACCGCCACATTTCCCTGCCGTACACGCAGGACATTCGCGATATGATTGCCTTTGTACGTGCCGACGCTGCGGACGGATACAATTTCAATGGTTCAGCATACAATTGCGTTCTTCTTGCAGAGATCGCACATCTGGAAGGCAAACCCTGCTGGAGGGGCTCCGAGGTAGATCTGGGCATTTCAGAAACCATGGGATTACATATCGCAGCAGCCAGCATCAACTGTACTATTCCGTCAGACATTTTCGGGGAGCTTGTGCGAACCGATGACCTGATTGAGAAACCAATAAAATTCCTGAATGGCGCTGCACAGGTTCCGCAAGGTGACGGGTTGGGAATTAGTCTGGATTTGGCGGCCATTGAAAAATATACAACGAATCAAACTTTAAAGACAACCCTATGAGCAAATCCGTCATTTCCTGGTTGATTCTCTTTTCATGCAACCTCATGTGGGCGTTTCATTTTACGAGCATAAAACTGGTCCAGGATCAGGTGGGTCCATATTTTACCGTTTGGGCACCTATGTTGCTGGCAACCATTTTTCTGGCGCCTTTTGTGATCAAGGATTTCAAAAAAGGAGGAAAAAAACCAAAAGACATCCTGATTTTTGTACAACTGGCCGCTCTCGGCGCTTTTCCTTCTCAGGTTCTGATGACTTATGGCACCCAGTATTCGCTGGCCAGTAACTCAGCCATCCTGGTTCTCACGCTCCCTGTGATCACTGCCGTATTCGCCTTTTTGATCCTCAAAGAAAAAATGAACAGGATACGCTGGATCAGTTTTGCCATCGCCATCATTGGTGTGGCGCTATGCTCCACAGATGATATCAAAAAAATGGATCTGAGCTCACGTTACGCCCTGGGAAATCTGCTCATCTTTCTGGCCATCATCGGCAACGCTTATTACAATGTAGGGTGCAAAAAAATTGCAGAACAATACACGGAAATGGAAATGGTATTCTACACCTATCTGGTGATGGTGATTTTACTCGCGCCGCTGGTATGGTACTATGAGCCCGACATGTACAAAAACATACCGGACTACACCACCCAGACCTGGATCGGGATGACTTCACTTACTTTATTCCACAATTTCCTGTCCATGCTTTTGTTTTTCAAAGCTTTGAAGAACCTCGATGCGACCCAGGTGGCACTATCCAACTATATGATCACCTTTATCGGCCTCCCGATAGCCGCCATATGGCTTGGGGAAACACTGAAGACGCAGGCGATCATCGGGGGTGTACTGGTACTCGCTTCCACGCTCATCCTCACCATCGTAGACAACAACGCGCAAAAAAAACTGGCTAATATTAATCCGTAAATAACAAAATCATGATACATACAGAAAACGAACTGTTGGGTGTTGTTCCGATTATCCCAACCCCCTTCACCGAAGACGAAGAGATAGACCAGGATGCGCTTCGCCGACTTATCGATTTTGCAATTGCCGGAGGCATTCAGGCGGTATGCCTGCCCGCCTATGCAAGTGAGTTTTACAAACTTACTGACGAAGAGAAGCTTTTGGTAGTTAAGGTTGCGGTTCAGCATGCCGCGGGCCGGATCAAGATCGTGGCCCAGTCGAATCACCCTTCCCTTAAAGTGGCGATCAAGCTGGCCCAAGCGAATGTCGCAGCCGGAGCGGATGTGATTTCTCTGGCGGTACCCAGAATCTTTGCACTCCCCGAAAATTCATTAAAAGTATATCTGGAAGAATTCCTTCAGGCCATTCCTGATACCCCCGTGCTGATCCAGGACTTCAACCCGGGTGGCTCATCGATCAGTGTTAATTTTATCAAAACGCTGATGGACGAAAATCCAAACTTCAAATACCTAAAACTGGAAGAACCGCTCTGTGCGCCTAAATTTGAAGACATAATTAAAACTACCAAAGATCAGATTGGTCTTTTTGAAGGATGGGGTGGCCTGTACATGCTTGAACTAATCCCGATCGGAATACGTGGCGTCATGCCTGGACTTGCCGTGGCTGATATTTTGCAACGGGTGTTTACGCTCAGAAGCCAGGGCGAACATGCAAAGGCCTTTGACCTTTTCGAAAAGGTTATGCCACAGATATTCTTCTCTTTGCAAAATATGGAGCTTTTCCACTATGCCGAAAAGGAGCTACTGATAGCAAGAGGCGTATTGTCCAACAGTATAGCACGTAAAGCCGCCTACATTCCGGATGCATCCTCCGTAGCCTATATCAAAGAACTGAACCAGAGAGTCCTACAGATACTCGACGATGAAAGCTGGGAAATCAGACCGCTGGAAAATATTTTGGTTAAATCCTGATCAAAAACAGCTTTATCCATTGTCACCGGGATTAATTAATTAGAAACCATGAACAACTTCAACGGCCAGGTCGCCGTCATTACAGGAGCCGCATCCGGGCTGGGACTGGTCATTTCCAAGAAACTGTTAAGCGAAGGGGCAAAGCTCGGATTGCTTGATTTTAACGAAACAGCCCTGAAAAATGCTTTTGAAAGCCATTCGGATGAAGCCGAACTGATCACCATCGACATTACCAAGCCAGAGCTGGTGGAGCAGTCCATCGCGCAGATTTTGAAACGCTTCGGCAAAATCGACATTCTTATCAATTGCGCCGGCATCACAGGTATTACCAACGTGCAAAGCCACGAAGTGGACATCAATAATTTACAGAAGGTATTTGATGTCAATTTCATGAGCAGTTTTTATACAGCCAAAGCGGTTTTACCCAACATGATCCAAAACAATTATGGCCGGATCCTGCACATCGCCTCCATTGCCGGCAAAGAAGGCAATGCCGGAATGCTTGCCTATTCTGCATCGAAAGCAGCGGTAATCGGCATGACTAAAGTACAGGGAAAAGAATATGCAGAAAAAGGAATAACGGTAAATGCGCTCGCGCCTGCTGTAATCCAAACACCCCTGGTGGATGCCATGCCCGAAGCTCAGGTGAAATACATGACCGATAAAATTCCGATGAAACGATGCGGAACGCTTGAGGAAGCAGCAAATCTTGCAGCATTTATCGTGTCCCGGGAAAGCAGCTTCACCACTGGTTTTACCTTTGATCTGTCTGGTGGCAGGGCAACTTACTAGTTTGCACGAGCTGAACAGATAAACGGGTATCTTTTGCCATACGCCAATAGCCCGGTTATCAATAATCAACAGACAAGTTTCCCTTTTAAATAACGAATACAACAACCCAATGACCTCAACCCTGAAATTTCTTCATCCCATTGATGGCGACATGCTCCATGCCAACGATGGAGTCACGACTGGTGAATCTTTGAAAATAAAGGTTAAGATTGCAGCACCGGCCCACAGCCAGATCACCGTCAACGGAACACAGGCTGTGTATACAGAGGACGGATTCACTGCTGAGGTTTCGCTGGATTCCTACGAAAACCTTCTGGAAGCCTGTGAGGAGTCTTCGGGGGAAAAGCGGAGCATTCGGGTTTACAGGTTGAAGAATTTTGCTAACAAATACCGGCTTTCTATCGATGACAACATATGGTTTTTAAGGGACATACAGGATCACATGGATCGTTACAACTCCCTGTTCGACAATCCGTACCTGTCCTTTCTTAAAAATGTAAACGAGCAGTACGGCACTAAAGTCCACCTCAATCTTTTTTACCAAACCGATGGCATATTCCAGAAGGATGATTTCAACCTTTCCAAATTCACCGACAAGTTTAAGGGGGAATGGAAGGAAAACGCTGACTGGCTTACCCTGAGTTTCCATGCACTCGGCGAATTTCCCGACCAGCCTTACATGCGGGCCGGTTATGATGAAACCAAAAAAGATTGCGACCTGGTTATCGGTGAAATAAAGAGGTTTGCCGGAGAAGAAGTGATGACCAATGTGACCACAATCCACTGGGGGGAAGCAAGCAGAGAAGCTTCCCGTGTACTGCGCGATGCCGGCTACACCGGTCAGCTCGGCTATTTCAATGTGGACGACGATCAGTATCCGGCCTCTTACTATTTGTCGGAAGACGAAAGAAGGCATATTAAAAAGCGTTTTATCTGGAAGGACCACTCCGAGGATATCACTTTCATCAAGACAAGCATTGTCATTGACACCAAAAAACTGGAGGAAATTGTGCCTCACCTGGATGCTTACATTCAAAATGCCAACAAACCACCGTATCTTGATCTGCTGGTTCACGAGCAATATTTCTATCCCTTTTACTTTAATTACCAGCCCGATTACCGGGAGAAAATACTGGCAGCCGTAAAATGGGCACAGGATCATCATTACGAACCGGCAAAGCTTGGTGATTGCATCTAGCCTGAATTAGCAAATAGCCTTATGCTCAGATTGATATTCTTATTGGTAATTACGTTTACGCTGAACTTCAACAATGCTTCAGCTCAGGATTTATTGCGCTATAAAAATGCGCCGGTCAAAACAAAAAGCCAGTGGAATGCCAGACGTGTCCAAATCCTGGACAGCATGCAGGCGGTGATGGGGAAATTACCTCCTCGCGACAAAAATCCGCCGGTGATACAAATTCTGGATAGCCTGGATGAAAAAAACTTTACACGGTTCTCCATCCAAATGACGGTTGCCCCGAACGAAACTATTTACGCATACCTGTATGTGCCCGTAACCACGAAGCAAAAAAAATTTCCGGCCATGCTGGCCCTGCATGAAACAGATATACTGGGTAAAAAAAGTGTGGACGGGCAGGCTAAAAACAAAAACCTTGCTTACGGTCGCGAACTGGCAGAACGAGGTTATGTAGTCATTGCGCCGGACTATCCCAGCCTGGGTGATGCGAAGGATTATGATTTCCAAAAAGACCGTTACCAATCGGGAACCATGAAAGCAATCTTCAATCACATGCGTTGTATTGACTTTCTGGTAAGTAGAAAAGATGTGAATCCCGAAAAAATTGGTGTCATCGGACATTCACTTGGCGGTCACAACACCCTATTTGTCAGTGCATTCGACACCCGGCTTAAAGTAGCTGTAACAAGCTGCGGCTGGACCCTTTTTGATTTCTACAATATCGGTGCAGAAAAATCAAAAGCCTATGGCGGACGGCTCGGCCCCTGGGCACAGGAGCGGTACATGCCTTTGATCAAAGAAAAATATAATCTGGATGCGGATAAAATGCCTTTTGATTTCAACGAAGTGATGGCCGCCATTGCTCCCCGGGCCATATTTTCAAACTCGCCCATTGGTGACAGCAATTTCGACTTCCATGGGGTAAAAAAAGGAATCGCCAATACATCTGTGGTATTCGATTTTCTGGGAGCGAAAGAGAAACTGCAGGTTCGTTACCCCGAATCCGGTCATGACTTTCCCACGGCCGTCCGTTTTGAAGCATACGATTTTGTCGACCAGATTTTAAAGAAATAAAATCAGGTCGATTAGCTATTAGCCCCCGGCTTTCGACATTGTGGTCTGATGACGATTATTTTTCGACTATCACAAAACATAACATGTGATTGCCTAGTATAGGTTGCCTTCAGTTTAAAATTATGAATAAAGTTTAAAATTGAATTATACATTGATCTGGATTGTGATTTTTAGATTCTGATGCAGTCCAGATTTTGAGTTTAGGCCTTTCAGAGTCTTTACGTTCTTTGATTTTTTGTTCAAACGCGATCGGTGTAGCACCGTCTAGGGCTGAATGCGGTTTTTGGTTGTTATAAGTCTCAACAGCTCGTTTAACTTCTGTTTTTAGCATTTGAAAGCTTGTAATATTCCAATGAATCAGATACTGATTTTTGATGGTTCCGTTGACCCGTTCTATATGCGCGTTTTCATAGACAATGTTGCACATGCTGATACGAATTTTGTGCTCTTTCAGTAGATCAGTGTAGACGTCGCTGATGTATTGTCCCCCCCGATCCGAGTGGTGTATCAGTTTGTGCTCATAGCTGTGTAAACCCCTTATAGTCAGAGCCATTTTCAGAGCGGCGACATTGTTTGCAGCTCTCATGTTATCTGCAACAGAATAACCGACAATCAATCTGGAATACACATCCATGATTAAAACAATATAACAGTCTTTATTGTCGACTTTAAAGTACGTTAAATCGCTAGTCCACAGTTGATTAATATTATCAAGCTCTTTATCTACCAGCAGGTTCTGGTAACGGCTGTATGGACTGGAAAAGGTTGTTCGGGTTTTGTTCCGAAACACTTTCACCCTGAATCCATAGTAAATGCCGATACTGATGAAAGCATCTCTGCCAATACCTTCGGGCTGACAAAGTTCATAGATAGTTCGAATACCCATAGCTGGGTGAATCTCGCGTACCTGCATGATCAGCCCTAATACCAGCTCTTCCTGGTTTTGCCAGTGAATCTCTCGCTGCAAGGACTTATAGTGCCCTTGCTTACTGATCTGGCAATGAGTATACAAGCCGCTCATCGAATACATGTGGTTACTTAAATTCATACGAAAGTGCTCTAAGGTCCAGGATTGAAACTTTTTTTTAGATCGACATCCAGTTCCTTAGAGGCGATCTCAATGAGCTTATCCTGATAATCGATAATCATTTGTTTTTGACCAATTGCACGTTCCAATTCAGCAATTTTACCCTGCAACTCAACAAGTTTAACAGCTTCGCTATCTTTTTGTACAACCATGATAGTTCCCTTTTTGTGATCAGGAGAATATTTATAAATCCATTTGTATACGGTATTCTGGCTTACTGACCACAATTTAGAAAAAGACAGAATGCTGATCTCACCAGCCGAAATTTGCGCTACCTTTTCGCGTTTGAACTCTTCACTAAACACACGATATGGACGAATATTCAGTTTTGTACTTTTTTTAGTTTTTAATTTCGAATTGCTCATGTTAAAATTACCGTTTAAGGGCAACCTATGTTAGGCAATCACAACAATTGACCATTAACTCTTCCCTTTAACCCCTTCATTCCATTCAAAATGCAAACCGATAGTAACCGCAGAGACTTTCTGAAACTTGCCGGTCTGGGGATCGCTGTTTCAGGTTTTGATAAAACAATACCAAAACAGGCAGCAATCCCCCGCATACAGAAATTCAACATGTCTGGCTATGCCGCGCCAAAGCTCGAAAAAGTGCGCGTCGGATTTATCGGTTTGGGAAATAGAGGAATGGCTGCCGTGGAAAGGCTGAATAAAATTGAGGGAGTTGAGATCATGGCCTTATGCGACCTGAGAGGTGAAAAAGTGAATGAAGCTAAAAAGACAGTTGAAGCCTCCGGACACAAACCTGGCCTTTACCACACCAGCCCCGACGCCTGGAAAAAACTCTGCGAAAGAACCGACATTGATCTGGTTTACATTGTGACTCCCTGGGCCCTGCATACACCCATGGCGGTTTTTTCCATGAATCATGGCAAACATGTGTGTGTGGAAGTGCCCGCGGCCAAAACGATCGAAGAATGCTGGCAACTGGTGGAGACCTCGGAACGAACCAAAAAGCACTGTATGATGACCGAAAACTGCTGTTACGACTTTTCGGAACTGCTTACTTTGAATATGGCCAGACAGGGATTTTTCGGGGAAATCGTACATGGAGAAGGTGCATACATCCACGGATTGAATGACCTGATGTTTTCCAAAGACCGCTTTTACCAGATGTGGGAGCTCAATGAGTTATCCCAACGCAACGGAAATTTGTACCCCACGCACGGTCTGGGGCCCATTTGCCAGGTGATGGACATCAACCGCGGAGATAAAATGGATTACCTGGTATCCATGTCTTCCAACGATTTCATCATGGGGCCAACCGCACGGGAACTTGCTTCAAAGGATCGTTTTTACCAACCTTACGTAGGCAAAACCTTCAATGGCGCCATGAATACTTCCACCATACGAACCAGCAAAGGGCGAACCATCATGGTGCAATTTGACGTAACCTCACCCCGACCCTACTCCCGGATTCAAACCATCGTAGGAACGAAAGGGAGTGCGCAGAAATATCCATTACCCGCAAAATACGCCCAGGGGCATGAATGGCTCAGCGATGCAGAATACAAGGCGGTTGAAGAAAAGTACACCCCACCTATTGTAAAAAAAATAGGTGAAATGGCCAAACAGGTCGGTGGCCATGGCGGAATGGATTTTCTCATGGACTGGCGCACCATTGACTGCCTGCGAAACGGCCTGCCTTTGGATCAGGACGTATACGACGCCGCATTATGGAGTGCAGTGGGCCCACTCAGCGAATGGTCAGTTGCACACAGATCCAATGCCATTGATGTACCCGACTTCACAAAAGGATCCTGGAAAACAAACAAACCGATAGATATTTCTATGACCCTGGGAGGCACCACACAAGTAAAGATTTAAAAATTACGATAATTAAGATTAATATTTGCTGCATTGATTAACAAAAAAAATTATATTTGCGCTAGATGGATTTAGGCCATTGAAAATTTTGAAAGCGGATTGAATAAAAACGCTATTAATTTTCAACCCAAAATCAATTGAAATTCATCACACAATACCATTTATTTTTTTGGATAATAGGCTGAAATTGAGGTTTTTGAATTCCATCAACACGCGGCTGACAATCACACCAAAATAAGTTTCTTTCAAACCGATCACATCCGTTAATTTCAACCGGCGTGTGATCTGATTCAACTCTCAGAACATTAGATAATGATTGATTTAAACTTATAACTTACATAAATCAAAATTTACGGGTACGTACCCATAAATTAATTTCATCACCTGAACCCATGAAAAATCCTGACCAAACCAGACGCGAATTCATTAAAAACAATGCCCTCGCCGTTGCCGGAGCAGCTTTTGCAGCCAGTCTGCCCACTACACTATACGCAAGTCCGAAAAGTGCATCACCCGCCATATTGGGCGGTGACCCTTCGTGGAGCGTAGCCAAGTGGCCAAAATGGCCTCGCTGGAATCCTGAAACGGATGAGAAAAAGCTACTTGAGGTGATGCGTAGCGGTGTGTGGTCCCGAGCCGAAGTGGTCACAGAATTTGAGGAAGCCTGGGCCGACGCCTTGGGCGCGAAACGCAGCCTTGCGGTGGTCAACGGCACCAATGCGCTTGTCACAGCTATTTCACAGTTCAATATCCAGGCCGGGGACGAAGTGCTGGTCCCACCCTATACATTTATCGCTACGGTAAGTGCCGTTTTGACCAATGGCGCCATGCCCGTTTTTGTAGATATAGATCCGCTAACCTACCAGATGGATCCCGCCAAGATCGAAGCCAAAATTACTCCCAGAACCAAGGCGATCATCCCGGTACATATACTGGGCCTACCCGCGGATATGGACAAAATCATGGCTATCGCGAAAAAACACAATCTCATTGTAATTGAAGATGCCTGTCAGGCGCATTTGGCTGAGATTGATCATAGGAAAGTAGGAACAATCGGTCACGCAGGGTGTTTCAGTTTTCAAAATTCAAAAAACCTGCCCATCGGTGAGGGTGGCGCCGTTGTGAGTAACGATGACGCATTCATTGACCGCTGTTTTTCATACACCAATTTCGGAAATCCTTACGGAAGTGCCGTGGGTGCAGTGGGAGCAGGTGCCATGATGCAGGGAACCAAGCTTAGGTTCAGTGAATATCAGGCCGCCGTGGGGCTGGCACAGTTGAAACGGCTGGATAGCGAAACCACAACCCGGAATGAAAATGCTACCTATCTCAAATCACAGATCAAGGATATACCGGGAATAGTGCCGTACAAGCTTTACGACAACGTAACACGAGCAGCCTTCCACCTTTTCCCTTTTCGTTACAAACAGGAAGATTTTAAAGGACTATCCAGAGCCGATTTCCTGAAAGCACTGTCTGCCGAAGGCGTTCCATGTTCAAGCGGATATACCACTTTGAATACCCAGCCATTTTTGAACGAAACATTTAAGTCAAAAGGCTTTAAAAACAGTTTCGCAAAAGATGCTTTGGACATCAAAAACTACAACGAAAAAAATAAATGTCCTGAAAACAACCTGCTTTGCAGCGAAGCGGTGTGGTTTACTCAAAATATGATCCTTGGAACTAAAAGCGACATGGACGACATTGCGACGGCGATTGAGAAAATTCATAAAAACGCCGAAAAAATCAAAAACCTGAGCAAAAAATGAAAACCCTGCCAAGAGCTTTAACCGTAATTTCGGCCCTGCTATACCTGCTGCTTGCATTTCCCACGCTCGCCCAGCAAAAGGGCTGGAAGGCAGGCATTGCAAAAGTAGCCATCACGCCTGAACAGAACATGTGGATGGCGGGGTTCGCCAGCCGTACGCACGCCTCTGAAGGAAAAATCCATGACCTTTGGGCAAAGGCGCTGGCACTTGAAGACGCAGAAGGCAAAAGATCTGTATTGGTGACGCTGGATTTGCTGGGGCTTCCAAAAAAACTGTCGGATAATATTCGGGCACAGATCAAAACGAAATATGGGCTAAACAAGGAAGATATCATACTGAACAGTTCGCACACCCACTCCGGACCGGTGCTCAGCGAAGCGCTTTTTGATATTTACCCGTTGGATGAGGCGGAAACAAAACGGGTAGCGACTTATACCGACAAGCTCGCTCAGCAGCTGGTCAGCGTGGTGGGTGATGCAATCAGGAAGTTGCAGCCCGCCAGTATTTCTTCCCGGAATGGGGTGACCCGCTTCCAGGTCAACAGGCGCAACAACGATGCAGCAACCCTGGACAGGGTTACAGAATTGAAAGGCCCCAACGACTTTGCCGTTCCGGTAATCCGGGTTACCGATAAAACAGGCAAAATGATAGCGGTTGCATTTGGCTACGCCTGTCACCCCACCGTTCTCGACGGCTACAAATTTTCGGGCGACTATCCCGGTTTTGCCCAGATCGAGCTCGAAAAACTTTATCCGGGAACCATGGCGATGTTTTTCCAGGGTGCCGGAGCAGATCAAAACCCACTGCCGCGACATACAATCCCCCTGGCACAACAGTATGGCAAAACACTGGCGGCTGCCGTTGAGCGGATACTTTCCGAAGACATGAAAGAACTCGCGCCTAAGATTAAAACCGCCTACACCGAGATTGAACTCCCTTTTACAGCTCCACCGACCAGGGAGGAATTGACTAAATTCACGACCAACGCGGCGAATTATCAAAAACGCTGGGCTGAACGAATGCTCCGGAATATCGACAATGGTGTTGCTTTTCCAAAAACCTATCCGTTTCCCATTCAGGTGTGGAAGCTCGGTGACCAACCCATCATGACCTTGGGTGGCGAGCTCGTGGTACAGTATGCCATTGATCTGAAGAGAATTTTCGGACAGCATATTTTCGTTATGGGCTATTCCAATGATGTGATGACCTACATCCCTTCCGAAACGATACTGCGGGAGGGTGGCTACGAGGGTGAAGTGGCGGCGATTGTTTACGGTCTGCCAAGCACCTGGTCATCAGACGTTGAAACCTCGATCATCAGTGGAATGACCAAATTGGCAGAGCAGGCCGGTGTAACCAAGCCCGAATCCCGATTATTCAAGTAAATAATACCAGTCCCACCTGAACTTGCCTTTACATGAAACAAAAAGATTCTTTTTCCCGCCGTGAATTTCTGGCCGGTACCGGAGCGCTTATTCTTGCCGCAAACAGTGGATTAAGTGCCTTAGGCCTAAAAAACGCCGCTGAGCCCATTATAGACATTCACCAGCATACCAATTATGCAGGCAGAAGCCAGGAGGCGCTACTGGCCCATCAGCGCAAAATGGGTGTTACCACCACCATTTTGTTACCAGCAGGAACACCCTCGTTTGGGTTGTCCACCCACAAGGGAGCAACCAATGGCCTTCAGGCCAAATGCGGTGTCAATTCGGTTTGCTACGATTTCGCCAAACTTTACCCAAAGGAGTTTACCTCCGGAGCCAACGAAGTGCCCGATCTGCCCGATGCAGTTAAAGAAATAGAAAAATATCTCAAACTCGGTGCGCCGGTGATCGGCGAGTTGAAATTCGGTGTGGCGTGCGATTCCAGGGAGATGCAGAAAATATATCAGCTCGCGCAGACCTACGATGTGCCGGTCCTGATGCACTGGCAATATGAGATGTTCAACTACAACTTTGAACATTTTCACAAAATGCTGGAAAAATATCCAAAGGTGAATTTTATAGGCCACGCACAAACCTGGTGGGCCAATATAGATAAAAACCACACCGACCAGAAGGTACTTTACCCAAAGACCAAGGTGACCCCCGGAGGAATTACGGACCGACTGCTCCGTGATTATCCCAATATGTATGGTGACCTTTCCGCAGGTTCGGGCCTGCTGTCTATGACGCGGGATGAGGATCATTCGCGGGAGTTCCTGGCCAGGCATCAGGACAAACTGCTGTATGGAAGCGACTGTGACGACTCGGAAGGGCATGGTGAAAAATGCCAGGGAGCGCAGACCATCGCGGAAATCCGTAAACTGGCTGCCAATAAAAAGATTGAGCGCAAGCTCCTTTATGAAAACTCTAAAAAGTTATTTAAGCTTTAAAAAATGATCCAGGAAACGCTTACACTCGAAGCTAAAACATATTACTCCGGATTCCAGCAGGCGCACGACACCTACAATGGTATTTCTGCTGCAAGCGACGGGAAAATTTACTATATACTGTCATCCGATCAACATAACATCGGGGGCCGCATGTTTGTTTTCGACCCGCTTACCGATCAGATCAGATTCCTGGGAGACCTGACTGAAATTTGCGGAGAAAAAGGTTTAAACCTGATCGCTCAGGGCAAAAGCCATGTGCGGTTTTACGAAAGGAATGGGAAGCTGTATTTTTCCACCCATGTGGGTTACTATCAGCTCATCGAAGGAATGGACAGGCTGCCGGTCGCTGCTCCCGAAGGCTTCGGACTGTATGCCGGAGGGCATTTCCTATCGTATGACCTCGCCACCGAAAAATTTGAAGACCTGGCCATCGTGCCGGGAGGCGAAGGGGTGGTGAGCATGACGATGGATACAGATCGTGGTCATTTGTACGGAATTAGCTGGCCCACCGGACGCTTTCTGCACTACAATGTGGATGAGAACGAACTGAAGACGTTTGACAGGGTTTCAGGCCTGGGTGAAGCCGGAACACCCGGAGCTGATTTCAGATCACTTTGCCGTTCGCTTTTTGTAGTTCCGGATACCGGTTCGGTCTATTTTTCAACTGCCGAAGGAAACGTATTTACTTATAATCCTGCCGAAGGCAATGTGCAAAAACTCGCTGATGCTGACCTGAAACTCGATTATTTTGGCAAATATGATCCTACCCGCCCGGGAAGCATGTGTTACAACTGGCGAAAGATATTCTGGTACGCCACTGAGCAGGTGGCCTATGGAGTGCATGGCAACTCGGGTTATCTCTTCAAATTCGACCCAAAAACCGAAACCACCGAAATTGTAGACCGGATCACTTCATTGCCCTCACAACGCAGCGGCATGTTTGATCAGTTCAGCTATGGCTATCTGGGCTTCCAGCTTGCACCGGATCAGGAGACTATTTATTATCTTACGGGCGGGCCCATTTATATTGATGGTAAAAGAGTAAAAGGAGAAGAACAGATTGCAAAAGGAGCAGCCAAAGGCCTGGAGAACCTGCATCTGATCACCTATAACATTCCGAACAGGCATTATATGGATCACGGTCCCATATTTTATGAGAACGGTGACAGACCAACCTACGTAAACTCAATTGCAGTGGGGAACGATGGCTCCGTGTACGCCCTGGCGCGTATAGAGCGGGAAGGCAAAGTGATTCAGGACCTTATTAAAATATCAAACCCGTTTTAAATAATCAGTAGCAATGAAAAAAGTAAATGTTCTCATTCTGGCTTTGCTGGTAACCGCTTTAGCTTGTTCGAAAAAACGTTACGCAGATCCGCTTACTCCGGAGGAAGCGCTAAAAAGTTTCAGCCTCAATGAAGATTTCAACATAGAGGTATTTGCTGCCGAACCCTTTATTGTGGATCCGGTTGACCTTACCTTTGATGAAGACGGCAACGCTTTTGCCGTTGAAATGCCTGATTATCCTTACAAACCAGAACCCGGAAAAGGACGTGGCAGGATAAAGATGCTCTTGGATACCGATGGAGACGGCCGGGTTGACAAGGCTACCGTTTTCGCCGACAGCATTGCCGAAGCAACAAGCATTTTGCCCTGGAAAGGCGGACTTCTTGTTGCCGCAGCACCCAATATCTGGTTCATGAAGGATACGAACGGAGACTTCAAGGCTGATCTGAAGGAGGTGCTTTTCACAGGCTTTTTTGAAACCAATTCCGAAGCGCAGATCACCTGCCTGCGTTATGGGATCGACAACTGGATATATGCAAGTAACAATGGGCAGAATGGGAAGGTATCGTCTGTGAAGTTTCCCGGAAATGATTCTCTGGCCATGCGCGGTGCGGATTTCCGCTTCAGGCCGGACACCAAAGAATTTGAACAGGAATCAGGTGCCGGACAATTTGGACAATCATTCAATGAATGGGGTCACCGTTTCATGACGCAAAATACGATTCGACTTCAGAACATGGTCATTCCCTGGCGCTATACCCATCGCCACCCTAATCTCCCCTCTACAAAGGGTTCCATAGATATCACCAATGGCGATCTCACCATGTTCCAGGAAACACCCCCACCCTACTGGCGCGCAGAAAGAACGGCTCGCAGGGTAAAGGAGTATGCAGAACAAAATATTGACAGAAAGGAATACGCGGAAGATCATTTTACCGGAGCCTCCGGTGGCACCGTTTACACGGGCCATACATTTCCTGCTAAATATGTCGGCAACATTTTCATTGGTGATGTTGCGGGAAATCTGGTCCACAGGGACTTGCTTACTCCGCTTAAAGACAGCCCAACTTACTTTGGAGGAAAAGACAGTCTCAATGAAAACACCAAGGAGTTTTTGTCGTCCACAGACCCCTGGTTTCGCCCCGATAATTTCACCGTAGGCCCCGATGGCGCATTGTATTTAGTGGACCTCTACCGCCAGCATATCGAAACACCGGTATCAATACCGGAAGATCTCAAGACCGATATGGATTTTGCAGCTGGTGAAGACAAAGGCAGAATTTATCGTATTGTGCCCAAGAATCCCGTCTCGACAGACAAATCGGTACCGAAGCTTTCTAAGGCGAGCTCAGAAGAGTTGGTCAAACTGCTCGCTCACCCAGGTCAATGGTGGAGACTTCAGGCTCAGAGATTACTGCTCGACCGCCAGGATAAATCGGTGGTAGCATCCGTCACCAAGTTGTTTTCAGAAAGTACCGATGCCAGAGCCCGGCTGCACGCTTTGTTTGTGCTGGAAGGATTGCAGGCACTCAATGCCGATGTGGTAAAAAAGGCCGTGAAGGATACCCACGTTGCTTTGCGCGAACATGGACTGATCCTATCCGAAAAATACCCGGTACTGATACCGGAAATAATTGCTGCTACTTCAGATTCTTCTGCAAGAGTCGCTTTTCAGGCTACTTTGAGTCTGGGTCAATTTTCAACCAAGGAAGTGGTTCCCACCTTTGCGAAGATACTCGAAAAGCATTTCAACGATCCGTGGTTCAGAATGGCTGTACTAAGCTCTAAAGCAGGTTCTTCCAGTGAGATCATCAAGTCGCTCTCTGCGAACGGAGTGTTTTTCCAGGAGGTCCAGCCGGGTAAAATCGATTTCCTGAAAGATTACGCGTACATCACAGGAGCCGCAAACGGCAAAGAATCTGCGCAGAATCTGCTGAAATTATTTGCCGCTCCCAAAACAGATGAGAAATGGAAACTGGCAGCTTTAAAGGGATTAACCAAAGGCATGCAAAGTTCCAAAGACAGCCTGAAACCCGACGCCAACCAGAAAAAACTCCTCCTGGCCATGATGCCCGCATCAGGTAAAGAGGTGCAGGAAGCAATTCAGGAGATGATTAATTTGTAAGATCCTGTGACGTACACCCGGGCTATCTTTGGGTCCGTTTCCAGAATCAGGGATGCCAATATTTACCAAACACATAGGCATATAGAAAACATAGTAATGGCACACCGAAGCTGCTTAGGTCCTAAGTTGAACATAGGCTGTCAGTGCCCCGCATAGGGTGGCCCGCATAGGGTGGCCCACATAGGGTGGCTATGTTTCCTATCTGTCTATGTGGTTCAAAAAAAGTGATCAAACCGTCGCATTTTAGTGCGATCTCAGCAAATCAAAAAAATGGCGATTAATAAACTTTCAAGAAGAAGCTTCATTAACAAATCTGTTTTCTCGGTCTCTACATTACCAGCTGTTGCTCTTTTGCTGAACGCCTGTAATTCAGCCACTGAATCAAAAACTGCAACCGAATCGAAAAAAGAAGAGCAAAAGCCGGTTGCCAAAGCAGCAGACCCCTGTGAGGACTTTACCGGTGTCACCGAAGCGGATCTGCAGGCACGCCAGAAAATGGGGTATGTAAAAGTTTCACCGATTGCCGAATCCAAATGCCAGAATTGTCAGTTATTCCTGCCATTTAAAGAATCCCCAGGATGCGGGAAATGCCAGCTTTTCAAAGGCCCTGTATTGACAGGTGCGTACTGCACTTATTGGGCTCCGCAGATTGCAGGATAATGGCATGTGACTGCATGAGAAAGTGGCGGGACTGGTTTTGATATACCACCGAGAAAATAGTACTTTTGGGCATTGAAGGCCTATTAAATACCATACAGACCGGGAGCTTAAAGCCACCACTTCTAATACAATATGTTTTTACAAAAGATCAAAAACCAGGAATCGGGTGTGTTGCTTTACGGCATCACCCCGCCTAAGGCCGATACAAGTGCTGAAAGAGTGAATGAAATTGCTCAGAAAACGATTGACCGCCTGCAGTCTCTGGATATTGATGCGCTTGTAGTATACGATGTACAGGACGAGTCGGCACGAACAAAAGAGCAGAGACCCTTTCCCTTCATCAATGCCCTGGATCCCCTTTCGTTTGCCTCGGAATATCTGGCAAGTTTAAATATCCCCAAAATCATCTACCGCCCGGCTGGCAAATTTACTGCTGACGAACTATCGGCCTGGCTACAGCAATTACACGATCAACAGTTTTATCCTGTATTCGTGGGTGTGCCGGCCCCCGATTACCCCGTCAAAACGGACCTGCCCGAGGCATACCGGATCTGGCAAAAACATCAGGATACTTCGGTAATTGGCGCTGTCACCATCCCTGAAAGGCATGAAGTGTTAAAAGACGAGCCGATCCGGATGCTCGACAAGATGGGTAGTGGTGTAACCTATTTTATCTCGCAGTGTGTTTTCAACCTCGACTTTGCAAAAAAAGTTATCGAGGACTTGTCAGCAAGCTGCCGGGATAGACAGATCCCCCCGCCAACCATCATTTTCACCATTACCGCATGCGGCTCTCTGAAAACATTGGAATTTATGGAATGGCTTGGCATTCACATTCCTGAATCCTTAAAAGAGGAATTCATAAATGCTGCCGATATGCTGGAAACATCAGTAAGGGTATGTCTGAACATAGCCCGGGAGCTTACCGATTTCTGTATAGAACGCACTATCCCTTTCGGCTTCAATATTGAAAGTGTAGCCATCCGTAAAGCAGAGATCGAAGCCTCCGTCGACATGACGGTGGCGATCGCGGAAATGCTGAAGGACAAAGGCCTGAGGTCTCCATCCGGAATTCCGGGAAGCCCATCGGGCCATACTGTGCAGGAACTGAGTATAAACTAACTTCCGGAAAGAATCCCGTAATAACAATTTCCTCCAAGCCCGCAGCCACTCCTGTTCGACGCGTATATGGCAAGACAGCAGTACTTTTCCTCAGGTTCACAAAGTTTCAGCCGCGTTCGCTTTATCGTTACGATATTTTCCTTTTTTTCAAAACATATAAAAAATATATGGCTAACTATTGAGAAAACGAAATAGTTTTATGAAATTGCGGGTACGTACACGTAATTCATGATGAACGTTATGTGTTGCCCAGAGGAGGTAAAAAAGAGGAGAAACCTGCTCTTATAGTAAAAATCGTTAAAAGCCCAGGACCAGTCAGAAAAAACATCGGTGTAAATATCGCCGTAAACAGCTTGCATATTCCAAACAGACATAATTTCAGATCATGAAAGACCAGCATCCAACAGAAAATCCAAGACGCGATTTTATTAAAAAAACCCTTGCGGGAAGCGCGTTGCTAACATTTGGCGGTATACTTCCAGGTTTCAGCCCCAAAAGTTATGCAAACATCATCGGGGCCAATGAAAAGGTGCGGGTAGGCATGATGGGTGTCAATAGCCGTGGCTTGGCGCTTGCCGGCAATTACGCGCTGCAACCCAATTGTGAAGTCGTTTCTGTGTCGGACACCGATACGCGTGCTGCTGAAAAATGTATTAACGCGGTGGAAGGAATCCAGAAATCAAAACCAGCAAACATTCCAGACTTTCGCAAAGCGTTGGAAAATAAAGATCTGGACGCGCTGGTGATAGCGGCTCCCGACCATTGGCATGCACCTGCGGCCATTCTTGCGTCCAAAGCAGGTAAACATGTATACCTGGAAAAGCCTTGCAGCCACAATCCCAACGAAGGGGAGTTGCTGATTGCCGCAGTGAAAAAATACAAAAATGTGATTCAGATGGGCAACCAGCGTCGGTCGTGGCCTAATGTGGCTGCCGGGATTAAGGACGTTCATAATGGCGCTATCGGCCGTGTTTATTTTGCCAAAGGATGGTATACTGCCAATCGTGCGTCGATGGGCATAGGAAAAGAAGCCGAGGTGCCTTCCTGGCTTAATTATGATCTATGGCAAGGACCAGCTCCACGCATGCCCTACAAGGATAATCTTATTCACTATAACTGGCACTGGCTCTGGAACTGGGGAACCGGTGAAGCATTAAATAATGGTACACACATGCTGGACCTCATGCGCTGGGGCCTGCAGGTGGAATATCCTACACGGGTAACCTCGTCGGGAGGGCGTTTTCGTTACAAGGACGACTGGGAAACGCCAGATACACAGGTAATTAATCTTGAATTCGCGAATAATACGGCCATGACATGGGAAGGCAGAAGCTGCAATGGAAGAACCATTGAAGGCAGCGCTGTGGGTGTTGTTTTTTATGGAGACACCGGCTCCATCCAGATTGGAAGCGGCAATGAATACATGCAATATGACCTTGACAATAAACTTGTAAAACATGTCAAAAATGATGTGGTCATTGATCCGAGAAATAAAATGAACCCTTCTCAGTCACTGGATGCCTTACACATTCAGAACTTTTTTGACGGAATTAAAAAAGGGACTCCGCTTAAATCTGAGATCGTGGGCGGGCATCAGAGCACACTGCTTGCCCAGCTGGGGAATATAGCCTTTCGCTCTGGTGGCACGCTGGATATTGATCCTACCAACGGGCACATTAAGAACAACAAGAAGGCTGCAAAGCTTTGGAAACGGGAGTATCAGAAAGGCTGGGAACCAACCGTGTAAAGGGAAGCATGTGATATGAAGAAGTAAAATGTAGCGGAAAGGCCATGTAAAGGACCATCGCAGTGCATACCACCAGGTATGCACACTCATTTCACATTTTACATTTCACATTTCACAAGGTCACCGCCAAGCGGGAACTGGTATTAGGCAGTTATGCTATTATTTACAAATCCTTATTTAAAGACTAAAAATGGCTACTGCTGCTATAAAGGTTGAAAATCTTACCAAAAGTGAAACACGGCTTTCCGTATTTTTGATCGGGGTCATGTTTTTCATTTTTGGCTTTGTTTCCTGGGTCAATTCTATTTTGATCCCCTATTTCAAAATTGCCTGTGAACTCACAAGCTTTCAGGCTTATCTGGTGGCATTTGCATTTTACATCGCATACTTTGTCATGTCGGTTCCCTCATCCTACCTTCTAAAGGCTGTTGGTTTCAAGAAAGGCATGATGTTTGGATTCTGGGCTATGGCTTTGGGTGCGTTCATTTTTGTACCCGCAGCCCTGACACGTACCTACGAGATTTTCCTGCTCGGGCTCTTCACCATTGGCATAGGGCTCGCCATCCTGCAGACTGCGGCAAACCCCTACATCACCATCCTCGGTGCAAAAGAAAGGGCTGCACAACGGATCAGCATCATGGGAATCTGCAACAAAGCAGCCGGAATCCTCTCGCCGCTCATTTTTGCAGCGGTGATTCTAAGGCCAACGGACACGGATTTATTCAAACAGCTTTCGTCCATGACCGATCTGGAAAGAAACAGTGCACTGGATGAACTGATCCGCAGGGTAATCAACCCATACATCGGACTGGGCAGTTTCCTTTTCATCCTGGGATACCTGGTTTACAGATCGCCATTACCCGAAATAGACACGGAACATGAAAGTGAGGAACTTGCCACAGCCAATTCGGGTAAAACGAGTATTTTCCAGTTCCCACACCTTATTCTTGGCGCATTAGCCATTTTTCTTCACGTGGGCACACAGGTTATAGCGATCGATACCATCATTAGCTACGCCAATTCCATGGGAATCAGCCTGCTGGAGGCCAAAGTATTTCCGTCTTACACACTTTTCCTGACCATTTGCGGCTATCTCATCGGGATCGCCATCATTCCAAGATTTATCCGGCAGGTCAACACCCTGCGGATATGTACACTCCTTGGCACCCTGTTTACCTTAATGATCATATATGCCCAGGGACCCATTTCTTTCTTGGGGCATCAAACGGATATCTCCATATGGTTTGTGGTACTTTTGGGGCTGGCTAATTCGCTTGTCTGGGCCGGTATCTGGCCATTGGCACTGGATGGTCTTGGTAGGTTTACCAAACTGGGTGCTTCCGTAATGATTATGGGACTTTGCGGTAACGCGATCATGCCCCTGTTCTACGGCCACTTCGCCGACCTCTACGATGTCCGTCACGCTTACTGGGTGCTGATGCCCTGCTATTTATACCTGGTTTTTTATGCCTTTTATGGTCACAAAATCAGGAAGTGGAGTATCTCCTGAAAAATAGATTTACCAGTTACTGTTTAGAAGCGTTAAGACCTAGTTGGTGCCAACTGGCAAACTTTAAAGCATACAAACTTTTTAAATACATCATTTACTGTCACGATTATGGACAACAAAACAGACCTTTCAGGCGATTTTCATTCCAATCGGCGTGATTTTATAAAAAGTTCATCCATTGCTTTGGGCGGTATGCTGGTCACCCCGGCCCCATCCAAAGTGTTTCTGAACAATTCGAATAATGATGTCTTAAAAATCGCATTGATCGGCTGTGGAAAACGGGGTGCTGGTGCGGCTGCGCAGGCGCTGATGACCTCGAAAAATGTGAAACTCGTAGCCCTGGCAGATGTTTTCCGTGATCAGCTTGATGAGACGTATTTCCATTTAACCAAAATCCCTAAAATAAAAGACCAGGTCGACGTGCCTGAAGCTGCAAAATTTGTTGGATTTGACGCCTACCAAAAAGCCATTGACCTGGCCGATGTGGTATTGCTCGCTACCCCTGCCCCTTTCCGACCCGATCATTTCGAAGCAGCTGTAAAAGCCTCTAAACATGTATTTATGGAAAAACCGCTGGCATCCGATGCACCGGGTATTCGTAAAATACTGGCAACCGGAGAATTGGCAGCTAAGAAAAAACTTTCGGTCGTAGTGGGTTTGCAAAACCGTTATGACCCCACTACACAGGAATTCGTCAATCAGATCAAGAACGGTGCTATTGGCGATGTCATTTCGTCTTCGTGCTATTACATGATTGGCCACATCAACCTGGTACCACGCAAACCAGGCTGGACCGAAATGGAGTATCAGGTTAGAAACTGGCGCTATTTCAACTGGCTATGGGCTGGCTCACCAGCCGGACTTCAGATTCACAACGACGATGTCGTCAACTGGGTTAAAGGCGGCTACCCCGTAAAAGCACAAGGAGTAGGCGGGCGTCAGGCGTTTAAAGGTCCCGACAATGGTGATGTATACGATCACTTTTATATAGAGTACGAATATGCCGATGGCAGTAAATTGCACAGCGAAATCAGGCACATTGATGGAACCGAGAAGAGAAATGGTTTTTTCTTTTTGGGAACCAAAGGTTCGGGAGATCTGGCTACGGGTCTTAAAGACTACAAAGGCAACGTGATCTGGAAACGAGACCCCAAAATAGTACATAACCCTTACCAGCTCGAGCACGATAAATTCTTCGAAAGCATCCGGACGGGCAAGCTGATCAATGACACGGAATGGGGTGCAAAAAGCACCATGGCAACCATCATGGGTAGAATGGCTGCCCACTCCGGGCAGGTGATCGAATGGGACACCGCCTTGAAGTCCGATATCAGTATTGTTCCTCAAAAACTTTCCTGGGATGCTCAGCCCCCATCCATGCCCGATCAGAATGGCAATTATCCCGTACCGGTGGCGGGCGTAGCGCAAGCTTAATCCAGATTTGAAAAACACATTAATGACAATTAAAATATTCAACGGACACATCATTACACCTTACCGGATCATTCGCAACGGTACGGTAATTATTCAGGATGGCCGTATTTCAGAAGTTACCGAACAAAATATTGAAGTTGCGGATGCCCTGGAAATTGATGCAAAAGGCAACTACATCGCACCCGGCTTCATCGACCTCCATATCCATGGAGGCGGTGGATATGATTTCATGGACGGAACCGAGGAAGCTTTTTTAAAAATAGCTGAAATCCATGCGCGATACGGTACCACTGCTATGGTCCCAACTACACTGACAAGCGAAAAAGAGGATCTTTTGAAAACGCTGGACATTTACGAAACCGCGAACAAAAAAAACCAGTTGGGTGCGCAGTTTTTGGGTATGCATCTGGAAGGTCCATACTTTGCAGTCAGTCAGCGTGGTGCTCAGGATCCAAGGTACATCCGTAATCCCGACCCGGCTGAGTATGAAGAAATCCTGGCTTACTCCTCTTCCATCGCCAGATGGAGTGCAGCGCCAGAGTTGCCAGGTGCCATTGCTTTCGGCAAACGACTTCGTGAGAAAAATATCCTGGCCGCGGTGGCACATACGGACGCGATCTACGAAGAAGTTCTTGAAGCCTATGAAAACGGTTACTCTCTGGCAACACACCTTTACTCCGCCATGTCCGGAGTAACCCGAAAAAATGCATTCCGTTACGCAGGAACCATAGAAAGTGCCTATTTGCTGGATATGGATGTAGAAATCATAGCAGATGGCGTGCACCTTCCCGCACCCTTACTGAAACTGGTGTATAAGATTAAAGGAGCAGATAAAACGGCTTTGATCACAGATGCCATGCGTGCAGCAGGAATGCCCGAGGGAGATAGCGTGCTCGGGCCGTTGGAAACAGGGCTGAAAGTCATCGTAGAAGATGGCGTGGCCAAACTTCCTGATCGCAGCTCGTTTGCCGGAAGCGTATCCACAGCGGATCGACTGGTGAGAACAATGATGGGCATGGCCGATGTGTCGCTGATTGACGCTGTCAGAATGATTACTGCAACCCCAGCCAGAATCATGGGCGTCGACAACCGGAAGGGTTCACTTGTATCAGGCAAGGACGCAGATGTGCTCATCTTCGATGATCAGATCAATATAAAAACAACCATTGTACAAGGACGAATTGTATATCAGAAATTATAAAATTATACCATTACCATACTATTTAAGGAAGCTCAGATGAAAGCGGATCAATTAGAAGTCAAAATACTTGAAAACAGGCAGCTTATGGGAGAGCTGGCGGCCCGGACAGTTGCTGAAAAAATCAGGGAGTTGTTACATTCCAAAGAAGAAATAAATATCATTTTTGCATCGGCACCTTCACAAAATGAGTTCCTTACCGGCTTATTGGAAGAGAAAGATATTGACTGGAAACGAGTCAATGCATTTCACATGGACGAATACGCCGACCTGCCAGGCGATGCACCTCAGAGTTTCGGTTACTTTCTTAAAGTTCGGTTATTTGACAAAATCCCTCTGAAATCAATTCATTATCTTAACGGTAATGCGGCAGACCTGGACGCAGAGTGCAGCCGGTACGCAACGCTTCTCACCCAATACCCCACAGACATCGTCTGCCTGGGCATAGGCGAAAACTGCCACCTCGCATTCAACGACCCGCATGTGGCCTTTTTTGAAGACCCTTTGATCGTTAAGCAGGTTGAACTTGACCTCGCCTGCCGGCAACAGCAGGTAAATGATGGCTGCTTCGCTACGCTTGACCTCGTCCCCACCAATGCGTTGACTGTTACGATCCCCGCTTTATTAAAATCCGGCTTTGCATTCTGCATCGTACCAGGTGAAAAGAAAGCAGATGCCATTTATCACACCATTGAAGACGACATTCAGGAGCTGTATCCATCTACCATCCTCAGAACACATCCAAACGCAGTATTGTTTATCGACAAAGCCAGTGCGGGGAGATTGGAACAAACTTCGTCTTTTGTACAAGCTTAGTGCTTTCTCAGGTTGGATGAATGAATGATTGATCCAAACCGCAAGCAAGTCCGGGCAAAAACCTAATTGTTAACAGCTAATAGCTAAAAAAAATGAAGGGCAAATCATTAACCGTTGCATTGATAGGATTATTGATGCTGAATCAGGGGTGTACCAAAAAGGAAGAAGAAAAAGTGAATGAAAAACCCTTAAAGTTACTCGTCGTAGAACCTGGCCATTTCCATGCTGCCCTGGTTCAAAAATCCATGTACGGCGATGTGGATTCCGTCGTACACGTCTACGCTTCCGAAGGTCCTGATGTAAAAGCGTATCTTGATAAAGTTGAAAAATACAATACACGCCCGGAGGATCCCACAAGATGGAAAGAAGAGGTTTATACCGGTGCGGATTTTATGGAAAAAATGCTTTCTGAAAAGAAGGGAAACCTGGTTGTACTTGCAGGTAATAATCAGAAAAAAACGGATTTCATCAAACAATCCGTGGATGCTGGCTTGAACGTACTGGCCGATAAACCGATGGCGATTGACTCTCCCGGCTTCGAACTACTCAAAGAGGCATTTGCCAGCGCTGATAAAAATAAAGTGCTGCTCTATGATATCATGACGGAACGTTACGAAATCACCAATACTTTACAGCGCGAACTGGCGGCACTGCCGGAAGTATTCGGCGAGCTTCAGAAAGGCACACCTCAAAATCCATCGGTGGTAAAGGAAAGTGTGCATCATTTTTTCAAATACATATCCGGAGAGCCCCTGGTACGTCCTACCTGGTTCTTCGACGTGAAGCAGCAGGGAGAAGGTATGGTGGATGTTACCACGCACCTTGTGGATCTGGTGCAGTGGAGCTGTTTTCCAAATGTGACACTGGATTATATGAAGGACATTCAGATACTATCGACCAAGCGTTCGGCTACAAAGCTGACGCCATCGCAATTCAAACTGGTCACCAAAAGCGATAAGTTTCCGGATTTCCTGAGCAAAGACGTGATGGATACGACTTTGAGCGTTTACTCAAACGGAGAACTGAATTACACGCTTAAAGGTGTACACGCAAAAGTATCCGTAATATGGAATTTCCAGGCACCCGAAGGAACAGGTGATACGCACTACTCCATCATGAAGGGCTCAAAGGCCAACCTGATCGTTCGCCAGGGAAAAGACCAGAAATACAAGCCCGTTCTTTACATCGAGTCGGCAGACAAAAGCAAAGGATATGAAGAAGTTTTGACCAGAAACTTCAAGACAATCCAGGAGAAATTTCCCGGCATCGAACTGAAAAAGAATTCCGCCGGATGGGAAATTACCATTCCTGCCAAATACGAAACAGGACACGAATCGCATTTCGCGCAGGTTGCCAACAAATACATGGAGTATCTTAAAGCCGGCAAATTACCTGAATGGGAAGTGCCCAACATGCTCGCAAAATACTACACCACCACATTGGCTTTGAAACAGGCCATGGAAAAGAAATAGATAAGACAGCTTGGTTTTGGCTATATTTGTTTTTGCCAAAACCAAGCTGATATTATGAAAATTACAAGCTTAGATCAACTCGACCTGAACGCTACCTATAGCTATGCCGATTATTTGAAATGGCAGATTGAAGACCGGATTGAGCTGATTAAGGGGAAAATTTTTAAAATGTCTCCTGCTCCCGCCACACGACACCAGTTGTATGTTGGTGAGATTTTCCGTCAAATAAGCAACTACCTTTATCGTAATTCCTGCAAAGTATTCGTTGCTCCTTTCGACGTAAGGCTTTCTCCCTTGAAAAGACTGGATTCAAGTAAAATATATACGGTTGTTCAACCTGATATTTGTGTTGTATGTTCTCACGACAAAATCGATTCAAAAGGGTGTAATGGGGCTCCCGATCTTGTTGTGGAAGTATTATCTCCTGGTAACACGGACATGGAGATGAATGAAAAATTTGAGATATACCAGGAGAACGGTGTACTGGAATATTGGCTGGTTGAACCAAATGATAGAATCGTTCTGGTATATGTACTGAATGAATCCGGTGCGTTTATTGGTCTAAAACCCTTCACAGAATCGGAAACCATCCACTCAAAAGCAATTGACGGTTTCGAAATCCTTGTGAAGGACATTTTCGATGTCTAGGCCCAACCATTGATCATTGTTTTGGCCATTCTGTTTCCACGCCCTGCGACCTGATAAATTCCTGAAATCCCTTCAACAGCCCGGCATTTTCACGCACAGCATGTGGTGTTACTTTTTTGTCTAAGGCATATTTGATCAAAAGCCCTACCGACTCACCGATACTCCATTCAACAGGATGCAACCGGTAACAACCATTGGTGATGTGTGTGGTACCAATGTTTTTGTTGGCTGGTAACATATTTACCGTTTTCACAGGCAGCAGGGCGCCCAATGGTATCTGAAAAGGCAAAGAAGCAAAATCAATGTAATTATCTCCGTCACTGGAAGGGTGTAGATCAATATGGTAGTATCCTACACCTACGCTATCATAAAACGTCGCAGCCGAATTATGTTCCTTACCGGTAATCATTGCACGCTGTGCCGCACCTACATGTTCTTCTTTGATCGTAAATACGGCTTTAATTCTCCTTGACTCACGCACATACGGATACTTGGCCAGTCCATCCTCAGTGCCCATGACGTCCTTTCTCAAACGAATTCCAGGCCACCCCTTTCCACCATCCGGCCTTGGCGCTTCTGTCTGAAGCCAGTACAATAGCGATAAACTAAGCTGCTTTGCACTGTTCACATATTTGGTAAACTCTTCTTCACTTGCCCCAATCAGATCCCCCAGGAAGTAATCGTTTTGGGGCCAGTTCACTATGGTGATATCACCAGGATAAAACCCATCCTTGAAATTTCGTTTACTAATGATGCGCCGATACAACCATAAGTTCAGCTTATCTCCCGTGGGTATCCCTTCCGGATGGAAACCCAACATTTTCGGTTCCAGAGTTTTGGGATTGGAATAAGAAAGACTAAGCAGTTTCCCCGACCAGGGTTTCGACATTTTTGGCACATAGTTTCTCCAGAACTCATACTCCTTCGGCTTGTCAATGACATGATTTTCGCCCGCCAGATAGTCGATAGCGAAGCATACTGTGAACGCCTGAACATTTTTCGGATTACTGGTTGCAGGAGCATGAAGCTCCCCGGTTTCACTGCTTGATTCCGTGCCAGTCACAAAATCCGTTCCGGTTAAAGGCAAAAGATCTCCCAGCTCTGTGGCATCAACGAAATACGGAGCACTAAGCGTGGTGACTTTTTTAGTTCTCAGATCCAATACATCAAGGGAGCGTACCTTATGAGCGCTCTTCTCCGCTTTCTTCACTTTATGTTCCAACAGCAGTGTAAGTTTACCGGCACTGATGAAGGGAGCAAACAGGTCATTTAATACGGCAACAGCAACCCTTGGCTCATGACACAATCGGGATACTGCTCCATCACCCGGATTGAGATTTTTACGGGATTTGGCATCATCCGTCAACGGGTAGTGCCGGAGATAATACTGTCTCACAGCAGCTCTGTAATCCCTGTAAAGTGCAGTGGCGCCGTGTGTTTCAATCCATTGATGCTCGTCCGGCGGTACGCCCTGCTGCGAAAGCTGGCCCCCGATCCAGTCCGTCTCTTCTGTCAGTATCACGGAGAGATTATTTCGCAGCGCAGCCAATGCAGCAGCACAGCCTCCCAGCCCGCCACCGGCAATCACCACATCTGCCGACAAACTATTATGGGCATCAGGGTTATCTGCCCGGACCACCCTTGTACCATTTTCCCGCTCAGTGCCTATAGCCCCGGCACCAATAACTACGCTACCTAAAAAATCTCTTCTTTTCATTTTACAAATTCAGCCCTGAAAGGTCAAGTTAACAGTAAGAAAGGTGTTTGCACAGCAAAAAGCAAGTATTTTTATAAAAAAAGCTCACACCGAAAAATCCGGTGCGAGCCATTCAATCTTCATATATAATTCTTAAACCTTACCCATTACATACATTTCATCCATCGTGGGTACGGGACTGCCTCCCGACTTCTCCAGTGTTATTGCAAACGCCACCGAACCCGTTTTGGTGTGTTTCATAGTCAACACTTTTCCCTGAAAATCCTGGTCCAGCATACCAATATCCACCGGAGCTCCGTCGACAATACTCCATAGCTGATATTGCTTGCCACTGGGCGCAGGCGGCAGTTTTTGTACATCAATCATCACTTCATTTGTCTGCTGGTTCCAAAAGGCCGCTACAACACTTTCAGGTGATTTTGTAGGAATTCCAGTCATTTTAATCACTTTAAAATCAGGGCTTCTGTAGAGACTTGCCAGTGACTCCTTGTAAGCATATACCTTTTTCACTGTTTCCATTTGGAAAGCCAGTTCCTGGTTTTCGCTGGTTGCCGAAGCAACTGCTGTTTTCAATTCCGACATTTGCATACCGGCCCACCCTGCAAACAATGCGAGTAACACCGAAGCCGCAATGGCAAGTTTGGCCCATGCAGGTGTAACGATCTTGGTTTCTACACGGTCGAAAACATTGGCGACCACATTGATATATTCATTTTTATCAGAAACATCGTTTACTTCCGCAGAGGGTGTCACTTCTCCCACCGAATCCAACGGTAGCGCGCTCCCCTTTTCATGTGATTCCTTGCCTTCTTCGCCAAAGGTCATTTGAGCAAATAGTGATTCTTTCAAAGAAGCCGGTGGCGGCGTCTGGTATTTAAGTGCATATTGTTCGAGTGCATCCTCGGTGCGTAAAAGCTCTGCTTTAATTTCAGGATAAATGTGTGACATACATTCAACCTCCTGCTTCTCCTGAGAAGAAACAGTGCCCAATACATATTCCTCTAATATACCGGACTCTATGTAGGCTTGAATATTCATACTGCAAAATAATTTTTTAACTCTTGTAAAGCCGTGCGTATCCTCGATTTGACCGTACCTAATGGTATGTTCAATTCCTCCGAAATTTCTTCGTGCGTGTAACCCTGAAAATAGGCCATGTCAATCAGGATTTTCCTTTCTGGTCGAAGCATATTAATAATTGCTTTCATCTCTGAACTGCTTACCATGGACTCCTGACCCGCGTCCGGTTCATTCTGAACGGCTCTGTCATCAATGTCATCCATTGCGGGCTTTCTTCCCTCCATGCGGACAGCATCAATGGCACCATTTCTGGCGATGTTCAAAATCCATGTAAAAAGTCTTCCTTTTTCAGGATTGTAGGAGGCTATATTTTTCCAGATCTTCAGGAAAGATTCCTGTAAAACATCAGCAGCACGTTCTTCGTCTCTGAGTGTTTTAGTAATAATATTAAACAAAGCCCCGGAATAATGATCGTAAAGAAAATCAAAGGCTGTCCGCTCGTTCCTTTTCAGCGCAGACACCAATTCATCTTCTGAATACTTAATTTTGCTAGTCGCCAAGAGTCGCTTAACAGTTAATTGTAAATTTCTTAATGGCAAGCTACCGAAATTTCCGAAGATCTTGATACACCCAAGACAATTTATTGGGTACGTATCTCAATTAGCCGCTATTGGCGGAATCGCCAAACTGGTACTGCCTAGTATTCTTCATAATTTTAGTGTGTTTCAATCATATACGACGAATGCACCATTATGGATCAATGCAAGCAGAAATATTGCGGATACGCTTTTTGTAACAACCAATTGTCACAGAAGGTACACATAATCCAATGCCCTTATTTGCGAAGGGTCTCGATTCGCCAATAGGTAATTGTAAGGAAAAAAGTGATCAGTGTCAAAAGATAAACCAGGTTGCGTGAGTCTACAAGGCCCCTTCCCAAAGCACGATACTGTTCGTCGAGCGCCAGCCAGGAAAACAACTGGGCAAATATCCCCTCCCCAAAAAGGGAAGCAAGTGAACCAAATCCAACATACCAGATAAAAGCAAGGAAGACGCCGAGTACGAAAGCGACGATCTGATTGTCATTCAGGGCCGATGCCCAGATTCCCATCGACACCAGAACCCCGCTGAACAATGACAATCCTATATAAGAGCCGAAAACAGCGGCAGAGTCAACATTACCGACGGGATTACCCAACAAATAAATACTGATGTAGTACAGTATCGTAGGAGCAATCGTGATCAGCACCAGCAGCCAGTTTGCAAAAAACTTCCCCAGGATCAGGTCCCGATTGAGCAAAGGCTTGGTAAGTAGCAGTTCGAGGGTACCATTGCGACTTTCCTCCGCGATGGAACGCATGGTAATAGCAGGTATAAGAAAGATAAGCACGTAAGGAGCCAAACTAAAAAAAGAATTCAGGTCGGCATATCCGTACTCCAGCACGTTTGAACCCGGGAATACCCAAACGATCAATCCTATAGAAATGAGGAATACCGCCATTACGATATACGCAATCAGCGAATTAAAAAAACTCCCGATTTCCTTTTGAAAAATAGCGAACACGGTAAAAACGAAAAATGAGAACGAATAATCCTGCCGGGCACTCCGCTAATCAAAAACGGGTTTGTCCTTGCGAAGTATTGCAGCAATAATCAGCGATAATACAAAGCCTACCATAAGAGATCCGATCACGCCAAACGCGAACAGCACTCCAGGAGACATAAATTTCTCCGACATAGCCATCGCCTGATCTATCTGTGCATCATCCATTCCTTTAGACTCCATTTCAGAACGGGCCGTATCCATTGCCTGCGTGATGATGGTGGGATCGATAAATTTGTTGTAAAGAACACTGAAAGTGGAGCCCAGCAGCCCCATAATGGCCGAGACCAGGCTACCCAGTCCGAGGCCTTCTCCATAAGTCATGAATCCTTTGTTTTCTTCCTTAAACGACTTCATCGCCACAACGATCCCGACAATCATAAAGACGAAAGACAGAGATGTCAGCCACTTATTTTGGGATTGTCCGGTTACATTGATTATTGTAGTGAATACCATGATCACCACAGATGCAAGCACACCATACTTAAGGGCAATTCGGGCAGTTGAAACCTTCTCTTCCATGTTGTTAGTTAATTTATGTTGTGGACAATCCTTGGTTAATTACTTCTGATGAAACACACCGTAGTCCTGCTTTCTGAAAATCAGTGAGATGACCAGTATCGGAATGATGCCCATCATCATTTTTTTACTCACTTCATCTTTAATCACCACCGATGGCTGCATGGATTGGATCTCTTTATACATTTTCGTAAACTCCGGCTCGGTGATGTCTTTGATCAATTGTGCTTTACCCGAATCCAGTAATTGAATCATTTCATCAACATAACTGGTAAATGTAGCGGGATCCACAAAAGTAATAAACAGATAGATAAGCCATCCGTTAATCAATGCCGCAACACAATTGACCACATAGCCCAAAGTAAGCGCCTCCCATAGATGAAGAAATCCATTCCCCACATACTTTCGGTAATACCAGCAGCAGACGGCTATCAGGATGATGTGAATGCCAAAATCAAGCACTTTATGATTCCCCAGGGGTATCACACCCAGAAAATAGAGTCCCAGAAAGAATATAAACGCCAGCAAACCTGTGATCGCACCAAATGCGAGCGAAACTTTTAAGAGCGGTTTATTAAAATAGTCGATTATAGATTGCATAAATAATAAGCAATTAACCTACAACCTGAGTCATTGGCTTTTGCAATTCTGTTTTTACTGTGAAATTTCCAAGCCGGTATAGCTATGTAAGCTACGCCGACAAAAGGCAAAGTTAATCAAACCATTCTAAACGATTGTTGTTGATCACGCCAGTCACCTTCCCCTTGAGTGTTTTGCCCAGAAAGGGCGTATTTTTTGATTTGGAGAATGATTTTTCAAAGACCCAATCCGATTCCGCTTCGAAAAAAGTCAGGTTCGCAGCCTGGCCCTCACCTATAAACAACGCTGGCAACCGCAAAATGTGTCTCGGCTGCACGGTGAGCTTATCTACAATCTCTTCCACAGGCAATCCTGTATGCATTACCGCCAGTGAAAAAGCAGTTTCTAAACCCGTAATACCAAAGTCTGCATGGTCAAACTCCAGGTTTTTGCATTCTTCATCATGCGGATTATGATCCGACACAATAGCATCGATGGTACCGTCCAACAGTCCAGCACGTATCGCAACATGATCATTCGCTTGCCGGAATGGGGGATTAACCTTAAGATTGGTATCGAAGTCCATCAGGTCAGCATCCGTATAGGCCAGCTGATGGGCCGCTACATCGCAGGAAACGGGCAATCCCTGTGCCTTGGCTTCTCTTATCAGCGCAACGCTCCGGGCTGTTGAGATTAACGACACATGTAATGCCGGTTTTGAAAATTGGCTCTTTGAATTTTTCTCAAGGGCATAAGCGAGTAATTTCAGATCACGGGTGAGCATCATTTCCTCTGCCAGTGAAGGCATGCCCTTCATGCCGGTGAGTGTGCTCGCAACCCCTTCGTGCATTTGCCCATACAAGGTGAGCTGCCGATCCTCGGGCCGGTTCATCAGCAAAGCATCCAAGGGCTGTAAATAGAGGATCGTTTTAAGAAACAGGTCCGCATTTTGAACCGGATGCTCTCCATCCGTGAAAGCCACCGCTCCCGCACGATGCAAATCAATCATCTCTGTGAAGTCTACTCCTTCGGCCTTTCTGCTTACCGATGCGGTAACATGTAACTTAACCAGACCTCCCAAGCCAGATTGTTTGATGTAGTTGAGAGTGTCCTTACTGTGTACAACGGGTTCGGTGTTGGGCAAAAGAACAATTTCGGTAAACCCTCCTTTTGAAGCAGCAAGGCGTACCGAGGTCAGATCTTCCTTGTGTTCAAATCCAGGGTCACGAGAAGCCACGCGCATATCGACCCATCCCGGGGAAACGCACACATTACTTCCTTCCTTGATGTCCATGCCGGAACCATCCAGATTTTCACCAATCTGCTTTATTTTGCCATCTTCAATCAGTATATCTTTTATCTGTCCATTGAATGGAGATATTTTATCAACGATACGAACCGAGCGAATTAATACTTTCATTTTTGTCTGTCCCGGAAAACTCCGGTAATTCCCGTTGTTAAATTTCCAAAAAAAAAGCTCCCTGAGGAGCTTGAATATTTACATCAACCTATAAATTTTTCATAATCCTCTGCGGAAAGTAACCCTTCTACATCACTTGCATCGGCCATGCTGATTTTAACCATCCATCCCCGGCCATAGGGATCCGAATTGACGAGTTCAGGCTCTGCGTCCAATTCTTCATTTACCTCAAGTACAGTTCCTGCTACAGGAATGAATAAATCTGAAACTGTTTTCACAGCTTCAACTGAACCAAACACGTCCCCTTTTCCCAATGAATCCCCAACCGTATTAATATCGACATACACAATATCCCCCAATTCATGTTGGGCGTGATCCGTGATTCCGATAAATGCCACATCGCCCTCAATCCGTATCCATTCGTGGTCTTCTGTGTACTTAAGTTCTGCTGGGAAATTCATGTTTTAATGGGAGTAAGTTCTGAAACGTTTGCGCCCGCAAATTACACTATGTAAGACGTATTTTCCAAATCGGTATGTTATTCCGCAAGATTGAATTTCAACTGAACACCCCCGGATGTGCTCCTTCTGTAAAACTGGTTGGACACAAATGGATCAAAAAACGTCCTGTCAAAATAAAACTGGCAGCTCAGCCTGTTGTTGACCACATAATTAACGGTCGGGTGTAACTGGAAATTGATGTTACCAGCCGTGATTATATTTTCCTGCTCCGTCTCTATGCCAAGCGAATTGGTAGATCCGAATTTTCGTCGGATATCCCGGGTGTCACGGAAAGTCATGCCAAGCTGGAAAGTCATATCATTTTTAAGTTTCTTTTTGACTCCGTTGATTTTGAACGGAAGCGGAACATTGTTTTTCGTAAAGCCTAAACTTACAGTCAGATCCTGGTTGAAAAGTTCCGAAACAAGGGCATTGGAAAATTGAAGCGCTATGGCTCGGTCGCGATTGTAATCAATACTACCGGTAATCCTGCTTTGTGTCCTGAAACGCACCCCGATCAAAGGTGAGAATTTCTCAACCATGGTAATCGTACTCATGGAGAAAACCGGTACGTACTGCAGTTTATTTACAGAATTGTCCAGCACACGCGACAAGGGGTAGTTCATCACCGCCAGGTTGACATAATCGGCCTCGAAGCCCAGCGACGATGTATAATTTCCTACGCTATACGTGGATGTGTATTTATGCGAAATAGAAAACGAACTGAATATCTTTTTGAACATCGGCAACTGTGCGAGACCGGTATAGTCCACCTGCCAGTTGGGCATCGGGAATTTCAGAAACGGATTGATGCTCACCGTTGCTGTATCCTTGCCGGAATAAGCGGCAAAAAAAGCGGCAATCAATACGTCCTGCGAATTGATGTCATAGTATCCCGTATTGTCCGGGTTGTCGCGGTTGAGCCTTCTGACCATGGCACCCCGGTACGCTTTGAATTTGTCGAAAACGGGAGAGGAGTTATCATGCCTGGCTTTAGCAAAAGCGGTGCGGAACGACATAAACGACATGCTGAATTGCCCGTTGCGTAAAGAATTCTGGCTTTCGAACGGTGCATTTACGGCACTGGGACGATAAAATTCCTGGTAGGCGTCCTGACGCGTTTTACGTATCTCAAGCTGTATTCTCAGATCTTTCAAAGGTTCCAGAGAAGTATTGGCTGAGAATATTTTTTGAATTGTTTGCTGGAAAGGCTGGTTTTGCTGGACACTTTTTGTAAGCCAGTTGTTTGCCTCGGCTTTTCGCTGAAAATTCCTGTCCTGTTGACCCAGTACAAACGGGAGTAGCTGGGACCTGTTTGCATTGTTCACCCCAAAATACTCCGGTGCACCACCCACATATCCAGGTAACGCCGTAGTCTCGAGCTGAGAATAACTGACGTTAATTCCCCGAACAGTCATGAGCATCCTGGTCACGTTTTTCAACACATTACTCGATCGCAGATCAATATCCTCCACGTCACCCGGGCTCCGGGCAAAGTTCTTCCTCACTGCGTTGGGTGAATTGGCAAATTTCAGGTACCGCAGCTTGTTGTAAAGCATCACAAAGTCCACCTGCCCGGTGATTCCCATTTCGCGGCTGTTACGGATAATATCACCAAACAAAACATCACTTGAATCCCGCAAACCCAGTGCGTTGGCCTGATAACTGTATCCAACCGAATGTGTATAGTCCGCCTTCATCCAATCGGTCAGCGGTGTTTTGTCCAATGGTAGCCGGTAGGTAAGTTTCAGTTTCTGATCGAAATTCTTGACACGCCCCAGGTTTTTAAAATTGGTCCAAAGGGAATCCTTCTTTTCCTGAGAATTGATATCCCCTTCCGGCTCGTCGATAATGGAATTGGCTACCGAGTTGTAAGAAAATGTACTGTTGCGGGTGAGGTTCCAGCCCAGATCATAATACCGGTTGAACCAGAAGTATTTTTCATATAAAGGCTGAATTCCCTCCGCTGTGATAATCGTCCTTCCATCACTGGTCTGCTGCGAATTTTGTAGTTGCGTCCGGGTAAAACGACGGTCCACATCTGTACGGATCGACACCAGGTTGGGAAGCGGTGTGACGTTAAAGTCTCTGATCAGCTCCGTCCACCGGCTTGTGGATTTCCATTTTTTAAATGGTTCGAATGCCTTGGGCTGACTATTGTAAATGTAAGAAATACCGCCTTTAAACATCCGTTGCGAATATTCCTGAGTCAGGATATTTCGCCGGTTTTCGTCGCTGAAAGCATAGGTAAAGGATAAGTTTTCAAAATCGTAGAAATGGTTTTTCGCGCCGGGCTTCGTCTTTATTTTCCGAACGTTGGAAAAATTAATTCCGCGTTTCACGGCTCGTTCCTCAACGAGCCGTCGATAGCCATCCCGTTCTTCGGAGGACCGCAGGTTGTCAAGGGAGGTAGATAAAGGCGTGTCGGGATTAAGCGGATCAAAATGAGGCTTGACGACATGCTGATCATAACTTACAAAAACGGGTATGCTGAAACCCCAGTTTTGGGGCAGTAATTTATCGAGAAGTATGTTGGACGAAACCCCATAGTCCGTGGTGAAGTTTCGGGACCGCTCGCCTATTCTTTGCTGCACCGACCCAAATCCAAAAGTTTCGATACGACCTGAGGCTGAAACCGTAGCAAAGTCAGCAAGTTTGGCATTCAGCTGAGCTATGGCCGCAATCCCCCCGGTTTCATCGAATCCTTCAACGTGCATTTCATTCACCCAGATACAGAAGCTTTTGGCCCTTTCCTGGCTGGTCTTGGGATTACGAACCCCAATCATCATCACGCGAATGGAACTCAGATCGGGGTTACCCACCACGGTAAGCCGCCTGCCGTCTACATCAATGAAATAAGGAATACTTTGATTTTTGTCAATTTGTCGGTTCCGCTCCGATTTAACCCGGATCAGATCAGCCAGCGCGATATTCAGTTCATTGCCGGATGGCCAGATATCAGCCTCGTTAAGGTCTCCTGGTTTCGTTGCCAGCAACTTGCTAATGTCAATCTCATAGTAATTTTGCGTAAGGTCGGTTCCGATACGCATGAAGGCTCCCACCTGTTCATTGTTATTGGCATTGTCGCTTTGCATGTGAATGTACATGCGAAGCCTCTTTCTGAACATCAGGTCCAGGTTCACGTTTTTGAATACCGCCCGGGAATCCCCGTGCCGCAAATCCGTCACACACAAGCTCATGGACTGCTCATTCAGTTGCAATGGCGGACGCTGGGTATTATCAAGGTCCCTATTCCATCCTGGAGGCAATTTATAGGTATACTTATTACCCTCGTTACTAGCCTGGCTATTCTCTTCAATGCTTACAGTACCTACCGTAAACTTGGCATCGTAAGGTTCAGGAACTTCCTGAAGCCCCGCGGCATCCAGGTTGGCGGTATATTTACGATACTGCTGCCCAACCATCTGCATCTGAGCAAAACGTAGTACAACCGGCCTGTCAAACTCGGTGAGGTACATGCGCATAAAACGAATGGACTTGAATCCATTGATGGCTCCAAACTTGTCCGTAAATTCCTTTACCGGTACTCTGAACAAATACCAGTTCTGCCCATCGGAAGATACCGTTTTATCAACTACATAATTATTACCTATCCCAATGTTATCGGGCTGTAGATTGATCTCATATTCATAATAGCTCTCATTGTCGTTGATGGTGTTGTCCACATTCATATCCTCTGCATCAGGCACGTTGGTGGACGCCGGTGTGACGGCATTCGAGTTACCCAGGCTTTCGGGAGAGTTGCCTTCTACCCCCACATAGTCCTTGTAACGCTGAAGCACTTTTGCGTCGGCTTCGTCGAGCTCCGGCCCCAGGAAAAACTTAAAATCATCCCCGGATGGATCCTGTATAATTTTTTCCCTGGCTTCGCTGGACAGGTTAGCTGGCAAACGATCCAGAAAACTTTCCTTAAAAAACGCCCGCTCTTCTTCATTGCTGAGTCCGTCAAACCCAACATCCTGCTTAGCCCGTGCGCCTCCACCATTACTGAAGGCGTTAATCAGGTATTGCGACTTCGGAGCGTCTCCCCAGATCGTCCTTTCTACGTTCTCACCAATTTTTTTATCTACAATCGGCAGCCCATTTTCAAAATTGTATCTTTCATCCGGAATAACATCTTCCGAAATATCGCCCAGGTGAAAAATGAGTTTACCACCTCTTCTGCCGTCCTGGGTTGCATTTTCAAATCCGTCCATAATCCTGCCATCTGGCCCCTTTATAAAAGGATCCAGCATCCAAAATTCGATACTTTCGATATTGGCATTATCAAAATCGTTGTCCGACGTGATCGCCCTGCTTAATACACCAAAGTTTTCAATAGGCCTGCTGAGACGTCCATCGGACTCCAGGGCAGGATTATAATTGTACATGCCACGCTCTTTGGGATAATAAGCAATATCCAGGATATTCTGAGGATAATTTATAAGCCCGGAAATAGAACGGTTAGGAAAAATGTCGGTGGGCAGAAATAACTTTTCATAATAATTACGTTTATCCGCTTCAGTAAGGTTGGTAGGAGGCTGATACCCTCCGCCAAGGCCCTGCGGACCACCGAAGATATTATCAACCGTATAGGCCGAAATTTTAGCCCGGTTGTAGTTGTACTCCAATGTCTTTCCACTTAATCCTCTGTCACGCACCAGCCTTCCTGGCACTGCACCGGGCCTCCATTTCTGTGGCTGGCGTGCCAGATCATACACCGTGCGCGTGGATTCAAAATCATCCACAAGCGATCGGTTGTTCACATCTTTGGTTACACCGGGAAACAATTTGGCCACCTCTGCCTTAAACTGAATCGAAGACATTTCCTTCGTCTGAAGTAATGGTAGCTTGTCAATGAGTTTGGTCAGCCAGGGCATATCCTTCCTGAAATTGATATCAAATCCAAGCATCGTGTTATTTACCGGCTCATTGCCGATCGACACACGCGTAAGATACCCTGCAGGGCGCTCACGGTATTTCATCGCCGTGAAACCAAGGCTCAAATTACGGTTGGCAACGTAGTCCAGGCGGGTACCCAGCAAGGAACGCCTCTGATTCTGGAACATATCCGGGCGTTCAAATTCGATCACAATCTCTCTTCCTGAATTGAGCACACTCTGATTGAGCAAACGCACCCGGCCTATCTGCGCCTCGACCAGATAATCGGAACCTGGAGACAAAGGAACGCCTCCAGAAGTAACGGTTACCGAAGTTTCCAAAACGCCGTAAGGCAAAACCACCTCCGTACCATTGCTCGACTGATAAGAACCTTTGAGAAAGAACTTATTCTTTTCCGATACCTGCTGGGCATCGATCATGGTCGTCTGATACAACTCGTTGAAAACGTATTTGCTCCGATCTGCATCCGAATCGAATTTTGCCGACAGTGTGGATCCAAATGGTTCTAGAACCGGAAAAATGATCCTGCCCGTTTTGGAATCAATGGTAATTCCCTCCACGAAATCGAAATTTCCATCTGGCTGAGGGTCATTAACCTGATTGAGCCGGTCGAGCCCCATCAGGCGAATCAGGGGTATGTCACGAAGATTACTGGTTTGCAGCGTGGGGTTATCTACTCCGGTAAGGTCATCTTTGTAGATCACCCTCAGCTGAAATCCGAGCTTGTCGATCTGATTAGTCCCCAATGAATAAATGTTCTTCATCATCAGGTTCCACATCGGAAGCTTGGTATTGTTACGAATCGTGGAAGATTTCAATAATTTAAGGGCAATGACCTCATCGTCCTTACGTGACAAATAATCCTCCGTCAACTCTCCAACCTTATACGCCCGGCCGTTCAATGTGTATTCGTAAGCCACGGCCAGCACCTCATCATTTCGGAGGGTGTTGGTTAGCGAAATATAGCCAAGCTGAGAATTAAAGGTGTAATCCCGGTCAGCAACAAGTTTTTTGGCTCCTCTCAACAATTCATAATCCTCTGTCTTTACCAGCCCGAGATTGGTTAGTGCGGAGTTGGTATTATCAACCTGACGAAAATTTGAATTGTTACTTAACGCCTTGTATAAACCATTCGAAGCATTTGAAGCCGGTTCATTTGGCATTATGGGTTGAATCAATGCATTGGTTTTGTACGGGCGGGGTTCGCCTAAATCGGAAAATCCGACCACGTTTCGCAGGGTTTCGGTTGTGGTGGTGCGGTTGGTGATGTACACCTCCATCCTCGTTACCTGTACGCCCGAGAGGATCACCGGGATCGATTTCAAGGAACTTTCGTAAATATTACGGAAATACTGAGATAGAAAGAAATTTCGGTTTTCATCATACGTATCTGCACGTATCTCGAAATCACGGCTTTGCGCTCCGCCCCTTAAAACAATTCTTTCTTTACTGGATTTTTGCTCGGAAGCCACAAAGGTGGCACTTAACTTGCCAAACTGGAAGTCGGTTTTTAAACCAAACAGATTTTGGACACCAGGAATCAACTGGCTGTTTATCGCCCAGTTGATATTCCCCGCCTCAATTTTTCGGATAAAACTTTCCTCCGGATTTTTGTAGTTGAGCTTAAGTGCATTCTCAAAATTGAAATTCGCCTTGGTGTCGAAATTGGTTAGGAAGCCAAGCTGTTCACCCATTTTAGCATCAAAATTGATACTGATCTGCTCATCAAATATAAAATTGGTAACCTTTCTTTGCCTGATCGGTTTTGTGGGATCGTCATTGAACTGGCTTCTTACACCCAGGTCAAGCGACACAAACCCCGTGGGTTTGAAATTCATGAAGTCGTCACCCAGCAGCTTTGAAAGGGAAGGAGGAATATCCAGTTTCGGCAACAGGCCCCTGGCGCCCATGGCACTTTTTCCGTCCTGTCTGCCTGCATACTCCCGCATCAGACTCTTAAAAGCCCGATCTTCCATGGTCTTGTTGTACGAATCCATGTCCATACTTTCCGGAGCACGGAAATCAAGATTACCTGTGGGCGTAGCGATTTTTTCGGTAATGGCAATCTTACCCGTACTGTCCCGTAAGATGGTAGTGGAAATATTCGCGGGCTCACGAAGGTAAAAAGGCGATCTTGGCCTGGGCTGCGCGAAGCGATTATTGTAGTAATCCTTCCACCGGGTGATGATCTGGCTCCCCGACTTGTCTATATTTTTCCGCGTAGTATCCTCTTTTAGTGTATCCGCAAGGATGGCCCAATTTTCTATTTCTCCATTAGAAAAAGCACCTTTGTCTACAGAAACAGTAGCTAAAAGCATAGCTCCGGTAGAAAACGTGAACGCCTTAAAAAGGAATGAGTAAACCGTTGATGACAAAGCTAATGTACTTTTTTAAGGGAGGTTGCCGGAACATTCATATGCACTGTATTCTTCACAACGGTTACAGGTCTGCCAATATTTTTATGATCAAACATTTTAATCTGCTTATCGCAACGCAAGTTTAATCAATTGTTCTACCGTAATGCCCACTCCTTCACGTTTGATAATCACATCCACACTTTTTTCTGCCGTTGCCTTGGGAATTCCCAGGGTTACCAAAGCTGCCAGGGCTTCACTTCTCAATACGTTGGAAGAGCTCTCGGGTGTTTTCACGCCCGTCGACGACAAGGTATCTTTGCGCATTTTATCTTTCAGCTCCAATATCACTCTTTGTGCCGTTTTAGATCCGATCCCCTTAATGGATTGAATCAGGCGTAAATCCTCATCCACTATACCCTGGCGTATTTCGGAAGACGACAGCGATGACAACATGACCAAAGCAGTTGACGGCCCTATTCCAGAAATCCCGGTGAGGTCCAGAAACAGCTTTTTTTCATCAGTACTCCAAAAACCGTATAAAATATGAGCGTCTTCCCGAATATTAAGGTAAGTTACCAATTTGCATCGATTGCCCTCCTCGGGCAATGATGTATACGTTTGCAAGGAAATCCGGATTTCGTAACCAAGGCCGTTTACATCGATGATGGCATAGGCCGGATCTTTGTAAGCAACTTTTCCTTCCACGTAAGCGATCATAAATAATTCTGTGTGTTTTTCCTGGTTACTAGCTGGTAATAATAAGCTTTTGCCCTGGCTTTATATCATTACCTCTGATTTTATTGGCCTTTTTCAAATTATTAACAGGCAAGCCATAGCGCTGCGAAATAGTCCAAAGTGTATCACCATGCTGCACGGTGTGATACCGATGCTTTGAATGTTTATTCTGAGGTTTCTCCTTTTCTGTACGAGTGCTTGCCACACGCACCTCTTGCCCCACCACCCGCTTTACATTTTTATACACGATCAACTTTTGGCCCTTGGCAATGTTACTCTTACGGAGATGGTTCCATTTCTTTAAGTCTGAAATCTCCACGTTCATTTTCCTGGAAATCGAAGATAATGTTTCACCCTTTCTGACAATGTAGGACGATTTCTTTGAAACAATCTTCGTTTCGATTCGATCTGCGACTTCCTCCTCTTCAGCCACGGAAGCCAAAGAATTGACCACGCTGTTACCCAATGAATCACGCTGTGTACTATCCATCCTGGCAAGCATCACAGACGAGAAACGTTTCGTACAGGAATCCATAATCACATTCCTGTTACTGACCAGATAGGTATACTTGACACTGGGTACACGTAAAACAAAATTCCTGGTTTGATCCGGAAGTGTTTTTTTGGTCAAATGGGGATTAAGTTTCTCGAGCTCTTCCAATGCTATACCGCTTGTTTCACAAAAAGTAACAAGATTGATATAACCATTGATATGAATGGTATCATTCGGCACGATGTATTCCGGATTTTCAGCATAAATACCATGGTAATTCCCATAGTTCATCATGTAATTCATCGCCACATACTGTGGCACGTATGACCTGGTTTCCTTGGGAAGTACATTGTAAATGGTCCAGAAGGTTGTTCCGTGAGAACGCCGCATGGCGCGCTTTACATTTCCGGGGCCTGTATTGTAGGAAGCCAGAGCGAGTTCCCAGTCACCAAAAATATTATAAAGCTGCTTTAAATAGGTACACGCCGCTTCGGTTGCTTTTACCGGCTCAAAGCGCTCATCAATGTAAGTGTCCTGATGTAATCCAAACTCACGCCCCGTAGCAGGCATAAATTGCCATAAACCGCCAGCTCTTGCTCGGGAAATAGCCCGCGGGTCCAGGCCTGACTCTATCATGGACAGGTATTTTAGTTCTGTCGGAAGGCCATGCTTCTGGAGTGTTTTTTCAAATAATGGAAAATACAAAGGCATCTTTTCCATCATGGTTTTGGTAAACTTTGCCTTTCTATAAATGAAGTACTCTACAAACTCGTGAGAAGATTTATGGTAGGTCAAAGGTATTGACTTTTCCAATTTGGCAAATCTGGCTCTTAAAAGCTGCTCTGGAACGGCCGGATTCACCCCTATTTCTTCAACCTCGGGCAGGTCAATTTCATCGGCCTGGGCTGCAATACCCAATGTGTCTCCATCGGCCTCTAAACGCTCCTGCGGAACTACGGGCTGCATATTTTCAGCAACTACCTCCGAATTCCATAACCCTACGCACACGGCTCCGAGCCACAACACTTTTTTAGAAATCCTCATTAATTGTTTTTTTGATGGTTGATCAATTCTCGGTTGTCAATTGTAAACATTTGGCTATAAAACATTTACCTGATTTTTAATTTTCAAATTGATGAAAATTTCCTGACTGAATTTATTCAATCTTCAATCTAAAAGTACGCTACAACGCCGGATCATGCATGAGTGATTACAAATTCGGCTCCGGCGTTAGACCTGTAAGGTATTTAGCGAACGAAAACATGCTCTCCTCACCATAAAATGGCGCCATAATCTGAATTCCAATGGGCAATCCCGATTCATCCACCCCGTTGGGTACAGACATCGCCGGATTGCCGACCACATTGGCATGCACTGTAAAAATATCTGCAAGATACATTTGTATCGGATCCTCTACCTTTTCGCCTATGGGGAACGCAGATGTAGGCGTAACCGGTGAAATCAAAAAATCAAACTGCTCAAAGAAGCGCTGCGTTTCCTCCCGCACCAGTCTTCTAACGCGTTGCGCCTTGGTATAGTATGCGTCATAATAATTAGCACTGAGCACAAAAGTACCTAATAATATTCTTCTCCTCACCTCTTCCCCAAAACCTTCGGTCCTTGATTTTTTATAAAGTGTTTCCAAATCCCCTGAAACTGAGGTACGATGACCGTAGCGTACGCCATCAAACCGGGACAGGTTCGAACTTGCCTCTGCGGTGGTAAGAATGTAATAGGTGGGTAGCAGGGAATTTAATAATGGCATCTCTACAGGAGAAACTTCATGTCCCTCTGCACGTAGCTGATCCAGAATAGCCAACGTACGTGCTTTAATCTCCGGCGCAATTGCATCGTTTTCAACCGTCTCTCTGATATATCCGATCCGGGCTTTTCCAGTAAATTCCAAATTTCGGGAATAGGACGGCACCTCTTTGGTTGAGACGGTACTGTCGTAATCATCCTTCCCTGCCATTACTTCGAGGATAAGCGCTGCATCTTCCACGCTTTTCGTGATCGGCCCTATGCAATCAAAGGAAGAAGCATAGGCAATGAGGCCCCAACGGGAAACACGCCCATAAGAAGGTTTGACACCCACTACACCGCAAAAGGCTGCCGGCTGACGTACGGAGCCACCCGTATCGCTTCCGATGGATGCGTGACATAAGCCTGCCTGGACAGCCACCGCCGAGCCACCTGACGAACCTCCTGGCACACGCAGATTATCCGCCGCGTTCAGTACCGGACCAAATGATGAATTTTCATTGGATGAACCCATGGCAAATTCGTCGCAATTCTGACGGCCAATCACGATTACATCCGCGTCCAGGAGACGCTGAACAGCCGTGGCTGAATACGGAGAAATGTAAGAAGCAAGTATCTGACTGCCCGCCTGCAGCCCGTGGCCCTGGTAGGCAAGTACATCTTTCAAGCCAACGATTAGTCCTGCCAGCTTACCTGCAGTTCCTTCTTTAATCTTACGATCAATTTCTAAAGCACGAAGAAGCGACTCTTCTGAATAGACTTCAACAAACGCATTCAGATGACTGTTAAGATTTATCCGGTCAAGATACTGCTGAACCAACTGCACACAAGTCAAATTTCCTACACGTAAATCCTCCTGAAGTTCGTTCAGCGTTTTATAATCTTTCAACGTTTCCTATTTTGTGGGGTTATAAACAAAGAATCAGAGCCATAAAGTATCCACTAAATGGCTCTGCTACAACTTCGACAAGACGGAAGGATTACTTAGGATCTTCCATGCTTTTCTCTATATTCTCTTTTACGTCTTTAGTGGCGTTTTTGAACTCATTGATACCCTGACCCAAGCCGCGCATCAATTCAGGGATTTTCTTCGCTCCGAAGAATAGTAACACAAAAAGAGCAATCATGATCATTTCCGATCCGCCCAATCCTCCTAAAAATCCCAAAATCATTCCTGATTCCATATCTATTTTAATTTTATTATGTTTACAAAAATACTTATTCTTTTTTAAAGACCTAAAATAAGGCCCGACTTTATCCGATATTAATCGTTTTTTCCTGTTTCTCCCAGTTGCTGAATTTGGTCGTCTCGTCACCCAAAGTCTTGATGAGCCAGATCACCAGAGCTACGTCATCGGTGATGCCGATCACCGGCAAAAAGTCCGGGATCAGGTCGATAGGCGAAACAAAGTAGATCAGCACGGCCACTACGGAGACCATACTTTTCCAGGATATGGCCCGATATTCACCCGACGCATAGGCACGTAACATTCTGATCAGCAATTGCACCCCATTTTGAAATTCCGCCAAATTGCCCTTAAAGCCTACGGTTTGAAGCTTTTGGACAACTTCCTTAGCCAACTCTATCAGCCGTGTAGTGTTGCCCGCATACCTGCCGGCCTTCCCCTGAGCCTTTCTAAAAAAAACCGATTGAAGAATACGGTTCAACAAAGATTCGTTGTTCATGTTTTCTAATTATTTATTGCCGGGAACCTTGCTGCCTAACACCTTCCCACTTGCATCGGTTATCCGGGAAATCGGCTCAATTTTGCCTCTCAAAATGAAAAAGTGGTTTGCAACCCCATTATAACTATCTAATAACGTAAAAAATTGCAGTTTGGATTGCACCATATTACTTTTCATTCAAAAAATTAAATTCATTGTGGTTTAAACAAATAATGTATCCTAATTTTAGGAATTATTTAATCAAATACTTCCATACCATTTAACAGATTTCTTATATGAAGATTACTGTCGTTGGCGCGGGTGCTGTTGGAGCAACCACTGCCGATAATATTATTCGTCGCGAACTGGCCGAAGAGGTCGTATTACTGGATATTAAAGAAGGAGTAAGCGAAGGCAAGTCTCTTGATATGTATCAAACGGCTGCTTTGCTTGGCTTTAATACCAAACCCATAGGTTCTACCAATGATTACGAAAAAACCAAAGGATCGGACGTTGTTGTGATCACTTCGGGACTTCCCCGCAAGCCCGGCATGACCCGCGAAGAGCTGATCGGAATAAATGCTGGAATTGTAAAAGGAGTTACTGAAAATATCCTTAAATATTCTCCCAAAGCCATCATTATCGTTGTTTCCAATCCCATGGACACAATGACGTACCTTGCTTTTAAGGAGTCCGGGATACCGAAAAAACGTCTGATCGGAATGGGTGGAGCACTGGACAGCGCTCGTTTCAAAACTTACCTGGCCCTGGAAATGGATGTATCTCCGCTGGATATCCACGGTATGGTGATCGGAGGGCATGGAGACACCACGATGATCCCGCTGACCCGTTTGGCAACGTACAACGGCATTCCTGTGAGCCGATTCATTTCTGCCGAAAAACTTGAAAAAGTGGCTGCCGACACCATGGTGGGCGGTGCAACACTTACAAAACTGATCGGCACTTCGGCCTGGTATGCACCTGGTGCCGCCACTTTACTGCTGGTTGAAAGTATTGTGCGCAACCAAAAAAGAATTGTTCCCTGCAGCGTGTATCTGAACGGAGAATATGGCCAGAAAGATATTTGTATGGGCGTTCCGGTGGTATTGGGGCGCAACGGGTGGGAGAAAATCGTAAACCTTCGCCTAAGCGATGCGGAAAAAGCGGCTTTCGAAAAATCCGCAGAAGCGGTAAGATCCATGAATGGAGCATTAAGCTTGTAATGATACACTCCAGTAATCGCAAATGGGCAGCCCGAACAGGCTGCCCATTTGTGTATAACAGTGATCATCCGGCAGTATATCAAATCGAAATCTGATACTGCAATATCCAGGATCCCCGCCTTCCATCCTTGGCCAGCTCGTTGACAATTGCACCCGTTTTATATACCGGTCTGTTTTCATAATTCAACGTCAACTTTCCATTGTGACCTTTTATGAGCCAGTTTACACCTATATTGTAAACATTCATGGCATCACTTAGACGCTCGTAATCTGCATGTTGCAAAGATGCAAAGGGCATCAATGTGCCATGATTCCCCAACAACTGGTCTTTAAACTTATATCCCGCCTGCGCATAAATCACTTTTCCAGTACCAAACATCGGGTAGGTATTGCCCTGGGTACCACTTACGCCAGTGATAGGCTGCGTGGTACCGGTGCCTGGGTTCATACTTCCATTGTAACGCAAATATCCTTTGCCATAATCACTGTGAAAGTATCCCAGGTAACCAGACACTGCCGTACCTTTACTTTTGTTAACAGGCATATCTGCATAAGCCGCTACCGACCATAAATTCATGTTTCCGTACAATGTATCGGCCCTTTCTCTTCGCCAGGTCGCATTTTTTTGCGAAATAAAACCTGCTTCCAGATTAAACACCTTTCTTTTTCCCAGGTAAGTACCCGTCATATAGCCGGGCACTGTATTGTCTTCGGTGTCAAAGAAATTGTAGACCAATAATCCGTCAAACTGTTTTTTATGCCTCTTCTGAGCAAAAACAGAGTTGGTTCCCAAGCCGGCAGGAGTTGCACCACTCGTTTCAACCGGGAATGGATCTGCTATGGCAATACGGTAATTCACCTTCCCTATCTGCCCCCGGCTGTAAACCGCCAGTTTTCGGGAGAAAATGTCGGTCTGATCCACAGTAGCCTGCGCAAATACAGGCACATCCATGGTCATAATGGTGCCAATGCTGGGCTGTGAAAAACGGGATAGCCCATTGACGATGGTAAGTCCACCACCAAGCCTGATAAAATTATTTCCTTTACGCTGAACTTCATACTCGCCCAGGGCATCATGAAAAAATGCCCCCACTTTTCTATTACTGGGGGTACCCACCGTGTTATAGGCCGGAAAACCGCTCGTTTTATTAAAGTTATTCATCCCGAATTGGGTGTAAAAGAATACCCGGTCGGTAATTTGCCCAAACAATTGCATACGAGTACGACGTAATCCGATATCAAACGTATTGGTGGCCGGATCTCCCAATACAGTCGTACCAGGATTATTTTCGTTCATACGCAGCCAGGTTTGGTTGGTGAAGGTAACTTTGACATAATGTGACCCGGAATTATTAAGATTGTACCGGATATCATTTTTTATGTTATCGTCAGAAGGCTTGGTTTGAGCCGAAACCAATGGTGAGATGAGTATCAAAACGAAAATTACTTTAAGCATAAGCAAGAATTATTAGTGATTGGAATGAGCAAATAGCGCATTATTCCCGAAAATAATGAGTAAAACACAAATATAAGGACGTCTGAATGATCTCTTTTGTACTTGATAAGCCAGGCAAACCAAGGCTACTTTGCGACCATCGCTTCCAGACGAAGCCAGTGCATAGGGCGACTTTACTGCTTTTGTTTGCTTTTTATTCTTCTGCATTTTGTCAGGAAACACCCCCGCTGGTCAATTTTACACCTCAGATGTACAAGGCCCACCAACAAAACTGGGCTATTGATCAGGCTGATAATAACGTGATCTATGCAGCTAATTCCGATGGGCTACTCGAGTACGACGGTGCCCAATGGAAGCTTTATCCCATGCCCGACGGTCAAATAGTGCGTTCTGTATTGTGTGATGAAGTTACCTGCCAACCACTGACTGCCAAAGGTAAAATTTTGGCAAGACGGAAGGAGAAAGTGAGCAGGGTCTATGTAGGTGGTTTTGCCGAGTTTGGCTACTGGCAAGAAAATGGCTCAGGCTTGCTTTACTATCACTCTCTAAGCAAAAATACCGGACTCGCCAGTCTGAAAACAGAAGAAATCTGGCATATTCTTAAAACTCCGGATTTTATTTACTTCCAATCCTTTTCCCGGATTTATCGTTATGATGGAAAAAGCCTGACAGAAATTAGAGTACCGGGTAATTTAATGTACATGAGATATGTACATAACCGCTTGCTGGTGCAGATGATCGGTAAGGGGTTATACGAACTGAACAACCGCACATGGACTCCTGTATCCGGAACCGATGCATTGGCATCCACCACGGTGTCGTCCATCCTGCCATTGAAAAAAAACAAGATACTTGTTGCCACCACCAAACATGGCCTGTTTACCTACGAGAATGGTCAGCTTAATGCATGGAACATTCCCATTGCTGTTGATCTGAAAAGAAACATCATTAACAAAGCAATCCTGCTAAGCCAGGACAGCAGTTATGCGATAGGTACCATACAAAGGGGCGTTTACATTATTTCAAAGGATGGCCTTCTCAAATACCAGTTTAACAAAGAAAATGGCCTCCAGAATAACACTGTGCTGGCCCTGGCCGAAGACAGACGAAACCACCTTTGGACTGGAATGGACAAGGGAATTGATCTGATCAGTATTTCCTCCCCCATTATTGCTTACCAGACCAGTGACAACCCGCTAGGCTCCACGTACGCGGCAGCAGTGTGGCGGGGTAATCTATATGTTGGATCCAACAATGGCGTTTTTGTAAAAAAGTGGAAATCTGCCGAGCCCTTCCGCTCCATACCTGGCCTGGGTGGACAAACCTGGTTATTAAAGGTATTTAATGATCAGCTACTCTGCGGGCATAATGACGCCACCTACAGCATCGAAGCGCATGGCATCAGGCGAATTTCCAATATTACAGGCGGCTGGATATTTTTGCCCGTCCAGCATGGAAATGATACTCTCCTTCTCCAAGGCTCCTACACCGGTTTGCATGTATATAAAAGAGATAAAAATCATTTTTGGACCTACGCCTACCCCGTGAAGTCTGTTCCGCCTATACCGGTTCGCCAGCTGATACAGGACACGGCAGGGTCTTTCTGGCTTGCACATGCCTATAAAGGATTGTACCAAACCCGATTAACACCCACGCTGGATTCGGCCATTTCCTGGAAAGAATATAAAGCTCCGCAGGAAATACCCAGTGAATTTTCGGTTGAGATCAATATCAAGGATGATAAAGTTCTCGTACGATCTGCAAACGCATACTTTCAGCCTATTGGAGAAAAACAGCTTGGGGCAATAAATACCTTCCAGAGTAACCCGGAAGAACCATTTAAAATCCGGGAAGGAATTCATTCCGAGTGGTTTAAAGTATTCATGAACCATATTGAATTCCACTCCGGAAATGGCCAGAAGAAAAACCTGGAACTTACCCTGGTCAGAAATAGCGAAACGATTATCCCTTTGACCGATTCTTACTATTTTTTCTGTCTGGACAATGGATATGCGCTTTATGATCGGCTGAGCAACACCAGATTTACCCAGGAAACGATACTACCCACAGTCCGGAGGGTGTCCAATCTGCGCAACCTGTCCGAAGCATACGAAATAAGAAGCGGTGTCACGCTTCCTGAAGATGCGCGTTCGCTTCGTATTTCCTATTCGTTATCATTATTCGGGCAAAATGTTCAATTCAAGTACAGATTAAAAGGCCTTACCGAACAATGGTCAGAGTGGACCGACCAGACCACCGTCGATTTCACCAATCTTGAAGCAGGAAGCTATACTTTCGAGATCCGGAGTAGCATTAGCAATGAGATTGCCTCCTACCAATTTTCAGTAGCTCCCTACTGGAGTGAAACCTTCTGGGCCAAATTGCTTTTTTGGATCACGGTCACTCTTATTCTTGTATCCTTACTGCTATACCAGGAACGCCGTCTCGAGCGACACAGAGCCAAGTTGCTTGAAGAACAGGAAGAAAAACTCCGCCAGCAAAGGCTTTCCAGTGAGCGAAAAATTATGGAAATTCAAAATGAAAAGCTACAGAGTGAGATCAAAAGCAAAAGCCAGCAAATAAGTAACGTTGCGATCAACGTGGTGCGCAAAAATGAAATTCTGCAGGAGATCCGGGACGAGCTCAAACAGGTAAAACAGGATATGGGGCAGCAATTACCAAATATTCATTACCAAAAACTGCTCAACAGTATTGAAAGAAACGTGGCCGGTAAAGAGGATTGGCAACTTTTCGAAGATAACTTTGAGGAAGTACATGAACAATTTTTCAAGAGGCTTCGCAGTATCTGCCCGGCCATCTCTCCATCCGAACTACGCCTTGCTGCATGCCTGCGTATGAATCTTTCCACCAAAGAGATGGCGCCCGCACTGGGGATTTCTATTAGAGGTGTGGAGATAAAGCGCTATCGGCTACGCAAAAAACTGGGATTAGGCCTCGACGCAAACCTGGTGCAATACATGATGGATATTTGACAAAATTGCACAAATTCTACATAAAATCACTTTAATGCTATTTATCCTTGCATTATTCTAATTGATGTAGTTATGATGTAGTCCTTTTCTTGACGGTCTGCCACCGATGGAATTACATTTGTTTACAATTCAATTTATTCTTACAATAATTATATCACCAAATTATCACCAATGAAAACTGTTTTACGACTACTGTGCGTGCTGGTTTTCTTGTCAGGAAGTATCTCTTCCTTTGCTCAGGAAATAAGCGTAACAGGAAAAGTTACGGCATCCGATGGAACGAGCCTTCCCGGTGCCAGCGTATTGATAAAGGGTACGACTACCGGGGTACCTACAGACGGAGAAGGTAATTTCAATATTAAAGTGCCATCATCGGCCTCGGTACTTGTTTTTTCTATGATAGGAATGACCTCACAGGAAATAACGGTTGGATCTCAAGCCAAAATTGATGTGATCCTAAAAGATGATGCACGCACCCTGGAAGAATTTGTGGTGGTAGGCTACGGTACCCAGCGCAAACTGGATGTTACCGGTTCTGTTGTATCCATAAAAGGAGCCGAGATTTCCAAGCAGCCTTCGATGAATGCCGTGAGTGGTCTTCAGGGCAAAGTAGCAGGTGTACAGATCAACAATTCCGGTAAGCCAGGAGAGGCACCTCAAATTCGTATTCGCGGTGTAGGTACAGCGTACGGAAGTGCAAATCCGCTGTATGTTGTGGATGGCGTGTGGTTTGACGATATCAGCTTCTTAAACTCTGCTGATATTGAAAGCATGAACATTTTGAAAGATGCATCCAGCCAGTCAATCTATGGTGTGCGTGCAGCCAATGGAGTTGTATTGATCACCACGAAAAAGGGGAAATCGGGCAAAGCAATCATTGACTACAATGGTTTTGTTGGTTATCAAAAAGTTACCAACCAGATCAAGATGGCAAATGCCAGCGAATATGCGACGATGATCAATGAGCTAAGTATTATTAACGGCAAATCCGCTATTCTGGACCCTACCCAGTTTGGAGAAGGTACGGACTGGTATCACCAGATTCTTCGGAACGCGCTCGTAACCAACCATCAGATTTCCATAAGTGGCGGTGGGGAAAAGTCCAACTACAATTTTTCTTTGGGTTATCTTGACCAGAATGGTATTGTTGAGAACAACAACTTCAAACGCTATACTGCGCGTATGCAAAATGATTTGCAGGCGTTTAAATTCTTAAAAATCGGATATTCTGCCACCGGGTCATTCAGCAAATCGAAGGATGAGGCTGGGGGGATTTTCAGACAATTGTATGCTGCCGGGCCGGTGGTACCAGTTTATTACGCAGATGGAACCTATGGTGATCCCACCGATTATAATCTGGGAGATGGAAACAATTTCAACCCACAGGCAACCATTGACTTTTACAATCAAAATACCAAAAAGACCCTGTTGACTGCGAATATTTACGCAGAAGTGAATTTGCTCAAAGGATTGGTCTTCAAATCAAGCCTTGGTGGAAAATATGCTCAGGATGAAACACGTAGCTACAACCCTGCGTATGTGGCAACTTTCAGACAGCGCAATACAACCAGTAAACTTGAATTCTCCCGTCCGCAATCACGCTACTGGATTTTCGAAAACACCCTGACATACACAAAAGACATTGGCAAGCACAACTTCACAGCGCTGGTGGGTCAGTCTGCTCAACGGGATCAGTTTTACAAAGTAACCGCCAACGCATTAAATGTCCCTTACAGCAGTGAAGGAGATTTGTATCTGGCACTTGGCGATGTAAATGGACGCACCGTTGCAGATGAAGGGGATTTGGGTACTTATGCTTCTTATTTTGGAAGACTGAATTATTCATTCGCTGACAAATACTTACTGAATGCTTCTCTTCGAGCTGACGGTTCCTCCAAATTTTATCAAGGTGGAAATGCATGGGGGTATTTCCCGTCAATAGGTGCGGGCTGGGTAGTAAGCAATGAGCCCTTCATGGCGAACCAAAAAGTATTCGACAACCTTAAATTGAGAGGAAGCTGGGGTAAAATCGGGAATGCCTCGGTCCCTTCAAATCTATCCACGCTAACGGTGGCGACTGGTGGTAGCTTAGCTGCAATTTTCGGTGGACAAGCCTATACAGGAGCCAGTATCAACTCAATCATTCCCCCTACCACACTTTGGGAAAGAGGTGTTGGAACAGATATTGGCCTAGAGGCCGGTTTGCTTAACAACAGACTAACCCTGGAACTGGATTATTACATCAAAAGAACCGAGCAAGCGATATTCGACATTCCTGTCCTTAATTCAATTGGGACAGCATCAGGCAGAATTATTGGAAACCAGGCCACTTTTGAAAATAAAGGATTTGAATTTGCAGCAAACTGGAGAGATACCAAGGACAATGGGTTTTCTTATAGCATAGGCGTGAATGGCGGTATCAATAACAATAAAGTACTCGAAGTAAGCTCAGGAGCCAACCCTATCTACGATGGCGGTACAGGGCTTACCAGCGGTGCACTGGCCACCCGCACAAGAGTAGGCGACCCGATCGGTTCCTTCTACGGCTACATTGTGGACGGCATATTCCAGAATGCAGAAGAAATTAAAAGTTCTGCTCAGCCGAATGCAAAACCAGGTGATTTTAAATACAGAGATATTAGTGGAACCGCGGGTGTACCAGATGGCGCTATCAGCTCATTGGATCGACAAGTGATCGGCAATCCCAACCCTAAGTTTACTTACGGTATCAATACAAGCTTTGATTACAAAAACTTTGACCTTAGCCTTGACTTCCAGGGTGTTGCCAAAGTGGATGTGTACAATGCAAACCTTGGCTGGAGATATGGTAATGAAAACTTCACCAAAGATTACTTCGACAATCGCTGGCACGGAGAGGGTACTTCCAACACATATCCCTCCGCTAACATTGGTGGAGGCCAAAACTATCTTCCCAACACTTTCTTCGTTCAGAGCGGAAGTTATTTCAGGGTTCGTAATGCACAGCTAGGTTATACATTCCCTGCCGAATTCAACGAAAAATTGAAAATCAGGAAGCTACGGTTATACGCCAACGCGCAAAACCCATTGAATTTTTTCAAATACAAGGGGCTTTCACCTGAGGTAAGAGCGAACGAAAATAAACCTACCCAGGCAGGTATTGACGCCAATGTTTACCCATTGTCGGCTACTTACAACTTCGGGATAAACGTCACTTTCTAAGACCATTATTATTATGAAAAATATAACTTTCAAACAAAGTATTAATCGGGCAGGATTGTATCTTGGACTAGCCTCATTACTCGTAGTTCCAAGTGCATGTAATGAAAGCTTCCTTGATACCGACCCGCAGGGAAAAGAATCCGGATCTGTTTTCTGGCAAAATCAGGAAGATGCCACCAAGGCAGTGAATGCCATGTATGCGAATCTGAGAGGCTGGAATAACTTAGCCTTTGCCCCTATCGCCGTAGAAAGTGTGGGATCGGATGAAACCGAAAAAGGGAGTTCAGCGTCAGATGCCACTTTTTTCAACGAATACGATTCCTTCACAGTAGGGTCCGGTGACGGTCAGTTAGGCGGTTTTTGGGAAGGTCAATACCAAAATATCAATTATGCCAATCAGGTTTTAGGCAACATTCCTGCTATCAGCATGGACGAAACCCTTAAAGCCAGGTATATAGCCGAAGCAAAATTCATCCGGGCATACTCCTATTTCAGGTTGGTAAGAGCATTTGGTGCTGTTCCGTTGCGCCTGGCTTTACCCGTGGACGCATCTGAATACAATTTGCCAAGAACTCCTAAAACGGAAGTTTATGCCGCAATTGAAAAAGACCTTACAGATGCAGCTGCCGTTCTTCCGCAAACTTACGGCCCGGCAGATTTGGGACGTATTACCAAGGGTGCAGCACTAACACTTCATGCAAAAGTGTCTATGTATCAGCAAAAATGGCAGCAGGTTTTTGATCTGACCACACAGGTTATCGCCTCGGGTCAATATGCTTTATTCAGCAACTTTGAGCAGTTGTTCAGGATCAAAAATGAAAATTCAACAGAATCTATCTTTGAAATTCAGAATGAACTGATAACTTCTATTGAAGGGGCCAGTGGGTCACAATATTCTCAGGTTCAAGGAGTCCGTGGCTCCACAGGTGGAGGCTGGGGATTTAATGTTCCCACAGCGGCACTTGCCAGCGCATTTGAAACGGGAGACCCCAGAAGGGATGGGACCATTATTTTCCGTGGAGAAACTACACCCGATGGCGATGCCATTCCGGCAATTGGTGACAACCCCATGTACAACCAAAAATCCTATGTGCCTTTCAAATTATTCAATACCGCCTTCGGCGAAGGAGCACAGCAGAATGTAAGGGTTTTACGTTTCGCTGAAGTACTGCTCATGAATGCAGAGGCCGCAAACGAGATCGGCAACAGCACACAGGCACTTGCCTCACTTGAAAAGGTGCGAGCCAGAGCAAGAGGAGCAAGTACAACCATTCTTCCAAAAGTTACAACAACGGATAAAGTGGCGCTTCGCAATGCAATATGGCATGAGCGCCGTGTGGAGCTAGCCATGGAATACGACAGATACTTCGACGTGATCCGCCAGGGAAGGGGCACAGAAGTATTTGGACCAAAAGGCTGGAAAGCTGGTAAAAACGAAGTATGGCCAATCCCACAGAACGAGATCGATTTGAGCGCAGGGTTACTTACTCAAAATCCAGGTTATTAGTATCCATTTCTTATTTAGAATTTACCAATGAAAGTTATAAACTCAAAACTAATACTGGCAGCCAGTTTGTTTTTGACTGTAAGCCTGACTGCATGCTACGAGAAATTTGATCCTGAAAGCTACGCACCAAAGGTTTCCATCGGAGGCTTTACCGGATCAAGCGACATAGCGGCTACCAACCTCGTTGCCCATTTTCCTTTTGATGGAAATTACCAGGACATCATTTCCAAAACTGCCGGTGTCAACACGGGTACTTCTTTTGGAAACGGCCTTAAAGGCCAGGCCATGAAAGGAGCTGCAAATGGTTACGTATTATTTGACCCAACAGCCGCAATACTGGACCTGAAAAGTTTCACGATTACCTATTGGGTCAACAGCCAGTCAACTACCGCCTCAGGTGGAATTATTGGCATGGTTGGCTTATCTCAAAAAAGTGCCTTCTGGGGTAACATTGAAACATTTTTTGAGAACGGCGCGACAAACGAAAACGGAAAGTTCAGGGCGCACATTCAGAATGACACACTGGATACCTGGGTTTCAAAAGACGGAATCATCAACTTGTTTGACTCCTGGAATCACATTGCGTTATCTTATGATGCCACCTCTTCTACTTTTTCACTCTATGTGAACGGATCCAAATCCGCATCCAGCACCGTTGCAAAATTTGGAAACCTGAAATGGAAAAATCCGGGTAAAATGGTTTTCGGCACCGTGCAGTTTCAGACCAAGCCCAGCTTAACGTCTGCATCAGCTGGTGAGCCCTGGGCCAGTTATCTGACCGGCCTACTCGATGAAGTAAGGATTTATAATGTTGCTTTAAAAGATGCAGAAGTTGACGCCCTGGTTAAACTAGAGGCAAGAGGAAAATAATGTCTGTAAAAAACTTATTCATTTTCTGTTTAACTGTTTGGTTCGGGATTGCCTGTAAAAAGGAAAACAATCCCGAACCACCGGTTAAGGTTATTCCCCCAAGCTCATTTTCGTTTAATAGTTTAAGCGTTGACGGAGCCTTTGATGGTTATACTTATTTGGATGTAAGTCCAAAGCCCCGGTTGCGGTTCAACTTTTCGGCACCATTGAACACCGCTTCGTTTACTAATTCGGTCAGTATCATTTCTTTGTCAGGTGTCGTCATTCCCTATACTACCACCTTGGAAAACGGTGACAGTACCTTAACAATTACCCCAACAAATAACCTGCCGTACCTGAATTCCTACAAGGTTCAGGTTACCAGAGCCCTAAAATCTAAATCCGACGCCTCACTGTTGAGTGAAATAGTCGTCAACCTAAGAACCGCTCTCGACTCCACCGACAAATTTCCAATAATCTCAGACGAAGCCCTTTTAACATTAGTTCAAAAACAAACATTTAAGTACTTCTGGGACTTTGCGCACCCGGTGAGCGGGTTGGCGCGTGAAAGAAATACTTCGGGCGACATAGTCACATCCGGAGGAAGTGGTTTTGGAATCATGACCATTCCGGTCGCCATTGAAAGAAAGTTTATTACCAGAGCACAAGGGCTGGAACGAATGCAGAAAATCGTAGCCTTCCTGAATGAAAAGGCACAGAAATTTCACGGAGCCTTTCCGCACTGGCTTAATGGCTCTACCGGCGCCGTTGTTCCGTTCAGTACTAAGGACAATGGTGCAGACCTTGTCGAAACGTCATTCCTGATACAGGGTTTACTCGCTTCGAGGCAGTACTTCAACGGTGGGAGTGCCGAAGAAACCGCACTTCGTGCCGGCATCAATAAGATTTGGCATGGCGTAGAATGGGATTGGTTCAGGAAAGGCAAAGAAGATGTGCTTTACTGGCACTGGAGCCCGGACCGTAACTGGGATATGAATCTGCCGATCAGAGGATGGAACGAGTGCCTGATCACTTATGCCCTGGCTGCCAGCTCTCCTACACATCCCACACCCGCCTCGGTATACGACAATGGCTGGACCAGAAAGGGTGGCTTTGTGAACGGGAAGGAATATTATGGGATCAAGCTTCCATTGGGTGAGCCCTTGGGAGGCCCCTTGTTCTTTTCGCACTATTCGTTTTTAGGAATCAATCCCACTGAACTTAGCGACGGCTTCACCAATTATCTGGCCCAGAACAGAAATCATGCGCTCATCAATTACAACTACTGTAAGGCCAACCCTGCTTCTCACGCCGGATACAGTGATTCGTGCTGGGGGCTTACAGCCAGTGATATACCCAGTGGCTACACCGCCAGTTCACCCACCAACGACAGAGGTGTTATTGCCCCTACGGCTGCATTATCTTCATTCCCTTACACGCCCACAGAATCCATGCGGGCGCTGAAATTCTTCTATTATAAACTGGGTGATAAGATATGGGGGGAATATGGTTTTCGGGACGCCTTTTCGCTCGAATCACTGTGGTTTGCAGAATCGTACCTGGCCATTGACCAGGGCCCTATCGTGATCATGATTGAGAATCACAGAACCGGCTTGCTCTGGAACCTTTTTATGAGTTGCCCTGAGGTAAAAACGGGAATGAAAAACATTGGCTTTCAAAGCCCTGGCTTGTAATAGCAAATTTTACTCAAAAAGTATGCGGTCGGTTGTTATCACAACCCACCGGCAATTATTCCTAATCCATAATAACCGGACATGAAAAATCCCTTTTACCTGATCCTATGCATGGGTCTGCTTTTGTCATCAACAGAGACCTTTGCCCAAAAGAAAAAAATCAACCTGGCTAAATCAACCGTTTTCGATCCTGCTAACAGACCCAAAAACCTGTCGGACACCGCTCTGCTCGAACTGGTTCAAAAGCAGACCTTCCGGTACTTCTGGGATTTTGGACACCCTGTTAGCGGATTATCACGGGAACGGAGCAACACCTCGTTTGACTATGGCGGAGAGGTGGTTACAACCGGAGGAACAGGTTTTGGTATCATGTCCATGATCGTGGCCGCCGAAAGAAAATGGTATCCCAGAGACTCCATCGCCAACCGCGTTGCCAAAATGCTGAAGTTTCTTGCCAAAGCGGATAACTACCACGGCGTGTTCCCGCACTGGCTGAATGGCGAAACAGGTAAAACCATTCCTTTCGGAAGAAAAGATGATGGCGGGGACCTGGTAGAAACCTCATTCCTGATGACAGGCTTGCTTTGTGCCAGACAATATTTCGACCAGGATACAGAAGCCGAAAGAACGATCAGGAGCAGAGTGAGCTGGATATGGAATGAGCTGGAATTCGACTGGTATACCAGAGGTAATCCCAACCAGCTCTACTGGCACTGGAGCCCGAATCAGGGATGGGCGATGAATTTTGAATTGCGGGGATACAATGAAACGCTAATCACATATATACTTGGTGCAGCGTCACCACGCTATCCGATCACTGCCCAGGTGTACAATAAATGCTGGGCAGAGAGCGATCATTTCAAAAACGGCAAAGAATTTTACGGAGTGAAGCTACCACTGGGTTTTGATTATGGCGGTCCGTTGTTTTTCACCCATTATTCATTCGTAGGCCTTGATCCACGAAACCTCAAAGACCGTTATGCCAACTACTGGGAACAAAACGTCAATCACACTTTGATTAATTACAAACACTGTGTGGCCAATCCGGGAAAATTCAAGGGATACAGCGATAAAAACTGGGGACTTACCGCCAGCGACACCTACAATGGTTACAATGCACACTCACCTACCAATGACTTTGGCACCATCACCCCCACAGCTGCGCTCTCATCCTTTCCCTATACCCCTGAATTGTCCATGAAGGCGCTAAGACACTTTTACGATGATATGGGAGACAAACTGTGGAGCGAATACGGTTTTATTGATGCTTTCAACGAATCGCAAAACTGGTACGCCAACTCGCACCTCGCCATAGATCAGGGACCGATTATAGTGATGATCGAAAATTACAGAACAGGGCTCCTGTGGAAACTATTTATGCAGGACACAGATGTTCAGAACGGTCTCAAAAAACTGGGTTTTGAAAGTCCGGCAATAAAATAAGCTTGGTCGCTCGACCCGTATTTCATACATTCAACAGAAAGGCCGGCACGTCACCGGCCTTTCCTTTTAGGAAATATAATTGTACCTTAATGGTGTTCAATTACATCTGCAACGATTGTAAAACGCTGTCATCATGAAAACACATCTTAAAATCTTGCTGCTACTCATTAGCGTTTATGGTAACAGTGTACGATCTTTCGCTCAGGCATGGCAGGCCATTGAGCCGGATAATCTGCCCGAAAAAAGACATGAGAATGCCATGGCAACGGCAAATGGTAAGCTCTATTTGCTTGGCGGAAGGGGCATGAGATCCGTGAATGAATACGATCCAAAAAAAGATACGTGGACAACCCTAAGCGCCCCACCCATAGAAATGAGCCACTTTCAGGCTGTTTCCTATAAAGATGAAATTTACGTTTTGGGAGCTTTAACGGGCGCCTTTCCACACGAAAAGCCCATTCCGGATATTTACATATTCAATCCCATCAGGAATGAATGGCGAAAAGGGGGTGAAATACCCGAGAACCGTCGACGGGGTTCAGCCGGAACATTCGTCCTGAACAACAAAATATATCTGGTATGCGGAATCCAGGATGGACATTGGGATGGAAACGTGGCCTGGTTTGACGAATATGATCCTGCCACAGGAAAATGGATAGTACTGGCAGATGCGCCACGCCCGAGAGACCACGTTCAGGTGGCTGTAGCCAACAACAAATTACTTGTAGCTGGCGGACGGCTGTCCTCTGCGAAGACCAATCAAGTGATAAACACGACTATTAAGGAGGTCGATCTGTATGATTTCACTTCGCGAAAGTGGATTACCCTTTCTCCCGAAAGTAACATCCCCACCATGCGTGCAGGGAATACGGCCATTGCTTATGGTAATAAGATTCTGTTGATTGGTGGCGAGAGTGGTACTCAGGAAGCCGCCCACAGCGAGGTGGAAGCCTTTAATATCCAGACCCTGAAATGGGAAAAGCTTCCCTCTCTGCATCAGGGCAGGCACGGAACCCAGGCCGTTTTACTCAATAAGAAAGTGTACATAGCGGCAGGATCAGCGAACAGAGGGGGTGGACCTGAGCTCAATGACATGGAAGTCCTTGTTAAATAATGCTTTGCTCAAATTCCACTAATACCGGTTAAACTGAAATGATTTCATCAATGCTGAGAAAAATACTGGCCTTCGGCCTTCTGTTTACACCATTATTTACATTTGCCCAAAAGTCGGTTTTCACCCATTCCGATACGCTCCGCGGTGCTATAACCCCTGAGCGAGCTTGGTGGGATTTAACGTTTTACCATCTGCAGGTAAAACCCGATGCTGCGGACAGTACCATTTCCGGGAGTACACGAATCCATTACAAAGTACTGGAACCTTCCCAAATCATTCAGGTAGACCTGCAAGAGCCATTGCAGATAGAAAAAGTAGTTCAGGATGGACAGTCGCTCGAATATAAAAGAGATGGAAATGCTTTCTTTATATCGCTAAAAAAACTACAAACAACAGGACGTCAGGAATCCATAGAAGTTTTCTATTCCGGTCGCCCGCGCCTGGCCAAGCGACCTCCCTGGGACGGTGGCATACAATGGGTACCGGATGCCGTAGACAACACCATTATTTCCACTTCCTGCCAGGGCTTGGGTGCCAGTGTGTGGTGGCCATGCAAAGACCACATGTACGACGAGCCCGACAGCATGATGATCAGCGTGACAGTCCCGGCTAACATGAAGGACGTTTCCAATGGTGTTTTACGAAGTGTAACGGACAATCCGGACCGTACAAAAACCTATAACTGGTTTGTTTCCAACCCAATCAACAACTATGGGGTCAACATGAACGTGGCCAACTACCAAAGCTGGAACGAAGTGTACCAGGGCGAAAAAGGGGATCTTAATGTGAGCTATTATGTGCAGCCGGAAAATCTTGAAAAAGCACGGATACAATTCAAACAGGTTCCGATGATGCTAAAGGCATTTGAACATTGGTTTGGACCTTATCCATTTTATGAAGATGGCTATAAACTGGTAGAAGTTCCTTATCTGGGAATGGAGCACCAAAGTTCAGTAACCTATGGTAATGGATACAAAAATGGATACCTGGGGCGTGACTTGTCGGGCACCGGCTGGGGCCTGAAATGGGATTTTATAATTATTCACGAAAGTGGACACGAATGGTTTGCCAATAATATTACCTACAAAGATGTGGCAGATATGTGGGTGCATGAAAGCTTCACCAACTATTCGGAAAATCTGTACACAGAATACTACTTTGGTAAAGAAGCCGGCTCCGACTACGTGATAGGTACCCGAAAATTGATAGCCAATGACATCCCCATTATAGGCATTTACGGCGTGAATCAGGAAGGATCGAGGGACATGTATTACAAAGGTGGAAACATGCTGCATAACATTCGCCAGATTGTAAATGATGATAAAAAATGGAGACAGATCCTGCGTGGATTGAATGAGACATTCTATCATCAAACGGTCAGTGGCTCTCAGATTGAAGACTATATATCAAAAAAATCAGGCAGAGACCTATCGAAGATTTTTGATCAATATTTACGCGATACCCGTATCCCTGTACTGGAATACATTTTTGATGGAAAAGGCTTAAAGTACCGATGGGCTAATGTGGTACCAGGTTTTGACATGCCCGTAAAGGTTAAAATCGGAACGCTGCCTGAGCAATTTATTTATCCGAAAACCGACTGGCAGACTATGAACGCAAAAGGTCGCAAGACTTTGATTGTTGACCGTAATTTTTATGTAGAATCAAATCCGGGTTCATAGATCCCAGCATTCCATAATTAACAAATCTCCTTCAGCTGAGGATATCCGCACCAGGCCATCGGTTGCCACCTCATTGCTGTTTCCAGTTCGGTAACCTATCGTGAGGGTTTCGTTGTAAAGATTGTACTTTAACCCACTGGTAACGATACCGTTTACCGCCCCGACGGGAATGAGCGAAATGGGCGTACCGGCTACATACCATTTTTCAAAAACACCACTTAGCGGGAAAATTTTAGAATAATCGTCAAACATTACCAAACGAATACGCTCTTTATAGCGTACCATATTGGTGATGTTGGTAATGGCATGGTCGGCCCGGCGTCCGGTGGCCCACACGATATTGGCAGCCGGGAATCCGCGGTCTATCAAAAAATCAATCGCTTTTTCCAGGTCGGTCTTCTCCTGATCCGGCGTGGCAATAATTTCCAGTGGCTCCTGTCTCGCCCGAATTTCTTCAAAATCGTGATCCTGATCAAAATCTCCCATCCAGACATCGATCTTGATCCCCAGATCAAGAACCCGATAGATGGCATGGTCGAGCACAACCACAAAGGGACTCCACTCAAGCAACTGACCTAAAAGCTCTTCGCTACATGCTTCGCCATTGGCTATGATCAGTGCAGGTTCCTGCTTCTCTCTAACAATGTGGTGTGAAGACATTGAAACCTTATTTACTTCTGATAAGTGTAATAATATCGTCGAACTTCTGATCCAATTTCTTATCCATTCGATCAAACTTCTCGTCTACCTCGGTTCTGAAAGTTGTAAAATTAGCATTCAGAGAGGCGAATTCGGTTTTAAGAACGGACACATCCGTTTTAAGATCAGACACATCTGTTTTAAGAACCGACACATCTGTTTTAAGAGCAGACACATCCGTTTTAAGAACCGACACATCCGTTTTAAGAGCAGACACATCCGTTTTAAGAGCAGACACATCCGTTTTAAGATCAGACACATCTGTTTTAAGAACCGACACATCCGTTTTAAGAACTGACACATCTGTTTTCAGAACCGACACATCCGTTTTAAGAGCCGACACATCCGTTTTAAGAACTGAGACATCCGTTTTAAGAACCGAAACATCCGTTTTAAGAACTGACACATCCGTTTTAAGAGCTGAGACATCCGTTTTAAGAGCCGACACATCCGTTTTAAGAACCGACACATCGTTCTTAACCCCGATCAACTCCTTCTGCATTTTGTTTTGCTGCTCACGAACATCAGCAAAACCTTTACGCATATCAATTGTGATAGTCCCTAGCCCCTTTGCAATGATCTCGATTTGCCTCCCCTGATCCACTGATAAATTTTCTAGCTGCTCCACGCGTTCTTCTAAGTACATATTTTAACACTTTATGTTGATGAATATTTACCAAGTACAAATTGTTTCACAAAAACTACGACAATATCGAAAGAAAAAATGGTTAACTAAACTCAAAAAAAACCAACTGTTATAAGTTTTCAGTTAGTCTTTGTTAATACCAGATTCTACCTAAATTTTTAACTCCTTTGCCCGGTTCCAGTACATATCCATTTCTGTCAACGTCATTTCCGAAAGAGATTTCCCATCGGCTTTGGAGGCTTCCTCCAGATATTGAAAACGTTTGATGAATTTCTTATTCGTTCTTTCGAGCGCCGTTTCCGGATTAATGTCGACAAACCTCGAATAGTTCACCAATGAAAATAACAGATCCCCAAACTCCCCCTCAGCTTCCTTTTGGTCTATAACTTCCGCTGTCTCAATATTGAAATTCTCCTTAAACTCCTGAAGTTCTTCTTCCACCTTTTGCCAAACCTGCTGTTTTTCATCCCAGTCGAACCCTGCGCCTCGTGCTTTCTCCTGAATCCGCATGGCTTTCACCAAAGCGGGCAAAGAAGCCGGCACACCCGACAAAACCGATTTATTGCCTTCCTTCAGTTTCAGCTTTTCCCAGTTCTGTTTCACAGCCTCCTCCGTGTCCGCAATGGTGTCGCCATAGATATGCGGATGCCTTGAAATCAATTTATCACAAATACCATTCAGTACATCTCTGATATCGAACCGAAGCCCGCTACCACCATTTTCCTCAGATCCTATTTTGGCGTAAAAAACAATATGCAATAGTACATCTCCCAATTCCTTTCTGATCTCCTTTAAATCCCCTTCCAGGATTGCATCCGATAGCTCATAGGTTTCTTCAATGGTAAGATGCCTCAGGGAATCCATGGTTTGCTTCCGGTCCCAGGGACATTGTTCACGCAGCTCGTCCATGATCGTCAGAAGACGGTCGAAAGCCATGAGTTGCAGCTGGCGGCCTTCCGGCAAGTCACTAAATTTTTTATCCATAAAGCAAAGGTAAAGTATACCCGGGAAATCAGGATAAGCAGAGAGCTATCTTATTCATCACCACCGGACAAAAACGAACTTTTTAACACGTTAAATGATTTTATTCTCAAATCAACCTATTCAATAATCAGTATTGAGGAAAGCTCCCTTGAAACAACCCGGCACGTCCGACTCCAAAAACAATCAATCTTTCAAAAAGCGCATATCCGCTTTACAAAATCTACCTCCCTTTTTTCGGCTGGTATGGAACACCAGCAAGGTTCTTACATTAGGTAACGTTGCGCTCCGGCTGATAAAATCGGGGATTCCTGTACTTATGCTGTACGTGGCTAAAGAAATCATAGACCAGGTAATCGCCCTGGTAAATATGCCGCAGCTTTCACAAAATTATTTATGGACACTCATTGTCATTGAATTGTGCCTCACTCTCCTTTCCGATTTACTCAACAGAGGCATCAACCTGCTTGACAGCCTCCTGGGAGATTTGGTCGCCAATATGACATCCGTAGATCTGGTTCATCACGCTGCAAGACTGGACTTATATCAATTTGAAAATCCCGTTTTTTATGACAAACTGGAAAGGGCACGGCGACAAACCTCGGGGCGAACCGTGCTGCTGTCCCAGATATTTTCTCAAGCCCAGGACTTCATCACGCTATTTTCCCTTGGAGCCGGATTGGCTATTTTTAATCCATGGCTCATCCTTATTCTAATTTTTGCGGTTATTCCTTCATTTTTGGGCGAAACACATTTCAATGAAAAAACTTACTCCCTTACACGTAGCTGGACACCTGAACGTAGAGAGCTGGACTACGTGCGTTACCTGGGTTCAAGTGCTGAAACGGCCAAGGAAGTAAAGGTCTTCGGATTGGAGAATTACCTCGCTACCCGGTTCAAAACCCTTTCTGATGCTTATTACACAGCAAATAAGAAAATCGCCATCGGAAGGGCTGGTTGGGGATTTGCACTTTCGGTTCTGGGAACCCTGGCTTATTATGGCGCCTTCGTGTTCATACTCATGCAAACATTGAGCACAACGATCACCATTGGCACCATGACTTTTCTGTCTGGTTCCTTCCAACGGATGCATGGAATGCTGCAGGGAATTATGAGCCGGTTTTCCGGCATTGCAGAGAACGCGTTGTATCTTCAGGACCTGTTTGATTTTTTTGAAATTCAACCCACCATACCCGCCAATGTGTCCGGAGTAAAAATACCGACACCTATTCTGAAAGGGATCACTTTTGAAAATGTAGGATTCAAATACCCCGAAAACGATTTCTGGGCCATTCGCAACCTGTCTTTTTCAATCGGGCCGGGCGAAAAGCTTGCGCTTGTTGGCGAGAATGGCGCTGGGAAAACTACGCTGGTGAAGCTGATGGCTTGTCTCTATAAGCCCACCGAAGGCCGGATCCTGATTGATGGAGTTGACCTGCTGGATTACCAACTGGCTGATCTGCGGGCCAATATTGGCATTATATTTCAGGATTTCATCCGGTACGAGATGACGGTATCGGATAATATAGGCGTTGGCGATATTGCCCATCTGAACGATCACTCCGCCATTGAAAATGCTGCATCCATGAGTATGGCGAATGAGGTAATTGCACAGCTTCCCAACAAGTTTGATCAGGTACTGGGGAAAAGATTCAAGGAGGGGACGGAACTTTCGGGAGGACAATGGCAAAAAATTGCACTCGCCCGGGCGTACATGCGCAATGCACAACTCGTGGTGCTGGATGAGCCCACGTCAGCACTGGATGCAAGAGCCGAACACGAAGTTTTTCAGCGATTTACCAGCTTAATTGAAGGAAAAATGGCCATTCTAATATCACACCGTTTTTCCACCGTCAGAATGGCCAATCGTATTCTATTTCTCGAAAAGGGGCGTTTGATCGAATACGGTACGCACAGCGACCTGCTTGAGATCAACGGGAAATATGCGGAACTCTTCAATCTCCAGGCGCAGAGCTATCAATAATCAGTAGGGTAGCCGAATATTTGTTTGTGTAAGGTTACTCGTACATTTTGCAATGACCAGGTCCCCGTACCCTTTTATCTGTGCTTCCACATGAACGACTGTCTTTCCGGCTCGGATTACTTTTGCCTGCACGTTAAGTTTGTCTCCGACCTTGGCCGGATGCAGATAGTCGCAATTCAGATTAATGGAGACATAAGCATTTTCCCTTCCCAGCGCGTAAACCATTGTACCTACAACATCGTCGAGAATCGTTGCAGCAATACCGCCATGAAGTAACTGCATTGGATTACACATGTCCTTGCGAACTATAAATTCCATTTCCATGAAACCCTCCTGAATTTGGATAAGCCTGCCGTTGAGCCACTGCGCAACAGGAGAAAAATCCCCATCCAGGTGCCTACCAATCAGCGTTTTGAAAAGCGCAATCCGCTTATTTTGATGCTGCATCTCCTCAGGATTTGTATCGCTCATAGCGGAAGTATTGAAATATATGAATTCTTGCAACCAGTTTTTAGTCGAAAATAGTAATTATCATAGATATATGATAGTATAGCAGTCAATTAAATGGATTTTATTACTACGAATCAAAGGTAATTGTTACCTTTGCCCGAGTTTTTGCAAGACTTAAATGCTTACCAATCTATGAATTTTACGTTATCACAAGTACCGAACCGCTCCCAAAAACCACGAGAAAAGGGAATTACAATGGTTATGGACAAAGGTCTGAGTGTCAGGGAAACTGAAGATATGATTTCCAGTGCAGGCCCCTTCATCGATATCGTAAAGCTTGGTTGGGCTACTTCATTTGTAAGTCAAAACCTGGATGCCAAACTGGCGGTGTACAAAAGCGCAGGCATCCCTGTGTATTTTGGTGGAACGTTGTTCGAAGCATTTGTGGTAAGGGGGCAGTTTGATGACTACCGTAAGCTTCTTGACAAATACGACCTTCGATATGCGGAAGTATCCGATGGCTCCATCGAAATGCCCCAAGATCTAAAATGCGAATACATTCATACCCTGGCAAAGCAGGTAACCGTTTTGTCGGAGGTGGGCTCCAAGGATGAAAATAAAATAATACCACCTTACAAATGGATTCAGCTGATCAAGTCTGAACTACAGGCGGGAGCCTGGAAGGTGATCGGAGAGGCAAGGGAATCGGGTAATGTGGGGCTCTTTAGGGCTAGTGGGGAAGTTCGCCAGGGCCTGGTGGAGGAAATACTTACAGAAATAGCCTTCGAAGATATGCTCTGGGAAGCGCCTCAGAAGTCGCAGCAGGTCTGGTTTGTAAAACTGTTAGGCACCAATGTCAACCTGGGAAATATAGCGCCGAACGAACTTATACCCCTCGAGACCATCCGTCTTGGACTGCGGGGTGATACTTTCAATCACTTTTTGAACAACAAGACCAAGCAAAAATGGAAGATAGACTCAAAATAGTCTATTCTGCTTGTGATCCTATGCACGCTCAAATTATTCAAGCACTGATCTTTAAATATTTATGGAATTAATTAAGCAGTTTATTGACATTTTTCTTCATTTGGACAAACACTTGTTCGACATCGTTCAGGAATACGGCACACTTACTTATGTGATCCTGTTTCTGATCGTATTTACCGAGACAGGCTTGGTGATCATGCCGCTTTTGCCGGGTGACTCGCTACTTTTCGCTGCCGGCGCTATTGCTGCCAACGAGTCTACTGGATTGAATGTATGGCTGATCATCATTATCCTGATTGTTGCGGCTCTGCTGGGCGACAATGTCAACTACTTTATGGGGAAAAAATTTGGTGGAGAAATCAAAAAGCGCGAGCGTATTCTTTTCCTGAAAAGAGAATACCTTGAAAAAACAGAAGCATTTTATGAAAAGCATGGCGGAAGCACCGTGATCATGGCTCGTTTCATCCCAATCGTACGTACTGTGGCGCCTTTCGTTGCCGGAGCTGGGAGTATGACCTATTCCAAGTACATTACCTTCTGCGTTATTGGTGCGCTACTCTGGGTTCCCTCCCTTACGCTTCTGGGCTATTTCTTTGGCAACATGGACATCGTCAAAAAGAATTTTGAACTGGTTATTTTCGGCATCATCGGCTTTTCCATCCTGCCAATGCTTTTCGGCTATCTGAAGAGCAAATTCTCAAAGCCCAGCGCGGTATAGCTATGAGTTGTGAGGAATTAGCTGTTAACTTTTCGCCAATTAAATAACATATCGTAAAAACACACCCAAATAGTATGACATTCCTTTTCCCAGGCTTTCAAAATTAACATTGGGGAATTTCCGCATTTGGCGTTTATGAGCATGCAACCTGCATGCATAATCGTAAGCTAACAAAAATGCCTTGCACAGTGACGCAAGGCATTTTTTGTTAGCTTAAACTGCGGTGAATTGCTACGCCATTCACCGTAAGCGCTAAGAGCTCTTGGCTAAAAGCTATTGTCTAATCAAGATTTCGAGCTGTAATTCGGTGCTTCTTTCTGGATCATGACATCGTGGGGATGACTCTCACGGACACCAGCAGATGTAATTTTTACAAACTGTGCTTTTTGCAGTGAAGTGATATCTCCGGCTCCGCAGTATCCCATACCGGCCTTTAAGCCACCCACCATCTGATACAGTATCTCGGATACTTTCCCCTTGAAGGGAACACGGCCTACGATACCTTCTGGCACCAGTTTTTTTACATCGTCTTCCGCATCCTGAAAGTAACGGTCTTTGGAGCCATCTTCCATGGCTTCCACTGAACCCATGCCGCGATAGGCCTTAAATTTACGACCTTCATAGATAACAATTTCACCAGGCGCTTCATCACTTCCGGCAAGCATGGATCCAATCATGATGGTGCTGGCGCCACCTGCCAGTGCCTTCGTCATGTCACCGGAAAACCGGATACCTCCATCGGCAATGACCGGAACATCAGGATGACTTTCCCTAAGTGCATCAGCAGCCCACATGACGGCCGTGAGCTGCGGAACACCGATCCCTGCAATAATTCTGGTGGTACAGATACTACCCGGACCAACGCCCACTTTCACAGCGTCGGCTCCGGCATCGGCAAGTGCTCTGGCAGCTTCGCCGGTTGCAACATTACCGGCAATTACATCGAGCTTGGGAAAACTGGCTTTGACCGATTTCAACGCATCGATAACTCCTTTACTATGTCCATGGGCCGTATCGAGGCTGATTACGTCCACGCCCGCTTTCACAAGTGCTTCTACCCTTTTGAGCAGATCGGCCGTTACGCCTACTGCAGCACCTACACGTAGCCTTCCGTATTCATCCTTACAGGCATTCGGATGCGACTTGCGTTTAAGAATGTCTTTGTAGGTAATCAATCCGGTAAGCCGGTATTCCGAATCTACAATCGGCAGCTTTTCGATTTTGTATTCCTGAAGGATTTTCTCCGCATCGTCCAGGGAAAGGCCGTCGGAAGCTGTAATGAGATTTGCTTTGGTCATAATCTCCGTAACCGGCTTCGACATTTCACGTTCGAAACGCAGATCACGATTGGTCAGAATCCCGATTAGTTTATGATTTTCATCAATCACCGGAATGCCACCTATCTTAAACTCCCGCATTATCTGATGCGCATCACCCAGTGTGGCATGGTCCGATAAGGTGATAGGATCGAGAATCATCCCGCTTTCGGAACGTTTAACTTTGCGTACCTGATCCGCCTGAGCTTCCAGGCTCATATTTTTATGAATGATCCCTATCCCTCCCTCCTGTGCCATAGCAATTGCCAGATCGAATTCGGTCACCGTATCCATAGCGGCCGAAACCAATGGAATGTTCAGTTCAATGTTGCGTGTAAGCTTGGTTTTGGTCGTAGTGTCGCGGGGCAGAATCTCCGAATAACCTGGTATTAGAAGGACGTCGTCGTACGTCAGCGCCTCAAAGAGGACTTTGGATGGGTCTGTGCTCATAGCAAATAATCTATTGTTATTTGCGGGGCAAAATTATGTAGAATTTTGCAGCTAACCAAATGCTTGATCGGTTACACGAATATTATTTTTCTAAGATCGTCTGATAGCTATACATTCAAATTAAACCTAAATAAATTTTGACTTTATTCGTGAAGATGTGAATTGAATGCACTTATAACCTATTAGAGGGGCGATGAGACACATTTTGCAGTAATATGGTAATTCCCAAAATAGGCATAACCGAACTGTCTGTCGTTTGGTTAAACAATTGGGTTCAATGCTGCGACAGCTACCTTCAGAAGAATTATTCCAATTGAAATATAAAGGACAAAAAAAGGAGAAGCTTAGACATCTTTTTCTAAAAAATCCAATAACATCGTAATCAGTCATTATACTTCTTCCTTACTGTTTCCATTGACAAGCAACGATTCGAACTGATTTAAAGGTGAGATAAACCTGATTATCCAATCAGCACCCGCACCTTTTTGATCCGCTTTTTATCCGCAGACTGCACTTTGAAGGTAATGTTTCTATGGGCGGCAGTTTCCCCGGGGCGGGGCATTCGAGAAAATAACTCAAGGAGAAGCCCCGCAAGAGACTCGCTGTTTCCTCGTACATCGTCGAAATAGTCTGTTTCCATATTGAGCAAGCGGCACAAATCGTTGATGAGCACCGTCCCTTCAAAAACATAGGTATTTTCATCCACCTTGGTGTAATTAACCTCGTCCTCTTCGTCGTATTCGTCGTTGATATCTCCGAAAATCTCTTCAATAATATCCTCCAGCGTGATGAGTCCGCTGGTACCGCCGTACTCATCCACCACAATGGCCATGTGCACTCTGCGGTTCTGAAACTCTTTCATCAGATCGTCCAGATGTTTACTTTCCGGGATGAAATAAGGCGGACGAAGCAGTTTCTGCCAGTTGAAGTGCTCGTTATGGTGCAAGTGAGGCAGCAGATCTTTCACGTTCAGAATGCCTTCTACATGGTCCAGATCTTCCCTGTAAACAGGAACCCGGGAATAGCCCGATTTATTGATCTTGTCCATCAGCTCATGAAAATCGAGCTCTATATCGAAAGCGGTGATATGCAACCTGGCCTGCATGGCCTTTTTCGCGTTTGTCTGCCTGAAATTGGCGAGGCCGCGAAGCAGATCGGTTTCCTCCGCACTCTCGGCCTGTGCCTCTAACCGTTCTGTCGAAATCTCCGCTCCTCCGGGATCAAGGATTCCAAAAAAGTAACCCATCCTGGTTACCGGCTGCGTCAAAGGTCCACAGACCTTGATGATCAACTGAGTGAGTGTCTGAATTTGGGGAATGAGCTCAATGGCATTACGCGCACAGAAGTATCGCGTAACGGCATCCAGCCAAATCCATAGTATAAGTAATCCCCCTGCAATCCAGGGAAAATACAGAATGGATCCGATTTGCAATTGTTGCCAAATAAGCTTTGCCGCAAGCAGAAGAGCAAACAAAGTGACTGCCCGCTGGATTATAGAAAGAGCTAATTGCTGGATACGATTGGGCAGATTGCTTTCCGCGCTGCTTTTTCGTTCCCATGGATTCTCCATAGCTCCTGCAGCTGCGTAGGCTGCTCTGATGCCGGATAGAAACAGTGAAACAAAAAAAAGAAAGGCTATAGAAAGTATCTCAAAGGCAGGGAAAAAGCCAAGGGCTATGGGTAATCCGGCTGATAACGTTCGGCCGTCACTGGGTTGCGCACGCTTCCGGGGAATGACATTCCCCGAGCGCTTTCGGGAAAGGGGGTCTTCACTATCGGCTGGTTCAGTCACAAATAATCAAGAAATGTTCATAATGATGCTGCCTGTATCCGCAATATAGCTATTTCCCAAAAGAAAGTTTCATGCCAGACGCAGGCTTGGCAAAGTTTAGCAATTGTTCCGGCAAGGGATGTTACCCTCACCGGCATTTTTAATTCTTATTAAAAAGGCAAATCATCATCGTCGCTTCCTGCTGCCATAGAGGGAGGAACAGGATCCGCCGGTCTCGGTGCCTGGCTACTTTTTGGGGCATAAGACTGAGAAGAACCCTGATTTTCTCCACCAGAGCTAGCGCCCGAAGGCCCTCCTAAAAGCGTCATACTGTTGGCCCGAATCGTGATGCCTGATCTTTGCTGTCCTTCTTTATCAGTCCAGTTGTCGGTACGTATTCTACCTTCTATATAAACCTGGTTGCCTTTTTTTAAATATTTTTCAGCCACTTTGGCAAGGCCTTCCCATAGTTCAATACGATGCCATTCCGTATTGTCAACCCGCTCACCGCTTTTGTTGGTATAGGTTTCTGTGGTCGCAATGCTGAATTTGGCCACCGCGGAGCCACTTTCCAGATATCTCACTTCCGGATCACTGCCCAGATTACCAATTAAAATTACTTTATTAACGCTTGCTGCCATGATTTTTAATTTTGTGGATGATTTTTGCAGTTATAGAGTTAAATATAGCTTATATTATTGTAAAATATAAAATTACACAATCTTACACTTCGCCCAGGATCACACATCCCTTTCCGTAATTTTCCCACTTACCTTATCTTTAAGTATGAGCTTATTGCGCCCATCGTGGGTTACCTCCTGTTTGATTAGATAATGATGGTCATCAAAGGAAACATAATTTGACGGTTTGGTTAAACCCTCTTGTCCGCGCCAAACGGGCAGATTCACCTTCTCCCAAAGTTTGGTTTTGGCCGATTTGTAGGCGGCGTCTATAACGGCATTAACGACGTATCCGTCATAAAATGTCTCCGCTGGTTCCACTCCTTTTTCGGCAGAATTGAACATATCCGTAAACATGTGATTATAGCCGAGCTCATTTACTTCATCTCCGACAGGAAACAACCAACCGCTCTTACTTTCCGCTTTTTCGGCCACATAATCACCGCCACTTCCTGAAGTATACATTTCAAATCCGGTCCGAAGGAAATTATTGATCCAGATCGTGCCCTCCGTACCCATGACCTCATCGCGAAGATCCATCCCGCCACGGAATGTCCAGCTCACCTCAAACTGACCAATAGAACCATTTTCATACTTTACCAGAGCGATGGCATGATCCTCAGCATCAATAGGTTTTACCTGAGTATCAGCCCAGCACATTACTTCCACAGGTTTTACATCCTTTCCTATAAAACTCCGGGATATCTCTATGCAGTGACAACCCAGATCAAGAATACAACCTCCCCCAGCCTGTTCGATATCCCAGAACCATTCGCTATGTGGACCAGGGTGCGCCTCGCGTGACTTCGCCCAGATTATTCGCCCCAAAGCACCACTTTTCACGCTATCCAGAGACTTCAAAAATTTGGGGGTGTAGCATAGATCTTCCAGATAACCGGCGAATATCCCCGCTTCCTCCACCGCCTTCATCATCCTTAGAGCCTCCTCACCTGTTCTCCCCAGTGGTTTTGTAGAGACCACGGCCTTTTTATGTTTGGCACAAAGCAGCACTGCCTGTTCATGAATATTGTTTGGCAGTGCAATACACACCATCGTTACCTCAGGATGCGCGATCACCTCCTCCATATCCGACGACCAGATAGAGCAGCCGTAGTCTTCCGCGAATTTTTTTGCGCTCTCCTCTCTTCGGGCATAAATAGCCACGACCCGATCCCGGCCCCTTTGCCCATGAATTGATTCAGCATAAAACCGTCCGATAAAGCCGGACCCAAGCATGGCAATTTTCTGCATAATTTGAATTATTTGTGCTCATTGCTCCCGATACGGTGAGAACATGTGCCGTTTTTAAATTATTTTTTCAACCTTTTCCTACCTCGTAGTACAATACATCCAATACCGTTCACCTGCCGATCTAGCCTGAAAGAAACCCCAGATAGCTACAATGAATACCCACCAACATTTCAACTAAGAAAGCTAAATCATAAAAAGTTCTCCTCCCTCAACAGCTGGTCAATCACAATGGGCTTAGGGAGCGTCTCAATCTCGTTTGGTGAATAAAAACGCATATTCTCCGGAAGAAGCACCTTTGCATTCTTACTCAGGATCACACACCAGAAACGAATATGAAGTCGCTGGTGCGTGAGCAAATGTGTATAAACCTTGCCAACTTCACGGAGTTGACCCTCCAAGGCCCATTGGTTAAAATAAACATCCTTTGCCAACTCGTCGGGCGTCAGGTCGCTACCTGGCGATTCAATGAGGTGAAAATCATACAGACCCTTCCAGATATCCTTTCCCAAACGCTCCCGCATGGCAATGTTGTAACCGTTTTGCAGAACTATGTAATTAAAAAAACGATTCCGGACAGCTGCCTTTTTAGTTTTTACAGGCAACTTATCCTGCATGTTAAACCGATGTGCATAACACATGTACGAAAAGGGACAAACCGAGCAGTCCGGAGCGGCGGGAACACACTGAAGAGCACCAAACTCGATCATCGCCTGGTTGTAGGTGGCAGGATCCTCCCTGGAAATAACCTGGCTGGCGAGTGACAAAAACTCCTTTTTCCCCTCATTGCTCAGGATGTCGGTAAATATCCCAAAAAGCCGGGCAAGAACCCGGTAGACATTTCCATCGATGGCCGGAACAACTTCCTGAAAAGCAAACGAGGCGATAGCAGCGGCAGTATAATGCCCCAACCCTTTAAGTTTGGCCAAACGATGCGCAGAATCCGGAAACTTCCCCTCAAATTCCGAAACGATCTGCCGGGCCGTAAAGTGCATATTTCTGGCTCTTGAATAGTACCCCAGCCCTTGCCACAACCGAAGCACATCCCTTTCATCGGCAGCCGCCAGATCAAAAACCGTGGGATAGTTTTCCAAAAACTTCACATAGTATGGGGCACCCTGCGCTACCCGCGTTTGCTGAAGAATTATTTCCGAAAGCCATATTTTATACGGATCAGTCGTATTTCTCCAGAGTAGCGGGCGATGATGTACTGCATACCACGATCTGAGTATCGCATTAAATTCAAATCGGTCAAATTGATCAGCAGGCAAACCTTTTCTTTCTATGTACACTGTTTTTTAATGCTTTACAAAAAAATGAACTCCTCAACCTTTTAAATTATGGTAAAATTACCCTACCTTTGTGTTCCCAAATTTTAGAGGAGCGAATAAATAAACGAAATAATATCCACTTAAAGTAAACAATCAAAGTGACTAAGGCAGACGTAATCGCACAGATTTCTGAGAAAACAGGTGTAGACAAGGGCGATGTTCAACAAACGCTTGAATCGTTTTTCACCGTGGTAAAGGACTCTCTCTCTGAGGGTGAAAACCTTTATGTAAGAGGTTTTGGCAGCTTCATCAATAAAAAGCGTGCACGTAAGGTTGCCCGCAACATCTCGAAGGGAACCTCGATGATCATTGACGAGCATTTTGTACCAAGCTTCAAGCCTGCAAAGGTTTTTGTTGAGCAAGTTAAAGTAAGCGAAAAGTCTAAACTCGCTGCTGAATAATTCTGCTTTTTCCAGATTATTTCAATCCTATGAAAAAATCCATCATTCTTTCCTGTGTACTTGCCCTGGCTTTGGTTGGAACCTTGTTCAGCTTACCAAAAGTCGTGGTAAATAACAAGGGAAAAGAAATGGAATCCGGGAAGGCCACGGAGAATGCACAACCTGCCGGGGAAGCTTCAGCCAACGGGCCTTCTACTAACTCGCATGATGGGGCCACTTTGTCACCTGAACAACAAAAAATTGTAGATCAGCTTCGAGGTGGCTTCAATCAGGCAAATGAAAAGGATAAATTTGCTGCCGGCCTGAAATTATCGAACAAGTTTGCGGAACTCCAAAAATTCGATAGCTCCGCGTATTATGCTGAAAAAATAGCGTTACTTACACCAACTGCTGAAAATTTGGTTCGGGCCGGAGATCGTTACTACGAAGCATACGGCTTTGCGGTGGATGAGCAGAAAGCTAAAAATCTGGGTTTAAAAACCAGAGAGTATTACCAAAAGGCGATTGACTTAAATCCTGGCCTATTGGCAGCAAAGGCGAACATGGCCATGACCTATGTCAATACGCCAAATCCGATGCAAGGCATATTGATGTTGCGTGAGGTTCTGGATACAGATCCCACAAACGAACTTGCCTTGTTTAACCTGGGAATTTTGTCGATGCGTTCGAATCAATATTCAAAAGCCGCAGACAGGTTTAAGCAGATACTGACCAACAATCCTGCTAATACCAAAGCCAAATTTTACCTGGGGTTAACTCTGGTTGAGCTTGGTAATAAGGAAGAAGCAAAAAAGATTTTGGCTCAGGTAAAAAAAGAGGAGAAGGATCCCGTTATTCAACAGGCAATCGGTGAGCTGGAGGAGCGATTGAAAAATTGATTCAGATAAATACTCCCGCTAAATTTTTATTTGGCCTTGTAAACCAACATAGGATTGCGGATCAATGTGTATAAAACAATTATTTATATTATAAACGACATAAAATTATGCCTTGCGGAAAAAAAAGAAAGAGACATAAGATTTCTACACACAAAAGGAAAAAACGTCTTAGAAAAAACAGACATAAGAAGAAGTAAACTGATTTGAACCGGATTTTATGTCATAGAAAAGTCCGGTTCGATCTTCTTCATTGACATGTGTTGCCCCTTTGATTAAAAGCGGGAGGTTAATTATCAACTTTTTATAGCCATTTAGTTGGTTGAACATTGAGTAACGAATTACTAATCAATTCTACTCAAAAGGGAGAGCGTATAGCCCTTTTGCAGGATAAACGTTTATTAGAATACCACGTCGAAACACCGGATCAGAGCTTTACCGTAGGAGATATCTACCTTGGTACTGTGAAGAAACTGGTTGCAGGGCTCAATGCAGCCTTTGTTGATGTAGGATTTGAAAAAGATGCTTTTCTGCATTATCTGGATCTGGGTTCTAATATCAACTCCCTCAACAAGCTCACGAAGGATGTAATTTCCAAACGCGCCAATTCCGGAAAATTGAGTAACTTCAAGATGGAACCGGAAATTGAGAAACTAGGAAAAATTGACAAAGTCCTCTCTAAAAATCAGGCCATTCTGGTTCAAATTGTAAAGGAACCGATATCTACTAAGGGCCCTCGCCTATCCTGTGACATTTCGATTGCCGGGCGTTACATTGTACTGGTTCCATTCTCCAACTCGGTTAATCTTTCAAAAAAGATTACTGACAAGCAGGAAAGAACCCGCTTACAGCGCTTGATGTCATCTATAAAACCGGCCAACTTCGGTGTTATTATCCGCACTGTGGCAACAGGTAAAGACGTAGATGAGCTGAATAAAGACCTTCAGGATTGCCTCGATAAGTGGGAGAATGGAATAAAGGCGCTTCGCGACGCCAAGCCACGCGACCGCGTTATAGGTGAAATGAACCGCGCCTCTTCTATCATAAGGGATATGCTGAACGAATCCTTCGACAGCATCACTGTTGACTCCAAGGAGGTCTACGATGATATCAAAGCATACATTCACAATATCGCTCCGGACAAAGAAAATATCCTTCGCCTCCACAATGGCAAGAACAAGATATTTGAACAATTCGGTCTTGAAAAACAGATCAAGTCCCTATTTGGACGTTCGGTAAGCTTACCCAACGGTGGTTACCTGATCATCGAACACACCGAAGCACTGCATGTTATTGATGTAAACAGTGGCAACAAGTCCAATTCCGAAGAAGACCAGGAGGCGACTGCGTTAAGCGTTAACCTGGAAGCCGCAAAAGAGGTGGCCCGTCAGTTGCGATTACGTGATATGGGTGGAATCATCGTAGTGGATTTTATCGACATGAAGAAAGCGGAAAACAAACGCGTACTCTTCGATACCATGCGTGATGAAATGAAAGGCGACCGATCAAAATATACGGTTCTTCCCCTTTCAAAATTCGGGCTGCTGCAGATTACCCGCCAGCGTGTGAGACCCGAAATGAATATTGTTACCCGTGAAACCTGTCCCACCTGTGGAGGCACTGGTACCATTCAAGCGAGTATTCTGGTTTCGGACGTAATTGCCAATAACCTTGATTACATGCTATCCAAACAAAATGAGCGGGGAATCACGATTGTCCTTCATCCATTCCTGCATTCTTATTTCACCAAAGGCCTCATGTCGGAACAGGTGAAATGGTTTTTCCAATACAAAACGTGGGTGAAACTGATAAAAGACTCTTCATTGGGTGTTACAGAATTCAAATTCCATAACCGGTACGGAGAGGAAATAGAGATTATTCCCGGAAACTGAGATTGGCTCGCTGACAGCTATTAGCAATTAGCTCATAGCCAACACAATCGACGTTTGTAAAACTCACTTGTGTTGGTTTGCATGCAAGCAGATAAGTTTATCAACCACCCGTGTCACCACGCCCAGGCCTACCTCCCTTTCCAGACAGGGTTCCTTTTTTCTCTGAAGGCTAATGCCCCTTCTTTGGCGTCCTCTGATTCCAGCAGTTTATCCAATTGCTTCTTCAAAAACGTTTGCTGTTCATCCGCTGGAATATTTGCAAGGTTTTGTAATGATTCCATTCCCCTGCAAATAGCAAAAGGAGCATTTGAAGATATCATGGAAGCCAGCTTTTGAGCCTCATCGCCGATCAAATGCTTATCTTTAATGTCTGAAACCAACCCAAGACTTAATGCCTCCTGAGCCGTGTAGCTTCTGCCCGTTATAGACATTTCCAAAACTTTCCTGGGGGATACGATCGGAAGTAATGAAGCCATTACTTGCATAGGCCAAAGTCCACGCTTCACTTCGGGCAGGCTAAATGTTGCCTCCTCTACGGATAAGACGAATGTGCAGCCACAGATTATTAAAAAACCTCCGGCCAAAACCGCACCTTCAACGACCGCAATACTTGGTTTTAGAAGCTGAGCAAAAGCATCACCCAACTTAACTTCCTCCCGGGATGACGGAAGTGTGTCATTTTTAAAATCTGAGGCAGGATTATGAAAAGCAGTCAGATCTGCTCCGGCACAGAAAACGGGCCCATAGGCATCTAATATTACACAGCGAACCGCTGGATTATAATGTGCAAATGCCAGTGCAAAGGCAATTTCCTCTGCCATGGTGGGCGTAAAGGCATTTCGCTTGTCAGGGCGGTTCAGTGTGATAGAAAAAATATGACCTTTTAGCGCCGTTTTTATATATCTAAATTCAACCTTTTGATATAATTCGGAATCCTCCCTGGAATAAAAACGCATAGCTAGTCAATTTGGCAATATTCTTTCCTTGCTTATATCACGTCCTCCAACATGGAGATATACTGATTAATGCCCGCTTCAATTTCATGTAAATAAATGTATTCATCGGCGCTGTGAGAACGAGCAGAATGCCCTGGCCCCATTTTAAGGGATGGGCAGTCCAGCAGCGCCTGGTCTGAAGTGGTAGGCGAGCCGTACGCAATCCGGCCCAGTTTTAAACCCGCCTGTACAATCGGATGATCCATGGGTATACTGGATGGGCGCAACCGAATAGAACGGGCACTTACCTCCGACCCTATATTTGCCTGAATGATATCAATCAGTTCTTCCAGCGTGTACTGCTCCGTGGCGCGCACATCTATGGTGAATGCACAGGCATCCGGCACCACATTATGCTGCGTGCCCGACTGGATCAGGGTTACAGACATTTTGATCGGCCCCAGCGTGGGCGAAACCTTCGGAAATTTGTAATTGGCAACCCACTGTATATCCTTTAGAGCTTTGTATATGGCATTTTCACCTTCTTCTCGGGCTGCGTGCCCCGACACCCCTCTGGCAGTACAGTCAAGCACCAGGAGACCTTTTTCGGCCACGGCGAGCTGCATTTCGGTAGGCTCACCAACGATGGCGAAAGAGATGGGCGGCAACTCTGGGATTACAATTTCCAATCCCTCTTTCCCCGAGATTTCCTCTTCCGCAGTGGCGGCTATCACTACATTGTATGCCAAATCACTTCGATCATAAAAATAACAAAACGTGGCGATCAGCGAAACCAAACAGCCTCCGGCATCATTACTGCCCAAACCATATAATTTACCATCCTTAACCAGAGCCTCAAATGGATTTAAGGTCCACGATTTATTGGCCTTAACCGTATCATGGTGTGAATTCAAAAGGATGGTAGGCTTGTCCGCCGCAAAAAATTTGTTGTACGCCCAAATATTATTTTTCTTACGCTCAAAAGGAATGCCCTTTTTTTCAAAATAATCTTCAATTAACAACGCAGTGCCCTGTTCCTCCTTACTTAATGAAGGCGTTTGGATCAGATTTTTTAAGAGCTGAACGGCTTCTTGCGAAAGTACCTGTATGTTTTCCAATGTAGTTGACTGAGCCATAACCGGCTTAATTCGAAATTTTATTTGGCAAAGGTATAAAAAAAGGGAGAAGTACCAGCTAGGACTTCCCCCCATTGAGATCACTAATCATTGATCAGGTAAAAGGATTATCACCATCTCACCTGACCGTTTCCACGGACTACCCACTTTTCGGTCACCAGCTTTTCTAAGGCAAATGGACCCCGGGCATGCAGCTTTTGAGTAGAAATACCAATTTCAGCACCTAAGGCAAACACCCCTCCGTCGGTAAAGCGAGTCGATGCATTGGCATAAACAGCTGCTGCATCAACCTCATTCAAGAAGCGCTCTATCATCACTGGATTGGATGATATAATCGCCTCAGAATGACGGGAAGAGTAAGTTCTGATATGTTCCAATGCTTCGTCCAACCCATCTACCACTTTCACAGAACATTTGTAATCCAGGAATTCTCTACCAAAGTCCTCCGGCTCCGCTTTTTGCAAAAATGGATAGCCGATAGTATGAAACACTTCAAAAGATGTTTCGTCTGCAAATACCTCGACATTCCATTTTATAAATTCGTCCTTCAACTTGGGAAGGAATATCTCTGCAACCGCTCTATCCACCAGCACAGTATCCAAAGAATTACATACCGAGGGCCGTGAAACCTTGGCATTGACTACGATGGCCGCAGCCTTGTCCAGATCACCGGTTTTTTCTACATAAGTATGACAAACCCCGGCACCGGTTTCAATGGTAGGCACAAGGGAATTTTCACGTACGAATTTGATCAGCCCTTCCGAGCCCCGGGGAATAATTATATCCACATATTTCGTGGCGGTCAGCAACTCGTGAACAAACTCGCGCCCAGTGGGGAGTAACGTAACGGCTCCTTTGTCAATACCGGCTTCCGCCAGACTCTCATGAATGAGGTTTACAAGATACGTATTCGAGAAATGGGCCTCTTTACCTCCTTTAAGAACACATGCATTCCCAGAACGTAAACAAAGCGAGGCAACATCCAAAGTCACATTGGGGCGCGACTCATATATTACCCCCACTACCCCAAGCGGCACCGCTATTTTTTTGAGTAAAAGTCCTTGCTCGATGGTCCTTTCTAATAATACTTCACCAGTTGGATCCGGCAATGCCGCTACTTCTCGTAAACTTTGCGCAAGGCCTTTAATCCTTGCCTCGTTCAATAGTAAACGATCCTTCTTGGGATCGTTATCATCCATCAGGACAAGATCTTTTTCATTCGCTGCAATGATCCGATCGGTATGATTCAGCACCTTTTCGGCAAGCGCGAGTAACAAGTCGGCCCGTTGCTGATCTGTAAGTTTACGTACACCAACGGCGGCATCCTGCGTAGCCTTTAAAAGCGGTAAGATAGATTCCATTATAATAAAACAATATCATTGGCGTGAGCCACTTCAAAATTCAAAGTTTTTAAATTTTCCTTTATAGCACGTGATGTTTCGCGCGCTCGGGCCACAGCTACCATTTCATCATTGGGGGCATATATTTCAATAATTTCCCCAGCTTCAAATTCACCGTTAACCTCCAAAACCCCAACAGCCAAAAGACTTTTTCTTTTTTGCAAGGCACGCGTAGCACCCAGGTCAATCTGAAGCCTGCCAGATACCAAACCTCCACTACCCAACCACCGGTTTCGGGCAGACAATGTGCTTTTCCCGGCTCCGATAACCGTTCCTGCTTCTCCGGCCAGTGCCCTGAGCAACTCATTCTGCTGATTCATTCCAAAAATTACTACCCGAATCGCCATACGTGCTGCCAGTTTGGCAAATGTAAGCTTGGAAGCCATCCCTCCCAATCCTAGAAAAGATTTATCGGTACGTACAAATTTGAAAACCTCGTTTACATTCGTAACGTTCCTTAAAATATTCCCATGCTCGTCCAGTAGCCCGCCCACCGAGGTACAAAACATCAGAGACTGGGCTCCAAAACCAACCGCAAGCAAGGTTGCGAGTTCGTCATTATCGGAGAATTTCAGCTCACGATCACTTACAACATCATTTTCGTTGACAATCGGAATGATGTTGTTGACCCATAGCTCTTCAAAGGTTTCTTTCAGTTGTAAAAACTTGTTGCGATTTGCAAAATGCTGTCTTTCACAAAGGCTCTGGGCTATGAAGATGTTGTTGGGTGCAAAATAACTTGCGTAAAGCCCAACGAGCAGTGGATTACCCACCGAGGCAGCGGCCTTCCGCTGCGTCATGGTTCCCTTATAATCCTGGATATAGGACTTCCCGGCACCCACGGCCCCTGAAGAAACAATAATGATCCGGTAGCTTGGATGAATCTCAGACACCTGCCTGGCAATTTCTGAAATGATCCTGACATCGGGCTCGCCGGTGGGTAAAGTAATGGAGGCGGTTCCGAACTTTATAACAAGAATTGGCTTTGACACTGGAATGATCGCTAGGCAACTGCGGCTTTTTTTACAGACCGCTTAATTAATTTGCGCCAAAATTAACGGATTTAAATGAAAATGGCCGATTTCATCCACTACAAATGGCTTTTTTCATTCAGCCAAATCTGGACCAAAGACTTCCGGGATCACCGTTTTTCACTTTCAATGCATCTCTCAACAATGACAAATACGCATCCCTGGGAATTTCAATCGCACCATATCGGCGTACGTTATCATTTATGAATTGCGTATCCAGCAGCTTAAAACCGTTTTGCCGCAGGATGAGTATCAGATAATGAAATGCGACTTTCGACGCATTACTTTCGATCGAAAACATGGATTCACCAAAAAAGGCACCACTGATAGACACACCATAAAGGCCGCCCACAAGGTGCCCCTCACGATACGCTTCCACGCTATGCGCATAACCAATTTGATGAAGCTCGGTATACGCCTTGATAATCTCCTCCGAAATCCAGGTTCCATCTTCTCCGGAGCGTGGTGCGGCGCAACCCCGCATCACGGCTTCAAAGTCACGGTTTACACGTATCTCAAACACCTTTTTGTTTATAACCGGGCGGAGAGATCTTGATGGCCTGTACGTGTCAATAGGAATTACGGCTCTCGGATCAGGAGAATACCAGTAAAGAGTACCATCCGATTCTGCCATAGGAAAGATCCCATTGATGTATGCATTGAGCAGGTCTTCGGCGGTGATATCGAGCATTGGACAATTTTTGAACGTTCAAAAGTAAATAATAATAACAATATCGCCCTTCAAACCATCTTCGTATTCTCATATCCATCTATCACCTCAGGTAATCTAAAATTATTTGAGGAAAACGAACGATAAAAATATATCTGCTGTTTCTTTGGAGTACTAATTATTTTTGCAAGATTTGCATCCTCTTAGACGACCAACAAAGTCAATGAATAGCAACGGACTAAATACTGTTCTTCATACTACACCTTTCCGGTTTAGGTCCCCCAGGACCGTCTAACTCTATTTTGCCTACGTGGTAAAACTTTTATCCCCGCCAGTTTATTAAATTTTTGAAACGTCCCATCGTAGTTTTCTGGGAATCAGTTTTTTTGTTTCGAACATTTTTTCGTCAGTAAAGCCATCAATGAAAAATACCGAAGTAGTGGGCAGTAAGTTTCTTGTACAAACTGCCAATGAAAATCACCTCCATTATGCCGAAACAATTTGCGCAGAAATGGAAGAGAGTGCCAAAAAACGTGGGACAGGCATTGCAAAGCGTTCTCCTGTATATATCATGGAAAAAATGGTTGAAGGGAAAGCGATCATTGCTACCACCGATAGTGGCGAATGGGTAGGCTTTTGCTATATTGAAACATGGGAACACGGAAAATTTGTGGCCAATTCAGGCCTTATCGTACATCCTGATTTCAGAAACAGCGGAATGGCCAAGGCGATTAAACAAAAAGCTTTTGAACTTTCACGTAAGAAATATCCTGACGCCAAAATAATTGGCATCACCACCAGCCTTCCGGTGATGAAAATCAATTCGGATCTCGGCTACGAACCAGTCACGTTCAGCGAATTGCCGGCTGACGACGCATTCTGGAAAGGCTGTGCAAGCTGTGTAAATTACGACGTGCTTACCCGTACCGGCAGAAAGCATTGCCTGTGCACAGGTATGATGTACAATCCGGAAGAACATAAAAAAACAGAGACCCAACCCGAAAAGGACACCTGGGATTTTCTTAAAGAGTCCAGCCTGTATGAGCGTTGGATGCGTATCAAACAGCGCATCTTATTGCGAAGGGAAGAACGCGCCAGAAAGAAAAACGCGGGGGCCGTGCTTGTACATTAATGTACTGGCATTCATTTACAGATTATTATTATCTTTTAAATACCTCGCCCGGCCGCCCGAACAGCCCGATGCGAGGTATTTTTTTGTTATCGTGATATTAAGCAAATTAGATCTTCCCATTTCGGGAATACTTAGGTACTTTTGCATATACGATGAGAATTTTTACCAAAGCAACACTCAGAGATTTTTGGGATAAAACGCCCGATGCAAGATCTGCTTTGGAGTTCTGGTATGATACACTAGAGAAGACTAGCTTCAACAGTCCTAATGAAGTTATTAAGTTTTTTAAAAATGCTGATACTGTTGGAAACGGGAGAATTGTTTTTAATATAACTCATAATAAATACCGACTGGTAGCTAAGTTTGAATATGAAAGGCAGTTTGTGTTCGTAAGGTTTCTGGGCACGCATGCCGCTTATGACAAAATTGAAGACATCAAAAACATTTAACTCATTCAAAGCATATGAAAACACTTGCAATAAATTTGGATGAAATCGTAATAAAACCGATTACCAGCAAAGCTGATTTTGAAGAAGTAAGCGAAGTTATTGATGCATTGGTTGATGCTGATTTATTAGAAGACCCGAAAGAGAGGCGAAGGGCTCTTGATATTCTGGAAGCAATCACTGTTTTAGCGATTGATTATGAGAAGAAAAACTTCCCGATTCCCAAACCGGATCCCATTGAAGCTATTAAAGAAAGAATGGGGCAGCTTCATTTGAGTCGAAAAGATGTGGCTCCTTATTTTGGAGGTGAGAACCGGGTATCGGAAGTGCTCAATAAAAAAAGAAACTTGACTATCAGAATGATACGGGAGCTCAATAAAAACCTTGGTATACCGGTTGACACACTTCTCACGGTTAATTAGTTAGTATTTCAATAGAATAAGAATCATATAATAAACATAATGTCACAGCCAAAAGTAGTATTAGCGTTTAGTGGAGGATTGGATACCTCGTTTTGTGTAAAATATTTAGCCGAAGACAAAGGCTACGAAGTTCATTCTGTGTTGGTTGACACCGGCGGTTTTTCGGAGGAAGATCTTAAAACAATTGAAGCAAACGCTTATTCATTAGGTGTAAAAAACCACGCTACCATTTCCAAAACAGCAGATTACTATAATGATTGTATTAAATATCTGATTTTTGGGAATGTACTTAAAAACAACACCTACCCGCTTTCAGTGAGTGCAGAACGCGTTTTCCAGGCTGTTGCGGTTGCTGAATATGCAAAAGAAATTGGCGCGACAGCCATTGCCCATGGAAGTACAGGAGCTGGAAATGATCAGGTTCGTTTCGATATGGCGTTCAGGATCATCATTCCGGAAGCAGAAATTATCACCCCTATCCGGGATTTGAAACTTTCACGTGAGGCTGAAATTGAATATCTGACTAAAAAAGGCGTTGGTCGCGAGTGGGCCAAAGCCGCATACAGTATTAATAAAGGGCTTTGGGGAACATCCGTCGGGGGGAAAGAAACGCTTACATCGGAGCAATATCTTCCTGAATCGGCCTGGCCAACACAGGTTTCTAAAACAGAACCAGAAAGAATTACTTTGGATTTTGTAGAAGGTGAACTGAAAGGCGTTGCCGGTGAAAAATTCGAGAATCCCGTTGAGGCTATTCAGAAGCTGGCCGCTATTGCACAGCCTTTCGGCATTGGCCGTGATATTCATGTGGGCGATACCATCATCGGCATTAAGGGACGCGTTGGATTTGAAGCTGCTGCGCCACTGATCATCATTAAAGCGCACCATACTCTGGAAAAACATGTTTTGAGTGAACAGCAACTTTACTGGAAAGAACAGCTATCCAACTGGTACGGTAGTTTACTTCACAAGGGTCAGTTTGTTGAACCTGTGATGCGCAACATTGAGGCATTCCTTACGGATACGCAGTCTCACGTTACCGGACAAGTGCACGTTCATCTTGCTCCATACCGTTTTTATGTGGAAGGAATCGAGTCACCTTTTGATCTCATGTCTTCCAAGTTTGGCAGCTACGGTGAAATGAACAATGCCTGGACCGGTGACGACGTACGTGGTTTCTCAAAAGTAGCTTCTAACCAGGTAATGATTTATCAAAAGGTGAGCGAATCTAATGAGTAAGGGATAATTGTTAGTGTTGGGTATTAATGAATTCTAAAGATTTTGATCATGACAATAACAGAGCTTCAAAATCAAATTCAACAGAAAGCGTTGGAATTACCTCCTGACTTGCTTCAGGAAGTATATGACTATATGGAATTTATTGTCATCAAAAATAGGAAAAGGGAGGATTTACGGGAAAAAAGCTTGAACCAGTGGTGGCAGAATTTGGCTACTTTTTCTGATGATTATATGAAAGATCGAATTCAACCCCCGTTAGATAAGTCTGAAAATGTTTTTGAATGAAATATCTACTCGATACCAATATTGTTTCCTACATCATTAGAGAAAGACCTATTGAGGTATTAAACAAATTTCGTTCAATTACCTTAAATGAGATTTCCATTTCTTCCATAGTAGCCGCTGAACTTTGGTTCGGTGTTGCTAAAAGCCAACATAAGATCAGAAACAAAACTGCTTTGGAAGCTTTTCTGTCACCAATTACTATTATCGATTTCGATAGCAAAGCCGCAGCGTTCTACGCGTTGATACGCGAAGATCTGGAAAGTAAAGGAACAATAATTGGTGCGAATGACTTACTTATAGCTGCCCACGCACTCAGCCTTAATCTCACGCTGGTTACCAATAATATGAGAGAATTTGAAAGAGTGAATGGGCTGAAAATTGAAAATTGGATATAGAATGCAAAAGATCAATATTGGAATAATAGGTGCAGCGGGATATACGGGTGGAGAGCTACTCAGAATTGTAATTAACCACCCTCATTTGAAGGTTGCCTTTGCTCATAGCAAAAGTCAGGTGGGTAAACCGGTTTATTCCACACATACCGATTTGTTGGGTGACACAGACCTGCTATTTTCAGGGGAAGATATTCAGACATTGCTGAATCAAAAGGACTTACATGCCATTTTCCTCTGCTCCGGTCATGGAGAATCAAAGAAGTTCCTCGGCGAATACAATCTGCCCGATTCGTTAAAAATCATTGATCTGAGTACTGATTTTCGTGATGAAACCAATGGCTTCACGTATGGATTACCGGAACTTCAAAAAGAAGAGATCAGGAAGGCGACCAAAATTGCCAATCCGGGATGTTTTGCAACCAGTATCGAACTGGCCATTTTGCCATTGGCTAGCGCGGGTTTGCTGAAAGAAGATGTACATGTAAGTGCCGTTACGGGCAGTACAGGCGCCGGCCAGGCACTGAGCGCCACAACCCATTTTTCATGGAGAAACAACAATTTGTCGATATATAAGGCCTTTACGCATCAGCATTTGACTGAAATCAAAATGAGTCTGAAAAAATTACAGGTTGATTTTGACAAAGCCGTTCATTTTATTCCCTATCGTGGCGACTTCACTCGTGGAATCATGGCAAATGTGTATACACCGTTTTCAGGTACATTGGAAGATGCAAATGAGCTGTATAAAAACTACTATTCGTCTCATCCCTTTACGCACGTAAGTGATGCGCCTATTGACCTGAAACAGGTAGTGAATACAAATAAATGCCTTATTCATCTGGAAGTGCACGACGGTCAGCTGTTAATTTCGAGCATCATTGATAACCTGACAAAAGGTGCTTCCGGACAGGCCGTTCAGAATTTGAATTTAGCGTTCGGGTTACCCGAAGATGCAGGATTAAGGTTAAAAGCACCCTCATTCTGATTTTAGTTTAAACAGAGCGATTGAAGGAGTGAGATTTTAAAATTCACAGATTATGAATGATTTAATTCAGTCAATTAATCAACGGAGCGAGACGCAACGAAGGCAAAACTTATTCATAGAATTTCGGGATATTTTTGTAGGAGCAACGGCTCTCTCATTTCAGTTACCAGTAAAACTTTAAATCAAAAACATTTCCGACGGATCGATAGTTTGGAAATCATATGATACAAACAATACCACCATGTCACATTTATTTGATGTATACCCACTTTACGATATTGAGCCTGTAAAAGCCGAAGGCAGCTATTTATGGGATTCAAATGGCACAAAATACCTGGATCTTTATGGCGGTCATGCTGTAATTTCTGTGGGTCACTGCCATCCGTATTACGTTGAAATGCTGAGTAAGCAACTCCATGCCATCAACTTTTACTCCAATTCGGTTAAAATATCGTTGCAGGAAGAACTGGCCGAGAAGCTTGGAGACCTTTCGGGCTATCCTGACTATAAACTTTTCCTTGTGAATTCGGGAGCAGAGGCAAACGAAAATGCCTTGAAACTTGCATCATTTCACACCGGACGTTCCAAAGTTGTAGCTTTCACAAAGGCATTCCACGGCCGTACCGCTGGTGCTGTGGCTGTCACAGACAATCCATCCATTGTGGCTCCGGTCAATTACAACAAACACGTCACCTTCCTACCATTCAATGATATAGATGCATTGGAAGACGGAATAAACGACGAAGTTTGCGCAGTCATTGTAGAAGGTATACAAGGGGTTGGCGGGATTCAGGTAAGTTCCGATGCGTTTTTACAGGCATTACGTAAAAAATGCGATGAAACCGGCGCGATTTTAATATTGGATAGTGTGCAATGCGGATATGGGAGAACCGGCAAATTTTTCTCACACCAGTTTAGCGGAATACATCCTGATCTGATGACCCTGGCCAAAGGTATGGGTAATGGATTTCCCATAGGCGGTGTCCTGATTTCACCAAAGTTCAAAGCAAGCTATGGATTGCTGGGGACTACTTTTGGTGGAAATCACATGGCATGTGCCGCCGGAATAGCGGTGCTGGACATCATGAAAGATGAAAATCTGCTGGATAATGCTACCGAAATTGGCAACTATCTCCTGAAAGGAATTGAAGAGATAGGTGGATACAAAGAGCTGCGTGGACGTGGCCTGATGATCGGAATTGAATACGACTTCCCGGTAAAAGATCTTAGAAACAAATTACTGTTTGAACACAAGATGTTTACCGGTGTGGCAGGTGCAAGTACAATCCGTCTATTGCCTTCACTGGCATTGGGCAAAGAAGAGGCAGATGCCTTTCTGGAAGCACTACGCGCCGAGGTTCCAAATTTGGTTTAAACATTGTTTTTTGACAATCTTCCTTTCAATAAGCTTTAAGCCCAATTGAAAGGAAGATAGCCAAGAAACGCTAAGGCGTAAATTGGTAAACATTTATTAATTTCATATCTGGAAGACCCATCTTTTAAATTTATAAACTCCGCGGTAACACACCACAATATTGATGAAACACTTTCTATCCATTAACGACGTAACAGATCTTAATCAGCTCATCACCAGCGGAATCATCTCCAAGCGAAATCCTTTTGGAGATGCTGAATTGGGTAAGAATAAAACAATCGGACTTTTATTTTTTAATTCCAGCTTACGCACGCGGCTCAGTACACAGAAAGCGGCGCAGAATCTTGGCCTGAACGTCATCATGATGAACGTCGGACAAGATGGTTGGGGCCTCGAAATGGAAGAAGGTGTGATCATGAATGGTGACAAAGCAGAGCATGTGAAGGAAGCGGCTGCTGTGATTGGTCGATATTGTGATATCATTGGGATACGCTCCTTTGCGGGCCTACAGGATCGCGAGAAGGATTATCAGGAAATTGTTTTTGAGCAATTCAAAAAGTATTCAGAAGTACCGATTGTGAATCTGGAATCTGCTACCCGACACCCATTGCAGTCGCTTGCCGACTGTATTACCATTGAAGAGTTCAGAGTAAAGGAGCGCCCAAAGGTTGTTTTGACCTGGCTACCTCACTTTAAAGCGTTGCCTCAGGCTGTGGCCAACTCATTCTGTGAATGGATGAATCCGATGGACGTAGAACTAGTCATAACCCATCCGGAAGGCTACGATCTTGCCCCGGAATTCGTCGGCAAGGGACAGGTTATCTATGATCAGGAAAAAGCAATGGAAGGTGCAGATTTCGTGTATGGCAAAAACTGGTCGTCGTACTCGGACTATGGGAAGGTGCTGACAAGTGATCCTTCCTGGATGATCACGGAGGCCAAAATGAGCCTTACAGACAACGGAAAGTTTATGCACTGCCTACCACTAAGAAGGAACATGAAAGTAGCGGACGAAGTGCTGGATGGGCCCCGCTCACTCGTGATAGAACAGGCTGCCAACCGGGAATGGTCGGCTCAGGCTGCACTTCGGGAAATATTAATAGGAATGTGACAATCGCAACATGCCGAACTTTTAACACTTTATCGGCCGTTACCATATTATAGTTCCTCACGATGAATTAAATATTACTGTTAATGCATACCGAATTGTTGACCAACGCCTCCCACTCAGCGGAAAAACAGATTAAAAAAACCGGGGTTCTGATTGTAAACCTGGGCACCCCAGACAGTCCGTCGGTTCCTGATGTAAGAAAATACCTCCGAGAATTTTTAATGGATGAGCGGGTTATCGATATACCCTATCTGAACCGCTGGCTACTGATCAACCTGATCATCGCTCCGTTCCGTGCTCCGAAATCAGCCAAGATTTACAAAGAACTATGGACGCCCGAGGGCTCGCCGCTTAAAATTTACGGCTACTCCGTGGAAGAGAAATTACAAAAAGTACTGGGTGACAACTATGTGGTCAAACTGGCCATGCGTTATCAAAATCCAAGTATTGAAAAAGGATTGACGGAACTAAGAAAAGAGTGTCTTTCGGAAATCATCGTTGTTCCTTTTTTCCCGCAGTACGCATCGGCCTCAACGGGCTCTGTGTATAAGAAAGTGATGGAAGTGGTGAAAGATTGGGAAGTGTTGCCGGAAATCAAGTTTATCAACCGCTTTCTGGACCATCCCAAATTTGTAGAAGGATTCGTCAATCTTGGCAAGAAATACATGGCTACGCGCGAATACGACCATTTTGTATTTAGCTACCACGGAATTCCGGAAAGACAGATTACAAAAGGAGATGTGGCCAATGTGTGTAGCTTTGGAACATGCTGTGACACCCTGACTACGCAAAATCAGCATTGTTACCGTGCGCAGTGTTACGAAACCACAAGATTGTTTGTAAAAGGCATGGGTATTCCCGAAGGAAAATACACGGTTGCATTTCAATCACGTCTTGGCAAAACGCCATGGATTAAACCTTATACGGATGAGCTTATTCCGGAACTAGCCAAAAAAGGAGTAAAATCCGTTTTGGCATTCTCCCCGGCATTTGTAGCCGACTGCCTGGAAACAACCATTGAAGTGGGTGAAGAATATAAAGAAATCTTTGAAAAAGAAGGAGGTGAGCACTGGCAGCTTGTCGAGAGCCTGAACGACAGTGATATCTGGATCGAAACTTTGGAAGATCTGGTTAAAAAGGCCTAAAGTAAACCAGGAGAAGCCAGCAAACAGTTGGCTTCTCTTTTTTAATAACTTACCGACTCTCTCCGGTATAACTGTGCTAGTGTGTTTACAGCATAGTCCACTTCCTCAGAAGTGTTCAGTTTCCCGAAAGAAAACCGAACGTTTGCTCGCTCCGGATCCACCTGAAGCTCATTCAGAACGTGAGACCCTATATCCGTACCACTTGAGCAGGCGCTCCCACCCGACACAGATATCCCTGCGATATCGAGATTAAACAGCAACATATCACTGATATCCGATGGAGGAAGGCTGACATTTAAAACTGTGTATAGGCTATGATCCATCTGGCCAGAACGGCCATTAAAATGAACCCCTTCAATGCTTTCGCTCAATCGGGTGATCATTCTGTTTTTTAGTCGCTCGATATGGGTACGATGAGCATCCATATTGGAGTAAGCGATCTCGAGTGCCTTTGCAAGACCCACAATCCCGTAAACGTTTTCGGTACCTCCGCGCATATTTCGCTCCTGAGCTCCTCCGTGCATAAAGGGGTGAATTTTCACTCCAGGGCGTACATACAACAGCCCCACCCCTTTGGGGCCGTGAAACTTATGTGCAGAACCCACTACAAAATCCGCTTTTATAGTCTGAAGATCATGTCGGTAATGTCCCATGGTCTGAACGGTATCACAATGAAAGACCGCATTGTACTTTTTACATATGTCCCCCGCAGCATCCAGGTCCAATAAGTTTCCAATTTCATTATTACCATGCATTAGAGACACAAGAGAACGGGGGTTTTCTGCCAGCAGTTTTTCGAGGTCTTCAAGATCAACAGCACCCTCAGTATCGAGACTTACATAACTGAGCGCAACCCGGCCTGTTTTGTGAAGATGTTCCAGCGTATGTAAGACCGCATGATGCTCTATACGGGAAGTTATGGCATGTGTGAGCCCAAGCGTTTCAATACTGGAACGGATGGCCGTATTATCAGCCTCGGTACCTCCTGAAGTAAAAAAAATCTCTGCCGGAGCAGCATTAAGAATACCGGCAATACTTTTTCTCGCCCTCTCAATCAGCGAACGTGCCGCCCGGCCATTGGAATGAATGGACGATGGATTGCCATAATGCTCAGCCATAACGGGTAACATGACTTCCAACACTTCGGGGTCCAACCGTGTCGTGGCAGCATTGTCCAGATATACCTTCATCTTTATTACTTGGGTTCTGAAATGATCTCCTTAATATCAGAGATTATCTTATTGGCAAGATTGGTAGCCGTAGTCTGTGTCTCCGATTCGGAGTAAATACGAATGATTGGCTCCGTATTGGACCGACGTAAATGAACCCATTCCCGATCAAATTCTATACGTACACCGTCAATGGTACTCAAAGGCTGCTTGGAATATTTAGTCTGGATACGTTTCAGGATATTATCCACATTGATATCCGGCGTCAATTCTATTTTGTTTTTTGATATATAATAAGATGGATACGACCTCCGCAAAACGGAAACAGTCTTACCAAATTTGGCAAGATGGGTCAGAAACAACGCGATTCCGACCAGAGCATCCCTGCCGTAATGGCTTTCAGGATAAATAACACCTCCATTTCCCTCACCACCTATGACGGCATTTTGCTCCTTCATCATCGTCACTACATTCACTTCTCCAACTGCGGACGCAAAATACCTACCTCCTGCTTTTAAGGTTACATCTTTTAAGGCAGCCGTGGACGACAGGTTCGAAACCGTATTACCCGGGGTATTTTTTAATACATAGTCCGCAACGGCAACAAGCGTGTACTCTTCCCCGAATGGAGTGCCATCCTCACAAATCAAAGCAAGACGATCCACATCCGGATCAACAACAATCCCCAGGTTATACGAACCGTCCTTAAGTTCTTTAATTATTTCTCTTAAATGCTCAGGAAGTGGCTCAGGATTGTGAGCGAAGTTACCAGTAGGCTCACAATTCAATTTCTTGATATTTTTGGCTGTAACGCCCAAAGCCTCCAATAACATGGGAACTGCAATCCCCCCCGTGGAATTAACAGCGTCGACCACTATTTTGAAGTTCGCAGCCTTTATGGCTTCCACATCAACGAGCGGTAAAGCAAGTACGAGATCAATATGCTTCTGCAACCAGGAATCGTCTGTCTGATAACTGCCCAGCTTTTTTACATCAACGAAAATAAAATCCTCTTCATCAGCGATTCTAAGCACTTCCGCTCCTTCTTCCTCAGAAATAAACTCCCCTTCATGATTTAACAATTTCAGCGCATTCCATTGAATCGGGTTATGGCTGGCAGTGAGAATAATTCCACCTCCTGCATTTTCAGCTACTACCGCCATTTCCACGGTTGGCGTTGTGGATAACCCAAGGTCAATCACATGCAGACCCACACCTTGCAGAGTGGCTGCCACCAGCCTGCTAACCATTTCTCCCGACAAACGAGCATCACGGCCAATGACAACTTTTAAATTTTGGGTATTATTACGTCGCAGCCATGTACCATATGCTGCTGAAAACTTGACAACATCAATCGGAGTCAGTGCCTCGCCGGATTTCCCCCCAACAATTCCTCTGATCCCGGATATAGATTTTATTAACGTCACGATCTTGAATTCCTATGTTTATTTGGCTGCAAAAATACTAAATTTCCACCTCTCTTAAGGGTTTTCTTTTACAAAAATCAACTTATTGATTAACTGGTCATAAACAAATTCTACACTATCTCAATGTTTACCTGCGTGTTAAGAGAACTGTATGCGCCCCCTCTGAATGTGCCCATCACCGGCGCCAACTGATCAAAATCAGCAGAGGCTCCCATACTGATATGGTTATTTACGATTGCTTTTCCTTCCGTAGGATCAAAACCACGCCAGCCAGCACCAGGTAAATAAACCTCTGCCCATGCGTGAAGCTCATGCGCCTGAAGGGGATTGCCGTATAAATAACCACTGACAAATCGGGCTGCAATGCCCAGGCTCCGACAAGCACTAATAAATAGCCGGGCGTAGTCTCTGCACGAGCCGGCCCGGTCTCGAAGCGTGTCGTCGGGAGGATATGCCCTTCCAAATTCCCTATGCTGGTAGCTGAAATGCTCACTGATGTATCTACTCAACTGAACCAGAAAGGGAACGGTGGCCCAATTAACTTCGCCAGCCAGCTTCCGGGCAAATTGTTCCACGTGTGCGGTCACATCGCCCCTGTTCAGGTAGGGAATCAAATATTTATAAATTCTATCCTCGTATAGAAAGGGAAAGTTTTTTGTGGAAAATGGGAAGAGAACAAAGTCGAAGACATTCACAGGGTCTGAACTTACCGTGATTATAGCATCCACCACCAGCCTGTTGACCGGGCCATTAAAAAAGTAAGCGACCTGCTGAGCATTGCCTTCCGCATCTACATTTTGAACAACCTTCGAAGGTTGCGGATCTATGTAAAGAGAATATCCCAGTACTCTCTGATGAGGATAAGGCCTGGGATAAAGATATAGCGTATGCGGATCAAGAACGATTGGGAAATTATAGTTGTATGTCAGCGTGTGATGTACTTTTAAATTCATGAAGTTTCTTCAATTTTGGAAAATATAAGGCTCATCCATTCAATTGAAGGTTTTTGAACCGAGTTGTTTAATGTGCACTCCCTTGTATTGCCACGTAATACAAATCGTGATTTTCGTTACGATGCCCTGAAATCATGACAGCATCGTTTTCGTAATTCACTACATCGATCGGATAATCCACACCGTTTGCACATACGCCTGCGGAGTCAAAACACAAAAACCCTACCATTAAAGCTTCCAGCATGAACAGGCCAAAGCACAGACTTCGATATAACTAAGGCATGCTATTGCCCCAATTTCTCACGATCCTGAATGGCAACCATCTCTAACCAATTCCTCTCAGGATATAATAAAAATAGCCAGTATTCATCATTGTATCCCAACTGCCTGCCTACAATAGCAAACAAATTGAATGCCAGGTATGCGTAGCGCTAAAATTTGCCCAGCCATGAAGCGATAAAGGTTTCATCAGTTCATCCATTGTCCCTGAGATCGGCCCAAGGTTTGCCCCATGGACTGCACCTGGGGCTGCTCTAAACCAAAATACATGTCAAATATCGCGTTATCCACTTCATTGTTTTTTGTTTGGAACTGATCCAGATATTCATGAAGTCCCATCTTGAAGACATCTTCTACATCCGCAAACTCCATCTCGCTTCGCATCCTGCTAATCAGCTTTTCCGCCTGATTTACATAACCTCTTTCAGGAATTGAGCCTGCTATAGCGTAAAGCGATAGTTCCGCCTGGCGCACACAATACGCGATTGATCTCGGAAACAACTTATCAAGTATCAAAAATGCAACGATATTCATTGGCGTAAGCGCCCGATGCGTTTGCCTGTACATATTGTAAGCACTGACGGATTTCAAGACAGCTGTCCACATCATCAGATCCAAAGTGGAACCTGAGGTGCCGCTGTCCTGTAACAACGTAAAATATTTTACATCCAGAAACCGCGAACATTTGTCGGCACGCTCAATGTGACGACCCAGCCTGCCAAAATGCCAAGCCTCGTTGCGGGTAATAGAGGCGTCCACTACCCCATGAAACTGCTGGCAACTTTTACGGATATCCGTAAAGTAGGACTGCATGTGATCCATGTTCCTGAAATCGTCAGGATTGGTTTCACGAATTGATAAATAGAAGGTATTAATACTCTCCCACATCTCCTTTGAAATGGTCTCTCTGATTGTACGGGCATTTTCACGCGCCTCGTAAAGACAACTAATGATCGAATTGGGATTACGTTTATCAAAGGTCATAAAGTGAATAACATCTTCCTTCGTAGCCTTTTCATAATATTTGGAAAATAAAAAATTGTCGGCGGTAGCGATCAGAAGCGGCTCCCACTGTTCATCTACATCAGGAGGTAAATCCAAAGCAAGATTAAAATTCACACCAACAAAACGGGAGTAGTTTTCAACCCGTTCTATATAACGATTCATCCAGTAAATTGAATTGGCAACACGACTAAGCATAAGCGGCTGATATTGTGATTTTGTAAATTTTATCAAAATAATTACATAGTGAACTCTCCAAAATACCTAATAATATTTTGCAATTACAAGAAACTACGAAAAATAACAATTCTTCTCAAAAGAGTATTATTATCCTGATAATGTGCTGTAATTGCACAGAATCTTTTGAAAACATTTAAATTTGATAAATTACCTGATCATTAACAATAACCTTTTATTTCTGTGTCAAAAAGAGACTCCTTTATAGCGGCAATCCAAAAATCCTATCAAACCAGCCAACCTGCCATCCACCTGGGCTCGGCTATTCTGGAAGGAGAAATTATTACTGAGGCTAAAGTGAATCTGCCTCTGAAAATGATGAATCGCCACGGCTTGGTTGCCGGCGCCACCGGATCGGGTAAAACGAGGACCCTGCAGGTGCTGGCCGAGCAGCTTTCTGCAGCCGGAGTCCCTGTTTTTATGTCGGACATCAAAGGAGACTTATCAGGCATAGGACAGGCCGGAAAGACCAACCCGGCACTCGAAGAACGCTCTCAGATCTTAGGAACGAGTTTTCAACCCACCGGCTATCCGGTAGAGCTCTATTCGCTCAGCGGGAAGAAGGGAGCTCAAATGCGGGCAACAATCCTGGAATTCGGCCCCATACTGCTCTCAAAAATATTTGAATTAAATGACACCCAATCGGGCGTTTTAGCGATACTGTTTAAATATGCCGACGACAAAGATCTTCCGATGGTGGATCTGAATGACCTTAAAAAGGTATTGGCTTATCTTTCCGACGGCCCGGGCGCGGCAGAGATCAAATCGGATTATGGCAGCATTTCAAGTTCAACAGCAGGCACCATACTACGTAAAATTGTTGCCTTAGAGCAACAGGGTATAGGTACCATTTTTGGTGAGAAATCTTTCGACATTACCGATCTGATTAATCGCGTGGACGGCCAGGGTGTTATAAGCCTGTTAAATGTTTCTGACGTCCAGGACAAGCCCGCCTTGTTCTCCACATTTATGCTCAGTATTCTGGCTGAGCTTTATCAGAAACTTCCCGAAGCAGGAGATCTGGACAAGCCAAAGCTCGTTTTCTTTCTTGATGAAGCACACTTGCTATTCAAAGATGCGCCAAGGGCTTTCCTTGATCAGATAGAACAGGTGATTCGTTTGATCAGATCCAAAGGCGTGGGAATATTTTTCTGTACGCAAATGGCACAGGACATCCCGGTTTCCGTACTTGGACAGCTGGGCAACCGTGTGCAGCATGTATTACGCGCCTTTACACCGCAGGATGCAGATGCATTGAAACAAACGGTAAAAACCTACCCGAGATCGGACTATTACGCAATCGACCAGATACTTACTACATTGGGTATCGGACAAGCACTGATAACTGTTTTGAACGAAAAGGGTATACCCACTGAGGTTGCGGCAACGCATTTACTGCCTCCCAATTCAATCATGGGACCTATGACCCAGGCTGACTACGAAAATCATGTGACAAGTTCAGACGTATATTTGAAGTACAAGGATCCGATTGATCCCGAAAGTGCTTATGAATTACTTACGAAGCGCATGGATGACCAGGCCAGGATTGAAGCAAGCGCCAAAGAGGAAGTGATTCAGGCCAAACAACAGAAAGAGGAAAAAGGAATGATAACCGAAATGCTTACCTCCCCCCTTGCCAAACAAATAGGCAGAGAAGTTGTGCGAGGCGTTTTTGGTATGCTGTTTGGTAAAAAAACGACGACAACCCGTAAGAAAAGTGGCGGTCTCTTTGGGTTCTGAATACGGTGGAGAGAAGGGTTTCTGGCCACCCTTCTCTCTAATTGGTTAATTTTACAGAAATTTGCTTGCCACTTGCAGTAAGTTCAAATGCACAATCCTCAAACTTTGGAGGAGAGAATTTTGGACGAAAGTTATTGCTGAATCCGTAAGGCTCTTTGGGAATACCGATGAAATTCTTATCCAGAAGATCATTTTTGTTCAGATCGTGATAGACGGCCAGGGCATATTGTCCAGGTGCCAATTGGAATGTTGCAGCGTGGTTTGCAGTAGATTTCACTTCCAATATTTTATAAATACTGGGTTGGCCTTCACCAAACTTCTCCCCGGGCCTGAAGACTGCAAACCAAAGTTTACCGTGTCCACTTTTCACGTTTGTAATTTCAATTTTCAAAGTCGCTGCTGGCTGCTGATAACCAGACAGCAATAAAGAAAGCATGGGCAAAATCAATGATTTCATACTTTGGATTTTAATAACCCAATACGCATCGCTGCTGGGCAAGTTTTTCAAGATTTTCATTGACCTCCATTCTGTTTTTTGCATTATCAAACGCGTCCCTGTAAGTCTCCTTCAGTTCTTTTCTTTTCATTGCTTCCAGAAACCTTCTCGCATCTTCCACGTTCTCCAGCAGCAACGGAGGTACCACCGCAGGAAGATCATCATCCCCTTTTGCGACCATCGTTACATAGGATGTATTGGTATGGCGTTGAATTCCGTTTCGGACATTCTCAGCGATCACCCTGATGCCTATCACCAATGACGTGCGTCCAACATAATTGACCGAAGCCAGTAAGGAAACAAGATCACCCACCTCTACCGGCTTAAGAAAATCCACTGCATCAACGGATACCGTTACGCAATAAGTGGCTGCATGCCTGGAAGCACAGGCATACGCAACTTTATCAATAAGAGACAATAGAATCCCACCATGTATCTTACCGCCAAAATTGGCGTAAGACGGAATCATCAATTCGGTAAGGGTGGTTTGTGAATAACTTACAGGACGTGGATCCATCAGGTTCTATTTTTGGTTAGCTAATTTATGGCCTCAATTCTGCAACTTCCCGACTTGGAATCAAAGTCCATTTTGGACCTAGTGAAGCAACACGGTCTTTCCCGATTGGGCAGATTTTTTGGCGGCTTCCAAAATCTCCACCACGGTCACATTGACCGGTAAGCCGTACATATCATGCTTATCCAATTTCAAGCGCCCCTGTACCACGTCGGCCAAAACGGAAAATGGATCGGTAAAGGGGGCAGGACGCGGGTCAATTTTTAAGGTCTCCTCAGGTGTATTTGCCGTAAGCCGCTGACGAACCGTTGTTGCGTTTACTGCGATGGCATAGCCTTTGTTACCGTAGACCTCCATATCCTTCCTTGAAAAGGACCAGTTCCACGATGCCTGTATGATGCACTGCGCTTTGGGGTATTGCAAAATAATGGTTGCCTCGTCGTCAACCCTGGGGTAAATTTCCGGCTTATTCTGATGCGTGACTGCTGTAACGGAAAGTGGTTTCTGTCCCTTCACAAGCCAGGTCATCAGATTGGCCCCATAACACCCAAAGTCTGTAAGTGCACCGGCTCCATTCTGAACCGGATCCGTAAGAAAGGAGAAGAACTCTTTCCCTGTACCGATTTCCTTCGGCCCTTCATGCCCGTCATTGACCATCACTTTTCGAATATCGCCCAGCTGCCCGGTTTCAACCAAAGTATTGACATACTGATTACTAGCATACCATGACGTTTCAAAATTGGTCAGCACGTGTATGTTATGCTTAGTAGCAAGAGACTGGATCTCCTGCGCGTCGGTAAAAGTTGTGGCCAGAGGCTTTTCCACCATCACATGAATTTTTCGGGGTGCACATGCTCTAACAACCGTAATGTGTTCATTGATAGGACCAAATGCGGAGACCGCATCCGGCTTTACCTCATCCAGCATTTTATTCAAATCGCTAAAAAAGATCCTCCTGTCCAGCTTATATTTTTCTACAAAACGATTCACCAGTTCGGGATTCCTTTCATAGACTCCGACCAGTTCAGCATCTGTTTTGGCTGAGCGGTTAAAAGCCCAGCCTACATGGCCATGGCTCAACCCGGCTACTGCCAGCCTAACTGGTTTCTGGGCAAATATTTGGGTAGCCATGAATATAAAAAATAGCGCAAGCCTGATTTTCATAAGGAGATTGATTGAATGAATTTATTACATTACTCCATTAGCAGGCCGTTGGAAGCAATGAACTCCGGGACACCCATTATCCTTTTATAGCCAATCACTAAAAGTCTACCATCCAAAGCTTTTACGATAACTTGTCAATAATATCTTTAATTACCTCCTGCATATAAGCGCCATTGTAGGGTCCGTACCAACTCATTGTTTTGGTCTCATAAGCATCGCGATCGAAGTATTTATCATGGGTTATATAGCCAATGTAGCCCCCGTTGAAACTGGTTACCATCAAGTTAAGTCCCTTGGTTTTGGCGTAAGCATCCAACCCGCCCACCAGCTCCCCGGAGAAGTCACAAGGCATTCCTACCATCAAAATATTCCCAATTCTTAGGGCCTTCACGAAAACCGGATAGTCTCCAAATGCCTTTTTGAACGCCCAGGAACGAAGTACAATGTCCATGGTAAGTCTGGGCGACGGCTCTCTGAGTGGCAACGGAATTGTAATAGCCCGGACAATTGGCTCCCCTGGCGCTTCCAAGGTGTCCGAAGCAAAAATGGCTTGCTGAACCCCCAAAGCCTGGTTTGTCATCTGGTCAAAATCGTCAGTTCCCTTTTCCACTGGCCCCATGCTACCCACAGCGCCTGCAAGAAACATAGCAAAATTATAGCTTCGCTCAAGTGAATCTACCAACACACCGGGATAATCGCGGGACAGCTTCATATTCCGTGAATCAATAATCGTTGAATGTGCGGCGTATGAACTTAAAATGGCCTTCTCACCATTGTTTTTCACAAAAGCGACAGATCTTACCTCCGCATCTATGCCACCTTCCTCACCCACGAGCCTGTTTCTGATATTTAAGGAGTCTAAGGATTCCAGGTACATGATTTTTGCGGGTGCCAACTGTTTTTTAGCGAGCACTATGGCCTGAATAATTGCATCAGCAAGCCGGTCCACAGTGGCCGGATCGTATTTACCCGAAAAGAACAATCCGGAAATCCCCGTTCCCCACCCGCCTACACTATTGTGGCTATGTGTTGCACCGAAAAACACCTGATCAAAAGGTATTTGACTTGCTGTAAGCTTTTGACGAAGAATAGTGGTTACAGTTGGTGGAATGATCAACAGATCGGCTGCGATAATTGCTGCCTGAACTCCGCCCTTCTCAATCACCATGGCACGTACATACACCGAATCATGAATGCTCACAAAGAGTTTCCCTCGCCTGTTGCCATATCCAGCCATGGGTGTCGGAGCGGATGGCGTAATATTTACTTTTGCCCATCCGACCTTTAAGCTATCTGAAGTGATGGTGCTATCTATCCTGACATTTCCAATCAGCGTCTTCCACTCCTTAAAATAGGCCATATCCTTGTAAGGGGTCTTATCCATTGTGGTCACCATAGTGGCCACAATAATCACAAGGAGCAGGAAAAACAATCCAATAACTTTCAAAAAGATTCTAAAAAATTTCATGGGGGATCGATGGGTTACGTTGGCGCTTGGAAAGATACAAAAGGAAAGTAAGAAGTGTTGAAAATCTCATGTTGCCGTTACCCTCAGAATTGGGATTAATAACCGTCAGAAATTTAATTGATCCAGGAACACTCTCTATAAACACCCCTTAAATTGCAGCTCTGGCCTTCAGTTCAAGATACTTGTTAATGGTATTTGCAGAAAGTTGCTGTGGGGGCGTAAGAATGGTTTGAATACCAAATTGCCGGAGTTCGTTGGTGATCCGCTTTTTTTCATAGTAGAACCTCTGTGCAATTGTTTTGAGATAAACCTGCTCTAATGACTCCGCAGGCGCATCCAACAGCTGTTTTGTTTCGGTATTTTCGAAAAGGATCACTACTAAAAGGTGATCTTTTGCCAGCCTGCGCAAATAGGGTAACTGGCGCTGCATTCCTTCGACCGTTTCAAAGTTCGTAAACAGCAGCAGTAAACTTCTCTGCCGCACCTGACTTTTTACAGCGATGCACAACCTCTCAAAATCCGTTTCCATAAAACGCGTCTTTTGTCGGTACAACACTTCCAGCAGTCGTTGCATGTGCCCATTTCTCCTGTCGGCCTGTACAATCTGCCCCATGGTATCCGAAAAAGTGATCAGTCCGGCCTTGTCTTGTTTTATAATGGCAATATTGCTCATGACCAGGGACGCGTTGATTGCATAATCCAAAAGGGTGAGGCCTTCAAAGGGGGATTGCATGACCCTGCCCTTATCAATCAAACAGTACACAGATTGCTGCTTTTCATCCTCATAGGCATTTACCATTATATCTCCTTTCCTCGCGGTAGCCTTCCAGTTCACTGATCGGCGGTCGTCGCCGGGGACGTAATTCCGCACCTGATCAAACTCCATGGAATGCCCCACGCGCCTGATCTTCCGAATACCTACTTCGCTCAGCCGATTCGCCACTGCCAATAAGGCGTATTGGCGCATCTGTAAAAACGAAGGATAAACCGCAACCTCGTTTTTTTCTTCAAAACGATAGCGTCGTTTCACCAGCCTTAATGGGGTTAACACAAATACGTTCACTTGCCCAAACGCATACACCCCACGACTTACAGGACGCAGATGGTAAGTGATCTGCTGCGCTGAGCTGGCCTCCATATGTGCCTTAAACAAAACATCCCTGCGTTGAAACTGATGTGGAATTTCATCAATTACTTCCACTTTGGCGCCAAATGCATACCGATTTTCAAGAAAGATTGTTATCGCATTGTCATCGCCGTTTGACAGTCTTTCGGGGGAACTTCTTCTTGCAAAAAACCCTCTTTTGACCCTGAACAACACAAAAATGTCCGCCAGCACCAAAAGTACTGCCAGCACCAGCAGCAGATTCCAAACAGGCAGCAAAGGGGGAAATATGTAAGCAATAACAAATCCTGCAACGAGTACACACCCGACGATCCAGAAATTATTTGACAAAAAAAGTGACCGCATCATTAGAACCTACTACTAATGTTAAATTGCTAAATTGTTATACTGTCAAAACGGGTGGCATTTTTACTCTAAATAGCTGCTGATCAACAATTCAATACGATTACAATGCAACCGCGCGGCGGGTAGCCATTCATGATACTTTTACAATCTGGCACGAAACGAAAGCAACTTCTCTTCCCGGCTTAGCGAGGAACCTCTGTTTTTTCGAGTATGAGCTTAATGATGTCATCGGGCGTCGCACCTTCCATTTCGCGTTCGGGAGTGAGAATGATACGGTGCCTCAGCACAGGATATGCAAGCTCCTGCACATCATCAGGCGTGATAAAATCACGGCCTCTCAATGCGGCCAGGGCTTTACAGCTGTTCAGCAATGCCACTGAAGCCCTCGGTGAAGCTCCCAGAAAAAGTGCCGGATGAACACGGGTAGTTGCTACCGCCGAAACAATATACTCCATCAATTTCTCTTCCACGTGTACTGAACGAACTTTATCTTTCAGGGCGGCCAGTTGCTCCGCATTAATTACCGACTTTAACTGGCTTATAGCCTCGCCCAGGTTGACACGCTCGTGATGCCCTTTCAGAATTCCCATTTCATCCGTTGCGGATGGATAACCTACATGCAACTTAAAAATAAACCGATCCAATTGCGCTTCAGGCAGGCGGTAAGTTCCCTCATGCTCAACAGGATTTTGCGTGGCAATAATTAAAAATGGTTCTGACATGGGGTATGTGGTACCATCCACGGTCACCTGCCGCTCTTCCATCACTTCGAAAAGCGCTGACTGCGTTTTGGCAGGAGCTCTGTTCACTTCATCGACCAAAACAATATTGGCAAATACCGGCCCTCTTTTGAATTCAAAGTCTGTGTTTTTAGCATTGTATAAAGACGTTCCCAGCACATCAGTCGGCATCAGGTCCGGAGTAAATTGGATACGACCAAAGTCCACATCAATGGTTTTAGCCAGTACTTTAGCCAGAAGTGTCTTAGCTACCCCCGGCACACCTTCCAGTAAAATATGGCCATCTGCCAGTAAAGCCGCGAGTATATATTCAATGGTAAGTTGCTGACCAACAACAACTGAGCCTATTTCCCTTTTAATATTGTCGACTGCCTGCTGCAAGTCCGTAAGCTCGACTCTGTTTGTAAATTCCATTTAAAGTGGTTGCTATATTTTAAATTGATATCTATTCCTTCTTACCGGGTTCTCTCGTAAAAATCCTCGAGCCTGCGGTTAAGATCCATTAGCCGATCTCCTGTCCATTTCCCGTCTGCATCTGCAATTTCATACTGCAGGGTTAATATATCATTTTCGGACATCCCAGATTTCCGGGCAACATCTCGTACGATCTCACTTTCATTTATACCAGTAGTGCTCATGCCAAACCGCTCCCGAACGTATATCCAAAAATGCTGTATCAATTTGTCGGCCATGTTGGCATGATCACGTTTGCGATAATACATGTTGCCAATTGTTTTCACAAATTCCAAAGAAGCATTTTTAGGCGGAGTAATGATCGGTATAATCCGCTGTTTTCTCTTTCCGGTGAAGATCGCAAACAAGAAAAGACATGCCAATGCAACATAATAGGCCATTTTTAACGCTGGTTCACTTAAAATATATCTGAACACAGAATTTTCATCCTCCCCAAAACGGCCCTGCTTTTGGTATTCGTCCCAGAAGACGGGCTGCTTGGGCAAATACGATAAAGCCCCGAAAGCATGCTTATTGGCAACTGTATCCACAACGAAATAATTGGTAAAGGCAAGAGGAAGGTTATGCAAATAAAACTGCCCTTTTCCATAGTCAATCTGAAGAAACACAGGTTCCCTGTCTTCGTTAGAGGCCAGTAACGTGACGTTTTCAGAATGGAGCACCTTAAAATAGTTTCGTCCGTCATCCTTGGAGAAAAGAAAGCCCTTTTTGCTCCGAAGCAAAGGATTGGTAAAGTTCACATACTTCGCGCTGTCCTTTCCGGTAGGATCGTGCAACATAGCCTTTACGCCTAAGACATTCATCATCGAATCGGGAAACTCATAGGCCGATATAAAAACCGTATTCCCCTTTTTCACATAGTCCAATAGCGCTTTCTGGTCATTTTCATCTGCCGTAAAATCATCGTTCAAGAACACGTATGTGCTTCTATTGGGCAAAAGAGAGTCCTTTTCCAGATGATTGTAAGGTGGCAAACGAAGCGGCGCAACCTCTTGATTACCCACAAGATCCGGGAGCAGCTTAAAAATTGCCTTTGCCCCAAAGGGAACATGATCCTTGTTGGAGTAGCTTTCGCGCCAGTCGAGTGGTTTGGGACGATAATACTCAAACAAACCGTAGCCTGCGATCACCAGAATCAGAAAAAACCAGTAGCGATTCAAATTAAACATGGGAGCGCTGGTTGAGTTTATGGTAAAAATCGTCCGAAAAGGTCTTCATTTCATTGTATCCAGCCTCATCTACCCTAAAATCGCCGTACCAGGCAAACTCGAAATATGCTGTAAGTCGTATAAAATCACTTTGATGCGGATGCCGTTCCAGCTCTAATACATAACTATGGTTGGTACGGTTGGCTTTCCAGCTAATGAGTTGTTTGGACGACAGGGTTTTAAGTGTTTTCAGGTACTGAAGGCGGATAGCAAGACGATAGTCTCCAACCGCAAGCGCTTCCGAAATGGCCGTTTCAAAGTTGATCTCATGAATATTCTCCTGCCCCACTATGTATTCGTTCGCTGCATTGCTATCCTTGGATGGGTGTATATAGTCCAGAACCTTCGCCTTAAACAGAATAAAAACCACCAATGCCAGAGCTCCGGCCATGATCATATATTTCCAGAAATTGTCATAAGCCTTGCCTCCGAATAACGAAGTAAATTTATCCCAAAGCCAATTGATCCATTTAGCGGCAGGATTAGCGGGAGGTTGCGGATCGTCGGCGTAGTCGAAGTCGCGATCATTTAGCAACTCTTCAAGATTTTCCTTAGCCGGGAACCGCGGCGTGATGGAGCGGGCATCGTGACGGAGTTTTTGCAGGCTATCCTTTTGAGCAATGGCCGGGTAAAAAGATTGGTGGCATAGTATCAGAAGTATTAAGGTCCAATGGTGCGGCGCCATGCACTTGCGTAAAAAACCCATCAACGCTTTCGCTTTGTTACCTGTCATGTAAAAACTTACTGCTCATACCAAAAACAAACCTATAAAACAGCCTCACCAGATGCCGGTCATCCAGAAAGAAATCATTCACTTTTAGCACGATCCCAGTCACTGGATCCCAGCGAGTCGATTTCAGTCATCAGCCCTGATCCGGTTTGTCTTTCCACCAGATTATAATATTGAAATGCAAGTGACACCCACACCAACCCCTGAATAATGGACGTACCCAGGATGGAGAGCGCACTTCCCAGTACCATCCACACTTTAAGGTTGGTCCAATCCGCTGTAAGCCCCAGTGTTTTCATCATGGTAATGGCCAGCACAGGAAGCTGAAAAATGATGGCGATAATACCCGCTACCATCGACATAATCATGATCAAACCAAAAGTGGACCACCATTTATCCTTAATTAATTTCTGACTCCTTTTCAATGCATCCACAGCCGATAGCTTTTCCCGGATGGTGATCATCATAAAAAACTGAAGTGCAATGGAAAGATAAATGCCCGGTACAATAAAGAAAAGCACCCCAACCATCGTGGCTATGAACGAAAGTACCAAAGCTCCCAGGCTGGCGCCAATGTTTTCCGACAATTTATTCCAAACCAAGCCCGGTGTGATATCGACCGACGATCCCCTCTCTTCGTAAAGGGTAATGAATGAACTTACCGTGGCATATGCCAGAAAATAAGTTGTAACACTAAATATAATAACAAAAAGAAACTCTAGCACAAAGTACTGGCTGACCATCAAAGAGGGATCGGTCATCGTAGCGGCTGACAAGTTTCCAGATTGGAACAGGCCATTGGCAATCCCTGAAAGCAGGGCGGATGGGCCTGCTATGAATAGCAAAGCCTTTACAAGGGGGGAGAAATTTTTAGTAACAAACTCAAACGAAGCGTTCATTTTTTGACCAAAATCACGCTCTTGTAATAATACGATAGTTTTACTGTTCATGAAGCAGATAGATTTAAAGTGAAGGTTGGGGAGATATTAGCTTATGGAAACGCCTGCGCGGATAAAGAATAAAATACCAGATCACAAAAGTCGCTGAAATGAAAATAACGGCTGCACTCGCCCACATCGGCAGGGTAAGCCTGGTGACGAAACTTTCCAGAAAACCCGCCATAATAAAGACCGGAACCAGCCCGATCACCATTTTCAGGCCTTCCTTTGCTCCACTTTTAAAAGATTCCAGGCGAGAATAAGTTCCGGGGAACAATAGGCTGTTGCCCACGAGAAGCCCGGCTCCTCCCGCAATCACAATTGCTGAGATTTCGAGCGTCCCATGAATCCATATTTTCAAAACCGATGCGGCAAGAAGATGTTGCTGATAAAAAAAATATTGAAATGCGCCTAACATTATACCGTTCTGGATCATTACAAACAAACTACCTACCGAAAAAAGCACTCCCAAAGTGAATGCCATAAAGGAGACCCGAATGTTGTTGACCGTAATCGCCATAAACATATCCGCGGATGACTGAGATTTGTAAATGGCCAATGGATCTCCTGCCTTGATATTTTCCAGTGTTTCATTCACGTAGCTGTCGCCAAGTATCAGGCGCACAAAGGTTTCGTCATTCGCAGCCGACACCGCTCCGATCAGAAATGCGGCGAAAAAAAACAGAAATGCATAAAGCAACTGATATCTGGCTTTAAAGAAAACAAACGGCAACTCGTACACCCAGAAGTTTTTGATGCGACCACTATCCTCTTTTCGGTTACTGTACAGCTTGCCGTGGGTCTGCGAAGTGAGTCCGTTCAGGTATCTCATAACCGTAGACCCCGGATAAAATGTGCGGGCGTAGGACAGATCGTCGGTAAGAATTATAAAACGGGCTGTAAGCTCATCCGGATCCGCTGTCGGATTTTCCTCGTAAGACTGCCAGCGGCTGGAATTTCGCTTTACAAAAACTGCTTCCTTCATGTGAATAGGAATATTACCGTCTTTCCGTTATTTTTCCTGCAATATAAATTATTTTTTTGCCTGCATAAACTTTTAGGAATTAATGAGTTTACAAATAGAAACTGCCCAAAATGTGGGTGTGGATTATGAAGTAGCCAGTGTGGGGGACCGGATACTTGCACAATTCATAGATTATGCCATATACTTCGTCTGGCTTCTGGCAGTGATTGCGGTGGTAGGAATAGCCAATAGCGCAGGTCGAGGCTTAGGCTCTACCTGGATAATGACAGGGGCAATAATTCTTCCTGTTTTGCTGTATCCGCTTCTGTGTGAATACTTTCTTAACGGCCAGACAGTTGGAAAAATGGCTCTTAAAATCCGGGTTATTAAGCTGGATGGAAGCAAGGCCACGCTAAGCGCTTATTTACTCAGATGGTTATTATCTATTGTTGACATCGGTTTTTTTTCGGGCATGATTGCCGTTCTTACCATTGCCATCAATGGAAAGGGACAGCGCGTAGGAGATATTGCAGCCGGGACTACCGTAGTTAAAACACAACCTTCTGTAAGACTTGCACAGCTTCTGCATTCAGGACTTGCCCCGGATTACAAACCATCCTATTCCTCCGTCACCCAACTGTCTGACAAAGATATCAGCACACTGCGCAAAGTGATTGCCTCGGGAAATCCAGAATTACTGCAAGCCGCAGTTCATAAAATTGAAGAATTAATCGGCGTAAATAACCTGGACGAGCCCCAGGAATTTTTGAAAACCATTGTAAGTGATTATCAGTACTACGTGGCTGCTTCCGATATGTAAGCACCCGGGAATAACCTGTCACAGCTCCTAATTTCCATGCAAAAAATTATAGTTACCCGATCAGCCATTCACCTCCACTTTGGGCGGTAACAACTTGTACAAAACCGGCGTTACGATTCTGGACAGAAGTGTGGAGCTGATCAAACCTCCGATTAATACCCATGCGAGTGGCGAATACAGCGGGTTGCCTTCTATGGCCAAAGGAATAAGACCGCCAATAGCCGTAAACGACGTGAGTACAATCGGTACAAACCGTATCTCACCGGCTTCCCGTATGGCATCAATCAGAGACATTCCCTCAGAACGGAGGTGATTGGTAAAATCTACCAGCAGTATCGAATTTTTTACTTCAATACCAATGAGCGCGATGAGTCCGATGATCGCAACAAATGACAACGGGTAACCAACCAAAAACAAAGCGGACAGCGCGCCGATGATCCCGAGCGGAATGACGGATAACACGATCAACGAACTTTTGAAAGTACCAAATTCCAAAACAAGCACACCCAGGAAACCAAAAGCGGTGATAAGAATGATCGTCCCCAATCCCCCAAAGGATTTTTCACGCGCTTCCAGCTCACCAGCAGCCTTGTACGAAAAGCCTTCGGGAAACTGATATTGATCCAGCTTTGCGATAATTTCATTGTAAACATTATCAACCAAAAAACCCTTTTTCACATAAGCCGAAACCGTCACATACCTATCCTGATCGTAATGCCGGATCTGGCTCACAGCACTTTCAAATTGCAGATCGGCGATTTGTTTTAAGGGCACAGAAGTCCCAGTAAGCGTGTTGACATAAAGATTGTTCAACACACGCTGGTCTGCAACTTTGCCTTTTGGCATTGTGAGATTGATCGCATAATCATCCCCATTTTCATCCTTGAACATGCCAATATTAAGTCCAGCTACGGCCAGCCTGATGGTCCGGTTTACCTCAGCAACTGAAATACCCAGCAAGCTCGCTTTTTCTTTATTTATTTTAACCCGGATATCGGTCTTTCTGGTCGCAATGGGATTGTTCACATATATGGTTCCGGCAGTGCCCTTCAACACTTTTTCTACTCCTGCCGCCGCGGCACGCAGTTGGTCAAGGTCTTCACCAAATACCCTTATGGCAACCGGTGCTTCGGTATTAGGGCCTTGTTCAAAATCTTTCACTTCCACTTTGGCATTCACCACGTTAGCAAACCGTGTCCTGAGGTTTTCGATGATCGCTTCCTTGTCAGACGGTTTCATGTCCTGCAACTGTACAAAAAACTCCGCATAGTTGGTCGCATCCGAGCGCTGGATCACATTGTAATAAATCCGGGGATTTCCCTTGCCAACATTGGTGGTGATGTAGCGGATTTCGGGTAGCTTTTTCACTTCCTGCTCCACATACCGCGCCACACGATCCGTTTCCGACAAAGCCGTTCCATCCGGTGTTTCCAAGGTGATCAGGAACATGGGTTTTTCTGATTTTGGGAAAAGTGAAAAACCGATCACTTTGGTAAGCCCCAATGAACCCACGAACAACAAAATGGCCACACCCAGTGTTGGAAAAGGATTGCGTAATGCCCAATGCAGCAACTTGCTATACGATCCGCTGATCACTTTTTTGAGCGAACGCATAAAAATATTACCCTCCGGATTATGCGATTCTTTCAGCAACCGGCTGCTCAGGAAAGGAACGATTGTGAGCGACACGACCATGGATGCGATGATGGTCATGCTTACTGCCATCGGCAAACTCCGGATGAAATCCCCTGATGCTTCCGGTAGAAAATTAAGTGGTAAAAATGCCAACACCAACGTAACCGTACAACCAATTACCGCCAAAGTGATTTGCTTGGTAGCTTTCACAGCGGCTTCCCGTTTCGGGTACCCGTCCCGCATCCAGCGTTCAATGTTTTCGACCACCACAATGGAGTCGTCGACAAGTATTCCCAGCGAAACGATCAGTCCGACAATACTCAGCTGATTGATACTGAAACCGAGATAATCAATAGCCGCCAAGCCCATTGCCAGTGAAAGCGGAATGGAGATCATTACCACCAGTGCCGCCCGAAAACCAAGCGGAAGCAAGGTGAGTGACACCAGAAAGATAGCAATAGCAAAATCTTTGGCAAATCGCCCCAGCCTCTTGCTCACACTTTCCGACTGATCAAAACTCTTGATCAGCCTGATGTGAGAGGGAAGTGTTTTTTCAAACTCAGTGATCACCGGATTTAATAATTTGCCGACCTGTTCTATATTCTGACCTTCTTTTTGAGCAGCCGTTACAAGTACACTACGATGCCCGTTTAGCCGGGTTATGTGTGATTCCTCTGCTTCGTCATAATCCACGGTAGCAACATCAGACAAGTAAATGATCTTTTGTGAAGGGGTGCCAAAGCCGGTACTCGCGACAACGGTATTCCTAATTTCGCCAAGAGACTTGTAATCGCCGGAAGTTTTGACGTTGAATTTCCGGGTATTGGCCTGAATACTACCACCGGGAATATTGTAGTTTTCAGCTTGTAAGGCCTGTATGATCTGGTTGACCGGCACGCCTTCCAGAGCGATCTTTTCAAGATTTAGTGAAATACGAACCGTGCGAGCCGGATACCCCCAGTTTTCCACACTCTTCAGACTCTTGATTTTCGAAAGTTCGTCCTTAAGATCATCGGCCTTATCGCCCAATTCCTTATTGGACGCCGTTTCTGATACGAGAGCCACCTGAACAATGTTCACATCTGTTGGAGAAAAGCGCCGTATCTCTGTTTTAAAAATATCCCTAGGCAACTCGGCTGCCAACGCGCCCACTTCACGGATCAGCTCCTGATATTTCTCGTCAGGATCTTCGCTGTAATCGTATTCAATCACCACCACAGCCAGACCGTCGTCTATGTTGGTTTTGATGTTATTGACATTTTCCAGCGCCATCAGCTTTTTCTCTACCTTGTCCACCACAAGCTCTTCCATATCCAGCGCATCGGTGCCCGGATATACATACACGATGGCAAAAGACGGCGCAAAAAACTCAGGGTCCTCACCTCTCGGCATGTTGAAAAGGGAGTTCAATCCCAACGCTACCACCCCAATAAACATCACCAGCATAAACTGCCAGTTCTTTACCGAAAATTCAGAAATATTCATTTTCTTTTTGTATTATTGTTAAAATCCCAGTTGAGATGGAAACTTTGTTAGTAACTGTTCGAGAGAACGTTGATATCGAGATAATAGAAAAAGAGCTTCATAAGATCGATGGAATTTCTATTGTGAAACGTTTATTAAAAATCGATGAAACTACTTTGCTCTCCGAGTCTGCACTTTCTGAGGAATGGGAAAGCGAAGAAGATCAGCGTTGGAATAAATTGATCTAATCCCATGGCACTTTATCAGCGTGGAGATATTGTAGCCGTACAATTCCCGTTTACCGACAGATCCCAAACCAAAAAAAGACCAGCACTTGTTATTTCCAATGACAGTGTAAATGCAACTGGAGATTATCTATTGATCCAAATCACCAGTCAGGTTAAGGGCGACCATCTTTCCATTTCAATTAATGATTCCGACTTTGTTGATAACCCGCTCCCGTTAACAGGCTTCGTGCGTGTGCACAAGGTATTTTTGTTGAACGAATCGCTGATCACCAACCATATCACGTCTGTTAACCCTCCATTTACAAAATTATTGGTAGACGCCCTTTTGAAACTTATCAGTTAAAATTCTCACTTCTTAATTTGCAAAGTAGCCGAGTCCGTCAGGAAGGCCGAACCTGATGTGATCACTTCTTTAACGTTTTCAAGCCCTTGTGAAACCAAAACCTTTTCGCCATCCAGGTAGCCAATTGTGATCGGCAATCGCTTTGCTTTTCCATTTTCATTGACAAATACGAACCCCTTATTTCCGTTTCCTTCAATCACCGCTTCAACGGGAATGACTGCGTATTGCCGATTTTGTGATGATATCAACTGAGCTTTTCCATACAATCCAGTGGCAAACCGCTTTCCGGCAGGATTGATTTTCACCTCCGTCTGGTACAATTTGCTCACAGGATCTGCCGACTGCGCCAGATTGGTGACGGTACCGGTAAAGGTTTCTTCGGGATAAGCATCCAGCTGTACATTTGCTTTGTCACCAATTTTCAATCGGGCCCAATCTTTATCCGATACATTCAAGCGCATTACCCAGTCGTTCCTACGGCTTGAAGTGATCACTAAACCTGGCGTACCAGGCCCTGCAAACTCTCCCTCATTGAATTGTTTGCGTGTTACTGTTCCATCGATGGGTGAAATAATTTTCGCATAAGATTGATTAAACCGGGCGATTTTCAGGTTCTGCTGAGCGAGGTCATTGCCGGTGGTTGCATTTTGCAATTGCTCCAAGGTTGCCGCTGTATCTTTGAGCATATTTTGAACACGCTTCATATCCCGCTCCGATTTCTCAGCTGAAAAACGAGCCTGATTCACCTGCGCATCAATTTCGGTCATATCCAAAACGGCCAAAAGCTGTCCTTTTCTCACTGCTTGCCCTTCCCTCACAAAAACTCTGGAAACAATTCCTCCGATTTTAAAAGACAAACGTGCTTCTTCTGATGATGCCACCGTACCGGCCACACGAATGGGCTCGGATCTTGTTTCAGCTTCCACCAGGCTGAGTTTTACCGGAATCACGGTTTCGTCCGTGACGACCTTTTCCTGCTTTTCTTGATTGGCATCACAGCCCCAAAGCGCCCAAAGGATGACAAAAGTGGATATTGCTTTCATAGCTATTCATTTAATATACCTTACTGAAACTGGGCTCCCGATTTTTCAATTTTCTCTAACCACTTAGCGCGGGTTGCATCCGTTGAACTCCTCATAGGACCCAAAACCGTAGTACGCACCGGCTTGATCCCGGAAAACTCGAGCACCATTTTTTTCATTGCATAATATCCCGGACGACCATTGATGAGCCAGTAATACCAGCCTGGCTGGTCGAGCGTGTTGATCACGTGGCCACTCCGACCGGCTAGTAGCCTATCCCACCACACCGAATTTTCGCGGTATTTAAATGCAAAACCCGGCAGGAATACCCTATCAATGAACCCTTTGAGCAGAGCTGGCCAGCCACCCCACCAAATCGGATATATCCACACCAGATGATCGGCCCAGGAAATTTTCTCTCTTGCTTCCAGCAGATCGGTCTCCAGTTCCACACGTTGACGGTATCCATATTGTAAATTGGGATTAAAGCGCAACTCCGCGACAACGATTTCACGTACTTCGGCTCCCGATGCTAACGCTCCTTTCTTATACGCTGCTGCCATCGCGGAGCTGTAACTTACAACATCGGGGTGTCCATTGATAATCAATATCTTTTTCATGGCTCAACAGTAATTTTATCTAAAATCGATTTTTTGATTAAAACATTATATTTGGCAATTACCTGCTGCAAGCGAGCAGTTTGCACGTCGTTCTGGGCTTTTATGTACTCCATCAGCAGTACATTTCCGTTGCGGTATCGGCTATCTACGACCTTGAAATATTGAGCGGCGTTTTGCACTCCTTCCCCAAATGACCTTTGTGCCTCGCCCGCTGATACAAAATCATAATAAGCTTGTGTAGTCTGTAATTCGATCTGTTTTTCAACATCCGTTTTTTTGGTCTGTAGTAAATCCGCCTGAATTTTGGCCTGTTGGATTTTTGATTTCCTTTCGTAGCCTTTAAAAATGTCCCACTGCAAACCAGCCTGCATCACCATATAAGCCTGGTTCTTGAATGTATAACCATAACCTTGAAAACCCGCATTTCCACCAATAAACAGAGCTGGAAGCGACGCAGCCTTTTGCTGTAAAGTGATGGCATGACGGGCCGCATCCAGCGACATATCTATTTGTTTCAATTCACTCCGTCCGGTTCTGGCCTTCTGTTTCAATCCCGCCAGCTCGTCCGCTCCTCCAAAATTGATCGTTTCAGTATGGATCAAGGTGGAGTCAACGAGGATGTCATGACCTAAATCCCGGTTCAACAGAAAATTGAAGTAAGCGCCGGCCACACGTGAATTATTCTCAGCTTCTATTTTTTGCTGGACAAGTTTGCTGGCTTCATATTCCGATGAAAACACCACATCCTTTGTTGCCGTATTGTTGGCTACCCGTTTTTTGTTCAGTTTTACCAGTTCGCTCAATATCGCACTACTGTTATCCAGGATTTTTACAGCTTCCAACGATTGCAGGTATTGATAATAAGCTGCTTCAATATTGTGTCTTAACTCGTTCTCTACTACCCTTTTCTTCGCTTCCTGAGCCGATAACAGGCTTTTTTGAATGAGATAATTATACTTTACTTCCGGATTGTAGATCGAATACTGCACATTCACTTTGGTATCGTGGAAGTTGGTAGGCGCCAGCAGTTCATTCACATTTTCGATATTGGTTGGAAACTGATTCGTCCCGGTCAGTTCGTTCAGCGATTTGTAGGCAGGATTTAATAGATCACCTACAGGAAAATTCAGGCGACGCCCACCGGCAGCATAGGAATAAGTCGGGTTGAAGGAAAGCCGTGGGTAAAAGAGCGCCTTCGCCTGACGAATGGACTCCATCGACTTTTTGATTTCTAACGACTCCTGGTGTAAAGAAAGGTTATTCTGCAGACCTTCCTCCACATAATTCTCCAAAACCCCTGATTTCTGCGCCTGGGCAAATACAGGGAGAAGGACGATGTAAAGAAAAATTTTATTAATCATGACTAATTTAATGAACAGCGTTTAGTGTTACTGCATTTTTTTTTACTTTCCTATTTCTCCCAAATGGGTGCTTCGGAAACTATCCGGATATTTCAGGCCGTACCCAAAACATCTGTCCATGGCGGAATGGCCGAACAGGATGGCTCCTGCCAACATCAACTGTTGATTTCCGCTCGCAAATCCAGCTATTCCCACTGCAATCCCCAAACCTTTGTGATGAAAAAAGTTGTACAAAACAGCGCCAACTTTGGTATTGAAAATATAACCGATCATGCTCAGATCAGGCAGAAGAAGTAGTGCAGGAAACCACCACCATGCAAAATCCAGATAAGAAAAAATAAAAATAGCAAACAGGAATTCAGCAAAATCTTCCAGGTTGAGCAGTAGTCGCATCACGATTTATTTAAAAGAAATTTTCAACATCTCTACAAACAATTGAAACGATTCCTGCATACGCTCCATGGGCCGGTCATCCTCAAACATATCCATCCTGTTTTTAAGATAAATGGTGATGAGGCCGTGCATGTAACTCCATATCGTAAGGCAGGATGTATCCACATTGAGCTCTGCCCTGAAATATCCCGCACGAACACACTCCGAAAAAACAAACCTTAGAAAATCAAATGATTTCATTCCGTCTTCCCACACCTCGTTTTTACATGCAAGTGCTTCAATCGGCGCCTGCATGATAAACATGAGATCGTAGAGCTCCGGATTCTCCAGGGCAAATTTAATATACTGATCCCCTAACGCGACAAGTCTTTCGAACGGATCTGGCACGCTGGCTACCACGGTAAATTCCGAAATCATTTTCTCAAAAGCCTTTACATGTAAGGCCAGCAGCAACTCATTTTTGTCTTTATAATAAAGATATATCGTGGCAGGGCTATATTCTATTGCATCAGCTATTCCGCGTATACTTGTTTTTTCGTAACCATTTTCCAAAAACAGCTTCTGCGCACCCCGTAATATCAAATCACGCATTTCCTCCCGCTCTCTTTCCTTTCTTTCTGTAATCCCCATGTCATGTATTATTTACATTGCAAATATAATAAACAGTGTTTAGTAAAAACAATACGTTTAGAAAAAATATGTGCAAAAGTTAACATTCTGAATAAAACAGCGGTCAAAAAGCAATACTTGAGATCTGAGCAAAATACAATAGGATTGAGCCTATGTCGGTAATGAAGCCTGCTGGTCGTGGGGGAGCGCATTTACAATCTGGAATAATGACGGTGGAGAGAGACACAACGCAAAAGACACATTGGGAACAATAAATATTGACAAACAATGACGCCGAAAAAATCTCTTATATGCCCCCGATAAAAATGGTGGCATATAATTTTAACCTGTCAAAGCTTTATATATTTACCAGAATAATAACTCGACATATCCATGCAAATGAAGGGAAGAAGCATATTTACGTATGACGTATATGCTCCCACCATGATTACCACAATGCTTCGTCCCAGACGGCAGGAAGGACAAACCATTATCCTGGAAGCTTTTAACATTCAGCCACCCGTCCCATTTTCTGAATATAGTGACATATACGGTAATCTCTGTCAGCGTGCGATTTTGCCGATAGGACAGGTTACGATCAGTACGGAAGTGCTTGCGCTGGTAAACGCCCAGCATGCCCCGGACCCCTTGCCAGAATTCAATCTGGTGGAGAACGTCCCCGATGCAGCCATGCATTATATTTTACCGAGCAGGTATTGCGAGTCGGACCTGCATGAGATCAATTTACTGGCCATGGAGATAGCAGGAAATATTGCTCCAGGTTATGCGCAGGTTGAAGCGATCAGACTATGGATCTATCAAAATGTAAAGTACCAATATGGCGTTACCGACGCCAGTACTACGGCGCTTGACGTGGCCAGAAACCGAATCGGGGTATGTCGCGACTTCACCCACCTGGCCATTGCTCTCTGCAGAAATTTATGTATTCCTACACGCATGACAGCAGGCTACCTGGATAAACTGAAAGACATGGACCTTCATGCCTGGTTTGAAGTGTACATGGGTGGCGAATGGCATCCCTTTGACGCGGTCCAGGAAAAGACAGAAGGCTATCGAATAGAAATCGCCCATGGCCGGGATGCGGCCGATGTGGCGATGGTAACCCAATATGGGAATGCGATTTTGAAATCGTTACATGTTGAAGTGGAACTGATGGAAAGGGCAATCCCGGATCATGCTGAATAAAAAATTAAGAATGAGAATTATGCCCCTCATTCTTAATTTCCACATTTCGGTGTTTCACTGGATCACTCCCAGTTTTTTCCCCACTTTTGTAAAGGACTCTACGGCTTTTTCGAGATGATGCTGATCGTGACCGGCGGATATCTGAACGCGAATCCTTGCCTTTTCCTTTGGCACAACCGGATAAAAGAACCCGATCACGTAGATACCTTCTTCTAATAATTGAGCTGCAAATTCCTGGGCCAGTTTAGCATCGTAAAGCATGATGGGCACTATGGGATGCTCCCCAGGCAAAATATCAAAACCAGCTGCCGTCATTTCCTTGCGAAAGTATGCAGTATTAGCCTCCAGTTTGTCGCGGAGTGCAGTGGAAGAAGTAAGAATATCCAATACTTTAATAGAAGCCCCGACGATGGAGGGAGCCAGGGTATTGGAAAATAAATACGGACGTGACCGCTGACGAAGTATCTCCACAATTTCCTTTTTTGCCGCTGTGAAACCTCCTGACGCACCCCCAAGGGCCTTTCCATAGGTACCTGTAATGATATCAATACGTCCCATCACACTCCGGAATTCATGGGTACCTCTACCCGTCTTACCAATAAAACCTGTGGCGTGGCATTCGTCGATCATCACCATAGAACCGTACTGATCTGCCAAATCACAAATTTTGTCCAGGCGCGCAATGGTTCCGTCCATAGAAAACACCCCATCTGTAACAATCAGAATGCGCCGGCAGCCCTGCGCGCCTTTGAGCTGTGCTTCCAGATCATCTATATCGTTATGCTTGTAACGAAACCGCTTTGCTTTACAGAGACGGATCCCATCGATAAGAGATGCGTGGTTTAATTCATCAGAGATAATTGCATCCTGCTCGCCCAGCAGGGGCTCAAACAAGCCACCGTTTGCGTCAAAAGCTGCGGCATACAATATACAATCCTCCGTCCCTAGAAACTCCGCCGTTTTTCTTTCCAGCTCTTTATGAATATCCTGTGTGCCACAAATGAACCGAACAGAGGACATGCCAAAACCATGGGACTGAATAGCTTCAATACCCGCAGTGATCACATCGGGGTGAGACGATAATCCCAAATAATTGTTTGCACAAAAATTTAATACTTCCTTACCGTTGTCGGTAGCGATTTGGGCAGCCTGCGGGGTCACAATCACACGTTCCTTTTTATATAGTCCCGCATCTTTTATTTCTTCCAATTCCTTCTGAAGTGCTTCCTGAATTCCGTACATGGTTGTATAGATTTAAATATTTTAAATATGGATCAGATCGTACTGCTTACGTAATGCGACGATCATTTCCTCTGTCATTTTATCCAACGTATACGCAGGCCTCCATCCCCAGTCCTTCCGTGCAAAGGTATCGTCGATGTGTTGAGGCCAGGAATCTGCGATTTGCTGTCGGAAATCAGGCTTGTAACTGATCGCAAAATCAGGAATAAATTTGCGGATACTCGAAGCCAGTTGCTTAGGCGAGAAGCTGAGTCCCGAAAGGTTGTAACTTGTCCGAACACACACTTTATCTTTCGAAGCCTCCATTAAACGAACCGTAGCATCCATGGCATCGCTCATGTAAATCATAGGCAAAGTGGTACCTGCACTTAAGAAGCACTCGAAATGCTCTCCTTTTACGGCTTTATGAAAAATATCAACAGCATAATCGGTGGTACCCCCACCAGGGAGTGATTGATGACTTATAATGCCCGGGTAACGCAGGGATCGGATATCGAGTCCATACCTTTTGAAGTAATAATTGGACCAGTTCTCCCCGGCTGCTTTGCTGATTCCATATACCGTAGACGGGTCCAGAAAAGAATATTGCTCCGCAATGCCATTTGCATGCGCTCCGAACACCGCAATAGAACTAGGATAAAAAATCTTTCTCACCCCATTTTCCCGTGAAGCTTCAAGTACATTGAAGTACGTTTGCATATTGATATCCCATGTTCTGAGCGGATCCTGCTCGCCCTTTGCTGAAAGTATGGCCGCAAGGTGGTAAACCTGGGTAACCTTATGTTTCCTCAACATCTCCGACAGGCGCTTACCATTGGTGGCATCCAGAATTTCAAAATACGGATCTTGTACAACGGGTTGTTTAATATCGCAGGCTATCACCCGGTCATCGCCATAAATACCTCGCAAATACCGGGACAACACAGACCCTATTTGCCCGTTGGAACCGATGATCAATATTCTTTCCGACTTCATAACCTTAAAGTTTTGTTCAGCATAAATCACTTGCAATTTTGCCATTTTCGAGAAAAAATAGAGTACATTTCGAACAAACGGATAAATATTGCTGCACTTCGCTAATTTTAAAGAAAATATTACTTTCGACCCCAATCCTAATTATCACTTTCCAGTAAATATTATTTTCAATGGAACAGTTAGACAAAATTGATACCAAAATCCTGCGCATTCTTCAAAAAGACGCAAAAAAAACGACCAAGGAAATTGCCAATACACTCAATCTAACGATCTCACCTGTGTATGAGCGCATCCGTCGCCTTGAGAGTATGGGATTTATAAAACAATATGTGGCTATCCTGGACAAAAAGCTGATCAACCGTTCGGTGACTACAATATGCCAGGTATCAATGCGGTACCACAACGAAGCCTTTATTGAAAAATTTGAGCAGGAAATTCAGAGCTTACAGGAAGTGCAGGAATGCTATCACATGGCTGGGCAGGTCGATTTCCTTTTAAAAATCAATGTGGGCAGCCTCGACGAATACCACGATTTTGTGAAGTATAAGTTATCCAAAATAGACAACATCGGCGTGTTGAACAGCACCTTCGTTTTGAAGGAGATCAAGCATACTTCAGAATTCTATATTTGAAACCTGATCAGTTACGAATTCCCGGAAAAAACAAAGTAAGCGGCAATGCTTACCGGCTATGAGCGCTGACGCGTCTTTATCATAAATTCCTTTTTCCAACCTGGAATGTGAAGGTTTGCCGCCCTGTCCGCCCATTTCCAGCCATGCCCTGGACTACCACTCTATACGTACCGGTCTGGTCGGAAGTATTAAACTGTATTTGTGCTTTGCCGTTACGATCGGTCGTTACATCGGGCGACCAATGAAGCAGGTTCCTGAAATCCGGCAACCTGCTGGCCAGTTCGGTCTTGGTATCATATTTTGGTTCATAAAATTCTCTGGGCGCCTGAACCCCTTCGTAGGGCATCACAAGCACCTTAGAGCTCAGCTCAAACCCGGCCAGGTCGTTCCGGTAAGTGGAAAAACTCACCACCCCTGTAAATGAAACCGGCCCCAGGAAATAGCGTCCGTTTATTGTTTCCACCTTTTTTATTTTCAGCGGATCAATTTCCATTAATTTGTCAATGTTGAAGATCGGTATGCCATCGAGTAATGTAAGTGGGTCCGTTGTATAATAAGTATTGGGCACCAGCTTATCAATCATCCTGAAATGAAATTCCTTTTGTTTCCGCCGGACCATTACGCCACGCACATACTCTCTCAATACCTCCTCCAGGGTGGGAAAGCGGGTAAAGTCATCCAGAAAATACTTTTCATCCGGTGGACCAAAAAAGGCCGTGGAATCCGTAAGTCCCGATTTTTTTTCCGAGAACGCTTTTGGTAAAAAAGCATTATTAGTCTGCATGTTAATGGCTCTGGTAAGCAACTGGCTTTCTTTCGTCTGGTCAAACGAAAAACTTGCAGGTGACCGCAGCGAAAATTGTCTGGAGAAAGGATTGACCATTTCAAACTTATAAATGCTATCCTGGCTCAAATTGGTCTGGACGGTAATTTCCTTAGGTCCAAAGAAATTTCTCAACTCAAAACGCACCGTACCATCCCGCTCGCTCCGTGTGGCATATAACCGTGCCGGAAAATCCAATGCTGCAAGATAAGATTCTTTATTGGCCGCTGGCGCGCCGGTAAGGGTATTGATTAGTTTACCATATACAAAATGCCCGTCATATTCCACCAGGTTCGGATACGCTTCTGTTTTATTATTAAAAACATCAGTCCATTGAAACCGCCTCCACCCGTGCGTTACCATGAGATTGTCAATATCCGCCCGAACCTCAGGTGTATCTGACTGAAAGTAATATTCCGGCGACTCTACAGTGCCTTTAAGATCTGAGCTTAGCCAAAGGTAACTGCCAATATGCTCAGGATCGTCGCTCCTGATCGAGTCCTCAAGATACACGGCGACGGACAAATTGGCCATGCCTTCGGGTGCCTGGCCATGGGCAGTCGCTAAGTCCAGGGTGATCTTCTCACGGGTTCCAAATGAACTTTTACTCACCTTACCTGCTATTGATAACTTTTTATCAGGCGTTTTGAAATACAATCGTTCACAAAGCGGCTTAAGTTTTTCATTTAAAATGGTGATATGTGAAATCCCTTCACCTAACTTATCTGTGTCTATCAGAAACACAGCCTTATTCTTGTCCACAATCTTTTTATCGGCCTGCAGATTGTTCTGACGCGTGTGAGCTACCATAAAAATCGATCCCGCCGGAGTGGCTGCTGTAGAAGTTACCGTAACTTTAATCAGATGGTCCGTGGAATCTTTTACATGCATCACATAGCCATCCGCTTTGGATGCTGATAGTGGATATTTATACGACTTCCCCATTGAATCACGGATTACTGCGGTATAGGTAGTCCCTTGCCTGGGTGTCAGCATAAAATAACCAATTCCAAACTTACGCGGCTCGAATCTCACAATGGTATCATTATTCTGATCGATAAGCGCACCTTTAAAAACAATTCCTTTCCCACCAGGCGCAACTACCCTAAAGGCTACTTTACTTTCAAGATTATCGACCAGATATCCGCCTTCAGGAAAAAAACCTGCATCATAGACCACGTCCTTCTCTTTGTCCGGATTAGGATCGAACTTCACGAAAGGGTTGATTATATTCACTGTGGATTCGAAGAAATACGCTGCGTCGAAATTCTTCATCCAGTTGGTATAGCATCTCACCTTATAAATTCCGCTGGCAACCGTAGAAGGAATGATCAGCGAGCCATGCCCCTTGCCTTCGAGCAACGAAAACTTTGTCTGGATCACTGCATTATTCTCCTTATCGAGCACCTCCAAATAGGCCACTTTGCTCATACCCAGAAATCGATTAGAGCCTCCTTCCACATTGTAGGCTTTGAACCACATACTTTCGCCCACCAAATAAAGCGGACGATCCAAATGCAGATATATTTTTTCCTGCAACGCCCGCTGGTTGTACATCTGAAAACGTTGCCGGATAGAAGTAATCCATGGATCTTCCTGAGCAAACGTTGCCAGTGGGGACAGAAAACGCAATAGGATGACGAAAAGAAATACCTTATTTTTCACCGTATTGTTCGGTTTTGATTGATAACAATTTCAAATATGATGGCATTACAACAGTGCCTATCTGCAAACAGGCTGCCATATCCAGAATACCATTTCTGGCTGATCTACATTCAAACATTTGGCAGCCCGTTCCTCATCGCGGCCAGAAAGGTGGCCGGGTGGTTGTCCCGCCCTGGGTGCGACAATCTGCGCAGGACGGAGGGACAGCAGCAACATTAAATTCATCTATATAATTGAGCATCAGCTGATTCGACGTAAACACACATTCTATCTCCGGGGACGTGCACATCAAGGGAAGCGTATCCATCACACATGTTTCGTAGCGACCCAACCTTGGCTCCATAAATATCCGCTTCTCCTGCTGCACCGAAGCACTAAAATAACCGAACACAAGTTCTTTCGGATCAGATTTACTTGTAATGTTACCGGTGACCTGAGAGGGCTGCGGATCAAACAAACTACCGGTTCCCTGGGTGGTCTTGGCCAGACTGGTCCAATATTCAAATGCATCCTGCGTGAGTCCGTATTGCTTCACCAGAATACTATATCTCGTCAAAAGTTTGTTGGTGGACACCGGTACGATATTCACAGGCAAATCCCTGATCTCGTCTTTGGAAAGCTTGATTGTGGAGCCCAGAATAATGTTGGCCGACTTACCACTCTTCCAGCACTGGTTGATGTTTTCCCGCCTGAAGAGCAATTCTTTCCCCACCACTTCAAGTCCTGAATAATAGGGTGCAAAATATTCATAAGTATCCTCAAACTGCCAACGGTAGAACCGGGTGCTGTTGGTGGCATCATGGGTATTGACTTTGATAACCATGGCATTGAGAAACTTATCCAGTTGGTAGGTTACACTGTCAATTGGCGGCGTTTTGCTCACCGTTACCATGTCCGATACATACTGCCGCCCGGCTCGGGTGGTGATGTTTAACCGGTATTTCACATTCCGGTCCAATGTACCCGGAACTAAAATATACAGACCATTGCCCTTTTCAACAAATTGATAAACCTGTCCTTTTTCACTCTCTACGGTGAGTTTTGCCCCCAATTCAGATGTGGGAAGCGTATTTTCCTTTACATTCTGTGTCCTTCTGAGTTGAACAATCGTGGTGTCCGCGCTCATATTTAAAAACCCATCTACGACCAGATACTTTTCAACGGAATTAATTTCTGGCGGAGAAAACGGGTCTATGCAGCCGTAAACAAACAAGACTATTGCCAAAACTGTTATACTCCTGATATAGCTCTTCATATTATAACCTTTCAAAATCTGAAGTTGTAGGTGATCGTTGGAATTGGCTGCCCGAATATCGATAACTGATAACCATTAACCTGCCCGTTTTTGGTTTGAAAATAAACCGACGTCGGGTTTTTCCTTCCCAGCAGATTGTACACAGCAAGCGTCCATGAGCTGTGGGCAAGTTTTTTAATTCGGTGATTTCCTTCAATGTTCATTGCAAGATCGGTACGGTAATAATCAGGAATTCTGAACTTGTTCCGATCTGCATAGTAAACCCGCTGGGCACCATCGATAAAGTATTTTCCGATGGGCGGGGTATACGGCCTGCCCGTACTGTACGTAAAATTGAAAGAAAGGCTAAACCGGTGAGAAAAACGGTAATTGGAGATCAGCGTAAAATCATGGGGTTTATCGTAATTACTTGGATAAAAATTACCGCCGTTGGGTGCATCAGGAGATTCTCTGTCCACGGCCCGCAACAGGGTACGGGAATAGGTGTAACCCACCCACCCGTTAAGCTTGCCGGTAATCTTTTTGATCATGAATTCGACCCCATAAGCCTTGGCTTTTGTGTTGAGCACGGCCGCTTCCAGATTGTGATTCATGATCAGCGAATCTCCGCCCTTGTAGTCAAGGAAATTCTGAATGTTTTTATAATATCCTTCCAACGAAACCTCAATCTTGTTACCCCTGAAATTTTTATACAAACCCATCGAAACCTGATCCCCGATCTGAGGTTTGATATAAGAGTCGCTCAACTTCCAAATATCCGTCGGAGATACCGTCATGGTATTTGTAAGCAAATGGATGTATTGACGTAACGTGTTATAGCTCAGCTTTAACGCCAGGTTATCGAAAAGTGTGTACCGCATTGACAACCGATACTCTGGGCCGCCATAGCCTTTTATTTTTTTACCCGCTGCAAAAGTTTCCGTCCCATTCTCATATATTTTTTCGATCGGATAGCCGGCTACGTATTTGTTGATAGTTCGTGGTCCCAGATACTGGTAAAAAGAATAACGCAGACCTGCCGTGATAGAAAGCTTGGGGCTGGCTTCAAACTTGTCCTCGATATACAATGCACTTTCCGTGGCCTGTTCGGTTCCCAGGTTATCCGGGATGATGAGAGACTCTGCACCTCTTGGCGTAAAACTCCCGGGGTGCAGCTTGTAGTAAATGGAGCTCAATCCAAAGTCCAGCGTATGTTTGGGATGCAATACATAATTGAAATCAGCCTTAAAGTTGGATTGATTAATATCAAATTTCAGATCGAATGAATTCAACGGCAAGCCAGCCGCCGCCATCGAATACTGATACTTGCTCTGCGATGCCGTGAACTCTCCAAATAGCCTGCCATTGAAGGTATGCTTCCATTTCAAAGAAGCCAGCTGATTCTGATAAGCATAGGTTGTATCTCCATAAAGCCTGAACTGGTCGTTGCTGGTATAGCCTGTCAGGAGCAGGCTGTTTTTCGAGTTGATTTCGTGGCTTATATGCAGGTTGACATCGTAGAAAGAGGCTGAACTCTTGTTGTATTCAGGGTTATCCAGCGTTTTGATCAGCCAGTTCGAATAGGTTGAACGGCCCCCCAGGATAAATGAAGTTTTATCCTTAATAATGGGTCCCTCCACAGTCAGCCGACCGGTTACAAGCCCTATTCCGCCCGACGCCACAAATTTCTTTTTGTTGCCATCTCTGCCATTGATGTCCAGAACAGAAGCCAGCCTCCCGCCAAATTTGGATGGTATGGTACTTTTATACAACTCCACATCTTTCAGCACATCGGGGTTGAATGCAGAAAAAAAGCCGAATAAGTGTGATGGATTGTATACTACTGCGTCATTGAACTGAATCAGATTCTGATCCGTGGAGCCGCCGCGGACATTCAGGCCGGTACTATTCTCGCCCACCGACTTAATTCCGGGCAATGTAAGCACAGTGCGTAGCAGATCGGTTTCGCCAAAAACAGTAGGAACCTGTTTCAAATCTTTGATAGTCAGCTTCACCTGCCCCATTTGGGTTCCTACCACGTTTTTATCCATTCCAGCCTTTACCGAAACTTCCTTCAAAGCGATTACACTCTCGCGCATTTCCACATCCAGCTTTCCATCTGTATAGAGAATAATCTGCCGCTGCGTTTCCCGCATTCCCTGACTCTTAATTTTGAGAATATGCTTTCCCCGGGGGATGTTTAATGTATACAAGCCCAATGCGTCGGTAGTAACCCCTATTGTCGGATTAGAGATAAATACTGCTGCCCCAATCACAGGCTCGCCGGTTACGGCATTCCGCACATAGCCCGAGAGGTTGGCGTTACCCTTCGCGACCTTGTAACTTCTAACACCAATTTCGTGCAGCTTACTTTCGGCAGAAGACAGCAATTTTTCTTTCGCGTCATTTTCCGGCCCTTCATACACGACCATCTCCTCGCTACCCGAATCAGGATTAAACAACCTCGGCTGCAACTGCGTGATCACTGGCTGTCCTTCGGTGATGTAGATACGCTTTTGAGCGTCTATGGCAAAAGTAAAATCTGATCCTTTGAACACCTGCTCCAGCACAGCACGGACTGGAAGATCCTTTACGTCCAGATCCAGTGCCAGACTGTCAAACCGCACGGCATCGTAATAGAAATAATAGTCCGTCTGAGCTTCCACCTGTTTGACAAAGTCATTAAAGCGACTCGAATCCAGTTTCATTGTGATCAACTTTTCGGGAACATTCTGCCCTGACGATTCGAGATAACAAAACAGTAAAGCAAGAAGAAGGGTTAAGTGTAAAAGTTTTTTCATTTTCTGGCTAGTTGATCATACAACGCAACGACTTTGACTATGGCAAGCTCCCGCTCCTTCCTATAAATGATGTTTTGCTCACGCAGCGATTTTTTGAGTGCCCTTTTGTGCTCCGGGAATAAATTGAGCACAGCCTTTTTGGAGTAAACGGAATGATAGTGTCCGTCTTTAAAAATATAATAAAAGTTCTTCGGCGGGAAAAGTGTGATCACCCGCTTGTCCACTATCTTTTCCTGACGCTGCTTCGTACGGCGAACCAAAAGCCGCGAATTTCCATCATACAACAAATCGTAAAACCCGGTGCGCATCGTTGGTTCAATATCCACTCCCGATATCAACCTCCTGTAACGATGGTTGAGAAGATTGAAATCACGTACTTTGGCGGTCTGCAACAGCAGGTTATCGCCATTAAAATGCTTGATAACCACTTCATCTTTGACCAGATCGTACAACATTTGAATACTATCAAAACGTTGACCATCATAAAACAAACTACCTTTCGTCCATTTTCTGCTCTCAAAAAACTGATGTTCTTCCTGTCTTGAATCGTATACATAATACAGACGGCCGTTGTACAGATTCTGAGAAATAGAAGTAGCCTCTTTATATCTGGCCACAGGCAACCTCGTAAGGTCTTCGGCCAGAAGTGTCGAATCAGCTAACTGTGCGGCCGTATCTGGCAAAGTGGTTATAAAACAAAAAAACAGTACCGTTAAAAATCGCATGTAATAAAAGACCATATTGTGTATCTACGAAATTAAAACCGACGATGTGGCACTTACCTGAAACATCAAAGAAGTTTATTTAAGTTACTTACTTTCAAGTAAAAGTATTTATTTAGAATGACAACATCAGAAGATTTCTCAACGAATGGCTTTAAAATTTATCCATAGTTACCCAATGTTATTGAATCATCATAACTTTGGCGTTGAGATACCAAAACTTGGATAGACTAGTTACTTATTTAGTCGTAAAAAAATTCAAACATCATCTCCGTAAAAAATATAAATTTCACATCATACAATGAAAATATTAATCACCGGAGGAGCTGGATTTGTAGGATCTGCCTTAGCTATATCTCTCAAAACCAATTATCCCAGCTACCAGATCTTCGCACTGGACAACCTTAAACGCCGTGGTTCTGAGCTCAATCTGAGTCGGTTGAAAAAGCATGGAGTGGAGTTTGTACATGGGGATATTCGTAACAAAGAAGATTTCGATTCCATTCCAGCAGTAGACGCGGTGATTGAAGCCTCTGCCGAACCCTCCGTGTTGGCAGGCCTTGACGGCACTCCCGACTACCTCATCAATACCAATCTGGTGGGTACCGTGAACTGCCTGAACTATGCTTTGAAACATAAGGCTGATTTCATCTTCCTGTCTACAAGCCGGGTGTACCCCATCAAGACCATTGAATCTCTCAATTTTGTGGAGGATGAAACCCGTTTCTCTTTGGCCGACGATCAGCAGGTACCTGGCGTTTCCTCCAAAGGTATTGCAGAAGATTTTCCCCTCAACGGCGCCCGGTCACTTTACGGAACCACAAAATTAGCGTCCGAACTGATCATTCAGGAATACAACGAGTTCTATAACCTTCGCACGGTTATCAACAGGTGTGGTGTGATCACCGGCCCCTGGCAAATGGGCAAGGTGGATCAGGGTGTGATGGTTCTCTGGATAGCCAAGCACTATTTCGAACAACAACTGGGTTATTTCGGGTACGGAGGTACAGGCAAGCAAATGAGAGACATGCTTCATGTCGCTGACCTCTACCGGCTGGTGGACTGGCAATTGCATCATATGGATCAAGTGAATGGCGAAATTTTGAATGCCGGTGGCGGACTTCAAAGCAGTGCCTCCCTGCAGGAACTTACAAAAATCTGCCAGGAAGTTACAGGCAAGACTATCCCAATAAAGGTCGTTCCGGAAACAAGGACAGCGGATATCCGCTTGTATCTGACAGATAACACCAAGGTTACAAACCTGACCGGCTGGAAGCCGGAAATTGGAATTCGCCAGATCGTGGAAGAAATTACTGCGTGGCTACAAGAGAATGAAGCCGAACTGGCTCCGATCCTGAAATAAACGAATACCGGCCAAACAGTCGACCGGGCCGCTCCAATGACTCATGATTTGTAGCGGCCATTTTTGTTCAGATGAATGGTGATACTACTCTGATGATCAAAGACGTATCATTTGGATCAAAATTTTCTCATTATGAAACTGATCGAATGTCCCCGAGATGCCTGGCAAGGCCACCCTCAATTTATCCCAACTGAGAAAAAGGCTGCCTATCTCAACCAACTGCTCCGGGTTGGGTTCGACACCATTGATTTCGGAAGCTTTGTCTCACCCAAGGCCATGCCACAGGTGCAGGATACGTCCCTGTTAATCAATCAGCTCGATCTTTCACAAACCACAACAAAACTGCTTGCCATCGTCGGAAATGAGCGTGGAGCCCGGGAGGCATGTCAATTCAAAGACATTTTTTACCTCGGTTATCCTTTTTCAATATCAGAAACTTTCCAGCTTCGCAACACCCGTGCAACCATTCAGGAATCATTCCAAACGGTTATCGTAATCGCGGATTTATGCCGGAAGTACGGCAAAGAATTGGTTATCTATATTTCAATGGGCTTTGGAAATCCATACGGTGACGCATGGAATAGCGAAATTGTACTGGAATGGATTGAAAAGATTGCCCAACTCGGTATCCGGACTTTTTCACTGGCGGATACGGTTGGGGTAGCAACAGAGGCTGACATCACTTCTGTATTTACTCAACTCATAGCTTCAAGAAAAGATTTGGAGTTTGGGGCCCATTTCCACACAACTCCGGGTAGTTGGCGATCCCGACTTGAAGCAGCATACAAAGCTGGCTGCCGCAGATTTGATGGCACCGTGTCCGGCTATGGTGGATGCCCGATGGCTCAAAATGAGTTGGTCGGCAATATGTCAATGGAGAATTTGATCGCTTATGCTCGTGAAAATCTGGAACCTACACACCTCAACCTTTCTGCGTTAGAAATAGCAAAACCTATGTTTCTTGAACTTGTAGCTGATTAGGCCTTCGCTGTGGCACTACTATTTTTTGTCCCGACCCCAAAATGCGTAACCCATAGACAAGTGATGTGACCATCCCAGTTGGCCACTTGAATGCACTGCATAGTCAACAGAAAATTTGCCTCCCGTAAAGCCAGCACCCAAATGATGCGTCATGGGATTTGGTGACACACCCGTTCGCAACCATAGTTTATTCCAAACCTGGTAGGCCAGTCCAATTTTAATTAACAAGGGCAAATCGGTGTTTTTTTCTAGCTCAGCACTGAGACAGACTGCTTTCAAAGGCATATACAAAGAACCGGCGCGTAAGATCGTGGGAACTTTGTTACCATAGATGCCCGAGTATCGGGATTGCGTCAGATTGTATACCTGCGCTCCAAAGAGCAGTTGCTCGGACAGCTTTGCCAGCCCGCCAAATTGAAACACAAAGGCCTTCCGGCTGAAAGCCAGGGAAGGCGCGTTGACGGCGGTCTGCAGGTAATTCACTTTTAGACCCAGACTTACCCATTCAATCCGGTGCCCCACACCGATACCCAGCGATAACTCGTTGTACAGCTTGTCTCCAAAACGGCTTAAAGAAAACCCAGCGCTCAAATCGTTGGAAATCGGAATTACCCCTGCAAACCCAACGGTATTCAGCCCCTCAAATTGATAATGTGAATCATAGGTGGACAAGACAGCTGCTTCCTGATTTCCTCCCAAGCCGGCAATGTTATTCAGTATAGCGTAAGCATCCGCGTTCGCCACGGTGGCATTGGCCACTCCCCAGGATCTGGCCCCAGTGGCGTATGGGGCGGTCTGGGCCATGGCAGTGGCCACCCATAAACAGCAGAAAATCAGGAATATGAAGTTTTTCTGTCGAGATAAATATCCAGATTGCTCTTTCATATTTACTACGGCAGTTAAATCAGGAAGGCGCGCTGTGAGCGAATACCTCTGAAACAATAAAGTATCTAGTAACTATAACCCTGCAAGAACGAGCTGCGTGAGCAGGCTCATCTGGCCGGTCAAAAATCAGTTACTCAGCTTCCTCTTCACAATGGCGAGCAAGGCAGATACCGCCTCCCCATTTACATCCCATGCGTGTTTGGACGCATAACGATGCCAGATCAGGTCTTCGGCCTCCGCGTAACTTTTGACGCTATCCAACTCGTATATCGCCTTTTCGAAATGCTCACTATTTTTATTGAATAGCTGGTTAACAAACATAAAACGTTGACCCAAAGGAATAGATGCCGCTATACTTTCTACCTTAACCTGTACACTTCCGTAAGACTTATCATCCGCTGGCTGGGGTATATCCACCTTAAAGCGATTGTTAAGCGACTCCTTTTCAGCTGAACTATGCTGAGTTACCTTCTCGGATATTACCGAACTGACCGGAGCAGTCCGATATGTATTCCCCGGGGCGGTTTTCGTATTTTCTATTTCTGAAAATGCTGAGTCAAAGAAGGATTTTGGCTCCTCTTTCTTCGAGCTGTTCGCAGGAAGGGGAGCTGCCGATGGCACCAGTAAGTCACCGGCAGAAAGAGACAATATTTGTGAAAACTGCTCTTCAAAGCCCTCTACGGCATCAAAAAGAGCAGGATCGTTTACCAAATCCTGCAACCAGTTGGTAGCCCGGACCACGGATACAGCGTCCGAATCCGATTCGACAAGCTTCACTTCCAGCGCCTTGGCCAAGCCTTGATGGATATGGGTGTATTTCACCAGTTCCTCTGCCTTATCCATGTTGTACAGCGCATCGGGAATTGATTTCAGCCTCTCTCCAAAATAATGATCTGGATTGTAAAGCAATGTGACTGCGTCCTTTACAGCTTGCCGAAGTAAGGGTTCAAGATCATTTCGTTTCACCGAGATATGCTGAGAAGCGATGTTCATAAATACTTCAAGTGCATGCTTAACTTCTTCATGGTCAAAATCAAAATAAACACTCCTAAATGCGAGTGCATTATTTTTCCATTGCTCAAACAAACGGTTTAAAACACCCAGATTCACCTGACGAACAGGTGTCATTTTCAGCAGGTCGGCTCCACCAATGGTCACTCGGGATGCGTAGGTTTCGTTCAAAACCTTTGTAGTAAAACGGTCGGCGTACTGATTTAGCTTCTCTATATTTATATTACCTGACATTACGAATAAGCGCTATTTAACGAATGTGTTAAAAAAAAATGTGTTTGATTTGTAAAGATAATTAAAAATACCTGCGGCCTTCGCCAATAATCAATCAATATGTTCATTGAACCTTCGCACAAGAGAGAAACGCAAAATCCACGTACCGGATGGATCGAGGTTATTTGTGGATCTATGTTCTCGGGAAAAACAGAAGAGCTAATCCGAAGACTTAACCGGGCAAAAATTGCACGACAAAAAATTCAGATTTTCAAGCCTGCCCTGGATAAACGCTATCACATCGAGAACATTGTTTCCCATAATGACAATTCAATATCTTCGATACCCGTTGCTTTCGCTGCTGACATTTTGAAGTTTGCCGGCGACTGCGAAGTAGTGGGTTTGGATGAGGCACAATTCTTCGACGACCCCGTTGTCGACGTTTGTGACCAACTGGCAAACGCAGGCAAACGGGTGATCGTTGCCGGACTTGACATGGACTACCTTGGGAAACCGTTTGGATCAATGCCCCAACTGATGGGCATTGCTGAATACGTTACAAAAGTGCATGCGATTTGTATGATTTGCGGAGAAGTGGCATCCCATTCTTACCGGCTCTCCGAATCCAATGAACGATTTCTACTCGGTGAGACCGATCTGTATGAAGCACGATGCCGCAGATGTTTCAACCTGGGCGAAGCGGCAGAGCGGTTACTTACCGAAGTGTGATTCCTATCTCAAGCTCCTTGAAACGAATGAAGCAGAAAAACGTACTTGCTCTATCGCTGTTGCTGAATATTATTTTTCTTGCATCCTTTGCAACACTCGCTTTCATCTATCGCGACAAACTGGCCCAAAGGTACGTAACCTGGAAAGGTCAGGGTAAAATTGTGATGTATGGGAATTCCATTACTGCGCAGGGTAAGTGGGTCGAACTTCTGGGACGTACAGATGTAATCAACAGCGGACTGCCTGGCCAATGCACCTATACCTTTCTGGACATGCTACAATCACAGGTTATTGACTTGGATCCTGAAATCTGCTTTGTGATGGGAGGGATCAACGATATTACGGTGGGCGTATCTCCTGAAAAATTACAAAAAAATTACCAATCCATTTTGGAATCACTTGTTGAACACCACATTACGCCAGTTGTCACCCTTACGCTCTATGAACGCAAAGAGGCGGACAGTCATCAGGAGGTAAAGCAGTTGAATGAGTTTTTGATCAAGTACTGCAATTCCCAAAAGATTGCGTATCTGGATTTGAACCAGTACCTGTGCGATTCCGCCGGCCTGAAACAAGCGTATTCGATAGACAAAACACACCTGAATTACAAAGCTTATCAGATATGGGCGGGAGAGATCAGTAAAATTTTGACAAAAAAAGGAATATGAATCTACCTCCAGAAAACAAAAAATGCCGCAATCGTGAGACGCGGCATTTTTATCATTTTATGTGTGAGAAGTTACGCACTCACCTGATTCATCACCTCAGTCTGCTTACGGATTGATTCCATATGCACCAGTTTGAAAAGTTCATCCACCAGATTTGGGTAAAGATTCAGGCTTTTACCCCATCCTGCCCGAGTTTCCAAAACTTCCCGGAAACGATCCACCTGGTAAGCGGCAACATTGTTATCCCTTTTGTATTCTGCCAGCTTTTCTACCAACGACATACGCGCCGCAAGATTTTCCAACAATTCACGATCCAGATTGTCTATTTTACCACGCACCACTTCAAGTTGTGACTGGTAATCGCTACCATAAGATTCCTTCCGAACATGAAGGTCGTGAAGCATTTGTCCCAAAGCGGCAGGAGTTAGTTGCTGCGAAGCATCCGACCATGCAGCATCCGGATCACGGTGCGACTCGATAATCAAACCGTCATAGCTCAAATCCAGAGCACGTTGCGCAATTTCGTACAGATACGCACGCTTTCCGGCCATGTGACTAGGATCACCGATCATAGGTAGCTCAGGAAACAAAGTCTTTAATTCAATCGCAATATTCCACATCGGGGAATTACGGAATTTGGTCTCCTGTGCGTTGGAAAATCCACGGTGAATAGCACCAATTTTCCGTACACCGGCCTGATTAAGACGTTCCAATGCACCAATCCATAGTTGCAAATCCGGATTAACCGGATTTTTAACCAAAACAGGAACATCAATGCCTTTTAAAGCATCTGCTAACTCCTGAACATTAAATGGATTTACGGTAGTACGTGCACCAATCCACAGGATGTCTACTCCATATTTCAGGGCAAGTTCAATGTGTTGAGGTGTTGCCACTTCAACAGCAACAGGCAGGCCTGTATCCTTTTTCACTTGCTGTAACCACGGCAAAGCAGCCTCACCCATACCCTCAAAACTTCCGGGGCGCGTTCTCGGCTTCCAAATTCCCGCACGAATAATATGCGCAAATCCTTCTTTTTTGATCTGGGCTGCGGTTTCTAACATTTGTTCCTCGGTCTCTGCGCTGCAAGGCCCGGCGATTACCAAAGGTTTTCCTTCGGTATTGATCCAACTGCTAAGCGGAAGGATATCTAAAGAAGCATTCATATTCTAAAACTGGTCCTTAATAAAAAATTAGATAATTGTAATATTTCGATCTGGTATTATGCGTATTTCAAGTATTGATGTACATTTGATGCTCCAATGTTTGCCAGCAAAATGGCGATGGACAATACTATGGAGATCTTTTTGCAGTGAGATCTTGTAATACTCATAAATGAAAAATCATCAATAATAAGATGGCATATCTCCCTAAAACGGATACAACACCTGTACTTTTTGAAGATACCTCCGTTGCTTTCGCATCAAAATCAAACGCTCAACTTCGCAAGACCTACTGGCTATTCAGCGTAATGAATCAAGCTCAAGTGGTAAATTTAGGCACTTTTTTTATAAAGCTTGCATTAAAGCTTCACTTACCTATAAAAAATCTTATCCGGGCTACCATTTTTGAACAATTCTGTGGTGGTGAAACAATTACCGATTGTAACGCAACCATCACCGCCCTTGGTAATGCCAATATGGGTACAATACTCGACTACTCTGTGGAGGGTGAAGATGACGAAGCCAGTTTCGACGCCACTACTCAAGAAATTCTGCGCACCATTGAAAAAGCGCACAGCTCCAGGCACATCCCCTTTTCGGTGTTTAAGGTCACAGGAATAGCTTCTGCCGAATTATTGGAAAAAACTCAGAAACAGGACATATTGAATCCGGATGAAAACAGTGCGTACGTCCGGTTAAAACTACGCCTTGAGAAAATCTGTCAGTGCGCTTATGATCTTAAGGTACGCATTTTCATCGATGCTGAAGAAAGCTGGATCCAGGGTATAATTGATGAGCTGGCTTATGAAATGATGGATAGATACAACAGAGAATCCCCGATTGTGTTTAATACTTATCAGCTTTACAGGAATGACAGTCTTGAAGCTCTGAAATCGGCATATCTCACGGCCCGTCAAAAAGGCTACGTGTTGGGTGCTAAACTTGTACGTGGTGCCTACATTGAGAAGGAGAGAATGCGGGCAAGGGAAAACGAATACTTTAATCCGATCCATACGACCAAAGAGGCCACGGATAAGGACTACAACGCAGCGATCGACTTTTGTCTGGAACATCTTGAATATATAGCCATCTGTCTGGGTACACATAATGAATACAGCTCGCAATACTGCGCTAAAAAAATGCAAAAACTTGGTCTTCGCAATAACGACGAGCGGGTTTGGTACGCCCAACTTTTAGGCATGAGCGATAACATTTCATTTAATCTGGCAAAGGCAGGATACAATGTTGCCAAGTACGTACCATATGGGCCCATAGAGGCCGTACTCCCCTATTTAATTCGCCGGGCCGAAGAGAACACTTCCATTGCCGGACAGAGTAGCAGAGAGTTTTTATTGGTAAAAAGAGAATTGAAACGGAGAGAAATCGGTTCTTTCTAAGTATATTCCTATTTTCGCAGTCTCACAAGCTTTCCAAATGTCTTAAATCCGGAATGAATCAACCTAAAAATCCTTTCAAATACCTCATATTCAGCCTTGTTCTCATCACTATTGACCAGGTTTCCAAACTTTTGGTTCACAAATACATGGAACCCGGCTTCTCAGGACAAATTCCACTCATTGGTAACTGGTTAAAGTTGCATTATGTGCTGAATCCCGGAATGGCATTCGGAATGCAGCTTGGGCATGAGTATGGCAAGCTGTTCCTTACGCTCTTCCGGTTGGTGGCTATGTGCGCTATCGGATGGTATCTTGTCCACCTGGCCCGTTCTGGCGCAGCCAAGGGGCTTCTTTGGGCTTTATCAATGATACTTGCAGGCGCAGTGGGGAATGTTATAGATAGTACGTTTTACGGGGTATTTCTTGACAATGCACCTTACGGTGCGCCTACACCCTGGTTTCATGGCCAGGTAATTGATATGATCTTCGTAGACTTCTGGGAAGGTTTTGTGCCTGACTGGGTACCTGTATGGGGCGGACAATACTATTCCACACCTATTTTCAACATCGCTGATTCCTGTATTTTTATAGGCGTTTGCAGCATACTCATCTTCCAGGGACACTTTCATCCTGCTCCTCATGAAGCGACAGCCGATACCCATACGACTGATCCCGATGACGAACAAACGCTACCGGCCAATATGCCAGATGAATTGCCGGATTCGGAAACCATTCAATCACTTCCGGCTGAAGAGGAGAAGAAGCCCCAATCCTGGGAACTTCCACATCAGGAGGATAAAAAGGAAGAATTATAAAAAACGTCTTTTCAGAACACCTATACCTTTACCTGTTATTTGTCCGTTCCTGGTTCCGGGCTGTCGAGTCGGTATTTTTAAACAGTATTTTGATGGCCGGAGCGTTCACATCTCCTATAAACTGACTCCCGATTATAGGGATGTCGGACAAATTTTTAATTGAATCGTTGTCAAACGGCTTGGCAATTTTAGTAACAAAACTACTTCCCGGATGACCAGCAACGGGTACCAACAGAATGTTAGTCGGGGTTATCGCACAGCAACACCAAACAAACAGTGCCAGCGCAGAAGTGAAATTCAACCGTCCACTGCCTCCCTTGAACAGGCCTTCCAAAATCCTGCATACCACCTTTGAAAAAGAGATAATCAGAAAAAACATAGGCACGATACCTACCTTGTTCGAGAAATCATTGTAAAACCCAAGGTAAATCAAAGGTATCAGAAGCAATGCCACCAGGTTGACCAGCATGAGCTGCATATCGTCTGCAGGCAAATGTTTCCTTCTATTCAAGAAAATCACCAGCGCAAATGTACCTACTTCGATGAGTAGAAAGAGTACATAGTTAAGCCACCACCTTTTTCCACACTCCCAGATAAACCCCCTCACCATTTCCTCGGAAGTACTGTGCGCCAGATAGAATGCTAAAACGGGTATGAAAAGAGCAACCGCCAAAAAGGTTGTATAACCAAATATTTGCTTGAATGAGCGCCATGCACCCAGTAGCACGATGGGGATCAGCCCCAGTACCACAAACGGTGACCAGATCAATGCACTACCTACGATCAGTGGTACACCATTAAACGTTTTTTTATTAATAATGCGGTCGTATACCAGCGCTGGAAACAAAATGCCTGAGATGTAATGATAGGGTGCCCAGGCCATGGTTGTCATGGTAGAGGCGTATTTGAGAGAACAGTGGAAGGGTGTAGAGACGTCCAGAACCATTTTTCCATTACTCCACCATGTACTGAGAAAAGTATACGGATAACTAAAATCCTCCACCGCCCGAAGGTACTTAAAATCAAGGGTATTGAAAACGGTGGTAATCGCACAAAGCGTTCCGGCCAGTAAAAATACAAGAACCAGGAAACTGTTTTTGATCTGCAGCAGCACATACACCCAGAATACGCACAGTGTGACCCCCATCCATGCCCAACAAAAGAAAATGACCTCCGCAAAATTCACATTGCCAAACAGCTTCGTAAGTGTGGCTATGGGTAGATAAAACCCGAAATAGTAACAATAGAATGCCTGTTTATCCGGATACAGAACTGGCCACGCGTGGACAATTAGATCATATAGCTTAATGTTGTCGTAAACGTAATTGAAACTCTGGGGCACCATGCCTCCTGCACCGGTAGCATAGGCAATGTAGCCTGCAATGGCGGTTAAAATAAAGATGGTCTTAGGACTGAATCCAGCTGCAGCCTCTCCCACCCGATTTTCAAACGCAAATTCTTTGTAAATCAGGAAGCCCAGTGTGCATAGCAGCGGAATGGCAAAGTACAATTTTAGCCAGCCTCCCATGAAGAGTACCGTGGGCAGCGCTACATAAAGAAGCGTCGTTTTAAATAAAATCTTCTGGTGATTCACCTCGGCAGAAAAAAGGTTTACATGACTTGATTACTACGTGCGTACAGGATGTGCAGCAATTTCGCTTCATATTGATCGCCGGCAATCATACAAAATTGCCCCCATTGAAATCCTGAGGCCAAATATAACCAAATTACGAGGATGGAAACAAAAGTATAAAGCCAGCATGCATCGATAAACCACGTACAAAGCCTGGTCCTGTCAACATTGCCGACAAAAAAAACGCCCCGGAAATCGGGGCGCCATTCGTTGATAACCATTGAATCAATCATCATCTTTGGACAGGGGCACGAAATCCTTAAAGGTTTTCTTTAAAGCCGCATCTGTAGCTTCTTTCTTGTTTTCCCAATTGGCGTCCAGTTCCAGTGCTACCAACCCACTCAGGTTCATCAATGCTTTAAATTCGTCCAGTTTACGGATAAAGTCAGGCAACCGGCGGGAGGACTTTTGCGCGTACTCACGGGCAAATACATCCCCTTTATTGCGAAGCTCATTTTTCTTTTGCAATACATAGTTAAACCTTTCGAGCAAGCCATTTGTGGACTTACCAATGACCTCCGTCGCTTCCAGTGTGCCTATGGTTGCTACCGTGGTACCACCGATAGTGGTAATGTAACCCCTTACATTAGGATCTTTCTTCGTGAACTGAGGTGCAATCCCCGTTGTCGCTCCAAGCGACGCATTCAGTAGCGACCTTCCCCTTTTCCCTTTCTTTGCTTTCGCATATGCCTTTTTGAGATACGTTTCCTTTTCCTGCATTTGCTCCAACAATCCCCATGCATTCACCAGAGCTCCTTTATACAGTCCGTATACATAGGCATCACGTTGACGCTCATCAATGGTATTTTTAATAATGAAACGCATCGTTTTTTCCCTCTTATTCTGCCCTTTATCCATGGCGTAAAAGGTGATGTTAAACGCAAGGGTATCGAAAGGATCCTTTACAAATTCAAAGCCCGGCTCCCAGATAAACTCGTAGCTGGTAGGCGTGTTCTTGACCAAAGCAGATGCCGGCACGTTTTTGTTTTCAGAGATAAAATTGAAACCGGCAATGTCCTCGTCACCATTTGGATCAGACAAGGTGAACCGGATATTGATCCGATTATTCTCAGGACTTTTCACAACCATATTTTGCGGCACGATGGTAAAATCCGGGGCCAGATCCATCTGCGTTACGTCCAGTTTCAACTTACCCCTGGTCCTCGTCTTGGAAGGCTGATCTTCTACATAAAATTCCATATATTTCGGCGACTTCTTCAGATCGGCAAACTGCTTTTGGGCAGCATCCCAGGTAATCTCGCCGGCTGCGGTCAGCTTCATTCCTTCGGGCAACTCACTCAAAATAGGAACAAACACAATGGGATCCCCGTCCGGATCGCGTACCGAATTCATGTCGATCTGATAGGTATTCTGCGTCTTGTACTGGATATAAAAAGGTTTTAGCTCATCAATAACTGGAGGACGATTTACGTGATTAACCTTGAGAATCACTTCCCTGGAAGCCGTCTCCCCCACTGAATTGACAGCTTCGAACACAATCGGAAAAGTTTTTACGGTATTAATCCGGTCGGCAACGTCATAGCTCGGGGTCCATACAAAATGACCTAAAGAGTCAAATTTCATATCCTTCCTCAAACCACTTGCGACAGAATAGCGTACCGAGTCACTCTTTCCACCCTTCACCTGCAAGTGAAAATTAAGTTCTTTCCCTTCATCAAGGACATTCCATTCCGATGCATTGGGGAATATGATCTGAAGGGGTGCAACCGTTGTGACATTGGAAGCATCCTGAGAAAAAGCCTGATGAAATCTTGTGAAGGCGAGTAATGTCATCAGGGCAATCAATATATTCTTAACTACCATAACGTCAGAAATATAATTTATTCATGGGTTCAATAATACTTGATCTTAACGCAAAAGTAACGAATACCGTATAGTTAACACTGGGAATAGTTTCATTTTTTCAAAAAAGGGATTCGTGTCAACTGTGTTTCGGATTCGTTTTGCACTTTTTTAATATTATAGTTATTGCCTGTAACGCATGGAAACAGCACCATTTTAATAAAGCAAATACCGGAAGGCAGTCTATAACAGACTTCCTTCCGGTATTTTATGACTATGCTATTTAGCTATTATTTTTTCTTAGGCGTAGCAGCTGGTGTTGTGGCAGGTTTTGCCGGGGTGGTAGCTGGCGCAGTAGCCGGTTTGGCGGCAGCAGGTGTCTCCACTTTGTCAGGATCAACACCTAGTTTTCTAAGAATCAAATTGGTAGCATTGTTATCCTCAGAAGACGTGTACAGGATGGTCGGGTTACCTTGTCCACCATCCATATTCAGAATGTAAAGGTAACCTTGTTCCTTACCCACAGCCTGAATCGCATCATTCACTTTTGTAATCAAAGGCTCCATCAATTGCTGTTGTTTGGTAGCAAGAGACTGCTGTGCATTGGCCTGCATTTCCTGTATACGGGTTTGCAGGTTTTCCAGTTCTTTTTGTTTATCAGCACGGATTACCTCAGTCATGCTCGCGCCGTTTTTCTGATAGTTCTCGTATTTTTCCTGTGCTTCCTTGTAAGTTTCCTGTAAAGCCTTATCCAGTTGTGCCTTTGTAACCTCTAGTTGGTTTTGTACCACTTTACCTTCAGGGATTCTGCCGATCAGAAACTCAACACTTGTATAAACAATCTTTCCGGTTCCGCTTGCAGGGGTGGTTTGAGCCAACAGAGGGGTACTGATCATGGTCATAACGACCATATAGGCTATTAATTTTTGTTTCATTGCTTGTTACTTATTTTGGTTTAATGGTTGTACTCTTTTTTGTTTTGGTATTATCTTTTACCGGCGTTGCAGGTATTTCCTGACCAACCTTGGGCTTCTTAGTGGCTGCGTCGGCTACTGGGACATCTTTATTAGGCTTGTCATTTAATCCAAGCTCGTCCATGATGTAGTCCGAATAATCATGCTTTGGATTAGTAAACACCAGGCCCACGTCGCTGGATTTATCAAATAAAAAGTCCAGACGTCGTTGTGTACAAACCTTGCTTGTCGCTCGCTGCACTCTTTCCAGCACCGGTTTCATCAGTTCCTTTTTTTTCTGAAAAAGCAGCCCCTCCATTCCGAAGATCTTACTGTTATACTCCCTCGCTTCCAGCTCTTTTTCCTTTATCTCGGCCTGCCGTTTTCTTTTGAGATCGTCTGTGAGAAGAACTTCTTCCGCCATGTAAGCCCGCTGCATTTTTGCGATTTCGGCAAACTTCTCATCTATCTCCTTAGCCCATTTTTCAGAAAACTTCTTCATTTCGGCCTGAGCTTGTTGATATTCAGGCATTTTACTGGTAATAAACTCCATGTCGGTATAACCGAATTTCTGAGCATATGTCCCTGAAACTGAAACGAAGGACAAAACTAGTAAAATTAAAAACTTCTTCATGCGTCGGGGCTAATAATTTGCACTGTTTTAACGAAATGCAATCTGTTATATTATCTGATCTGCTGCCCGATTGTGAAATGGAACTGTGGTCCGCTTCGTCCCGGTGCTCCCTGTATCTTGTCAAAACCGTATGCCCAGTCAATACCGAGAAGTCCGAATGCTGGCATAAATATCCTTGCACCTACACCCGCAGATCGTTTCAGCTCGAAAGGATTAAACTCCTTATAGCTGCCCCAGTTATTACCGCCCTCAGCAAAAGTCAGTACAAAAATCGTTGCCTGGGGGTTTAAAGATACAGGGTAACGCAGTTCCATTACGTATTTGTTATATACAATACCTCCACCCGATGCCGGGTAGCCCGACTGATTCAAAGGCCCTACCTGCTGATCTTTATAGCCACGAAGTCCTACAATATCCTGGTCGGCAAGAGAGAAAGATCCCTGACCTGCGAGACCCGAACCACCCACGATGAAGCGCCCGAATGGACTAAATCCAACTTTATCCCCATACTTGCCCAGATACCCCATATGTGTTCTTGCACTCATGACCAGCTTGCCTGTTATGGTAACATAGTAACTCGCGTCGAACATCCATTTGTGATATTCTACCCAGCGATAAGTATCCGTAACATCCTTATAGTCGGTCTTACGTAAGGCCGAATAAGGCGGTGTAAAAGTAGCACTTAGTGAAAGATTACTACCTCCTCTGGGGAATTGGAAATCCGTCAGCGTATTTCGGGAAATGGTTGTATTGAAAGAGATGTTATTGGAAGTCCCCTTGTAGTAACCTATCCTGAATATATCAAGACTATCCAACCTGTACCGCTGATACGAAAGGGAATGGGTCATCACCAAATTACGATCCGGTTCTTTCAACCTCCTGCCCAGGGACACGGTAATACCATTGTTGTAGTACCCGCCCCGATAATTGATCCGGCCCGTTTGTTGCGCATAAGGGTTTCTGTACAAAGAGCTCATATCAGTCATACGGTAGACCGTCCTTTGCAATGAAACACCGAAGTTGATGGGTTTCTTACCTCCAAGCCATGGCTCGCTGAAAGACATCGAATAGGTCTGATACTGCTTGCCATTTGCCTGAAACCTCAGGGATAACTTCTGTCCATCCCCGGATGGCAGCGGATGCCATGTATCCCGGTTCGGAATGTTTTTCATGGAGAAGTTATTAAATACCAATCCCAGCGTTCCTACAAAACCAATGTATCCACCCCAGCCACCAGAGAGCTCAATCTGGTCGGAGGGTTTCTCCTCTACTGTATATTCAATATCCACAGTACCGTCCGATTGATTCGGGATCGGGTTGATCTGAATTTTTTCAGGATTGAAATAACCCATTTGCGACAACTGGCGCTGTGTATTGATAATTTCTGTTTTGCTAAATTTCTGACCAGGCAAAGTAAACAACTCGCGAAGCACCACTTTATCACTGGTTCTGGTATTTCCGTTTAGCAAAATACGGTTGATCGTTGCCTGTTTACCTTCAAACATGCGGAGTTCCACATCGATGGAGTCACCTTCCACCGCCTTTTCAGTTGGATCAATACGGAAGTAAAGGTATCCGTCATCCATGTAGAGTGAACTTACATCTCCACCGGGGATACCGTTGATTTTCTTATCCAGTTCTTCGGGATTGTATACATCCCCTTTGGATACGCCCAAGCGCTCCCCCAAAAACTTGGAAGGATACAGATAGTTGCCGGACCAGGTGATGTTGCGATAGAAGTACTTGGTTCCTTCCTCAATCTTCATATCGATGCTGATTGTCTCCCCATTGTTTCTGATGGTGTCAAATTCAATAGTCGCATCCCTATAGCCATTTTTACGATAATAGGCGATCAGCTTTTCTTTGTCTTCGTCGTATTTCTTTGGAATGTACTTCGACGGGTTGAAAAGCCTTCCAAGCATTTTTTGCTTGGTCCCTTTCATTTTCTTTTTCAGTTTGGCGGAACTGATCGCGGTGTTTCCCTGCAAATTGATTTGTTCAATCTTAACCTTTTTCCCCTTTGTAATCGTGAAGTTGAGCGTGGCCTGGCCCCGGGTTGAATCCGGAATCTGCAACACCTTCACTTTGGTGTTGTAGAAGCCTTTATCCATGTAATATTTTTTTATGATAAGCTGGGTATTCTTTATCACCGTTGGGGTAATCACGCGTCCCTTGATCAGCTTTACCTTATCATTCATGGTTTCCCTTTCCCCTTTCCGGATTCCTGAGAAAGAAACTTTGTATAACCTTGGACGCTCTTTAATATGTATGTTGAGCCATATCTTGTCCCCTTCCACTTTGGTAGCAAGGATTTCTGCATCGTCTAACGTGCCAAAATCCATCATTTTTTTGATGGAAGAAGTAATTGCAGGTCCAGGTACACGTATTTTGTCACCTGGTTTCATACCTGAAATAGAAATCATGGAATTGGGATCCAGAAACTGTGTTCCCGACACGGTTACCTCGGCAATCGTGTATTCTTTAGGATTGTCAGGGTCAATACCCATATTAACAACCGGCGCAGCAGGCTTGGAAATTGCTCCCCCAAGGCCCACTCTCTGCGCATTTGCAGACAGAGACCAGCACACCATCAGTGCAGCCAGTGTTCCTTTATAACATGCTAATGATCTAATCAAATTTTTCACGAGGTTCATATTGTTCTACTTAGCCGTATTGGCTTTTACTTGTTCACCGGTCTTTCCAAAACGCCGTTCCGTTTTTTGATATGCTAAAATTCCCTCGTAAAGATGTTCCCTTCGGAAATCGGGCCAGTACAGATCCTCATAAAAGTAGAGCTCCGCGTAAGCCAGTTGCCAAAGTAAAAAATTACTGATGCGATGGTCTCCACCGGTGCGAAGCATCAGATCCACCTCCGGGCGCTCTTGTGTCGAAAGATTCTTAGCCAGCAACGTTTCATTGATGTCATCCGCTTTAAGTATCCCCTTCTCCACATCGTGGGCAAGTTTTTTTGCAGCCTGCACGATGTCCCACTTTCCACTGTATCCCAGGGCCAGGATAAGGTTCAATCCTGTGTTTTGGCGTGTACTTTCTATTGCTTCCTGAAGCTGGTTCTGGCAACTGGTTGGCAAACTTTGCATATCTCCAATTGTATCCAGCCGTACATTGTTTTTGAGCATGGTGGGTAACTCATTGCGAATCGATTGCACAAGTAACTCCATCAGGGCACGTACTTCGAATTGAGGCCGAGCCCAATTTTCAGTAGAAAATGCGTAGAGTGTGAGATACGAAACACCAAGCTCTGCACAACCTTCAGTTACTTCTCTTACTGCCTTAATCGCGTTGCGGTGTCCAAAAACCCGCGCTGCTCCCTGATTCTGCGCCCAGCGTCCGTTACCATCCATGATAACGGCCACGTGCTTAGGCAGATTGCCCGCATCTATGAGTTCCTTCATTATAACCGAACCCTTTTAACCTTTTTTAACAAAACCAAATGAATCATTGTGAGTCGCTCTTACAATTACCTTCCGAAGTTTTTCTTTAAACCGACTTTGAATACCATTGGCCTGCTGACTATTGTACGCAGTCCGTTATCCAAATGTGTCAGTGTTTTAAAAATCGACGTTTTTTTTGTACAGAAACCAAAGCCAATCCATTAATTATCAACTTATTGGAACCAAATACTTCAAACGCTTAATTTCAACAGGGGCGCAATTTAGGAATAAGTAACGCGTGTTCAAAATCATTATTTCTCCTGTCGTTTTATATTTACAGGATCAATACCCCGCTTCTAAATAAAAAGGGCATCATTACAGACCGAGAAACGGATCAATTTTATTCTTTCCCGTTACTTGTTAATTATCAAGAAGATGCCGGATTACTTCTCCATATGTACTTCCGCTGGATAATTGTGAAGACTTCCTGTCCCGCATGACCACAACAAACTTCCCGTTGAAATGCTTTTGAATCTCTTTGATATGATGTGAATTGACTATTCCCGCCCTACTTATTCTGAGGTAATGGGACGGCAACTTTTCCTCGAGAGCGGTGAGCGTATAGCTGAGCAAATATTTTTGGCCATCGAGTGTATTCAAAAATACATACTTTTCTTCGGCTTCGAAATGGGTAATATCCGTGAGCGGAATCAACAGAATCCTGTCACCGGATTTTACAGAAAGAGAAAATATCTCTCTTTTGGGCTTCATCTCTTCCAATAGCCGCAGCAGATTATCCGAATACGGGTTATTATTGCCGCCATGGATCAGGCCAGCGCTACGAATATTCCTGATCTTGTCAATGGTTTTTAACAAGCGCTCATTTTCTATAGGTTTGAGCAGGTAATCCACTGAGTTTTCTTCAAATGCACGGATAGCATATTGATCGTAAGCGGTTGAAAAAATAACGAGAGGCATCTTTGTTAATTTGGATAACATCTCAAATCCATTCAATAAGGGCATCTCAATGTCAAGAAAAATTACATCCGGATGGTGTCTGTCAATTTCTACTAGTCCTTCTGCCCCATTTTTAGCTTCGGAAATAATCAGAAACACGTCAGAATGTTTCTCTAACAACCTTCGGAGCCGGCTAAGCGCCAGAGGCTCGTCATCAATCAGTATGGTTTTCAGGGGTAATTGCATGGTACTTATGGTTTACTGTCGAAATGCCTGACGTCTATTTTTGTTTTTCGACTGCCGATTTTAGCAGGGCCATATTGACCGATTTGAATGGCTCATTGGTTAGCTCCAGTTTCGCCTCATCACCATATAACAGCTTTAGCTTATCCTGAACACTCTTGATTCCATATCCCGCTCCCATATTTTCAGGAAACGGAGGGCCATTATCATGTACGCATAAATGAAGCCAGTCCTCATTTTCATATATTTTAATTGTAATATTTCCTTGATCGGCTAAACGGGCAATGCCATGCTTAATCGCATTTTCTACAATCGGCTGCAGGATAAACTTCGGTACCAGCAGCTTTTTGAGCTTATCGCCGTATACCTCTGTCATAAAGAGCAATCGATCTCCGAATCGCACCTTCTCCACCTGCAGATAGGTCTGAACCATTTCCAATTCGTTTTCAATGGTATCAAAATAGTCATTTGTATTACGACCAGTCGTGTAGCGGAAGAGTTTAGACAGAAGCAAGGTCATTTCCTCCGCCTTGTCCGGATCCACATGGACAAGGCTGGCAATGCTGTTCAGGGAATTGTAAAGAAAATGTGGATTGATCCTCGCTTGCAAGGCATCCAGTTCTGCACGGGTCTTTAATTTCTCCAGATTGAGCAACTGATACTCCTGGTCGGAGATTTTTCTGGAAATCTGTTTTCCCTGCCGGATAAAAAAGTAAAAAATGTTAGCGACAATCACCGGGCCCCATGTATACCAATACCAGGGGGCGTGCTGAGCAGGCTCATCGGGGTAGGCTGCAACATATCGCGCTACAATGGCCGTACCAAACATATAATACACGCCCGCACCGATCACATTGTTGACAATAAAAGTGACAACAGATAGAAATAAGTGGCTCTCAATCTGCCTTTTGAATGCAAAATCGATCCACGATGCAAGTTGCTGGGTTAATAGTATCGTGGTAACACCAATGGCTACATTCTGAAAAATAAGAAACTGGTATAATTTTACCCGAACCGGGTTGTTGGTGAAATAAATCTCCGCAGTGAAAAAGGTGATCGCGTTTATACCGTACAGAATGAAAGCACCCAGAAAGATAGCTACAACGGTCCCAATCCATCCTTTGTTCTGGATCAAACCCACCAAACTAAAATCCTTCCACTTGAATGACTTATCCTGAGAGGTAAAGCTAAAATTTGCGCCGTCAACCCTGGCGCCTGTTAAGTCCACATCCACCAAACTGCTGAAACTCAGATCCGCATTGGAAAGGTCCGCATTACGGAATGTGGTTCGGTCCAGAGAACTAAAACGAAGCCGCGCATGACGCAAATTGGCACCATCAAAATTCAGATCTTTCAGACTTGAAAAACTAAAATCCGCATATTCGAGATCCATGTTACTAAAATCCCTCCCATCCAGGGAAGACGCGGTCATTTTCAGTGGTTTTATTTTTTCCCGATTCATTGCCTTCTACTCTGGTTTTCATCAATAAAGCGATAGGCGTTTAGCACTTCATGGAGGAATGCGGTTGTGAAGAAAGCCTAATTTAACTCCGATAGCAGTTAATCCGCCCAAGGTTTTGGGTTTGCTGTTCTTACTTCATCTCCGGATTCCGTCCAGTACCAGTATCGCCCTGCATCAAAAAAGCTTCATCGCCTCATGATGTTGTGCAATTGTTTTACACAAATCTATCGGCAATGAAGCTTTTTTGTTTTGAATTTCAGATGAACTGTGCGTTATGGGCACCCCAACACGCCCGGAAAGCACGTGAAATCGGCGGAAACATAGCGCTGGTTTCCTACAACTGCTGAAGCAGCAAATTTTTCCAACGTACTTTTATACCTCCTCCATCATGGATTTGCAATGCGATAGAACCATCCGCAGCTCCGATTTTTTCATCCTCGAAGTCTACCATCGCATTTCCGTTTAGCCAGGTCTGAACTTTTGGTCCTACTACCCGAATCCTTAATGTGTTCCACTCTCCGGCTTTTAAAAATCCTTCCTTTTCATCGGGAATCTGAACAAGCCATCCACGGCCATAAGACTCATACACACCACCCGTATCGTGGTTGTGAGGCGCAACTTCTACCTGCCAGCCAGATACTTTGGTTCCATCCACGGTTGATCGAAAGAACACACCACTATTTCCGTTTGCCTCCTGCTTAAATTGAAGGGTGAGATCAAAGTTCTTATAAAACTTTTCTGTGGTCAGATAGCCATACTTTTTATCCGGCCCACTTTCACAAACAAGTTCTCCTTTATCTACATACCACTTTTCGGTACCATTCACTTTCCAACCCGAAAGGTCCTTCCCGTTGAAAAGCTTTACCGGTTTCTTAAACTCGGAATCGCCTTCCCGAACTGCTAAAAAAGCAGAACTGATAAAAAATACTCCGGCACAGAGTACAAACAAGTGTTTCATTTTTAGCATTGGATTAACGGATTAGGATTAAAAAAAATATTAGTTTTGACATTGATCCTTTAACTTTTACGTTAGTATAGAAAAATATTCAATTGGAAAGCTATGAAAAAAAACAGTTTTATGAGGCGATATCAGGCATTATTTTTATTCGGCGGGCTGATTTGCGCAACTATTGTTTCATGTAAGGAAAAGGACAAGGATGTGCTCAAACCTAAAACCGTGACCGATATTATTCTTGAAAATAATGATTTTACCATTTTACGGGAGATCGTAAAATTTGCTGGTATGACGGATGCGTTGAGAACCGAAAACCTGACAATTTTCGCCCCCAATGATGCTGCATTCAGGTCTTCCAATATCACCAATGCCAGTGAAATTACCTCACAACCCAAAGACTCGGCCATTGCTTTTGTGAAACATCACATCATCGATGCCAAAAAATCATACACGTACAATGAATTACCCAAAGGCAAAGTGAAGGTACTGGACGGTTCAACCATTGACATCGGAACAACGAGCGTTACCGACACTACCCTAATGATCAACAGGGCATACATTATCCTCAAAAATGTAAGCGCAGCCAATGGATACATTCATGTGGTTGACAGAACATTAAAAAAATAACACCATATCAAGAAGAGGCCTCCTGTTGATGCAACAGGAGGCCTCTTCCTTTTGTTATCCTCGTAAAGCTGCGCCTAGAATTGTTCGGTGTGCGCAAAAAAGAAGCTTCCCTCGATTGCAGCGTTTTCGTCTGAGTCAGAACCATGAATTGCATTCGCCTCTACCGATTGCGCGTACAATTTGCGAATAGTACCCTCCTCCGCATTGGCAGGATTTGTAGCTCCGATAAGCTTACGAAAGTCCGCAACGGCATTTTCTTTTTCCAGAATCATAGGAATGATTGGCCCCGACGACATGTAAGCGCATAAATCAGTGTAAAACGGGCGCTCACTGTGTACGGCATAAAATTCGCCAGCACGTTCTGCTGACAATTTAGTTTTTTTTGCGGCCACAATTCTGAAGCCGGCCTCTTCGATCATCTTGATAATCGCACCTGAGTTCCCGCCTTGAACAGCGTCAGGCTTGATCATTGTAAAGGTTTTATTTGTAGGCATACTTTGCTGAAATTAATTTGCACGAAATTACAATTTTCGTTCTAAGGATGAAAGATTATATCCACGAAGCGCATTTTACCATCAAAAAGGGCATTAGCGGCAACGGTTTGGCAATCATTATTCAATAAATCCAAACAGTTTTGTTAATTTTGTGCGCGAATTGACTTTGTGAAGTTCCTTATTTGAAATAAACTACTGTGAATCAAACCGTTGAAGAGCTCGCTGCTTTTCTTTCCCTTCCACATAAGATTGTTATCACGATGCATAGGGATCCTGACGCGGATGCCCTGGGCTCTTCGCTGGGGTGGGGTCGCTATTTATCAAAAAAAGGTCATGAAGTAACCATTATAAGTCCTACCGATTATTCAGCAAATCTGCGCTGGCTTCCTGGTATGGAAGACGTACTGATCTATGAAAACGGAACACAGCAGGCTATTTGCAAAAAGAAAATTGATCAGGCAGAACTGATCTGCTGTCTTGACTTCTCGGTATTGTCCCGATTGAAAGATCTGGGCAAGGTCGTCCAGGATGCGGGTGCCATTAAAATGATGATTGATCACCATTTGGAGCCTGAGCATTTTGCTAAATGGATGATCTGGGATACGCAGGCAGCTGCTACAGCTCAACTGGTTTTTGCATTGATAAAGGAGCTGGAACCCGGTGTTCTGGTTAAAGACCTTATAGATGAGAAGCAAGCGCAATGCCTATACGCGGGCATCATGACAGACACGGGATCATTTCGCCATCCCAACGTAACGCCGGATGTGCATTTGGCTGTTGCCGATCTCATGCTTGCCGGCCTTGACACGAGCCGTATTCACAGATTGATCTATGATAACGCTCCTTTGTCCCGTTTGCAATTTCTGGGATATGTTCTTTCGCAAAAACTAATTGTTCTCCCTGAATTTCGTACCGCCTATATGGTGCTTACGGAAGCAGAGCTTGCCAGGTTTAATTCGAGCACCGGCGAAACAGAGGGCATTGTAAATTATGGCTTACAGGTTGAAAATGTGGTAATGTCTGCGCTTTTTATAGAAAGAAAAGGGGAGGTAAAGATTTCGTTCAGATCTGTGGGGACCTTCTCTGTGAGAGATCTGGCCAGCGGTCATTTTTCAGGAGGTGGTCACAAAAACGCGTCTGGAGGCCGATCAGAACTTTCTATAACCGATACAGTTAACAAATTTCTGTCTATTCTACCTGAGCAAAAAGAAGCGCTGTTAAGTGTTGACTAATGAAACTAACTTAAATAATACCTATTCATAAACACAATCCAATGAATCTTAAAACAATTTGTTATGCGTTTGGCATAACTTTTCTTGCCGCAGCCTGTAACAAATATAAGACACAGGTAAATGAAAACGGTCTTAAGTATCAGATTTTTGAGCATAAAGAAGATGCTCGCAAAGCGAAGGTTGGAGATATCATCTCCTTTCATCTTGTGCTTAAAAATGGTACAGATTCAACCTTACGTGATACCTACAAAGAAGGTGTCCCACACAAAATGCAACTACAGTTACCACCGTTCAAAGGTAGTTTTGAGGAAGGACTGGCGATGCTTGCTGCAGGTGACAGCGCGAAGTTTATGATCAGTGCGGATACATTATTCACACGCATGAATCAGCCAATGCCTCCGATGATCAAAAAGGGATCTGAACTTAGCTTTACGGTTAAGATTCTGAGTGTGCTTACCTCGGAAGAATTTCAGAAGCAACAAATTGAGGCGGTTGGCAAGCAAAAGACCATTGACGCGAAGGTCATTGAAGATTATCTGGCTAAGAATAATCTGACAGCCAAAGCACAGAAAACTGCATCAGGACTGTATTACATCCAGGACGCTGAGGGCGCGGGCCCAAGTCCAGGCGCAGGCGACAATATCAAGGTACATTACACAGGAAAGTTACTGGATGGCAAGGTGTTTGACAGCTCCAAAACAGCCGGCAAGCCAATTGACTTCCAAGTGGGCGTCGGCATGGTCATTCCTGGCTGGGATGAAGGTCTGATGATGATGAAAAAAGGAGGCAAGCGCACCTTGATCATTCCTTCAGGCCTCGCTTATGGCCCAGATGGACAACCCGGAGCTATTCCCGGCAATGCCGTATTGCTATTCGACGTAGAACTGATCGATTTTAGTAAAGGAACGCCCCCAGCTGGCCCTCAGCTGCCCCCTGCAAAATGATTGAAAAATATATTCCGATAAATGGCTGCCTCCCACGGGGTGGCCATTTTTTTTCTAAAATTTATAAGCCACATGAAACTTTGCTTTGCTAGCAATAATGCACACAAGTTAGAAGAAGTTCGCGCACTGCTGGGAGCCGCCTTTGAGCTCTTAACCCTGGCCGACATCGGTTGCCTGACCGACATTCCTGAACCGTTCGAAACCATTCACGAAAACTCCACAGAAAAGGCTCGATTTGTATGGGAAAAATTTGGGATTGACTGTTTTGCTGATGACTCCGGATTAGAAGTGCGAGCCCTGGATGGCGCTCCTGGTGTATATTCGGCCCGGTATGCAGGACCACAGCGCGATTCCAACGACAACATTGACTTATTACTCAAAAACTTATCGGGCTTTACAGATCACCACGCCCGATTCATAACGGTCATCACCCTGGTGATCAAGGGTGCTTATCACCAATTTGAGGGAGAGGTTAACGGTAAAATAATTTTCGAAAAACGGGGAAGTCATGGATTTGGCTATGATCCCGTTTTTATTCCGGATGGCTACGATAAAACCTTTGCTGAAATGAATATTGAAGAAAAAAGCAAGCTTAGTCACCGTGCTATCGCTTTGGGCAAATTGAACGCGTTTTTAAAACGGATGTAGGCTCAGTGTGATTTCCACCTCCCGATCCAGCTTCGCTATGAAGTTCCTCCTTAAAAAAAAACAGGTGGTCAACCTGAGTTGCCACCTGCATCCATCTGTATAGCGTGATAATTGACCTTACTTCTTGATGGTAAATTTGGTACCACCAATTTTATAACCTTCGGAATACAATTCTACATTGTAGCTTCCGGGACGAAACTTTGCGGTATTATCATAAAGCATTTCCACTTTCTGATTGTTATTCTGATAGGCGATTGATTCACGTGTGGTGAACTTTGATGTTGCACCGTCAATGTCAAATTCACCTGATCCTGTAGCATCATCGGCTACAACAGCTCCCTCAGGGTCCAATACCCGTACATAAATGTCTTTTGGTTCCTGGGCAGTCAGTGAATTCTCTGGCAAGTTGAACACCAGCTTGATCTTATCAACACGGCTTGCTTTGTACTCCTCTTTATCTTTTACTTTTCCACGCGAGTTCACAGTCAAAACTTTGATGTTCTGAGCTTTCAAAGCAGACGCACGCGAAACTTTTTCAGAAAGATCTTTATTGGAAGCAGTGAATGTCACCACCGAGTCCTGCAACTCTGCCTGACGCTGCACCAATCTTTCGCGTTCACTTGAAAGTGTTCCTACATGTGTGCTCAAAGAATCATTTGAAGCCACCAGTTTTTCGTTTTCAGCCCTCAGCTGTGCGATCACTTCATCTTTTTCAACCAGGAATTGTTCGTACTCCTTAATTTTGGACAGATACTTACCTGTTTCCACTTTCTTACTTCTGCTAAACGCAAGCTTATCCGCTTCCAGCCTTTCCTTTACTTTGGTGAGTTCGGTAATGTCACCGCCCAGTCTTTCAATTTCGGCAATTTTGGTATCAAGCACAGCTGATATCGAGTCCAGTTTTGTCTTTGTTCCCGCAAGCTCCTTTGCTTTTTCAACCAGTGTTGATTCCTGATTGCTCAGTTCTGTTTTTTGTGTTGTGAATAAATAGCCAAACATGGCTGTTGCTAGCCCAAGGACAACTACCATCGCCCATGCTATACTTTGTTTGCTCTTCTGTTCTGGTTGCATTGGTAAAAAGTTTAAATTAATGTGATTTAGCTTTTACGCGTAGTGACCGACAAGTCCTATATTACTGACTTACTCATGACTTCACTACAAGCGTTCAGTCTGCGATATAGTAGTTCACGTAAAGAAACCATACCGTAAAACGAATCAGCTGAATGAAAGCTTCAAAAATGAAGGAATCACAAGGTATGGTTTATAAAAAAAGTGGCTGAATTGAAAATCCAGCCACTTTTTTTTACACAAAAGCGATTCTTAAAATGATGTAATAGTAAGATTTCCTTTCGTATTCAATACTTACAAAACGGGTAATCTTTACCCAACTTATGGCAACTCCGGACAAAGTCAAACCCTCCTGAAGATGTGCCTTTACTTTCTCAGGACAGATGTTACGGGAATTGCCCGAAAGTGCCCTCTCGTCCCTTATTCCACCATGCCTTTTACGCTGAACAATTTTGGTTCAAGAACAGACAATTTCTGATAACCGGTAATTTCATAAGACACTACCGACCAGTTTCCAGCACGTTGCGCACATTGAAGAAGAATATCCTTTTGGGATTCGTATAACTTATTCTTCGTCAGCAACACCGCGCTAACCTCTCTGGGTGAGCGGCTGTTTGAATCCAAAGTGATCTTCATATGCTGTACCGGCAAAGTCTCTCCGTTTTTTAGAACGTAAATGAATGTGAGAGAATCAGGCCTGGAAATGCTATAGCTTTTACTATAAGCCGGCTTGTTGATATCTGCCAGAACAAACAATTCAAGTTCCTTTTTCCAATTCACATTTTTCAAGGTTAGCTTTTCACTTTTATCACCCGTAATCAATGTTTTCGAAACCGTGGGCTTCTGGCTGTTTAAGAGCTCAATCTGTTCTTCAACAAATCCTCTGAGATTGTAATACGTATTTATCTCAACACGCTTATCCTCTTTTTGACACGATAAAGAGACCGTCAAGAATAAACCCAAAATCCACAGAGACTGAAAGCTTCCCTTTATGCGAAAAATATCATCTTCAAAAAACAGCATATCCAAATTTCAGAAATGTGAGATACATCTTAACAAAAAATCAGAGAGCCTAACCAAGACTCTCTGACCCTATATTTTACAACGGATGCGGTTACAATATACTAACGCCCGTCATTTCAGGTGGCTTCGGTATACCCATAATTTCAAGTATCGTGGGAGCCATATCAGCCAGTTTACCATCTTTCAGTGCCTGATCATGGCCATTGGATACAAGAATGCACGGTACCAGATTTAAAGAATGTGCGGTATTGGGAGATCCGTCATCGTTCCGCATATAGTCGGAATTCCCGTGATCCGCAATAATAATGGACGCGTAACCATTTTCTAAACCGGTGGTCACAACGGCCTGTACACATTGATCAACCGTCTCACAAGCTTTCACTGCTGCCTCAAAAACCCCGGTATGACCGACCATATCAGGATTGGCAAAATTAAGACAAACAAAATCAACCTCCCCTTTTTTCAATTCCGGCAAAATCGAATCTCTGATTCCAAAGGCCGACATTTCAGGTTGCAAATCGTAGGTAGCTACTTTGGGCGAGGGGCACAGCAACCGGCTTTCTCCCTCAAAGGGCTTTTCCCTTCCACCTGAGAAGAAGAAGGTGACGTGCGGATATTTTTCAGTCTCCGCTATCCGTATTTGCTTTTTACCCGCAGCTTCCAACACCTCACCCAATGTATTATTCAGATTATCCTTATCAAAAATAACATCCACTCCCTTGAAGGTATCGTCATAGTTGGTCATTGTGACATACCTCAGGTTCAGCCTGTGCATATTTTGTTCATGGAAATCATTCTGGGTGAGCACTTCGGTAATTTCCCGGCCACGATCCGTTCTGAAATTAAAGCAAAGCACCACATCGCCATCCTCTATCACCGCTAAAGGGCTACCATCGGGATTTGTGGCGATGATAGGAAGTATGAACTCATCGGTCACTCCTGCCTCATACGAATCTTCTACTGCCTTCAAGATGTCGAAAGCTGGAACATGCCTGCCTTCACCAAGAACCATGGCATCGTAGGCGAGTTTGACCCGCTCCCAACGCTTATCCCGATCCATCGCATAATATCGGCCAGTAATGCTTGCTATTTGACCAGTATTATGTAGCATGGAGGTTTTAAGTTCACTCAAAAAACCCAGAGCACTTTTTGGATCACAATCCCTGCCGTCTGTAAAGGCATGTACAAACACCTTCTCTAGCCCTCTTTCGGCGGCTATTTTACAAAGACCTTTTACATGATCAATGTGAGAATGGACGCCTCCATCGGATACCAGACCGATGAAATGAACCTTTTTATTTTCTGTTTTTGCATAGTCCAAAGCATCAGTCAAAACTTTTTCCTGACCGAGCGTACCTTCCGAAACAGCCAGATTGATTTTGACCAAATCCTGATATACCACTCGGCCTGCTCCAAGATTCGTATGACCTACTTCAGAGTTCCCCATTTGTCCATCCGGAAGCCCCACCGCAAGCCCGCTGGCTGCTAACCTGCTATGCGGATATTCCTGCAAAATGCGATCATAAAAGGGTGTATTTGCAGCAAGCACTGCGGAGCGATCTTCCTCTCCGGGCTTGGCAATACCCCAACCGTCCATGATGATAAGAATTACTTTTTTGTCCAATTCCGGGTTTGTTTTAGGTTTTATTTGAATTTCACTTTTGGCTGAATTATTCCGCCTGATCATATGCCCAGTTACCGTTTGCGTCCAAACCATGTTTATTGATTAACCAGGCCAGAAAATGAATACCACTTCTTCTTGTGATTTCATAAACATCATGGAAAGCATCCATTTGCTCATAGAACGGATCAGGAACATTTCGGGAGCCTCCACGTTCGGGATCGAACATGCGATAGAGATATAGCTGTTCCTCGGGCAAGTAATATCCATTTACCCTGCAACTTTCTTTACGAATGTGATCAAAATTGGCTTCATCCATAGCCAGTATGTAGTCGAAATGAATGAAATCTTCAAACGACAATTGACGTGCGTGATGGGTTAGCGCTATACCCCTGTCTTTGGCTACAGCCCGCATCCGCTTATCAGGCAGACTCCCGCAATGGTAGGCTGCCGTGCCTGCGGAGTCACACATGATATATTCGTCTAAGCCCTGATCCTTTACTAATTTTCGAAAAACAGCTTCAGCTATGGGTGAACGGCATATATTACCAAGACAAACAAAAAGAATATTGATCAACTTGTATGAGGTAATTAATAACAACTATTACAGAACGTGCCCGTATTCATCAGCAACACTTAGAAGGTTATTCTTTCTGCCTGCTTTCAAGAGGCATGTTGTTTTCGTCCACAATCACAAAAACGTCTTCATTGGGGCGTCGCATCAAATATTCTTCCCTGGCCCATTTTTCGAGTAGTTTAGGACTACCCAAAACCTCACTCCGTTCCTTTTTTACGTCAGCAATTTTCTCCAGGAGAACATCTCTTTCCCTCTCCAATGCCTTCATTTTCATCCTGTTGGACAGCACAACTTTTAAATTGTTATTGTCCAGAAACAAAATCCAGACAAGCCAAAACACAAAGGTTCCGGTATAGAACTTGCGCAACCAATCGAATAGCCAGTAAGAAGATTTTTTCGAATCAGACATGGAGCAGAAAAAAATACCGGGACCCGATGGCCCCGGTAATATTTAATCAGAATTTCAACCCGGGAAAATATGCGCTTTCACCTAGTTCTTCTTCAATACGTAGTAATTGATTATACTTAGCCATACGATCCGACCGTGATGCAGACCCCGTTTTGATCTGACCCGTGTTCAAGGCAACTGCAAGATCAGCAATCGTAGAATCTTCCGTTTCACCTGACCTGTGCGACATAATGGTCTTGTAACTATTTCTCTTGGCCAGGTTCACGGTATCGATTGTTTCTGTCAGAGATCCAATCTGGTTCACCTTAACCAGTACTGCATTGGCTATTTGCGATTCAATTCCCTGCTGAAGACGAGTCACATTTGTAACGAATAGATCGTCCCCAACCAGCTGACATTTTTTACCAATGGACTCGGTAAGTGTTTTCCATCCTGTCCAGTCATCCTCATCCATTCCGTCTTCGATAGAAATGATCGGATACTTAGCTACCCATTGCGTCCAGTAGTCTGCCATTTCGTCTGAAGATAGCTTGCGTCCGTCCGATTTTTTGAAATGGTATAGTCCATTTTCATAGAATTCAGAAACCGCTGCATCCATGGCAATAAAAATATCTTCCCCAGGCTTGTAACCAGCCTTTTCAATCGCCTGAAGAACGACCTCGATAGCCTCTTCATTGGATTTAATATTGGGTGCAAACCCTCCTTCATCTCCCACATTTGTGGAGTAACCCTTGCTCTTCAATACCGTTTTAAGAGTGTGGAAAACTTCGACGCCCATACGCAGTGACTCACTAAAAGTATCAGCCTTGGCCGGAAGAATCATGAATTCCTGAAAATCGATAGAATTATCCGCATGACTCCCACCGTTCAGAATGTTCATCATGGGAACAGGAAGCGTATTTGCATTGGTTCCACCTACATACCGATAGAGTGGAAGGCCAGCCTCCTGCGCAGCAGCCTTCGCCACAGCCAGAGATACACCCAGAATTGCATTGGCTCCCAACTTACTTTTGTTGGGTGTACCATCCAATTCAAGCATAATTTTATCTATCAGGTTTTGCTCGAAAACGGAACAACCTATAAGTTCAGGGAAAATAATGTCATTTACATTTTCGACAGCCTTCAAAACTCCTTTTCCCACATACACACTCTTGTCATCGTCACGAAGCTCTACAGCCTCATGCTTACCCGTAGAAGCGCCGGAAGGTACGGCTGCCCGTCCCAAATAACCATTCTCGGTACGTATATCTACTTCTACTGTCGGATTTCCTCTTGAATCAAGAATTTGTCTTGCATGTACTGACTGAATCGTACTCATTTGCCGCTGTGGTTTTGATTTGAAATGATAATTTATCAGTACAAAATAACACAAAAAAATTGTCTTCCTTAAACCACAAAACATTTTAAGGTAAATTTACAAGGACAAAAAAAACCTAAGACAGATTATGAAAAATATTCTTATATTATTTACAGGCATATTGCTGTTCGGGACTTACGGAAACGCGCAAACGCTACTTACAGCGGAAGAATTTAAGAACAAGCTATCAGCAATAAAAGGAGAACAGTTGCTTGATGTCCGCACCCCTGCCGAGTTTGCACAGGGCCATTTGTCGGAAGCGGCTAATCTGGATTATAAAAATCCCGCGTTTCGGGAGCAGATTAAATCACTAGATAAAAACAAGCCTGTGTTTGTCTATTGCCTGGGTGGGGTAAGAAGTGCTGCGGCTGCCACTATTCTTAAAGAAAATGGCTTCAGAGAAATCTATGACATGAAAGGTTGGATATTCCGGAGCAAAGAGAGCCACTTATTCCGGACAACTTGAGCCAGTAATTCCGGGAACTTGAGCCACTTTATCGGAAGGTTTTTACAGCTATTCCGGCAACTTGCGCCAATCGGGACTACTGACATTCCGGCATAATTGAGCCACTTGTGATTGCTCTTCAAAGTTATTCCGGGAAAGTGAGCCAGTTGTATTTTGGTATTGAAGTAATTATAACCACCATCTTTTGTGAAAAACAAAAGCAACGGATGGCAAACAAAGTTACTTCAATGCAGACACTGCGCATGATCATACAGTTGCTGGATCGGAATCTTTCCGAACGTAAAATATCCAGGCAACTTAATCTTTCCCGTAACACGGTTAAATATTATCGTGAACGCTTACTTCAGAGCACGCACAGCTTCAAGGAACTTCAAGCCCTTAACGATGCAGGCTTGTCTGCCATTCTATATTCTGGTACACCCTCGGTGCAGGATGAAGACCAGCGGAAGGAAGATTTTCGCCAGCAAGTACCTTATTTTCTTTCAGAGCTTAAACGTACCGGTGTCACGCGCCAACTTCTCTGGGAGGAATATTTTGACAAACATCCTGCGGGATACCGTTATTCCCAATTTTGCTATCAACTTAACGAACTCGGTAAAGTTCTACAGCCAAGTTTCCATGCGACTTACAAGGCGGGTGAGGTTGTCATGGTGGACTTTGCGGGCAGCATGATGCACTATTTCGACAAGTCCACCGGTGAACAAATAAGTTGCCCGGTACTGGTTTGTGTGCTTCCTTTCAGCAATTTAACTTATGTTGAAGCGCTGCCTAATGCCAGGCTTCCTTATTTGTTGGCTGCTTTGAATAACTGCCTTCGGTATTTTAAAGGCGCCCCATTGTCTCTGAAGACCGACAACATGAAACAGGTGGTCCAAAAGGTCAATCGCTACGAACCGACCTTTACAGATCTTATGCAGCAATGGGCGTTGCATAACAACATGGATTTGGTTGCCGCAAGGCCATATAGACCTAAAGATAAAGCGCCGGCAGAAGGTCACGTAAAAATTGCCTATCAGCGCATTTACGCTCCCTTACGGGATCGTATTTTCTGTAATATCGAGGAAGTTAACGCCGCTATACGAGATCAACTCGAGCTACATAATGACAAGAACTTCAAGGGAAAAAATTACAGCCGCCGCCAGCAGTTCAACGAACAGGAACAGCATTTACTTCAGCCGCTGGCAGACAATCCGTTTACCTTAAAGCACAGCACTTCTGCCAAAGTCCAGAAAAATTATCATGTCACCCTGGGAGAAGATTGGCACCATTACAGCGTGCCTTACCACTATATAGGCAAGCAGGTAAACATTATTTATGATACCCAGACGGTAGAGATCTTTCTTGATCATCAGCGTATTGCTGTTCATAAACGCTTCTATAATCAGCATGGTTATACTACGCTCAAAGAGCACATGCCAGAGAACCATCGTAGCTATTCACAGCAAAGGGGATGGGACAGTGATTACTTCCTGCGGTTAGCATCACAGATAGGACCATGCACACAGGGTTACATGGAAGGTGTTCTAAAAGGGCGGCAATTTACCGAACAAACATTTAATTCATGCCGTGGTATCCTGCGGCTTGGCAGCAGCTATGGTAATGACCGCCTCGAGTCAGCATGTCAAAGAGCACTACCCTCCGGTTCTTTTAGTTATAAAACACTAACGAAGATCCTGGCTAATAATCTTGACAAAGCTCCCCATTTTATGCAGACAACCTTATTCCAGACACCTGACCATGAAAACATTAGGGGAGCCGGAGCGTATGAATAAAACGCCCTTACGAATCAATTGCCTCACTTAAACAAAAATAACAATGAATACAAACAAGACCTGGGAAGAGTTAAGAGAACTAAAATTGCAAGGAATGGCGAGCCGGTATTCCGCCATTCTTGAACAGCCGTTACACCAGCAGCCTGAAGCGCATACAATGGTTGCCATGCTTACAGAGGCAGAATCAGAACAGCGAGTCCAGCAGCGCACCCAGATGTATCTAAAGCTTGCCAAACTGCGGTACAGCGCACATGTTGAACAGGTGAATTGCAAGCCTGAACGAGGACTTACGTCCGAGCAGTTAATCCGTTTAAGCGATTGCAGCTTTATCGAGAAGTCAGAAAACGTACTGATCACAGGCGCCACGGGATGTGGAAAATCCTATCTCGCCTGTGCACTCGGCAGGCAAGCCTGCGTAAAAGGCCATAAAGTACTTTATTACCCCATAAACAGGTTTATAGAGCAGCTTGCGTTGGCCAGGCTGGATGGAAGTTACTTAAAATGGCTCAATCAAATTGCACGAGTCAAACTCCTGATTCTCGATGACTTCGGCTTACAGCCGCTTAGCCACGACATCAAAATGGCCCTATTGCAAATACTCGAGGATCGATACGCTTCCGGATCAACAATTATAACCGCACAGATGCCCGTAGGAAACTGGCATGATTACATAAATGACCCAAGCCTGGCTGATGCGATATGTGACAGACTGACAGCAAACGCGCACAGAATAAATCTCGAAGGAGCTTCTTTGAGAAAGATAAAAAACAGCTAAATTTACAACACTTCAATTCCAAAAAAGAACTGGCTCACTTTCCCGGAACGCTGGCTCACTTTCGCCGGAATTTCCAGAAAGGTGGCTATCTTAAATGGACGTCTTCGGGCCAGCTGATAGATGCTCCTAAGGATGCTTCCCTCCCCAAAGGAATGAATTCCGCCGACTTTAAACGTGTTACAACTTCTGCGCAAACCGTGCTTATTGATTTTTATGCTCCCTGGTGCGAGCCTTGCATCAAAATGATGCCTACCGTAAAGAAGCTAACCGAGGAATACAATTCGAAAGCAAAAATTGTAACCATTAACTACGACTCAAATAAAGCCCTGGCGAAGGAATTGGGGATTGACGAAATACCTGTTTTCCTGATTTACAAAAACGGGAAGCTGCTCGAGCGTAAAAAAGGATATCTTGAAGAAAAGGATTTAAGGAAGCTGCTGGACAGCCGGCTATAGTAAAATAAGCTCCCCAATCTACGATCAGGGAGCTTACCTAAAATATCCAATACTTGTATGCTATATCGCAGACAACAATTTGGTGAAGTCATCAAATAAATACCGTGAATCGTGGGGACCCGGTGAGGCCTCAGGATGGTATTGCACCGAAAACGCCGGGTAATCCTTTCTCCGGATTCCCTCAATCGTTTTATCATTGAGGTTAACATGTGTAATCTCTACGTCGGGATGGCTTTCAATCTCATCAGGGTTGACCGCAAAGCCGTGGTTTTGCGATGTTATCTCACACAACCCAGTAAGCATATTTTTGACGGGATGATTCAGTCCTCTGTGACCGTGATGCATTTTGTAGGTATTGATCCCACTCGATAAGGCGAGCAGCTGATGACCCAGGCAAATACCAAACAATGGCTTTCCTGTGTTAACCATCTGCGTGACATTGTCCACGGCATAAGTCATCGCAGCCGGATCACCTGGTCCATTGGAGATAAAAAATCCATCGGGCTGCCACTTCATGACTTCCTCAAAAGGAGTTTTCGCAGGAAATACCTTGCAATAGCATCCTCTTGAAGTCAAATTATTAAGTATACTCTTCTTGATACCGTAGTCCATCACGGCGACGCGCCAGGAACTGCTGCCTTCATTTCCTACGTAGTAAGCCTCGTTTGTAGTCACCTCGGACGACAACTCCAATCCATCCATGGAAGGAATTTTATGCAACTCAGCCATCAATTCCTTTTCATCCAATATTTGTGAGGAAATAATGGCATTCATCACACCCTTCTGCCTTACATGGCGAACGATATGACGGGTATCTACATCACTGATTCCTACAATTTTTGCCCTTTCGAAATACTGCTGCAAAGAAAAATCCGCCGTAGTACGGGAATAGATCGTCGAGAAGGTATTACACACCATCCCTTTAATTTTAACCGAAGCCGACTCTTCCTCATCCTCTAACTGAACACCATAATTCCCGATATGTGAAGTCGTGTTTACGATAATCTGACCATAATAAGAAGGATCTGTATAGATCTCCTGGTATCCGGTCATTCCCGTATTAAAGCAGATTTCACCTCCGGTCGTACCATCTATACCCAGAGCAATTCCTCTGTATGCAGTACCATCTTCAAGTAATAAAAGCGCTTCTTTTTTCTTATTCATTATCGTTGTTTTCAATTTTCAAGTGATCCAAGGCAATCCGGGAGCTATAAATACCAGCATCCGAAAACCTCCTTACATTTCTATTCAATTTTCGCGCTGCAAAATTAGTGAATTGCGTTCAATAAAAAGGGGCTAAACGAAAACGTTTAACCCCTTTTTTAATATCAACAATACATTAAGAATATCATCTTATTCACTATCACGACCGGCGATTAATTCGTCTTGTAATGTTTTCAACTCGTCCCACTTCGCGTCAGCAGCCAATTGCGATTGCGCTGGCCAGGTTGCAGGGTTGTGAATGTTATACTGAGGACCTGCTTTTTCAAGAATTTCCTTGATAGTATCTGCTGACGTTGCAGCCAACTGTGCAAAAGTCACAATACCTGCATCAACCAACAGATCAGCAATTTTCGGTCCAATGCCTTCAATTAGTTTCAAATCATCTCCTTCTGCAACTACCTCAGGTGCAGAAGGCGCTTCAGCAACCGGTGCGGCAACTGTGCTTGATTCTGCACCTTCTTTTTTACCACCACGACGGCTACGACGCGTCTTAGCTGGCTTGTCTGCATTAGCAAGAAGCAATGCATCGTTAAAATCAACAAGCTCAATCATACAGGTTTCTGCAGCATCACCCAGACGGTTGCCCAATTTGATGATACGCGTATATCCTCCCGGACGGTCTGCGATCTTGTCGGAAACTACTCCAAAAAGTTCTTTGGTAGATTCTTTGTCATTCAAGTAAGAAAAAACCACACGTCTGTTGTGTGTAGAATCTTCCTTCGCACGTGTTAACAAAGGCTCAACATACTTTCTGAGTTCCTTCGCCTTTGCGAGTGTTGTTTCAATCCTCTTGTGGATAATCAGGGAAGCCGCCATGTTGGAAAGCATTGCCTTCCTGTGTGATGCAGTTCTACCTAAATGATTATCTTTTTTACCGTGTCTCATTATTGTTTTTGTTTAGTTGCTTCGAGCAGCGTAACACGCGCTTCAGAATACATACTTATGGGGAATTATTAAATCAATCCTCGTCCAAGCGATATTTGGCCACATCCATGCCGAATACCAATTGTTTGTCTGCTACCAGTTGTTCGAGTTCGGTAAGCGATTTTTTACCAAAATTGCGGAACTTCATCATGTCCGAAATTTCCAGCCTTACCAAATCACCAAGCGACTTCACATCCGCTGATTTCAAACAGTTGTAAGCACGTACAGAAAGATCAAGTTCAGAAAGCGATGTTTTGAGAAGCTTTCTCATACGCAACATTTCTTCATCCACCTGATTGTCTTCCTCGGCCTTCTGCTTCTCAAACGTCATCGTCTGATCAGAGAAAAGCATAAAGTGTTGAATCAATATATTGGCAGCTCCTTTCAAAGCTTCTTCCGGGTGAATTGATCCATCGGTTTGAATGTCTATTAACAGACGCTCATAATCCGTACGTTGTTCCACACGTGTATTTTCTACACTGTATTTCACATTTTTTATAGGGGTGTAGATTGAATCTACGGCAATATATCCGAAAGGCAGTTCATTTGCTCTCGGCTCATCCGCTGGCACATATCCCCTGCCCTTGTCCAACAAAAGCTCCATTTCGAACTCCTTGTTGTCATCAATGTGGCAGATTACCTGATCCGGATTCAAAACCTCAAAAGCACTGGTAAACTTACCAATGTCGCCTGCAGTGATCACAGAAACATTCTTAAGATTCACCACAATCCGGCTTTCATTTAAATCAGAAACTTTTTTAAAACGAACCATTTTCAGGTTCAGGATGATTTCTGTAACATCCTCAACGATACCTTCGATAGAAGAAAATTCGTGAAGCACACCTGGGAACTTCACACTCGTAATGGCGTAACCTTCCAAAGAGGAAAGAAGTATTCTACGTAACGCATTACCAATGGTCACGCCGTATCCTTTCTCTAAAGGCTTAAACTCAAACAACCCGTGAAAGTCGTCTGCTTTTTCCATGACGACCTTATCAGGCATTTGGAAAGCTAATATTGACATAGTCCTTGCTCCTTTTATAGTAGTAAATGATAGTTGATCACGCTACCGTTACCTTTGCGATCGCAAAATTGCCGATTCCGGCTAAAAAGCACAGCCCCGCAAAACGGGGTGTGCCAGTAATATGAAGATTTTATTTAGAATACAATTCAACGATAAGCTGCTCGTTGATGTTTTCAGGAATAGACTCACGGTCAGGGAAGGTAACAAACTTTCCAGTCAGTTCCTTGCCATCCCATTCCAGCCAGTTGAATCCTCTTGCGCTATGACCAGCAAGGCTGTCCGTAACGGCTTCGAGAGATTTGGATTTTTCACGAACAGTAACAATTTGTCCTGGGCGTAAAGAATAAGAAGGAATGTTAACGATTTCCCCATCAACAAGAATATGTTTGTGGGAAACCAACTGACGCGCTGCACGCCTTGTAGGTGCGATACCTAACCGGTAAACGGTATTGTCGAGACGCGCTTCGCAATATTTCAGCAAGTTTTCTCCAGTAATACCATCCTTTACAGAAGCCTTTTCGAACAGATTACGAAACTGTCTTTCAAGGATACCATAGATGAATTTAACTTTCTGCTTTTCCATTAACTGTAAAGCATACTCAGATTTTTTAGACCGGCGGCCTTTCCCATGTACTCCGGGAGGATAATTCTTTTTTGCAAGCGCCTTGCTCGGGCCCATAATGGGTTCTCCGTAACGTCTTGCAATCTTTGATTTGGGACCTGTGTAACGTGCCATTTTAAACTTTTTGTTTTTTCGAAATAATTAAAACCATTCTGTAACCCCAGTGTCCAAATTACGAATGGGCATTTGTTTTAAGACTAAACTCTACGACGTTTTGGAGGACGGCATCCGTTGTGAGGAAGCGGAGTAATATCCTGAATAGTAGTAACCTCTATACCTGCATTTTGGATCGTACGAATCGCAGACTCACGTCCTGATCCAGGTCCTTTAACAAAAACCTCCGCCTTACGCATTCCAAGGTCAAAAGCAACCTGTGCGCAATTTTGAGCCGCTGTTTGAGCAGCATAAGGAGTATTCTTTTTAGAACCGCGGAAACCCATTTTACCGGCCGAAGCCCAAGAGATAACCTGTCCGTTGTTGTTGGTAATAGAGATAATAATGTTGTTGAAAGAAGCTCTGATGTGTACCTGACCCACCGACTCCACTACAACAACTCTCTTTTTTGCTTTATCTTTTCTTTTGTTTTGTGCCATTGCTCGGGAAATAAGTTATGCGCCTTCACGCACTACTCATTGTTTATTTAGTAGCCTTTTTCTTGTTCGCGATTGTTTTGCGTTTACCCTTACGAGTACGAGAGTTATTCTTCGTTCTTTGACCACGCAATGGCAATCCTTTACGATGACGAAGACCACGGTAGCAAGCAATGTCCATAAGACGTTTGATGCTCAATTGCACTTCCGACTTAAGCGCACCTTCCACTTTATATTCACCTGCGATCACCGCGCGAACAGCTCCGGATTCCTCATCGTTCCAGTCGATCACCTTTTTATCGATGTCAACACCTGCTTTGTTCAAAATCTTTTTTGCCGAACTGCGACCAATGCCGAAAATATACGTCAATGAAATTTCGCCTCTTTTACGGTCGGGGATATCAACTCCTGAAATACGTGCCATATGATTAACCTTGTCTTTGTTTATACCGTGGGTTTTTCTTGTTAATTACGTATACTTTACCCTTTCGGCGTATAACTTTACAGTCTACACTGCGTTTCTTAACTGATGCTTTGACTTTCATCTTGAATGTTACTTATTGTTAATACTGAGGTGATCTTCTCCTTTATTTGTACCGGTAAGTAATTCTTGCCTTTGATAAGTCGTAAGGAGACATTTCCAACTTAACACGGTCGCCCGGTAATATTTTTATATAATGCATCCGCATCTTACCCGAAATGTGGGCAATCACTTCATGCTTATTTTCCAAAACCACACGAAACATGGCATTGGAGAGTGCTTCTAAAATAACTCCGTCTTGTTCTATTGATGCTTGTTTTGCCATTCTTAGCTTTTATTACTTAACTTCAACCATGAGGCTGGTATTAGCTGTTACTTGCTCTATGTAATCGAAAGTCGTCAGAATTTCAGCCTTACCTTTACGAACTACTACGGTGTGTTCAAAATGGGCAGATGGCTTACGATCACTGGTCCTGATAGTCCAACCATCCCGCTCCTGTATTACTGCCTTGCCGCCCAGGTTAATCATCGGCTCAATTGCAAGCACCATACCCTCTTTCAATCTAACGCCCTTACCTCTCTTGCCATAATTTGGAACCTCCGGACTTTCGTGAAGATTTCTACCTACTCCATGTCCAACCAACTCACGAACAACGGTATAACCCAGATCTTCAACATAACTTTGAACAGCATAGCCGATATCACCAATTCTCATACCGTCCACCGCCTGCTCAATTCCTTTATAAAGTGAACGCTTGGTTGCTGACAAGAGATCCATCACATTCTGCGCAACTTCCCCAACCGGGTATGTATAAGCACTGTCACTATGAAACCCATTCAACTTTACCCCGCAATCAATGGATATGATGTCTCCATCTTTCAACTCATAATTGCTTGGAAATCCATGGACAACTACTTCATTAACAGATATACAAAGAGAAGCGGGGAAATTATTAAAGCCTTTGAAAGAAGGTATCCCTCCGAAAGCCCTGATATAATCTTCTGCTATTGTATCCAGTTTCTTTGTTGTAACTCCTGGTTTAACCCATTGAGCCACCTCTGCATGAGCCTTTCCTAATACCTGGGCACTTACCTTTATCAGGTCAATCTCTTCTTCGGTTTTCAGGTATATCATCAGAATTATATAGCAACACTTTCCGTTCTGCCTGTAACACGTCCTGATTTCATCAATCCTTCGTATCTACGCATTAACAGATAACTTTCCACCTGCTGTAATGTATCCAACACCACACCCACCATGATTAACAGGGAGGTTCCTCCGAAGAAATGACCAAAATCATTTGATATTCCCAGAAGACTGGCAAAAGCGGGCAGAATAGCTACCAGTGCAAGCATCAATGAACCCGGAAATGTAATACGGTCCAACACTGAACTGATATATTCTGAAGTCTGCTGGCCCGGCTTAACACCTGGTATGAAACCTCCGCCTCGTTTCATGTCATCCGCAATTTGCTGAGGATTAACCGAAATAGCAGTATAAAAGAAGGTGAAAACAATAATCAGAAAAGCAAACAACGCATTGTACTGCCAGGTTGCGTAATTTGCAAATATCGTTGCCACATTGGCCGCAAAGTCACTCTTCTCTGCGAAATAAGAAGCGCCAAGGGACGGTATAAACATCAAAGCCTGAGCAAAAATAATAGGCATTACGCCCGCCGCATTCAGCTTCAACGGCAGATATTGACGCTGACCTCCCATTACCCGATTCCCAACCACCTGCTTGGCATATTGAATTGGAATTCTGCGAACCGCCTGGGTTAGCATGACAGCACCCATGATAACGAAATACAGTGCTACAATTTCCAGAACAAAAAGCAATATCTGACCACTGCCTCTTGAAACAAATTCCTTGTATATCGCACCTGGAAACCTGGATACAATACCGATCATGATCAACATGGAAATCCCATTTCCAATACCTTTGTCCGTAATGCGCTCGCCCAACCACATACAGAACATAGTACCTGCTGTAAGCACAAAGACGGATGAAATATTAAACATACTTCTTGGTACCAACAATGCCTCATCTGGCACCATTGTATTGAGATATGCCGTACCCTGAACCAGTGTAACCACAATGGTCAGAACCCTGGTCAACTGATTAAGTTTCTTACGCCCGGACTCTCCCTCCTTTTGCATTTTTTGGAAATAGGGTAATGCCATGGTCAACAACTGAATCGCAATGGATGCAGAAATGTAAGGCATGATTCCTAACGCAAAAATAGAAGCCTTACTAAAAGAGCCTCCTACAAAAATATCAATCAAACCCAGCAAACCCTCGGTTGAAGCGATCATCTGATCTGGTTCAACACCTGGTAAAGCAACATAAGACCCTAAACGGAAGATGGTTATAAACAAAAGAGTGTTGAGAATACGTGTTCTCAACTCCTCAATTGCAAATATATGTTTTATCGTCTCAAAAAATCTTTTCATGTTATCGGGCTCACTTATCTATTCGATAATTAAACATAGACGTTCAATAATTGCACCAACCAGGTTACAATTTCACTGCTTTACCTCCAGCTTTTTCGATCGCCTCAATTGCCGATGAAGAAAACCCATTTGCCTGAACCTCAATAGCCGATGTAATTACACCACGACTAAGGATTTTAACCAAGTCCTTTTTAGAACAAAGCCCGTTCTCACGAATCAAATCCAGTGTAATCACAGCTGCACTCGTTTTGTCAGCCAAGGACTGAATTGCGTCAAGATTCAACGCTTTGTACTCAACACGATTAATATTGTTGAAGCCAAATTTAGGTAAACGTCTTTGCAAGGGCATCTGGCCACCTTCAAAACCTGGCTTACGGCTATAACCTGAACGCGACTGCGCTCCTTTATGTCCACGTGCAGAAGTTCCCCCTTTTCCGGATCCCTGACCACGTCCAACACGTTTTCCGGTTTTTACGGATCCAGCTGCCGGTTTTAATGAACTAAGATTCATACTATTCGTATTTATTAAATTTCTTCTACTTTAACCAAGTGACTTATTTTACGAATCATCCCCGCAATGGCGTCACTATTTTCCTTTTCTACCGAACGATTCATTTTACCCAATCCCAAAGCTTTCATTGTAAGCTTTTGTCTTTCAGGACGATCGATGGTACTCTTAATTTGTGTAATACGTACTTTTGACATGATTACTCTGAGGTATAAGATATCCTGACAGGGACTATCCGTTGAACACTTTATCCAATTTTACTCCACGCTGGAAGGCTACTTCGTGAGGTGCTCTCATTTTCAAAAGTGCATCAATGGTAGCTTTAATTACATTGTGAGGATTGGACGATCCTTTTGACTTGGCAAGTACATCCTTAATACCAGCACTTTCAAGAACAGCACGCATTGGCCCACCGGCCAGTACACCAGTACCAGGTGCAGCTGGTTTAATCAACACGAAGCCGCCACTGAACTTTCCTTCCATTTGGTGAGGTACCGTATGCTTCAGCATGGGTATGGTAATCAGGTTCTTTTTAGCATCGTCGATTCCTTTTGCAATGGCATCAGTTACCTCGTTTGCTTTTCCTAAACCATAACCAACAACACCTTTTCCATCACCTACCACCACGATGGCAGAGAAACTGAAACGACGTCCACCTTTTACCACTTTGGCAACACGGTTGATCGCTACTACGCGCTCTTTAAGCTCGGATTCGTTAACCTTTGAAGGTTTTGTATTTGTAGACATAGTCTTTCTTAATTCTTAGAATTTCAGGCCACCCTCGCGAGCTCCTTCGGCCAATGCTTTAACTTTACCATGGTACAAATATCCGTTACGGTCAAATACCACCGCCTGAATACCTGCCTCCTGCGCTTTTTGAGCAATTTTCTTTCCTACCTGAAGGGCAACTTCAACATTGGAACTTTCTTTTCTCTCTCCAAGATCCATAGAAGATGCACTTACCAGGGTGATTCCCTGAACATCATCAATGATCTGAGCATAAATACTGGTGTTTGAACGAAACACAGACAATCTGGGACGTTCAGCACTACCTTTCACCTTCTTACGAATGTGGTATTTAAGTCTTTGTCTTCTATCTACTTTTGCGGTAGCCATTTTTAATCTTATCTAACTGTTTATAACATTATTCCGTGGCTACGCACTATTTTTTAGATGCAGATTTACCAGCTTTACGACGAACAATTTCGCCAACAAAACGGATACCCTTACCTTTGTAAGGCTCAACTTTACGTAGAGACTTAATTTTAGCAGCAACAGAACCTATCAATTCTTTATCAATTCCTTCCAATATAACCTTTGGATTCTGACCTTTTTCGGAAGTCGTAGTAAGCTTGATCTCCTCCGGGATTGCCATGAAAATATTGTGAGAATATCCCAATTGCAATTCAAGAACATTGTTAGAAGCAGTGGCTTTGTAACCCACACCAATAATTTCAAGCTCCTTCTTATACCCTGCGTCTACGCCAATGATCATGTTATTGATCAATGAACGGTACAAACCGTGTAGTGCTTTATGACGCTTTTGTTCAGTAGGACGTTTTACTTTAAGCTCATTTCCTTCGATTTCGACGATCATATCCGTATCCACCGCCTGTGTGAGCGTTCCTTTTGGTCCTTTTACCGAAACCAGGTTGTCATCTGCAACGGATACTGTAACACCGGCAGGTACAACGATTAATTTATTTCCTATTCGTGACATTTCCTGAATAATTTAAAATATTAATACACGAAACATAACACTTCACCGCCCACATTCAGCGTTTTGGCCTCCTTGTCTGTCATCACACCTTTGGAGGTAGAGATGATCACCGTGCCTAAACCTCCCAGAACGCGTGGAAGTGTTGATGAACCCGAGTACTTGCGTAATCCAGGTTTACTAACTCGCTCCAATTTAACAATTGCAGACTGTTTCGTGACAGGATTGTACTTCAAAGCAATCTTGATCACACCCTGAGGTCCGATTTCGTCAAACTTATAACTCTGTATATATCCTTTATCGAATAATACTTTAGTTATCTCTTTTTTTATGTTGGATGCAGGTATCTCTACAACCCTATGTTTCGCTTTGATAGCGTTTCTGAGTCTGGTTAGATAATCTGCTATGGGATCCGTTAACATTTTTATGCTTGGTTTTAAACACCCCTTTTTAAACGGGAGTGCAAAGTTAAGTAATTGAAATCAGAATTGAAAGTATTACTACCAACTTGATTTTGTAACACCCGGAATTTTGCCTTCTGAGGCCATATCCCGGAAAAGAACTCTGGAAATTCCAAATTTACGCATGTATCCACGAGGTCTTCCTGTAATTTTGCAACGATTGTGCAGGCGAACAGGTGATGAATTACGTGGTAACTTGTCAAGGCCAACCCAATCTTCAGCAGCTTTCAACGTTTTACGCTTTTCAGCGTACCGAGCTACCAATGCTTGTTTCTTTCTGTCCCGTGCTTTTACTGATTCTTTTGCCATTGTCGGTATATCTTATTCTTAAGAATTATCCTTGTTTACTTGCATTAGCGAAAGGCATTCCGAGTGCTTTCAACAATTCATAACTTTCTTCGTCAGAATTGGTTGATGTTACAAACGTTATGTCCATACCTGTGATCTTGTTGACTTTCTCGATAGAGATCTCAGGAAATATGATTTGTTCCTTAACCCCGAATGTGTAGTTTCCACGACCATCGAACCCTTTGTCGCTGATTCCTTTGAAATCACGTACACGTGGCATCGCGATGGAAGTTAACCGATCCAGGAATTCATACATACGGTCACCACGAAGGGTAACTTTAGCTCCAATTGGCATGTTTTCACGCAACTTAAAGTTAGAAACCGCCTTTTTGGATAGGGTTGCTATTGCTTTTTGTCCTGTAATCAGGCCCAGCTCTTCAACACCCGTATCAACTAGTTTTTTGTCTGCAACTGCTGCTCCAATACCCTTGTTGATCACAATCTTTGTCAAACGTGGTACCTGCATTACTGACTTGTACTCAAACTTTTGCTTTAGTTGGTCAACGATTTCACCAACATATTTTTCTTTTAGTCTCGGCTGTGCCATTGTATTAAAATAGTTATTGTGGATTGCCGACCCACGCGCTTGTTTATTAAACTAACAACTGTAATTCGACCCCGGTAGCTTCTTACAAGAACTTACCTGTCTTTTTCGAAAACCGTTGTAACTTTCCTTTATCGTCCGCCTTGCGTCCTGTACGGGTTGCTTCACCGGTTTTGGAATCAACCACCATCAGATTACTGATGTGGATTGTTCCTTCAAGTTTTTCTATGCTACCCTGTGGGTTCTGTGCGTTAGGCTTAACATGTTTTGTGATCATGTTTACACCTTCCACAGTAGCTCTTAACTTATCTACTATGATGGTTTTTATACGACCAGTTTCACCTTTGGCATTGCCGGCAATTACCTTTACGGTATCTCCGCTGCGCACGTGCAATTTAGCTGGTCCTTTTTTGATTTTACTTTCCATTTGAGATATTCTCTTTTCGGTTCAATGAAACACGTTTGTTCTTATTTCTTACAACACTTCGGGTGCAAGGGAAACGATCTTCATAAACTGCTTCTCACGCAATTCACGGGCAACTGGCCCAAAGATACGAGTACCACGCGGCTCGTCGTTATTGTTTAACAAAACGGCTGCATTATCTTCAAAGCGAATGTATGTTCCATCTTTACGGCGTACTTCCTTTTTGGTACGTACCACCACAGCTTTTGAAACTGTTCCTTTTTTCATGTTGCTCGAAGACAGAGCAGATTTTACTGTTACGACGATCTTATCGCCTACTGAGGCATAGCGTTTGCCAGTTCCGCCAAGTACCCGAATTACGAGTACTTCCTTCGCTCCACTGTTGTCTGCTACCGACAGTCTTGATTCTTGCTGTACCATTTGTTACTTAGCTTTTTCAAGGATTTCAATTAATCTCCAACGCTTATTCTTACTAAGCGGACGGGTTTCCATAACTTTGATTGTATCACCGATACCAACCTGGTTATTTTCGTCATGCACCATCAATTTGGTAGTTTTAGTCATAAACTTACCGTACATGGGGTGTTTAACTTTACGTTCAACAGTGATCACACAGGATTTCTCCATTTTGTTGCTCACTACTTTACCAACTCTTTCTTTGCGTAAATTTCTTTCTGTTGCCTCCATAATTTCTTAGCTGTTTTCTATTGGTTACTTTTCGCTGACTGTTCGGTCAATAACCTTGCAATTTCCTTACGTGAGGCGCGAATACGCAAAGGGTTTTCGATTGGAGAAATTGCATGTGCAAATTTCAACCTTAGTAAGCGCTCTCTCTCCTGGGCGACCTGCTCTTTCAGCTGGTCCGGCGATAAATCCTTAATTTCTTTACTAGTCATTGCTTTTAATAATTAGCGTTCTTAATACATTCGGGGTTAGTCCTATTCCTGATAATCCCGACGTACCACGAACTTTGTTTTAATTGGCAACTTTTGTGCAGCCAAACGCAATGCTTCGTTAGCAGTTTCCAGTGAAACACCGGTTGCTTCGAAGATGATTGTTCCCGGCTTGATGGGAGCTACCCAATACTCAGGAGCTCCTTTACCTTTACCCATACGAACCTCTGCAGGTTTCTTTGTAATAGGCTTGTCAGGGAACACACGAATCCATACCTGGCCTTCACGTTTCATAGCCCGCGTCACTGAAATACGCGCTGCTTCGATCTGACGTGCTGTTAGCCAGCCTGGTTCAAGCGACTTGATGGCAAAGGATCCGAAAGCGATTTCAGCACCACGCGTGGCAAGACCTTTTTCTGCACCTTTGTTTTTTTGTTGCTTGCGAAATTTTGTTCTTTTCGGCTGTAACATGATTTCAATCTATTTGAACCGACTCTTACAAATCGGAAAATGTCTGATTATTTCTTCTTCTTATTATTGGTGTTGCCTGCATTACGTTTACGACGATCCGCTTCGCTACCACCACCTTCACTTCCACCACGTGGAGCACCGTCACGTCCGCCTCTTCTATCACCTCTTCCGCCGCGGTCGTTTCCTCCACGCTCATTTCCTCCGCCTGCACGACTTTCAGCTCTATCCGAAGCAGCAGTAGCCGCGCTAGGAGTCAGATCCCTTTTGCCATACAATTCTCCTTTGAAGATCCAAACTTTGATACCTATTTTGCCATAGATTGTTTGTGCCTCTGAGATGGCATAGTCAATATCAGCACGTAAGGTATGCAAAGGAATACGTCCCTCCTTGTACTCTTCCGTACGGGCCATTTCAGCACCACCCAGACGTCCCGCAAGACGAATTTTGATACCTTGTGTCCCCACCCGCATGGCAGAAGCAATGGATTGCTTCATGGCACGACGGTAAGAAATACGAGCCTGCAACTGTTGAGCGATAGCCTCACCTACCAGTTTAGCATCAATTTCAGGTCTTTTAATCTCATAGATGTTAATTTGAACATCCTTCCCTGTAATCTTCTTAAGCTCTTCTTTGATTTTATCAACTTCACTTCCTCCTTTACCGATAACGATACCTGGACGGGCAGTGTGGATTGTCAATGTAATGCGCTTCAAAGTGCGCTCAATAACTACTTTGGAAATCGATCCTTTGGGGATACGAGCCTTTATATAGTTACGAATTTTTTCGTCTTCAACAAGTTTGTCAGAAAAGTCCTTTCCTCCGTACCAACTCGAGTCCCATCCTCTGACAATTCCTAGTCTCAGACCTATCGGATTAACCTTTTGTCCCATTCGAAATAGATCGTTTTACTTATGATTCGGTGATTACTGCTTCATTGTCTGCGCTTGCTACAGAAACTTTTGCTTCGTCAATTACTAACGTAATATGGTTCGAACGCTTACGGATTCTGTGTGCTCTTCCTTGCGGTGCAGGGCGCAAACGCTTCAACATACGCCCACCATCGATAAACACGGTCTTTACAATCAGATCTGCATCTTCAAGCTTTGTGTCTTCGTTCAGTTGTTGCCAGTTGGCTACTGCCGAAAGCAAAACTTTATGCAAAACAGGTGCAGCAGCCTGAGGTTGATACTTTAACAGCGCCAACGCTTTGCTGACCTTTTGTCCGCGAATCATGTCGGCCACCAATCTCATCTTGCGAGGGGATGTTGGCACATTTCTTAATATAGCTCTTGCTTCCATGTTCTTTCAGATATAGGCTGGTTCCGATTGACGAAACCCAGCTATCGTCGACTAATTATTTTCTACCTTTATCTTTTTTCGCTGTATGCCCGCGGAAGTTACGTGTAGGAGAAAACTCCCCCAACTTGTGTCCTACCATGTTTTCAGTTACGTACACAGGAATAAATTTATTCCCGTTATGCACTGCAAATGTATGACCGATAAAATCCGGTGATATCATAGAGCGTCGTGACCATGTTTTTATTACCGACTTACGAGCTGCGCTGTTCATCGCCTGAATCTTGTTGTCCAGACGAAAGTCTATATATGGTCCTTTTTTTAATGAGCGTGCCATGTTCTTATATTATTTTTTACGACGGCTGATAATCAATTTCTCAGAATGCTTGTTGCGATCACGAGTCTTAAGTCCTTTGGAGAACTGTCCGTTTCTTGAACGAGGCTGACCACCGGATGACCGGCCTTCACCACCACCCATTGGGTGATCTACAGGGTTCATGGCAACACCACGAACACGAGGACGACGACCTAACCAACGCTTACGACCAGCTTTACCAATGCTCACATTCATGTGACTTGAATTGGAAACTGTTCCAACCGTAGCGATGCATGTTGAAAGAATCATACGCATTTCGCCGGAAGGCATTTTTATAACAGCGTATTTTCCTTCCCGTGCAACAAGCTGAGCATAGGCTCCTGCGCTTCTTGCAAACTGACCACCCTTACCAGGGGTTAACTCGATATTATGAACAATTGTACCAATTGGCATTGAGCCGAGTGGAAGTGCGTTGCCCATTTCTGGTGCCACTGAACTTCCCGATACAATCACCTGTCCAACTTTCAGACCGTTCGGCGCAATGATATATCTCTTCTCGTCATCTGCATATTGTACCAGAGCGATACGTGCAGAACGATTCGGATCATACTCAATTGTAAGAACGGTGGCTGGTGAATCGAACCGATTTCTTTTAAAATCGATAATACGGTATTTCCGCTTGTGTCCACCACCTATGTGACGCATCGTACGACGTCCTGCGCTGTTACGACCGCCGGTTCTTTTTACGACCTCCAACAGACTTTTTTCAGGCTTCGCTGCCGTTACCTCTTCAAAGGTCGGAGCTGAGCGAAAACGCTGTCCAGCACTTGTGGGTTTTAATTTTTTAACTGCCATTGCTATAAACTCGTCAAAGATTTATCGATCAACTATTTCTTATGCTTCACCGTAAATATCGATGATCTCACCTTCGGCAACTGTTACGATCGCCTTTTTGATAGTTGACGTTTTTCCACTTACAAACTTGCCTCCCGATGTGCGGGATTTGCTCTTTCCAATGCTGCGCATTGTGTGAACACTTTCTACGGTAACCCCAAATAGTTTTTCAATAGCCTTTTTGATCTCCACTTTATTTGAAGTAAGGGATACTTCAAAGGCATATTTTCCTTGACCACCCTGAGCCGTTACCTTTTCGGTTATTATCGGACGTTTCAGTACACTCATGATTATTTGTTCAATTGGGTTTCCAAAATAGATAGTGCAGATTCACTTATCAGAAGACGGTCTGCATTCATCAGGTCATATGTATTCACCGCGTCTGCAGTGGTAACCTTCGCCTTGGGAACGTTACGGCTCGACAGATACACGTTATTGTCAATCGCAGACAGGATGAGCAAGGTCTTGGTGTTGACCAGAGAAAGTGAATTCAAAACGTTCAGATACGATTTCGTTTTCGGAGCGTCGAATGTGAAAGCTTCAAGAACAGATATAGCATCAGACTGTGCTTTGGCAGAAAAAGCCGACTTACGAGCCAGTACTTTTACTTTCTTATTGATCTTAAAACCGTAGTCGCGAGGTCTTGGACCGAATATACGACCACCACCTACGAAAACCGGAGACTTGATACTACCAGCACGAGCTCCGCCAGTTCCCTTTTGTTTCTTGATCTTACGTGTCGAGTGATTAATCTCAGCACGTTCTTTTGATTTGTGAGTTCCTTGGCGCTGATTGGCCAGGTAAAGTTTCACATCGAGATAGATCGCGTGGGTGTTTGGCTCAATGCCGAAGATTTCTTCCGACACACTTACCTTTTTCCCGGTATCTTCTCCTTTTATGTTAAATACGGACAGTTCCATGGGTGCTATTTCTCTAAGATTAGAAATGAATTCTTTGAACCAGGTACCGAGCCACTTACTACTATAAGATTCTGCTCAGGGATCACTTTCAGAATACGTAAATTCTGAATTTTTACACGATTGTTACCCATGCGTCCACCCATGCGAATACCTTTAAATACGCGTGATGGGAATGAACAAGCACCAATCGAACCCGGGTGACGTGCGCGGTTATGCTGCCCGTGTGTTTGACCACCAACCCCTGCGAAACCATGGCGTTTTACAACACCCTGAAAACCGCGGCCTTTGGCATTTCCAACGACATCAATGAATTCACCTTCTTCGAATACATCCTGTACCGATAGTGAAGTTCCTAGTTCATGCTCCACTTCAAATTCCTTGAACTCAACCAGCTTTTGCTTTGGAGTCGTATTGGCTTTTTTAAAGTGACCAATCATAGGCTTGGTAGAGCTTTTCTCTTTTTTCTCACCAAAACCCAACTGGATGGCTATGTAACCATCCTTTTCTTCGGACCTAACTTGTGTAACAACACAAGGACCAGCTTGGATAACCGTACACGCCAGAGCCTGCCCGTCAGCGTTGTACAAACTAGTCATTCCGATTTTTTTACCTATTAAACCAGACATGTAAATTAATTTAAATTAGCAGGTAAAACCCCTTATTCTTTAAAACGGACTGCAAAGGTAGAAAATTAAAATTTCGATTCCAAGCAGACTTTATTTATTTCTCACTGATAATCAGCAAAAAAGGTCAGATGTTTTGACACATCTGACCTTCGTTTCTTTCAGAAATTATCGAGCCGCCATAGAATTGGCACAATTTTCTGATTTTATCGAGCTCAGATGTGGTTTCCAGATTCCCGGACCTTCATCCAACTTATATTTTGACCTGCATAACACAGGCCACTTACACTATACTTTTATCTCAACGTCAACACCGCTTGGCAATTCAAGCTTCATCAGTGCATCGACTGTCTTTGCACTTGTTGAGAAAATATCTACCAGACGTTTGTAAGTACAAAGCTGGAATTGTTCACGTGATTTCTTGTTAACGTGGGGTGAACGAAGAACTGTGAATTTCTCCGTTTTGGTTGGCAAGGGGATTGGCCCGCTTACCACTGCTCCTGTAGCCTTTACTGCCTTAACAATCTTCTCAGCCGACTTATCGACCAGATTGTGGTCGAATGACCGAAGCTTGATGCGAATTTTTTGATTCATGATTTTATATTATTTCCGGTTCTGAGAATACTTGAACGAAACATGTTCCGACAATCCACAGGCAAAAGAACCATTTACTTTACCTGTTTAATATTTATAAATAAAATGGTGTGTGTCAACTGAATGACACACACCATCGTTTTATGCTTTAACTAAACCCTTCGCCTTTTCTATAACCGATTCTGCGATGTTGTTAGGAACAATCTCGTAATAAGCGAATGTGAGGGATGCAGTGGCGCGCCCTGATGACATGGTACGAAGATCGGTAACATAACCGAAAAGTTCAGACAAAGGAACATCACATTTGATAACCTGAGCACCATTACGTGAATCCATACCTCTCATGATACCACGACGACGGTTAAGGTCACCAGTGATCGGTCCTGTGTACTCGTCAGGTGTAAGCACTTCAACGTGCATAATCGGCTCCATCAATTTAGATCCCGCATGACGTGCAGCTTCTTTAAAACCTATTTTAGCAGCAAGTTCAAAAGAAAGAGAATCCGAATCGACGTCGTGGAATGACCCGTGGTACAAACGCACTTTCATCGAATCCAAAGGATATCCTGCAAGGGCACCGTTTGACATAGATGCTTCAAATCCTTTTTGTATCGGGGCAATAAATTCACGGGGAATGGTACCACCTACAATCTGATTCACAAACTGCAACCCAGTTTTTGGCTCTTTTCCTTCCTCGTTGTCGTCTCTCGGTCCGATTTCAAAAAGAATATCGGCAAATTTACCACGACCACCTGTTTGTTTCTTGTAAACTTCACGGTGCTCAAAGTTCTTCGTAAGAATCTCTTTGTAAGCAACCTGAGGTGCTCCCTGGTTTACTTCCACTTTAAATTCACGACGCATGCGGTCGATGATAATTTCAAGGTGAAGCTCTCCCATTCCTTTGATGATCGTCTGACCAGTTTCTTCGTTACTTTCAACTTGTAACGTAGGATCTTCTTCGATCAACTTCGTGATTGCCTTAGAGAAGTTATCGCTATCCGCAGCTTTCTTAGGCTCGATTGCGTAACCAATTACGGGCTCAGGGAATACCATTGATTCAAGAACGATCGGGTTCTTTTCATCAGATAAAGTATCACCCGTTTTAATATCTTTGAAACCTACTACCGCTCCAATATCACCCGCCTCAAGACGATCAATTTGATTTTGCTTGTTGGCATGCATTTGGAAGATACGAGAGATACGCTCCTTATTTCCTGAACGGTTGTTCAGTACATAAGAACCTGAATCCAAATATCCTGAGTAAGAACGAATAAAGCAAAGACGTCCCACATAAGGATCCGTTGCAATTTTAAACGCTAGTGCACAGAAAGGATCTGCATCTGTTGGCTGGCGAGAAATTTCAAGACCAGTACGTGGATCAGTTCCGATGATGCTTTCACGATCCTGAGGAGAAGGCAAAATTGCCATCACGTAATCAAGCATCGTTTGAACACCTTTATTTTTGAAAGAAGAACCACAAACCATAGGAACGATTTTCATGCTGATTGTCGCTGCGCGCAAAGCCGCAAGAATTTCGTCTTCTGAGATTGAAGTAGGATCTTCAAAATATTTTTCCATCAAAGTGTCATCGAATTCAGCAACCGCTTCAAGAAGTTTTTCTCTCCACTCCGTTGCTTCTTCCAACATATCTTCAGGAATAGGAACTTCTCTGAAAGTCATTCCTTTATCTTCTTCATTCCATTCGATACCACGGAAGTTAACCAAGTCAACTACACCTCTGAACGTATCTTCAGCACCGATTGGCAATTGAAGAGGAACAGCATAGCTGCCCAACATTTCTTTCACCTGCGTACACACCTTAAGGAAGTCCGCACCAGAACGGTCCATTTTGTTAACGAAACCAATACGTGCTACATTATAGTTGTTAGCCAAACGCCAGTTCGTTTCCGACTGAGGCTCCACACCATCAACCGCACTGAATAAGAAAACCAATCCATCCAATACACGAAGGGAACGGTTTACCTCAACAGTAAAGTCAACGTGACCCGGTGTATCGATAATGTTGATATGGTATTTTTCATTACGGTAAGTCCAATCAACTGTTGTAGCCGCTGAAGTAATGGTAATACCACGCTCCTGCTCCTGCTCCATCCAGTCCATTGTAGCCGCACCGTCGTGTACTTCTCCAATTTTATGACTAACCCCTGCGTAATAAAGAATACGCTCCGTTGTAGTCGTTTTCCCTGCATCGATGTGAGCAGCAATACCAATATTTCTTGTTAATCTTAGATCACGTGCCATGACAAATGGTGATGTGTTATATTATTCGATGTGCAATGCAAAATTTGAAGCAAATTTGAAATTTCAGACGCTGGATTTCACAGCACTTCCAAAAATTCAGAGCGCAAAAGTATAAAATGTTGATTATAAAAACAATGGGGAAGGGATTATTTTTTTGAGAAATTCAAATAGGAAAGGTAGATCTTTGGTTTTTGGGGAACTTCGGGTGCATACAAGGGCTTCGTATCAATTACAAAGCCGGAACTCCGCCTGATTCGGCTTTCTCCAGTTGGTGTCATTCAAACCAGGCAACGTATTTACGCAGATTCTTGTTAAACTGGGAGAATTTGTAATCATGAACTTCTGAAGTTCTTTGCAATATCTTAGATCCAGCTCCTTTATTGACACCCAGTCGAAGCCATATAATTCGCGGAGGTTGATGTTTTTTGTTAGGTCTAACCGGGGCTGATTAAGCTTCTGAATCAAAAGTGTCTCCAATTTCTCGTTCGCAGATACGTCCAACACTCCATATGCCTTCAGAACTTTTAATTCTGTATTGGCCGAAATGTCCAATACCTGTAAATTGTAATTATCCGTACAATCCAGCTCGGTCAACTTCTTATTTTGACTTAGGTCCAGTTTGCTTAACATATTACTCTTGCAGTTCAAATATTTAAGCTCCTTGCAATTGCTGACATTCAAATATTTAAGCGCCTTACGCTCTCCGGCCACCTCAAAACCTGTCTCAACGTGCAAATATTCCAGTTTGGTGTTTTTACTGAAATCGAGAGAATCGGGCTTGGTATACAAGGTGGTGAAGGACTTTAGATTCACGAAATGTTCTATTCCTTTCAGTCCCTGAATCCCTTCCCGGATTTGCGCCCGAATATTTAAGGTCTCTATATCCTTGACATCGGAATAACGAATCCTTCCATCTTCTACGCCTAGTTTATCAATTCCAAGTCTGATCAACTCCTTTTCAAAACTCCGGTCAAACCTAACCATAAAATCGGCCTCTTTAACTGGCTCATCAACAATGGCGGTGGTGTCGGAATCCTCTTCGACAATCGGCTCCGGTAATTGACTTGACTTTTTACATTGCGAAAGAAGTAAACCAAATATTAGGAGAGGAAGAAGAAGATTTGCTTTCATGACAATCCGAATAAAACAGGTACCTGGTTGGTTAGTAGAAATTTAGTTAGCCAGTTGAATGCAATAAAGATGATAAATTATACGATTACAACAAAATATTTAATCATTTTAACTTCATTAAGAGAATACTTGTCTTAAAATAATTGTATACCTCCGAACTGCGTACCTACTTTTGAACGAAAAAATCCGGACACCACACCTACGTGTAGCATCCGGATTTTTAATTGGATTAAACCGTTTCCTAGAACCGGAAATGCGAGAATGCTTTGTTAGCATCCGCCATACGGTGGGTATCATCTTTCTTTTTAACGGCAGCTCCTTCACCTTTTGCAGCGGCAACGATTTCACCAGCCAGGCGGTCTACCATGGTTTTTTCTCCACGCTTACGAGCATAGTTGATCAACCACTTCATACCCAGTGCTTGCTTACGCTCAGGACGAACTTCGGTAGGCACCTGGAAAGTAGCACCACCCACACGGCGGCTTTTTACTTCAACAGATGGCGTTACGTTGTTCAATGCTTTTTTCCAGGTTTCAAGACCACTTTCACTTGTTTTTTTCTCAACCAGCTCAAGAGCGTCATAGAAAATTGTGAAAGCGATACTTTTCTTTCCCTGAAGCATCAGGTTATTTACAAATTTTGTAACCTGCACATCTCTGAACTTAGGATCAGGCAGGATATATCTTTTCTTTGGTTTGGACTTTCTCATTTTTGTACTTAATGTTTACACGAGGTTTCGTTTTGCAACTTATTCACCCCCGCCTAGGCGTGGATTACTTCCCTTTTATCAGAATATTTCTTCAATAAAAGCAGAGAGAGTTACTTTTTATTTTTTCTTACCTTTTGTTGGTGCTGCTGCAACCTGACCTGGTTTTGGACGTTTAGCACCATATTTAGAACGACGTTGTTTACGACCGTTTACACCGGCAGTATCCAAAGCACCACGGATAATGTGGTAACGCACACCTGGCAAATCCTTCACACGACCACCACGGATCAATACGATCGAGTGCTCCTGCAAGTTGTGACCTTCTCCAGGGATGTAGGCATTCACTTCCTTGTTGTTGGAAAGACGAACACGAGCTACTTTACGAAGTGCTGAGTTCGGTTTTTTAGGCGTTGTGGTGTACACACGGGTGCACACTCCCCTACGCTGGGGGCAGGAATCCAAAGCCGGTGACTTTGATTTCCAAGTAATGGTCTCTCTACCTTTACGGACTAATTGTGAAATAGTTGGCATTTAACAAATTGATTTTGACTAGGTTAATCACCGAGCCGATTGTTTTGAAAACAGTTTTCCCGAAAAATCGGACTGCAAAAGTAAGATAGTTTAATTGATTTACAAGGCTTAACGCACTTTTTTAAGTAAATACGCCTGGGTTCATGGAATTAACTACCTGTTTTTGTTTGTCCGTTGCACCCGACAATAAAAGAAATGGATAAAATCGTTAGTCACTTCTTATTCGTCCACCCTCTTCCGAAAACTTGAACTGCCACACACCAGGTGTAAAGCAGACATTTCCATCTAATCCTAAACATCTTGTCAACGCGCAGGGTGCCTCATTGGCAATACATACCTGGTACCATGACTATTTTTTGGTGCGACGCTTAATGATTTACTAACTTGTAGGCCAAACATCAAATTCATACCTTAATCTTCATCGATATATGCGAACAAAAATCACAGTGGCAAATGGTGACGGGATCGGCCCCGAAATTATGAGTGCAACCTTGCGAATACTAGAGGCGGCCGGAGCACAGATCGAACCTGAATTTATAGAAATAGGCGAAAAAGTATATAAGAACGGTTTAGCAGCTGGAATTACGGATAGCTCATGGGAAGCGCTCCGCAGGAATAAGATATTTTTGAAAGCCCCTATCACGACACCACAAGGAGGCGGATACAAGAGCCTGAACGTTACTGCCCGAACAACCCTCGGCCTATTCGCAAACGTGAGGCCCTGCCAGGCCTACTCTCCTTTTGTGCAAACCAATCATCCATTGTTGAATCTGGTCATTATTCGTGAAAATGAAGAAGATCTTTATACCGGAATCGAGTACAGGCAAACGGATGAGGTGTATGAATGCCTAAAGCTGGTATCCCGACCAGGATGTGAAAAGATCGTACGCTATGCGTTTGAGTATGCCCGGGCCAACAACCGGAAAAAGGTTACCTGCTTTTCAAAGGACAATATCATGAAAATGACCGACGGACTATTTCACAGAATATTCAATGAAATAGCAACGGAATACCCGGAAATAGAAACGGATCACTGGATCATTGATATAGGTGCGGCGCTTCTTGCCGATCAACCCCAAAGATTCGAAGTTATTGTAACCCTTAATCTATACGGGGATATCATTTCGGACATTGCGGCCCAGGTGGCAGGATCGGTGGGAATGGGTGGTTCGGCAAACATCGGGGAGCAATGTGCCATGTTTGAGGCCATCCATGGTTCGGCACCGGACATTGCCGGCAAAGGTGTTGCCAACCCTTCAGGCCTGTTAAACGGCGCGATCATGATGCTGGTGCACATCGGACAGGGCGAAGTGGCGGCGCGCATTCATAATGCCTGGCTCAAAACCATAGAAGACGGCATTCACACCGGAGACATTTACAAGAGAGACATCAGCAAACAAAGAGTAGGAACCACGGATTTTGCAGACGCGGTGATTGCGAGAATCGGACAGCTTCCTGAACATTTCCGTCCTATCAGTTATGCATCCGCTCCCCGCCCTATTCAGGTAGCCTCATCGAAAGTTAAGCCACAAAATAAAGAGTTGGTCGGTGTTGACATTTACCTGGACAACCGGACGCCGAATCCGAAGCCGCTGGGAGATGCGCTCAGCAGCATAGCGTCTGATTTAAAATTAACCATGATTACCAACAGGGGAACCGTAGTTTATCCGGGAAACACCCCTGAGACTTTTTACACAGACCACTGGCGGTGTCGGTTTTTATCCAAAACGGGTGGCGCAATAGCGAAAGCGTCTGTTATAAACTTACTGAGCAGATTGGATAAAGATGGATACGATATCATCAAAACTGAAAATTTGTATCTGTTTGATGGAAAAGCAGGATTTTCTGTGGGACAAGGAGAATGAAAACACAGTGCATCATGGAGGCATCGTATTTCGTAATAGGCATGGAAGGAGATAAGGCAGAGTTAACTGTACGAGGTAACATGGCACGAAGGGCGATATCAATGTAAAGCAGTTGCACATTTTTTAAAGAAAATAATCGTAACATATCCCAGAATTTTATTTCCAAACGTTGTTTTAGTACTATTGTCTTTTTGAACCCATATTCCGTCCAGAATCGATTGCATTTATATATCAAATTATGAAAATATTGAGGTTTCGTTTCCCCTTCTTCATTTGCATTTTAGTACTCAGTACAATCATATTAAGCTGTAATTCAGCGATGCAGGCCTACAAGGACGGAGTTAAGAAATTTGACAACGGCGAGTACGACCTGGCTATCAAAGGATTCGAAAAAGCGGTTGCAGAAAATTATGAACCTGTACAGACTAACTTCCTGATCGCCGAATCCTATCGGCTCTCCAACCGTTTTAAGGAAGCCATACCTTTCTACAAAAAAGCCATTGATGGCGGTGTAACAAATCCGGAAGCACAATTCCAGTATGCCTATGCGCTTAAAACCACCGGCCAATATGAAGAGGCGTCGAATCAGTTTAGCCTCTTCGCAAAGGCTGCCAATAGTCCGAAACCTTTACAGGAACGGGCATTAAGAGAAATTGAAATTCTAAAAATCACGGATCGCCTTCGTACTGAAAAAATGGAGGTTGAATTAAAAAGCTTGCCGATCAATACAGGCGCATCGGAGTTCTCACCAGCAATACGGGGAGATGAGCTTGTTTTTTCTGCATCAAAAAAGGAAAAGATTTACAAGAACAACGGGCAACCGATGTTAGGCTTATATCAGGTTGCCATTGCAAAGGATCCTTCGCAAACGCAAGGGGTCCCTGCACTGTTCAGTAAGGACATTTTTGAGAGTGAAGCCAATGAGGGCTCACCTGCCTTCTCGCCGGATGGTAAGACGCTTGTTTTTGCCAGGGGGAATACGGGCAAACGAAAAGGTACCGTTGATGTGGATCTGTACATGAGCAAAAACGTGGGTGGCGCCTGGACGTTACCAGCTATCTTACCTATCAACGATTCTTTGGCCTGGGACGGTTCTCCGGCATTTTCCCGGGATGGGAAAACACTCTATTTTGCGTCCAATCGTGCAGGTGGCGCAGGCGGAATTGATATTTATCGAACCAATATGGATGCTTCCGGACGTTTCAGCAAACCCGTGAACATGGGTAGGGACATTAATACAGCAGGTGACGATATGTTCCCTTATGTTGCCGAAGGCGGCAAATTGTATTTTGCTTCTGACGGCCATCCGGGTCTGGGAAAACTGGACTTGTTTTCAGCGACCCGTTCCCAGGGTGTGATCACCATTGAGAACATGGGACTTCCTTTTAACAGTCCGCAGGATGATTTCGGTCTGGTTTTTTACAAGGGGCTGAAAAAGGGATTTTTCTCTTCCAACCGCGAAGGGGGCAAAGGCGATGATGACATTTACTACTTTGCGGCGCCAGAGGAACCGGATACAACCACCATTGCTAAAAACGACGACCCGACCGATCCGATGAGCCCTAAAAATCCTAATTACATCAATGGCCAGCCTAAAACGGTCAGATACTTCCTGGCAGGTGAGGTGTTTACAAATACAACACCCGGTGTACCGATCGATTCGGCCATTGTTCGTATACTGCCCGACACATCTGATACAGAAATAACCCGCCTCGCAACCGATCGGGCAGGTAAGTTCGGAAACCAGCCGGTTGAAGTGGGACAATCTTACGTCCTGCTGGTGGAAAAAAAGGGATACATCAGCAAGCGGGAGCCGTTTTCCATGAACGGGCGCAGTATTCCCCCGATTTTCCTGACCAAGCTTCTCACCGACACCGTTTTCACGGTTCGGGTAAACCTTGACAAACTGGAACTGAACAAAACCTTCGTTCTGGAAAATATTTATTACGACCTGAACAAATATAATATCCGGCCGGATGCTGCAATAGAACTCGATAAACTGGTACAAATATTAAAAGATAACCCTACGGTTAAAATTGAACTCAGCTCTCACACCGATGCCCGGGCGACCGACGCATACAACATGACTCTGTCTCAGAATCGTGCCGAATCCGCCGTTAATTATCTAAATCTCAAAGGAATTGATGCCGATAGAATGACTGCAAAAGGATATGGTGAACGACAACTCATTGTCCCGGATGCTAAAACCGAAGAAGAGCATCAGCGAAACCGGAGAACTGAATTTACCATATTGAGTTATTGATCGGGCCACCCTATCAACCTAAAACCTGCCGGGGAGAAAGCTGCCTGGCAGGTTTTATTCGTTTGTAGCGAAGCATTTTTTCTACATTTGTTGCTCATTTCAATTTTTAGGAATCCCGATCTACTCAATGTCACGAATTATATATTGGTTTCGGAATGATTTACGCCTGCTGGACAATGAGGGTTTTCAAACCGCGGCAGCTACGGCAAGTGAAATCATCCCGGTTTACGTTTTTGATCCACGGCAATTCGCCAGAACCAAGTTTGGCTTCCGCAGGGCCGGAGCCGCACGCGCCCATTTCCTGCTAGAAACCGTTGCAGCCCTCAGAACCAGCTTAAGAGAACGCGGCGGTGATCTTTTGATACGAATCGGAGAACCTGAGAAAATCATCGCAGAACTTGCCGAGAATTTCGGTGTTGAGTATGTATTTACCAGCAAAGAAATTGCCCCCGACGAAACCCTGGTAGAATCGTCGCTAAGCAAAAATCTGAAAGTAAATAACGTCGACATCAGACTCTTTTGGATGAATACTGTGGTAGGTGCTGCACAACTCCCCTTCCCCATTGCCAAACTTCCTGATCAATTTGAGACATTCTTCTCGCTTGTATCTGAGCGTGTAACGCTTGGCCCTCTGTTTCCTGTACCAAACGAGGTTAATCTTCCCATTGAATATACGGCGGGTGTATTACCTTCCCTGCCCATGTTGGGTATTGATCCAAATGAAATTGCGGGAGCAACGTCCTCGCTGCTGAAACCCGCCGGAGAAGCATTGGCAGCCTTAAAACTCAGCGATTTCGCTGCTCATAACGGGCTGCCTCAACAGGAAGTGTCTGCCGACCCGCTCATGCAGGCACAACTATCCCAATGGATTTCAATTGGTTGCCTATCGCCGCGGCTGATTTTATCGCAATTGGAAGGTAAGGAGGCATACCAATCGACACTTCGCTGCATGCTGAAAAGAGACTACCATCATTGGACACTGCTCCGATATGGATCCCGGCTTTTTAAGCCTAGTGGCATAGACCACAACATGGCTCGTCTCTGGAATAACGATTTAGAAGCTTTTGATGCCTGGAGAAATGCTGCCACTGAGAATCCAGAAGTCAATCTGGTCATGCACAAGTTAAATCAAACGGGATATCTGACTTTTGAAGAACGGAATCTGGCAGCCGGTTTTCTTGCAAATGACCTCAACATCAACTGGACCTGGGGCGCCATGTACTTCGAAAGCTTACTCCTCGATTACAATGTTTCGAACAGCTGGTGCAACTGGAACCGGGTTGCAGGCGTAGCGGGAAATGTGCATGTGAAAGGATATTAAAATAGCAAACAAAAATGTGATTTCCAGTTATCATGGTACCGGATGCTACGTAATGGCCAGGAACCGATTGTGTAGTTTTTCTTAAAGATTTTGCTAGCTTTGATCAATTTTGGGCCTAATCGTTAACTTTAAACTAAATTGAAATGTCAAAAGGACTCATTGCAGTTGTCGCCATTCTCCTGATTTTCGGATTTGTGGGATGCGGAAAATATAATGGACTTGTAACTAAAGACGAAGGAGTAAAATCGAGTTGGGCACAGGTGGAAAACCAGTATCAACGCAGAGCCGACCTGATACCAAACCTGGTAAATACAGTAAAAGGAGCAGCGGATTTTGAAAAGAGCACGTTGACGGCAGTTATTGAAGCCCGTTCCAAAGCCACGCAGACAACCATTAACCCCGATCAGCTGACACCTGAAAATATTGCCAAATTTCAGGGCGCTCAAGATCAGCTTGGTGGAGCAATATCCAGGCTTTTGGTTTCAGTGGAGCAGTACCCCCAGCTTAAAGCAAACCAAAATTTTCTTGAACTTCAATCTCAGCTAGAGGGAACCGAAAGCCGGATCGCAGTTGCCAGAAAAGACTTCAATGAAGTGGTTCAAGAATACAACCAGGAAGTACGTACGTTCCCGACCAATCTGTTTGCAGGGATATTCGGTTTCGCCCAGAAAGGTTACTTCCAGTCCACCGCGGGTTCCGACAAGGCCCCTACTGTAAAATTCTAGACCTTGGTCAGGAGTCTACTAAGTGATGACGGAATGTCCCTCATCACTTAGTAGTGTACACAAACCTTTCTTTAACTCTTCTTTCTATGCCGGCAGAATCACTTTTTTTTGGAGAGGAGGAGCAGCAGCTTATCATACAGGCCATAAAACAAGCCGAAAAACAGACTTCCGGCGAGATCAAGGTGCATATTGAAAAGAAATGCACTCATCCAGATGTGATGGAGCGCGCAAGAGAGGTTTTCGGCCTTTTGCAGCTACACATGACGGAGGCGCGCAATGGTGTGCTCTTTTATCTTGCATACGAAGACAGAAAATTCGCAGTTCTCGGTGATAAAGGAATATATGAAAAGGTATCTCTTCATTTCTGGGATAGTACAAAGGACCTGCTCCGGTCTCATTTTTCTTCTAATCAATTTGCCACGGGGTTGTGTGAGGGCATTCGGGAAGCTGGAATTCAGCTAAAGATTCATTTCCCCTATCAGACTGGCGACATCAATGAACTTCCTGATGACATTTCATTCGGATCATGATCTATGAAGAAATTCCTTATATTTTTCTCTTTTGTTTTATTGGTTTCTGGTCGGATAACAGCTCAGGATATTCCTGCCAAGCCTAATCCGCAGCGGCTCGTAAATGACTTTGCAAATCAGCTCAACGCAACCGAAATCGCGCAATTAGAGCAGAAACTGGTTAGCTACAACGACTCCACTTCATCGCAGATAGTCATTGTGGTGGTGCCTACCACCGGTGAGTACCCCATCGGAGATTATGCTTTCAAGCTGGGTCGTGAATGGGGAGTCGGACAAAAGGGTAAAGACAACGGCATTGTCTTACTCTGGGCCTCTACGGACCGTAAAATTTTTATCAGCACCGGTTACGGCATGGAAGGCGTCATTACCGACGCCGTGGCAAAGAGAATTATTTCCACCATCATAACACCCGACTTCAAGAACGGGATGTTTTATAGAGGGCTTGACCGGGGCATTGATGCCATCTTTAAGTACGCCACCGGCGAATATAAAGCAGATCCGGCCGAAAGTTCAAATGGCGGATCAACGTCACCGTTTGTGATTTTCCTGATCATTTTCGGCGTATTTGTGATCATCATGTTCATTAGTCGCAATAAGCGCGGTGGTGGCGGTGGCGGATTCGGGAATATGGGTGGCGGGCCTATATTATGGCCCTATACTACACACTCCAGCGGGGGAAGTTCATCAGGGAACTGGGGGGGTGGAGATGGGGGTGGCTTTGGCGGCTTTGGAGGAGGAAGCTTTGGCGGAGGCGGTGCCGGAGGAGATTATTAGAAAGTCTTTATAGAAGTAAAAAAAATGCGCCACTGAGAGATTCAAACTCTCGGTGGCGCATTTTTTTAGCAAGAGGCGTAATACCCATTGGAACAATTCTAAAATTCACTTTCCCCGTTTCTAAGGATCATTTCTCTTTCATCGGAAGTTTTTTTACTTGCGTTATTACGTATTCTTTTCTGGTTTTTCCTTCTTTTTCTTACCCAAATGAAGAAACCAGTCACCGGAAGACTCGCAGTGATCAATGCGGCAATAAATGCAATCAGCTTGGTAGGCCAACCAAGCAGACTTCCGGTATGAATTGGAAAAACAACCCTTCGTGCCTTGAAGCCCGGAGTCTCGTTTTCGTAAAGCCGGGTGGATATCAATGAACCATTATTTTTATCAAAATAGAGAAAACTAACAACATTGCTGATCGCTGCCTCGTCATCCGTTTTAGCGACTGTGATACTTAAACTGTCCGTATCCAGGGTTGTGAAAGTTACCTTTCCGGTGTGCGGCCGAAGCAGGTCTGTTTCTTTGAGTATTCGCTGATAATGCGTAATGCTTGCCCCGGCCGTAATCAGGTTTACAGGTGCTTCTCTCTTTTGCGGTGGTTTGCCATCGAAAGTAAGATAAATGAGGTTATTCACCCATTTATAACTCCATACCAATCCTGTGGAAGCGATTAGAAAAACGAATGGCAGCGCATAAAACCCCAATACGGCATGTAAATCCCAATTGAACCTTTTGGGTGAGCCGTCCCATTTAACTTTAAATCTTTGCACTCGGTTCTTTCTGCCTGGCCACCAAAGCACCAGTCCGGTAATCATAATGACCAAAAAGCATACACAAGAAACACCAGTAATGATTTTGCCTGTGTCACCCATGCATAAATACCTGTGCAAACGTAAAACAACTTCAAAAAAAGTATCATGTTCATGCCTATTGCCTGTAATGGCGCCCGTAAAAGGATTAACGGCAATGGACAATAATTCCTTTTCACTTTTACCTTGTTTAAGCCCAAAAATAACGGTTCGGTTTTCTTCGGGTTCAACAATGATCCTGGTAAGCTTGTTGTTTGGAAAATGAAGGGCAACAACCTGCGCAAGACTATCGAGCGATAAGCGAGAAGATCCGGTTGGCACTTCCACAATATGAAATGATTTATTGATAACCGGTTCAAGTTCTTCTTCAAAAACAAGCAGACAGCCTGTAAGCGCCACTATAAAAACCACAAGGCCGGAGGAAATCCCCAGCCATAAATGCAGTTGCGAAGCAATTTTCTTGAATATTTTTTTCACAGGTTCGGCTTACCGTTTGAATGCTAAAAAGTATAGGAAACCGTAGCCATAAAATTGCGTGGTGCGCCCGGAAACAGTCTCAGGTAATCGTAACCACCTACCCAATAGGTTTTATTCGCCAGGTTATTAAGGTTGACCTGAAACTGGAATTTCTCAATCTTGTAGTAAATACCTCCATTCAGAACCACATAGCCTGGTAATGTTTGCGTGTTGCTCAACGATAAATTGCGTTCGGTCACAAAATTTCCACCCAACGCCAAGCCGAGACCGTTTATACCTCTGTTGGTAAAAGTGTATTTTGTCCAGATACTCCCCTGATTTTTTGGTGCATTCGGCTTCTGCATGTTAACCAAAACCTGGTCGGTTGCTTTCGTACCTGCATCCGTAATCTTTGCCTCGTTGTAACTGTATGCTACGATCAGATTCCAGTTGGGCAGGATGTTTCCGGTGATGTCAAATTCCACTCCCTTCGCCTGCTCCTCACCGATTTGTTGCAAAAGATCAGGGCGTTCGGCCACATTGGCATTGTAAAGGGTATTTGTCTGCGTAATGTTGTAAACCGAGAGATTCGCTGTCAGGCGTCCGTCGAACCACTCCGATTTTACCCCACCTTCGAGCAGGCTGCTGCGAATCGGGTCAAATGGTCCGCCGGCCAACGGATTCACCTGCGTGGCGGCATCCTGCGGGTTGTATCCTTTGGTATACGTTCCGTAAAGGTTAACATGTCCGTTGACCGTATATACGGCCCCGATACGTGGCAACAAGGCGTGTTGGGTTACATTAGATTCTGTTTTGGTAGTGTATCCTTTTTTGTCAATATAAGTATCGTAGCGAAGACCAAGCAATATTTGCAGACGGTCGATTTTAACCTGCTCCTGGAGATACAAACCGTGCAACTGGTAAAATACCGGTGTTGTGGCTGAATTAGCGACTACATTATAAATGTATTTACTCGGATCTTCCATCTGGTTGTTTTGCAATGTCAGATCGTAATGCGATATGTTGGGTTTCGGAATACTCCTGGTAATCCCGTTTTCAACGTAGTTATAAAATACATAACGCTCAGGTGTTTTGGCATTGTAGGCTGCCGCTCCGCCTGCTTTTAGCAAATACCCGTTGGCAGTTTGCTGCCCCGAACCTTTGGGCGTAGTAGACTGGATGTAGTCATATCCCGCCACAAACTTATGTTCTGCCTTTCCTGTATTAAAACTATGGTTGATAAAAAGCGAAACGTTGTCCATAAACGATTTTGTCTTCCGGATGAAAACCTGCCTGCCCACCAGATTAGGTATTGCCGATCCTGCCGAATCAACACCGTTTACATTACTGCTGCGGTGCTCGAGTAAGTCTTCGTTATAGCCTGTACGCAGGTAGGCCACATTCAGAGACGTATTTTGGGTAAACTGATGGTTCAGTGAAGTCGTGATCAGGTAGGTTTCTTCGTTCAAATAATCATTTACCGCATTGAGTGAGGTTTTGATTGAGCTCGAATAAAGGTCATTTCCCGCAACGGACTGCCCGCGGTCCAGCCGGCTTTTTGAGTTGTTGTAAACAAGGTCAAAGTTAATGCGGGTTTTCTGGGTTGGCAGAAACGATACAGACGGTGCAATGATGACGTTTTTATCGAACTGTAAGTTTCTGAATCCCTGTGCATTTACATAGCCAACATTCAATCTGTACAGAAGTGTCTTGTTTTCATTCATCGGACCTGTAAAATCGGCCAGTGCACGGAGTGTATTGAAGCTTCCCGTCGTGAATGACAAGGATTTCCGTGGCGTCATCAATGGTTTTTTGGTTACCCTGTTGATGGTACCACCTGGTGAAGTATTGCCATAAAGCGCTGATGCAGCACCTTTTATTACCTCAACTCTTTCAAGGTAATTTACCGGTGGTTGTTTCCAGAAACCGGAAAAGGTCCTTAATCCGTTGAATAACTGTGTGGTACTACCACCATTCATTCTGAAACCACGAATTGTAAGGTCATCATAAAAAGTAAACTGATTGACACCACTCATATTTTTGACTGCATCGCCCATCAAAAACGTTCCCTGGTCGTGCATTACTTCCTTTGTAATGTACGAGATGGCCTGCGGCACCTCCCGGATTGGTGTTGCCGTTTTGCTCCCGATAAAAGAAAGATCCGTTTTGTAATTCGATTCCGGATTACCAATAACATCCACCGTTTGCAAAAGCCGTGCGTCTTCGATGGCTTCAAGCTCCAAAGTTGTAGTTTGTCCTTCCGAAACCAATACCTGTTTTTCAATACGCTTGAAGCCTATTCCAGTGGCGATGATCTGATAACTACCTGCTTCAAGCCCCGAAAACGTAAATTCTCCTGTTTCGGAAGTAACCGTTCCTTTTCCCGTTTCTTTGAGAATAACGTTTATCAGTTCTACCGACTGCTTATTTTGTGAGGTAATTTTTCCTTTGATTACTGCAGTTTGGGCAAAAGCAGAAAAAGCAAGGGAAGAAAGTAGAAACGTAAAGAATATTTTCATTGCCTAAATAAAATTTTGCTGAATTGAGAGGCAAAAGTAATCTTATTTAGACTAATGCAAAATAATAGTAAAGGAAATTTTAGATAAAAAAATAAACCAATCTGATTTATAAAACTTTGGGCTTAAATTATGGTAATAAAACGTTTTTGGCATATAAAAAAGAGCAACAGAATTGGCCATATCCGCTGCTCTCTTTTTGCTCTGAAAACTTTTCTCTCCAAAATTACACAGATGCCTACGGGTTGTTCCAAAGGTACACAGCCGTTCCATGTGACTCTTTCCTAAACGCATCACATCCCTTTGTAATCAAAGAGAAATATGATTTCCTAAATATTCGCCTTGACAAACGATAGTCCATCCCGCATTAACTGCTCCTCCGAATCAAACATTTTACGCCAGATATTGGCAACAGGCAACTTCGGACTAAACGCTTCAAGACTTAACCATCCGTCGTATTTAATATCCCTGATCGCTTCAAAAACACCCTGCCAATCCACATTGCCTTTACCCGGCGTGGAACGATCGTTCTCCGAAAGCTGGATAAATGATATCCGATCACCAGCTTTGCGAATCGCATCCCCAATATTTTTCTCCTCAATATTGGCATGAAAGGTATCAAACATAATCTTGCAAGCGGGATGATTGGCCTCATCCACAAACCGGATCAGCTCATCGGTACAGCTGGTAAGGTATAGTTCGAATCTGTTCAGATACTCCAAACCAAGTGTGATATCCAGCGACTCCGCGTAATCGGCTACTTCACGTATACCTTCCAATCCCCATTGCCATTCCTCTCTCGTAGCAGGACTCCCGCTAAAGACACTTAGGGCAGAATGTATGGGGCCCATCAGACGCGTTGCACCCAAAACCAACGAGCAGTCTAAACAACTTTTCAGATACGCGACTGATGCTTTTCTTACCGACGGGTCACTACTTATGAGGTGGTGGTGGGGACTGCAGATCGTATCTGTCTCACAAGCCAGGCCAAGATCATCAAGCTTTTTACGAAAATTAAACCAGTGCTCCGGACTGGTGTTAAAGATCGGTACTTCCACGCCATCAAAGCCAATTTCTTTAATCAGTTCAAGCGTTGGGAACAGCTTATCGTCAATTTGATTTCCCCAGAGAAGGAGATTCATGCTGTATTTCATGCGGAAATATATAATTCAAAATACAATTTTACACGAATGTACTACCAAATCAATAGCAGCATTTGATTAGTGATGAACATATTTTGACCGAGTTCCAGGAGCGACATGCATAAACGGTAGAAACGGATTAAACAGCCTAGCTATCTGCTTGCGGTTAAATTAGTATCCTGTGCTTCTACGCGGTTGAATACTAGCTTATTACCTTGATTGTAATACAAAATAAGCTGCGTCGCATTTAACTCATATAGATTTACATTGGGCAGGGCATTGACAAATAGATCACCTAATAAGGTTTCTTTTCTTTCGGTACCGTCCCCACCCAACTGAATGCTGTTGAGCTGTGCTGTTTCGTAAAAGCCGGTAAGATAATTGTTTGCAGAAGTAGCCTCCAATTCCCCCTTCTCCTTGAAAGTAAGGCTAATATCATAAAGGCCCTGACGTGAGGCGGGCTTCTTGATGGTTACATTATCATGAACTACCCTTTCCAGCTCCCATTTCCCGGTGAGTTCTATTTGGCTGGATACGCTGGGTGCCTTTCCGCAACCTATTAAAATTAATGAAAGAAACAGCAGGGGCAGACAGTTGTAATGGGTCATGATCGTATGTGTTGAAGTCGTTCAATAAGGAGCGCTGAGTTAAACCGGGTTGTTGCTAAGAATCATAGAGCAACGTCATTATTGTCCTGGATCCGTCTCCCCCGTCAACTATAATTAAAATAGTGCCAGCGTAACCAGGACCATTAATTTACTCCATTTTGAAACGCAGAATAATCCCGTTTCTTTTAAAATTGTTAAAAACGCGAACAAATTTATTAAACGGCGGCAATTGTATTCCGGATGATAGCCAAATGACAACTTCACACTATGGGAATCGTGTAAAAGCTTCTACATTTAAAAACTAGCTGTATATTAACGTCGAAATTCAATTTATACTTATATTTAGGTCAAAATTCATTGTAATGTGAAAGCTCCGATACATAAGAATATTGAAAGCCAAGTACGGTCCGTAACAGTACAGGAACTTGTGGAACCTCATTTTGACGCAAACTGGCACTTTCACCCACACTACCAGTTGTTTACTGTATTACACGGAACGGGAAAGCGGCTCATTGGGGATTCTATCCAAACCTTTGGTCCCGGAGATACCGTTTTCCTTGGCCCGGATGTTCCCCATCTCTGGCGTAGCGACCCTGCCTTTTTTGAGAATAATCCGTCACTGTTTACGCATGGAATTGTTCTCTACTTTCAGGAGGACTTCTTAGGGAAGGACTTCCTGGAGCGAAATGAAATGATGGCTATTCGTCAACTTTTACAGGAATCCAAAAGAGGGATCGAGTATAAGGGAGCGCTGAGGGAGCACATCCGAACCGAATTATCTGAACTCATGCACATTGATGGCTTTCAAAGTGTGCTTCGGTTGCTTACTTTACTCAATCGCATCGCACACGAAGATGGAGGTACTCCCATTGCGAGCTATGGCTATGTCAATAACTATAAGGTTTCGGAAACGGAACGGATGCAAAAGGTGCACAATTACGTATTGCAGCATTTTGCCCAGGAAATCAGGCTTGGTGATGTAGCATCCCTGGCGGGCATGAGTGAAGCTGCCTTTTGTCGATATTTCAAGGCACGAGCCAACAAAACTTTCATTGATTTTGTGAATGAGATCAGGATTGGCCATGCCTGTAAGCTACTCCTGGACGACAAATTCACTATTGCTCAAATTGCTTATGACAGCGGATTTGACTCGCTGTCCAACTTTAACAGGAATTTTAAAAAGTACATCGGACACACGCCCAGGGAGTACAAGGTAAGTTATTGAGCTACCTTATCAAATAGCCGAGCGCTTTCATTTGGTTGGGGCATCCTTGATAAGTTCGTTTAAATATCCTCTCCCAGCCCCCCCTGCTATTGAGAACGACCCGGGAACGATTTCGCGAACAAATCCAGCGATTTGAAATACTTGTCGTCTTCTTCAAAAGATCTTCCAAACAAGATTTCGCCCGCGTTATTTTAAAAACGTCCTGTTCATTTATCCTTATATCCCGGCCCTTTCACAAATCTTCCCGGTTTCGCATTCGTATGTTCTCCGTTTTTCAAAACAGCAGTTCCATTCACAAACACGTCTGAAACGCCCGTGGCAAACTGCTGCGGTTTGTCGAATGTGGCATGGTCCTGCACTTTTTCCGGATCGAAAATAACCACATCGGCATAATTGCCTACCTTTAATTCGCCACGTTTTTTGAGCCTAAGGTTGGTAGCTGGCAACTTCGCTAATTTATAAATGGCCTTTTCCAACGGCAGTATCTTTTTGTCCCGCACATAGTGACCAAGTACCCTCGCAAAGTTGCCGTAAGATCGAGGATGCGGCTGCGACTTAAGAAAAACACCCTCCGGCGTATAGCTGCCGGCATCTGATCCGAAACTTACCCAGGGAAGTACCATTTCCTTTTTCAGATTACTTTCAGTCATAAAAAAGAACGCTACGTCGATGCGGGTACTATCCTGGACAATGAGATCGATGGCGGTTTCTTCAGGAGATTTATTTCTTAATTTGGCAACCTCGGCAAGCGTTTTTCCGATAAACTTTTTCAACGAGTCCTGCCTGAAGCCAAGCAATAGCACGTTTTCCGGGGTACCTGCGCCATAATACAGGTTCTCCCAATCTTCGGGATTCGAACGCATTATTTTTTGCATCTGTAGGCGAATGGCAGGCTCCTGAAGGCGTTGCCACAATTTGCCAAATCCCCCGTCCTGTAACGAAGGGGGGAATGCCGAAGTAAGCCCGGTTGCACCTGCCACGTAGGTATACATGTCTGCTGTAACCTGCAATCCTTCCGACCTGGCCTTTTCTATCCGCCTGATCACACCGTCCATCTTGTGCCAATTGTCCTTTCCCACGGCTTTTATATGGTAAATTTCAGCCGGCACTTTGGCCTCTCTGGCGATTGTGATCAACTCTTCAACCGCTTCGTCCAGATTGTTGCCTTCGCTTCGCAAGTGAGATATGTACATACCGCCGTGCCTGGACACTTCGGTACACAAAGCGATCAGCTCTTTCGTAGATGCAAAAAAATCCGGCGGATAAATCAAAGACGAACCCACGCCCATTGCACCTTCCTCCATCGCCTGTTTTACAAGTAACCGCATACTGTCCATTTCCGCCGCGGTGGCCTCCCGATTATCTTCTCCCACCACATAAGTACGCACAGTACCTGCACCCACAAAGGAAGCCACATTACAGCTTACACCCTTATTTTCCAAAAATTTGAGGTATTCGCCAAGCGTATTCCAGGCAATTTTGTAACGAATATCTCCTTGCCCGTTTTGCCATTCCGTTTTCATCTTCGCGTTCAATGGTCCCATGCTCGTTCCCTCACCCATCACTTCCAGCGTCACACCCTGGCGAATATCGCTCTGACTTCGTCCATCGTGAATCAATGATTCTGTTGCCCAACTGAGCATATTGATAAAACCGGGCGAAACTGCCTTTCCAGTGGCATCAATTTCATTTGTTGCCGTCTCATTTCCTAAATCACCGATCACAGCAATGGTGTCCCCATTGATGCCTATATCGGCTGAGAACGGCTTATCACCACTGCCATCGTAAATGACACCGTTGCGGATGATGGTGTCGTATTTGGGTTCTGTGGTGCAGGATAGGGTTGTTGCAACAATTAGGAGCAGTAGGAGTGGATTTCTCATGAAAGGACACAAAGTGGAACGACAAGATTAAAAGTACGAATTCATCGATACCAATACAAAGATTGTTGTCTCAACCAGAATCATATCCATCAACATGGAATTAAACTAAGGTCTGATTCAGAAATAAAGTCAATCATTACACAAAGTCGGGGATCGGTGCCGTTGATCATGCGTGCGTTCTTATGTTCTGTAAGATGTAGGGACCGCATTTTTGAGGGAGCCGCAGGGGAAAGATCGGGATGAATAAGTGACATATATTGTCAAATCCTCGTCAAAGGAACTACAGCCTGAGTTTGGCAGTGGGTTTCCATTAGGCAATTGGAGCGTTATTGGCAGTTTTACAGATCATTTCCAACTGCGTACTTAGTGCCTAGTAAACAAACCTAGCCGGAGGAATTATACTGAATTTAGCGTGGGGATCTTTAACTCGGTGGCAGCTTGCGTAGCCAAACCACTGGCTAAAAAAAGAGAAAGACAAAAAGTTTTAATTTATTCATTTTTATCTTTTAGTGAAGCCTTTGGATTTTAAAGTAACTATAATTTTTTACTTATGACACAGATATCAAAAGACCTTCCTGGTTACCCAGAAAGGTCTTGTAGCATTGAATTGGTTCATACCAAATCAGCCCTTCACTCTACTAGTTCCATAAGGCCCGCGCTGTGGTCTTGACAGCATTGCCGAAGCTTCCTTGTCTCCAATGAAATCTTCTTTCTTTGGATCCCATTTGAGTTTACGACCTAGTTTCATCGCAGTATGCGCCAGAAGGCAGGCGGTACAGGATCGCTGTGCAATTTCTGCGTGACTGATCGTCTGCTTGCCGCTTTGGATGCTTTCAATCCAGTTTTGGTGTTGCTCAGGACTTTCGTAAAGATGAACTTCGTCCTTACCGATTACCGAACCCAGAATTTTGGGATCACTGGCATAAAATGCTTTGTTTTCCTTGGCAGAGGCTGCTGCTCCGGGATCTGATGCTGTTACACCCACGTTGCCGCGGGAAACAAAAATCCAGCCATCCGTTCCTTCGAATTTTACTCCGTTGGGATTGGTACCGCCAATTTCCATTTCTACACCGTTGGCATATTTAGAATGAACCAAAAAGTCGCCGTGAACGTCCCAAAGGCCCGAACCTGGAGCCGGGAAAGTGGCTGTACCTTCTATTTCTATGGGCCCGGTGAGTTCGGTATCCATTCCCCAATGCGCAATATCGATATGGTGGGAGCCCCAACCTGTAATCATGCCTGCACCAAACTGCTCCAAACGCAGCCAGCCTGGACGCTCATTCAGCATGTCTGTTGGTGAATGAACCCTATCCTTGGTGTAATAAATCTCTGGCGTAGAGCCCAGCCACATGTCATAGTTCAGATTGGAGGGAACGGGCATTTTATCGGGGTTTCCGCCAGCGGGGTCTCCAGGTAAGCCAACATACACCTTTTTAAGCTTGCCAATGCGGCCGTTACGTACCAGTTCACAGGTACGTTTGAACTGGCCCCAAGGATTCATAGACCGCTGTTGGCTTCCAAGTTGGAAGATGACCTTCTTCCTGATCACCATATCTGCCATTTGCCTTCCTTCTCGGATGGTAAGCGAAGTAGGTTTTTGCATGTAAATATGTTTACCGGCAGCCGCGGCCTCCATGGCAGGCTGGGCATGCCAGTGATCCGGCGTACTGATGATAACGGCATCGATATCCTTTCTGCCAAGGATTTCATGGTAGTCGTCGTAGGTCTTCACGTCCAGATATTTCTCCTTTCCGGTTCGTTCAGCATATTTTTTCTCAATCCAGACTTTACCCTTGGCCAGTCTGGTTTTATCCAGATCTGCTACAGCGATTACATGCGCAGCTTCATTTTTTATTACTTCTGGTAAGTCGTGCGACAGACCAATCCTCCCGAAGCCGATTTGCCCGATGTTGATCGTGTTACTAGGCGCGTTTTTACCAAAAACACTTGATGGCACAATCGTCGGGAACATGGAAGCAGCGATTATTCCTGCCGTTCCGGTTGCTGCCTTTTTCAGGAAGGATCTCCTGTCTGGGTTGTTTTCTTCTTTGATATTCATGTGATCCAGGATTATTAGTTCATAAATCGCCGGGCGATGCCTGACGTTAAAATATATAAGCCTTTCAGGCTAGCGTTTTCTTCATTCGCCGGCGTTGCCCTACCTTGAGAATGTAAGCCTTTCAGGCTTATGTTTTCTTCATTCGCCGGGCGTTGCCCGACGTTTAGGTATGATAGCCTTTCAGGCTAATATGGCGAATGGACTATTTTTTTCTTATTTCATCGTTTGGGGTTGTGGCGTAGGCTTTGCCGTAATTTCTTGGTTTTTGAGGCCCTATTGCCCATTCTATACTTCCCAGAATGTGCTTTTGAAGATCCTCTTTCAGGTAATCCCCTTTTTCATGGCCAAGGGAGGTATAAAACGCTCTTCCTCCGTCGTATTCATGCCACCAGACGGAGGGAAATACAGTACCAAAGGTATCCAGCGCCTTACCTCCCGGTTTTTGAATCGTGGTGTGATCGTTTACTGCCAATACATTCAGGTTGACTCCCAGTTCCTTGATAAAGTAGAATTCATCCCTTTCACGAACCCATTTGGCAGGCAGATGGGACAGTGACGGGTTTGTGGCGTCCAACACATTAACCGTAAAGCCCTGCCCCGGCTCATGCCAGAAGAATGTTCCTCCGAGAAGCCCCTTGAACCATTTCCATTTCCTTTCTGTACCAGACGCTGAATGCAGTCCCACAAAATTCCCTCCCGCCTGAATGTATCGCATGAATGCCACACGTTGCGCATCGGTATCAAAAACATCATTGTTGGTGTTGGAGAATACAAGTGCATCGTATTGTTTGAGATTGGCATCAGTGAACTTGGAGGGATCATCACTTACGTCCACCACAAAGCCATGCTGTTTGCTTAGGGATTGAATGGCAACAACTGAATTCGCGATATTATCATGCACATATCCCTGCCCATTTTTAGTATAAAACAGGATCTTCACCTTGTTCCATTTGATCTTTTGCGCCTGAGCACTTCCCACCGAAAGGATCGACAGCACAGCCACCAGATATAAAAGTTTGCCCGCTAGTTTCTTCATGAAAGATTAATTAAAATTAGGAATAGTACGAATCTGAATACTCAATTAAACAAAGGCTAAAAACCAATGGAATTACCGCCATCAACCGGTAAGGAAACGCCGGTGATAAACTTTGCCGCCGGTGATGCCAGGAAAACCGCCGCCCAGCCGATGTCATCAGGCTTGCCCCAAGTGCCCATAGGCGTACGGTCCATTGCCTTATCACGCCGCGCGGGATCTCCACCCATGGCGGTCAGCATCATAGGGGTTTCGATAAAACCGGGTGCTATCGCATTTACCCGGACGTTGTACGGGGAAAATTCAGTTGTCAACGCTTTCACCATCCCTCCTATTGCTGACTTGGAAGCGGTATAAGCCACCACGCGGTCAATCCCGTAAAGCGCCGCCATGGATGTAATCATAATAATGGACCCCTTTTTACGCTCAATCATTTTTTTACCTACTTCTCTCGTCATCGAAAATACCGCATGGAGGTTGGTTTGAATAACCTTATCAAAATCAGCATCTGTGACTTCAACGGCGTACTTTTTCATGTTGATCCCGGCATTATTGACCAGAATATCTATGGGCCCGTTTATTTCCTCGATCGCCTCTACCAATGCCGGAATGGTGTCCAGTTTGGTAATGTCATTGACGAAATAGGAAACCCGATCGCCAAGTGATTTTGCAGTTTGCTGTAAGACATCCTCTCTTCGTCCGGTTATTACCACCTTAGCACCTGCCTGAACCATGCATTGCGCAATATAATAACCAATACCGCTGCCACCTCCGGTAACCACAGCAAGCTGGCCTGCCAGTGAAAAAGTTCTATTGAATAAATTGCCGTCAGAGGGATTGTTGTCTTCGATCATGAAATCTCAATATAAGCGTTTAGTATGATTTAAGAAAAATGTAAGGATCTGCAGATACCCATTTCGAGTCCCCTCAGCTCAGCCAGTGCTTTAAGCCTGCCGATACCAGAGTAACCCGGATAAGTCCTTTTATGCAGATCGTCGAGCATCTGAAAACCATGATCGGGTCGCATAGGCAACTCTGAGTCCATAGAGCCCGCGTTTTTACGTTTCTGCTCTTCTTCCAAAAGTGCCTTTACCACCTCATACATATCCACATCCCCATTCAAATGCGGTGCTTCGTGAAAATTTCTCGTACCAATCTCTCTCTTTGTAGTACGCAAATGCACGAAATGTATCCGGTCTCCAAAGCGCTTAATGATTCTGACCAGATCGTTATCGGGTCGTACCCCTAATGACCCGGTACAAAACGTAATCCCATTTGCCGGGACATCACTCGCCCTCATAAGCTGGTCGAAATCCGCTTCTGTACTCACTACCCTCGGAAGTCCCAAGAGTGATCTTGGGGGATCGTCGGGATGAATGCAGAGATTGATCCCTAACGCCGCTGCCACTGGTGCTACTTGCTGAACAAAGTAGTATAGATTTTCACGAAGTTGCTTATCGCCTATGTCTGCATAAGCGTCCAGCAATGACTGAAATATAGCCAGATCAAATGCCTCCTCAGAACCCGGAAGTCCAAGCAAAACCGTGTTGGTGAGAACGTCGAGCTCATGGGCGGTCATGTTCTGAAATTTATTCAAGGCCGATTCCCGAATCTCCGGCTCGTAGTCTGCTGCAGCGTTGAGACGTTTAAGTATATAGAGATCAAACAACGCGAAGTCTTCCCAGACAAATCTTAACGTCCTATGCCCCTCCGGAAGCGTATAATCCAGTTGCGTTCGAGACCAGTCCAGAACGGGCATAAAATTGTAACAAACCGTCCTAATACCGCAACGTGCCAGATTTCGCAACGATTCCTTGTAATTTTCGATGTAAAGCGCACGCGAAGGCAGTCCTTTTTTGATATGTTCATGAACGGGAAGGCTTTCCACAACCAGCCACTCTAAGGAAGAAAACTGATCGTTGCCCGCTTCAATGACATTTTTTCTTTCTTCAATTGCCGCTACCTCCCATACATCCCCCACCGGAATCTGGTGCAAAGCGCTCACAACCCCGGCGCATCCTGCCTGGCGAATATCCATCAATGAAACCGGATCATTAGGCCCGAACCAGCGCATGGTTTGTATCATATTAATAATTTGTATCCGAATCTTATAAAGCTATAAATATCTAAATATTATTTTGCATTGTAACCGATTGCATTAAATTTAATAGCTTTGCCAAAACGTAGTCAAAAAAAGGGACAATGTAAATTAGGGATATTTAACAGACGCAATCAGTCGGATATTCCCCTACAAAGCCTTTCAGATTTAATCGATTATAGCTTTCAAAGGGGCCCGAAGGCCATTCTACCGCTCAAAGTATTATGGAAAAAGAGATCACCATCTACGACATTGCCAAAATATTAGGCCTATCCCCCGCTACGGTAAGCCGGGCGCTGAACGACCACCCGGCCATCAATATCAAAACCAAACTAACCATTGCGAACAAGGCTCGGGAACTGGGGTACCGGTCCAACACTTTTGCCAGTAATTTACGAAGACGCAGCACCAATACCCTGGGTGTGATCGTGCCGAGACTGAACAGTAATTTCATGTCAACCGTACTGGCTGGAATGGAAGCAGTGGCCAATGACGCTGGCTACAACCTCCTGATCAGTCAGTCGCTCGAATCATCAAAAAAAGAGAGAGCCAACGCGATAACGATGTATAACAGCAGGGTCGACGGCCTGCTCGTTTCCGTTGCCTACGACACGGATGGGTTTGATCATTTCGACGATTTTGTAAAAAAGAAAATCCCGCTCCTCTTTTTTGATCGGGTGCTGGAACATCCCGCCTGTACAGCCCTCGTTATTGATAATGTGCGGGCCGGATTTGAGGTTACATCACACCTTATTGAGCAAGGTTGCCGACGCATCATGCACGTTACCGGAAACTTGAAAAGAAATGTCTATGCAGGCAGGTTTCAGGGATATCAGGATGCGTTGTGCGGGGCCGGGATCGACTTAGAAGAATCCTTAACCCTAACAACAGATTTGAGCCAGGAAGCAGGGAAAGAAGTGGCTAAGCAAATCGCCGCAATGAGAATTCCTGTTGACGGAATCTTTATTTCAAATGACCTTTGCGCGGTAAGTTGTATCAAATCTCTGAAAGAAAAGGGATATGAAATACCCAATGATATAGCCGTGGCGGGATTCAACAATGATCCTGTATCGGAAGTGGTAGAGCCCAACTTAACAACTGTCTATTACCCGGGCCAGGAAATGGGCTCACTCGCCGTGACTACCATGATCAGTCACCTGAATGGCACACAAAATATTAATATGCATCAAACAATAAAATTGAAATCAGAATTGATAATCCGACAATCTTCTTTGCGGCGCTGTGAGTAAATCAGGAGCTCACATCCACTTTTCCAGGAGTTGCCCAATAAGCATTTGAAATGTCGCCACGACCATTGCTTCAACCTAATCTCTATTCTAATGCGGAAATTTTTCTGGCTTTATTTTATTTGTTCATCTGCCTCAGCGCAATCAAATGACTTTATTGACACTGCATTGATACCTTTCTGGAAAGGTAAAATAATGCATAATGAGTCGGTTCTGATGATTGCAAAAAATGGCCAGCCGGCAGAGGCCCGACTGCTTTTCAAACCGAAAAGGATTATTGCCGTAAAGAACGCCGGACAGAACATTGAATATACCAGAGGCGTAGACTGGGAATATAAAGATGGTAAACTACGATTGCTACCTGGCTCAAAGGCCATATTCATGACCGAGACTGCGCTTTATCCCGACAGCACCAAACGCTCATTTCCAAAACAGGGTGGCGACAGAATTCTTTTCAACGAAGGTTCATTTTTTCACGAAAAACAATTGGCAGTCACTTACAAACATAAACGAAACGCGTGGAAAGGTATTATTCCAAAATTTCAGGGGGAAAATCTGCCGCATAGCACCGAACTACTAAAGAAAAAACAGTCGATACATATTTTACTAAACGGAGACAGCATTTCGGCAGGAGCAAACGCAAGTGGCCGCTCCAAAGCAGAGCCAAACCTGCCCGACTGGGGCATCCTGATCAGTGAAAAGCTAAAACGCCATTACTACGCTGAGGTAAAATTTACAAATACGGCTGTGGGAGGTAAAAATTCTAAGTGGGGCAGGGACAATGTAGAAGAGCTGGTTCTTCGGCACAACCCGGATCTGGTGATCATCGCATTTGGCATGAACGATGGGACTGGAAAAATGTCTCCGCAGGCGTTTAAATCCAACATTTCTGAGATGATCAGACAAACCCGTGAGAAAAATCAGAAAGCGGAATTCATCCTGGTTTCCACCATGCTGCCAAATCCTGAATCGTTTTTTACGGGTACCCAACCCGAATTCAAAAAAGTGCTGGATGAACTGACCGGCCCTGGCATTGTGGTCGTTGACATGACCGAAGTGCATCGCGAGTTGCTGAAAAACAAATCATATCAGGATCTCACGGGCAACAACATCAACCATCCGAACGACTTCCTTATCAGATGGTATGCACAGGAGATAGCAGGTGTTTTGATTGATCAGGAATATGGAAAGTAGCTTGCGCGCATGATGAATTTCTATTGAAAATTGTTATTTTTGATGAAAAGCAGATGATTATGGAAGCAGTCGCTGAAAAACTTTATACTCTGGAAGAATACTTCGCCTTTTGCGAAACGCAGGAAGGCCGTTTTGAATTTGTAAACGGGGAAATTATAGAGATGTCAGGAGAATCAGTTGCAGCCAACCAGATTGCAGGAAACATACACTTTTATTTACGGGGTAAATTGGAAGATGGCCCTTACATTTTTGTACAAAATGCTGTGAAACTTCAAGTGAAGGAAGAGAAGATTTTCCGCATTCCAGATTTTCTCATTTTCAAGGAGACTGGAAACAATTTGAAGTATGCCACCGACCCGGTGATCATTGTGGAAGTACTTTCGGGAAGTACTGCTAAGACAGATCGCACCACCAAACTCAATGAATACAGGCTGATTCCGTCTTTACAATACTACCTGATTGTGGAGCAGGAAAGCTGTTTTGTTGAGATTTACATTCGTGAGGGCGAGCGCTGGTACGTGGAGCTCTACGACAAAATTGAAGAAAACATTAATCTGCCTCATTTCAACATTAGCCTGCCGCTCCGGTCGATTTACAAAAAAATTAATTTTCAGGCGACAAGCTGATCAGCGAACTTCCCGTAAAAAAACCTGTTGTGTGGAATCTTTGCCACTTACAACCAGCCTGTTAAAAGCAATATTTTTCCCATCAGGCGACCATACCATATTGGTAGGGGCAGGTGTTGTTGGTGAAGTCAGGAGGGAAAAACGATCGTTAAAAGCCGAACTTCCAACCTTACAAAGCACGATACTTCCATTCCAGACATAACTTACATGCTGGCCATCCGGGTGCCAGCGCACATTCCCCGATACATCTGAATCGTGTTCAGTGAGCTGAGTGGGTAGACCACCGTTTGGCGAAATCAAAAATACTTGTTGTATCCCTTTACTATCGTGAGAGAGGAAAGCGAGCGTACTGCCATCCGAAGAAGATCTCACGATACCGGTGCAGCCAGGATTTGGTGTATCGGCAGTACGTGTCAAACGCCTTTGTACCGTTCCTTTTGGTGGCATCGGAAAGCTGGTTTTAGTCCCTTCCAACGGCCCAAACTCTCCCGGTTGGGTAATGTCGTCAGGAATATCCACAATGAACACTTCCGGTACTTTCTTACCGTTTTTGTCGATCACAGTACCCAAAAATGCACGTGCCATTTGTTTCTTTCCATCTTTACCAACGTACCCATTGGCCCCAACCCAGCTATCGCTCGCCGCCAGAGATATTTCATCACTTCCCGGCGTAGGTTCAGGCACTACGCGGACCACCAGTGCACTGAACCATTCGCCAGAGACATTTTCTGCATCCTGATCAACCTTTACCGGTTTTATATTTTTTGACACCCCAATAGTCCTTAGGTTCATTTTTTTCCCGGTTGAATCTTCAAGCGCCTTCAGAATTGCGTCGTTATAAGTATAACCGATCCACTGCCCGTCACCACTCCATTCGTGGCGGTGTGTACCCCCACGCAGGGCTCCGGGGGTAAACGGAAAAGTTACGTCGCGCGCATCCATATATATCGGCACGTTAGGGTTTGCGTCCTTTATGATCACACCCGTCCTCCGCCATTGCTGGTAGGGATTTTCTTTGGTACTGTTATCGAGACCGTGGATAAATACCACCGCATTTTCTTTGGGACTGTAACTCACCGCACCCGCACCAGGCCCCCATACCTCACTGTTATTTTTGATTTCAAACAATATCTTCTTTTCACCTGAAATCACATTCACCTTTTCGATCTTTGAAGACGCTGCAATTCCGCCATCGTCTGTTCGGGTATCATAAACAAGCCATTCACCATCCGGAGAAAAATTATCGTTGTTGTCCAGATCATGATGATAACCGGGGTCACTGGTGATTTGTTTTTCTTCTATTGCGGTGTCTGTCTGGCAGGAATTCATGGATAAAAAGGTAAATACCGTTGCAAAAAGGTTTATTAACACTGACTTCATGGATGAAAAAGGAAATGCATAAGTTTGAACTTAGTTGCTCTATTTCGTTGGCGGGCTAATGACCTTCAAATACCTTCCCATCCAGTAAGGCAGCAACCATATATCACCGGCACTGTTCTCCGACCTCCCGCCTACACCATTACGGTCCAGATTGAATGTATTTCCGTTATGCCGTTGTACAGGGCGTTCATCAGGTGGCAATACCTCCTTTGTTGTCTGCCGGCGAAAGTTGGGTTCAATCAACTCGATATCTTTTCTGTGACTATTGACTATTTTCCAGTCTATCAGGTCCAAAGGATGCTCCTGCAGGAACCATACAGCCTCCTTGAGGTCAAACTGGGGAGTACCGGTCAAAGCGGTGAAAATGTTCCAGGCTCCTTCTTTTTCAGGCCTTTCGGCTTGCCAGTGATCTAAGATCTGCTCTTTGTATTTGGCTTTCAGGGTATCGTTAAAAGCATACCGGTATAAGCCCCAATATCCCAGGAAGTACATTTCGTCGTCGGAATGATTCCAGCCATCAGACATGTGTTTGGCATGATCATCAGCATCATCCGGTGCCTTTCCGATCACCTTCATGGAGCGCATCATGTTTTCCAGGTAACCGTATTTCGTCATCAGCTCAAATGCTTTCTTCTTATATTTTTCCTTTTTGGTAAAATGATAGGCTGTTTGAAGCATCGCCACAATATTGGAAGAATTTAGCTTTCGGTCACCTACATTGGTCGGAAAGGAGTTGACATAGTCGGGATGCCACTTGCCCCACAGGGTAGGTTTGCCGTCAAAATCGATCAGATACATGTCGTTTTTCAAGATGTGCGACATCACCGTGTCTATTAACACAATGGCTCTTTTTTTCAGATCGGGATCGTCCACGAGTTCTGCCATAGCCCCGAAGGCAAAAATGTGTCCAATCACCTCATCACTGCTCGTGGTGGATTTCCAATCCCATTCTTTGTCAGGAGCGTGTTGCCAACGTTCGGAGTCGCCCAGGCTCGAAATATGGCCGGCGCGTTCGAACGACCGGGCAGGGAAACCGGGTACCGGGTTGATGTCGTAAAGTCGTTCCATGGCATCGAAGGACTCCCGGCAGTATTGCAATGCAACAGGGTCTTTGGTGACACTATATCTGAAAATCTCGCCACCCAGGTACATGGATGTCCAAAGGCCGTCATTATCGGAATCCTCCATATAGCCAGTCCAGAGCTTTCCCCGATCCATGCCATCTAGCCCGGCATTAAAGCCATTCCGGATGTGCCTTGCACGAACTTGCTCTTCAAAGTACATGGCCTTTTCTTCCAGGGTCATCTTCTTAAATTCGATCTGCCCAATACCGGCAGTGGTCAACACCAAAACAGAATTTTTTGGCCCTTTCGATATTTGCAGTACGCGGTTACCAGGCAACCAGCGTTCGCCGTAATAATAATCAAACTTGCCATCGGCTCTCAGGGAAAATGCACCAATGTTGGAGCCAAACCACACCTTGCCGTTGATGGTTTCTACGGCTGTAATATGCGGCACCGGAAGTTTTCTTCTGATTTCACCCAATTGCTTTTTTGTGGCAATACTAAAGACAATATAGCCATCCGTTGTCCCAATGACGATGTTCTGATTATTTATATCGAATGCTGTGAAGTTATTTCCATCCAAAACTTTGGTGAGTGTGTTGTTGACGAAAGTGCTCAGTGATTTTTTACCTAAAATCCAAAACACACCTGTGCTCTGCTGAAAACGGAGACCAACAATCTCATCATTTGCAAGACTTCCCTTCCAAAGGCTTTTGGAGTCTTTGATCAGCTCCAGGGAGTGACCATCCGAAACCATAAATGCAAATTCTTTACCTCCTACAAATAAACTTGCCTTTGGAAGCGTGTGTGCAGAAAAAAGCTTTCCTGCCCAGGCATTACTGAAGACCACCGCATTGGTAAGGTACACCAGCTGCCCCTGATAGTTGCCTACCGATGATATCTTCTTGTCACTCATGAAGCGGTAATAATTATCAGGTTCTATACTTCCGTGATACAAGAACTGGCCGTCAAAAGGATGCTGAAGGCCTTTATCGGATAGAATCTGTACTTTTCCGTTCCAATCCGAGGCAATATGGCTTACACGGGATTTGGTGGTATCACTGTAATATTTGATGCTGTAATCTTGCACGAAGGGCTTATCCGAATGCATCGGTTGCTTCCCGGCTCGCTGGCCGTAAGAGGGAATTCCGGAAATGGCTAAAATGATAAATGTTAAAAAGCGGTGCTTGTACATAAGAATTTACATTGATTAATATTCGGGTGTCAGGCGCAAATTTTACTGTTGTGTGGTGATTTTTTGGGGATCCATTACCACATATTTGATCGATTTCTGACCTTGGTCGGGGTGGTACGAATAGGTCATGTGTAGTAATCCATCCCGGGTTTGGATCAGCGAGGGGTACGAAAATCCCCCTTTTTTAGTAAGGTCATTTTCTACGAAGGTCTTCCATTTCCAGGTTTTACCTTCATCGTCAGAAATACGGAGGCTCAGCTGATAACGGCCGTCATAAAGCTCATTACCAAGAAATGCCCATTTGCCATCCTGTAAAACCAGAAGCTCCACACTAGCCGTATTGGGAATCTCCATTTTGGCAGTAGCCGTCCAGCTTTCACCTCTGTCAGACGATTCACTGAAATGCACCCTGGTTGGCTCGTCTCCGCTGTCGCGCATATAAGCAACCAGATTTCCATTTTTCTTCTTTACTACCGCCGGCTGAATAGGTCCACGACCAACCACCGGCAGGCCAGGGCGCCAGGTATCACCGTTATTGTCCGAAATAGCCATAAGCGACAAGTTGAATCCATCTGAATAAAGAGGTAATACGATGCGTCCGTTATCCATGAGAAGGGGCTTGATGCGGGTCATCCAGCCAAAGCTTCTCTTCGGGACATCCTTTGCTGCCTCCATGATCATTTTATCATATTTTGGTGCGTAGCCAGCCCATCCTGCCTGCAGTTCAGGAAGATGTTTGAATTTTAATGCGATCTCTCCGGCAAATTTATCATCAGGTTTCAGCAACATGATATCCTGGTTGTTCCAAACAGGGGCGCCGCTTTTCGTATAGTCTACCGATGTTTTAAACCGCAAAACAGACTGCTCCCATGCGTTGGCCTGGACAGCAATCCACACCAGAAACAGCTTTCCTTCGCCATTCAGAAACAACACGGGATTACAGTCAGGAATGTTATAAGTATCTGCCATCAAAAATGGTTCAGCCCACTTCTTTTCTCCCTTTTTAAGTCGGGAGCCCATAATTTTCACATCATCCGCCGTACGCTCCCCTGTTCCATAAAACCATACAGCCAAAAAATCCCCGTTTGGCAGACTTACAACGCTGCTGCCATGTGCATGTTTCTCCTGCAAAGGAAATATCAGCGTCTGGCTTACAATGGGGGATGATTGCCCCAGGCATAGTTGCACTGCAAATAAAAAAAGAAAAGGGCTTAATAGTATTTTCATGATCCGTATCAAAAGCTGCCGGAAAGACGATGGCTTAATTTTGTTTCTCGTATTACCTTCCCAAATGAGCAACGGGCTATTTTATTTTCTTCCGTCTTTCCAGAAGTTCCCTCCAGGTGGTCAGTACAATGCCTTGTGATTTGATGTATGCTTTAAGCTCGGGATCCATCATGGAAAGCATATCTGCATAACGCGACCCACCCGATCCGCTTATTTGCTTAAATTCTTCCGTAATATCACTGCTGTGCACGATGAGCATGGCTACGCCGGGCTGCATGTTCTCAAGGGCTTCTATCCATTTTTGGGCTTTGTATTTTCCCCACGCTGCCGCGGTTGCATTTCCCCCAGGCACTTTCCAGTCGCCACTGTTGGTGTGCAGGTCGTCCAAAACCGGCAATCCTGCTTTCCAGATCATTTCACCAATTTCCTTTGTTTTCTTCAGGGTTTCCAGATCGGCACGTTTTGCTTCATTCAAAAGTTTGTTGTTGCCCCCTGGAAACATCACGGGAATGCCGTACTCAATACCCACCTTTATATATCGTTCCAAAAACGGAATATGGGCAAATAGTGTACCCATATGCGAATCAAGGTGGGTGGGTTTCAGACCCATCTTAAGGGCCCGCTCTACCTGCGCCCGTATTTCGGTTTCGACCATATCTGCACTGGCATTTTTCACAACCTGCTCCACCTGGTGCCACATACAACCTTCATCGTCCACCAGACCCGGTGAATGGCTTATCCCATTCAACGGAGGCCAGCGATACTCCTGCCACTCGGAAGTGAGCGTTAGATGTAAACCTGCATCCACAGAAGGATTTTTCTTCACATACTTGGCAAAACTAGCTGCCCAGGGGCAGGGCATCATGATACTTGCCGAAGTGGCCACCCCTTCCTCAATAGACCTGATGGTTCCTCGGTTGGAAGAGTACGACATACCTGCATCATCTACATGAAAAATGACCACCTTGGTACCCTTTGGCCATCCTAATTTCTCTGCATACGTCTTTTCTGTCTGCGCCATAATATTACCAGTCACGTGCATGAGCAGCAGGCAAATAATAAAATTAATTTCGATTCGCTTTTTCATGGTTTATTCGTTTAGCTATTATTGTTGATTGCATCTGCATTTAAAATCGGGTTTATTCAATCATTTTCAAATACCTGCCCATCCAGTAAGGAAGTAGCCAGAACACCGGTTCTCGCTCTGTGTGCGGGTTCCCCCCTACCACCGTCCAGGGGTTTTTATCCCATCTTACTGTCATCCGTAAACTTGCCTTTTGCAATTCATTCACCTGCTCATCTTCTAATACTGGTGTTCGCACGATTCGTACGTCTTCACGTTTACGGTGATCAATGGGCCAGTCCACCAGATCGAGGGGTGTATCGATGAGAAAGTCCACCGAATTCTTCAATTCAGCCTTGTTACCAGTTGAATAGCAGTAGATGAAATTAATGAGTGGGTTGTGGTCACCCTTTCGTTTGTCGTACCATCGGTCCAGGTGATTTTTGTAAAATTTGAGAATTTCAGGATCTTTTTCGCAGTGAATCAATATCGGATAAAGATAGGCTTGTAATACCACATCAAAATAGATCAGCCAGGCAGGGTTTTGATTGGTAACCTCTGACATGTTTTTGATGTATCCCTCCTTTTGGATCAGGCGCATGTACTCGCTTTGGTACTTTTCATTGGCCGTCATATGATAGGCCAGCTTCAGAAATGCCAGCATTTCCATGGAGTTCTGGTTCCTGTCTGGTAGCCATTCCGGGTCCCGGTTCAGTTTATCGGGAGACCACACCGACCAGCGCGTGTGCGTTCCGTCAACGTCTACAAGATTATAGTTATTTTTAATAAGGTGGTCAACGATTTTACCTACGTGGCGGGCAATTGCTTTTTTCTCTGTATCATCGGCCACGAGCGTGTAGTAAAAATAATAGCCAAACATATGCCCGCACATTTCATCGCTGCTGGTATCCCCTTTCCAAAGCCATTTACCATCGGCCGATTTATGCCAGCGTACCTCCACGGGCTTGTTGCGCGGCTCCCTAACCAGCTCGTCTGCCCGCTCACGTTCCGTGTAGGTTCTGTTCCCATCGTGCATTTTAGTCCAGTCAGCGGGAATAAATGTTCGGGCAAAAAAACCATCCGTACCCGTTATTTCCTGAAGTTGCATCAAAAAGCCGAATGCCTTTTTTGCATTTTCCTTCGCCTCCGGATTTTTGGTAGATGCATACCTGAAACTTTCCATGGCCAGATAGTTACCCGTATATTCTCCGTCATTATCATCATCCTCGGGCTCCCATTGGGTGGTATCACCAGCAACCGGCAAATGACATTGTCCGGCAATCCATGGCGCCCGAATATGACGTTTCATGAGCACATCGTAGAAAAAATCACTTTTTTGCGCCAGGGTCATTTTCTTTTTCATGATGGCGCTTACCCCTTTCGGAGTGGCAATCCAGGCGTTGCCCTTGTTGTCAAAGGCAATGTCATTGACCTGGTCATCCAATAACCAGCGTCTTGAAAACCGTAAAGAATGTTCGCCAGTCCCGGAATACCTTACAACACCGTTTTGCGTTCCCACCCACATGGTTTTATCCGGGCTATAGTTAACCGCCGTTACATATACGGAAGGAATTCCATCTGCCGGCTTGAGCAATTTTAACCTTTCTTCATCATGACGGATCGTAACACCGCCCAAGCCACCGATCCACAAGTGGCTGTTTTCATCAAGCGCCAAACCCTTCGCATAGCCACTGATGAGATCATTGGTGCTGTAATAATGCTTCGTCTGCGTTTCAGTCCAGTGATACAAGCCCACGTCCGAGGCAATCCAGAGACCATGATCATTGTCGGATATTACATCCCGAATTCCCTTGGCAATAATGGCATCTTTTTTAATAAATCCTTTACCGTTATCGAACCAAAGGCCACCAGGCCCTAATGCATAAATGCCTTCGGATGCCGGGCATACTACCGAAATGGGGCCTTGAGGTATCTTCTTTTTTTCAACTTTGCGATCATGGACCCTGTAAAGACCATCCCACGCTCCTATCCACACCACCGACTGTTTGTCAACTGCGATGGAATAAGCAGGGCCGTTGCTGCTATCGGGAAGTACACCAACCCAGTTCCTGGCATTAAATTCTTTTCTGAAAGCCCCTGCTGCGGTGGCAACCCAAATATTGGAAACCGCGTCCACAGCGATACTCCTTACTTCATTAGCACCAGGAATATCACTCACCGGATATGGTTCATGATATTCCTGAACGAAGGAAGTGTCCTTCCACACTCCGTTGCTCTGGGGGTTCTCATGCTTTTTGCATGAGAAAAAAAACAACAAAAGGATGGTTGCCGAGAACAGGCTTTTGAGCATGATCGTAGTGTATTGGATTGCTATTAACATTTTTAACAAGCACGCACTTTTTCAAAAACCCGATCACCCACCTCCACTATATCAGGCCTCAGCAAGGTTTGCCTCTTCCTGAAACAACAGCGACACAAGCTTTTTATATTGAGAGAAATCCGGAATCAAAAGCTGGGCACCTGCCTTTACCAGACGAGGACGTTTCAACGGATTATGTCCAAATCGTTGCAGTTCGTTACTTGTTATGCCCACAGAGATTCCCCCGGCTCTTCTTCCCTCACGTACTTCATCGGGCCCGTCCCCAAATACGGCCAGTTCATGGCCATTCAGGTTGTTATCACGAATGATTTTTTCAATGATCATTTTCTTGGAAAACTTGGTGAAGTCTTTCAGCGCTCCGTAGATTCCTCCATCGAACAGATCGGCGTAGCCCAGCATTTCAGCTTCGTTTCTTACGTCCTCGGCATCGGTTCCACTGGCCAGGTACATGGTAACACCTCGCTTTTTCAATTCATAAAGAAAAGCAACAGCACCTTTCATGGTATAATCCTCCTGCCCCAGTTCACCAGCCAGTAGCTTATCCGTACGCTTGTTGACCATTTCCATCAAGCCGTCGTTATATAGTTGCTTATATTGGAACTTGTCAAGTATTTTTTCTTCCGGTACATAGCCAAACTCACGCACCAGCGCCACGAGCCCCTCCATCTGGTAGATCGTCTGAATGCCCGTTGTTTTATGAATAAATTCCTTACATACGGCTATTAACTTATTGTAAGTATTCGCATCCACCGTTTCGTAATGATCTCCCAAGATAGATTTCATCATAACAGGCTCCATAATTTCTTCCCAGCCCTGACGCAATGAGCTGATCGTTCCGTCGTGGTCAAACACGGCATAACGGATGTGTCCAAGTTTTTCGAGTACTCCCGGCTCACAAAGTTCAAATTCCGTCCCTTCCACATATTTCGCATTCCTTTCGTTAGCGGCCAGGTCGGCATTAAAGATCAGATCATAATCACTGCTTATTTTAAGGATCTCATCACCCGAAGCAGTACCGGTGGTATACACTTTCTGAACCGTTACAGCCGCCGCGAAATTGGCGAAACGCGCTGCATCTTCCGAAGATACGCCAGCAGCAAGGCATAGGGTCAAAGCACTGATGGTTGTATCACCCGCACCAACTGTATCGAGCTTGTTCTTCAACGCCAGGCCATGTATCTCGGCAATGCGTTCCGCATCAAAGGCTATCACTCCTCTTTCTCCACAGGTTACAAAAACAGGCTTGGCTGATTTCTCAAACACCGTTCTACCATACCGTTTTACTTCACTGATCGGAACAGAATCTCCGGGCTCCACCGCTACCCCTACCAGCGAAGCTACTTCTCTGTCGTTTAATTTACGGTATGTTCCCTCAAATCGGTCATTGAAATGCCTGGAATCAAGCATTACGATCTTGTCGTTGTATTTTGCAAAAAGCGCATTAGCTCCTTCTATAAACGACTCGTTGGTAATACTCCCAATTACCTGCTGATTGAAAATGAGCGCATCGCAATCTTGCAAAGTTTGCTCCAAAGCAGCCAGTATGAGGTTATCCGTTTCTGTATCTCTTTGGTTATATACCCCAAAGTCAATCCTTGGCTCTTCCTTCCCGTCCACATGTTTTTTCAAATAGCTATATGTACTGAAGCCCTCCTTCTGAATAAACATGGAAGTTGTATCGGCGCCTAAAGCCTTCAGCTGAGACGTCAGCTCTCTGCCGTGCATATCGTCGCCCACCACGCCGATCACACGGATCGATGCCGGGTTAAGCGCTGCCAGGTTGGCCACTACATTGGCGGCGCCACCCGGCGTATAATATTGTTCCTCTACGGCTTCTGCCTGAAGGCCCGTTTCAATTGAAATCTCGGAACCTCTTGGATCCATGATCCAATAGGAATCCAGGCAGAAATCGCCATAAACGGCAATTTTAACCGCAGCTATTTTTTCTAAAATCGTACTGATTTGATTTTGGTCCATTGCAATAATATTCTTGGTTCGGTAAGGAATAGATGGTTCAGGGGTTCGTGCTTTGAAGTCCCTTTATATAATTGATATACTGGTTTTACCGGAAGGCAGGCTATCCGGGCAAAAACGGTTTTAATGAGAAGATGGGTTGGCCCAAAATCCAGAGGTATTGCTTTTCCTGCGTCTAATTCATTAGAACCTCAACCCCTAATTCCTACATTATGTGCCTTTTACCCTTCCATTTTACCAATTCATTAATTAATCATTACTAGTTCATCAAAAATGCGCAACTTGCGCAAATTGAAGATTTTTTTACGCAAGTTGCGAAATACAAGTTAAAACCATTCCGTACTTTTATCATCACAATTTAGAAGACACCACACAGAAGGAAACATTGCACAAATAATACCCGACCATATTAAAGCCTGCGGTATTGATGTTTTAAAATATTTTATTCCATAAAGAAGCGATAATACTAATAAACCAAGACATCATATAGCCCTGTAAATTGACATACAGGCAATTGTACTCAGCTGAGAATTAATAGAATAATTTAAAATCTAGCAAGTTTAATTTTAGGATCATTAGTCTCTAACCCTATAGAAAAACCCTTACTAACGTGGCATTTCCAGACGAAAATACTCTACTCAAAGTTACCCAGGGAGACGAAGCTGCCTTTGCAGAACTTTACAACTATTACAAAGGACCTGCGCTGCGTTTCTCTATGTCCCTTCTTAAAGATGAGGAGGAAGCCGAAAATATGATGCAGGATGTTTTTCTAAAAATATGGATTAAACGTTCTCATATTAAGCCGGATCACAATTTCACCTCCTATCTTTTCACATGCCTTAGAAACATGGCATTTGATCATTTCAAAAAAATGGAGAAAAATGAGCTGCTTCGTAAAAACTACATGGATGCCATGCTCACGGCGTCAGACGACGAAAAGGAAGAGAAAGAACGCAGGTTGCACGTTGTCCAAAAAGCGGTTGAAGCGCTGTCTATGAAGCGTAAGCTGATACTTAAACTGAATATTGAAGATGGGAAGTCATATCAGGAAATTGCCGAATTTTTAAGAATTTCCAAGAACACTGTTAAAAACCAGCTTGTAAAAGCAAAACAGATCCTGAGAGAAAAGGTAGATTTCGCTACGACCTGATAAGAATTAAAATTGGTTTCATAAGTTGCGCAGGCGATTCCGGCAGAATATTTTATCTGGCGGAACGAAAACAAAAGAGGTGCTCAATCAAATTGGGCACCTCTTTTTGTCTTCCTAATTGGACTTTCAAGTACTATTTCAGATCGGCAAGCTTACCCAAATCAATATCTTTGATTGACTCCTTCATCTGATCTACCGAGACATTGTCGCCATGGACGTTCACAACAAAACGATCCGCTACCAGCACGTTTATTTCCCCATTCTTACCTTCATTATCGTATTTTTCGAATGCCTTATAACCTTCAATTTTAGTGGTCTTTTCGTAACCGGTTGACGTCTCCTTGTCAATATCTGCCATACTCCATGCGGCCATAGCCATAGTGGCCATTCCTGCAATCCCTCCGGTATCAACAATCTCTATACGGATAGACCCACCGGCATCATTACCAAAACTACCCTTTGCCATAGACACTGTAAAGCCCATTGCTCCCGTCTTTTCACCGGTTGCCTCGGTACGTTTGAGGCCTGCCGTCGTTTCAGGAAGTAAGGCTTTCAATTCACGGAAATCAATAGGGTCCACAGTCTTTTTGTCACCCATTTCCTTTGCATTGTCGGCAAACTGCTGCAAGGCATCTACTGCGTTTTTAGGCTCTTCCTGCGCAGCCTCTTCTTCCCCTTTGTTACCGCCACAACTCAACAAACCGAACACTGACACAAATGCCAGAGATAGAATAAATGTTTTTTTCATCATTTCAGATTTTAGGATGATGCAATTTAAACAAAAACCGAATGGGAAATGAAGTCAGTTAGTAACCGGTCAGACTGAGATATTAAACAGCCCTTTTCCTGGATTGAAGTATAAAATAAATACCAAGCAAGACTACCGGAATACTCAATATTTGCCCCATATTCAATGCATAATTGGCCTCAAAAGACTCCTGATTTTCCTTAATGAACTCATACAAAAACCGCAGCGTAAATACCCAAACAAAAAATATCCCTACCAGAAGACCTCTTGGCGTATTTTCCTTGAATTTATTCCACAACCAAAACAGCAGTACAAAAAGGATCATGCAGGAAATAGACTCATAGAGCTGTGAGGGATGCCTGGGGATTTGCTGAAACTCCAGATTTTGTTTGAATATAACGCCCCAAGGCATGTCCGTTGGCGTACCGACGATTTCGGAATTCATGAAGTTGCCAAACCGTATAAATGATCCCGCAAGAGCAACGAGTATCACGATCCTGTCCGCAACCCAGGCGAAGGTTTGCCCGGTGGCTTTCCTGCTCCTAGAGTACAAATACAACCCGGCGATAATACCAATGACCGCACCATGGCTCGCCAGGCCCGAGTAGGGAGGTATGATCACATCAAGCGGACGGGTAAACAGGGTTTCGGGTTCATAAAAAAGAAAATGGCCTATGCGGGCACCCAGCACCGTGGAAATAACCATATAGAGTGTCAGCGCATCAATATCCTCCAGTGGCTTGCGCTCTTTTTTGAAAATATGTACCATGATCTGCTGACCGATGAGAAAGCCGCCGGCAAACAGCAACCCATACCACCGGACAGGAAACGGACCGTACCCAAAAATCTCAGGAATTGTAAAAATTTCGGGATTCACATCCCACAGTATATAGGAAATCATGCTTTTATGGTGTTAATTGTCGAAGCTAATTATGCTTGATTCGTTGGTTTTATTACTCAATCTAAATTTAATTCTTATTCGGGATACGGCCTGTCGTTTTCAGCTACAAACACCCGATTGCCCAATTTGCCATTTACACAAGAAACAAAATGAAATTTTTACTCATCGGACTGGTTCGAATTTATCAGGGTGTGTTATCTCCATATCTGCCCAACTCCTGCCGGTATTCGCCCACTTGCTCCCAATACATGATCGAGGCTGTACAAAAGCACGGCGCGATCAAAGGCGGTTGGATGGGGCTGAAACGATTTGCCAGATGCCATCCCTGGGGTGGGCATGGACATGACCCCGTACCCTGATTGCAACCCGACGCTATCACCCAATTGCCACTTTTCGTAAAATGGAATCAATGATCGTGGTGGTTCTTACATTATCCGCTTCCGCTTCATAATTTAACAGGATCCGATGGTTCATAATGTCCGGAGCAAGCTCCTTGATGTCTTCGGGCAACACATAATCACGTCCTTCGAGATAAGCCAGGGCCTTTGCAGCCCGGTTCAGAAAAATAGTTGCTCTCGGAGATACGCCAAACTGAATGTACCTAGCTTCGTCCCTTAAGCCATAATCCAGCGGCCTTCGGGTCGCGAACACAAGTTCGATAATGTATCGTTCCAGGGTATCCGAAATGTTGACCTTATTCACGTTGTCACGGATGGCGAAAATATCTTCTTTATTGAGAATGGGCCTGATCTGATACTCAAAGCTAATATCTGACATACGCCTCATCACTTCCAGCTCCTCCTGTTTGTTCAGATAATCTACATACACCTTCATCATAAAGCGATCGACCTGGGCTTCGGGCAGCGGATAGGTTCCCTCCTGTTCCACCGGATTCTGCGTTGCGAGCACAATGAAGGGCTTATCCAGCTTATAGGTCTCATCGCCGATGGTGACCTGCTTTTCCTGCATCGCTTCGAGCAGTGCCGATTGCACTTTCGCCGGGGAGCGATTCACCTCATCGGCCAGTATGATATTGGAAAATATCGGCCCCTTTTTAACCTCGTAGTCTCCGATTTTGGGCTTGTAAATCATGGTACCGATCAGGTCGGCGGGAAGCAGATCGGGCGTAAACTGGATCCGGCGAAAATCGAGCTGGAGTACTTTGGCCATCACATTGATGGTCAATGTTTTGGCAAGCCCGGGGACACCTTCAAGAAGTACATGACCACCTGTAAACAAGCCAATGAGAAGCCGGTTGAGAAGCCGGTCCTGGCCCACTACCACTTTGCCCATCTCGTCGAGTACCTCCTTTATTTTTTCTAAATACATCTTGCTGGTTTAAATTTCACAACGTAGGCTCCGGCGTCAGGCAAAAATTTTAATCACAAAGCGCCTATTTTATCCATACAGCTCTCACAAACCGATCCTTACCATGAATATCGCGTAAGATCTCTACTTTTTTGTAGTTACGTTCATCAAATACCTTTTTGGTTTCCGAGCCAAAATGCTCATTGATCTCCACATAACATTTACCGCCGCTTTTCAGGTGATGAATGCCAAAGTCCGCAATGGCTTTGTAAAACAACAACGGATCGCTGTCTTCTACAAACAAGGCCTCGTGCGGTTCGAAACGCAATACATTCGGAAGCATGTGCTCCGCTTCGGAATAGGTTACGTAAGGCGGGTTACTTACGAGGCAATCGAATTGTATGATATTACCGGGCAACGGGAATGTCACGTCGAGCATATCCTGCTTTGCAAACTGCACATCGGCAATAAGTTGTCTGGCGTTTTCGCGGGCAACGGAAAGCGCTTCATCGGACACATCCCAGGCGTGGACAGATACATGTGGGAGAAATCGGGCGAGTACGATGGCAATGCAACCGCTCCCGGTCCCAATATCCAGAATTGATATTCCTTTTTCGGGCTCCGCGTAATCCCGGGTCACCATCCTTACCAGCTCTTCCGTTTCGGGCCGTGGTATCAATACCGAAGACGAAACCCTGAATTCCAACCCGCAAAATTCGGTGGAGCCGATAATGTGCTGAACGGGTTCATTGTTGTTAAGGCGTGCAATTATTGAATCCCAATCCGGCTGGGCAGATGTTTCTGCAATGGGTCTGTCAACCAACACATCGATATTTCTTAAACGCATATAATGTTCCAATAACATGAAACTGATTGCCTGCGCTTCTTTTTCCGGATACACTTTTATTCCACGAAGAATATATTGATATAGTTGACGTGCCGAAGTCATTATTTGGTTAAGTTTTATCTGAGATCGGAAAGTTAGCAAATTATAAGAACACCCGAAAGCTGAGTTTGAAAGGAGCTTTGTATTTTTGCCTTATGAGCAACGATGAGCAATGGATGGAGCGAGCTTTACAGCTTGCAGAATATGGCCGGGGGACCGTCAGCCCCAACCCCATGGTGGGTTGCGTGATTGTGAGTCAGGAAAAAATTATAGGCGAAGGTTGGCACCGCAATTATGGGGGCCCGCATGCTGAAGTACATGCCGTCGAAGATGCAGAAAAGCGAGGCAATGCACACCTGCTGCCGGAGTCAACGGTCTATGTTACGCTTGAGCCTTGCTCCCATACAGGCAAAACGCCACCCTGTGCAGATCTGCTCGTTCGTAAGCAAGTGAAACGCGTAGTCATTTGCAACGGAGACCCCCACCCGCTGGTAGCAGGTCGCGGTGTCAAAACACTCCAAAACGCAGGCATTGAGGTAATGTCTGATATTTTGGCCCCGATCGGACTGGAGTTAAATAAACGTTTTTTCACTCAAATAGGTAAACACAGGCCGTATATTATCCTGAAATGGGCGGAAACGGCCGATGGTTTCCTGACGGGCAAAACGGGTGAACAGATTAAGATCAGCGGCCCGCTCTCGAATATGCGCGTGCACAAATGGCGCGCCGAAGAGGACGCCATTATGGTTGGCTACAACACCGCTGCCAATGATAACCCAAAGCTGAACGTACGGCACTGGGAAGGAACAAACCCGGTGCGGATTGTGATGGACCGACACCTGCAATTACCCGAGACACTTCGTTTATTTGATCACAGTCAACAGACCATCGTGGTCAATTACCAGGAGGAAACCGAATCACCCGAATTTCCTGAGCGCTACACGGATGATAAAAAAATTGCCTATCTCAAGATACAAAACGGATCCGATGAACTGATCGAGCAACTTCGGCAACTTACCAAGCGTGGCATACAATCCGTATTGGTAGAAGGCGGATTGACCCTGCTAAGATCATTTATTGAAGCCGGCTTTTGGGATGAAATCCGAAGATGCCAGGGAAATATGGTCACCGGCGGCGGTGTTGCAGCCCCCTCATTTACCGGCATACTGACTGGCTCGGAAAAAGTGCAGGATGATCTATGGAGTTATTACGTACCGCATGGGGTCAACGGCTAACTATTTTTTATCCCCGATTTGTCAAAAGTAAGAACGAGGCACTGCTTTATGCTCGGGGCGGTGTTTTAAAATGATCGCGTGAATTGAAGGTTTACTAAATATTGTAAATCCTGAGAAATTTAACCTATTAAAAAAAGCACAATGACCACAATTGAAATTCAGACGAAAAAAAATTCTAAAAGGACTTGAAAAGGTTTATCAAAAGCTTTTGGAATTTAAGAAAACCCAAAAGGCGAATTGGTGGTTTTGCGTGAGAACAAAATTGTGAAAATTAATCCTGAATAAAAGCACAAAAGCAATTTGTCAAAATGGCCGGTTCAGGTCTAATTCAAAGGCAGTTCCTTGATATACTTTTGTACATAAAAATGACCATTTCTCCTTGCGTTTCCGCGCCCGAACGCCAATCCCTGTTGGTACTAAGCAACAATCTCCTTCTTAGCCACCATGTAGTACACCGGTATTCCCAACAGCACAATGATTAATCCGGGCCAGGTATATTCCGGTTTGAAAATGATCAGCAATGCACAAAAGGCAATACCCATGATGATGTAAAGAATAGGAAGAAAAGGATATCCAAACGCTTTGTAAGGCCGGGGCGCGTCGGGTCTCTTTTTACGGAGTATAAAAATTCCGGCAATGGTCAACATATAAAACACCACCACTACAAAAGAGATCATGTCCAGCAGGTTGCCATATTTCCCACTCAGGCTCCACAGACAGGCGATCACACACTGTATCCACAGTCCGAACTCAGGGACGGAATTTTTGTTCAGCACACCCACTTTTTTGAAGAAAAGGCCATCCTTCGCCATCGAATAATACACGCGCGCGCCAGACATGATCAAGCCGTTGTTACATCCAAAGGTGGAAATCATGATCATGACCGCAATGATGATCGTTCCTGCTCCACCAAAAATAACCTGTGAGGCTGTTACGGCCACCCTGTCTTTATCGGAGGCTGCTATGTCCTGCAGGGACAACACACCTGTGTAGGTGACGTTGATCAAAAGGTAAACGACCGTGACAATGATGGTCCCCAATGCCAGACTTAACCCAATATTTCGCTGCGGATTTTTAATTTCCCCCGCGATGAAAGTAACATTGTTCCAGGCGTCACTGCTAAAAATCGATCCGACCATGGATGCGGCAATGGCACCAAAGGCGGCAATGGTGGTATAGGTTTCGATACTGCCGTCTATGTTCAGCTTGTGCATATCCCAAATTGCCGATGCCTCCCAGTTGGCATTCCAGATTTCCGGTTTCATCAAAATAAGGCCGAAAACGATCAAGCCCAGCAGGCTGAGCAATTTGGTAAAAGTAAAGGTGGTTTGAATGATTTTACCACCATTGACCCCACGAGTATTTATAGACGTCAGCAGGATGATCAATACCAGTGACAGCAGCTGGGCTGGCGAAATTTTGAGAAAACCCAGGTCTATGGCCACCAGGTCTTCGCTAAACATGGGAAATAGGTAAGCAGTAAACTTGGCAAATGCCACGGCCACTGCTGCAATGGTGGCTGTTTGAATGACCGTAAAGAAACTCCATCCGTATAGAAAGCTGATCAGCGGATTGTAGGCTTCCTTCAGATAAACATACTGGCCACCTGCTTTGGGAAACATAGCACTCAGCTCGCCGTAACTGAGGGCAGCGGTGAGGGTCATAAAACCGGTAATCACCCACACAAACATCAGCCAGCCCACACTTCCAGTGTTTCGGGTGATGTCGGCACTTACAATGAATATTCCGGATCCGATCATACTGCCCGCCACAAGCATCGTGGCGTCAACAAGGCCTAATGAGGATTTAAAGGAAGTGTTTTCAGCAGTAGTTTCAACTGTAAAATCTTTTGGCATAAGTGGATCTGGGATTAATGCAAGCGCATTTGCAGCTGTAAGCTACAAACATTATTTGAAATCGTAAAACCCGCTTACTTTTTTGATCCAAACGAAAACCTCAATCAAAATGACTGCCTTTTTCACTAGACATTTCCGACTGTTTTCGCTGTAAGAATGATGCCGCCATTTAGTGCCCTTATGGTGTAATGGCCAGAATTTGCTCCACAGAGCCTTAGCTATACCGTTCAGGATCGTAAAGGCTTATGTCCGCAGAAAGTGAAGTCCGGTCCGCCAGCTCTGCCACAATCTTACCTGTGGCCGGTCCCAGGCTGAGTCCCATCATGCCATGCCCACCAGCCACAATGAGGTTTTTCAATTTTTTGCTATAACCTAAATACGGCAGCCCATCAGGAGAACAGGGTCTGAAACCAAACCATATCCGCTCTTTTGCCGGCAACCCGATCTGAAGCTCAGGATAATACTGAGGAATGGCGTTCACAATACCTTCCACCCTGTTCATATTAATTTGACCGTTTATTGCAGCGAGCTCCATAGTGCCACCGAACCGAACCTGTCCGTTCATGGGCGTTACTGCAACACGGGCCTCAATCAGCAAAGCCGGATGCTCAATCGGATTTTCAGCATTAGACTCCATAAAAGAATATCCTTTCCCTGGCATAACCGGAATAGAAAGCCCGGCCAGCTTAGCCAGCTGAGGCAACCAGGAACCGCCCGTCATGATGAATACATCCCCGTCAACCTTTCGATCTGCTGTTTCAACCGATTTTATCTCACCTGCCTGAATGTTATAGCCCGCGACCTCAGCGTTCAAAATTACCTCGGCACCATGGGATTTGATTTGGTTTAGCAATTGTGAAATCAGTGCAGAAGGATACAAGTGTGCATCACAATGATAGTGAACCGCACCCGCCACATCCAGCTTAATGCCCGGCTCTATGGCCTGAACCTGCGCTCGGGATAACATTTCTACGTCCAGTCCCAGCTTTTGCGCATCCTTTGCGACATGAATTTCTTCCTCACCGGCTCTTTCCGTTTTGTAGAGCATCAGTATGCCTTTCTTTTCAAAACCAAAATCGAAGCCGGCTTCTTTGGAAAGATCCTCGTACAATTGCTTGCTTAGCAAATGGTAATCTCTGAGGAAAGGGGCTGCAAGCTCCACATGGGCTTTGGTGGCACTTTTCATGAATTTCAGCCCCCAGGATATAAGCGAAAGATCCAGGGACGGTTTTACATAAAAAGGACTACGGCTATTGAACATCCATCGGATCCCTTTGGATATCATACCGGGAGCAGCAAGCGGAATAAAATGACTGGGGACAATCATGCCCGCATTGCCATGTGAGCAATTGTCTGATAAATCCCCTTTACCGATCAACGTAACCTTCCACCCGCTTTTCAGCAAGTAATAGGCCGAAGCCAATCCCATAATTCCCCCTCCGATAATGACTGCTTTACCTTTCATTTTTTGAGCTGTTAGCTATTTTTTGGCTGATAGCTTTAATGCCGATTTCGAAAAACTTTACTTACTGGTTATTTGTGTGGGCCGGCTTGGCAGAAGATTCACTATTCAACACTTTTCAGGGTTGTGGGCTCCGGTATTATCCTCCTTCCAGGGGTTAAAACCCCTGGTTATAGGGATTCAATCCTTTTCAGGGTTGCCTCATCAGGTTATAGTGTGTTGTCAATTCTGCGAGAAGCCTCTTAGTTATGGAGTACCATTGTTTGGAGAATCTAACCCTCCCCGGGGTACTAGGATTGCCAAGACCCAAGTCTGGAGTCACTAGCTAAGAGCCAACAGCAAACCTGTTTAAATACCATCTAACCTTTCGGCGTTTAAGTGATATCAATGCCCATAATGTAGCCCTCTTCGCTAAAAGCTAACAGCCAATAGCTTTTCACAAAACCTGAAACCCGTACGCGTAAGGATCTTCCTCATCGTCGATAAATATGGTGTTGTGGCCTGTAACCACGGCCCAGCCTTCTATGCCTGGAATAATCGCAGGTTTATCACCTATTGTAACCTCCTCTTCAACCGTGCCTGTGAATTTGGACCCAATGATACTCTCGTGAATAAACTGATCTCCCTTTTTGAGTTTGCCTTGCGCGTGCCATTGCGCCATCCGGGCGGAAGTACCTGTTCCACACGGGGAGCGGTCAATAGCCTTATCGCCATAAAAAACGGCGTTGCGAGCAGTTGAAGAAGGATCCAAAACCGCACCTGCCCACAAGAAATGACTTAATCCGTTGATATGCTCGTTTTCGGGATGCACAAAAGTATATTGCTCGTTCATCCGCTTCCGGCACACGCGGCTCCAGCTGATCAGTTGATCCGCTGTATAATTTTCAAGTCCGCCGAAATTTTTCTGAGGGTCAACGATGGCATAGAAATTACCGCCATAGGCCACATCTACTGTTAACAGGCCCAGATCCGGGCATTCAACCGTTAACTTTTCAGCAGCGAGAAACGATTTAATATTGATCAGTTTAACTGATACAACCTTCTTTCCTTCCTGTTTATATTCTACTAAAACCAATCCCGCCGGTGTTTCCAGCCTCAGTTTACCCGGAATTTTCGGCGTTACCAGTCCTTCTTCAATGGCGATGGTTACGGTCCCGATCGTCCCGTGTCCACACATGGGTAGGCAGCCGCTGGTTTCGATATACAACACACCTATGTCATTCGCGGGGTCGATGGGCGGATACAAAATGCTGCCACTCATCATATCATGCCCCCGTGGCTCAAACATCAGCCCCTTCCTGATCCAGTCGTACTCGTTCAGAAAATGAAGACGCCTTTCCATCATGCTGTTTCCCAGCAGCAATGGACCTCCCCCGGCCACCAGCCGCACCGGATTTCCACAAGTGTGGGCATCGATACAGAAAAAAGTCTTACGCATAAAACGGATATTGGTTTTCAGCGATGATGATTATTTGTATTTTGAGAGAAGTCAACTTTCCAAAAGTTGACTTCTCTAATTTTCACAAAACTGGATTACCTTACAATCAGCTTATTTCCCCTTTTGTCAATTCGTTATTTACGGTACGCCAGATACCCAGCGGATTACTGTTTTGCAACTCCACCGGCAAAAACGCATCGGGCCAGTTCTGAAAACTGATCGGACGTACAAAGCGCTTGATGGAGTCGGATCCAACCGAAGTAAACTGAACGTTGCTCGACGAAGGGAACGGGCCTCCGTGGTGCATGGATTTACACACCTCTACACCCGTGGGGAAATTATTGAATATGATGCGTCCACATTTGTTCTGAATGACCGCCAGCAACTCACTGTGTGCGGCCAGGTCCTCGTTGGTCGCCAGGAGTGTCGCGGTAAGTTGTCCATGCACTTTCTCGGTAACTGCCAGTAGCTCATCCGCATCCTTACATTTTACGATCAAAGCAAACGGACCAAATACCTCTTCCTGCAAAGCATCATTGATCAGAAAATCAACGCCCAGGGCAACAGCAACCGTTGCAGCACCACAGCCTTCAGCAGCCTCTGCCGAAGCCACGGCCGCAGTATCTACTCCGGACTGCCCAAGCAGCTTTTCCCGATTGGCCAGATAACTCTTTGCTATACCTCCATTGAGCATGGGCGCAGGAACGGCTTTAAGTATCTCCTCCTGAAACGCTTCAATAAACTGGTCCAGTTCGGGACCTTGCACACCAATAGCCAGACCTGGATTGGTACAGAACTGCCCTACACCCAATGTTAGTGAACCTACATATTGTTTGGCCAGTTCAGCTGCGGATGCTTTGAGTTTGCCAGGCATCAGGAAAACCGGGTTGATACTGCCCATTTCCGCATACACCGGAATAGGATCCGGACGCCTGTTTGCTACCTCAACCAGCGCCATACCACCTTTATTTGAACCTGTGAAACCAACCGCCTTTACAATGGGATGGCTTACCAGAAGCTGTGCTTCTTCATAGGTTTCACAAAATACATGTGAAAAAGTACCACTCGGGTAGTTACTTTTTTCAACGGCACGCGTGATTGCATCGGCCATGATCTGCGAGGTTTTGGGATGCCCGGGATGCGCCTTCACAATCACCGGACAGCCTGCGGCAATGGCACTTGCGGTATCCCCACCTGCGGTCGAAAATGCAAATGGAAAGTTGCTTGCACCAAAAACCGTAACCGGCCCAAGACCTACACTCGTTTTCCGGATATCTGGTTTTGGTGGCGTCCGCTCTGCATTTGCCGTATCAATACTCACGGATAGTGAATCTCCACGTTCCAGTGCATCGGCATAACTGCGCCACTGAAATATGGTACGTCCTTTTTCACCAACGAGGCGTCCCTCAGGAAGGTGTGATTCGTCCTGCGCGGTTGTAATCAATTCGGCACCTAATGCTTCTATTTCATCCGCCACAGTCCGCATCAAAGCCACTCTTTTGCTGATACCCAATTTTTCAATTGCTGCAAAAGCTTGCTGCGCCTGTTCTAAAATATTCTCAATTTCTTGTTTTGAACTCATTTTTTTTGATCTTTCTGATTACCTGTTTTATTGAACATTGCAATCGCACGCAAAGTGCTGCAATCATAAATAATACTGAAAAAGTAGCTAAACAGGCTCTTAAAATACGTCCATATTGAATTACCATTACAAGACCAAGCCGTGGACCTGGTATCTGAATCTTGCCAAATTTCCCCGCCGGTCAGCCAACAGAAACTCATGATGCCAGATTAAGGTAATCAGGCAAAGCGGGCTGGGTTTCGATAGCAGCCTGGATAACCGCCAAAACGCGCGCTCTTTCTTCTCCCTTTAGAACCATACGAGGAGCTCTTACATATTCGGAACCGATCCCCATCTGAGCAGCTGCCAGTTTGATATTCTGAACCAGTTTCGGATGAATATCCAGCTCAAGCAACGGCAAATACCACCGATAGATACTAAGCGCCTCCTGATACCGGCCCGCCTTCACAAGATTAAATATGGCAACAGTCTCTTTTGGAAAGGCATCCACCAGGCCGCCTACAACCCCATCAGCCCCTAGCATCACTTCCTCCATAATCAATGTGTCCACCCCGCAGAAAATCTTGAACCTGTCCCCGAAGCGATTAAACAAACGGGTTACATTGCTCACATCCCGTGTTGATTCCTTGATGGCATGAATATTCGGGATACTGGCAAGTTCTTCAAACATGGCCAGGGTTACCTCAATCTTGTAATCAACCGGATTGTTGTAGATCATCAAGGGCAAAGAAGTACTATTGGCAATAGCAGTAAAATAGGCTACTGTTTCGTCATCATCGGCTTTGTAACGCATCGGGGGTAATACCATCAGGCCGTTTGCTCCGATTACTTCTGCCTCCCTGGCAATCGCTACCGCCACAGCCGTGGATTGCTCTGCAATGCACAATACAACTGGCATGCTACCGGGAAGGATCCCTTTTGCAAACTTTACCAGGTCGTATTTTTCATCCGTTGTAAGCGTACTGGCTTCCCCCAGAGAGCCTGCCACGATCACACCCGAAATCCCGGCATCAACCTGTGCCTGCAGATTCTTGCCAAAAAGTGCAAAATCGATCGTGTCGTCAGCCTTGAAGGGTGTTACCAGTGCAGGAAAAATCCCCTGCCAAAGTTCCTTGTCCATATATTGAGTAATGTTAAATTAAAATGTCGTTTTGTGAACCAAAGGTAGCAATGAAGCGGAATCAAACCGCTCCGAAGGCAGTCAATTATGAGACGATTTTGGCAGCGAAAAAAAATAATTTAGCTATCAGGACCACCTCGTGTCGTACGCCATGGAAGTATCTATTCTTTATGCTCTACAAAAACCACCTGCGAACGATCAGCCTTTCTCACCTTCTTCAGGAAGTCAATCCAGGCGGGATAGTCGGAGGCCGCATATCGCCCGCCATTCAAAATGATTTTCCTTTGGGCCACCAGTTGATGGTTCTCAAAAGTGGTTTTGGTTTCAAAACTTCCAAAAATGGAAGTCAAACGCAAGGCTGGCAACCCACTTTCAAGTTTATATTTCTGGTGTATCTGGTAGGATATGGTGTCCACATCGGTGAATGCATAATCCGAAAAAGGAAGATAAAAATCTGTAGTTCTCTCACTGCTCTCGGGCAGCTCAAGTGGTCGTGTCAGTAAACTTGTTTTGACGAACAGGCGCGTACCTGTTTTGGTCGCACAGTTTCTGACATCCATATTCAGCTTTTCAATCATGCATGGTTCATTACCCTTTCCTTCGGTCAGCTCAAAATTTAAAAGATCCAGGCTGGGCAAATTGACATGGTCCGTCAGCCATTTCTTCTGCTCCTCCTTCGAATAACCAAGCATGAGCCCCTTCCTCGGTTCCAGCTGCAAGCCTGTGTACAGCGTCCTCACCTCGATTTGCCCATTCCCGGTTTCGTCCAGGTTCACCTTCGTTCGGCTCATCCGTGCATTCTGATGCGCCCCATAGCCGGGGGTTGAAACCAATTTGCCCCCTTGGGGCATGACAAGTAAAGCAGGCCGTCCACCTGTAAACGTACCCATAAAATTGGCTTCGCTGGTCTGACTGGTGCATTCCAGCCACATGGTATCCTTTGCCAAAACTGCACATGCAATGACGTGATTGAACTGGCTGCTAGGGAAATCCGCTTTAATTTTGGCTTCCTCCCCAGCCCGGATCAGCGCTGCATAACAAGTGATCCCTGCTTGCCTCAGGGCTGCCAGGGTAAAATTGGTGAGTGCTTTACAATCCCCGTACCCCTTGGCGGCAACGGTATTGGCGTCAATGGTTTGCCAGCCGCCAATTCCAAGCTGAATGCTCACATACCGTGACCTCGCCTGCATCCATTTGTATATCCGTAATACTTTTTCCCGATCTGATTTAGCATCTTTTATCAAACTTTGAATTTCAGCCACCGTGGCAGGCGGCAACGCATCCCGGTTGGCATTGAGGGTGTAATAAAACTTACTGAGATCTTCCCAGCTATTAAAATTCCCCTGATAATCCTGAATCTCAAAGTCAAACGGTGCGGTAATGACCATTGGCTTATAATCACCTGAATACAACGGATAACTATCTTCACGCGCAGCAGGCACCTTCTCCATGAGCCAGGTGTAAATATCATTGCCGTCCGCATCAGTCGTTTTTTGCACGGTCGAAACACCATTGTACTCTTTATATCTGAACTTAAACCCTGCCGGAGCTTTGATCTTATAAGTGGATTTCTCCACAGCCGTTTTCGAAGCCCGGAGCGGTGACCATGTTGGGTAGAACATCATGTTGCGTTCCCTGGTCTGATAACTAAACGCTATGGTGTACGGGTATGGGTAACTTTTTTTCCCGAAATCTGCCATTTTAAATCGATTATCGGTGATATTATCCCCGGAAACCGAATTGCCGTAATCTTTTATATCGGCGTTTTTCAGTTTTTTCAATTGATTTCCGGAGGCGTCGAATATACTTCCGCCTATGTCCATAATTCTGGTAAACTTATCGTAGCCCACCACGGGCTCATTGTACTCCTCTTCTCCCTTTTCATTTAAAATGGTGACCACATAATGGCGGGTCATGACCGCCTCTGCTTTGGATTTGATCTCGAAAAAAGTCTCGTCCGTTCTTAAAACAGCATTCGCTCCTTCCATTAGCTTTGGATCGATACTTGACACACCATAGGCGCTCTGCGCAGAAGCTGGAGGAATGGCCGACACCAAAATACAGGCCAGCAGAAATATAAAGTTGAAACAGGCTTTCATATCATTCATGGAGTATCAATTCGCTTTTTTCTTAATGACAAGCGGCTGCGCATGTTTTTGGACAACGCGTTCAAAAAACTCCCGCAGTGCTCCGTATTCCTCCGGAATGAACATCAGCTTATTCACAGCCATGGAACTGTTCACCTGGATCACATTACCGGTTTGCTTTACCTGATATAGAAACCTTCCCCCTTTTTCAGGCAGTGTTATGATCTCCGCCTTCGGGATCTCTTCCAGGTAATAGCCCTCGGGTAGTTTGTAATTACCGATGAAGGAAGATGTAAAGCCTGTTGCCAGATCCAGTGGGAAAATGCGTTCCGGCGATTTTAATGGATTTTCATTCATACGCCCCGCCAGAATCGGATTGAAATAAAAAACGCCGGGCACTACATTTTCATCTTCAATTTCAAATGCACACTTTACTCCGACCACGGCATCCAGCTTTTCTACTTTATTAGAAACAGCAAGTTTATCAATTTTCCAGTCAGTAAATCTTTTTTTAAATGCATCCAGGTAAACCTGCTCAGGTTCCATCGCATAGGTCTCACGCCAATCCAGTGCATCGTAGCCACCATACGAGGCGCTGTACGTACCCTTCAAAGTTCCTTCATCGGGTATTAGTTCCGCATCGATCAATTCCAGTTTCGACTTGAACTCCCGTGGTTTTAATGGGATGAAATAGCCCTTCCCTTTTCTGGGAATCACACGACCCAGACTATTGAGGGCGTGCTCGGGCAGCATGCCCGGTTTGGCAAATGCCTGCGATGCATCGAGCAAATATTCATTGCCTCCGATTTTAACCCGGACAACGACATAATTAAAAGATTCCAGCGAAGGAATGTGCTCCAATACCCGACCATGCGCCCTGGTACTCAAGACCACAGGTTCACATGGTATGTCCAGCTCGCGGAGCAGATTGATCAGGAGCATGTTTATTTGCGCAGCGCTACCCTTCTTGTTTTCAAAAGCCTTTTTAATACCGCCATCATACCCTAATCCGGCGGTTCCATCCCATTTCATATTTGCCTGAAGATAGGCATAGGCCAGATGCATCTTTTGCGTTGAATCCCTTGCTTTTTTGGAAAACTCCTCTTTTAACTCTTTCGTGAATACATTTTTTCTTAACTCTGCCCCAAACCATGCGGCCTCCACAAGTGTCTCATCTACCTGATCCCAGGTTTGAGAAAAATGCCTGATCGGCTCTCCCGGGATGGATATGCTTTGAAGCTCGAAACTAATCTTGGACAGGTAGTCGTCCGGAGTGGTTATAAATGGCTCTTTATTAAATGCCGGTGCATCCTTGAGTACAAACCGGTAACTTAGTCCGGGTCCATCAAACTTCGAATGACCCATCCTTACATTCACCCTCTCGTTATCATTAATGGAAAGCGTAAGGTAGCCACCCATGGTCATCTTATAATCTAGAAAATGCGGAATGACTATTTTGTATTCACTCCATTTCACGGGGATAGAAGTCTGGAAGTTCCATGTTGAAGGCTTAATCCGCGCCATAAGCGGCGAATTCAACATGTAGGAGTACTCAATAACAGAGCCCTTTTTGGCATGAGGCAGGTTGATCTTTTGTGTACGGTAATCTTCCGACAATTTCTCAGTTTGAATGGTCTTGTTATCCAGCTTCGTCGTTACTATCCGGTTATCCACCATATTGTGCGTATAACCTTCCATGTCGCTAATGAACTCACTCTTCGAGGCCGTGGTGGCATTAATGTATTTGAGGCTTATCGACGCCCTGTCCAGGGCCGATTCCTTGAGAATTTTGATTCTCACCCAACGTTGCGTGGTCATCATAAAACCTTTGTGGTCATCATAATGAAACTTAACTTCTGCAAAGTCGTACAAAACCACCGCATCTGCTGTGCTGTCACCAGGATAAGCATCCATTACAAGGGCTTCGCGCTCGACAAAACCCAGCTTGGGCTTGTAGTCGTCCTGGGCAGGGCTGTAAGATGTGGCAAAAAATAGGATGAACAAGGTAATCGGGAGCCTTCTCCCGATGGGTACAGAGATGAATTTGTGGAAAAGCATATTGTATCAAGAGGGTAAGTTTTTACATAGTTGCACGTATTATTTTAATTTACAAAAAAATTATTTTAGCCAAAATTCCAATTAATTATTATTCAATGACTTACATAGTATTTTTAACGTATAGTATACTGGAATGCATGCCTGGCGTGATCCTGGCTCTAGGAATGGTTAGGCAGTATTCTTAGTTTGGATAAATGTTCAATTCCTGTTTTAAACAGATTTTAATGCATATTTTTGAAAATAAAAGTGGCGTGCCTACGCCATTAAAATTCCTGAACACCTAAAATCAAACATTAACTATTCATTATGTCATCTTCTCAAAATGAAAAATCAATCCGCGTTCTTGTTGTAGGCTGCGGAAACATGGGCGCTTCACATGCAACGGCTTATCAACTGATCGACGGGTTTGAAATTTGCGGAATTGTTTCCACTGGAAAAAGCAAGGAAGTATTAAATGAAAAACTTGGAGGGGGTTATCCGCTGTTTTCTGATTTTGAATCTGCCCTGAAAGAGACCAAACCAGACGCCGTGTGCATATCTACTTACCCTGATACCCATGAAGAATTTGCGATCAAATCCTTCGAAGCAGGTGCGCATGTGTTTATTGAAAAACCCATTGCCGCTACCGTCGCCGGGGCAAAAAATGTGAGGGATGCCGCCAATAAAGCGGGTAAAAAACTGGTAGTTGGCTACATTTTGAGGCACCATCCGTCCTGGGAACGATTCGTTGAAGAAGCTCAGAACCTGGGCAAACCGCTTGTAATGCGTATGAACCTGAATCAGCAAAGTCACGGCTACATGTGGGGCGTGCATAAAAACCTGATGAACAGTCTCAGCCCGATCGTCGATTGCGGTGTCCATTACATAGATGTGATGTGCCAGATGACCCGCTCCAAACCCTTACGTGTAAACGCAATCGGAGCGCGACTTACCGAAGAGATCCCTGCGGGCAATTACAACTACGGGCAGCTACAGATCTGGTTCGAAGATGGATCCGTGGGGTGGTACGAAGCCGGATGGGGACCGATGATCAGCGAAACAGCATTTTTTGTAAAGGATGTCATTGGGCCGAAGGGCTCCGTTTCCATCGTTGCCAAAGATGCAGGTGGTGCCGGAAAATCATCCTCCATAGAAGCGCACACGAAAACCGAATCCATACGCATCCATCATGCCGCCTTGAATGACAAGGACGAATTTGCAAACGAAGATACCTGGATCAACCTTACGGACGAGCCTGATCATCAGGAGTTATGTAACCGAGAGCAACGTTATTTCCTAAAAGCCATCACCGAAGATGTTGATCTTACTGATCACATGCAGGACGCCGTGACTAGTCTGCAGATCGCTTTCGCCTGCGACGAATCCGTACGTACCGGCAGGACGGTGGACCTGGATTAAGGCCTCACTTCATTTGCGTATAAATGGGCTATCCTGCGGGGTGGCCTTTTTCTTTTTACGTCCCGCCGGGGAGCTACAAATCACGTATTCTGATTCCTGTCATATTATCTAAAAATTAACAATACACCGTTGTAACCGATTTTTGCAAGCTGTTTCATTATTTCAAACGTTTGCATTAAGTTCTTAAGGAATTTCTTAAAGTTGCATTCGAATATTAATTTATTTTGTTCTAATATTGCCATTACTTCGCAGGAATAGCAGAAGACTTCCTTGACCCTTTAATAAGTAACCCGACACCAATTTTCAATTTTCAGATCTCGAAAATTTCGTTACTCTATTTCTACAACCAAAAACCAATTGTGTTATACCAATAATAAATAGAATTAATAGTTAATTTAATCTTAACCACGTTATGCCAATGAAATAGAACCGCTTACGATTGAACCATTCTAATATCCCGTCACAATGGCGGATAACCTACTTTACCTAAATTTTAATACATGAAAACAAACGTTACTCTAACGGGTGCGCTCCGATCCAGGAACGCACTGTCAAAGTTTATGCCCCTGCTGCTGGTAACAGTACTCACCGTCAGCGCCGATGCCAGTGTGCTGGCCTCAAACGTAAAAACTGCAAGCGTTAAGATAGCAGACAGACCTATTAAAGGACGTGTAACCGACAAAGCCAACAACGAAGGCCTCCCAGGTGTGAACGTTGTAGTTAAAGGCACAAGCATAGGAACCGTAACAGATGAAAAAGGGAACTATACCCTTGAGGTAGCCGGAAACTCCTCAGTTCTGGTATTCAGCTTTGTAGGCTATTTGAGCCAGGAAATTGAAGTGGGAAATCGCTCCACGCTGGATGTGGCAATAGAATCCGACACCAAAGCACTGAGTGAAGTGGTCGTGATCGGTTATGGTACTGCCAGGAAATCGGATTTGACAGGTTCGGTTGGCTCTGTGAAGGAACAGGAACTGAAAGAGCGGCCTTCTCCCTCACTTAACCAGGCTTTACAGGGAAAAGTCTCCGGGGTACAGGTTAACGTGAACTCCGGTCGTCCGGGTGGTCGTGGTAATGTCCGGATTCGTGGTTTCAGCTCTATCAACTCGTCCAACAACCCGCTTTATGTGGTGGATGGCGTCATGTTGCCACAGGGAAACCAGAACCAGCAAAGCCAGGCAATCGACTACATCAACCCGAACGATATTGTATCGGTTGAGGTTTTGAAAGATGCTTCTTCGACTGCAATCTATGGTGCCAGAGGTGCCAATGGCGTTATTCTGGTAACCACGAAAAAAGGGAAAGCCGGCGAAGGTCAGATTACCTATAATCTGGACCTGAGTGTGCCTACTGCCGGACCAAAAAGAGCCGACGTACTGAACGCCCAGCAGTATATGGACGTAGAAGACCTTTCTTATAAAAACATGGCGATTTATGATCCAGCCGGATGGGCTGCGGGAAGTTATGCATCGCACAACCCGCAAATACGCCGTGCAGCCCTACAGGCCAAATACCCTGAGGTTTTCACAGTTCGGCCAGACGGAACTTTCGCGCCCAATTATGACACAGACTGGTTCAGAGAAGCCACTCAGAATACTTTATCACAGAATCATCAATTGGGTTTCAGCGGTGGCAACACGAAGACTACTTATGCTTTGTCCCTTAACTATCGGGATGATCAGGGATTGCTCAAAACTTCTTTCCTGAAACGTTATTCAACCCGTTTCAGCATCGACGATCAGGTGAAAAAATGGCTGAAGATCGGTGCTACCCTGAGCTACAATTATCAAAGCGAAAACCTGGTAGATATCAACGATGCTGTTCCACGTCAGATGGTGGAGGATTTTCCTTTTCTTCCTGTAAAATATAAGGACGGCACCTATGCCAACAACAGGGACCTTCCAGGTGCAGAAGGTGCATTTAGCTCCGTACACCGGTTGATGGGACGTAAATATATACAAAACACCCAGACTACACTCGGTAGCCTGTTCTCCAATATTACCCTGGCTCCGGGCCTTGAAATGCGTTCTGTACTGGGTATCAACGTACTTAGTCGCGAAATAAACCAGTCTGAAACACGTACGCTACGCATTGGTGAATCCGGTACTGCAAGTAAGAATAACCGTAAGGAGCTTTTTTGGTCTTTCGAAAATTACCTGACCTACAACAAAACTTTTAACGGTATTCACGCGATCAATGCATTGCTTGGTATCTCCTGGCAGGAAACCAATATCGAGACCACCGACGCCAGTGTCCGTAACTTTTCTACGGATTATTTCAGTTACAACAACCTTGGGGCGGGTGCTACCCTGCCAGCTGTGGGTTCAGGCGCATCACGTTTCGCGTTCAACTCCTACTTTGGTCGTGTGAACTACACCCTGAAAGACAAATACCTTTTCACTGTAACCGGCCGGGCTGATGGATCCTCTAAATTTGGAGAAAACCACAAGTTTGCATTTTTCCCATCTGCTGCCCTTGCATGGAAAGTTTCTGACGAAGAATTCCTGAAAGCCAATTCACTGATCTCCAACTTGAAATTAAGGACAAGCTATGGCTTAACAGGTAACTCTGAAATACCTTCATACTCCTCACTCTCCCTGCTTAGCTCAGGATATGCTACCGTTTATGGCGATACAAGGGTTGGCGGAACTGGTGTCAACAGGCTTGCTAACCCGGATTTGAGATGGGAAAAAACAGCACAGAGCGATGTAGGTCTTGAGATTAGCTTCCTGAAAGGCAGAATCTCACTTGAAGCAGATTACTATTACAGAAAAACCACTGACATGCTTCTGGATGCGCCCGTTCCACGTACAAGTGGCTATGGCACCATCCGTAAGAACGTTGGCTCCATGGAAAACAAGGGCGTTGAGCTGGCCTTGAATACGACGAACATGGAAAGAGGAAACTTTAGCTGGAATACTACCTTCAACATTTCCTTCAACAGAAATAAAGTATTATCTCTTGCTACACCTTCTGATATCTTCAACGTGGGTGGACCAGGTATCACCAACCCCACCAGCGTGATCCGGATCGGACAACCTGCGGGTGCTTTCTGGGGACTTACCCGACTGGGAACATGGAGTGAGGCAGAAAGAGACGAGGCTGCCCAATTCACTACCTACCGTGGTGCGTTCAGAATGTTGCCAGGTGACATCAAGTACAAAGACTTTAACGGTGACAAAGCCATTACCGACGCGGATCGCACCATCATAGGAAACGGCAGTCCAAAAGGCTGGGGTACACTTGCCAACACCATTCGTTATGGCAATTTTGATCTGACCCTTGACCTTCAGTTCTCCTATGGCAATGACGTGATGGACATGAACCTGCACGCTAGTGAGGACCGTGTTTCCCTGGCCAACAGCTATACAACGGTATTGAATGGCTGGACTCCGACCAATCAAAATACGCCAATCGCTCAGTTGCGTGACACCAAGGCTGGCTATGTAACCAACGTAGACACGCGCTGGATTTTTGACGGATCCTTTCTTCGCGGCAGAAACCTTTTGCTGGGATACAATTTCCCATCGGAACTTGTGAGCAAGATCAAGTTGAGCAAATTGAGAGTGTATGTTTCGGCTCAGAACTTCTTTTTGTTAACCCCATATCCTTTCGGCGATCCTGAAATGACACCTATTCGCGGTGGAGATGGAGACAACGTGTTTTCACAAGGTATGATCTGGCATGGGTATCCTAAACCATCCACTTACCTGGCTGGTTTACAGATCGCGTTTTAATGAACAAATCGTTATATAAAATAGATTTAATATGAAGTTATATCATTTGAAAAATATAGGAAAAGTGCTCCTTTGCGGTGCTATACTGCTTGGCCCAACGAGCTGCTCCGACTTTCTGGATGAAAAAGATCCAGCGAATCTTACGCCCGAGAGCTTCTACACCATACCTGATCATGCCGAAGCTGCCATCGCGGCGACTTATGCAGACTTACGCTTTTACGGAAATGGTGCAGGTATCTTCTCCGCCAACTGGCAGATGCTGGAGGCCGTAACCGGAACAGCATCTACTCAAACGGGCCAGAATTCGGATCTCAACAACCTTTATTCCCTCACCTATGATGGGAATACCGGGCATGTTGTAAACTGGTGGAATGGTTTGTATCGCTTAATCGCTAATGCAAACCTCGCTCTGGACAAAATTCCGACCATCGAATTCAAATCACCGGCAACCGAGGCACAGAAAACCAAGTTGCTTGGTGAGGCATCCTTTCTGCGCGCCCTTGGGTACTTTTATGCAGTTAGGCTATGGGGAGATGTTCCTGTGGTTACCAAACCGCAAACTGCTACATCCGAAGATTTCTTTGCAACACGCGCTCCTCAGGAGGAAGTTTATAAACTGATCATTGAAGATCTGCAAAGAGCAGAATCGGCGGGCCTTCCTTTGACCGACGTGAATGGTCGTGCAACACAAATGGCGGTTAAAGCCTTGCTCTCTAAAGTATACCTGACCATGGCTGGATTCCCGCTGAGCAAAGGTGCAGCCTACTACAAGCTCGCTGCGGACAAAGCATTTGAGGTCATTACCTATGCGAAGGCAAATCCAACTTTGCTCAATCTTTTCCCAACCTACAAGGAACTCCGCCAGGAAAACCTTAAAAACAGGGTGGAACATATGTTCCAGATTCAGTACAATGCATCTGCCGCTGGTGTTGGTGGCTTCCCCTTGAATGATTTCTTTCCTAACTTCAAGGCTGTTACCTTTAATGGACCGGGTGGAACGGGTAGTACCGTGCCAACGCTTTCGTTCTACAATTCTTATGAGGCGGGTGATTTACGCACCAAAAACCAGGAGGGCTGGTTCTACACCTCATACTATACAAATGGTACCGGGGCTGAATTCAGCCTGGATGCTCCTTATGTATTCAAGTATTTTAACGTTGCTGCATTGGGTGGACCCGGTATTACGCCTACCAAATTGAATAACCTGAATGTAAACCTGATCCGATATGCCGAGGTGTTGTTGATCTATGCAGAAGCCCAGAATGAAGTAGGCGGACCAAATCAGGAGGCCTACGATGCTTACAAAAAGATCCGTGACCGTGCCAAACTCACCACACCTGCTTTGGGTACATTTTCAGCAGCAACATTCCGCGAAGCTGTCTGGAGAGAGCGCTGGTACGAATTTGCCTACGAAGGCATAACGTGGTTTGATATGGTTCGCCTCCGTAAGGTTTTCAACGAAACCAACAAAACATTTGACAACTTCGAAGGCCACGTGAACCTGAACATCAGTACAGGTGCCACCCTAAAAGCGAAACATTTGCTGTTCCCACTTGGTGTACAGGAAATGCTTAACAACCCGGGCTTAAAGACCCAAAATCCTGGATATTAATCTAAACTAAATAGTTACCTAAAAGGCCGCCCGGGATTCCGGGTGGCCTTTTTGTTTTTTAAACGAGTTGTGATCCACATTACCATTATCGAGGATAAAAAAGGGTTCCAGGTACTAAAAAGAAGAGGAGTTTTTGATCGCTATGGCCTGGTGATTTTGAAAGTTGTTTACTGGTGTTAACTTTTCAAACAATATGCCTGGGAAGGGAAAAATCCCTTATCTTATGGCGCAATTTCGGCAGGAGTTAGTACAAATAGACAAATATTTTGGATTCAGGCCTTTCAAGAGGCTCAAGGTGGAGGCCATCAAAACCAGCTCGTTAAAGTAAACAAAATATGAACCCAAAAAACTGGATAGTCGTAATAGATACTTTAATTCTAGGGATTCTCGGCTGGTACCTTATGTTGCGGCCGACATACAAATTAACCCATTATCAGTTAAAGTTCTGTGGAGAGGTGCATTTAACTCAAATCGAATATTCGAACATTAAAGAGCGCGGGGTAGCTTTTGTTTATGGAAAACATACCGAAGAGTCCATACCTCAAAATTGTATCATCGATAAAAATATGAGTGGATTTGACTCCGTCTTGGAGGCCGTGTTTACTTGCAATAATAAGGGTGATATTTTCTTGAATTATAACACAGGTTATTACATAATTCAGGGAAAGGTTGATAAGATTATTGAAAATAGAGTAAAAGCAACCGAATTTGATGAATTGAAGAGCAATTCAAACAACTTGTACATAATTCTTGAATAAATCAAGTTGGTAATTATTGGTAATTTTGATTGGATCTTGACTTCAAATTTCGAACGACATGGATAATAAATAAATTTTAGCACTATGTCAATGCTAAAAAGTTTGTGGCGCAGATTCAGGTTTCAAGTGCAATCGTGTAATTTAGAGCGAATTGACTTGGGGATAAATAACCTAGTGTTTTTCGAGGTCTTTGATTTAATTGATCTTCAATCCAGCCGTGTCGACGGTGCGATTACGTCCGTTTTTTAACAATACTAATCGGACAGGTTTTTGGGATATACTGCCTGATTAGGTCATTGATGTGCTCATTTAACCCCGTTGTTCAGAGTTTCTTCCCAAACTTCGAACGCAGATACAATACCGTCTATGACGGTCTTAAAGGACCCGCCCTAAACTTGAACTGTCAAGCGATCAAAGCCAATTCTTCGCTCCTTAGTGCCCGCTCAAGAAACTCAAAATCACTGCTTCACCCTTATAAAACATCCAGGGTCACACCCTAATACATTGTTTTCATCATACAGAAACTGTGTTATAAAAAAATGAACCCTAAAGTATACAATTTTGCCCCCAGGTAAAAGTTGGTGAAGGGAAGTGGATCAGGTAGGATCCTGTTAATCCTGAAATCCTGTCTTAACCCCTTGAAACAACAGGCGAATAAGAAGTGTGAAATCTCAAAATCACTGCTAAGCCTCACTAATCTGCTTCCGAAGCACCTCAATACCCGTTTTGCTCTCTTGGTCGAAATCCGTGTATGCGAAGCACTCAATAGATAAGCCTCCTTAGTGTTAACGCTATTTCCAAAGGACATTTGCTTACTTATGTTTGTAGCTTGGTTTCGGGCAGAAGAGCATCTGACCTTTCATTTCACAATGGCGGTGCGCCAGAACTTTACATCATGCTTAGAACATTTTAAACAATGAAGCGAGCCCCTCATATGCAACCCTGCAAAAAGCCATCCATCCGTTCCGCCGGGAAAATTTCAGCAAAAACCTCGTCTATTTTCCGACATCCAGGCTCCCCTACCACTTACGCTGGTACGATAATTAAAGCATGCTAAGCCACATGGATGACCATAAATTTTGCGCTCTGCTTAAATCCTTACTAAATTTAACTTCAACAACAGGACGTGGCTGAGACGAATGATGAGAGACTATTTTCACAATAAACTTCGAATACCGAAATATGTAGCGTTAACGACGGCATGCCTTTGCATGATTTTTATTTCCCAGGCTTTAGTTGCTCAGCTTGTGATTACCAGCCCCGGAAATAATCAGGTGGTACAACGCAGCCAGAGGGATTCCGCTACAATCGCCGTTACCGGATACATGCATCTTCCGTACGCGAAGATGGAAATCTCGCTTGAAGCCGTGTCCGGTACAATGGCAACCAACATTACCCAAACAGTCTCCGACGAACAGTTATCCCAAGGTTTTTTTCATTCGCAGGTTAAAACAAAATCGGGGTGGTACCGTCTGCATCTCACGGCATGGCGATCCGATGGCCGGCAGGATACTGCCTCCGTAAGTAAGGTGGGTGTCGGAGAAGTTTTCCTTGTTGCGGGCAACTCCAATGCCATGGGCGTGCCGGATATGGGAGCGGTGAGCGCTTCCCCGAATGTCGTTTCGTTCGACACGGTGAACAAATATCTCAACGATGATAACATCACTGTGGCGCATGATGAACCGATGCGCTCGCCCACATTCAGCCAGTTTAACAGCCAGAACTTTGCTTATCCTGCCGGGGAAACATCCTGGCTATGGGGGGAACTGGGTGATATGCTGTACAAAAGATTTGGCACACCGGTACTGTTTCTCAATGCCGGATGGGCCGCTGCCAGTTCGATCAACTACCGGGAGGCCGCCTCGGGTAAAGACACCTTTAACAATTATGTTGGTAAAAACTGGCCCTTTCGCCAGCCTTACAGCAACATCCCCAATACGCTGCGTTTCTTCAATTCTTCCCTTGGCATTCGTGCCGTTCTCTGGTCTCACGGTGAAAATGACGCCTATCATGTTAAAATTGATCAGGCGAGCTACTTTACTAATATTCAATACCTGATCCAACGCGTGCGGGAGGATTTTGGATTTAATGTACCCTGGGTCATCGGGCTATCGACTGTGACCCGGAACGAAAACAAGCCCTACCCGGCAGTGATCCAGGCACAAACCGCCCTCGGCACTTTGAAAGGTTTCAACACCTGGTTAGGTCCCGATACCGACTCCATCCAGGTTCCGCGCCCGAATCATGGCCATTTCGAAAATGTAAACGGAGGTATCCAGGGATTAACGCTAGCTGCGAAAGCATGGAACAGAACCCTGCCCGACTCCTTCTTCAAAACCGTAGCACCCATTCAGCCCAAATCTTTTATACATACCGGCGTGGTGCCGGCATCTGCTTTTCCGGGTGCTGCATTTACCCTTCCGTTTGTAAATACCGACAGCAGCGCTACACCCTCGCCGGTACGCGCCGAACTATTGACGGAAAATGGTAGGTTTGTGGTGGTGGTTGGTACCGGGACCAGTAGCCCATTGACCATTTCCATACCATCGGGGGTCTTGAACGGTTTCTACCGGATCAGGATCGTGGCTACAAAACCCATTCTGGTAGGGAACGTATCCGAGCTAATCGACATTCATCGGAAATATAACGCCATCGGCTATATCCGGGCAATGAAGCAAAAAAAGGTTGATAACAAAATCGAATTCTCGTGGATGATGAGTGCCAATCCCGGTGTAGCCACCATTACGCTGCAAAAAAGCCCCGATTATTTCTCCTATCGTGATGTGAAGCAGTTTCCGGCAACAGGAAACCAGGAACAATCGGGTGTGTATGCCTATGTGGATTCCGATCCGGATCAGGGAACGATGTACTACAGGATCCGGATGGATTATGCGGACGGGTCGGTAAAGTACTCGGGGGGCCTGGTTATTTTCAGAGAGGATGCTCCGCCCAGTTTCACAGTATTTCCCAACCCAACGCCCGACCAGCACTTTTTCATCAAGCCGGAAATTCAGGATCAGGCTTTCTCCTGTACGCTCTTTGATGTGACAGGCCGGGAACACACTGTGGTGACCGACGTCAATGAAATCATCGGGCTTGTGATGGTTAAGCCGGTTTATTCAGTCTCTGCGGGGATTTATATTCTTAAGATTAAAACAGAGACCGGTATAACCTCGCAACGGATTTTATTCAGGTAATTTACCGGCGACCGTGTATAGGGTTAGGCACAAAAAGAGGTAGAAAACCAACGGCATACCCTCCGTATGCTGGCCTCCTACCTCAATGACTTTGAGCGGTTCTTAACCTTCAAATAGATTACCCAGTTTGCCGATCACCGATCCGCTTTCCTTTCCTGCGTTTCCGCCACCGATTGACAATCTCTGGATCAATTTGGAAATGGGCATGGATTGAATCCACACGCGGCCTGATCCGCGAAGGGTGGCCAGGAACATACCTTCCCCACCAAATACCATGGATTTAAGGCTACCTGAACGTTGAATATCGAAACTTAAAGATTGCTCAAAGGCAACCACACAACCCGTATCAATACGGAGCGTCTCGTTGTTGAGCTGACGTTCGATCACCACACCCCCGGCATGAACAAACGCCATTCCATCCCCTTTCAATTTTTGTAATATGAATCCTTCTCCGCCAAACAAGCCCGATCCGAAGCGTTGGTTGAAATGAATTTTCATACTGGTCCCCAAAGCTGCACAAAGAAAACCGTCCTTCTGAACGATCAGCTCATTGCCATATATTTTTGAAAGATCAATAGGCATCACGGTACCCGGATAAGGAGCAGAAAAAGCCACCTTCCTTTTCCCCACGCCCCGATTGGTGAAATGGGTCATGAAGAGGGATTCACCCGTGAGAACCCGGGTTCCCGCCTGGAATATCTTTCCCATGATACTTTGATTGGCCTCAGACCCATCTCCCATTTTGGTCTCAAACTGAATTCCGTCCTCCATGAAAAGCATTGCACCGGCTTCTGCAATCACTGTTTCGTTCGGATCCAGTTCTATCTCCACAATCTGGATGTCATCACCAATAATTTTGTAGTCAATTTCGTGTGAGATCATTGTTATGTTTGGAATTTAGATTTTGCTTGGGGTTAGGGCCAAAGGGCGTGGGAATCATTCCTCTTCGTCCTCTGATTTTTTCTTCGCTTTCGGCAGTTTCCGTCCCGTGATATCATCCCGGTCACGGAGCTTTTTGTCATCCACGTTTTTATTCAGGAATGCGTTAATGCGATCCATGTCAAAACTGGTCGTAATTTCCCCAAAGGAATTGATTTTAATGTCAAATCCTTCCAGGTCCTTGTGAACTCTTGGTTTTTCATTCACAGGTTTCGACGAATCGTTTTGTTTTTTCTTAGCCATAATCAGGAGCTTTCGGCCATCCGCTTTCGGCGATAAGCCTTTAGCAATCCAACCTGTGAAAAATGTATTTTATTAAAATTCAAGAAACAACACGCACTTTTACATCAAATCCCAGACCAGCTAATGTACCAATCTTTTTTCTCCATTAGGTGGATTGGTACCCAGACCAGGTATCTGTTTCACTACATAACCATTTCGTGACAGCACGGCGAAAACATCCCTAAAACGAAAATAACAGAGCATTCCTGCATTGACAACTCAATTTGATCAAACGGTCATTTTATGACTACGCCAGGCGAATTTGAGCTGGTAAGCGGTTCAGGGCATTGTCAAGTCGCTGAACGGACTCCGTTTTACCTAATATCTGCATGATCACCATCAGATCCGGTCCAGCGGCGGCTCCGGTGATGGCCAATCGCAGGGCTTGCATAATTTTCCCCATTTTCACACCCAGCGACTCCATCGTGGACGACAGCAAATGTTTAATGTCCTCCGCAACGAAATTCCCCTCATATCCTGCCAGAGCATCTCGGAAACCAGAAATTGCCGACACGGCTTCCTCATTCCACTTTTTAACAACGACCTCCTGATCATAGAATTCCGGCGCGCTGAACAGGAATAATGATTCGACGACAATCTCCTTTACAAAATGAACCCGATCCTTTAGTAAATGGACAATTTCCAATACCTGTTCATCCCGAACATCGATCCCATGTGCTACGAACAGAGGTGCGAGTTCTTTGGCAATGGAAATATCCGTCCTTTGCTTGAGATATTGTTGGTTGAACCAGTTGGCTTTCTGGATATCAAACCGTGCCCCAGCTTTATGAACACGATCAAAACTGAAGGATTTAATGAGCTCTTCCATGCTAAAAATCTCCTGCTCCGTACCCGCGTTCCAGCCCAGCAAGGCAAGAAAATTGGCAGTAGCATCGGCAGAATAACCTTCCTCCCTGAACCCTTTGGCCTTATCGCCGGTAACCGGGTCCGTCCATTCCAGAGGAAAAATGGGGAAACCGCCCAGGTCCGCATCCCGTTTGGAAAGCTTACCGTTCCCGTCGGGTTTCAGCAGCAAAGGAAGATGAGCAAATTGGGGCATGGTACTTTCCCAACCCAAATACCGATACAACAACACGTGCAACGGAGCCGAAGGAAGCCACTCTTCTCCGCGAATCACATGGGTAATTCCCATCAAATGATCATCTACAATATTGGCCAGATGGTAAGTAGGCATTCCATCCGACTTTAGCAGTACCTTATCATCGATCTGAGAGGAATGGACCACAACCCAGCCTCGAATAAGATCGTTAAAACGGATGTCCTCCTTCGGCATGATCTTCATTCTGATCACGTACGCATCGCCATTTTCAAGACGTGCTTTCGTTTCGGCAGCAGACAGCGTAAGGGAGTTGGTCATTTCCTGACGGGTAATGGCATTGTACTGCACTGCCGCCACTTTGGCCTCCTCCATACGTTTCCGCATAGCGTCCAACTCTTCGGTCGTGTCAAATGCGTAATATGCCTTCCCCTCCCGAACCAGCCTTTCTGCATATTCCCTGTACATAGGTTTCCGCTCCGACTGCCTGTATGGCGCGTGCAGGCCGCCCTGCTCAGGGCCTTCATCTATTTCGATACCAAGCCATTGCAGTGCTTCCAGGATGTAAGCCTCTGCGCCGGGAACATATCTGTTTTGATCTGTATCCTCGATACGAAGTAGCATCTGACCGCCTTGCTGACGGGCAAAAAGGTAGTTATACAGGGCAGTACGGACACCTCCCGCATGGAGCGGCCCTGTTGGACTGGGTGCAAATCGTACACGAACGGGTAACTTATTCATTCTTTTTTAAATTGAAAATGGATCATTGACATTTGACAACGTTGGCTGCCCGAAAAATTCCGAGCGTACAGTGACGATGTTGCCACGAGTCAATTGTCAACGCATATTTATTCTACTGCTATAACCGAAATTTCCACGTTTACATCCTTGGGAAGGCGCGCAACCTGAACGGTCTCGCGGGCTGGAGGTTCATTTTTAAAAAAACTGCCATAAATTTCATTGACAGAGGCAAAGTCATTCATGTCTCTCAAAAAAATACTCGATTTTACTACATGAGAAAAACCCAGTCCGGCGGCGCCGAGTATGTGACCTATATTTTGCATGACCACTGCTGCTTCAGCCTTGATATCGCCCGACTTGGCTAATTCGGCTGCAATCTGCCCTGAGACATACAGGGTACCATTTACTTTTACCGCCTGGCTGTAAGGCCCGATCGGTGCAGGTGCTTTATCTGAAAAAATGATTTCTTTTGCCATGAAATTGAATGATGTATGCGTGTGGCTGCATGCAAAAATTTCTGTACACAGCTTTCACGCAACAGGTGAATTATCCTGCAAAAGTATCAAAAATTAGGACAAGAGGGACGGATTATTGTACTTCAAACAGCGCTTTTAATTCTGTTGCCTCGGAAGGTTTAAGACGACCGGCCAATACCAGTCGAAGTTGCCGCCTGCGCAGGGCGCTTACATACAGTTCCTTTTCTTCTTCCGTTTCCGCCACCAGCGGTGGCACTTCGATGGGACGACCGTTCTGATCCACGGCTACAAAGGTGTAAAATGCCCTGTTGGTGCTGATACGCTGCCCCGCAGGGATATCCTCTGCCCACACTTCAAGAAATACCTCCATCGAAGAATTGAAGGACCTCGTAACCTTGGCATGCATGGTGACAATATTACCCAGCCGAATGGGTTCCGTGAAGGAGACATTATCCACAGAAGCCGTGACCACAATGCGGTTGGAATGCTTTTGAGCAGATATGGCTGCACAAATATCCATCCAGTGCAGCAGGCGCCCTCCCATCAGATTGTTCAGGGTGTTGGTGTCATTGGGAAGCACCATTTCCGTCATAATTACCTCAGAGTGAAGCGGGTTTTTAGGCTTTAACATGTGGGATGGACAAATTTCTGGTTTAAAAATATACCAACAGATTTACTAGAACTTGGGGCATTTTGTTTTTCGCCTTTCGATAGCCTGCATCCGGTTGCCGATCAGGTAGGTAGCCCTGAGTTGAAAGAACAGATAAGCATCGTTGCTTTTGGGATTCCCCCGTATCCACCCTGGTTGCTGTGCCTCCTGGCCTATTTCTGACGAACGATCAGATAATCTCCGGGCAAGGTCGCTCGGCAAAGCGTCGGGATTGGGATAAAAAGTACTTACATCATCCAGGTAATCCGACTGCAAAAAATTGTTACAAAGCTCAAGCCCAACTCCCAACCGATCCGACACGCTCATAGATACCCCAAGCCCTCCAGTAAGTACCAGGGGAATACGATTGTAGCTGGCCCCTTCCGTGGTTAACGGCGCAAGGCTGTGCCATGTACCATCCAGCTTCGCTTTCGGCGTAAGATAAGTTACACCCACTCCACCAAACAGGTACGGGTTAACTTTGGCCCTTTGGTTGAAGGAGAACAAGTCTGCCTGAATGCCCAGAGAGATATCCGGGTTACGGGTTCGGAAGGATAAATTCTTCTCAAATTTTTTAGAAAATTGCCGATCTTGTGACACCTGATAAAACCGGATCTCGGCCCTTGCGCTTACGTTTTCAGTGAGCCTGTAAAGCCCACCCAAAGAAAGCGATGGCCCCAGACCCAGATGCTTCATATTGACTCCGTCACTTAATTCGCCCGTGTAATAGGCCACGCCTACGCCACCCATCACGCTAACTACACCAAACGGAGGAATGTATTTTGTCCCAAATTTCGATCTCTGCGCAAGGGTTTGATCAGCACAAAGTAAAACACCAAACAGGACCATAAAAAAAAGCAGCACACGCCTCATAAAAGTAATTTTCATCTCCTCATATTTATGAATCAAAAGATCCTGATTCATCACAAAGACAGTTGGGAACCAAGTTTTTCGTAACGAAGGAAGTTATAGAAAGGGTGAAAAGTTGGTAAATATATTATTAAAATTTTAATGTTGGGGCCTGGTAGATACATAAAGAGGAAGCCGACAAATACCGGCTTCCTCTTTATGTAAGTTGATTTATGTAATTACTACTGGCGTTTCACCGAGCTGGCACCCGATGTGCTGGAATGAATGTCCTTCGCATCGCCGGAATACCGGATCGAGCTGGCACCACTTGCTTCTGCATGAATGGCTGCACTTGCAACCACCGCCGCACTACTTGCACCCGACGCCTCAATATTCACTTCCCGGGCCGGAAAATCCTTTCCCTTAAAAGAAGACGCGCCTGAAACCTCTCCGTTCAAAACGTCACACTTACCTACCAAAACAAGTGACGATGCTCCTGAAAGATCCATCGAAACTTTCTGTGCGGCTAGCTCCATACTGACCTTTGAAGCACCCGACACCTCGATATCCATATTTTTGACCCCAGAAAATCGGCCAACTGTAACCTCCGTGGCTCCTGAGAAATCCACACCCTGTAGATTCGGCATGGTGATCCGGACGTGAACTGTTTTACGATTTTTGTTCCAGCCATTGTTTTTATACCGAAGTTTCAATTCTCCACCCGACACGGACGATTCGATATCTGACAAATCTTCACTTCGTCCTTCGGCTGTTACGCTGTAACTGGCACCCTGCTTCACATCAATTTTAAATGCGCTTCCCATCGCAAGTCTGTTAAAACCCGACACCGAAAAAGTGCGGGATTGCTGTGCCATGGCAGACCATGACGTGAACGCTACCACCAGGCAAATGAGCGTAAATTTGAATAATCTTTGCATAATTATTTTTCAGTTTCGGCTGATTTTGAACAAAAGATGTCACAAACGTTACAAAGGTTGCATCCAGCCCTGTTCTTCTTATTGCAAAACCTCAATGTTGCTTGCTCCGCTTGTGCTTTTTCTGATTTGAGGAATTCTCCCAAATGTCGCCTTGGATGCTCCGGAAGCATTCACTTCCGCATCCTGAATATTGATTTGCGTTGCGTCCAATTTACAGGCACCAGACAGATCCACCTTTGCCGAACTGGCCGCCCCTTTCAGCGTAAGCTTGGAAGCCCCCGACACCTCAACGGAAAGCTGCGCCGTTTCTACATCAATTTCTGTTTTCGAAGCTCCGGAAATATCCACACCCAGTCTTTGCAGGTTTTTAAATCCAGTCACTCTGGTCTTGTTAGCACCGGACAGATTCAGTTGTTCAACCACCGGCATGGTGATGATCAATCCAACCCTCTCCTGATCTTCAAAATCCAGCAAACTGATGTCCTTGTTGCGTTTTACCCGCAGCGTGCCGTCTTCCACCCATACTTTAATGTCATCCACATTCTGCTCATCGCCGTCCGCTGATACATTCAATTCGGCGCCCTGGCGAATCAGAATGGCATAAGCACCTCCTATATCCACCTTTTTGAAATCGCCAACGGTAAACTGCTTGATGTAGTTTCCGCGTTCGCCCAAGTCTACATCACTGTCATCGTCGTTCAGATTGTATTCATTTTCGTCGTTCCGGTCACGATGGAGGAACTTTGCCGGCATATTCAGGCAAATCAGCCCCGAGTCGCGGCGCATCACCCATCTCAACTCCTCCCATTTCAAATCATGATTGTGGAGATCATATTTTTCGTCGTTATGCCAATTATTGAGTCTGTCGTGATAGAAAATCCGGGTCATCGCAAAAGGACGTTCGAAAGGGATTTGTAAGGTCATGTTCAGTTGCTGAATTCGAAATTTACCCTTATTGACCAAAACCGGGTTTTCATCAAAGATCAGCGCAGAGTCCTTTTGCACCACACGAAACGTAACATCAGCAGCATTTTTTCTGGCATCGTCTCTGCTGGCACCACGTGAAGAAAATTGCTTTTCCAGACGGATACTGTCTCCGGCATATCCTTCCAAAAACAGATTAGAGTCCCAATGATATTCATCCAGGTCATCATTATCTTCCTGATCAAGGAGCAGGGTACCTGATGGAATCGAAAAGTTTTCCACCAATGTCATTTCTCCGCGTTTTGTAAAGTTTTTCTGGTAGAGTCCCCCTGTGATAGCCGATCCGATGATCCCCACGATCCAGAGCCCTGCAAGCGTCATCCACACACTACCGCTGATTATCCTGCGATTGGCAATAAGGGTTAAACCTAAAATCAGTATGATAATAAAAGGAATAGAAATCAAAAGCACCGCGGACAATATCATCGTGGATGGTACTTCCCGTAACATCATCATGGGAGGATTATCGCCCCAGGGAAACACATTGCTGAGGCCGAATCCTACACTTCCCCCCACAACGATTCCGAAAAGCGCCATCACTGAAAATCCGATCAGTATGATTCCAATTAAAATCCGCACAACAGGCCCCAGACTTTTAAGCAACTTGCCCAATGCGCCTATGACGAGTGCAATGGCCCGAAAAGGGAAAAGTAAAATCTTGGTTACGATATGCTCTTCTCCGCCTTTCTCTTCCAGATCCAGACTCTGCTTGATGTTGGATTCAATATTGGAAAGTGTAATGGGCTCGCCCTGCATCTCCATCTTTTCCGTAAGCGTATTGGCTGCAGGGGCAATGATCCACAGAACAATGTAGATAATGACACCCGTGCCAAAAATAAAGATTGATAAGACCCATAAAAACCGCACAACACCCAGGTCCACACCGAAGTAGGAAGCCACGCCGGCAGCTACGCCACCCACCACTTTTCGGTCCGGATTTCGGTAAAACTTCTTGATCTTCGTATCTTCTTCCAGCGTGGAAGACCCCGGGAATGCAATCCACATGGCTATGTAAACCAAAATACTTAGTGCCGATATAGGGCCGAAGACTTCCTCTGCATTGAACATGCCGGCGCCTGCAGGGAGACTAAATACCCCAAGCAGAAAGGCGATTCGCACCCACAAAGGATCGATCGTGAAATAATGTGCCAGTCCGGCTGCAACACCGCCCAGTAATTTTCTTTTCAAGTCCCTTAGCAGTTTACGTGGCGCTGGTGGAGTAGATGCTGCTGCTGTCTGATGTTCAGCCTTTTCGAACACGGGCTCCTCCTTCGGAACAAAACCAGGATCAGTGGCAGACTCCAGAGGGTCTGCCAGGATATGCTCGGCCTGCTCTATGGCCTCGAAATCGGCAACGGTACCCATGGCAGCGATGAGTTCCTCCACATCGTCGAGGGAAATTACCTGCTTGGTTTCTATTTTTTGCTTGTTGATAAACCTTTCTGCTATCCTTCCTTCAATATCCGACAATATTTCTTTGCTGTCGGCAAATGAAGAAAAGTACTTTTGTATGGAGGACAGGTAGCCTTTTAGCTTTTCGTATCCGTCTTCCTCGATGTGGAAGATGACACCACCTATATTTATGCTGATTGTCTTTTTCATGATTATGATAATCGAATGTCTTTAAATGATCAGTTAGGGTCAGGAAGGATCGGACGTACGTGCTTGACTAAGTTCTTCCGAGCGTTGAATGATGGTCTGCACCGAGTTAGCCAGTTCGAACCATGTCTCCTGCATGGCATCCAGAAAAATTTTACCCTCATCTGTCAATACATAATATTTTCGGGGAGGGCCAGACGAGGACTCCACCCACTTGTAGTCCAGCCAGCCTGAATTCTTGAGCCGTGTAAGCAAGGGATATAATGTCCCTTCCACCACCATTATCCGGGCAGATGTAAGCTCATCAAGCATATCGGAGGCGTATACTTCACCCCGCGATATGATGTGCAGAATGCAGAATTCAAGAATTCCTTTTCGCATCTGCACTTGGGCATTTTCGATATTCATACAGGTTTCATGTTGATTAAAATGATAAGTTCATGGCTAATAGACAAGATTTTCACTTTCTACTTAACAAAGGTATACACAGGTACTTTGCGATGCAAGGTACTATGTAAATATTTTTTTATCACCGTGATAAAAGGTAAAATGAGATGTTAGCCGGTAGCAGGACAGGGTGTCAGAAAGCATTTGGCGTCTGTAACGCCGTAGAGGAAAGCAGAATTGGGACGAAAATTATTCCTATGTCCAAATTAGAGCGACTGTAGCGCTGAATTTTTAAAAACTAAAAACTGTGGCATCATTATTGAGTAATTAGTTAAAAATTATATAAATTTCCCGTTTGGTATAAGACATTCATACGCAGACGCTGAATTTCTTAAAAACTGAATAAATATCCCTAACAATTTGATAAGAACTTTATGCCCCAACTTGTACAGTTAAGCACATTCCCCTCTGATGCGGGAAATCTCACCGTCTTTGAAAAAATTATCCCCGGCACAATTAAAAGGGTATTTTATATTTATGGAACTACCGAAATGCAGCGTGGCGGTCACAGACATTACAAATCCTGGAATGCCCTCATATGCCTGCATGGGAGTTGCCGCGTTTATAGCAACAATGGACAGGAAGAGGCGTTTTTCTATTTGAACGATCCATCACAATGCCTCATTCTTGAACCGGAAGACTGGCATATTATGGATGCCTTTTCACCGGATGCCATTCTCCTGGTTCTGTCAAATGAATATTATGATAAGGCCGATTACATTGACGCGCCCTATCCGGAGCAAATGAAATTGTCGGTATGATCCCGTTTCTTGACCTGAATCAAATCAATCAACCGTATTTACAGGCAATCGAAGAAGCGACGCTACGGGTATTACGGTCGGGCTGGTACATACTTGGCAAAGAACTTGCGGAATTTGAAACTGCATTTGCGAAATATTGTGATGCAGCATATTGTGTGGGCGTTGCCAACGGTCTTGATGCAATAACACTTATTTTAAAAGCATACGATTTCCAGGAGGGAAGTGAAATTATCGTTCCGGCCAATACGTACATTGCTTCGGTACTGCCTGTGAACTACCTGCATCTGGTTCCGGTGCTCGTGGAACCAGATCACAACACCATGCTGCTGGATCCCGCGAGGATCGAGGAAAGTATTACTTCCAGGACCAAAGCTATACTAACAGTTGACCTTTATGGCCGCAGTTGCGAGATGAATGAGATCAGGCGACTGGCGAATCAGTATAACCTGAAAGTCATTACGGATGCTGCTCAGGCGCATGGAGCTGTTTTCAAAGGACAAAAAGTGGGTAGCATAGCCGATGCGACCGCATTCAGCTTTTACCCAACCAAAAACCTCGGTGCCCTGGGCGATGCGGGAGCAGTAACCACAGGAGATGGAGCATTGGCAGAAAGGATTCAGTACCTCCGCAATTATGGCTCAAAAGAACGATATAAGAATGATTTTCAAGGCGTTAATAGCAGGCTTGATGAGATACAGGCTGCCATACTACGTGTGAAGCTTCCCTTTCTCGAAGCCGATAACCAGGTACGCCGGGGTATTGCCAAACGGTATCTTGCGGAAATAAAACTACCAGGACTTACCCTTCCGCCGGCCGACCGGATAGACGAGGATGCCTGGCACCTGTTTGTGGTGAGGCACCCGGACAGAAATTCGCTGACAACCCACCTTGAACAATGTGGTGTACAAACCAATATTCATTACCCATTACCCATTCACAAACAACGTGCATTCGCTCATCTGAATGACCTGAGTTATCCGATCACCGAGGCTATTCATGAGCAGGTAGTCAGTTTGCCCTTGAATCCAGTATTACAGGATGAAGCGGTATCCCACATCATTCATTCCGTTAACGCATTCGAGCATTCCAAATGAAGCTATCCGTTGTCATCCCCGTTTACAATAGCCAGGACACCATCCAGGAACTCATCAAAAGACTACAGGTGGCTTTATCTGAAATCACCTTTGAGATTGTGTTGGTCAACGATGGCAGCTCGGATAATTCTGAAAAAATTTGTACAAAACTCACAAAATTGTACGACAACGTATATTTTATATCGTTAAGAAAAAACTTTGGGGAATTTAATGCGGTCATTTGTGGTCTGAACTGGTCAAAAGGCGATTACTGCGTAATGATCGATGATGATTTTCAAAATCCACCGGAAGAAATCCTCAAAATGATCCATAAAGCAGAATCCGGAGGATTCGACGTGGTGTATACTTACTATACCAAAAAGGAACATTCCCGATACCGGAACCTGGGCAGTAGACTGGTCAACTGGCTTACCAGCTACCTGCTAAACAAGCCTAAAGAACTGTACTTATCCAGTTTTAAACTGATCAGACAGGAAGTAGTACAGGAAATCATTAAATACAAGGGCCCCTACCCCTACATCGACGGGCTGATCTTCCGGCTAACAAGAAACATTGGAACCGTACAGGTTACACACGAAAAGAGAGAAAGTGGCATATCCAACTATACCTCGCGAAAACTGATCTCACTCTTTCTCAATATCCTTTTCTGTTATTCCGCCCTACCGATCAGGCTTTTTATGCCCATCGGCCTGGGTCTTTTCGGCCTGGGTTTTCTGTTATTGCTATTTCTTACAGGCCAGTGGGTGATTGGCCCCGACCCGAAGGGGTGGCAGGTTGTAACGGCCTCCATCATCTTTATAGGTGGTATTCAATGCACCTTGTTGAGTGTACTTGGCGAATACATCGGGAAAAGCTTCATGGATCAGAGTGGACAACCTCAATATGTGATTAAATACAACAGCCGGGAATCATGATCGATAACAGGCTGGAATATCAGCGCATGTATGAAGTGGAACAGAAACTATGGTGGTACAAAACGCTACATGGTAAGGTGCTAAAAAACATACAGAAGCACTTTCCAAAGGACACCGCCAAAACCCGGATTCTGGATGCCGCCTGTGGTACAGGCGGATTACTTTCTTTTTTACGTGAAAGGGGATTTACGCACCTGACCGGGTTTGATTATTCCCGTCATGCGGTTGACTTTTCGCTGGAAAGAGACCTCGATGTGAACTTTGGTGACCTGCGCCAGGTCGGCGAGTTTCGGCCAGGCGAGAAATTTGATGTCATTTCCTGCAACGACGCGCTCTATTTTTTAACCGATGAGGAAATAATCTCGGCATTACGGGAATTCAGGATGCGACTACATGAGGGTGGCCTGATTGTCATCAACATCCATGCTTTTGAAGCATTTTCGGGCACGCATGACCTGGCAGTGGGTAGTTCCCGAAGATTTGAACTGGAACAATTTCGGCGTTATGCCCAGTCTGCCGGCCTCTCCGTCCAGTTTACAACGTACTGGCCATTTGTGCTTTCACTACCCATTTTAGCCGTGCGTAAATGGCAGCAGTTTCAGATCCGAAAAAACAAAATTACCACCGCAGAAGCAGATTCTGACGTGAGTTATCCGGGCAATCTCATCAATGGAATATTACAGAGACTCATGGCACTTGAGGAAGCTGTTATACCAAGTGCTCCGTTTGGCAGTTCGCTTTTCCTGATTTTGCAACCATCGTTTGAAACAAGACTGCCTTAATTTATCAGAGATTCCAGCACATCAGGAACTCGTTTGAAACCAAAAATCCCGGACGAAAGGAAATCTTTCGTTCGGGATTTTTATACACTATGTTGATGCCCTAAGGATCACTTCATTGCTTCACCACCTTCATCACCCCCGTCATCAATCGCCAGTGACCCGGAAATGTGCAGATGTACGGGTAATCACCCACCTGATCGGGTACAACAAACCTCAAACGGAAAGTTTGCCCCGGATTTACGAGCGGTGAAGCCGCAACGATCTGTGGCAGGTTCGGCACATAATTTTTTTCAGCTCCGTCTTTTGCCGTTATCATTTTGTCAGCAGCAGCACCAATTACAGCTGTTGACTTAGGTTTACCCACGACAATGTTATGTTGCATTGCATCCGGGTTTTCAAATACGATTTCAACCGTCTTGCCAGCAATTGCGGTAAACTCGGTCACGTTGTATTTCATTTCTTCACGGACGGCTTTTATCTGCACAACCTGAACATTCGGATCGGCCGGCGTTTCTTCTTTTACACCGTATGATTCCAAAAGTGAGTTAAATTTCCCGTTCAGATCCTCCGGTATGTCTTTTTTTACAGAAGCCAGGACGCCCCTGCCCGTATCTGTGAGGGTTTCTTTACGCTTGGGATTCCATACACTCAGTATCCCTTTCAATATAGCGTTTCTTCCCTGCGGATCGAGTACCTGAGCTGCCCTGATCAGATTGATTACTTCATCGCCCTTTGCGTAGGAGGAGTACCCACGGGAAGCTCTTTCCAAAGCAAAATCAGCTAATTTGTCGAGTCGCTTTACCTCGAAAGATCTGCTTAACGTATTGTTCTTATTGTTGTCCTTTTCCGGGACCACATTTTCCTGGTCGATTGTAGCCGTAATTGTAACTTTACCAGCTTCTTCTGATGTAAAGTTGAAGCCGCTTTTCCAAGGCCCATTATTCCCCTCTGTGAGCTTAATGGTTTCGCCAGGTGCTATACCATTCGAAAGCTGCCTGCTGATGTAATTGGTATTTAACGAGCGGCTTCTGACACCAACCGTAACGACAGGAACCAGGTCTTTTGGCACTGCCACGCTTCCCAGGTTGGTAATCTCAATAACCACACGGGCATTCTCCCGTACATACGGCGTGCCGGGCTCAATGCTGATGTTGGTGATAGCCAGTTCCGCTGTCCCCTGCACGGATATCTTCGAAGCGCCATGAGCATCATGATTCATTTTAGCGTGATCCACAGACTGCTCTGTCTTACCTACGGATGGCTTCACAGACCAAGCTTTGGCAAATCTCTCAGCAAGATATTTTTTCATCAAAGTACCATTCTGTGCGTTTAACACAGCGGCAAAAGCATCGGGCATCCATCGGTCATCGGCCTGGGTGTAGGTATCCATCAGGGTGAGGATGGCATTTTCGGTTTTTGGCGTGTATGGAATTTCCGAAAGCGCCAGCAGCACGTTTAGCACCACCAAAGCATCCTTGTCATGGAGCAGATCACCCGCCAAAAGTGATTGCGCCGTTGCTTCCGTCCTGGGCAAAACCTGAACAGCCGTTTTACGGACATCATTGGAAGGATGTTTCAATGCCTCCAATACCGCAGCAAGAACCTGCGGCTCATTGATGGCATTAAGACCCTGCAAGGTCCATAAAGCATGGATCGCGGCGGTGTTCAATCCGATTTCGTCTACCGATTTGTCCTTAACAAGTTCAACCAATTTACCCACCACGTCCTTATTGCCGCGTTCAACCAACAACCGCTGGGCGTGGCGACGCCACAACATATTGGTATTTTTAAGTGTGGCTACCAGCTCATCCGGCCGATCTCTGCTCAGCGAAACCGGTGTATAAGCAGGCGCATTCTTCCAGGCAATCCTATACAGACGGCCGTGTGTGTAATCCCTCAACGGGGTTTCGTAAGCATTTCCCTTCCCGTTCTGAGATCCCTTTGGGGTAGGGTTGTGCTGAATAATGTAACTATACCAGTCGGCAACCCATACGGCGCCGTCAGGCCCTACCTCGGCGAAAACAGGAGCTACCCACTCATCAGCACCAGCCAACAGGTTAAACCCAAGTACATCTTCAAAATCAGTACCTTTTTTAGCCATCACATTCTGATGTAAAATATGGCCGGTTGGCTCAGCAACAAATGCTACGCTGTTCCAATACTTTTTCGGGAAGGCACGGGCTGTATAAAAATTATGTCCGGCGGCGGCGGTAAATCCCCCGAAAACGTCTACCTGACGAACTTTGGATGTAATAGGCTGCATATCCTTATGGGTATCGGTGCTGCGGCTGCCATTGTCCACCTTGCTTTGTCCAAAATAACGATTGGGTATGGCCGAATACCAGCCGTGCGAGTTATTGGCCGTGGATCCAAAAAGATCCCCTGCTTCATTGAAGCCCAATCCCCATGTATTGTTGGAAGTTTTGGCTACGATCTCCATATCAGATGCATCTGGTTTGAAACGAAAAAGTGCCTGTCCGAAATTGAGCGAATCGCTTTTACCGACTTTCCCTTTAAACCCTGAATAACCCACGGAACCGTAAATCCAGTTATCAAAGCCGTAATGCAGATTGGATGGGCCCGCATGTGTATCGCCCGTTCCGAAACCACTGAAAAGAATTTTCTTCACATCCGCTTTATCGTCGCCATCTGTATCCTGCAGAAACAACATGTGCGGGGCCTGCGAAACAATGATCCCGCCATTGGCAAAAACAAGGCCCGTCGGGATACTCAGGTCGTCGGAGAACTTCGTGAATTTGTCTGCCTTTCCGTCCTTATTCGTATCCTCGCAGATCAGTATATAATCGCTGCCACCTGTGTCTTTCCGTTCGTTGGGATAATCTTTCGTAATCAATACAAACAATCTTCCGCGTTCATCCCAGGTCATGGCAATGGGGTGCATTACGTCCGGCTCATGTGCAAAAACATCGAGAGTGAAATCCACCGGGATCTGAATGTGTTTTACTGATTCCTCAGGCGAAAGGGGCAGTTGCTGCAACTGAGCACCCGGACGCTGCTCGTAGTTGGGAAGTTGCGCTTCGCGATACTCAAAAGGCTTTGGGTTCAGCGCAGCCAGCGCCTTTCTGGCATCGTCGTTGACAGCCCATAAAATCCCCTTTTCCAAAAGATCATGAAAACCCGGAACCGACCAGGTACGTTCGTCATGACCATAGGCGGTGTAGAAAACGCGCCCTTTCCCATGTGTACGAACCCAGGTATAAGGTTCATTGGCCCTTCCGGGCTTATCCTTTTCCTGGTCGGACTGTACGATCCGCTCGGTCAATACAATGTTGTCGGGCTGGAGTAATTTATGCAAATAAGTCTCGTCCACCGTTTTGAACGGCTTTACACCTGCGAGGGCAGGATGATCGGGCTTTGTCCATACCGGCTGTATTGTATCCCAGGTGTGCCTCCAGAACTGCCCGCCTATGAGTTTGACCACCTCGGGGTTGTTTCGAAAGCAATAAGATCCACAATGAATCGGGATGAAACCTTTACCGCCTGCTACAAAATCCAACAAAGCGGTAGCCTGTTGCGGTGCAATCGAGTCCCAGTTTGCAAACAGCATCAGGGCGTCGTACTTGGCAAGTGTTTCCGGGTTCAGATCTTCCAGATCATCGGTGTAGGTAAAATTGAACCCTTTCGGACCCAAAGCGGCCATGATCTGCGGAACACGCTCGGCAGGCTTGTGATGGCCCACCTTATCCCCCATAAAAAGGATTTCCAGACGGCGTGCCTTCGAAGCCTCTTTACCGGATGTGCTTTTGACGGCAGCGTTCTGTGAAGACTGCTGAACGGCACAGCCCAACAGGACGACACCAAACAAAAAGGAAAAAATTTTGGTTTTCATTTATTTATCAGAAATATGTTCTCTCTTATTTACATGCTCATTTAATCACCCCAGAGCGAAACATTTTACACGGGAGCCCGCTGCGATCAAAAGACTTCAACGACTCCCCCTTTGGAATCACACGTTGTTAAAATCCGGCAACTGTATCAGAGCCTTGCATCGCAGACTCGTGTGCCAAAATACCTACGCTGGTCCAGTTTGCAGACTGTGCTGCATTGGGGAAAGGCTCCCTGTCTTCTATCAGAGCATTGATAAATTCATTGGCCAGGTGAGGATGTGATCCGCCATGCCCGCCTCCCTGCACAAACGATAAATGTGCGTTGTCGTCAAGGTCATACACGCCCTTTCCGGTAAAATGCTGGATTTCTTTCGGAAGTAAATGCGCGTAGTCGGGGGTTTTTACACGTTCTGCTATTTCTTGTTCCGGCTTTTTAGCTGTGTGGATGACGGGGTCTTCGCCTTCGATCAAGGGCCATTCAAACGATTTTTTGGTACCGTACACTTCAAAGCTCTCCCGATACTGACGCGCCACATCAAAAAGTGAGCGGTACACATAGGCCGACAAGTCACTGTCCTTAAATTTGATGTGTGCCGACTCCACAGCAAAAGGTGAATTATGAATTTTGATAAGATCCTCACTGATCGTCCCCGAGCCAAAGCAGGAAACATATTCTGCTTCCAGCTTCAGCAAACCTGCAACCGGCCCTACACAGTGCGTAGCATAGTGCATAGGAGGCAAACCGGGCCAGTAATCCGGCCACCCTTCCATTTCCTGCTGGTGACTCGCCTTTAGAAACTGTACTTTCCCCAGCTCTCCCTTTTCATACATTTCTTTGACAAACAGAAATTCCCTGGCATATACCACGGTTTCCATCATCATGTATTTTTTACCCGTTTCCTTTACCGTTTTTACAATTTCAATACAATCTTCCACACTGGTTGCCATAGGTACCGTGCAGGCCACATGTTTTCCTGCCCGCAATGCCTTCAGCGTTTGCTCGGCATGGTTGGGAATGGGGGAATTGATGTGCACGGCATCCACTAAAGGATCATTGAGCAGATCGTCATAACTGGTGTAACGTACATCAATTCCATACTGATCACCCACAGCATTAAGCTTGGATTCGGTACGCTGACAAATGGCATACATGTTGGCATTCGGAAGCTGCTGGTAGATTGGAATAAATTCCGCACCGAAACCCAGACCTACAATGGCGACATTGATTTGCTTAGACATAATTATTCAATTGAAAATGAAGGATTTAGAATTTAAAATAAAAAACGTAATATCGCTTTGCAAAGCACAGTATTTACCTAAACACAAAGCGCAGAATCAACAATACAATTTTAAAGCAAAATAATACTAAAAACTTTTCATCTTTTGATTAGTACCGACTATATTTTGACCTGTTTTTTACAAAAAAAATCATTTTGCGCAAAAAAGAAGCAAAACTTGCCGTGAACTACCCCCGAAATTTGGTACATGGCGAGCCCGACTAATCTCATATCAGGACTTATCGCCTATAGCTTCTTACCAAAAAAGCCCGCAATCAAATTTGAAACAGTCAGATCAAACCAAATTGCCATTTTGGTAGTAGGATTGTATCTGCTGTTTTGGGCTGAAAATCGATCAGAGGCTACAACAAAAAATCGAGGTGTGGTGTACCTCGATCTTTTGCAAAACCAGTTTGGGCTGGATTTGAACCTTAAATTAAATCAAACAATGGAACCTACTTATCAGCTCGCTGAAAAATGAAACTTCGCCTTTTAGTTTTTGAAACCTCTATTACACTTAAGCGTTTATCATCTAATGCTTTGACAAGGAAGTAACCAGATGGTTCTTTTGATTCTTGGTTTTTAGACCTCAACGAAATTATATTTTTTTCTGTTGGGTGCCATTCCCAGCTACGAATTGTAATAAAAGGTTTAACTTTTTCATTTTGAAACGCCTGGATAACGCAGGTGCCATATTTTGAAAATGTGAGAATGGTCTTAGGAATGTACCTTACCGAATCTTTTCCATCCTCTTCACCCAGTAAAATCCAGTTTTGGGAAAGATTCTTTGTTCTGTCCGACTCCTCAAATGGTTCATGTTTTTGAGTCTTAACAGTAGACTTCTTGCCAGAACGTGTAAGATTAAAGTCACTATTTTTTTTTGCCAGATCTTCACTTTTGATTTCACCAATGTCCGCTATTACAACCGCCTTACTCTTACTGTCAATTCTGAAAACATCAATTTGAGAACCGAGTCCATCTGAATACAAATACCTCCCATCGCCAAGCAATTCAATAAAAGATTTGGCAATTTTCCCTCTTTTAGAGGTACTTTCAAACACCCACTTACCTGTTATAGGTTCTTCCACTGTCTTGGTAGTGAACATGAAGCTTATGTCATAAGGCAATGCATGGACCGAAAACCGTGTTAAAACAAAAAGTAAAAGCAAGACTTTCATAAGAATATTTTTCATAGTATTTGTATTTTTTAGTTGGCGGGACATGACCTATAAGTCACCTGTAATTTGGGTCGATAATCAGTATGGTTTGTTTCACGGGACAAGAAGGCGAATGATCTGAAAACTTGCTCCTGCTGCAATCTTAGCTGAAATCCATTTCTATCTGAGGAGTTGAGATTGACCATGTCCTGAACTAGTTGTTGCACATTTAAAGATACGTCATGTTCCCACTCACTCGTTGAACCAGGAATACTAACACGATTCGCTTCAGTAAATGAAGGTCTATTGAGCCACGTAATGTAATTTTCCTCCCAGGCGGATGTGACACGTTCAACCCACAATTGATTTGTACCTTCATTGTCGTAATTCCCCATGGGCCATCCATCTTCATCCCCTGGTCCATAAAGGAATAATGTAGCCGATTCAATGATCGCATTTTGAGGTATGTTACGCAATTCCGAAAAATCCAAAACTGACCTATGAATGCCTACCCCCACACTATCGTAAACCCAGGCACTCGCCAAAAGTAGACCCGTGCTCCCAAAATTCGTAACAGCTTCTCCACTGGTAGAAGATATCCACGAATCACGTGACGGAGTAGCAGTTATAGTAGTCGAGCATGTAGTAGGGCACGGCTTTGTACCCAATATCCATTTGTTTGCACCTACCTCGTTGTTAACGTCAGAGGCTAACGTTAGGTCTGGTATTCCATCTCCTGGATATCCTGCACCATATCCATAGGCAAAGCTACTTATCCGAAATCCGGTATCCTTCCTTTCAAATTTATAAAGCCCCGAATTTGCGGTTAACTCTGTTTTCAGCCACAACTGGTGCGGTTGACTGGCATCCGATTGTAAATCTATAAAGTCCGATGCGGAAAAGCCCTGGTTGCGCACGCCAAGTATATTATTCACATTGGTGCTGTTGGTGCCGCCCATCGATCGAATTTTCAAGTATCCCCCACTTTCTTCGAACTTCCATCGCTGAGAATTACTATTGTCAGCATCTTTCATCTCTACTATTCCATTATTGTTTGTCATTCTCTTGCCATGACTTGCGTTGTAAATCTCGTAGCAGTCGCTAGGGTTCGGTGGGACGTTAACGGTGATAGTGACACTATTGGCACTACTTGCACAGGTGCCTACTACGCAAGTTGCGTTATAGGTAGTTGTTGAGTTCGGACTAACAAAGTGATCGCCTGTAATTCCATCAGACCATACTATTGATCCGCCGCTGCAACCCGTTGCAGACAGTTGAGCTGATGCTCCCTGTGTAATGGTAGAACCCGCACTTACATTTGGGGGCGCCGGGGTTGAACAAACACCTCCACCACCACTACCCGTGACACAAATTTTATCTTGTCGGCAACTGCCCCCGCCGGTTCCCTGAATGCGAATTGTGTTGGTTCCGGGAACCAAGCTGACGCTAAAGGACTGGACAGCCCATACAATATTCCATGAGAGACTGTTTGCCAGATTTACAGTCTGGGTGCTTCCACCATTAACCTGCACATTTACCACGGGGGCTGAACTGGAATAATACTGGAGATTCACATTGTAACTTCCTGCGGAGGGAACATTTGTTACTACGTAATCCACATAATGATTGAAATTGGATTCGGCTCCACGTGTATTGCCGTTTGATGCATTGGGGTCTGTCGTAACAGGTCCGTTACCATTGGAGTTTTCTGCTTCAATACATTGACTGAAGCCCTGTGAGTTTCCGTTCACCGTTACCATGACACTAGCGCTGTTGCTGCAGCCACCTGCGACCGTACATGTGGCTGTGTAAGTGGTAGTCGAAGTCGGGCTAACGGCTAACGAACTCCCATGAGCCCAGGTCAATGCCCCATCACAATTTGAAGCGGATAATGTTGCTGTCGCTCCGGAAGTAATGCTGCCAGGATTTGCACCAACCGTCGGTTGAGGAGGCGTGGTACAAACCGGGCCTGCCAAAGGATATAATCTGGATTGCGGTACAATCTGCTCCGTCTGACCTGGGTATAGCCAATACAACTGCGATTGCGCATCACCAGTGAGATCGTAAAATTCTATTTTGATTTTGTACTTTGTACAGGCAGTTAATGATACTGGTGTCCCATATATCGGTAAAACTCCGTGCGGATTCCAGTCATCAATTATCGGGTTTCCATTGTTGAGCCCCTCGATCCAAACGCGCGTCCCGTCATCATTGTTTGTTTTAAAGGTATATGATCCGCTTACAGGCGCTTCGACTTCTCCTTCCCATCGAACCGAAAAGTCACTGTTAACGAAATTGGGATCAGGGCTACCGCTGCCCCATGGGAAATTTATCGTTGCGTCAACCCGGATGAGCACAGGGGCATTTGACAAGTCAATAGAATTAAAATATTTACCTGTCAAGCCTGTTCCTGAGCCGGCGCAGGTTGCTACCGGAGGGTTTACTGTTAAATCAAGGCTTTTTGTTTGCGTGGTACAGCCCTCTTTTGTAGCGGTCAATGTATAGGTGTAGGAACCGGGGGTTGCGGGCGCAGTAAAAGTTGTTGAAAGTCCGTTACCATTTGAACCTGGTCCGGTCCATGAATAAGTGACCCCGGAACAACCATCACCACTGCAGGTAGCGGTAAGTGTTGTTGATGCACCCGCTGTTGCAGATGCTGTCAAAGGCAAACTTACGTTGAAAGCACACGGAGTTGGTGCATTCAGACAGGCCTTGCTTTCCATATACCACTTGTTTCGGCCATACACAGTAAGATCAGCGTATGGAGTAAGTTTTATATCAGTAATAGCATCACTAGGATCGCCCTCCCCAAAAGCCGGTTCACTCCGCATGATCATTTGTGCATTTTTTCGCTTGAAACCATACCGGTATCCCTGGCTTGAGTTTTCGATCTGGATCTTTTCCCATAGTTGGTGATCCTGATTACTGAAGTTCTGTAGCGTGATAATATCACCTGTCGAACTGCCTCCATTTTGTACACCAAGCACTCTGTCCGTGCCGTCCTGAGCGATAATCTTATAATAACTGCCGCTTTCCTGAAGCTTCCAGGTTTGACTGTAACCAGTATTGACAGGATCTTTCACTTTCACCACCCCATTTACATTTGCAAGTCGTCGCAGGTTGACAGTGCTGCTGGCAAGGCGTAATGAAAAACATTCACCACCTGGCGGAGGACTGGTTACAGCAATACTGACCACGGCCGTCTGAACTGAGCACCCATTTTTAGTGCCTGTAATCGTATATTGGTAATTTCCAGGTGCGGAAGGCATATTTAATGTATACGGCGAAGCATTTCCACTTGCTCCATTCTGGCTCCAAGCGTATGAAACTCCAGTGCATCCGGTCCCGGTACAATTGTAAGAAAGCGTAATGGGAGAGTTGGTGATGTATGGCGGGGAATCGTTTGTGCTCGCTGAAAGGGTGTATCCGCAATCTGTCACTGTCAAATCAAGGCTTTTTGTTTGCGTGGTACAACCCTGCTTAGAGGCGGTTATGGTATAAGTACCAGACGTTGTTGCCGTAAAGGTTGTTGAAAGCCCGTTACCATTTGAGCCAGGTCCAGTCCATGAATAAGTGACCCCGGAACAACCATCACCACTGCAGTTAGCGGTAAGTGTTGTTGATGCACCCGCTGTTGCAGATGCTGTCGAAGGCAAGCTTACGTTGAATGCACACGGAGTTGGTGCGTTCAGGCAGGCCTTGCTTTCCAGATACCACTTGTTTCGGCCATACACGGCAAGATCCGCGTAAGGAGTGAGTTTTATATCAGGAACCAGATCACTTGGATCTCCCTCGCCAAAATACGGCTCACTGCGCATGATCATTTGCGCATTTTTTCGCTTGAACCCATACCGGTATCCCTGGCTTGAGTTTTCGATCTGGATCTTTTCCCAAAGTTGATGATCCTAATTACTGAAGTTCTGCAGCGTGATAATATCATTTGTCGAACTGCCTCCATTTTGTACTCCAAGCACTCTTTCGGTACCATCCTGCGCTACAATCTTAAAATCGGTACCGCTTGGTTCAAGCTTCCAGGTTTGACTGTAACCCGTATTGACCGGATCTTTCACCTTCACCACGCCGTTTGCGTTTGTAAGCCGCCGCAGATTGACCGTACTGCTGGCTAGGCGTAATGAGAAACAATCTCCGCCGGGAGGTGTACTGCTTACAGTAATACTGACCACTGCGGTTTTGGGAGAACACCCACTTTTGGTACGAGTAATAGTATATTGGAATGTTCCCGCTGTGGCAGGCGCGTTTATGGTGTACGGTGAGGCATTGCCCGTAGCTCCATTTTCGCTCCATGAAAATGAAGCGCCAGTGCAACCAGTCCCTGAACAATCATAAGAAAGAACAATTGGCGAATTGGCACCTGGAGCATCATTATTTACTGTTGCGGAGAGTGTAATCTCGCAGGCAGGGTCTTCCGTGTATGGTACTAATGCCGGTTGATCACAACCGCTACTGTTTTTTATATTGTAGTTAAAAGACTTGACAAGATTGTTATTGTGGTCTCTGATTTCCGAGAGCCGATTAAAGCCATCATATACATATTTGGTCTGCTGACCGTTGGGATCAGTTATCAGCGAGACACCAACAAGAGGATTGGCATAGGTAAAGCCCGTTGTCTGATCACCAACTGTTTTTGATTTCAGCAATCCACTCTCATCTCCCGTTCCCCAGGTATAATTCTGAACAATACCATCTGAGGTGGTGAAGCGTTTGGGCTCGCCTCTTGTGGTGTAGCCATTGTTGCCGTCTGTTCCAAAGTCAACTACTATATCCGAATAGTTATTGTTAAAAATGAAAGCGTCGGGAATGGTTGACATACTAACACTCGTTTGAGTGTTATCGCTGACAAACCTTAATGTTTTTTCCACCTGAAAATTTCTAAAGCCAGGGAGAGCTGTATAACGTCTGAATAAGTTTACGGAGAGACTGTAAAATGAACTCTGTCTAAAAGTTTTAACTTTAAGACAGAACATGGAAAAGACAGAATTCGAACAGATGCGCGACAAGGCGCTCGAACAGTTAATGAAAGGACAATCGTTAACTGGTAAAGATGGCGTTTTCGCGCCCTTACTTCAACAATTTTTGGAAAGTGCTCTTGAATCAGAGATGAACACTCACCTCAGTGAGCAAGAACGCGAATCAGGTAACAAACGCAATGGTAAAGGTAGCAAACGCTTAAAAACCATGTCTGGCGAAATCATTCTGACTACGCCAGAGGATCGAAAAAGCAGCTTTTCGCCGCAAATCGTCAAGAAACGCGAAACGGTCCTGGCTGACAATCTGGCTCCTCAAATTATTGGATTATATAGTAAGGGAATGAGTTTTCGGGATATATCCGACCACATCCAGCAGATGTATGATGTTGAGATATCTCATGCCACGCTATCAGAGATCACTGAACGCGTGATTCCTCAGGTCAAAGAATGGCAGAGTAGGCCTTTGGAAAGCCTTTATACCATTGTATGGCTCGATGCTATGCATTATAAGGTTCGAGACGGGGGGCGGGTGGTAACACGAGCTGTATATAATGTTCTAGGAGTAAATCGAGATGGCTATAAAGATCTGATTGGCATGTATGTGTCTGAAAGTGAGGGAGCTAATTTTTGGCTTTCGGTTCTTACTGATTTGAAATCCAGGGGCGTAAAAGATATTTTGATAGCTTGTACGGACAATCTGACCGGCTTTTCTGAGGCAATATTAGCGTCTTTTCCGGAATCAGAGATACAGAGTTGCATCATTCATCAGATCAGAAATTCGTTGAAATATGTAGCTTCCAAGGATCAAAAAGTTTTCATGCAGGACTTAAAAACGGTTTATCAAGCTCCTACAAAAGATAAAGCGGAATTGGAGCTTGATAAACTTAACGATAAGTGGGGCTCCAAGTACCCTGTCGTAATCAAATCCTGGCAGAATAATTGGCACAAACTGTCAACTTATTTTGCTTATGATGAGCAGATTAGGAGGCTTATTTACACGACAAATGCCGTCGAGGGTTTTCATCGGCAAGTCAGAAAAATCACCAAAACAAAAGGAGCTTTTCCTAATGATATGGCATTACTCAAATTGATCTACCTGGCGGTCGAGAATATTAGCCGAAAATGGACGTCGCCTTTGCAAAATTGGGCACTGACAGCTCAACAACTGCATATCAAATTTGGCGACAGAATGCGAATGGACCTTTAATTTTGCTTCCCAATATAAAACGCAAAAATAGCCCGTTATTGAATTTATCAAGGGTATATAAACGGCCTCGTGCCTCAGCCGCCCTTGACAAATCCAATAACAAGCAAAAAAGCATTTGAAATCGAAAAGAAAAATTAAATTTGAATAAACTTAGATGGCCAGACAGAGTTTAAATTACACTCCCTTTACGGAACCGCCGACCATCTGATTGGTTCCACTCTCATCGGTCCATGTCTGCTGCTCAACCAGAGTGCTCAATATGTTGGCATTTTTCAGATCTCTAATACTTTCGGCCGATTCTCCTATAATACCAGAAAACGTATAATCATTCACATACTTGTTCTTTTGCGTTATCATTTTGCCATTGCGCCAAGTCTTAGTTTCTGATGGCAGCCCAATGCTATTGTAAGTGTACTGAATAGAATCTGTTATGAAACTTGTTTGGTTTCCTGTATCGTACTGATATATATATTCTGATTTCGGTTTGTATTGATAAGCGTGGTAGCCATAAGGAACACCCAAATAACCGATTACGTTTTGGGTTATTGGAGCAGAACCTGGTGAGCCCGCAGTTTGAATTGTGAAACTAAACTGCGACGCTTTTGCGGCCCTGATAAAACTATTTGACAACTTGCTATAAGAAATACTTCTTTTACTTAATATTCTCGAAGGAACTTGACTATCATACTTTTCCTCATACAGCAATTTGCCGCGTTCAATTGACTTGTCGATTTGCGGGTCATAAATATTCCCCTCTGTACCCCACTTATCCAGTTCTGAGGTGTAGTCATCCATATGATTTCCATCCTCGGATTCGTAATTGGTATATTTGTAAACAGTGTGACTTTGGTCACTATTTGTTTCTTTAACCTGCCTATATCCAATATGACTTCCTAAACTATTGGCAGTCATCGGTAGGGTGTTCGAAATCTTAAAAAAGTTTCTTGCATAGGTGCCTGCAAGACTTCCATTCTTGTTAGCAAGTTTAATGACCGACAGCCATTGATATTGGGGAAGTCCATTCCCAATTCCGCTGGAACCACCATTATATTCATAAGAGTAAGACTTCTCAGTTACCGTACTTCCTGTGTTTACTATTTTCTTGATCCGTAGGCCGCCTACCCCTTGTGCACCGGAAGGTGTGAGTGCTAAGCTTCCATTCGGATTTATTATTTTGTATTTATATAAAGAATGTGGTTCATAAATAAACTCAGTTTTCCCACCTGTGGGGTAGATAATTTCTTTTAAGCTACCTGCATTTAGGACCTCGATATTTGATGAAGGTTGTTTGTGATTGAAGTAATTATCTTTATTTGCCTGGATATCAATGTCGATAGCTTTGAAGTCGGTATTATTGTTGTAAAAGCCCCAATGGTCTGTTTGATCATATTCGTCGAGATATTCTGGCAGGCTGTTTTCATTATAGTAGCTGAGATTGTAATTCTCCTTACACGTGCCATTTTTCGCAGTAATGCTTTTTAACATCAACCTCTGACTTACTACGTTATTGTAACCAAATTCAAAGTTTTGAATAGTTTTGTTGTCATTGTCTTTGACTACAAGGCTATCTAGTTTTTTCCAGCTGAGGTCATTTAAGATGTATGGAATTTGTTCAGTCAATGACTTGCTTGCGATTTCGGTTGGATTTATATTTACAAAGTACTTGAAAATGTTATAAAGATTGTCTTCTTCGCTGGTGGCTTGCATCCCTTCAGGACTTTCCATCCAATCAACATATCCCTTAAGCACTCTAGAAGGATATTTCAACTCTGTAGAATTGGAGGTGCGAAAGTCAACTGTTCCCTTAGAAAACGTTACTTTGTTCAGATAAACAGGCCTAATAAGACTTCCTGAATGCTTCTTCAAGCGACCCGATTGAGTTGTTATCTCCGAAAATTCTCCACTAGAACCTGCTACACTATAGCTCATACTTCCAGTATGAAATGAGTTACTAAAAGATGCGATGAATTTACCTTCATTGTGTGGTCCATATGCAAAATTGACAGAGTACCCCTCTGGTGCTTCAACCTTGGTTAAGAACCATGTATCTGCCAGCCAAATATGCTCCCATTCGTTAAAAAAAGAAGTACTGTATTCTATAGATGAACTTGTTCCACCAAAATAGAATTTCATGCCATCCGAAGCAGTTATCACGAAGCCCCGAAAAGTGTCTTGGAGCGGATACGGGGGCAAATGCGGACCCGAGATCTCGCTTGGAACGGCAAGCAGACCCAGATCCTCAATTTTCATTTCCGAATCCGCAATAACCTGCCATTGGCCCTCATGATTTCTATAAAATTTACCGGAATATCCCAAGCAATTGAACGAGAATTCATCTGGTTCAGTATCATAGTAAAGGCCCGCATCAATTTTTGCTTGTATAATGTTGGTCATTCCCGGTGCAGAGTTCCAGCCTATTGCACCCAATGCATTTGTATGGTGATTATAACCGTACTTCCCTGCATTTCCACTTGCTACAATCCAATGTTCATCGTTAGCACCTTTAACCGTACGTGTAATCGCGCCCCCTGCATTTAAATTCCAATTCAGTCCAACCCATCCCGGATGCTGATTAACCCTTACACCGGAGGCGTGGTAGCTAAGGCTAATTGGCACCTTGATTTTACCCTCTTCAACAGTGTAGATTGGAATGTCAACGTTTGGAGTACCAGTATAAAGTGAAACCGGTATTTCTCCGTAAAGCCCTAAACCCGCAGCATTAGGGCTTGGTATATTTACTTCCGATTTGGGATACTGCGCATAAACAAACGCTCCGCTCGAGAACAACAGTACCATCAGCAATATAATCCCGTATCGAAAGATAATACCTCTTCCTGACCGCATTGCAGCTAAATTCATTTTTTTCATCATGAGGGTAAGTTCATTTTTTTATTTTGCCTGACGTTCACATCAGGGTTTTACAATACTTTTAGTTGTGTACTTATTGCCTTCTTTTACGGTAATCAGGTATGAGCCAGGATCTTGTTTGGACAAATTGGCGCCGCCTTGGTAATATCCGTTTCGTAATGATCCGGTACTGCTTTCAATGATCCGGCCCTTCAGATCGGTAATCTGTATACGAATACTTCCCTCGGATGCCCCGCCTCTATAAGCAAGCTCAATGGGGCCTGTCGCAGGATTCGGATAAACTGCAATCGAATAGGCCTTCTTTAACGACAGGTTTTCCGGAATAAAAGCACAACCCTCCTGGCTGCTTGTCGATATATAGGTGTCGGTGTAACAACCCGATGGAGCAAACACGCGCAGCGTAGCTTCGTATGGTTTATCTGGTTCCAAGTTTGTTTCAGCAACAATTGCACTGGAGCTTATTGAATTTGCCGTGGTGTAGCTGGCTGTACCATCGTAATGATCATTTTGTACAAGATCATACTTTTGACCTTTGTCATGCCCAGTCAGTGACACCTGAACCCGGTTATCAAAACAATCTATTTTAGCGGCGGTTCGGGGCTTGTCATTACACTGAAATCCGGCATCTAGGTTTTGGATATGCTCGCCAGGGTTGGTTGTGGTAAATGCCATGGCCGCATATCCTTTTGGATTCGCTATCGCATCATTGTCAATTTCTACGAAATTGCCCTGTTTTACACTAGTCAGAGTCAACGTACGATTTGTCTGGTTTAATGGAATTCGAACCTCATATGCGGTACGCGAGGAGATGCGCTCTTTTACATTCTGGTCATTGAAGCGGTAGGTGCCGGTTTCGTCTGAGATGGTGGTTCCGATCAATTGGTTATTCCTGTACAACTCCAGTTTGACACCAGGCAAAGCTGGTTCGTCGGCTCCTTGTATTCCATCGCTGTTATTGTCGAGCCATACCCGGTCGCCTACTTCAGTTGAAGGCAGTACGGTAGCAATTTCTATATCGCCCACGTTGTTGGATTTCCAGAAGTAACCTGGCTTCATACCACTTGGGAACAGGGACAAGGCACCCGTAACTGCACCGGTTTGATTGTCAAACCATTTCACGCCACCGGTAACGGGCAGATCGGGCTCCCTTACGGAAACAAGCAGACTATTGTCATCAGGCATGAGGGCAATCCCGCCTGCGGCAGTTTCGTGGTGCCAGGTAATGCCCGAGCTGGTAAAAAAATCACCCTGATAAAACTCACCGCCACCGGGACCTTCTCCATTGGACTGCCCAACGGAAACCCTGGCTCCTGCCTGCCCGTTCTGCTCTACCTGAAAATTATTTTTCGCCTTCCCAAGCCGCAATACATCTCCTCCTGAAAGCCCCCTGCCCGTCAGGAACGAACCTGTTGCATTCGGGCGGTACAGTTGCACATCTCCCGTTTGGTGTCCCAGCCGGTCCATGAGGCTCACGATCATCGACCCGTCCGTATCAAATTCGATATCAGCCAGTATCGGTTGCGGATAGATCATCCAGCCCGACTGTTCCGGCACTACGGTCTTAAGGTAATCGTCCGTCCAGGGATACCATCCCGTTACGCCATAATCCAATACGCCACGTTTGTAGTTCAACGAGAAATGAACAACCTCTTTGAATTTGGGCTCTTCCTTTCTTCCCTTCGTCCCTTCCTCCCAATCTCCATCAATTACATACACATAGGCTTGCAGATCCTCCGCTTTTTGAGATTGCTGTGCATCACAAACTACCCCCACATAGACCTTTCCATTGTAATACTTCACAGCAAAAGGCCGGGCTTCGCCACCTTTGAGGGAGTTGAATGGAAGCGGGAAGCGGGTAACTGACAAGGGGTTTGGGGCATGGGGGCCATCGGATTTCAAGCTGATGCGGTACAGGTGCTTGTCGTAAAGATTGATGGTGTACAGATATCTGCTGTCATCGGATATATCCAGCCCTCCCAGGCCCACTTTCCCTACCTGCGAAAACATCAGGGAGTCATGGCTGGCCACCTCCCAGTCACTACTCAGGTCGCGTTTCAGTAAGTGGTTGCCTGTTGAAAAGCCCAGCGCATCCAGATTCACAAAGGGCTTGGTCTCATTTCCATTTATATCTGTAGCATAAATACCTCCTGATCCCTGAGTGCCCAGCGCACTGAGCCGTTTGGCAATGGCGGCTGAATATAACACCTGATGCTGGCGGTCATAGGCAAGACCCCAGATAGACCCCGTTTGCCCGAACGAGGTCAGCGGCATGTATTTTACACTATCCTCCGGATGGGCAGGATAACTCACCAATGACGACATAGTATTTAACCTACTATTTTCCAGACTTCCCAAAGCATAAACAGCCTGAATGGCTCTGGGTTTTGCGGCAGTAAAGCGGGATGGGTTATAAAGAGGTAATTGGATTTGGGCAGGAGCGGCGGCAAAATAGGTAGTTGAGCCGCCTGCGGAAGGCACAAAGCCCTCAGGCAAGTTCGAAAAACTCACACGTAAACGACGTCCGGCGGGTACATCCAGTACATAGGCTCCGCTGGCATCCGTTGTGGCAGAGGCAACGAGTTTGCCAAGTCCATCATAAGCTTCAACGCTAACCTTTCCTTGCATAATTTCGGTTGCCTCAATGATTCCCTTGGCATTAAATGCCTGCCATGCCTTGCCGGTTATTTGCGCTATTGCATTCTGGTGGTCAAGTCCAATAACTGTGAGCATAAGTGTAATTACATATTTTATTTTCATGGTAAGGAGGTTTTACCCAATCAATGATATTATAGTTTATTTTTTGAAACTTTTAAGAAACTAACCACTAGACTTGATTGTTGACACTTAGGATATACAACGCAAAAACGGGAGTACATTAAATACGGACATTAACACGAGTAGATGTATTAACACTATGTTTTAGTATTTTAATACATCAGCCCAGTTTTAAAAAACTATACCCCTTGTATATAGAATTTTTTAATTATAAAATCAATTCTCTGTACTACGTCAAGAGTTCTGAATGATGCATCTTTAACATTTTTCTTTCCTGCTTAATGGTATTTACATGAATAACAAATTCTTCTCTATAAATAATAGCTTCTTGTAAGCCTTGAATCCATAAATCCAATTTCCCATACCAAGTTTCAAACATTCTCATATTCCAAAATGTACTGGCCTTTTTAATATTATTCAATACATTTATAGTTTGATTCTCATTTCCTACGTACAATGCTGTATAAAATCTTAACTCAAACAATTTCGCTTGCTGGGCGGAATTTGATTTTACTAATATATCGTCAAAAAGACGACATATTAAATCATCCATTTTTTTAAAATAGATGTCTTCACTAAATAAAATTGGAACTTGTCGTTTTATATTTTCTATTACTTCATTGAAGTAAACGTCATGATTAAGATAAGGAATAGAGAACTGCATTCCTTTTTTGTTATATATTTCCATTAGAACTACTGGGCTATCTAAGCATTCTTTTAAGTCCTTTTTCCACAATGGATATATTACAAAATATGGCCGGTAATTTTCCACCTTTGGCAGATTTATCAACTCAATACCAATAACTAAACAACCAACTATTTTATAAAATTTATTTTGAGTGAATGCCGATAGATCGGGAACAGAGCTCAACCATTGCTCGGCGATTATTTTTTTTATTTCTTTATTTTTGTTTGACATATTTAAGGCCTGATTATTTGTATTGGTAATTGGAAATTTCTGGTATATTTCTGAAACTGCGTAGGGCGCATAACAGCCTTTCCAAACTTAAAATCATAAATAATTCCATTGGTTTTGTCAAGAACGTCTAAAAATCCGCGGTTATTTACTCCATTGTTAAAATAATTATTGGTTAGTAGACCTCTATTTCCATAAAGACTTTGGTAACGATCAATAAGCGAAGTTGCATACTGATGTTTCTTTGTTCCAGCAACACCTCCCGTTTCGCCGATTGCCCTCTCCGCCAAAGTTGCTGATTTTTGAATCAACTGTGAATTAGTGAGGCCGGCCTTGGCTACCTTAAACAAACTGACAATTTTTCCAGCTTTAAGAATCGCTACCTCTCCTGCCCCCACTTCTAACGCAATACTTAAACCACTTATGAGATTTTGTTCATGCGGCTGAAGTCGCGAATCTGCATTTGAAAGGGTACCTTGTTCTCTTTGGGGGATTTGTACTGCACCATTCGCTATCTGCGGGGTAACCGTACTCTGCGCCCTTTCTGTTGCATCCGCTTTTGCAACGTTTTGCGGGCAATTTGGAGGACATCCTCCTCCGCCAATTCCGTATTCCTCCTTTGCCTGATCAAACCCAACATTCTCGCCTCGTTCATTTATGTAGGCACCCGTTTTCCAATTGTAAGTTGTCCTCATCCCATCGGGATCAATCATCAGAATGGGATTGTCGTTTCCATAGACAAAGGGTGAAAATTCTCGAGAGATTTCTGACAAAGGATCCACCACTCCCCATCTCCCAATCTCCGCCATATACATCCTGGCCCCATAATCCAGCCAACCCGTTTCGGGCTGCTTCTCCTTACCATTGTAAAGATACTTATTAGCCGCATCATTGCCGTCCTTTACAACCGGCAATCCAAAGGCGTAGTATTGTGTTTCTTGCAATACCTGCTGGTCCTCTTTCAATACCTGGCGCACGTTGCCCAGGTGGTCACGGATGTAATAGTTGAGCTCATAAGTTCCGCTACTATTGCGTACCAGCTGTCCTTCTTCCAACCCTATACGAAGTAGCGTACCGTTAACTGTATATTCAAATGCACCCGCATAAAGTGTTCCTGCGGATGGGGAACTCATCTTAAGTTTGGAGCCGGATGCGTCGTAGGTGTATTGCACGGTGCGGCTGGGGCTGGACAGGACAACCTGAGCGGGCAGGTTCAACAGGTTGTAACTTATGGCTGCTCCTTTGGTACCGTCAGCGGTCATGTTGCCATTGTTGTCGTATCCAAAACTACTTGTACCCGTTTTTACCCCGTTGTTATTGGTGGAAGCATCCTCAACGGAGAAGAGCCTGTTACCCCAGGTGCTGTAATTATAGGTGAGGTTATCCGTCACTGCACCTGAGCACATCGTCATTGCCAAGCATAAATTCTTATCCGGATGCACAAATTACCATTTACAATCGACGGGGAGAAGTGGTATTTTATTCCAAAGGTTATCAATCTCCTTTTGACGGGAAGGTTAAGGGATTGATGCAACCATCCGGAGTCTATGTTTATTCAATAAAATTGGATGAAACATCGGCAATTAAAAATGGCACGCTGATGTTGCTCAATTAATGAACGTGAAAATCTATTGGTGAAGAACAAATGTCCATATTGTCATTGAATACGACTACGCAGATCAGACCCGCCACACCGGAAGATGCGGACCAGGTAGCTCCGCTCATGATTCTGGCGTTGGGGCATATTGCGGGCATTTTTGCCAATTCTGATCAAAATGAAGACGCAATACCTTTTATGAAAGCATTTTTCCGAAGGGATGATAATCAATACAGTTATCTTAACACACTGGTTGCCGTTCATAAGGAGGATATCCAGGGATCAATAACCGGCTATGATGGCGCCCGGTTGCATGCGCTCAGACAACCTGTGCTGGATCAACTCAGAACCTCCCGGCCTGGTTTCACCCTGGCCGACGAGACCGAAGCCGGCGAATACTATCTCGACTGCATCAATATCAACAAAAAACACCAGCGGAAAGGGATCGGAAAAATGCTGTTGAATGCCTTTTGTGAACGAGCCCTGTCCTCAGGATTTAAACGGGTGGGACTGATTGTGGACACAGAGAATCCGGAAGCAAAACGTTTTTATGAAAACCTTGATTTTAAAATTGCGGGTCAAAAAAAATTCATGGGTCACCGGTATTTTCACATGGTAAAAGAAGTACTGTAGGTCATACAAAAAAGCAACCATTGACGCTATGAAATCACGGCTCGTTTCGCTGGATGTCCTTCGGGGACTCACCATTATGCTCATGACGGTCGTCAACAACCCCGGTGACTGGGGCCATGTTTACGCGCCGCTGCTTCATGCAGAGTGGCACGGATGCACTCCGACGGATCTTGTATTTCCGACCTTCCTGTTCATCGTTGGTGTTTCCGTGGTTTTGGCGTCGCCCAATAAGGATTCCGGCCCCGCTGCCCTCCAAAAGATCGTTACCCGAACCTTGCGGATTTTTTGCCTGGGTTTGTTTTTAAGTTTTTGGTCAAAAATAAATATAGGCGGTACAGAAGGCCTTGCACTACTGGCTCTTCGCCTTGCATTTACCCTGCTCATTGTCATTGCGTTGTTTTCAGAATATCACCCAAAACGTCAGTTCTATGTTGCCCTGGCCGTTTTTGTTTCGATGATGATCGCTGCTTTCGGCGGATTCAGCGACTTTGAAACAGTAAGGATTCCGGGTGTATTACAGCGGATTGCGATTGTGTACCTGATTATCAGTCTGCTATATCTTCATTCCGGCTGGCAGGCACAAGCGCTCACGGGCTTGCTGTTGCTCGTGGGTTATTGGGCGATCATGACGTTGATACCGGTGCCTGAAATGGGCACACCCAATCTGGATAAAGGTACCAACATTGCCGCCTGGCTGGATAACCTGCTTCTGCCTGGTCACCTTTGGGTTACATCCAAAACCTGGGATCCGGAAGGTATACTCAGCACTTTGCCCGCCATAGCCACAGGCATTGCAGGCTTACTTACAGGCACCTTACTGAGGGCCAATCTATCCGGAACTGAAAAGTGGCGGTACCTCTTTGTAGCAGGAGTCCTGGGCATTGCCGCCGGACTGGCCTGGCATGTAGTGTTCCCGATGAATAAAGCGCTCTGGACCAGTTCGTTTGTGCTGTATACAGCCGGCATGGCGCTGGCAGTATTGGCAATTCTATATTTTTTCATCGATGTCAAAGGCGTTAATGGCTGGACGAAACTGTTCGTCATATTCGGGGTCAATCCCATGGTGGTTTTCTTTTTCTCCGGAATCATCCCCCGGGTACTCAGCAGCATCAAAGTGGCCCATCCGCTGGATCCCAGTCAGGCTGCCATGGGCTTACAGACTTTTCTTTACAAATTTTATTTAGAGCCCCATTTCAGTGACCCCAAAAACGCCTCTCTTGCCTACGCACTTATTTATCTGAGCTTCTGGTTTTTGATTCTGTACATACTTTTCAAAAGGAAATTAATCTTCAAAGTCTGACCCGTGCCCATTTCACAGGGAGTCAATCATTTTCATTGACGGAATTTTATCTAAATTGCTTCTTTAAAATTTTTTAATAAATCAATTTCCAGATGATTCACAGAAGAAACTTCATAAAAACAGGAGCACTCGCCGTGGCAGGGGTGGCCACATCCACCTGGTCATTTGCTAAAAATGCGGCCGATTTTCCGGTGGTTCGCATTCCGGCCAACAAGCGGAGCTTCACTAGCGACGCCGTAGAAGCGACAATCACCCGAATGAAAAAGGTTATCAAAGATCCTGAGATCGCCTGGTTGTTTGAAAACTGCTTCCCCAATACCATCGACACCACGGTGCAGTACAAGCCCATAGACGGGAAGCCTGATACGTTTGTAATTACGGGCGATATTGACGCCATGTGGCTGAGAGACAGCACAGCGCAGGTTTGGCCTTACCTTCCTCTGTTGAAAGAAGATCCACGCTTGAAAGACATGGTAGCCGGGTTGATCAACCGGCAGACAAAATGTATTATCATTGATCCTTATGCCAATGCATTCTACTACCGCCCGCAAAAAAGCGAGTGGACCAGCGACCACACGGAAATGAAGCCCATGTTGCATGAACGGAAATGGGAGCTCGATTCACTTTGTTACACCATTCGGCTGGCCTATCATTACTGGAAAACCACTGGCGACACAGCACCGTTCGACGCGGACTGGGTGAAGGCCATGCGGTTGGTATTTCTGACCTGCAAAGAACAACAAAGGAAAGAAAATCGCGGGCCTTATAAATTTGGGCGAACCACGGCCTGGTCTACGGATACGGTTCCGGGCAATGGCTACGGCAACCCGATCAAGCCAAACGGACTTATCGTGAGCACATTCAGGCCATCAGATGATGCGGCCGTGTATCCTTTCTTCATTCCTTCCAATTTCTTTGCCGTGGTGTCATTCCGCCAGGTTGCCGAATTGCTGGAAAAGGTTGCACGTCCAGGCAGCATGGACAACAAGCTGGCAGCCGATTTCAAGGCACTGGCACTCGAAGTGGAAAACGCCCTGAAAAAACATGCGGTTTACAATCATCCGCAGTTCGGGAAGATTTATGCTTTTGAAGTAGACGGCTTTGGCAACTATCTGCTTATGGATGATGCCGGTATTCCGGGCCTGATCAGCATGCCCTACCTTGGTGCTGTGTCTGTGAAGGATCCGATTTACATCAACACCAGAAAATTCGTCCTGAGCGGCTCCAACCCTTATTTTTTCAAAGGTAAAGCGGGAGAAGGCTTAGGTAGCCCGCATACCCTGATCGACCAGATATGGCCCATGGGTATCATTGCCCGCGCGATTACCTCCACCAACGATGCCGAGATCGAAGCGCAACTAAGGCAGTTGAAAAACACACATAACCACACCGGCTTTATGCATGAGTCCTTCGACAAAGATGACGACTCGAAGTTTACCCGGAAGTGGTTTGCCTGGGTCAATACGCTTTTCGGTGAACTGATCCTGAAGCTTGAAAAAGAGCGGCCTCATTTGCTGGCGAAGGTTTATTGAGGAACACTTCGTTAAGTTTTTTAGACAAGTCTTCGGATTCCTGGTTTTTCATTTTTCAATCCACTGTTGAGGAAAGTTTCAAAACTACCCTCAACAGTGGACAAATCAAACCGACAATACTGCACAACTAAAGATCACCAACATCTCAACTGATCCGGAATGCATTGATGAAAACAACCCTCATAGCCATATCAGTACATAGTGCCATTACCATTACTTTGTATTTCCTACTGAACCGGTATGGAGTATTCACAGCCGTCCCCAACCAACAAAACCTGCTTAACTGGGATGCAAACTGGTATTTTTCGATTCTGAGCAACGGCTATGTTTTTGTGCCCTATGAAACTTGTAACCTGGCCTTCTTTCCAATGTTTCCCTATTTCTGGAAGGTGCTTGGCGTTGATCCGGTTTACATGAGCCTGGTCAACATTACCATTTTTTTTGGCTCGTTGCATTTCCTCTTAGAAAAGTATAAACTTCCGGTATTATCCATTTTGATTCTACTGTCTGTCCCATCCCTATTATTTATGGGCCTCCCTTATTCTGAGGCTCTTTTTTTTGTGTTTTCAACCATGATCCTGAAAGGGTACGAAACCAACAGGCCGAATCTGCATAGGATTGGTTTCTTTTTCGTTACCATGATCCGATCCGTATCACTGATTTTCATCCCAGCCATTGTGATCACCGAATTACTGGCAGGTGACCCCCGGGAAACAATTTCAGCACGTATAAAAAAAATCACTCCCGACGTCCTTTGCTGCCTTTCCGGGCTGATGATTTCGAGCTTCACCCAGTATGTTCAAACCGGCAAATGGTTTTATTTTCTGGAAGTTCAAAAATACTGGGGCAGGACGTGGCACATACCTCATTTCCCCTTAACCACCTTTTCTCCCGGAAGAATATTGGAATTGGATGCGATTTCATTCTGTATGGGCACCCTGGCTCTTTTCTTTCTGATGAGAAAGGCCTTTGAGTTTTTTTCCGGAGCAGCCTCAGGCGCCGCACAGGAATGGCGGAAAGAAGCACCGCTGATTTTTTCCTGCCTTTATATTACAGGAACCACTATACTGGATGTATGCTTTAGCCAGAGCTATAAGGAGATTACCAGCATTTCCAGCCTGAACCGGCACCTGCTCTGCACCCCATTTGCCCTGATTATGATCATTTATCTGATCAGAGATCTTGAATCCAGAAATTATTCTGTCATGTTTTATGCCATTATCCCACTCATCTGCTTTTATCTTACCGGCGTATTTCGTTACTACACTGCCCTCTTTTACGTTGCATTTTTTGCCAATGTAGCCATCATGAGATACTTGCCCCGGCTCCGGCTTGCTCCATGGCTATTTTACCTGATCAGCATGGCCCTCCAGCTCTATTTATATCACGATTTTCTGTTGTTTAAATGGATTGGATAAGTCCGTAAGTCCATGGAGTTAAAACGAAATAATAATTTTCAGATGTCAGCCGGGATTTTTGTACAGGAGAAATATTTTCCCATGACCATCAGGCCCAGTAGTTCTTCCCTTTTCTGATCCTCAAACTGCTTCACATAGGCATTGGCGTTAGAAATGATGCGTTCAGCCTGATCGGTGTTGGTGATGTAATGATGCAGGCGTTCTTCCAGATCGGAGTAATCATCCCTGATCAGAATGTAGTGATGGTCCGGAATGAGTCTTCCTTCCATAAACCAGGTTTCATATTTAGGCTTCGGCATGACGGCGATGGAGTTGGATGACATGATCCATTTGAGATTGGTCGCTACATCGTTGCCCTCAAGACTCAGGATAAATTTGTATTTCAAATGGGCACGGGTAGAAAGTTTGGGTTTAAGCCATTTAGCATTCCCCCCTACCCGGTTAACCTGCCCCAGATCACACATAGGGTGGGTGAAATATATGTCCATAAACCGGATTCGATGGGGCTGAGTCACAGATCCCCGGCCAATGAGCATGTTTTTTTTCTCTGCAAACTTCAAATCATCCTCTACAAAAAAGAAGTGACGCTTTTTGTCCATTTTTAACAGCACAGCATTGGCATTGTTGCTATGAATCGGTCTGCTTTTCTGAAATGTAGGCACCTCAGGAACGTGGATTACATCCATAAACAGGACATTCGCCAACCAATTCTGATCAAAATACCGGGCCGTTTCATAAAAATCAAAAAAGTATGCTTTCGGGCCTTTGATTTTCCGCATTTCTCTCAGCGGCACGGCACCCTGGCCCACCGTGATCGAACCTGAAAGTTTATTGTAATAATGGAGGCGGTCATTCATATAGGCGGCATCATACTTTTCCAATTCGGAAAGCCTGCTCCTCAGCGCCCTTTGATACACCTGGGAGGGAATCAGCTGTCGCAGAAAATTCTGAACGTAAAAGAGAATTTTATTCTTTTTAAGCGCTATTGTTATCTCTCTAAGCATATTTCCAGGGAAGTATATTCTAAGTAGTTGGCGGTAAAAATGCACATGATAAAAATTCGAATCGTTAATCCGTGTTCAGGCTGCGATTTTATAAATATTTAACAAAAACTTAACAAAAAGTTAATACAGACTGACGTAAATTTCCAGTACCTTACCTGTGCTGAACATTTAACACGTCCCCCGCACTAGAAAGAATACCCCTTCTTAAACTGCGCTAATAAATAATACTGATAACTGGCGATCAAACGGTTAAGCCAATTCTGATTTATTTCATTTTTCCTTTCCTAACCAAAACAGAATGTATATGAAAACACTTTTGACAAGCTTAATACTTTGCCTGCTACTATTACAAACTGCCAGGGCTCAAAGTTGCTTTGGTTTGAAAATTTCCGGATTCAGAGCGGACAATCCCGACGAAATCTATCTGCAGGCCACTGCCGACATCCCGGCAAACCGGACTTTCTATTTTACGGACAATGACTGGACCGCTTCTACAGAAAATTTCGTGGGCATCGAAACGAGTGACATTTATACCTGGACCACCCCCGCTACAGGTATTGGAGCAGGATCCGTCATTCTCATATCTTCCCTCGCCAACTTTGCAACCTCGGGCACTGCCTCAGGCCTCCCCGGGCTCAGCAATGATGGAGAACAATTATATATTCTTTCGGCAATACCATCCGCTGTCGAAGGTGAGAGTCCCGAATCTACCATTTGCTTTGCGATCAATTTTCTTGGAACTGGCAATATGCCTACCGACGCTAGCAAATTTGTAAATCTTGGGGACATCGACAATGCCGTTTACGACGGTTCAGGTGATTTTTCGGATGTAGCAAACTGGGCAAGGGCCAATAGCGTTGCAAACTTAACTTTTCCAACGCCAACTTTTATCCCGCCAACTACCCTTCCGGTGACCCTCACTTCGTTCAAAGTCGGAATCAAAAACACCCAGAACAATCTGGTATGGACTACATCCAGTGAGGTCAACAATGCGCATTTTGACATTGAAAGATCTTCGGACGCCACGAGATTTGAACGAATAGGTACATTGGTTGGCAAAGGAAATACGAAGTTGAACCATACCTACCAATTTACAGATGAATCCCCCAAATCCGGAATCAACTATTATCGCCTCAAACAGGTGGATTTTGACGGCGGGTTTGCGTATTCAAGAATTGTGCTTGCCCATAATGACGCGAGTGCTCAGGTTACTATCCGGCATTTTCCGGAAAACAAAGCGTTGCAAATAGCGGGGGTGCGCAATATTGCTCCATACAAATTGTTCAGCCTGAATGGAAGACTTGTAAAATCGGGAAATATGGATCCAGGCAGCCCGGTGATTACTTATAAAAACATCACCAGTGGTGTGTACATACTCCAGATGCAAAATTCCGACCTTTCGTTCACCCGAAAAATTCTGATCGACTAATACCATCTGAATCAACCAGGCATTTACAGAATCTACTTTCAGAGATATATGATTATCTCCCTGGAAGTAGATTTTTGGTTTTTAACTATTTAGTACTGATATGGATTTATTCTGAAACCACCCGCTTCTAAGCTGTATCTGACCATGAAGACTCCGCATGCTTGTTTCTTATTGCTGATTGTATGCTTTTCAACAATACCTGCCTATGCCCAGCAGAACAAACCCCAGTCCGTTCGCACCCAGGTATATTCCCCAGAACAGGAACTTGCCGGATTTAAACTTGCAGGGGGCTTCGTTGCCGAACTCGTAGCCAGTGAGCGAGATAGTATCATTAATCCCATTGACCTCACTTTTGACGATGCAGGCAGGCTTTGGACACAGACCGCACGCATGTATCCACTCGACCCCGTCGCCGACATTCAATGGAATGACCTCCTGAAATTGATGGATGACCCGGAAGCACAGAAAAAACATCCCAATTTCAAACGTATCCTGGACCTGTATCAGGGAAAAACCAAAGGCAACGACAAAGTGATCGTGATCTCGGACCTGTATGGCTCATCTCGGGCCAAAACCAGCGTCTGGGCCGACGGGCTCACCATACCCATGAGCGTTTTACCCTATAAAAACGGTGCATACGTGGTTCAGGGATCTGAATTGTTTTTCCTGAATGACCAGGATCAGGACGGTGAAGCCGACCAAAGGATCCCGATGCTCACTGGCTTTGGTTTTACGGATACACACACGATGGCGCATACACTGGTCAGAGGACCTGGCGACTGGATACATTTCAGCCATGGCGCTCTGAATAAAGGGGAGGTGACCTCTCTTTTCAGCAGCGCGAGGTTAAAAATCGATTTTAGTAAAATTGTAAGGATGTCGCTGGATGCCCGAAAAATGGAGCTTGTCAGTAACGGACTAAACAATATCTGGGGTTTTCAGCTTCGGGGTAATGGACAATGGTACGGTTCCGAAGCCAACGATCTGGGCTATTCGGTCACACCCATGGAGCCGGGGTCCGGATTTCCCGGCATAGGTAATGAGCGGCTGCGTCCCTATCAGCCATTTGTACCGGCATTGCACCCGTTTCGCGTGGGTGGAACGGGCATATCCGGTACCGCCTTTGCCGACGACGCATCGGGCTCCTTTCCTGAAGCCTATAAAAATGTGGCTTTTCTGGCCAATCCCATCACAAGCAGTATCAATGCGGTACAGGTTGTGCGCAATGCCGACGGCACGGTCACTGCCAAACATCTGCCTGATCTGTTAACCTCGGAAGACGACTGGTTTCGTCCTGTAAACATCGAGTTTGGCCCGGATGGCTGCTTGTACATCGCCGACTGGTACAACAAAATCGTATCCCACAATGAACTTCCCACCACCCACCCTGATCGCGATAAATCCCACGGCCGTATCTGGCGCATCAGGCACGTAAGTCAAAAGCCACGTCCTATTCCTGATTTATATGAAGTAAAAACGGCCGACCTTGTCGATCATCTGCGGTCACCATCGCTTTGGGAAAAACGCGCTGCCTGGCACCAGATCTCCGACCGACCGTTGTCCGAAACAAAGACATTGATCCCGCAACTTGTGGCCCTTGCCGGTGATGAATCGGCACACGAAACCAGCCGGATTCACGCCTTGTGGTCTCTTGAAGGAATTAAAAATTACGACGAACAATTATTCACAAAGCTTTTAAATTCAACTTCACCCGACCTTAGGCGCGAGGCAATTCGTTCCCTGACAAGCTTTTCGCTCAGTCCTGCGGCAATTGCTTTGAAAGTAAAGAACCTGATTGAACATAATGACCCGGCCATCCGCGCTCAGGTGCTCAGGACCTTGTCCGAAGCCAACGGTGCTGATGCACTTACCATAGAACTATTGGTACGTGCCTGTAAACCGGAGCTCCCAGGCAATGAAATGGGTGGCGCCTACGAAAGGAAATTCGAACGTTTTCTGGCCCGCAAGGCTTTGGAGCAATATCCCGATCTGTTACAGAAGTATATCAGCGCCCCTGCTTCCAAGGACATCCCGGCATCCAACCTGCTTTGGGTAACGCAGGCATTACCATCCGGCCAGCGGGAGGCCGCATTTCTTAAATTTTGGCCACAGGCACAAATCACCGCATTGGACGAACCCACGTTCATTAGTGTCGCCGGCATGCTCACAAACCAGGACGTGTATCAGTTGGTGAAGCCTGTTTTTGAGAATCCGGCCCAGGCGGGCGCCATTACAAGTATGGCGTTAAAAAATCAGGCACAAATTCAATCCCCGGAATTGGCCGAACTCTTGTTCGCTCCAACGAGCACGTTACTGAGCAGCAAATCACCCAAAGATTTAGAAGTAGCCCTGGACGCCATCGGACGTTTTGGGGTAAAGCATATGGACGCTAAAATAGCTCCGTTATTCAACGAGCAGGCATCGGAGACTACCCTCAAGCTAATCCTGAAAGTGCTTGAACAAAACGTGAAGGCTAACCAGCACGTTTTTGCAGGAGGTGTAAACAATCAAAAACTGGGTTTCCAGGTTCAGGCGGCCTCGCTCCACAGTCTCGCCAAGGCTGATCCCATGGCCGCAGAAAATGCCCTGACCAAATGGATTTCCACATTGACTCCATCGGAAAAAGCAGAACTAACGGCTATCCTGTCAGCATCGAGCCAGGGCACATCCATGCTTTTGGATAGCTATGATAAAAAACGGCTCGATCAGGCAGCCTTTAATTTATCCTCCGCAGAACGTATTGCCCACGCAAAACCCGACGACACCCGCAGCAAAAGCCTGCTGGAAGCGGTGAAGAAGCGAGAAGAGGTGAACAAAAATGCCTTCAAAGGTAAACTGACCAAATACATGGCCATTGCGGAGAAAAAAACAGGCGATGCCAGTGCCGGTAAACTCCTTTTTCAGACCTGCCTGCTGTGCCATCAGGTTGCGGGAAAGGGCCAGACCATCGCCCCCGCACTTGACGGTTCTGCATCCCGTGAAAGTGAAGCCCTGCTCACCGCCATCCTCAATCCCGATGCAGCGGTGGAATCGGGCTACGCGGCCTACCGGGTTACTAAAAAGGATGGCAGCACTGTAGAAGGCTATCTGGTAGGTAAAGATGATCGGGGAGCCACCATCGCTTTTATGGGGGGCAGCAAGGTTTTTATCGAAGCCGCCACAATCAGGAGCCAGGGGTTTCTGGGAGGCAGGTCGTTTATGACGAAGGGTTTGATCGACAATTACTCCGACAAACAGGTGGCGGATTTGCTGGCTTATATTAGGACGTTGAAGTGAGATGTGTGACCGGGCCGCCGGGCGGATGTAAGATGTGAGATGTGAGATGTGACCGGGCGGACGTGAGAAGTGAGATGTGAAATGTAACCGGGCCGCCGGGCGGATGTGACCGGGCCGCCGGGCATATGGGAAAAGAATATCTTTTGCCCTCGGTATACAACAAGGGCCGCCGGGAAATACCCGGCAGCCCTGCTGAAATAGATAGCAATATCCGTTACCGTACCACAATAATCTTCTTCACCTCCACATTTTTACCGCTCCGCAGCTGCACCAGGAATATGCCGGGTACGTAGCTGCCGAGCTTCACTTTTTCGGTATGCGTACCCTGGCCGGTGATGCCGCGCTCGTACAGGGTATGCCCGAGGATGTTGATCACCGACAGCGTGGCAGCCTTGCCCACACCCAGGTAGAAGCCCGCCTCAAACTCGCCCGCATTGGGGTTGGGCGACACGGAGAGCCCAACAGGGATGTTTGACTTTGCCCCTAAACGACTCGGTATCCATTTGGGAAATCATTTTCGCATTCTCTTCTTCCAAGGTTTTAGCGGCAAGGGTGAGTGGTAAAATGATAAACACTATGATTAGTATATAGACTAGTGGAGGCGGTGGAAATTGTTCTCATCTTCGTTTAAATTGAAAGTTAAGAGTTGTAGTCTTCCCCCAGTCGCTTCGTGGAATTGTATAAGGGGCGATCATTTTTGTAGAAACTTGATCAATATATAAATAGGCAATAAAGTCGCCAACGCCGATGTTTAAGGGGACCTTTTTTGTCGAATATGGAGCTAAACTGAGTTCATCAGTACCCTCAGGAACGATCAGCGAAAGCTCATAGAATCCATCTTTATCGCTCTCCTTTGTTACACCCTTAGTCGTAGTTGGTGTAACAAAATCCCATTTTATCCCTGCCAGGTCAAGACCCGCCCCCTCTAGCGGCAACCCATTTTCATCAATCACCTTTCCTGTGACAATGGTGGGTGTGGAAGCCAGCTTCTCCTTGCAGGACGCGGCCAGTAGTGCCGGGGGTATTAGTCCTAAGATTTGTAATAGTTGTCGTCGTTTCATAGATGTTCATATTTTTGGGTGGGCAGTGTATACTTGTAAATATAACAAGGTTACATAATAAATAAAATTCAAATATTTATATAAATAATTATAGCCATAGAATTAATTATCGATATCGACTTTGGCGATGATAAATGATTTGGTGAAAATTTCATTAAATCGCGAACTGGACGCTTATTTTAGCATTTCTAACGGTTCATCTGATACGCAAGATATTTTCGAGATAAAATAACTTTGAGTGGCGTAGTGTTGAGGGGATTCTTGGGGGAAATTTATTAACGGTAAAACAAAGATTGGTAACCTTGTAGATCTCATCCTGAAGGGGTCCGGCTGCGATGAGTTCTATATTTTCATATTTACTGAAGTCTGCTTGCTTCCCTTCACTTTTTGCTTTGATATTTTCCTGAATTTGCTCATCAGTCAGTAGCATGGCATCCGTGTTGATAATGCCAATAGGGATGATGTTATTGGCAGTAACCTCCTTCCGGCTGCGTGTAAAAATCTTTTGTAAGGTTTCCGTTTTCTTTCTGCCATCCATATCACCTCTTTCTGAGGTTTCGATCAACTGCCTGAGCAGCATGGCATCCAGGTGTGTAACATAAGCACCTTCTTTGTCCTTCTCCCGGGTGCGGAACGGTTCCAGCTGATAATCCAGAGCGATAGCCTTGTTAAGCAAAACCTTTCCTTTAAAACCTTCGGTGTCCATCCGTTCCATCACTCTGGCATTTTCTTCTTCAAACGTCTGGGCGTGTACCCTGTTCGTTAAAATACACATAAGGATTCCTATCCCGAAAATGGTAGCGTTGCGATTCATGGTTTTCATCTTTTTTTAAATTGATAATGAAGGGTAACTGTTTTACCCCATTCCGAAGAGGGAATATCATGAGGGGCCGTTACTTTGTCATAGCTACTATTTTTTAGCTGGTAAGAAACGAAATCTCCTATACCAATATTCAACGGCACTTTATCCGTCGACCTGGGAAGTATACCAATACGATCCGTATCTTTCGGTATCAGTTGTGAGAGCTTATAATTGCCGTCCTTATCGCTTTCAGCGGTAATACTGAAAGTTTCGGCTCCTGCAAAGCCTTTTACGTCCGTGCCTGAGAGTCGTAATCCCGCCCCCTCCAGCGGCAGTCCATTTTCATCAATGATCTTGCCTGTGACAATGGTTGGTGTAGAAGGCAGCTTCTCCTTGCAGGAGGCGGCCAGCAGTGCCGGGGGTATTAGTCCTAAGATTTGTAATAGTTTTCGTCTTTTCATAGCTGCACGTGTTTAAGGTGGGTAGTGTTTACTTGTAAATATAAAAAAGTTACATGAAAACTAAAATTCAAATATTTATATAAATAATTATGATAATATAATTAATTCCAGATAAAGACTTTGGCGATGATAAATGATTTGATGAAAATTTCATTAAATCGCGAACTGGACGCTTATTTTAGCATTTCTAACGGTTGATCTGATACGCAAGATATTTTCGAGATAAAATAACTTTGAGTGGCGTAGTGTTGAGGGGATTCTTGGGGGAAATTTATTAACGGTAAAACAAAGATTGGTAAACCTTCTGGACCTCATCCTTTAACAGTCCGGCAGCAATGAGTTCTATATTTTCATATTTACTGGCATCCGCCTTTTTTGTCTTCGCTTAGGGCTTTGATATTTTTCTTGCACTTGCTCTTCAGTCAGTTAAAATGCGTTCATCGATTACGATGGCTTTGTTGAGCAATGTCCTGTTCCCGAAGACTGACACGTCCATTTCACGTAGTTTCTTCTCATGTTCCTCATTTTGAGCGTAAACAGAGAATGACAAGATCAACAGAAGGAAGGTTAGAAAAAATTTAAATCGTTTTTTAAAGGAAGGGTGGTAGCTGTATCTCATCGTTTTTTATATTGAAAGTTTATAGTGGTTGTTTTGCCGTAATCCCCCCAATGCAATACAGGACTGCTACCAAGTTGGACATATGAACCGACACCATTCATTTGAACAGAATAGTCATGAGTTTGATCGTTAATTGTCGAAGTTCCCTTCGGGCTGACATTTACAAAGTCGGTTCCCCTCGGAACCACATAAGAAAGTGTATAATTACCATCCTTGTGAGTTAACCCCTCAGTGCTAAATGTCCCAACTCCGGAAAGGCCTTGTCGCTTAGTTCCGAACATGCGTATTAACGCCCCTTCAATGGGCATATCATGCTCATCAGTTACCTTGCCCGTGACAATCGTGGGGGCCGAGGGAACTTTCGAATCGCGGCATGAGACAAGAAATACTGGTGGTGCCAGGCCAAGAAGCCGGAGCATTTGTCGTCGTTTCATTTTTTTCATTTTGATAGGAGATTAAGTAAAAAGATGTAGTGAATTTAAATAAAACAGGGCGGTCGCCCAGGGGATTACTCTTCGTTTCATATTTACTGTTGTTTAAGAGGATAAATTACCGAGTAAATATAAAAAAGTTACATAAAATAAAAAACACAAATTTGTAGCCCAATAATTACACTTGTAGGCCTAATTCTAGTTCACCAGAGGCCTAAATTTGCAATTATCAGAATTAATTGTACTACAAATCCCAATGAAATTTTACAACTTTTTGATTTAGACAGATTTAACAAAAACGTTAAAAAAATTAACATCCGAAAAAAGCCTATGCCTCAGGACAATGATTCTATGCAAAAAATTTAAGGGAATTTATTATTCGGTAGTGAGTGATAAAGAATACCTGCAGGATTGCGCTTTTGGGTGCGGACAACTTTATAACTCCTATACGTATACGCAGAAGAAATTTAATATTGTAGAATGGCAATGAGTGGAGCGTCTTTTTTGTGTTTCCGGAATGGTTCCAATTGATGCTCAAGCACAATGGCTTTGTTAAGTACGACTTTGCCCTTAAAGGATTCTGTATCCATTCTGCTCATTATTTTCACATTTTCGTCATCCAGTGATTGGGCGTGAAGGCTTATTTGGAAAATAGAGCAGAGCAGGATGGCAGTTGCTGAAATAGCGTAGGTAAAATACTTGATTTTCATATTTTGATGAATTGATAGTTGAGAGTTGTTGTTTTGCCCCACTCGGAGCGGGGGATATTATATGGAGATCCTATCTCCGTGTATTTTCCTTTGAGGAAAATGTAAGATAGATACCCTCCAAATCCGACAGAAATTGGTACTTTACTTGTCGTATATGGAAGTATGCTCATCTCATTTGTGTCCTTAGGCACGAATTGAGAAAGTCTGTAAAGCCCATCCTTATCACTTTCGATTGTAATACTGAAAGTTGAATATCCCCCATAACCCTTAATATTTCTCCCCGTCAATCGTAAACCCGCCCCCTCCAACGGCAACCCATTTTCATCAATCACCTTCCCTGTGACAATGGTGGGTGTGGAAGGCAGCTTCTCCTTGCAGGAGGCGGCCAGTAGTGCCGGGGGTATTAGTCCTAAGATTTGTAATAGTTTACGTCTTTTCATAGCTGCACGTGTTTAAGGTGGGTAGTGTTTACTTGTAAATATAACGAGGTTACATGAAATAAAAAACACAAATTTTTAGCCCAATAATTATACTTATAGACCTAATTCTAGTTCACCCTAGGCCTACATTTGTAATTTTTAGAATTAATTGTACTACAAGCCATAGTGAACTTATATAACTTTTTGGCTTTGACTGATTTAAAAAAATTGTAAAAAATTAACTACTGAAAAAAGCCTATGCTTCAGGACAATGATTCTATGCAAAAAATTTAAGGGAATTTATTATTCGGTAGTGGGTGATGAAGAATACCCGCAGGATTGCGCTTTTGGGTGCGGACGACTTTATAACCCCTATACGTATACGCAGAAGGCAATTTAATATTGTAGAATGGCAATGAGAGGAGCGTCTTTTTTGTGTTTGCGGAATGGTTCCAATTTATTCAGAAGCCTATTGAACGGTAAATGAGAAACTGCTGCTCAACATACCCCTTACCAATATCATCCCGGCAGAAAGATCTCCAACTCTCCTGACCGCTGCTGCTGGCCTTCGGGTCGTGACCTGTACAATGCAACATAGACTTACACCCCGGACTTTTAGCTTTCCCCCGATGACGTATATTCTGGCACGCTTTTTTACCTGGCATTATTGATTAAATATAATTTAACCTAAATAATGTTTTATGGAAAACAGAAATAATACCGGTCTTGTGATAGGACTTATCCTAATGACCGTTATAGCTGCCGTTTTCGGCTACCTCTACTATCAGGAAAGAGGCATCACTACAAAACAGGAAGGGGATCTGGAAGCCCGGGTAACGGAGCTCGCCAATACGGAGATAAAACTTGATTCGATTGCCAGACAACTTGATGCCAAAATTCTTGAAGTCCAGGGGTTGGGTGGAGACGTTGCCGAACTTCAGAAAGCAAAGGCAGATCTGGAAAAGGATCGCTCGTCGCTTCGTAGAGGCAATGCTTCCATGAGTAAAAAAGTGAAGGAATATGAGGACTTTTTAACCAAAAAGGATACGGAGATCGCCCAGTTGCGGGAGGAAAATCAACAGCTGATCAGCCAGAATGAGACCCTGGTTCAGGAAAAAACCGAACTTCTGACCAGCAAACAGGCGGTTAGCGACTCACTTACCGGCGTGATCAGCAAAAACACCGAACTGGAATCCAAGGTAACTATGGCCGCAGCATTGCGCGCAAGAAGCGTTAAAGTATATGCGATATCGTCAAAAGGAAAGGTGAGGGAAGGCGAAAACGTGAAAGCCAAACGGGTGGACAAAGTCCGGGTCGACTTCATTCTGGAAAAAAATCCACTGACGCTTACCGACGACAAGACCGTTTACCTGCGGATCATCGACCCCTCCGGGGCAACCATTGCCGATGGTGCTACGGGTTCGGGAGAGTTTGATTTCAACGGCCAGAAACAAGGTTATACCATCAGCAAAGACATCACTTACACCAACAACAATCAGGATGTAAGCATCATGTATGACCGCGCTACGCCTTTTACTTCGGGTAAATATACCATTGCGTTGTACTCAGAAGGATTTGAAATTGGGGAAGGATCGTTTTCTGTAAAGTAAAAACCAGATTTTCATGAGTAAAAGCAGTGACCGGCTCATCCCGGATCACTGCTTTTTTTGGTTTATTTCAATCGCAGGGCAGCTTTTGGTGAAGTGTTTTCAAAAAAGCACTACAACGGCTTTGACAAACTTGTTTAATCTCCGAAGTGTTTGAAATTTGATCTTAATTCCTATCTTGCGCCGTTAAAATATTAGGCATTTATGACAATTTACCAAATAAAACACTTCTCCTTCCTATGACGGCCGAGCTATCTCAAAAACATCCGAGAGGACTATATGTACTATTTTTTGCCGAAATGTGGGAGCGGTTCAGCTACTACGGGATGAGGGCGATCCTACTGCTTTTTCTGATTGATCAGGTGAATGGCGGCATGGGACTCAATGCGTCGGAAGGTGCTGCCATTTATGGACTTTACACGGCATCGGTGTACCTGTTAACCCTACCCGGAGGCTGGATGGCCGACAATATTCTGGGTCAGAAGAAAGCGATCTGGTATGGGGGAATCATCATCATGATCGGGCATATTATCCTCGCAATACCAGGCGGAACCAGTATTTTCTTTGTTGGATTGGCCACCGTGGCACTCGGTACCGGTCTGCTCAAACCCAACATCAGTTCCATTGTGGGCGAGCTTTATCCGGAGGGTGGAGCGCGCCGGGATGCCGCTTTTTCGATCTTCTACATGGGGATCAACCTCGGCTCCGTGCTTGGGATTACCATTGTGGGTTACCTGGGCCAAAAGATCAACTGGCACATGGGTTTTGGAGCCGCCGCCGTGGGTATGCTACTTGGTCTGATCGTGTTCAGATACGGCAGCCAGAAGTATCTGCAAGGATTGGGAGACGTACCGCCGTCCAAGATAGAAACAGCCGAAACCATCGCCAAGTCGGGATCCGACCGTAAAATGGGCTACGGGCTTGTGGCCCTGCTCGTGGTTTTTCTGGCCACGTTACAGCTTACCGGAACCATCGACATGACTACCGCGCAGGGCCTTGCCCAGGGTGCAGGGGTGATCATCGTGTCGGTGTCAGCCTTTTACTTCCTGTTTATACTGGTTGCAGGGGGATTGACCCCGGAAGAGAAAAAGAGAGTTTTGGTACTCATTGTTTTCTTTCTAGCAGCAGCTCTTTTCTGGTCGGGATTTGAGCAGGCGGGTTCGTCCTTGCAGATCTTTGCTGAGCGGCATACCCAAAGAACTTTCGGCGGTTGGGAAATGCCTTCCAGCTGGTTTCAGAATTTCAACGGAACATTCATCCTGATTTTCGCACCGGTCATGGCGAGTCTCTGGATATTCCTTTCTTCCAAGGGGCTCAATCCATCCACACCTGTGAAATTTGCCTTAGGGCTTATTCTTTTGGGTGTTGGCTTTTTTGTAATGGAGCTGGCAGCTAAGGTGGCTGTCACAGGTGAACTGACCTCACCCATTTTCCTGACATTGACCTATTTATTTCACACCATCGGTGAGCTGTGCCTGTCTCCGGTAGGACTGAGCTCCTATACCAAGTTGGCTCCAAAACGATACGTGAGCCAGTTGATGGGGATCTGGTTTGTAGCAGCCTCACTGGGTAACCTCATCGCCGGACTCTTTGCGGGTAATTTTGATGAAAACAATGTACAGCAAATGCCTGCTTTGTTCAACCAGGTGACGCTGTTCTCCATCGGGTTTGGGCTTTTGCTGCTGGTATTCTGGAAACCGGTGAAAAAGTGGATGGGGGGGATTTCCTAGCTGTGAGATGTGAGATGTGAGACGGGCGGCCCGGGGCGTGAATACGGGGCTCCCGTCTATAGCTGTTAGCTGCGGAACGCCGCCCGGTTAGCTGTTAGGCAATGCTTAAACGCAACGCATAGTTCCTGATTAGCAACAATTTGATCGTCTTTTTAAAATAAAAAAAGGAAGGGCACATGTATCGGCCCTTCCTCTTTTTATGATTAAAACTATTGAGTGTGCCAAGCCGAAAGCCAGCAGCCAACCGCTATTTCCCCATCGATTTCTCCCTTACCGCTTTAAATTCCGATCCTTTTTGCCAGCCTGGAAAAGCGGACTCCTTGCTGAGTTTAAGACCTACATCAAAAAGCAACTGCATATCCTGAATCGTACCCGATATATCCCAGGTCGGCGCATATTCGTCGGCAGGTGCGTGGTAACGGTTCTCATTGTAATCTTTCTTTTGATCCTCACCCCACTTTTCACCATGCGCTACGGATACTGACCCGTTTTCAATGTACAACGCAGGAATACCTACTTTGGCAAAATTGAAATGATCCGACCTGAAATACCAGCCTCCCGAGGGATCTGGTTCGCCACGGGTCGTCCGATTCTGTTTGGCAGCGGCTTCATCCGCATAAGCATCCAGTTCCGACTGCCCCTTCCCGACCAGGATGATGTCTTTCATTTTACCAAAAGGCTGCAAAACATCCATGTTGATGTTGGCTACCGTTTTATTGACAGGATATACCGGATGCAACGTGTAATATTCCGAACCAAGCAAACCCTGCTCTTCGGCCGTCACCGCCAGAAACAGGATTGAGCGTGACGGCTTGCTTTTTTCAAGTGTAAAAGCGTGCGCAATTTCCAGCAAAGCCGCCACTCCGGAGGCATTGTCGGCAGCGCCATTGTAGATCGAATCACCGTTGACCGCCTCGCCCTTTCCTAAATGATCCCAGTGCGCCGTATAAATGATGTACTCATCTTTACGGTCGGTGCCCGGCCATACGGCCAGCACGTTATTGGATTTCGACTTTTTGATGGTATTGTTTATGCCTAATGACGCACGCACACCAAGGTTAACAGGCTTGAACCCCTTTTTCCCGGCCTGCACAAGCAATGACTCCGAAACCCCGGCGAGTTTAAACAGTTTTTTGGCCGAATCCATTGTAATCCAGCCTTCCACGAGAGCCCTGGACTGGTTGTTGTCGTCGGCTTCCAGGTACAACTTGGACTTGGACCAGCCGCTCCGCACCACCGTCCAGGCATAGCTGGCTGGCTTGGTATCATGCACGATGATAACCCCGGCGGCACCCTGCCGTGCGGCTTCCTCAAATTTATAAGTCCACCGACCGTAGTAGGTCATCGTTTTTCCCTTGAATAGGGTACTGTCCGCAAACCCCGGATCATTTACCAGCACCACCACTGTCTTGCCCTTCACATCCAGCCCGGCGTAATCGTTCCAGCCGTATTCGGGCGCTACAATTCCGTATCCGGCAAAAATCATCTCCGAGTTTTTTAGCGCAACCTGATCCCGAATATGCCTTGAGGCACCCACAAAATCATCCAGATAATTCAATGAAACTTTGCCTCCCTTTCCTTCAATAATCAGAGGACCCGTTGGCTGCGACTTTATCTCTACCATCGGTACTTCCTGAAAGTAGCTCCCGCCATTGCCGGGCTTTAGTCCCAGCTTCTCAAATTCCGTTTTCAGATACCGCAACGTTTTTTCCTCTCCCACCGAAAACGGCTTACGGCCCTCCAGTGAATCTGCCGCGAGTACCGCCATGTGCTGCGAATAAGTTTTTCCGTCTATCGTGTTTTGCTCCTGATCGCTATTCTTTTGGGAACAACTGAGTACCACAAATGTGCTCATAAAAACGAAGAATTGTCTCCTGAAATACATCATTTCTATTTATGATTAGGTGTTGAACAGTGTGATTTATACCACCGCACAAGTTATACGTTTCTGGGGAATGAAACGCAAAACGCATCCAATTGATCCGGGTTATATTTTAGACGGTAGTGACACTTTCAGTAGGTGTGCAATCACTTCATTACCGGATCCATGTATGCTTATCACTGGGAACGGATGATCAGCAACATCCATACACCATAATATTTCCGGCTCTAAGTTTGGGTAGTGCTTTAAATAAGAATTTTTCAGCGCACCTCCGGCTACTTTTCCAATGCTTTGAACAGCAGGTTGGTCAGGAAATCATAGGTGTATTCATGGGCATTCTCTGGGGTAACATCCGTAAGTTTGGGCAAAAAATTACAGAAAAACTGCTGATTATGAGCCGCTTCGATTAAGGTACTGCTCAACGAATGCGGATAGGCATAAGTGGGGTTGTATTCTTTGATCACCATGGCAATTTTTGCACACAGATCTTTGTAAGGTTTAAACACGGCATGTTTGTTGATTTCGCTTACCTCCTTCACCAGATACACCTTACTGCTTTCGGCTATTACAATGTCGTTCAAGTACTTTTTACTATAATCAAGCGTACCTGAACTTTCGGGCAATTCGTGCGTCAAAAGCTCAACAATTGTCCTTAACTTAACCTCGTGATCTGTCACATTTTGCAATTTAAAAATAACAAGGAACTCCATGTAGCTCCAGTACCAGTTCAGGATGTAAAGCAGCAGCCGGTGCTTGTTTTCGAAATAGCGATATATCGTAGCTTCCGTTGTGCTGATTTCTATGGCTAGTTTTTTAAACGTAAAATGCTCAAATCCAAGCTTATAGATAAGATCAATGGCACTCTTCACGATCTGCTTCCCAATTTCGGTACTCTCCGGATCGCGAAGATAGATGCTCTGATTGAGATGAAAAGTGACCTGAAACTCCATAAGTCGTCTGTTGTTTATACAAAGTTGCAAAACTTTTCTCTATAAAAGTTAAAATCTCATTAGAAATACCAAAACTATTTTAAATGATAGTATTACTATTATTATTCAAGTATTACTATCTTTGTAAAAAACCAATTTCACATGGAAACAATCACTCCTTTACAGAGACTGTGGGGACTTATTAAACTGGAAAAACCTGAAATAATATCTGTATACTTTTACGCCATGCTGAGCGGACTTATTCAATTAAGCGTTCCTGTGGGCATACAAGCGATCATTGGTTTTGTGCTGGGCGCATCCATGGTGACTTCTATCTACGTTCTTATTTTTCTGGTGGTACTTGGTGTGGCAGCGGTGGGTGTTCTGCAGATCAATCAGATGAAGATTATTGAAAAAATTCAACAGAAAATCTTCACCCGTAATGCCTTTGAGTTCTCCGACATTATTCCCCGTTTTGACCTCATTAAAACAGATGAATTTTACCTACCCGAGAAAGTAAATCGTTTTTTCGACACCCAAAGTGTTCAAAAAGGATTATCCAAACTATTGCTGGACGTTCCCATCGCCAGTATCCAAATTTTATTCGGATTGCTTCTGCTGGGAATCTATCACGCCTTCTTCATCGTTTTTGGACTTGTATTGATCCTTATTTTATGGCTGATTTTTTACTGGACAGGCAAGGATGGCCTGGAATCGAGCCTGGCTGAGAGCAAATACAAATATAAGGTGGCAGGCTGGCATGGGGAGATGGCCCGGGTGGTTAACCCTTTTAAGGTAGGTCGCGACGCGCATCTGAATTTAAGCAAAACGGATGATTACGTCACGGGCTATCTTAATTCCCGGACTTCCCATTTCAGGGTTCTGCTGTTTCAATACAAAACTTTAGTCACTTTTAAAGTGGCCATTACCCTGGCAATGCTTTCGGTAGGCACATATTTACTACTTAGCCAGCAACTCAACATCGGCGAGTTCATCGCAGCCGAAATTGTGATTCTGACCGTCATCAACGCTGTAGAAAAGCTAATAGTAAGCCTTGAAAGTGTGTATGATGTTGTAACTGGGCTTGAAAAACTGGCCACTGTAACGGAAGGGTTAACAGAGAATAACGGCAAACTAGAGCCTGGAAAATTATCAGAAGGTTTTGATATTGAGCTTCGTGATCTGAGTTTCAGCTACCCGGGCGGGAGGAAGATATTCGAAAATCTCAGTCTGAAAATACCCGCAGGGAGCCGGGTATCCATCGTTACGGGGGAGTCGACCGGGAAGACCACTTTGCTGAAAGTACTGGCTGGCTTCTACAGGAATCTGGAAGGCTCTTTTCTGATCAACAACATTCCCCTTGCCAGCTACGAATCAGTCTCCTTACGTAGCCACTTTGGCGTGTACCTGAACCAAAAGGAGGTTTTTGGAAGTACTGTCATGGAGAACATCACGATGGGAAACAGTAGTATCAAGCAGGAAGATATTATTTCACTTGCTAAGGAAACCGGATTGATCAGGCATTTGAAACACTTACCTGATGGACTGTCAACAGTGGCGAGCCCCGGTGGGAAGACATTGCAAGGAAGGACGCTGAGAAGTATTCTTTTGCTAAGAGCATTTATCCAAAATCCCGGCCTGCTCATTCTGGAAGATCCCTGGGATCAGATGGATGATGAAACCCGGCAAAGTCTCATTCATTACCTGGAAGGCCTTCCGAGTCATGTTACGCTGATCGTGGCCACCAACGACACCGCGTTTTCGGCCCATAGTGATTACACCATCTCGCTCAATTCGGGAGAAGCAACAATAATTAAAAACAAATAGACATGGATCAGGATCAATATCAAATTCCGTTAAAATCCTTTGATCAGATTTACAAGATCAATGATGACGGCAGAGTCAGACGCTGGTTTGTGGGCTTTTGCTTATTTATGATGGCTGTACTTTTTTTGCCATGGACCCAGAACATCAAATCCAAAGGAAACATCACCACCCTGTATCAGGAGCAAAGGGCACAAGATATCAATTCTCCCATCCCCGGGAAAATTGCCCGATGGTCGGTAAAGGAGGGCGATTTTGTAAAGAAAGGAGATACCATTTTACAAATTACCGAGATAAAGGAAGATTATCTGGATCCTAACCTGATCAACCGGACCCGGCAGCAGCTGGAAGCAAAAAAAGGGACGATCGGCTATTATGAAAAAAAGGCTGCCACTTCTGGCGTGCAGATGGGTGCGCTGCGTACTGCAAAGCAACTTAAGATTGACCAGCTTACAAATAAATTAAAACAGCTCGATAACAAGCTGGAAGGTGAAAGAGCGGAGCTTGAAGCAGCTACAAATGAGTTCAATCTGGCCAAAAACCAGTTTGAAAGACAGCAAAAGATGTATGACGAGGGCCTGGTGTCGCAAACCCAGCTGCAACAAAGGAATATCGCATTTCAGAATGCACTGGCCAAAAGAGTGATGGTGGATAACAAATTAGCACAAACGCAACAGGAAGTAATCAATACCCGAATAGAGCAGAATAGTGTGGAACAGGAATATGCCGAGAAAATCAGTAAAGCGGAAGGTGACCAGTTCCAGAGTATGAGTAATATTGCAACGGGGGAAGGTGAGGTGGCAAAGCTTGAAAACCAGGTAAGTAACTATACCATCCGAAACGATATGTACACCATCCTCGCTCCTCAGGATGGACAGGTGGTGCAGGCCAGTAAAGCGGGGATAGGTGAAATTCTTAAGGATGGCGAACGTATAGCTGTAATTGTCCCCACACGGGTGCACTACGCCGTGGAAATGTTCGTGGAGCCTGTGGATCTGCCACTGATCAGTATAGGACAAAAGGTCCGGTTTATGTTCGACGGCTTTCCGGCTATTGTTTTTAGCGGATGGCCCAACAACAGTTATGGTACTTTCGGCGGTAAAATCGTGGCTTTTGAAAATTCCATTGGCCCCAACGGTTTATTCAGGGTACTGGTGGCAGAAGACAGCACCGATAAGGATTGGCCTGAACAATTGAAACTCGGAACCGGCGCGCAGGGAATAGCGCTACTGAAGGATGTACCCGTCTGGTATGAACTGTGGCGGAATATTAACGGATTCCCGCCAGACTACTACAATTTGCAGGATGTAAAATCAAAGACCAACGATAAAGCCAAAACCAAATAATGCTTCGTCTTCAAAAACTGTTATTTACGATAACAATCGCTTCGGGCGTCTTTCTGAGTTTAGCGGTTGCCGGGCAATCGCGTGACTCACTATTATTACTCAATGCCGAACAGGTTCTGGAGATTGTAAGGAAATATCACCCGGTGGCACGACAAACCTCCCTGAATATTGAACAGGCGGGCGCAGATATCCTGATTGCCAAAGGCGCTTTCGATCCGGTTATTGGCGCCTATGTGGCCAAGAAGACCTTTAACGGCACCAACTATTATCAGCAAACATCCCCCCAGCTAACCATACCTACTTGGTTTGGTATCGAAATCAACACCGGACTGGAAAGCCTTACCGGTAACCGGCTGGATCCCACCATGACCGCCGGCAAATCCAGTTACATTGGCTTCACAGTCCCGCTGGCAAAAGATCTGCTGCTGGACAAAAGAAGAGCCTTTCTTAAACAAGCCCGGATATTTAATTCCATGGCCATCACCGAGCAGCGGGCTGTTATCAATGATTTACTGATGGATGCGATGGACACCTACTGGCAATGGGTAAGGGCTTATCAGACCTTCAAAATTGTGGAGGCCAATGTGGCGGTCAACCAACAGAGGTTCCGGTTTGTACGCGCTGCATTTCTGAATGGAGAGCGCCCTGCCATAGATACCGTAGAAGCGATGACCCAGCTTCAAAGCTTTCAATACCAACAAAATGAAAAGTGGCTTGCCTTTCAGAACACCGGCCTGGAATTGTCGGCTTATTTGTGGACCAAGGATATTGAACCCTATGTACTACCCGTGACAGTAGTACCGCAGGATGGATGGGAAAACGAAACGAATATCAATGCCTTCAACCTGGAACTGAACAGTCTAATTGCCGCTGCCTCCCAAAACCATCCGGACATCCAGCTCTATCAATCCAAACTGCAGGTACTTGACATTGACAAGCGGCTCAAGTTTCAGATGCTGCTCCCCAAAGCAGATTTCACTTACAATCATTTGAGCAAAGGGTATGGAATCGTGAACAGTGAATCACTCACTCCTTTTTTTGACAACAACTATCGCTATGGATTTAAATTTGGCCTGCCACTCAGGCTTTCGGAGGGCCGGGGTGAATACCGGAAAGCCAAACTTAAAATAGAAACGACCAATCTGGATCTGGAACAAAAACGGCTTTCTATTCAGTTGAAAGTAAAAAGTTATTTCAATGAAGTTGAAAACCTTAAATCACAGATAACCCTTCAAAGCCGAAATTACCTCAATTATCAACAACTTGTGAGAGCGGAAGGGATCCTCTTTCAAAATGGAGAAAGCTCGTTGTTTCTGGTAAATACCCGGGAAAACAAAGCCCTGGAAGCCCAGGAAAAACTGGTAGAGCTTAAAACCAAATATTACAAAACGCTATACAGTCTTCAGTGGAGCGCCGGATTACTGGCCCAATAGAACCGGCAAACTGCTTCAGGCATTCCACTCGAACGATCTAAACGATTCAAACGCCTTCCGCAAAACCTCACTTCCCGGCCAGATACCGGTGCCTGTACTCGCTGGGCTTGCAACCCTTTACCTGCTTGAACTGCCTGGCAATATTTTTGCTGTCTGTCAGCCCCATATCCAGCGCTATTTCAAAGACGGACATATCGGTATCCAGCAGCTTCTTGGTGAATTTTTCGATGCGCAGGTTGAAAATGTATTTGTAGATCGGATAACCGGTTATTTCCAGAAAACGCTTTTCCAATGCCCTGCGGGACAAAGGAACCTGTTTCACTACTTCATCTACGTGCAGGTTTTTCTCAATATTCTGATGAATGTATTTCAGCGATGAAGCAATGTGATCATCATTCGTCGCGTAAATATCGGTGGAGTGCCGCGTGATTACCTGCGTGGGTTTTACCACGATATCGTAATGATCCGAGATCCCGTTTTTCATCATTTGATGCAGTAGTTTGGCTGCATCATAGCCACCTTTTTCCACATCCAGCGCAATGCTTGAAAGTGGCGGATCGGAAAGATCGCAGATCATCACATCATTATCCACACCCAAAACGGCCACTTCTTCCGGAATACGGATTCCCGCATGCCGGCAGGCTTCTGTGATATGCTGCCCCTGGTTGTCGTCGCAGGTCATGAGGGCAATGGGTTTGGGGAGTGAAATCAGCCAACGGCTCAACGAACTGGGCTTATAATACCAAAGCTCACTGGATCTTGCTTTTTTATGCTCAAAGTAATGCACTTTATGACCGGCTTTGACGACCCTTTCCTCATAACCTTCAGCTCGTTCCCGAGACCATACAATGTCCTTAAACCCATAAAAGGCAAAATTTTTGAAGCCCTTTTTCAGGAAATAATCGGCACCCAGCACACCCGTTTCATGGTAAGCACCGGTAATGTTGGGTATATCTCCGAAACGCTCCTTAAAATCCTGCGCGATCACCGGAATCCCCGCCTCCACCACCTTCCGAATTTCCTTGTCGTGATAAAGCTGCCCGATGATCCCGTCGGCGCCCCATTCCTGAGCCCATTTCAATATACCATCAATACCTATCGTTTCCCTGTGAAACAGCGGCATACGGCAAAATATCCAGGGGCCAAATTCACGAGAATACGTGCTGATTCCCTTTAAAAGGCTTTTACTGTACTCTTCCGCGAAGTCGATGAGCAGGATAATTTTATACATGTTGTGTGGCCAATGTCCGGATGAATGTATGATTTTCGCCCGTCAAATGCAATGTCAGAACAATTCTTTCAAGCTTTTCACAGTGACATTATTTACCAGCGGTTTGGCCCAGATTCCTATGCTAAGAATGTAACCAAGCGGGATCAACAGAAAGAGCATAGCCATCCGTAAACCTACCAGCTCACCCAGGCCGCCAATGATCAGAGGTACCACCGCTCCGCCGGCAATACCGGCACATAAAATACCCGAAAAAGTACCGTGATGATGCGGTACGGAGTTAAGCGCAAGCGAAAAAATGACGGAGTACATGACAGAGGCAAAGAATCCCGTCATTGGAAAGGCATAAATAGCGAGTTCCTTGGATCCGAACAACGCAACGAGCATAGCCACCACTGCACCGGAGGTGAAAATGATGAGCACTTTCCGGCTATCAAAAAATTTGAGCAGTAACAATCCTAAAAAGCATCCAATCGTAAGCAGTCCCCAAAAATAGGAGATCACGGATGCACCTGTGGTGGCCGGATCTACCCCGTGGTAGGTCTGAAGGAATTTGGAAATCCAGTTGGCTATGCCCTGCTCTGTACCTACATAAGCAAATATCCCCAGAAAGAAAAGCAGCGCGTATCTGTTACCCAACAGTTCGCCAAAAGCTTTACCCACATCAATCCGCTCATCTTCTTTCAATTCCACCTTGGGAAATTTGACCATCCAGATCACGATCACCATGGCCAGTGCTATCACAGAAAACACCCAGTACAGCGAAACCCATTTCAGGTTTGCCGGGACAAGTTTGTTTAAAGTGTCTATCAGTAATCCTGTCTTATCCGAATGTACCGATTGCACCAGATAGCTATACAAAAGAGGGCTCAAAAATGAAGCGGCGCCAAAAAACAACTGAGCCAGCACAGAATTGAAGGCAAACTTCTCCTCCCCGCCCGCCACGCGCAGCAACGGATTGATCACCACCTGAAGCATCGCCATACCCACACCAATCAAAAACAAAGAGAGCAACGCTATGGAGAAACCTGGAATGACGGCAAATAGTAAAGCACCAAAGAAAGCCAGAAAGAAGGCCCAGATCAGCACGCTCTTCTCTCCATACTTTTCAACCAACAGACCCGACGGGATGGACATAACACCGTATGCTACAAAGAAAGCAAAAGGAAGAAAGCCCGCAAGCCCGATACTCAGATCAAAACTATCCACGATGTCGGGAATGATCGGACCGAGGATATTGGTCAGAAAAGAAATTACAAAGAATATTACCAGAATTAAAACAACAATAAAGGTATTACGCTGCATAGAGAGAGATTTTGGTTATCAGGGCAAGATAATCATAAAACAGTTATGCATCCAGTAATGCTGCTGCACCCAGCAAAGCAATATTCTGGTTTTCTGAAAACATAATCGTGAGTCGCTTAATGGAGTCCGGGTAAGCAAAGTCACGCAGACTGTCGGACATGGAGGCTTTGAAAAACTGGTACGCCTTGGCTATGGATCCGCCAATCACAATCGCCTCTGGATCGTAGGTGTACATCACCGTTTTGATCACAGAGCCCAGGTGTATGCCGAACTCCCCCCAGGTTTCAAGCGCCCTGGTATCCCCGTTCAAAGCCGACTGATAGGCAACATGCGCATCTACATTTAGTGCGTTCCTGAAAAACCGGTTGCAAACGTAATTCTCAAGGATGGAATCTTTGTAAGGCAACATCCCGATTTCTCCTGCACCGCAATTGTTACCGGTGTAAAGGTGGTTATCGATGATAATCCCCGATCCCAGCCCGGTACCCAACGCCAGACCCACAACGGATTTGTATTTTTGAGCAAGGCCAAACCGGTGCTCGCCCAGTATAAAGCAATTCACATCATTATTTATTGAAACCGGCAGATTAAATTCATCCTGAATGATATCCCGAAGAGCCACTTCCTCCCAGGAAGGTATGTTCATCACGTTATACACGATACCCTTATCCAGGTTCACAACGGATGGCACGCCGATACCGATTCCTTTAACAGGATATTTGGTGAGAGGCCGTATAAGCTCCACCAGCTGTGATAACGTGGATGTGAGCGATTCTTTATCCTGCAGCAGCAGATGATCCTGCCTCGTGATGCTTCCACCCAGCTCTATTCCGGCCCTTATATTTGTACCGCCGATATCGACACCTATGTTCATTAAAATTTTACAGAATTGAGTTATTAATTTTTTGTTAAGCGTTTAAAATGCCATCCAGCTTATCACATGGCCTTGTACGGGTAAGCCACTTCATTGCCACTTACCCGTAACGGCAGCCATTATTCAAAATAAAAGAGGGCCTTATTTCGCAATTAATTCACTTGTTCGGCTCGAACTGCCAGCGAGATCAAAACTTTTGATTTTCACGGTCCCGGATACCTGCACAGGTGCCTTGTACAAGGCCGACTGCATGGTTGGTTCCGATCCGTCGGTTGTATATCTTATGTCCAAACCCGGCAATTCGATATTGGCATACAACATCCCCTGTTCAATTTTGGCACCCGGCATCGGCAGCCGGTAATTGTAGCCTCCGTTCAGATACTTCATTCGCGGAATATCTTTCCTGGCAATGGTATTGGCAAAAATATTCCAGCCTGCCTGTGTCATTTTTTTTCTGGACACCGGATCCTCCACAGTCTCCCAAGCGCGCTCAGGTGCCCAGGCGCTTTCTGCAAAGCCCATGAGTTTGGGCAATATGGAATACTCCATCATTCCCCTCCCCTTGATGGTTTCACTCCAAAGCTGGGCTTCCACACCCAAAACATTTTTCCTGGCATCGGGTCTGAGTTTTTCCTTACCCACAAACTCCTCCTTCATGGGTTTTCCCATCGAAGTCTCCTCCGTTGTTGTAAACATATTGAAGGGTGAAAACAACCAGTTGTCACGCGTATCCACAAACCCCGCCCAGTACAGCCCTGGCTCTTTGGGATCGTTGCCGTAGGACATATCGAAGTAGAAATTGGTCACATTACACAGCACCACCTGATAACCCGCATTGGCCAGCCTGTTGCCCAGATCCACATCATACACATTGTTCCAGATGTACGGTACCACGGGGTGTCCTACAAACTCCTTGTTGGCCAGGTATGCGCCGGCAGGTGTTTTCGTGAGTGCCACTTCTTCCCATCCATGCACTTTCAGGTTTCTTTTCTCAAGCTTCGGTAGCAGCCTGCGGAAAAAATAAGCCTGAAGATTTTTGGCGCTTCCGATCTCCGGATTGTCTTTGATCAGCTGTGCGGCCATGGGCGATTTGGTCCAGGCTCCTTCGGCCACCTCGTCCCCTCCCGTGTGAAAAGTATCCATAGTAAGGCCTGCCTCTTTGTACATTTTGGCCATTTCATCCACTACTTTTTCAAAGAAATGATAGGTGGATTCACGGGCAACACTTACCACATTGTTTTTATATGCCTGAGCCGACAGGTACACCGACTTGTCGTCCGGATCTATCAGCCGGTATTCATTCGCTTCTTTTTCTTTCCCCTCTTTCATCAACCGCGCATAGCGTGCCTCCATGGACTTGATAGCGGCCAGTGCATGTCCCGGAAAGTTCAGCTCCGGAATAACCTTGATGTGCCTTTCTTTGGCGTACTTTAAAATTTCAATAAAATCTGCCTTGGTATAAAACCCACTGCCGTGCTTGTCCTTATCGTAAGCCACCGGCCCGGATCCATAACCGGGTTGCAAGCCGGGAAAATCCATTCCCGAAATATGCTGACGCTGAGCGCCCACCTCTGTCAGTTCGGGTAAGCCGTCAATTTCTACACGCCAGCCTTCGTCCTCAGTCGTGTAAAAAAGGAAGTGATTCACCTTGTAGGTGGCCAGCAAATCGATCACTCTTTTGACCGATTCTTTGGTTTGAAAGTTACGCGCTACGTCCAGATGCAGGCTGCGGAACTGAAACCGGGGTGCATCTTCCACCTGAACGAATCCGAAAGCCAGCGTACTTGCGGGTTTCTGGTAAGCCGCTGTGGGGGCGAGTTGCAGCAGACTTTGCACACCATAAAATACACCCGCCGCATCACTGCCGGTAATGGTGACACCCTTGGCACCAATGCCCAGTTTGTATGCCTCTTTCCCTACCCCGTTCACCTGAAACTGAGCCTTTTTAAGCACAATAGCCGGTGAGGCATCAGGTGCCCCTGCCTTGACCGACAGTTCCGAACCCATTAATGTCTTTAATTTTTGCGTCAAATAACGGGCCTCGTTTTCCAGTCCGGCTTCGTAGAAAATCCCGGTACCGGAAGTCACATTGAAAGTACCTGCACCAGCAAGCATTTTTACAGGGCTCGGAATGATTTTCAGCAACTGAGACTGATCTATTAAAGAGAATGCAAGGTTATCATTAAACCGCGTTTCAGGTGTTGGCACCTGCTTAAGATCCATTTTGCCCCTCAATATTTGTTCTTTTGTAGTGAAAGGCTCCACTGTAAAATCGGCCACCTGCACAATGCTCGTTTCCTTTCCCTCATTGTCGTAAAAAACGAAATACAAGCCCATAGGCGCGTCGGTTTCCTTGACCACACCTTCCGTGCCGGTATATGTTATCTCAATGGAGTCGTCGGGGCGGAGTGTAAAATCCTTTGCGGCCACCATTTTGTACCAATCACCATTAATATGCTCGATCACTGCCGGTTGCGGTGTTTTGTTCGACTGGATCGGCCTCGGGGACATGTTGAAAAACAAGGCCCAGTTCTTACCGTCCAGGGTAAAATCACTTCCGTTTTTCAGCGTGAACTTTGCTTCAAAACTGCCCTCCGGTTCAATAAAATTGCTGACCAGTTTCCAGGAAACACTGATTTTCTCCGCCTGTTCCTTCGACACCTTTCCGGGTTGTTTGCAGGCAGAAAGCAGCACCAGAACGGATGCAATGAATAGTAGTGATTTTTTCCTCATAGGTGTCTTATACTTTGTAACGGTTGTCAATATTCTATTTTGGGCAGATTACCTTGTGAACCCACCAATCAATGCTCAAACTGATTTACCCAACGACATTGGCGCTTCACAACAAGCCATTTTCATTGTGCCTGTATAGTACTTGTGATTTGGAAAATGATACTATCTGCCGCAGGTTTTATGCCAGGGCGGAGTTGGGAAAGTATTGCTGGACAGGAGGAAAGAGGCTTAAGAAAGGGGGTTAAATGTTCTACGGTTGTGCGCTCTGATCGGGGGCGACCAGGGTTTGCTGATTGAAAAAAAGGACAGTTTAGGCGGGAGATTGGTGTAAAATCAAGGAGAGCAGGACCCTGGCTATCCAATTTCCTGAACCGAATCAACAATCCATCCTTCCACATCACTCCCCCGTCTCTGCCTGCTTACCACCGGCGGGAGGGGCATCTGTGGGCATGTTTTCACCCAGCAATTTACCCCAGGGTTTAAGGCCTTCGATGCGGTCAAAAATTATTTTGAGTACCGCTACAAAGGGGATGGACAAAAACATTCCGCTCACACCCCATAAGCTACCGCCCAATAGGACAACCAGGATGGAGATCAACGCATTGACGGACACCTTCGATGATACGATCCGGGGCACAATGATATTGTTATCGGCAAACTGAATGAGTGTATACGCGCCCACGATCAGCAGTGGCGTAGTGAGGTTATCGCCCGTCACCAACGACATCAATACAGGCAGTCCTATCGCAATAATGCCACCGACATAGGGGATCAGGTTCATTATCGCACCAATTACACCCAGTAAAATGGCATACTCTACCCCCAGAATAAGCAGGGCTGCAGAATTCAGCACCGCTATGATGGAGGTCTCAATCATGAGACCCACAATGTAGCTTTGCACAGCGCCTTTGGTTTCCTGGAGTATTTCGGCAACCTGGCCGGAATTATCCTCTTCAAAAACCTCAAATATAAAATTGAGCAAGAGCGGTTTGTAAAACAGCAAAAGAAATATGTACAAGGGGATCAGCACCAGAAAAGTAAGCATACCCATGACGGTGTTGAGTGTTTTGCCCACAAGCGCTTTACCACTACTCATTACATCTTTGGCCATACTGGTCTGCTTTTCCGCCGACATGCCAAATTTGGCAGTGATCCAGGTCTGCCCTTCATGCAACAGGGAAAGGAACTTGGCCTGAAGCTGCGGAATCATTTCACCAAACTGCGCAATCTGCGACGACAGAAAAAACAACAAAGCCGCAACAATCAACATCGCCCCAAAGATGGTGAGCACAATCGCCAGGATCTTGTTCAGGTTTTTACCAGCTAAAAACACATACACCGGATTGAGTAAAATGGCGATCAGCCCTGCAAAAGCAAAAGGCACCAGGACGTCCTGTAACAAAGCGAGAATAAAAAAAAACAGGTACAGGCCAATGAGGATCAGCGGCGCTTTGATGTAAAAAGGGTACTTGCCTTCTTTAGCAACCTCACCGACTGTTTTTGTTGCCTGATTAAAGATATTTTTCATTCAATTTTCAGTAGTAATGGTGGTCATTTATCATTTGGTAATAGTTGTTTCCTCATTTTATCAACCGTAACTCCTCAACGTAACATTTCCCTCCAACATCGAAGGAGAAGGCTGCACAAGGCGTTGGCTTATAAAAAATAACGGACCGCCTTATGCAGTCCGTTATGAAGTATAATTTCTTTGGTTTTTAGCTTGTTACTTTAGGATTCAAATAATCATGCCACAACAATGCACTTAACAGGGAAGTGATCCCGCCAGGAGCATGGCCCAACTGGTATGATTGTAATGAGCTGTCTCAATTCGGTATTTCACTTATAGCCATCTTTATTTTGCATAAGAATATCTTGCTTTTGATCTTCGTGCTCTTTTCAGGCACATCATTAAGCCAAACGCTACAGATCATACCCGGGGAGAATAATAGTGGCCTGCGGGCAAATATGGGTATCCTGACAGATTACAGTTCCGGCATTGAAGAGCTATCCGCAGATACCAGCCTTCATTTTTTGGCGTTGCCGGATTCTATTTCCGTTGGTCACATTTATTGGCTGAAAATTGTCGTCGATAACCCGAATGAGCTACACAGGGATTACGTCGTGAGAATTACACCACAGCTTAAGAATACCCTATATTATTTCCACCCGGATCAAAAAAAGTGGATTGCAAGCCAAAAAGATGCCCTGAACAACACCGGGGCAAGATTACTGGGAAGGCACTCGGTCAGCTTCGCCGGTAAGCGCAGCACCACATTTTTTGTAAAAGTTGACCTAACCATCTTTGGTCATCGCGACCGCAAGCTGAGACTAGCCATTTCCTTTCAGCCAGAAGCGCAGGCCGCACAGCATGAGCAAACGATCCGGATTGCGTGGGTCTGCTGTATGGTTGTATTGATGCTTTTTATGCTCAATAACCTTTATGTGTATCTAAACTTTCGGGACAAAACCATCCTATTTTATCTGATCGCGCAATTAGGTGGAATGTTTTACATTACGGGTTACCGATGGATCTCTTATCAATTTTTACCGATCCGGGTCTTTAACATCGACGTGCATGAAATAATCACCTATTACGATTTAAACAAAATCATTGTCCATGTAGCCATTGTGGTAACATTGTATGGGCTCACTATGCTTACACGTACCTTTCTCAACACCAAGAAACTGCTGCCTCGGATGGATGGTATGCTGCGTCTCAACATGGGTATCTATGCAGGGTTTACCGTGATTCTAATGGGCTTAAATATGGCTGGCTACAAGCTGGAGTACCATACCCTGCCCTATGATAATGTTTACTGCGGAATAATTATATTATTCATTTTAGTTACTGGCATAGCTGCATACAGGCAAAAAATTCCACTGGCAACCCCATTTCTGATCGCCAATGGCTTTCCCTTGCTTTTTATGCTTGCCATTCCGCTATCTCATCTGTTCATTTCGTTTCAAAACGAAGAAAACCTTTGGATCCCCGAACTGGTAGTGCTTACCCAAACACTGGCCTTGTCATTTGCCCTGGTTGCACGTACCAAAGCAGTACAGCGCGATTTGTCAGTAGCTGAAATGGATAAGAGGCAATTGGAATTTAATCTCAAAGAGGCCGGCTACAGGGTTCAGCTGAATCAACTGGAGATCGCCAAAATGAACGCGGTTATTGATTCTGAAAAAGCTAAAAACGAGCTGTTGCAGGAAAGACTGGAAACCAACCAACGCGAACTGGCGTCCTCAACACTGCACATGGTTCAAAAAAACGAGCTGCTAAGCCATTTGAAATCTCAGATGCAGCTGCTCAGCCGCCCCAACCCCAGTACTGCCCAGGGTATGCGGCAAATGAGCTTACTGATTGACAACAGTTCCCAACTCGACTCAGACTGGAAAAAATTCAAAATACATTTTGAACAGGTTCACCCCTATTTTTTTGAAGAATTGGAAGCCAGATATCCGCAGCTTACCATGAAGGAAACCAGGCTATATGCCTATTTGCATATGAAGCTTTCTCACAAAGAAATTGCCGCCTTACTCAGCATTGACCCCGCCAGTGTCCGCCGGGCCAAGACGAGACTCTACAAAAAAATGGCAATTCCTGAAACGTTGTAATTTAGGAACTGAAAAGTTTCTCGCTTATTAGCCCAAATTTATTTCACTGTGATACAGACAATTACCTAGTCTGTCTACGCTTTGTCCACCCTCCATTTTTGGCAAATGAAGATTTAATAAGCTGATTTGTCAACCAATCCTATCCTCTATCCGTAAGAAATACGAAACACAGATTTCGCGCCTTCCTCTAAAATATAAACTCAACCTTTCAGAAATTCAATGCAACTGCTTCTTCTCCTTCGGCGATCCTTGTATTGGAAACCGCTTAAAACTTTTCTTTCACACAGCCCGCTGTTTTTAATAGGAGCTGTTTTAATTGCCGCTGTTGCCACGCCATGTTACGCAGGAACGCGTGGCAAATCAGCATCAATCTTTGACCTTACGCACAGCACACTTTCAATTCAGGCTGTTACCGGCTACACATACCAGATCATTGCCAATCAGGACGGCACTTTTGGTTATGATGTTTTTGCCGATGGAAAGCTGTTTATCCACCAGCCTACCATACCGGCTATGCCAGGCACCAAGGGTTTTGAAAGCAAAGCTGCCGCTGAAAGTGTGGCCAGACTGGTTTTGAAAAAATTAAAGCAGGGCGAAGTACCCCCAACGGTATACCTTGAAGAAATGAAAAAGCTTAACGCTATATAACTTTTATCAGCCGCACTCCCTGACCAATCAGCGCTACTCAAACACGATTATAATCCTTGACCACGAAACCGGTTTTATGAAAAATCTTCTGCTCAATCTTTTCCTTTTGCTGATCAGCACCCATACGCTTCCAGCGCAGACCATTTACCTTGTAGATGCGCAAAAAACGACAAATTCCGCTGCTACCGGCGTGACCACCGTGGATGCCACCGCATGGAATAATGCCTGTGGCAATCTGCAGACTGCCATTAGCGCTGCAACCGTCAATGACCAGGTATGGGTAAAGGCGGGAAACTATGAGCCGGCAGGTGCTGCGGCCACCATAATTATGAAACAAGGTGTGCAGCTATATGGGCATTTTGCAGGTACAGAGTTACAACTATCGCAGAGGGATCTGACAATAGGAGCGAACAAAACAACACTAAGGGGCTCAGGAAACGTCATGCAGGGCTTTAATCTGACAAACGCAACGATTCTGGATGGCTTTACATTTACGCCCAGAAGCAGTTCAACAGGCAACACACGCGGACTTTATCTGGGCAATTCATCACCTGTGATCCGGAACTGCATCTTTGAAGGGCTTCGGGCCAATCCGTCAGGGGCAGCCATTTCCAATAACAATTCATCCCCGGCGATCTCAGATTGTATATTTCGCAATAACACTGCGGGCTTTGCGGGCTGCATCTCTAATTCAAATGGTTCGCCCGTATTTACCAACTGCAAATTCCTGAACAATACAGGTACAGCCATGTACAATGACGCTTCAACCATCACGCTCACCAATTGTACCTTTGACAGCAACAACTGGCACAGCGGAGCTTATGGCGGTGCTCTTTACAATACCTACGGTACCATATCAACGATATCTGGCTGTACATTTACCAACAATCAGAACCAGGGTACTTTTGGCGGTGCAATTCACGACTTTGAGTCAACAAGTACTATTGACAACTCCACTTTCGCAGGCAATAGCACCTCTGGTGGTGGCGGTGCTATTGCCAATTACGGTCCCGGATCTTCATTGACGCTCAACAGATGCGTGATCCGGAATAACAGCGTCACCGATGCAAGTGGTGGGGGAATATACACAGGTGGAAACCTTACGGCAAAAAACTGTTTCATCAGCAATAATACTGCCTCGGGAAGCGGTGGAGGAACAGTGGGGGGAGGTAACTTTATCAATTGTGTCATCAGCGGTAACTCAACCGCTTCCAATGGCGGCGGAACATTCGGCGGCTCTTTTACCAATTGTGTTATTGCAAAAAACAGTGCGCGCGAATATGGCGGCGGCACGCTCTCAGCCGGCGCTATCACAAATTCCATTATTTGGGGAAACAGCTCCGAGTTGTATCCCGACAACGCCGATATCCTGCCAGGCTCTTCCACCTTTTCTCATAGTTATGTAGACAAAGGATATGCAGGAGAAGGAAGCAGCAGCGAAGACCCAAAGCTTGTCAACATCAATAATCCCGCAGGTGAAGATGGTATCTTCGGAACCTCTGACGATGGCTTGCGCCTTCAGAACTGCAGTCCTGCCCTTGACGGTGGTACCAATGAAAATCTGGTAGAAACTACGGATATCCTGGGCCAGCCCCGCATCTACAACAACACAGTGGACCCGGGTCCTTACGAGTTTCAAGGCGCAACAGAGATCCCTCCAGTCATCACTGCAAGCGGTCCCCTGGCCATCTGTGAGGGTGGCAGCCTGTTGTTATCAACCCCGGAAGGTTATCAGGGAACCTACTTGTGGAGCCCCGGCAATGCAACCAGCCAAACTTTAACCGTTACCACGGCAGGTACGTATCAGGTCACCATTACAACTTCCGGTGGCTGCACCTCTACGACAGCACCCGTCGTGGTAACGGTCAGCGACGCGCCTGCCACACCCGTCATCACGGCAAGCGGCGCAACCGAATTGTGTCCCGGCAGTAGCGTCGTATTGACAAATCCTGATTCAGGAGGTACATGGACCGCCAAAGCAACACCCGGCAACACTCCCCGGGCGAACGCAGTGGCTTTTGCAATAGGAAACAAAGGATACATGGGTACAGGCATCAATGCCACAGGACAAAACCTGAAAGACTTCTGGGAATATGATCCTGAAAGCAACATATGGATGCAAAAAGCGGATTTCCCCGGATCTGCCCGGAGCGTGGCGGCCGGTTTTGCCATGGGCAACTATGGTTATATAGGAACTGGTTTTGATGGCGGCCATACCAAAGACTTTTACCAATACGACCCAGCCAACAATCTCTGGACAAGAAAAGCTGATTTCGGAGGAGTCGCCCGCTACAAAGCCACCGGGTTCAGCATCGGCAGCAAGGGTTACATTACGCTTGGGTACATGCCAACCGGATACTCCAGAGAAATTTGGGAATATAACCCGGCAAATGATAACTGGACAGCAAAAAAACCTTTTCCTGGTAACGCCAGAGAGGCTGCGGTCGGTTTCAGTATCGGAAATGCAGGGTATGTAGGCACCGGTTTCCTGGGTGGTGCCAGCCAGAAAGATTTTTACAAATACGATCAGGCTATAGATGAATGGGAAAGAAAAGCCGATTTCGGGGGCTCTGCCCGCTCCTATGGTGTGGGATTCAGTATCGGCACGCTTGGGTACCTCGGAACAGGCAGCAATACAAATGATTTCTGGGTGTATGACCCGGCCGCTGACACCTGGACTGAAAAAGCGTCCGTTCCCGGTACCGGAAAAGTTGGCGCAATCGGTTTTGTGATCCATGGAAAAGGGTATCTGGGAACAGACACAGGCACGAACAAATTTTACCAGTACGTTCCTGCGCCTTCATATACTTGGAGCACGGGTGCCAGCTCGCCATCCATTACCGTAAACACAGCAGGGAGCTACACACTCACTGCGAATAACGCGGGCTGTTCACGTACTTCTGCACCAACCACCGTCACCATAGATAAAATTGCGGCAATTCCTACCCTCACCATCGTTCAACCTACCTGTGCGGTAATCACTGGCAGTGTGACTGTTGAATCTGATCAGAACACTTCTGAGGGATACGCCTATGCTTTGGGAACCGGCCAATATCAATCTGCGAATACATTTGCCGGTCTGTCACCAGGGAGCTATACCGTTCACGTCAAAAGTGCAGGAAGCTGCATCAGCAGTGCGGATTTTACGATGAATGTAGCATTGCCCCCTGCAACGCCGGTTGTAACGGCAAGCGGGCCACTTGCCATCTGCCCGGGTGGCAGTGTAACGCTTTCTGCACCCGCCGGCTATTTATCTTATTTATGGAGCAACGGGCAGACCACAAATTCCATTATTGTGTCCCAAAGCGGTAGCTACACCGTCACCATCTCGGATGAGCGCTCCTGTGCTGCGACTTCGGCTGAGGTAACAGTAACCGAAACAATTCCTGCTTTACCCGTACTAACGGCAGTGCAACCTACCTGCTCTGAACCCTTGGGAACCATCACTGTTGAAAACGCATCAGCCGGATACACTTATGCTATTGGGTCAGGAGCATATCAGCAAAGTAATGCATTTGCAAACCTGCCCGCTGGTACCTATACGGTTTACTTGAAAACCTCAAACGGATGTATAGCCTCAGCCAATGCCACGATCGTCCCCTCCACGATCAGCATCACAGCGAATGGTCCGGCTAGCTTCTGTACTGGTGGAAGTGTGACGCTATCAGCACCGGCAGGGTACGAAAGTTACCTATGGAATACGGGCGAAAGTTCATCCGCGATCACTGTATCCGCCTCCAGCGATAACACTGTCACGGTTACAGACGCATCCGGTTGTTCACAGACATCCGAGTCATTTCGGGCACGGGCAATTCCATCTGTATTTTATGTTGACCAGAGTATTGTGGTATCTGGTGACGGAAATAGCTGGACCAACGCCTGCAAAGAGCTCCGTGACGCAGTGACCCTCGCGAAGACTTATGGTTGCATTTCACAAATACATGTAGCAGCAGGCACATACAAACCCACCATTGGCAACAGCCGCGACAGTACGTTTGCATTTTACAGAAGTGGCCTGAAAATATATGGTGGCTATGCACCCGGGGGCGCCAGCAGAAATGTAGCGGCCAACCCCACCGTTTTAAGTGGTGACGTGGGCATAGCGGATGATCTATTGGACAACAGTTACCATGTAGTGGTCATTGCCGGACTGCCCGCATCTTCCGACAGCCTGGTATTTGATGGAATTTCGGTTCTGGATGGTAATGCAAATGGCCCCGATGCACTTGTTACATTGAACAATGTGGGCATATCGCCAAGAAGTGGTGGTGGCATGTATGTTTCCGGCAACGCAGCAACTGTCCCATTGCTTTTAAGAAATTGCAAAATCACTGATAATACTGCTGATTCAAACGGTGGCGGCATTTACATCTCGCAATCACCGTTTGCTGTAACAGGCAGTGTATTTCAAGATAACAATGCTGCGGTCGGCGGTGCCTTATCAGCCGTTGCGGAAAGTCTGGTAGCCCTTGAGGTCAGGGTCAGTAATTCTACCTTCAAATCCAATTACGCTCTAAACGTCGGAGGTGCGGTGGTTACAACCTATTTTCCATCTAAATTTACAAACTGTACCTTCCATTCAAACAGTTCCCGTTCAGCTTCTGGTGCAGTATATGCTGTATTGGCGCCTGCCAGGTTCTACGGATGCGTCTTCAACGACAACACAGCTGTAAATGGTGGAACATTGTTTTTTGCAAGAGGCGAACTTGTTATCCGTAACAGCACATTCAATGAAAGTATTGCAGCTGATACGGGTATCAAGATGTTGCTGATCCAGGAAGCGTCCGGAAGTATTGATAATAGCATTATCTGGCGAAGCACCACATTGGATAATCCTATTACACTTGCCAACAGTAATTCTTTTGTGATCAGAAACAGCATTGTAAAAGGTATCGGTAATGGTAATAACAACTTAAATACAGACCCGCTATTCGTAACTCCCTCAAATCATGCCGGAGCAGACGGCATTTTCGCAACCGCCGATGATGGCCTGCGGTTGCAACCATGCAGCCCGGCGATCAATAGCGGTGATGACAGCTTCGTTCCTGCCGAACTGGTAACTGACCTGAGCGGTGCAACTCGTAAATACGGTAGCCACACAGACCTGGGAGCATATGAATTTGTTAGCAAAAATGTTGCCGAAGGTATTTTGGCAGCAAATGAAGAGGTCTCGACAGAAATCATAGCCAGTGGTGAGACGGTTGTTTTTAAAACCGATGGCTCGGACTGCAAATCGCTTGCCGAAATTCAGTCTGTGGGAAGCAAGCCGGTGACGGGTAATATTACCGCCAAAGTGTGGGTCGATACCAGCCAACCTTCACAGTTCGTCAAACGCCATTTTGAAATTACACCAGATGATGCCCAGGCAGCTTCTGCCACGGCACGGGTAACTTTGTATGCCACCGATGCAGAATTCGCTGCTTTCAATTCCAAGTCCCCGGTTCCACAAAATCTGCTGCCACTGAGCACTGATGATGCCACAACCAGGACAGCCCGAATTGCCAATATTCAGATAGAAAAACGTGCTGGTAAAAGCAGCGATGGCACGGGAGAACCAAGTACCTACCCGGGTACCGCCACCACCATTACACCCTCCTCAGCTGATATAGTGTGGAACAGCACTGCTGAACGCTGGGAAATTAGTTTTAATGTGTCCGGTTTTAGTGGATTTTTTATCAAAACACAATCCAGCCCGCTACCTGTACAATGGGTTTCGGTATCTGCGTCGCTGAATGTAGAAAATCAACCGGTCATAAAATGGAAAGTTCAGGAAACGAATGTTACCGTGTACGCAGTGCAGAAAAGCCTTGACGCACGCTCGTTTGAATCAATTGGCGAATCAGACGGTGTTGGCGATGGTTTGCATCAATATTCTTTTGTTGACAACAACGTGGCCGAGGGTACTGCCTATTACAGGATCAGTCAAACCGACCTGGACGGGACCCAAACGATAAGCCGAATTGTGAAGCTCGAAACTAAAAATACCCTTCCTGCTTTGTCAGTATATCCTATTCCGGCAAAAAATGAAGTATTTGTAATGGTGAAAAGCCAGAAAGAGGAAGCAGAATATAATGTCACGTTTACTGATGTGACCGGCAGAAACCTGAAAATTCAGCCTCTTTCACCAGGGAGTAATAAGGTTGACCTCCGCGATCTGCATTCAGGAATCTATCTGTTGCGGACCAGTCGCGGAGAAGTTTTTAAGGTTATTAAAGAATAGCAAAATCGATCATTTTAATGGCTCTTCACTAATCATCTCTCCCGGCAATCAAAACATTCTGTTCCGGGAGAGAGGGCGGGGGAATTCTGTAAAGCGAAGATCTTTTCCCCCCAATGTCCATCCGGATTCTACGCTCGTCATCAAGATGGTCCTTTACAAAATTCTTTATCTATACTGGTTTGGTTACCTTGCGATTTTTTTTATTCTGCCATACAACTATTCGGCACCCGTCCTGCCTCCTTAGTAAAGAAACGCCTGCTATCGAGATAAGCAGTTGGCCGCATCGTATCAACGGGAAACATGGTGATTTTACTTAAAACCATATAGTTCCAATTACTCTTTGCCATGAACAAAAATATCCTTTTGCTGTTCGCACTACTGCTGAGTCGGCTTGCACCCGCACAGGACAATACAGATATCAGATACACCACCGAGCAGGATACACTTATCAAACAGCGTTTCATTGATCGCTACGAGAATGTATTTATGACAAAGGTGCCGACCAGGCATATTTTGAAAGTGGGTATAGAGTTCTACCCGTATGGTTTTCGGGAGTACGGCACATCCAGTCCGCAAACAAAGTCCCTTACATTAGGATATGAGTACAAGTTGCTGCCCTCACTTTCAATGGGCATAAACGTAAAGGGAGCCGGAGGTTGGGGATCGAGCATAGGCTGGACGGGAAGCATGTCTGCCAATGCACAGGTGCGTTGGTACTTTGATATGAAAAGACGGATTTCCGAAGGCAAAAGCGCCAACAATTTTAGCGGAAATTACCTGGCCATCGTTGGCGAAAAGAACTGGCAAACTGAATTTTTCGCTTTGCCTCAAATGAAGACTGGCATTGAGTTTGGTTTACAAAGAAGGTTTTTCAACAATGGGCTGATCGACTTCGCTGCCGGTGTATACTATCAAAAATCTCAGAGTAGGTACAACCCGTATGAATTTTTAAGTCTTGAAAGGAAAACCAACGATTTCGAAATTTCAACCAGAACCACTTTGGGCCTGGCATTCGGTGACTGGGAAAAATCGGGCAGACTGCCTGCCTGTGATCTGCTTCATTGCGATGAGGCAGTCAACAGTCAATGGAAAATCCTCTGGCCTGTGGTGAAGATAAGTAGTAATGTCATCAATGGTTCATTGGGCATTGCCTACGAAAGAAAACTTGGAGATAGCCCCCTATCCATCAATACGCAGGTTTTGGCAGATTACAACAAATTTTCTGCTGGCTTAGTCGATAATTCTTCTATTTTCAATACGTTACATTATCAGATCCATTCGTCGGTACAGGGCCGGTATTACTTTCTGCAGCAGCGAAATATCCGTAAAGGCGTTGGTGGGAATAACTTATCGGGCTTCTATGCAGGGCCTCATATGGACTATGTTTACTACTACAACACAGTAAACCGTTTCAGCGAAAAAAAACACTTGGGAGCGGGTATCACCTATGGCTACCAGAAAACCCTGTTTCGGAATGCTTACATTGACATAACCGGCACCCAGAGCTGGAATATATTACGAAACCAGATGGGAAAAAATAGATTGGGATCATTGAGAATTGGATTTGGCTTATCCTTTTAGAATTTCCCAGCAACCCACAGCCGGCAAGAAATACAAATAGCCCTACTGAAATACAACCCCTATTTTGATAGTGCCTGATGTAGAATCGCTCAGTGGCAAATACTGGATGTACAACCTTTCACCTACGAAATCTCCCAGACTAAATGGCATGGATGAAAGTGCACCCGGAGCAAGAGCAATTCCTGATTTCTCCGCGAAAGAAGTGTCGTTTGAAAACTTCAGGATGGCTAGCTTTGATATGCTCCCTTCCATAACGAATGAGACCGAATTCGAAAGTTTATCATTCGCAACAGAAACGATCGTGTCCCGGTTCAGCTCCGTCAGGCTCACATAGTGCGTTTCCACAGGCTCCGGCTCCTTGTAGTTATCGCAGGACGTGACGGCCGTCGACAGGCACAATAGCGTTACGGCCATTTTAGCAACACTGCTTGCGTCATTCTTCATTCCAGTCCTTACCATTTTCCTAAAGCTTAAATTTTACAAAACAGCGGCTAGGCCTACCTTGAAACAATGCCTTAAATGTAACCGATATTTCACAAACGCTACAATTCTGGTTTTTATTTTTATAAAAAAATGAATCTTTCGTACGAGCCTGCATTTTTTAATGGAACTGTGTACAAAATATCTTTTGCAGGTTCAAGGTACTCCTATGTCAGACTAAAACAATTGGAGCGAAATAGTCGGGTTGGCCCCATCAAGAAACAAAAAGCAGCGAGGCCAAAATCCTCATCCGCCCTCCTTTACCGATTTCTGACCAATTCCCCATTAATTTGCAAAACGAATCAGGTCAGCGTTTCCAGCTGCCTGAAGACCGAAATCAGCGATGTTCCCTTTGGTGTTAAGTTGTACTCAATGTGCAGGGGTTTTAGCTTAATTATGGTTTTCTCCAGCAAACCCTGTTCTTCCATTTCTTTGAGTGCTACGGCTATGGATTGTTTGTTCGATCCCTCAATCTGACGTAAAACGGCATTGAAACGAATAGGCCCATCCAGCGCAAGGCGGAAAATCTGAGGTTTCCATTTGCCTGAAAGCATCTTGAGCAATCCTTCGGCAGGGCAACCGGAATCGTTCTCTATATCGTGGGTGGTGGTCATGTTTTTCTGACTAATTGACGGATGCTTCAATCCCCGTTACCTTTGTATCAAAAGTTACCTAATGACAATTAACATAAAAGGACAATAAAAAGTGTCCACGAATAAACAATGAATAACGAAATTAAAAATCCGCTTATATGTGACCCGGAAAATGGCATTTGCGAAATACCCGGCTCCGACACCACTGGGACTGAACAACCTGTTCCGACAGAAAAAAAACCGGTTAAAATCACCTATTACACTGATCCCATTTGCTCTTCCTGCTGGGGAATAGAGCCGCAACTGAGAAAGCTGAAACTGGAATATGGGGAGTACCTGGAAATGGATTACCGCATGGGCGGCCTCCTGCCCGACTGGAGTTATAACAGCGGCGGGATCAGCAAACCGACCGACGTGGCTTCGCACTGGGAGGAAGTAAGTGCCCATTACGAAATGCCCATCGATGGTGGCGTATGGCTCGAAGATCCGTTACCCTCCTCCTATCCACCATCCATTGCCGTGAAAGCGGCACAGTTGCAGGATAAAGAGAAGGCGGTCCGTTTTATGCGAAAATTACGGGAGTTGTTGTTCCTGGACAGGAAAAATATTACCCGATGGGAAGTTATCGCCGAAGCAGCGGTTGCCGTAGGGCTGGATACATTTCAGCTCAAAGAAGATTACGAGGGCCGGGCAAATACATTGTTTCAGGAAGATCTGGCTTATGCCAGAAAATTGGGTGTGAGGGGATTCCCCACCCTCTTCTTCACTGATGAGCATAGTAATCAAACCATGCTTTATGGATTTAAACCCTATCAGGACTTTGAAAACGCATTGTTGAAAGTTTTTCCTGAGGCAAAAAAAACGGATATCGAACTACCCACTGATATTTCGCTTTTTGACCATTATCCAACACTGACCATCAAAGAATACGCTGTGATTTCGGGCATTACCACCGGAGATGCAGAAGAGAAACTGGAAAATTTATTCACAACCGACAAATTGGATAAGCAAGTTATCAAAACGGGGGTGCTGTACAAAACGAAAAATTAGGCTACCGCTTTTTTTTATGACTCATGCGATCGGCCTGGTATCGTTTTTGTAGTGATATTGAATATTAACAGATTTTAAACACATTAAATTTTTGAGCTATGGGAACCGTGAAAAAGTTAGTTGGACTTGGTGTTGTTACAGGTGTGGTGGTGTATGCATTTTTCAGATCCTTCAGCGCAAAAATCGATAGAAGATTGTCGGAGCGCAAAAATGAAGATGCACTGCTGGTTTAGACGAGTGTCGTGTCATAAGTTAGGTGACGGTTGAATTAAATTACTCCGGAAGGCGAATGTCACCCTGATCGGAGCCGAAGGGTAAAAATGCTTCGATTCCGCTCAGCAAGACAACGGTCAATTTATACGCGACTCAACATTAGTAGTTATTTGACTATTATACACACACTTACCTCTTTCCTAATCCTGGATTCCCTTTGATCTACCAGGATTTCAGGTTCAATAAAGCAAAGCCACAGGCACCATGCACCTGGTATTGCCGGGATTCAACCGGCGATACCAGGTGTGTTTATGGCATTCAATAAAAATTGACAGGTCAAATCAACCCTGAATTAAGCTTCTTGCCTCTAAAAATTCCCCAAGGCCGACAAATCATGGTCAGGCTACTGTAATTCCTCCTTTTCTAATAAACCCATTCACCCCGACCTCGGGGGCAGTGGACTAAGCCTCCCCCTGTACTTTGGGATAACTCCGGCTTTCGTTTTCTCAATAGACCTCCACAGATACTAAAACCTCAGGTGGTATTTTAATGCATTTTTAACATGCTTTTAACCTGTTATTAACGCTAGGTTGCGGTTTTTGTATTGTGATTAATCCACAGGCCAAATCAACGAATAATTAAATTATTACCTCCCTAATTTCAATTATCCCCTGATGACTCCGGATTAATTTCAATTTTATCAAGGCCCGCTACTTATGAGTAACTCACCAGGAAAATACCTTCTCTCCATTTGCATAGTGCTTTTCAGTGCCTATTGCTTTTTGCATGCAGGCGCGGTTCTCAATGGCAGTAAACCTGGCTTTGTTTCTGAAAGTAACACGTTACTCAGTTTTAATAGTGCTGCAAACGGGCAGCAAAAGATCACTACAAAGACCACTCCCGTCTCAGAGGATTTTATTAAAATCTGCACCGAAAAAAATGAAGAAGAAATCGGGCGACCTGTATTTGCCAAGGCGTATGCACACAGCAGCATTTATTTCACATCCGTTCGGGCACGATCTGTCAGCATACTTTCGCACAATTTCACAAAACAGTTACAGGACTTCGCACATTGGTTCCTCAGTTCCTCTCACAGGTTTGGGGCACTGGGCGTTTTGAGGCTGTGATACCCCGGGATGGCTTTCTTTCGGGCATTCAGGTTGCGGGCAGATAAGCCTCTGAGGCAATCTTAAATCACCCAGGATCCTGCCTCCTTACCAGGACATTATTTACTAAATCAAATTTTATTAAAGCAAGATCATCATGAAGAAGATTCTTATGGTCATTGGCTTGTGTGTACCCTTATTGAACACCAGCTGTGAATCCAAAAAAGAAGAAAAGGAAGAAGAAGTCAAATTCCTTGTTACCAGCCCTATACAAAAAGATACGATCGTGGAGAAAGACTATGTATGTCAAATCCGCGCTATAAGCCATATCGAATTAAGAGCCCTTGAGAAAGGTTACCTGCAGAAGATTTATGTAGATGAAGGACAGCACGTGAAACAAGGGCAACTCATGTTCCAGATCATGCCCATGCTTTACGAAGCAGAACAACAAAAGGCGCAGGCGGAAACAAATTTTGCAGAAGTAGAATTCCGAAACACGAAGTCACTTGCAGACAGCAACATTGTTTCGAAAAACGAACTGGCTCTTTCCAAAGCAAAACTGGATAAAGCCAGGGCTGAGTTGTCTCTGGCAACGGTGCACTTGGGCTTTACGCAGATTAAGGCGCCATTCAACGGAATCATGGATCACTTTCAGGTAAGACTGGGAAGCCTTGTGGATGAAGGTGACTTGCTCACGACCCTATCCGACAACAGTAAAATGTGGGTCTATTTCAACGTCCCGGAAGCCGAATATCTCAATTATCAGAACGGCCTAAAATCCAACAATAAAGAGGTGGTCAAATTAAGAATGGCCAACAATGAGCTGTTTGATCACACCGGCATTGTGGAGACCATTGAGGCGGATTTCAACAACGAGACTGGCAACATTGCATTCCGTGCTACATTCCCAAATCCAAAGGGATTGCTCCGACACGGGGAAACGGGCAGCATCATAGTGACCGCACCATTGAAAAATGCATTGATCATTCCTCAGAAAGCCACGTTCGAGGTGCTGGAAAAGAAATATGTATATGTCGTAGACAAGGATAACGCGATCCAGTCGAGAGAAATCACCATAGCCGCAGAAATGCCCCACATTTTTGTTGTGTCCGGAGGGCTGAAAAAGGATGACAAGATTCTGCTGGAAGGCTTACGTCAGGTAAAAGAAAACGAAAAAATCAAATACACATTTGTACAGCCTGACTCAGTTATCTCACATTTAAGTCTTTATGCTGAATAAGGCAAGACTGTAGTGTCCCACCAGGCATAAAAAATCAAAAACTATGTTTAATCAATTCATACGCAGGCCTGTATTCGCTATTGTGATATCGGTCATGATCGTCTTTGTTGGCATACTGGCTATCGAGAAATTACCCATTTCTCAATTCCCGGACATTGCCCCAACGACCGTAAATATATTCATCGCCTACCCCGGAGCCAGTGCCGATGTACTGGTCAAATCCACGCTGATCACATTGGAGCAGGCTATCAATGGGGTCCAGGACATGCGTTACATCGCCACCGATGCCACCAGCGCGGGTGAGGCTACACTCAGGATTATATTCGAACCAGGGACCGATCCCAACGACGCCGTGATCCGGGTTAAAACACGGGTGGATCAGGTAATGCCCCTCCTGCCCGAGCTGGTGCAGCGCGAAGGAGTTATCATCTCGCCCGTTCAGCCCAGTATGCTCATGTACGTCAATCTCTATTCGAAAGGAAAGACCATTGACGAAAAATTCCTTTTCAACTACGCCACCGTAAAAATGATCCCTGAACTGCAGCGAACAAAAGGGGTGGCGCGGGCACAAATATTGGGTAGCCGCCGCTACGCGATGCGCATCTGGCTAAATCCGGAACGCATGCGGGCGTACAATATCTCCACCGAGGAAGTAATGAAGGCCATAGGCGAACAGAGTATCATTGGCCGCCCCGGGCGGATCGGGCAGAGCTCCGGGATTGCTGCACAGTCATTGGAATACGTACTCACCTATAAGGGCAGGTACAGCGACCCGAAAGAGTATGAAGATATAATAGTTCGGGCCAATGCTCAGGGCGAAAGCATACACCTGAAAGACATTGCCAAAGTGGAACTGGGCAGTGAATTTTTTGACATTTATTCCAACCTCGACGGCAAGGCTTCCGCAGCTATCGTGATGCGGCAGAACTATGGCAGTAACGCCAGTGAGGTCATTGAGCAGGTAAAAGAAAAGCTTGAGATCATGAAGGAGTCCTTTCCTCCGGGTGTGGATTACAAGATCAGTTATGACGTGTCGCAATTTTTGGATGCGTCCATAGAACAGGTGATAGACACCCTTCGGGACGCATTTATTCTGGTTGCGCTGGTGGTCTTTATATTCCTGGGCGACTGGCGTTCGACCCTGATACCCATTCTTGCGGTTCCGGTATCGCTCATCGGGGCGTTTTTTGTGATTCAGGGGTTCGGCCTGTCGATAAACCTGATTACCCTGTTTGCACTGGTACTGGCGATTGGTATTGTAGTGGATGATGCGATAGTCGTCGTCGAGGCCGTGCACGCCAAGATGGAAGAAGAGCCACACCTGTCACCCTACGCGGCGGTTAAAAAAGTGCTTGGGGAAATCAGCGGAGCAATCATCGCGATCACGGCGGTGATGGTATCGGTATTCTTGCCCATTTCATTTATGTCGGGGCCTGTGGGTACTTTTTACCGGCAATTCTCCATTACCATGGCCAGCTCCATTGTCATTTCGGCCTTGATTGCCCTTACACTTACGCCTGTATTGTGTGCCATGTTGCTGAAAAATCATCACGGTCAGCCGGCAAAGAAGAAAAATCTGCTGACCAAAGCGCTGGACGGATTCAACCGGGTATTTGAGAAACTTACCGGCCGCTACGTGGGTTTGCTCAAATCTATCGTCAGCCGCAGAGTGGTGACATGGGCAGTGTTACTGATCTTTTGCGCGGGTATTGTCTACGTAAATAAAATTCTCCCGGCAGGATTTATTCCAAACGAAGACCAGAGTACCATTTATGCCATTATCCAGACCCCTCCGGGTTCTACACTGGAAAAGACCAACGAGGTTTCGCGACGTCTTCAGAAAATTTGTGAAGAAGTGCATGGCATCGAATCCGTATCGTCACTGGCGGGTTACGAAATCATGACCGAAGGACGTGGGTCAAACGCGGGAACCTGTCTCATCAACCTGAAGCCATGGTCTCACCGAGACAAAAACGTGAAAGAGATCATGGAGGAACTGGAAGCGAAGACAAGAGGACTTGGTGCCGTGGTTGAATTTTTTGAGCCACCGGCTATCCCGGGCTTCGGTACTTCCGGCGGGTTTTCGATGCGCTTGCTGGATAAAACCACGGACACCGATTACAGTGAATTTGACAAGATCAATAAAAAATTCATGGATGATTTGGGTAAGCGCAAAGAACTCACCGGATTGTTTACCTTTTTTGCTGCAAACTATCCGCAATACGAACTGGAAATAGATAACAAGCTGGCCATGCAAAAAGGTGTGTCTATCGGCAAGGCGATGGACAACCTCAACATCATGATCGGTAGCACCTATGAGCAGGGTTTCATCAAGTTCAACCAGTTTTTCAAAGTATACGTACAGTCCGATCCGAGTTTCAGAAGGCTTCCTTCCGATCTGCTGAAGTTATTTGTCAAGAACGACGCAGGAGAAATGGTGCCCTATTCCTCCTTCATGACACTGAAAAAAGGACAGGGCCCCAACGAAATCACCCGTTTCAATTTGTATAATTCGGCGGCCATTCAGGGCCTCCCAGCCAAGGGATACACCACCGCCGATGCAATACAGGCCATACGGGAAGTTTCTGCCAAAACCTTGCCCAAAGGATACGATATCGCTTTTGAGGGGCTTTCTTACGACGAAGCGAGCCGCGGAAATGAATCCCTCTATGTGTTCCTGATTGTACTGGCCTTTGTCTACTTTGTATTGGCTGCGCAGTACGAAAGTTTTATCATTCCGCTGGCCGTGGTGTTCTCACTGCCGGTGGGGGTATTTGGTTCGTTTTTACTGTTGAAATTAATGGGCCTGGAAAACAACATTTATGCCCAGATAGGTCTCATCATGCTCGTTGGTCTGTTAGGTAAAAACGCCGTGTTGATCGTCGAGTTTGCCGTTCAGAAACGACAGCAGGGCGAAACGATCCTCAACGCTGCCATTGAAGGTGCCAGAGTTCGTTTCCGACCCATCCTGATGACTTCATTTGCTTTCGTTGCCGGGCTGATACCGTTGATCAGCGCATCGGGTGCAGGAGCGATTGGTAACCGAACCATCGGTGCGTCGGCCATGGGTGGTATGCTGTTCGGAACCATCTTCGGGGTCATTATCATCCCTGGTTTGTACTTCATATTTGGCAGCCTGGCCGATGGCCGAAAAATGATCAGAGATGAAGAAGACAGCCCCCTTTCTGAAGGCTTTGTCCATGCGGTCGATTCTTTCCCTACCACACAAGAAACTCAAAATGATGCGCAATAAAAAAATATCGAATGCGATCGGCATCGTACTTCTTACGATGCTGTACACCGGGTGTAGCGTCCCACCGATCGCCCACAAGGCAGTTAACAAAACAGTACCTTTGGGTTACAACAGTACATCGGACTCCACCAACACAGGGCAGATCAGCTGGAAAACTTACTTTACCGACCCCAACCTGACCGCTCTGATTGATACTGCTTTCCTGAACAACCAGGAATTGAATATCACCTTACAGGAAATTGAAATTTCACGACAGGAGATAAGAACCAGGAAAGGGGAATATCTGCCATTCGTTGGCCTGGGAGGTGGTGCAGGTGTAGACAAGATCGGAAGATATACCAACCTTGGGGCCAGTGAAGCCACCACCGACATTAAGCCCGGCAAAGAAACACCAGAGTTTTTGCCTGATTTTCAGGTGGCGGCCTTTGCAAAATGGGAGGTGGACATCTGGCACAAATTGCGAAATGCCAGAAAAGCGGCAGTGTCCCGATATCTGGCTTCGGTGGAAGGAAAAAATTTCATGATGACCAATCTGATCTCTGAAATTGCAAATTCCTATTATGAATTGCTAGCACTCGACACGCAGCTTGCCATTATCCAGCAGAACATCGACATTCAGACCAACGCTTTGAAAATCGTAAGGATGGAAAAAGAGGCGACACGGGTAACGGAACTGGCTGTACGCAGATTTGAGGCGCAGGTATTGCATACGCAGAATCTCCAGTACGACATTAAACAGCGCATAACCGTGACCGAAAACAGGATCAACTTCCTGTTGGGAAGGTATCCACAGCCGATCACCCGAAATAGCGCGGGCTTTGCCAGTTTAGTGCCGAACATCCTGCAGGCGGGCATTCCGTCGCAGTTGCTGCAAAACCGTCCGGACGTTAAGCAGGCTGAAAATAACCTGGCAGCGGCGAAGCTTGATGTAGAAGTGGCCAGAGCCAATTTTTATCCCAGTTTGAGCCTGAACGCAACCCTGGGTCTTCGGGCATTCAGTCCGGCCTACATTGCCAAACTTCCCGAATCGCTGGTGGCTACACTTGCCGGGGACCTGATAGGGCCTTTGATCAATAAGAATGCGATTAAAGCCACTTATGCCAGTGCCAGTGCCAAACAAATACAGGCAGTTTACGAATACGAGCGAACGGTTTTAAATGCCTACATGGAAGTAGCCAATGAGCTGTCGAATATCAGTAATCTGGCAAGCAGTTACGAACTCAAATCGAAAGAAGTACTGGCACTCACCCAGTCAACAACGATTTCCAACAACCTCTTTCGTTCTGCACGGGCGGACTACATGGAAGTATTGCTCACACAAAGAGACGCCCTTGAATCACGCTTTGACCTTATCGAAACCAAAATGAAGCAGATGAATGCCACGGTGCATATCTATCGGGCACTTGGGGGAGGTTGGAATTAGGGGGAAATTCAGGGATTGAATCTTGAAACTGAGGCTGCCTCATTTGCTGAGGCGGCCTTTGCATAATCGCACAAATTTATTTCTCGCTATTGTATCCGTAATTGCCACCGCAGCAAGCAATAGTATTCAATTAATAGTGAAAATGCTTTAAAACAAAACATTCGGGCTATTCCTTCGAGCCATAGTTAAAGTATTTACCCAATAAATGTCAATCCATTTTTTCCTTAGGGCCAAACCTAGTTGGAAGCACTATAATTTGGCAATTTCCAGTTGCTTGCAGATCGCATCACATAAAAAAATCTAACTGGGGGTGTCGCTGCACAGTGGTTTTTTTCCCTGTAAGCTCATTCTTGAAAATGTCATGTTTCGAACCATTACGGTGTAAGTAACACGAATTCTGTTCCAGATGTTTGATAAACTTACTTCTTTTAATAGACATCAGGCAAATACCAGTTCCACTTTTGAAACAACATTTCCAAAGTCTTCTTCTGATCGCATATCTTCAAGGTAAAGTTGAAGAGCGTCCTGAATATTTTCCAAGACCTCCTGGCGAGTCCCACCTTGGGTAACCACAGCTGGTATCTCTTTGATGGAACCTATCAGATAATCTGCACCTTGAATAATCAAAACGGTTAGTTTCATGGTTTTGGACAGTTAAAAATTGACTCCAGCCTCAGAACGTAAAATTAGGGTAAAAGATGACAAGAAAAAAAGTAAAATTTTTTGATGGCAATCTTTGAGAATAACAGTTGACTCGCCTCAGATCGACCGCTACGAGCTATTTACCTGCTAATTCAAGCTATAATCCAAACGCACCGATCAAAAAGCTACCCTCCCGCCTCAATCAGCGGAATAACTTTATTGCCAATCAGCTCAATCGATTTGAGCAATTGCGCGTGCGATAACCCGGCATTATCCATCTGGAAGGTAAATCTGGAAATTCCACCCAATGCTTCGCTGTGTCTGAGAATCTTGTCCGTCACTTCTTCCGGGTTCCCGATGACGTAGGCTCCTCTGCGGCTCATTTGCGCATCAAAACTTCCACGCGTTACAGGAGCCCAACCGCGCGACTTGCCAACTTTTGTCATAATCTCCGCATGTCCCGGGTAGTACTGGTCGATGGCTTCCTGCGTTGTATCCGCAACATACCCGAATGAATGCAAGCCTACCCTCAGCTGGTCCTTCGTATAGCCAGCATGCGCTCCTGCCTCCCGATAAAGATCCACCAACGGTCGGAAGCGATGAGTTTCACCGCCAATCACAGCTACCATCAACGGCAATCCTAGCTCTCCTGCACGAACAAAAGATTCCGGCGTACCTCCTACTCCGAGCCAAACCGGCAACTGATTCTGTACTGGCCTCGGATAAATCGGCTGTTCATGAAGCGCAGGCCGAAATTTCCCGGACCAGGTGATGGATTCCTTTTCGCGGATGGCAAGCAATAATTCCAGTTTTTCTATAAAAAGCTGGTCATAGTCCTTTAAGTTAAACCCGAAAAGTGGAAATGCGTCAACCGACGAGCCACGTCCGACCACCATTTCGGCCCGTCCTTTCGAGATCAAATCCAATGTCGCATACTCCTGAAACACCCTGACCGGATCTGCGGCACTCAATACGGTCACGGCGCTGGTTAACTTAATATTTTTGGTAAGAGAAGCTGCAGCAGCCAATATCACCGCTGGTGCGGCATCCAGAAATTCTCTTTTATGATGTTCACCAATCCCGAAAACATGTAGCCCCGCATGGTCCGCTGCTTCAATTCTTTCGAGAAGCTCCCCCATTGCATCCACTGCATTAAGTACATTGCCGGTATGTGTTGTAAGCATGGCTGAGGCAAAACTGTCAATTCCTATTTCCATTGTATGTTTTTTTAGTGCTCCTAAAGCCATGTTTGATCCATCTTCTATGAGTTGGAGGAATTTCCCCGAACTTTCTCATGGGTTTTCCGATTGGTTTAGAAGTGTGTTTTTGAGATACCCCCCACTTTGTCATTACGGACAGCTTCAGGCAATTCACGTCCCGAGGATTAATTTAAACGATTAACCATAACAGGCACTAAAAAGTTGTTGTTAAGGATAAGGATAGCGCTAACCTTTTGTATAGCCTCCTGCGCAAAGACACTACCGGAAAACTATTTTTTTGATTCTCGTACAGCATTACCTTGCGGCCTGCTACATTTGGAAAAATTCTCATTAGCCATAACATGAAAATACTGATCTCCACAATACTGGTGTTGCTAACGGCACCTTCATTTTGCCAAATAAACTTTGTTAGAAAATCGTCCTGGGAAGAAATTGCCGCGCTGGCCAAAGCCGAAAAAAAACTCGTATTTCTGCATATCGAAGACGATAAGTGCGAGCAGTGCAATGAGATTGCCTCGAAAGCATTCGAGTCCTTTGATTTGAAAGAAGTATTTGGTCAAAACTACATATCCTTCAAAGCAAACCGTGAAACGGAGGACGGCAGGAAACTGGCAGAAAAATTTGAAATAAAAAAGGGGGCGGTGTCGCTTTTTATTGATGTGAATGGCAACATTTTAAACAGGCTCAATGGCGTTGCCGGTGCCGGATTTATGTATGCCGAACAAGCCGATATTGCTTTGAAGAGAAAGGCAGGAAAGCAACTGAGCGACTATGTAAAGGAATACAACGCCGGGGCCCGTTCTCAAAAATTCCTGGAAGAATATATCATAAAACGCAGGCAAGCGGGTATGCCGGTGGATGAATTGCTGGAAAAATACACCGGAGGACTTCCATTGGATTCGCTCAACAATTTCAGGATAGTGAAATTTATCTACATGCATGGTCCTTCCGTCGATAGCAGGGCCTATAAGGCCACGAGATCGGTGACTCCTGGCCAGGTAATCGACAGTATTTACAAATCGTCCCCTTATCAGGAAGCCGTAGCGATCAATAACGCCATTATTTCTACCACCTGGCAAAAGGCCGTTGCGAAAAAGGATCGCAATCTTATGTATCAGCTCGCAAGCTTCATTCAGGGCACCTACAATAATGACTATTTGCAGGGAATGATAGCAAGCCAGCGTAGTACTGTTAAGTTTTTATACGAAATTAAAGACACAGTGAATTACATCCGCGAGGCAACACAATTTTTGGAAAGTACCCACATGCGCCTCACTGCGGACTCCTTAAAACGGATGGACTACAAGCTGATGAATCCATCACAGGTAGGCATTCCGGGATCAAAAACAAAACAAACTCGTCCGCAAATGCCTCAGTCCCACTTCTACCATTTGGATTTGAACGAGCACGCATGGCAGGTTTATCAGATGTCTTCAAAAACAGGCGACTTGGAACGGGCATTGAAATGGTCCTTTCAGTCACAGGAATTTTTCAATAGTCTTTACAAAGACACAGCGCATCCTATGCGCCTGGGCAACGCTGCCTACATAGACACCTATGCGCAGCTTTTGTATAAACTCGGCAGAAAGGAAGAGGCAATCGAAAGGCAAACCAAAGCATTGGAAGCGCAAAAGATTACGGGCAGCCCGCATGCATCTTACGCAGCCACGCTGGAAAAAATGAAAGACGGGACTTTGCTTAAATAAAGAAAAAAACCGGGATCCGAATTGCTTGTGATCCTGCACCAGGACTACTTAAATCCTTACAATACTGTAAAAATCTGTCCGGTCTGACCGCCTGATACACTTTTCACATAGAACTGTGCAAGACGAGACATGGAGACAGGAATATGTCAAGGGAAGTAAGAGAAACATTGAGGCGACTCCAAAGTAAGACAGAGAGATACCGCATTTTTGAGGACACCAATTTCAAGCTCTATTGATGCTGCTTTCACAAACGGGTTCACGGCCCACGAAAGATGGATTGAGGTTTTACAGCGTGAGCTTTGTGGCTTGATCGCGATAAAATCGTCACAAACAGCAGATTCAAAAGCCCGAAGGGCTTAAATTTGAATAACCCCGGGTGAAACCCGGAGGAAAGAAACATCATCTCCCCCCACAACCCTGAAAGGGTTGAATATCGCCAACATAAGCATGCGCCAATCATATAGATTGTAACTGAGATATACACGAGGCAGGTTATCTTTATCCAAAGGTAGATCAAAAACAAAAGTTCAAACGTGAGATTACCTATACTTTTTAAGAATATCCTCTATTCTGGGATCAGGAACAAGATTTGTGACACCGGCCAGAGCAACTTTATTATAATCAGGATGAATTGCATTAATCAAATAATTATACGCTTCGGGCATCACGGTCGAAGGCACTTTCAGTGCAACCGACTTACCTTCCTGAAACCACTTGTCTCCTAAGGGAATACATGCAGTGTAATTATTCGGGTCTCGCCAACTGGGATCCAGCTCTGCTATGGAGACTATTTCAATGGATACCGGCTCGGGAATGGAAATGAACATAATCCTAAAATCGTTGTTGAACCCAACACCCTGCCTTCTTACCATGTTTTCCAAAAATGCCAGTGGAATTGATTCTGCTGCGTAAAGTACCTTATTGCCAGCGCTATTCCACCTTCCCTGCATCCCGGACGCATACAGGAAGGCACTATACATTTTATGCGTAATTCTGTAAATCAACATCAGACTGGGTATCCTTGTGCAAGCTTGTCCAATTCCTCAGTCAGGAAATCCACACCACCACCTGTTCCTAACCAATCCGAAGGCGTTTCATTTGAGTTCCAGAACGGCTTGCGAAGCCAATAGTTGAACTCATCAACATTGCCGAAAATTTGTTCGCCCTTTTCATAAAGCGCAATCATCTTAAGCAAATGCTCACCATACAGCGGATCCAGATTTTTTTTGACTCTTTATAATTACTGATCGTCCGTGAGGATAGGTTTGACCAAAGCAGCCAGATTCTTTTCGGACGTCTTAATTGCTCCGGCGAAATCATAAAATATTTTTGTTGGCAGACCTTTGCGTGCAGCAAGCACAATAGCAAAATTACTCGCCATATCAAGGTGAGTAATTTTGGACTTCAAGCTGCGTTCGGGCTGATTTACCATCGTTTTCATTAGATAACTACGTTTGCTAGTCAAGCATATGAAATTTTTCAATTTTAATAACGAATTTTTTCAAGCAAGTGACTTAACCGATGCTCCTTTTTGAAGGGGGAGAGGCAAATGATGGCATTAGCAACAGAAACGTTGACACCTAAGAAAGCAATCCCGGAGACGGCGCTCCACCACCCGCCGGACGCGAACTGTCCTCGGGCAACGGAATGAAATCATGATCGTCATTCGGGGGCAGTATGATCCTGCCTTGTTTCCAGTCTTCCTTTGCCTGTTCAATGCGTTCTTTACGGGATGAAACGAAATTCCACCAGATAAACCGTTCCCCAAGCGGCTCTCCGCCCAGCATCATCAGGGTGCTGTCTTCTTTAGCCATGACTACAGGGTCTACACCTTTGTTAAACACCAGCATTTGTCCCTGCTGATGCGTGTGACCCGATACCTCAACGGCACCCTTGACGATGTAAAACCCACGTTCAGAATAGCCGGCTGGAATGCCGAAACGCGCTCCCTTAGCGAGCACCACATGCAGATAAAACAACGGAGAATGAGTTCGAACATCGTTTTTCAGGCCATAGGCATCACCCGCAATCAGGCGCATCCAAACCCCCTTGTCGGTAAAAACCGGCAGTTCGTCGGGTGTATAGTTTATAAATGAGGGTGCTGACTCTTCATCTTTTTCAGGCAGAGCCACCCAGGTTTGTATCATTTCCAGGCCACCCACCAGCGCAGCAGGGTCCTCAAACCTTTCGGAATGTGCAATGCCGCTGCCTGCTGTCATCCAGTTCACTTCGCCCGGTTTTATGATCTGCTCCACACCAAGGCTGTCGCGGTGTGTTACCTGCCCCCCGAAAAGATAACTTACCGTCGAAAGGCCGATGTGCGGGTGTGGCAGAACGTCCATTGACGATGGATTTGCGGGTATATGAGTCATAGGCCCTGCATGATCCATAAAGATAAACGGCCCCACCATCCTGCGCAGACGGAAAGGAAGAATTCGCTTCACCATCACCGATTCGCTGATAGCTGCACGGCGGGCTTCAATTACAATATCGAGCATACAGTTTTACGGTTGCTGTGAATGCATTCACCAGCCTTGTTTACATCTAAAAATCCTCTATTTCTCACCCACATATCTTTCAAAGAACTCATAGATACGTAAAGTTCTGTCAATCCGCTGACGTGGGTTTCCGGTTCGGCTCATCTCGTGCGCTCCGCCCGGCATACGTACGTACTCCACCTCTCTTCCCAATATTTTAAGGCTTTTATAAAGCAGCTCGCTCTGGATCACACCCGTTCTCAGATCGTTCTCTCCGTGTTTGATCAGTAATGGCGTATGAATGTTTTCGACAAAAGATTGCGGAGAATTGGCATCCATGACCTTTTTGATTTCCTCTTGCCAGGGATAACCCCCAAAGTAATTGGGAACAAGACTCCAGGCGTTGCCTTCGCCCATAAAGGTGGTGAGCTCATACACACCCCTTTGTGCATGTGCAGCTTTGAACCTGTTGTCATGCCCTACGATCCAGGCAGTAAGGTATCCGGCATAAGATCCGCCGGTAATTACCTGCCGTGATGTATCAGCCCAGGATTCCTTCGCTGCTTCGGATGCTGCTGTAAGTACGTCCGATGCCGGCCCGGATCCCCAATCCTGGAAATTGGCCTTCATGAAGTCCAGTCCATATCCTCCCGAACCACGCGGATTGGCATAAACCACACCGTAGCCTTGAGAACAGAAAAACTGAAACTCATGCCACATAGAAATTTCCCCCGGCCCCCACATGGCGGTTGGCCCGCCATGCATCTGCAGTAATAGCGGATACTTTTTACCGGCCACGGTTTGGGAAGGCTTCATGACCCAGTATTCGACGGTTTGGCCTTTGGTGTTTTTAAGTGTCCTTTTTTCCGGAAAACTGAGTAACTTTTCTTTCAGCCATTCTGTATTGTGATTACTTCGTTTAAGCGCTGTCTTAAACCCGGTATCTGCCGTATACAACTCCGACGGATTGGCTACCTCTGTTTTGGAAAACACCGCTACGTTTGCAGATACATCAAAGCTGTACACACCTGAATCAAATCCCGTAAGCTGATCAATCTTTTTATTGGTCAGGTTCATTTTGTAAACCGGGAACCCGCCATTGGATGGGGCCGTAAAATAAAGAAACTTACTATCAGCGGACCAGGTCAGATTGCCCGCGCTACGGTCAAATGGGGATACGTATGGGCGCGATGCCGACCCAAAAGTAAGTACACCGATATGCCCCTGATCCAGCGTGGCAGGTTTTATAGCTGCTGCCGAAGTCATGTAGGCAAGATATTTATTGTCTTTTGAAACAACAGGCTGGCTGAAACTATACCCGGGATCACTTAGCAATACGGCTACCGCACTGCCGTCGGCGTTGGCCGTCACGATCCGGCTGGCCTTGCTGCGATCAGGATGCTGCAGGCTATCGCCCTGCGTTACCATGACGATTTTCCCATCCGGTGTCCATGTTGCCTGTCCAAAACTATAAAAACCTTTGGTAATTGGCCAGGCTTGGGCACCCTCTTTCACTTCTACCGTGTAGAGGTGCGAAAAGGCAAGTTCAGGCTGCGTGGTGGACTCTCCCTGGAAATTGAGCCGGTTGATTACCTTCGCCTTTTTGTCCTCTTCATCTTTATTCAGATATGCACGGATCTCAACAAGAGAACCATCCGGGTTTGGCTTTACATTTTTATTGGGTTTGATAAAATTATTGTCATCAAATCCGGGCTTTTCCATTGACCAGGCCGGCAAGCGCCCGCCGGGATTCAGGATTGAATCTTTTAAAATTTCAGATAAGGAAACCCCGGCACTGAACATAATTGTACTGCCATCGGGTGACCATTTCGGGTTACCGGCACCATATGCGATAGAAGTGAGTTGCCAGGCTTCACCACCATTCAGCGACAGTACGAAGAGCTGGTTTTTCTCTTTGATTTTCCTTACAAAAACGATTTTACTTCCATCCGGTGACCACGCAGGTTGGCTGGCACTTTCGCTGCCCCGAGTGAGCGCAATCGGTTCGTTGTTGTTGTCAAGATCTGCCAGGTACAAATGCGTGCGATACTCATATTCAAACGGCGAATCGGCTATGGGTTCCGTAGTGAGAAGGGTATAAATAGCACGTTTCTCATTGGGAGATATGGCAATGGATCCCACTTGTTTAATTTTTGTAAGATCGCTGACTTTAATTTTTTCCTTCGACTGGGCAAAAGCGGCAAAGCAGAGCGAACTGAGCCATAAAAATGCACATAATTTCTTCATCGGGTATCCTGCTGAATGACTTATAGAACGACAATGCCACAATTTAACAGAAAAGTTTGAGGATGGTAGTTTTGCAGGAAGAAACCGCAATTCATGGCAAGTGTAAAAAGGGACAATCGAGAACAAAATATACGATATCAACACGTCTGCTCATTTGTGAGGAATCAAACGAGGGCTCTTCTGGGTAAGCTACGGTTTTGAACCTTTACTTTATGAAAGGAAATAGTATGGGCGTCTCGAGACCAACTCGAGACGCCCATACTGAACAAATGATGAACGGCAATTTTGCTATTTATTAACGACGATCTTTTGCGTAATGACCGTACCGTCTGTTAAAGTCACCCTTCCAATATAAACCCCTTTGGAAAGGCCTGCCAGATCAATGCCATCTGCGGTAGGAGAAGTCTTGATTAGCAAAACGCTGCCAAGCGTGTTAACAATTTCCACCGATTTAACCACCTCCCAGTCAACCCCTTTCAGAGACAATACTTCCGCTACGGGATTTGGATAGAAATTAATTTCTGTTACACCTTGAAAATTAGCATTACTTACCCTGCCGGATGTAAAAGTTGCGTTTTTGTCGTAACGAACGGAGATGATTTTTGAAAGCTTGCTGGTGCCATCCAAATCTACCATGCTTAATTTGTAATAATTTACACCATCACTAAGCTCACGATCCGCGTATTGGTAACTGTTTTGGCCTGAGCTGATGACCTTTCCAATGGAGCCAAATTCTTTTGTATTATTGGTACTTTTTAAAATCTCAAAATGACTGAAGTTTACTTCATTTGCGGTTTTCCAGACGAGCATGACATGCTGATCAATTTGCTTGCCCGTAAATGAAATTAAATCCACAGGAAGTACCGGCAGGTATGTTATTGTTTGAGACGAAATGTTGCTGGTTAATCCTGTTGACGTCTCTGTGATGGTATAGGTCAATACAGTCGGGTTACCGCCAAAACCTGCTTCAGGGTCAAAAGTGATCATCCCGGTTGCGGGCACGTAGGTCCACACGCCCTGTCCCGGAACGGTGATGGTGTTTCCCGAAACGGTACCACCCGCAGGCGCAGTGAAGTTAACCGTCACCAGTGCAGGCGTTGCCTGGCTTCCATTTCCAAACAAATCACCCGCTAACAAATCAAGAGTAACATTGCTGCCAGCAGTGTTATCCAAACTGGATTCATTGTCGGTAGTCGGTGTAGAAGGTGCCGCAAAATAAAACTCGGCCGTACCCGAAGCAGCAAGATCGTCCCGACTGGCAATTTGCGTAATTCTTACTTGCTTCACCAGCCCACTGTTGAAAACAAAATCACTTAGAGATTCCCCGGAATTTACATTATCAATTGCTGTTACGGTTAGTGTAGTTGAGCTGAGCGAAGCAGTAGCCCGGGGCGTGGCGGCATTATTAAATGTACCTATTGTACTTGGGTTAAGCACAGTGCCCGAAGCATCTAAAAATTCGATTTGGAAAGACTCCAGCGCGTCCACATCCTGAATAAACATTACTGAGGTAGCCGGCAACGGTGAAGTAAAGGTGTAGGTAGCGGTGGGAAAAGGCGGAACGGCCGGATTATTGACGACCCACGCACCCAACTCCAACATGTTGGCCGGTGCCACATAGCTGGAAAGCGCCACAGGTATATTGACTGGAGGATAAGCAATCAATGTTTGGGTTTTCCAATTACCACCGGAATAAGTTATTGTAAAGGGATTGGAAATCGTTCCATAATTCAGAGCACCGGCAACATCGCTGCTGTAAGTTCCATACCCAAAGCCAGTGACATCCTGTGCTCTCACTTTGGCAACTGAAAATAAAACAACAGTAGCGACTATCAAAAACGTGTATGCGTTTTTCAAAATTTGCGCAATTTTTGCACGCCTGTTGGAGTCCGTTTTTTCTGGTAAAATTTTAGTTTTCATATCGTTTATAATTAATGATTAATTTGGGAAATCCATTTTTTCGATTCAGGTTGTTTGAATGGCACCATTTGGATGGCGCCTATTATTAAATTAAGTGGACTGGCTAAAAACCGGGCATACAACCACCTATGGATTGTTTTTATCGAACCCTGTTCAAATCCGAATTAGGCCGGGTGTTACTAATATTTAATTAATACAACCGGGGATCATTCATTATCTGTCAATTACCACGAGCGCTTCCTTGCAAATTTGATAACTATTTGGAAACAAGGCAATCACTTTATTTTGGTATTTTGACTACCTGAAATGAGTATACGTCTACTACGTTTGCAGTATAATATTGCACGGTTTATCACCGAAAACATTCATCCCATTCGAACTGTACCTTCACGGGATTGATTTGACACGCACCGTGACGCCCCCGTTCTTATATCTAAAAACGTTAACAGGTAAGAAAGTCTTTTGATCGGTGGGGTTAAACAAGGGCTGCAGCGGATTACCTAAGGAGCGCGTACTCTGAAAAAGCAAGTTACCCACGTACTGGATATAAAAAACGGGCACCCCGAAAACCCGAGATGCCCGTTTATTAAAAATTAACTTCAGATCAGGCCAGATCAAACCGGCCCAGATTCATCACCTTGGCCCAGGCTGCTACGAAGTCTTTGATAAATTTATCCTGTGCATCGGCACTCCCGTATACCTCGGCGATGGCCCTCAGTTCTGAGTTGGAGCCGAATACCAGATCCGCACGGGAGGCTGTCCATTTGGGCTGGCCGGATGCACGATCACTTCCCAGATAGGTTTCCTTGTCTTCGGACATGGCTTTCCACGCCGTACGCATATCCAGCAGATTTACAAAAAAATCGTTGGTAAGCTGTCCCGGACGGGAGGTAAACACACCATTTTTTGAACCATCAAAATTAGCATCCAACACCCGCAGTCCACCCACCAGCACCGTTAGTTCCGGACCTGTGAGTGTGAGCAACTGCGCCTTATCGATCAGCATCTCCTCAGTAGATACTGCATATCCGGGTTTGCGGTAATTGCGGAAACCATCCGCAATAGGTTCCAGATAACCCACTGACTCAATATCCGTTTGCGCCTGTGAAGCATCCATACGGCCAGGTGTGAAAGGCACAGTGATGGTATGCCCTGCCGCCTTCTCAATACCTGCGCCTCCGGCAAGTACGATCAAATCGGCCAGTGATACTTTTTTACCAGCCTGCGCTTGAAATTCGGTCTGAATGCCTTCCAGCACGCTCAACACTTTTTTCAGTTGCACCGGGTTATTTACTTGCCAGTCCTTTTGTGGCGCCAGACGAACCCTTGCTCCGTTGGCACCACCTCGCTTATCGGAACCACGGAAGGTACTCGCAGAAGCCCAGGCGGTAGAAACCAATTCGGAAACACTCAATCCTGATGCAAGTATTTTAGATTTTAATGTTGCAGCATCCGATTCATCGATCAATTCATGGTCCACTGCCGGAATCGGATCCTGCCAGATCAACTCTTCCGCGGGTACATCCGGACCCAGATAACGCTCCCGGGGACCCATGTCGCGGTGCGTCAGCTTAAACCATGCGCGGGCGAAAGCATCGGCAAAAGCGTCGGGGTTTTCCAGAAAATGTCTTGATATTTTCTCGTAAGCAGGATCAAATCGCAGGGATAAGTCGGTTGTAAGCATCGTAGGTGCATGCTTTTTGTTGGCGTCAAAAGCATCCGGAATGATATCACCCGCATCTTTGGCTACCCATTGGTGTGCTCCACCGGGGCTTTTCGTCAGCTCCCATTCGAAGGCAAACAGATTTTCGAAGAAATTATTGCTCCATTGGGTTGGTGTGGTGGTCCATATAACCTCTAATCCACTGGTGATGGCATGGGCGCCACTGCCGGAGCCAAAGCTATTGCTCCATCCCAGGCCCTGAAGTTCCAGGTCGGCAGCCTCAGGTTCTTTGCCTACATGCTCAGAAGTGGAGGCGCCATGGGTTTTACCAAAGCTGTGACCGCCCGCAATCAGCGCTACCGTTTCTTCATCGTTCATGGCCATACGTGCAAAAGTTTCACGGATATCGATCGCAGCTGCCACAGGGTCGGGGTTGCCGTTTGGCCCCTCAGGATTCACATAAATGAGGCCCATATGTGCGGCACCGAGCGGCTTCTCCAAATCGTGCGAATGCATCCGGCCATCAGCATCGTCATCGCCCGATAGTACACCGTGCTCCGCAACCCCCTTCGCACCTTTTGCGTAGCGCTGATCATTTCCCAGCCAGGTTGTTTCCGATCCCCAATACACGTCTTCATCCGGCTCCCACACATCGGCCCGGCCACCGGCAAAACCAAAAGTTCTGAAACCCATCGACTCCAGGGCAACATTGCCTGTCAGGATCATCAAATCGGCCCAGGATATTTTATTGCCATATTTCTGCTTGATAGGCCACAGCAGTCTGCGCGCCTTATCGAGGCTCACATTATCCGGCCAGCTATTGAGCGGAGCAAAACGCTGCTGTCCCGAGCCCGCACCGCCCCGGCCATCTCCCACACGGTAAGTACCTGCGCTGTGCCAGGCCATGCGGATAAACAAAGGTCCGTAATGTCCAAAATCAGCTGGCCACCAGTCCTGCGAGTCGGTCATCAGCGCGTGCAGGTCTTGTTTCACCGCCTCAAGGTCCAGGCTTTTAAATGCCTCCGCATAATTGAACTCCTCCCCCATAGGATTAGAGAGGGATGAGTGCTGCCGCAGAATATTCAGTTTTAGCTGATTGGGCCACCAGTCACGATTTCTTGTTCCATCACCACCCGCGCTATGCTTGGCATGGCCATTTTGGTTCAGAGTTCCATTGTGAAAAGGGCATTGACTGATGTCTTTTGATTCGTTTTCCATTTTTATAGGTTCATGATTAAACAAAACGCTTGCTGCAGAACTAATCCTTGCAGAACGATAAAGTTATACTATCGAAATCGATAATCACAATCGATTAATTCTATATTTCAATAGGCAAAATCTATTTACATGAATTTTTAAAGCCAATCTCCTTCTCATTGAACCAGGCAGGTGTACGGTCCCGAATGCCCTATATTTATTATTTCAAAGGTGAGCTACCCGTTTCATCCAAGCGACAGAAACGATGATATGACTTACAGGAATAAAAGCCATTTACCTGTTTACCCTACTTTCTATTATCCGGACATTCAGGGAGGTTAAAGCATCGCTCAGTCATACGTCATGTGAACGGCCTTCACTTCACCCCTCCCCGACTGCGTGCCGGAAACATTTACCCCCACCCTGGGAGCCCTGTCCCAGCGCGGCAACCAGGGTGCCTGGATCTGAAAGGAACTTGTCAGTGAATCCAGTTTCTGGCCTTTTACCTCCCAGCTGAATTCATAAAGACGGCCATACCGGGTGCTCAGTTTCAATTCGATATGCTTATATTTTTCGGGTATTTCCTGTGACTTTACCACTTCGTAAACACCATCCCTAACCTGCCAAAGTTTAATGTTATTTTTCATCACGCCATACCCGACTGCATTTTTAGCATCGCCATAAACAACAATATTCTGCATGAGACTGTCCTTCGCAACCATTTCTACGGCAAAAGTGTAATTCCCTTTTTTTAAGACTATTCCCAGGAAATTGCCAGTGGGTGACTGGTTGCTATTTTCAATCCTGAGAAAGCCGTTTTGAAGAGCAAATGCGGGCTTTGGAAAGGCTACATCATACACCCAGGGCACTTTCAATGTGTCTTTATCGTAATTCACCAAAAAATCGGGTGTAACGGGTATCCTTGCACCGAGGGGGGCTTCTGCCTGTGCCGCTGGTGTTCTCCCATACTTAAACGCGGGCCACTTGGATGCCTCGTCCCATACCAGTTCACTAAGCATACCCTGCCGGCCCACAAAAGTAAAATCGACGGCATTGTAAGCATGATGTAAATAGAAATAGCGGTTCTCCGGCGTCACCACGACCGTTCCATGCCCCGGACATTTCCAGGTCTCATCGCCAAACAGGACTGGGTTTCCTGAAAATTTCACCCATGGACCCTGTAGTTTTTCAGCCCTCGCAAACCCTACCTGATAGTCGCATTGCTCCCCGCAGCATGCATTACCCGAGTACAGCATATACCAGTAATTCCCTCTTTTAAAAATGGCCTGTCCTTCCGCTCCACCTGCCTCCCATCCGGTCGAATCCGCTGTAATCAAACGGAATTCTTCCCCTGTCACACGCAAACCATCCGGTGCAAGCTCGGCGCCCAGAATTTCAATCTGCCGCTCTTTATCCAGCCCATACGCTTTCCAGGTGATAAACAGCTTCCCCTTATCTTCAACCACAAAGGCATCAATGGCTTCCTTTGTCCATTCGATGATCAATCCATGGTCTGTGAATCCCTTTTTGATATCCTGCGTACTGGCAACACCGATAAAGGATTGCTGATCGGATTTGCGACGGGCGGTGTAGTAGACATAAAAAGTGCCATTCCGAAAGAATAATTCCGGTGCCCAGTAACTGCCCATGGTCCAGGCCGGCAAAGTGTTAAACACCGGCCCTACATATTCCCAGTCGATCAGATTTTTTGAGGTGTAAATGGGATAAGCAGGCCCCCATTCCGAGGACGTGCCGGCAGCGAAGTAGGTATCACCCACGCGGATCACGGACGGATCGGCAAAATCGCCGGGAATTACGGGGTTTCGATACGTAACCACTGTCCGGTCTTTACGCCTTTGCGAAAAGGCATTTTCATGACAAACCAGTAGCAGCAAGCAAAGGATGGTAAAGTACTTCATTCTTTTTATTGGGATCGGTTAATAGGGAAGGGTTGAGGTCACTATTAACAAATCCTATCGTGAAACGTTAATATGACGCATTCTTCCTATATTATATTTTGATGGTAATTTGTTATTATAATTGATACATAAATAATATGCCATTCATGACCGTGCACCCGGTTTTTTAGCACAATATCGCGCGATGGTCTGCCAGGGGAAGCCTCAGACTACCATTACCCTTTCCTTGCTAAACTTCGCTTTATAATCCAGTGGAGATACGCCACAAATTCTTTTAAAAACTTCCCTGAAAGCCTTCTCATCCGTGTAACCTACTTCGAGCATCACTTCGAAAATACTTTTCCCTCCCTTTTCCAGCGTACTTTTTGCCACCTCTACTTTTACACGTTGTAAATATTCCACGGGTGTGTTACCGGTTGCTTTACTAAAACGCCTGTCAAAATTTCTTCTGCTGATGGCAAGGTGCGAGGCCAGGTTTTCAAAAGAGAACTTCTCGCTCAGGTTTTCTTCAATATAAAGTTGCGCTTTTCTGATGACTTCATCTCCATGATTCTTCTGCGCCTGAAAAATGAAAAAGGGTGACTGAGCGCTTCGATCAAAATCAATCTGAAAAATTTTCGAACACAAAATAGCTGTTTGTCTGTCAAAATACTTTTCAATCAGGAAAAGGATCATGTTTAAAAATGAATAGGCACCTCCATTTGTATACAATCCAGGCTCGACACACATCAGTTTATCGATCTCAAGATTAACGTTAGGGAATAGTCGCCTGAAGTCGTTGGCAGCATTCCAGTGCGTAGAACAGGATTTACCTTCCAGAAGACCCGTAGCGGCCAGTAGAAACGCACCGGTGCAGATGCTGGCGATTTCGGCACCACCTTTGTACTGATCGCGAATCCAGCGCCCAGCGCGTCGTTGTGTTGCAGGACCTGGTCAAAATCGTAAGATAGAGAGGGTATGATCACAAGATCCGCCCGGCCCGTGTCACGGATGTCGGACGGAGATATGGAAAAAAAACCTGTACCCGGTTTGAGTTCCGGAACAAAGCCTGCGATCTGCACCTTCATGCACGGCCTGTTCCCGATTTTTTGCCAATAATCATTGGCACGGGTCAGTATTTCAAACGACCCTGTGATGCTGCTCAAATTAATGTGTCCATCCGGGACGACAATGATCACGTTTTTCATGCCGATCTTTTTCAACAAAGATATCGATATGACCTGTCCAAATCAACCCGTACAGTTGTCCATTTTACACTGTTGAATTTGATACCAGATCCGTAATTTTACCTCATCATCCAAACAATCATGATATGACTACACCTGATTTCACTACCACCATTGTGGTAGACCAAACCCCAGAGGAAGCGTTCCGGGCAATCACTGATGTCCGTGGCTGGTGGTCAGAGGAAATTGAAGGAAATACCGAAAAGACCCATGATGAATTCTGGTATCATTACGAAGATGTACATCGGTCGCACATGAAATTAACAGAGGTAATTCCCGACAAGAAGGTCGTATGGCAGGTTGTGGAAAATTATTTTAAGTTCACGGAGGACAAAGCTGAATGGACCGGCACGCAGATCATTTTTGACATCTCAGAAAAAGGGAGTAAAACGGAGGTCCGCTTTACGCATAAGGGGCTGGTGCCCGCCTACGAATGCTACGAAGTCTGCCGGGGCGCCTGGACCCATTATATTGAAAACAGCTTGTATGCGCTGATCACCACCGGACAAGGCAAACCAAATGCCAAAGGCAAGCCACAGACAGAAAATGAGAAAAGACTGGGAGAAGCAGAGGCGAACGAAGGTATTCCATCCTGAATTCACCTTCTCCTGCTAAACAGCAATCTCGGTTCCCCGCGGCAAATCACTGGTACTAATAAAGAATATTTCAGTATGACTTCTTAATAAGCCGGAAAGGTGTTGACATGTCCTCATGGGAAATTTGTTCAAATGTGTCGCATTATATCGCAGCACATTTTTTGTTGAGTTACCTTTGTGATATTCTGCCACGGCACGCCTGAAACTGCCCAAACAAGATTTTCTACCTCGTTGCAATGACCCGATTGACCCTGTTTTGTATTCTGTTCTATCTGTTTATTTCCTGTAATTCAAAAAAACAGAATGACCAGGCAGCGCTTAACAACATTCCTTCCACCGGGCTTTCCGGCAGGGAGCTGGCAATAACACACTGCAGCCGTTGTCATAATTATGTAAATCCCGAACTGTTATCCAAAACCAGCTGGGAAAAATATGTGCTGCCCTCTATGGGTAACCGGATGGGTATATACAACGGTGGAGCCAGGCCCGACAGTTTGTTTGAACCAGGTGAAAACGGCACCATTGTCCGAAACGCCAATGTGTTTCCTGAAAGGCCCGTTCTGGGCATGGATGACTGGCAAAAAATACAGAAGTTTTATATAGACAATGCCCCCGACACCATCCTGCCTCCTCTTCGTACAAGTAAAATCAGGATGGGCTTGAAACACTTCAAATACAAAGAGGCCTCTTTTGCGCATCGCCCCCCATTGACATCCATGGTCAAAATCCTACCCGACAACCGGGGTGTCGTATTCAGTGATGGCAAAGGCCGACGCAGTATCCTGACCTTCCTGACACCCGGCCTGAAAGAGAATTACAGCATTTCACTGGAATCAACTCCAATTCATCTTTATGAAAAGGCCAATGATCTGTACCTAACCAGTGTGGGAAAAGGGATCTTCCCGAATGATGCACGGGATGGCTCTTTGCAACGGTGGGTAAAGAACGGGTCGCAGCCAGGTTACAAAATGGGAAATATCGCCATAACCGGTCTCCGAAGGCCCGTTTTTATGGCATACGGGGATCTGAACAAAGATGGATTTGAGGATGTGGTGGCCTGTGAATTCGGAGGACAAACCGGGCAATTGGCCTGGTATGAAAACAACGGAAAAGGCGGTTATAATAAAAAAGTATTACGGGAAAAACCGGGTGCGAGCACGGCCATCATCAAGGACGCCAATAACGATGGACTGCCCGACATTTACGTACTCATGGCGCAGGGTGACGAAGGGGTGTTTCTTTATGAAAATCAGGGTTCAGGTAAATTTGTGGAAAGGCGGTTGCTTTCGTTTCTGCCCCTGAATGGTTCGCAGCATATTGAACTGGCCGATTTCAACAAAGATGGTTTTGATGACATCGTGTACGTGTGTGGAGACAATGCGGACAAAACCCCGATTTTGAAAAATTACCACGGTGTCTATATATTTCTTAACGATGGGAAGGCCAACTTTAAGCAATCGTATTTTTACCAGCTCAACGGCGCCTACAAGGCCATGGTACGGGATTACGACCTGGATGGTGACCTGGACATTGCCGCTATTTCGTTTTTCCCGGACTATCTCCGCTATCCCGAAGAAAGCTTTATCTATTTGAAAAATACAGGAAAGATGAAGTTTGAAGACTATTCCTTTCCCGAATCTTCAAAGGGACGGTGGGTGGTTATGGATGCCGGCGATATGGACGCGGACGGCGACATTGATCTGGTGCTGGGGTCATTCGTCTATTTTCTGCCCATGGGTGATACCACGGGCCTGGGCAAAAAATGGCTGACAACAAGTCCTTCCGTGGTGGTTCTGGAAAACACGATTCGCTAGGCTGACCGGGCTTGACGCTTACCACATCCACCTCAGGTTCGCAGATCCGGAAACATTTATTCAGTTGGTTGCATTCACATGCCTTTCACAAATTCGCTGGGGGTCTTTTGGTAAAAATCCCTGAACACTTTTGCGAAATAAGAAGGGGATTCAAACCCGGTCATATAGGCTGTTTCGGAAGCGTTGTGTCCGGCCCTGAGGAACTCGATTGCCTTTCGGAGACGGTATTGCGTAATGAGGTCACTTGGTGACAACTGAATGACACTCTGCACCTTTCGGTAAAGGGATTTCCGGCTCATACCCATTTCATCCGCCAGCCACTCAACGGAAAGCGCGGAATCGTCCAGGCGCTGCCCAACAAGGCGATAGAGTTTGCCTAAAAACTGACTTTGAACAGTTTCCGCAGAGCCTACGGCATCAGGTCTGGCCAGTTGTTCCCTCAAATGCCTTCGCAAGTTCTGCTGACTGGTCAGCTGATTCCTTATCCGCAGGTGCAATTCGCCCAAATGGAACGGTTTGGTCAGATAATCCACAGCCCCCGATGCCAAACCTCTCAAACGACTTGCGTGACCAATGTTGCCAGTCAGCAAAATCACAGGAATATGGTCTGTTTCGGGGTCCGATTTCAATTTCTCTATCAATTCAAATCCATCCATTCTGGGCATGGTGAGATCCGAAATGATCACATCGGGCAGTTCCTCCTTCGCCGCTATCCATCCTTCATGGCCATTCGCTGCGGAGCGTATGCGATAAGTACTGGCAAGTTCTGCAACGATAAATTCACGAAGCTCGGCATTGTCCTCCACTACTAGCACCAATGGACTGCTGTCGTTTAACACAACCGCCTGCGAATCAGAAATAGCTAACGGAACAGGATCAACTTTTAACCTTGGTTCTGCTACTGTTAGCCCCGCAATCTGATTATTTATTTTTTGCACGGGAATATCCAACAAAAATCGGGTTCCGCCCATAGTGGAAGATGCAGGGCTTTCGCATCGAGCCTCACCGCCCATTCGGCGAACGAGCTCCTGCACCAGCGCCAGACCAATTCCCGTTCCTTCGTACCCATTTTTCCTGAAATTACCGGCCTGATAAAACCGATCGAAAATATGGGGTAATTCATCTGCCGCTATCCCTATACCCGTATCGCTGACAATCAGCCTTGCTCCTTCTGCCGTCTGCATCAGGTTGACCGAGACCGATCCCGATTCGGTAAATTTGATTGCATTGGAAAGCAGGTTGTACATGATTTTTTCCCATTTACCTGCATCAAAAAGATAGTTGCCGGGCTCTAAATCCGTCTGATAGTCAAGCGCAAGCTGCTTGATGTCTGCCGAGGGCCTGAATATATCTACAAGCTGTGCTACAAATCCAGGCAGGTCTCCTACCTCGTTGACCAGATCCATCTGCCTGGCTTCCAGCTTGTTGATATCTAAAAGCTGATTGATCAGACGCAACAGTTGCCAGGCGTTTCGTCTTACCACAGACAACTGGTTGAGTAAAAAGCCCGGTAAAGTCAGGTTTTCCAGCAACTTGTCCACCGGCGACACGATGAGCGAAAGTGGTGCCCGCATCTCATGGGTGATATTGGCAAAAAAACGCGTTTTCATTTCGTCGACCGCTTTGAGTACGGCCGTTTCACGCAGCTGGGACACAAAGGTGATCGTCTTGTCAATGGTTACTTCAAGATCTGTAAAATTGATAGGCTTCGTTACGAAATCGAACGCCCCCCGGTTCATGGCCGTCCGGATATTATTCATATCCCCATAGGCCGTGATCATGATCGTGCGGATGACCGGATTGATTTCCGGCAATCTTTCCAGTAGCGAAAGGCCATCCATCCCCGGCATGTTGATGTCGCTTAACACCAGATCGATGTCCGGCTGCTGTTCGAGCATTGCGAGGGCCGACAAGCCATCAGGGACAAATACAAACTCGTAATGTCCGCTCTGGATCTTCTTCCGGAACCTCATTTTGAACAGACCCTCCATGTCCACTTCATCATCAACCAGCAGAATCTTCGTTTTCATTCGTTCAAGGAATTGGGAAATTGCAGGTGTCCGTGGGACTTGCCTTTTGACTTATAAATCTTTCACAAGATCATCATTAAATAACCATTTTCTGAACAATAATTTCTTTCAAAAACTGGTTTTTCACTAAATATCAGAAATAGGTCGAGTCGTTTGTAACTTTACAGGAGCAACAAGTTCCGCCAGTTTGGTAAAAAATACACATGATGCATGCTACCCCTCCCGACGTGGCCCGTTTACAGCCAGCACCGGATGCGCTCCATGTCATTTTGAAGAATACCCATTTCAAAGACGATATACTGGCAACGGATTCGAAAATACATTTCAGGATGGATCACTCCGCGCCCTTACCCGTATTGGTATTCAGGTTTGGCGAGCCTTACTATGATTTTTTTCAAATATTGACGCCTGGAATACTGGCTCAGGCAAATCAGGAATGGCTGACCAAAAATCCGGTCGTTGTCAAGCTGATCCTGTCCGACACTGTGGTTACGGATCGGTTATCTACCAGGTCTTTCGCTCTTGATCCGGTTGAAAGCGAACGGTTAAGAGCAAATTTAAGAGTTTTACAAACACTGCCATCCTCTTTGATCCGCGAATCGGAAGCGTATATTTATGCCCATGCCGGTAAGTTTTTGAGATAGTATGAATAAAAAGACCATCGTCATCAACGGCGAAAATTTTTCGGATCTGGCTGGTTGCTATCAGGAAATGAACAGCCTTTTCATGCACGATACCGGCTGGAAAATGAGCCATAGCCTGGACGCACTCAACGACATTCTTTATGGCGGATTTGGGGTTTTTGAACCAGGGGAGCCTGTGGTCGTGATCTGGCAGAATTTCTCAAAAAGCAAAGACGCTCTGGGTTACCGAAACCAGAAGATACTACGAGATGAAAATAAACCAAGGATACCCGTACAACATTCAACTTTTCAAAAACAAGTTGAATGAACTTGACCAGGGCATCGGACAAACGCTTTGTGACATACTCATCGAGATTTTCGCGGATCACAAAAATATTGAATTGAGGCTGGAGGGTTAGTCCAAAAAATGTTTGTGAGGACACAAACGTTGGAGGTAAAACACAACAGACACATTCTTGAGTCGAGCTCCATGGAAAAAATATTATCTATTAATAGTTGGCATTTTGCCAACTATTTTATTTCTTTGTGTAGTAAAATAACCTTTTAACTAAACATCCTTTAATATGAACGTAACTGGCACAACACCTAAACTAAATCATTCACGAAATGATCATTATTCAATTACGCAAACTGGAAAGGTTTGCAATTAAGCATGCAGATGCTGGCAAAAGTTTAACCGTCTGGAGAAAGGTTGTAAAAGAGGCAAAATGGGAAAAAGGACTTGACGTATTAGAAGACTTTCCAAACGCCTCTATAATTCCAGGAAGCCGAGCCAGATTCAAGATAGTAGGAAATAAATACCGTCTTATCGTTGAAATTAACTACGAAGACCAAATTGTTGAAATAAGATTTATAGGAACACATACTGAATATGATGCGGTTGACGCTTCGACAGTTTGAGTTCGAGAATGGTCATATTATATATGAAAAAAACAAAATCAAACTGGTTCCTGATAGAGACTGAGCAAGAGTACAAGGATGCACTTGCCCGTTACGAGGATATTAAGTATGCGGAGAAAGGTACATCTGAGCATAAGGAAAAGCTTTTACTAGCCCATCTCATTTCAGACTTTGACGAAAAAACTGTCCAATTACCGGATGTGGATCCTATCGAGCTGATTAAGATTCGAATGGAAGACTTCGGCTTCAAACCTGTGGATCTAGCTAATGAATATGGTGACAAAGGCACGGTAAGTAAGGTACTGAATTATAAACAGGCCCTATCACTAACCATGATCCGAAAATTCAGTAAACTACTTCACATCCCAGGTGATGCTTTGATTGCAGAATATGAATTAAGATAGTTTGACTAATTTTAACACATTGGGTAGTAAGTGTATGAACCTGGTTCCCGATGACCTAAAAGGGCGGACGATCCGCAATCATTACGATGTTACCGAGCACGGCATTGAGCAGTTGTTTGTGCTGCATGGAGCAAAAATGTTTGAGGGACACAAACATTGGTGGATTCGCCATACAAACGTTGGAGGATCTCTTTCAAGGTATTCCTGCCCCATTTGACTAGATTCGAAAATCATCGGTTACTTGTCCAATGGGAATAATCCGTCAGGTGGAAGTTATAAACAAAATTTCAGGAGTCTGCCCACCAGTTATTCACCTAAAAAATTCAGAGAATCATGTTTAAAATACTGAGAACTAAATTGATATATCTTATTCTATCCGTCTTTTTTCTTGGTTGCTCATCCTCCCACCATGATTTTGAAGAAAAAAACAGCGAGAAAGAAATTATCCAGGAACTCGAGAAGGTCATTTCAGAAAACTTGCCCAAGGATAGAAGTATATCGGGCGCTATTGTAAAAAAAGATAAAGTCATATGGTCAAAGGCATATGGCGTTTCCGATCTGTCAACGCATTCTATGTCAGATACAGCGACGATTTATCGGATTGGGTCAATCTCTAAACCATTCACAGCCTTTTTAATGATGCTACTGATACAGGATAGCATTATTCATTTGAATGATCCTGTTGAATTATATCTTCCTGAGATAAAAAAACTCAAAGGGTATTCTGGTGCTACAAAAATTACTTTCCAACAACTGGCTACACACACTGCCGGATTGATGAGAGAACCGGAATTAGCAGACGCAGCTTCGGGTTCCATTGACAATTGGGAAAGTAAAATTTTGCAGGCCATTCCGACTACCTCATTGGAATCCAGCCCTGGAGAGAAATTCAGCTATTCCAATATTGGATACGGAATTTTAGGATTGGCTCTTTCAAAGGCAGCAAAAAAGCCCTTCATTGAGTTAATTCAGAAAAGGATTTTTGAGCCCATGCATATGAATTCAAGTTATTTTATAGTTCCTAAGGAAAGAAAATCCGATTTGTCAGCGGGCATGCAGGCGCTTTCTGGCGGGGAAACAGACACCAAAACGCCGCTGTTAGAGCACGCTGGCAGGGGATACAAAGTTCCTAATGGCGGCATCTATTCCACTCCCAACGATTTAGCAAAATTCATGCGGTGCATCCGGGGTGCTTCACCCAATCTTGTAACGTCCAAAAATTTGGCCCTGATGCAAAATAAAATGATCGGTATCGGAGAGCAAAATTCTTACGGCGTAGGATTTTTTATTAATCAGGTAGAGGAACCGACCATTGTTAATCATGGAGGAGCGGTTGCGGGTTATACTGCCAACTTTGCGTTTGCCAAAGAGAATAACTATGGAATCATATTTATGAGGAATTATTCAGAAGGAGAACCCGATATTTATGAACTCCCTTTTGAACTTTTAACAGCACTGAATAAAATCAAAGAGTAATGGACATGATACCGCCAAACGCGTCTTTACAAACAACAAGGAACGTTTGTGAGGAGACGAACAAGGGCAAGGGACTAAAAAATAAGTTGATCCTATTTTCTATTCATTACCTAAGCAAACTCAGATCACAATCACAATTTAATATCATCGACACCATCACCTGACCAACATAGTCCTTCTTAAATTTTTAGTTATGAAATTGGGTAATTAAATTACGGGTACGTTAACAATTGGCTCTATTGACACCTGTTGACCCTATCGTGCAGAAAGGCTGAGTCCCCATTCTACCTAAACCCAACAATTTTCCATGGCTACCCAAATCCCCGGCTACCGTAACGATAATTCTGCAAAACTGGACAGAAGGCAATTTATCGCCCATGTATCCAAAACAACGATCGGTCTTTGGGCTGTTGGGAACCTGCCTACGGCCGGAACTGCCTATCCAAATAGTACAGATACAGACGCTTTGTTGGATTGGTCTCTGTGGGAGCGCTACCGCGACCAGGTGCAGCACCCGGTATTGGCCATCAAAAAAGTGGATATTGCAAAGGCCGGGGAGAATATAAAAAGATACCCCTGGGCCCGGAATTATGCCGTCAACATAGAAAAGTATGCTCAGCTCTTTCTGCATCTTGTAAAACCCGAAGCCCTGGTCGGCCTGATTGAAGAAACTACGCCGGGCGATCCGCTCTGGACCCCATGTCCGGCTTGTCGCGATCAGGGAAAGCCGGTTCACCCGCATGGGCTGTGGGAATGGGATATAGCCCAGGCAGATGAAATCACATGTACGGTCTGCAAATCCACATTTCCCAATGCCAAATATCCCGAAGATGTAGTACTTAAAACGAAATGGGGTAAGCCTCAAAACCTGACATTTCTGGGTGGTGATCCATTCGTCATCTTTGGCTTCATGAAGGGGAGGCCCAGCTTCACAGCCAACATCCGCGCCAGAAAAGTGCAGTGGATGATTAATTATGCACGCATGCTCGCAGAAGCTTTTACAGTGAGCAAAAAACCAGCGTATGCCATAGCCTGCCATGATATCCTTTTGAGATTTGCGGAATGTTATCCAAACTGGCTGGTCCATGTAGGTTATGGAGAATATGCCGATATGGATCCACGCACGGCATCTCAGCATATCAAGAATCTGCCACAACCGGAATTGACTCCCCCTCCAAACAAACCGGATGGGGCCTTATGGACTGGTCACTGGAGTGCCGGCCGGGCAAGTGGTGTAGGGCTGGAATCGGACTTTATCCGTAAGGCTGTGGAAGCCTACGACCTGACCTGCACCGCCTCTCACAGCACGGGTGAGCCTGTTTACAGTGACGAACAGCGTAAAAAAATTGAGCGGGATCTCCTTTTGGAAAGCACAATATTACTGGTTTGTGATAAGCTGATTAACAATAAATCGGTCAGTAACCGCACGGCAGTAGCGCTGGTGGGCATGTGTACGGGACATCCGGAACTGGTACGATTTGGCCTGGAAGGTTTTGGCAAAACTGTCAATGACTGGTTTCTGCCTGATGGCACCACCAGTGAATCTCCTTTCTATGGTCTGATGACACTCGGTGGCATATGGGACATGGCGCAGGCGGCTCGGGGCTATTCCGATCCAGTCGGATATACCGACCAAAGCGGCAAGCGTATGGACTCACTCAATCTATATGATGACATGGCGTATAAGAATGTTTGGGCTGCTTTTTTCAATGGATTGCAGGGTGATCTCAACTATCCGCCTTATGCAGATTCCTTCCGTAACTTAAAACTAGACCCCGCGTACGTCGAATTGATGGTTGCCAATTATCCTAAAAAAAAGGAATACCTGGCTTTACTTAAAAAAATATGTGGAAATGACCTTTCCATACCCTCGGGACCTATTGCGCAGGCTTATTACGGAGATGATTTGAAAAAGCCGGAATCCTCTGCACTGATTTTGCCTTACGACCTTGCCAAACCCAATAGCACCTATTCATTTTCTGTGTATTACAGAGCCCCGGGTCTCGAAAACACTGCTTCTCCCGCTTTGACGCTCAAAGACTGGTGTCCGGCAGATCTCCGGATAGGCCATATGCGTACCGGGCCGGATGGTCGTGAAAGCCTGTTAACACTGAGTGCCAGTCATTATAGAGGTCACCATGAACGCGACAGCCTCAACTTATATTATTGGAAAAAGGGCTGTGAGATTTTGTCGGATCTTGGGTATTTATGGGATCACCCGCTCAAATACCAGACCACGATGCGGACACTGGCGCACAATACTGTTTTGATCAACGAAAAAGAACAAAGAGCGAAAGAGCGAGGCGGAACGGTGCATCATTTTTTTACTGACAAACATGTGAAAATGATGGAGGCCTCTTCGGAAGCCTACCAGGAAACCAGTGTTTACCGGCGCACTTCAGCAATCATTGATCATGGGAACGGAGATAGTTATGTAATCGACTTTTTCACGGTCAAAGGAGGCGACAAACAGGATTATGTTTTCCATACGCACGATACGAAAAATACGCTTGACGGTATCACTCTGAGCCCCCTTGGCGATAGAACAATCTATGATTTGACAAATGTACAGTCGGGAAAAAGTAGTGGTGTATGGCGTATCACCTGGCAGGCAGAGGGAGCACTAAAGTGTACAGCCTGGTCCGTTGCGCCATCCGAAGAAGAGGTATTTATGGGCGATGGCTGGGGGCAGCGCGACTGGAAAAACACAGATATCGGCGCTACTGTCCCCTATTGTATACGGCGCACTACGGGTGATTCTGCCAAAACTTTTATTTCTGTATTTGAAGGTTATGATTCGGCTAAGCCCTTTGTACGCAATGTAAGGTTTGTTGATGGTGCACTGATCATCGATACGGCCGGAGGAACTGATCACATCATGCGTGCAGATCAAGAGGGAGTGTTGCAGGTAAAGACAGGCAATGAGATCAATAACTTCCCCGGGCATTTTGTTTGTGCCTCGGTAAAGAATGGTAAGTTAAACTGGCATACTGTTGTTCAATAGGCCTTATTCGAGATAAATACTTGTGCAAATACCCGACCAAAGTATGCTGCGGAACGATACAACCAAGTACTGGGAATAATTTGACATTGACCTAAATTATGACAACTTACGGCCATGGATGCCTCGATTCGCTCTCCACAGGCGAGCTTGAAAATAGCCATCGATGCTGATCGTTTTCAAATGATCCGTTAGGATCAAGGTTGAATAAAGTGCGAAAAATCAAATCACCTCCTTCAAATTCAACTCGGTTTCCGTGCTCCACTTTTGTCGCTTAAAACCCCAGGTCGCATAATAAAAAAGAAATGCATAACATGGAATCAGCACCAGCACGGAGGTCTGTGGCCAGGCAGGGTTGTAATCGATCAGAGTGCCAAAAATCAGTGGAAAAATTCCTCCGCCAATCACCGACATCAGCAATAACGCTGCGCCCAATTTTGTAAATGTACCGAGATTTTGAATGGCCAAGCCCCAGATCGTACCCCAAAGCAATGCTGCCCCAAAACCGGTACCAATCAGACAATAGACAGAGATCATTCCCGGGCTGAAATAGGCACCAAGGATCAGCGCCATACCAGCAACAGCACAATATTTCAGTGCCGATTCCTGAGACAACCATTTCGGAATCAGTATGGTACTAGCTACGTAGCCCACCAGCATGGCATAAAGTGAATATTCCGCAAAATGCCTCGCCTCCTGCAACGGAATGCCCAATGAACGGCTGTACAGGATAATACCATCAATCGGAATCACCTCACAACCACCCGCCATAAACAGTGCCACTACGCCCAGAACAAGGTAAGGATATTGAAACACCGAAGATCTTGGCTCCATCTCAATTCCCGACTCCTTCTTTTCCACCTGACGATCCTCTTCCACCTCAGGCAGATTTGAAAAATAAATCATGACAGCCAATGCCAGCAGTATCGCGGTGATCACCAGATAGGGATTGACCACTTTTAAGATGTATCCATCCAGTATGACCGCCTTTTCCCGTGCACTGGCACGGCTGACACTGGCAACGATCGTATCCGCATTGAGCAGGAATATGGCCCCCAGAATACGCTGACTTAGTATTCCAGCTGTCTTATTCGCTATGCCCATAAATCCTACACGCTGTGCAGTGCTCTCCGGTGGACCAATGATGGCAATGTACGGATTCGCGGCGGTTTGTAGCAGGGCAAGACCCGTTCCGGTCACAAACAGGCCGCTCAGAAAAAGAAAATAAGTGCGGGAATATGCTGCGGGAATAAAGGTGATCGTACCCACCGCCATTACCACCAGCCCCAGCACCATTCCCTTTTTGTAACCTGTGTATTTCAAAATCCAGGCCGACGGAATGGCCATGAAAAAATAGGCAATGTACGACGCGAACGCGACCCACAAAGACTGAAAATTGGACAGCTCCAGACAAATCTGAAAATAGGGAATAAGGATGCCATTGACCCAGGTAATAAAACCAAATACAAAAAACAATATCCCGATGATTACGAGCGGATAGATGTACGATTTCAATCTTGACATTCCTGAAGTTGATTAGCTTATTGAACTTAGGTCTTTTGGCAGGCCTGCCATAAAACATGAAGGTATCCCCGCCGCAACACATGCTGCCCGGGGATACCCTGGGAGATCAGCCCCCACTGTTTTGATAATTAGTTTTTATCCCACCACAACGGCGTACTTGCTTTATCTTCGCCATTGAGCAATTTAACTGCCTCTGTTACAGCAGCCTTGTTGTTCGCTTTTTCAGAATCAATAAACGGGAATCGTCGTATGAAGGCCGTATTGGGCACATCGGGGTTAACCGAATTGACCACATGATACAGCTTTGGAAAGCGTGATCTTCTGAATTCTGCCCAAGCCTCACAACCATCCGGGTACACCGCCAGCCATTTCTGGGTGCCGATCTGCTCCCGTTGAACAGCTTCCGTAGCACCCCATTTTACCGGAATATTACTTACCGCAGGGGAGTTTTGTCCATCCCCCGGCGCGATCGGCGGCGTGGTTCCAACGATGTAAGTTTCAACAGCGGCCCCGGTATATCCCCAGGTTGCCATGGAAGTCCGGATGCCCTCATTGTAAAAACTCTCAGCCGTACCTGTCCCCATATTCCATCCATTCAATGCACCTTCCGCTCTGAGGAAGTAAGCCTCCGCAGCATGCATGATATCTGCTTTTACCGCAAGCAAATTCTCCCATCCCGAGGCGGTACCGGTATTTCTGATCCATCTCGCACCAATATTTGAGTTGTTATCATTGGTATTCAATGTTTCAATCAATTGTGCAGGGCTCAGGCCGTTTCGCAAGCCTTCGTAGGTTTTAGTGTTGAACGATGGCTGGAAAAACTGCGCCATACGCGGATCATTATACCCCTTCAGGATCGATTCCATGGTGGAGCTCATACGGAATTCGCCCCAGGCTGCAATCCTGGAAAGGCCATTGGCATCGGCACTGCTCACAGCTGTTCTGACCATCATGGCATCATCGGTTACGGCCGTGAAAACACCGGAAGCCACAGCTGCCTCCGCCTCTGTTTTGGCGCGGGCGGGGTCCACTTTTGAAATACGAAGTGCCAGACGAAGACGCAAGGTATTGGCAAATTTGATCCATTTGTTTACATCACCGGCATAGATGATATCCGAATTGCCAAAAGGTTTTTCAGCCGTTTTTGCCTTCAATATCACCACGGCGGCGTCCAGTCTCTTGAAGAAATCATCGTAGATCAGGTTTTGCGCATCATACTTTACACTCTGTGCAGGAATACCGGCGTCGAAGTAAGGGATGGGCCCGTAGTAATCGGTTACCCGGTGGAATGAGAATGCCCACCAGACACTGGCCAGTGCGTACTCTGCGCTTTGCGGGCTGTAATTATCAAAGATCGTTTTCAGCTGCGGTACCACTTGAGTATAAATAGGGTTCCAATGCGAATTGATCCATGACATGTTGGTAAAATACCTGTCCGACTGAAAGTTGGGCGTCGTAGTCGCAAAATACTGCGCATACAGATCCGCAAAAAGATTCGTGGCCGTCTGATACGAGGGATGATAAGAGCCCTGAGACAAAGCCTGCGAAAACAACTTGGGGTATTCGGCAGGAGTCAAAACCACCAATGCGGTCTTGCTCTTGTTCATCGTGTCGAAGTCATCCGTACAGGCTGCTCCAAAAAATCCGGTTAACCCGATCGTGCCAACCGTTAACACTTTCCTGATCTTCTGATTTATATTCCTTTTCATAATATTCAATGTTAAAAAATGCTCTTTCTCAGCGCTTCAATTAAAAACTAAGTTTCAGGTTCAGACCAAGAGTTCTCGACGACGGCATATTGCCGTAATCCAATCCCTGAAGATTACCCGCTCCCAGATTCATGTCAGGATCAAACGGCAGCTTGCGTTTTTTCAGACCTGGTATGTCCATAGTGGCATAACCTCTGTACAGGAAGAAAAGGTTGCGCGCTGTGAACGACAAACGTGCACTTTTCAGGAAGAAGCTGGTTGGCAACGGCAGGTTGTAACCCAGTGTAAGCTCTCTCAACCTGAAATTGGTAGCGGAATAAGTAAAGAACTCGCCCCATGAGTAGCGCCCTTGAGAAACAGTCTGCCAGAACGCCTCTGCATTGATGGCCGTGGTATTGGCAGCGCCATCTGCTTTTACAGCAGGAAGTACCCAGCCGCCTGCACGGTGTTCTTCGGTATAATCAGCCGTACCATCATAAGCCAGGTTGGCTTCCGTACCCGAAGTTACGATACCTCCCACACGACCATCTACAAGGAACGTGAGAACAAAATTCTTGTAATTGAAAGTGTTGTTCCAGCCCAGCATAAACTTTGGGTTGTAGTTACCGATCGTTTTAATGGGCCCCACCATCGGCACCCCCGCTGCAGAAACAACATACCTGCCCTGGGCATCTTTCAGCCAGGTGTTGGCTTCCATATCTCCGAAAGACCCCCCCTTTGCCACGATCGGCGAAGCCGTTCTGATACCACTTCCAATACTCACCTTTGTGATATTATCACTAAGGTAAATCACCTTATTGATGTTACGGGCAAAGTTTACACTCGTTTCCCACGACAACTTACCTCCTTTTAGCGGACTACCGGAAGCAACAATCTCAATACCAGCGTTATTGATTTTCCCTGCATTGATCACCTGAGAAACATACCCGGAGGGACTGGCTAATGGCAAGGACAATATCTGGTTCACCGTGTTACTGTTGTAATAGGTCACATCCAAACCAACTCTTCCATTGAAGGCTCTTAAATCAAGACCGAATTCCGTTGCGGACGAGATTTCCGGTTTCAGATTGGCATTCGGCAAAGTGGTGCTTCTGGTAATGTAACCCGTTGAACCCCCGGCAACAAAATTGTAAAAAGGATCCAGTTGATAAGGATCGGTGTCGTTACCCACCTGCGCCCAGGAGCCACGCACCTTCGCAAAGCTGATCCAGGAAGGCAACTGTACGGCATCAGAAAGAATAAAGTTGGCACCGACCGAGTAATACGTGTAGGAATATGGGCTCGGAAGCGTCGACGACCAGTCATTACGAATAGAAAAGTCCAGATTAAGATACTCCTTAAACGAAAGGGCTGCTGTACCAAACACATATTGCAATTGTTTTTCCGAGAACGTCGATACGCGGGTCAGGTTGGTAGCAAACGACAAGTCAAATTTGTCCACCACCGAAAGGCCGGTTGCAGTCGCTCCAACTTCGGAATACTTATTGTACGTCTGCCCCGCACCAAAATTGTAGGTCAACCCAAATTGTTCCCCAAGCTTATGGTTACCCGAGAATATCAGGTCCATATTTCGCTCGAGGGTCTTTCCATCAAAATTCTCATAATTACCGCCTGCTGCTGCGTACAAAAGTGTACCATTGGCATATCCGCGCTCATAGTCATCCACGTAAGTATCGTAACTTACCCGACCCTGTACATTCAGCCAGCTTGCCAGTTCATATTTGGCAGATCCCAGAATAATGGATCGGTCTCGTTTTTCACGTCCGAATGTTTTGTTCAGCGTCCAGTAAGGGTTCATGTATATACCTGAACTTGTCCAGTATCTGGGGCTTCCGGTTTCTGTCTGGTAATTTTTATAGTCGTTCAGATCTATACTTCTTGGGGTTTTCAACAGGTTCATGATCGGCCCGCTGTTTTCACCAGAGTACGGTTTGTTTTTAATATCCTGATTGATGTACGTAATCTTCCCGTCGACCGTGAGTTTCTTGGTCAGTTTCGCACTGATCCTAAGGTTCAGGGTATGACGCAATAAATCGTTGTTTGGAATCAGACCCTGGTTTTTGTTGTGGGTATAAGACATGTAAGTCTGGATGTTTTCACTACCCCCTGACACGCCGATCGAATTGTTGGTCGAAACGCCATTCCTGTAAAAATCCTTAATGTTGTCGGGATAGGTGGTAGCGGCCGCACCCCAGCTTGCTGCCGCATTTGCGCTGGAAACACCCCCGGCTCCCTGTCCGTAGGTATTCTGAAAACTAGGCAACAGCATAGGAGATTCCATGGACACACCTGAGTTGATATCCGTAGTAATTTTGCCTGCCTTGCCTTTTTTAGTCGTGATCATGATGACCCCATTGGCAGCCCGGCTTCCATACAGGGCCGAAGCAGCAGGCCCTTTCAGTACGTTCATAGACTCGATGTCATCCGGGTTGATGTTGGCAGCACCATCGCTTCGGTTAACCCCTCCAAAATCGGAACTTACCTGACTTCTCACGGAATTGTCAATGGGTACCCCATCTACCACAAACAGCGCGTTGTTTCTGCCCGCAATTGATCGGCTACCTCTAAGTGTGACTCTGGTTGCAGACCCCGGCCCGGAAGACCCCTGCGTAACAACAATACCAGCTACTTTCCCTGAAAGTGTATTTACAAAGTTGGCATCACGTACGTCTGCTAGCTGTTTACCCGACAACTGTTGTGTTGCATAGGTAAGTGTTTTAGCACTTCTTTCGATACCCAAAGCGGTTACCACCACCTCACTCAGCTGCGTCGCGTCTTCCTTGAGTGTTACATCTATAACCGACCTCCCGCCCACGGATACCTCCTGAGAAGTATAACCTATAAAGGAATAAATCAGTGTGGTCTCACCGGGAGACAGGGAGATTTTATATATACCCTGCTCGTCACTCGATGTACCTTTGGTGGATCCTTTTACGAGAACATTCACCCCCGGTAAGCCTTCACCTTTCGCATCCGTTACTTTCCCGCTCACATCCTGCGCCTGTGCCGACAGGCCGGTAAATGAAAATAACATCACCGCTGCAATCAGAAACCTTAACTTTTTCTGCAGATCCGTAACCGCCTCACGGACACCGAAAAGCAGAATACTACAATCCACCTTTCGATTTGTCATTTGCAAACAATTCCAAAACATAGTCATCCTTTAAGTTAAGTAGTACAATATATAATTTTACAATTATCACATTTCTCAAAATTATCACTAATAAAAAGAGTCCCTTAATACGAAATTATTGAATGCTGATACTATTTTTCAACAGGCTTCTACAAGAGTGACCAACGGCGACTTGATATAAACATTCCCATAAAATATAGTTTTAACCCTCCTGAACACAGTGGGCATAATCTTGCAGTATCGTTCGGGTGCCTCGCATTATCGAGGTAACAGGTATTAGGGAAAGGGTATATGAACACATCCGTAATCCTGAATCAGCAGGAAATGAGCTCCATTCGGCTCCATGGTTATTCCACCGGTATCCACCACGGATAAATACAATTTTGAAACACTAAAAAAAGGTGGTTCAACAAGAACGTGACGATGTAATAAAGCAAAAAAGACACCCGGAGTAACCCGAATGCCCTATACTTTCAGATGTCAAACCGAAATCCCCGCATAAACCAATATCTGTTGCGGAAATGCGCTGTAATCGCCCTGAGGCCTATTTCATATCCCTGACCTTTTTGACCTCTCCAGCACCGATACTACTGGCGTTATTTCCAAAACTTGCCCTTATATACGTCAATATCAAACCAATTTCGTGGTCTTTCAGGAAGTCGTGTGCGGGCATCACCCCATTGTATTCAACACCATTTACTTTCAGCGGCCCGCTCATGCCTTTTAATATCACTTCTATCAACCCTCTCTTTTCCCCGGTTACCCTTTCCGAACCGGCTAAGGGCGGAAACCGGCTGCCGTCGCCTTTGCCATCACCCTGGTGGCATGCCCCGCAATAGAGCTTATACGACTTCTCACCCTGGCTTAGAATTTTCTTTTCCAGATTGTCGTCGACCTCGTCAGGTGTCTTGATATTGGGATTATTTTTTCTTTTCTCCATGGCCGCCAGCTGCGCTTTACCAAACGAGGCACGGTTGCCCTTATACATGATCCTCCATATTTTACCTTTCACACTCTCGGTAACATAAAGCGATCCATCCGGCCCCATGGCAATTCCCATGGGCCTCGCTTTGGCATCGGCGGTGTTCACGATTGTATCAACTCCGGCAAAGCCATCCGCAAAAACCTCCCAGGGACCAGATGGAGCTCCATTCCGGAATGGTACAAAACAGACAAAGTACCCCGCCTGCGGATAGGGAGCACGAATGGTAGATCCGTGGAAGGCAATGAATGCCCCATTTTTATATCGCGCAGGAAACTGGTCACCCCGATAGAAATACAAATCGTTGGGCGCCCAGTGGCCAGGAAAACCGATTACCGGCTGCTCAAACTCTTTGCCCTTTCCAGCCTTCTTCCCATCGCCTGCGTATTCGGGGTTCAATAGTTTTTTGCCCTGCATCTGATCGTAGTAATAATAAGGCCAGCCTGCATTGGCCCCCTCCTTCACTCTTAAAAATTCCTCGGATGGAAGCATGGCACTTTGCCAGGGCGAATACAGGTCGGGCCAGGTTCTGGACAGGTTGTCGCGGCCATGCTGCAACGCATACAATGTTTGGTCTGCATGATTCCAATCCATCCCCACCACACTCCTGATGCCGGTCGCATAACGTTTGCCATCCTTCTGAAGCTGCCCCGGCTTATCCGCGTCGAATTGCCAGATACCTCCATGCTCTTCAAGCTGAGGGCACGGATCCTGCCCGGCCAGGCCAGGAACGCGGTTCTGTAGCTGACAAACATCTCCTGGTGAACCGAACGGCACATACATGTGCCCTGCGTCATCGAAGGTTATGGGCTTGGCGATGTGCTCGGAGCCGTGCACTTTATTTTTGTAATCATCGGTCAGAATCACTTCTGACTTTCCGTCAGGAATGAGCTTTCCAGGTGTGAGCTTGGTTCTAAGGACCATGCCTGCTGTGCTGTAATAGATATAATCCTTGTAGATCCGCATGGCCGTACCGTAGCTTCCAGGATCCTGATAGTCTCCGAAATACTCAATGATATCAGCCTTCCCGTCCTGGTCGGTATCCCTGAGGGCCACGCTCCCACCCTTCGGCCCCACCCTTCTCAATTTGACATAAACATCTCCGTTTTTATTTACCGCAAGATGCCTCGCCGAACCCACGCTGTCGGAGACTACAACGGCAGAAAAACCACCGGGTAAAAACAGGCCTCCGTTATCGGCATCGCCTTTTGGCAAGTCATTGACATGCTCGTACCGGACAAAGCCGATGCATACCAGAAAAAGAATTCCTGACAGCACAACTGGCATGCTCTTTAAAATGTTTTTGAAAATGGTCTGGATAAAAAATTTCATTTTCGAACGGGTTGAAATTAAAATATACATCATGCGATAGATCCACTCATTGCCGGATCAGGGCTTTTTAGGAAGTGGGATCGCTCTTGCATTGAGATCATAAACCACTTTCCCATCCTTGATCGTCATTTCACATTCCAGTTTTTCTGTCCCCTCCGACTTGTACCGCGCCACATCGTAGAATCCGAACTTACCTTTCCTGACGTTGAGTATGGCCACGTCTGCAATGGCACCAACGGAGATATGACCCAGCTCTTCCCGCCTGATGGCTTTTGCAGCCGACCATGTACTGGCTTTGATCACACTTGGCAAATCCATCTTCAGCGCCATAAACTTGGACATCACACTGAGCATGTCTTTCATGGCGCCATTCATACTGCCGGTGTGCAGATCGGTACTGATCGTTTCGGGATAAAATCCCTGTTGCGTTGCCGGCAGCGCCTGAGAGTAGGTAAAACTCCCCCCGCCATGTCCGACGTCGAAAATCACACCACGCTTACGTGCCGCCAGGACAAACGGTTTGAGCTTGTTGGTTTCAAGATCTACGATGGATTCTTTGGTTTCCAATATCTGACCGTAGGTGTGTGTAAAAATATCGCCCGGACGCAGACGCTTCATAAACAGATCTTCGATGGACAACCTGGGTTTACTTCCGCCAAAATCAATCATGACGGGAATGCCCGCGAGCTTGCCAGCCTCCAGTGCACGATCCACGGCGATGAAATCGGGCTTGTGAAAATGCGCCACTTTAATGCCGACTATGTAGTCTTTATACTCCTTCGCTGCATTGGCGGCAAGTTGCGGATTCATGTACTGAAGCTCCTGCTGGTACACGGAATATTCATCACCAACCATGCCCGCACTGGAAATATTCAGGAATGCAAGGACACGGGTCTGCGAATTGTCAATGATATTTTTTTTGAATTTGGCAAAAGAATCAGCACCTGCCCCACCCGCATCCACGATGGTGGTAACGCCCACCCGGAACGTGAAACCATCGGGCGGCAAGGAGCTGAAACCATCGCTCAGGCCACCTTCTTGGGATGTACCTGCGAACACGTGCCCGTGAATATCAATAATGCCCGGTGTCACCAACAAACCTGTTGCATCAATAACCTGCTTGCCCAGGCTGGCAGCAATATCTTTACCAACCCGGGCAATTTTACCACCCGTGATAGCCACATCCAGAACGGCATTGACATTGTTTTTCGGATCAATTACCTGCCCGCCCTTGATGATGACATCGTAAGTCTGAGCCTGAACTTTTCCGGTCATCGACAATAGAAACAGGGCAATTAAAAAAGTTTTATTCATCATGTTTTAAAAGACTGGGATTGATTATTTTACCATTGTTAGATTGCTACGATGGTTTGATTGCTAAATTGTTTTATTGTCAAATGGCTTTATTGATATCATTGTTTAATTGCCAGCGGTTCCCGTCAACAATTTAACAATTCAGCCTTCAACAATTTACCCGCCGAAAGCCGTTTGCCGACAGCCGAAGTCAATGCATCAAGCCGATGCCTGCACGAGTTCTTCCTTGATTCGCTGAGCTACAATTTTTTCCTGGCCGGGCTTCAGCATAAAGACCGTAAGCCGGATATTGTTTTCTGTTTCCCAGGCAATCACCTCAATGGAAGGCGTTCCTTTACGTAGTTTTTCCCCCATCTGATCGCGGGTTAATTTTACTTTCTGAGGATCCCAGGTAATACTGAGCGACGGCAGGTGGTTAGCCACAGGCGGAATGACCACTTCCGTTTTTACACCATGAATGTTTTTAACCGTATTGTTGATCAGCGCGATTTTATCCTCCCACATTCTCCATTCTTTGGCATGATCGTGCTTCACATATCTTTCCACGGCTACGTACATGCCGAGCATTTCTTCCTTATTCACCTTTTGACCCCGACCAATACCGCTGCGGGGCGGTGCACTTAGTCTGGCGGCTGCGATCAGATGCTTCTTACCCATTAATATACCAGCACTTTGGGGGCCAGCCATGGCTTTTCCTCCTGAAATACATACCAGGTCAAATCCCATATCATTGTATTTCCACAGATTTTCGACAGGTGGCACATCAGCAGCAATATCGATCATCGTGGGCAGGTTGTGTTTTTTTGCAATATCGAGCCATTCCTGATGTTTGATTTTTCCTTCCGGCGCTTCCCGGTTCAAAAACCAGAGTAAGGCCGTTTTTTCATTGATCGCCTTTTCGACTTCCTCGGCAGTTTCTACAATGACAATCTTCACACCGGCATTCATGAGCGCTGTATGATAGCCATTTGCATGGGTTTTTTGTACAATCACCTCCGACTTCATGCCTGTTCCTTCCAGGAAAGGAAGCTGAGCAACCTTCTTCGTATCCATTCCTGTTAGCACACCGGCCATACCCAATACCAGGGCAGACCAGCAGCCGGCTGTAACCATAGATGCTTCCGCGTGACACAATGCCGCAATTTTCTCCCCCACTTTATCCTGCACATCGTCCAGCATCGCGTATTCCTGAGCGCCCGACTGAATGGCATCCAGCACCTCCTGAGGCATCAGCGATGCGGTCATGGAAGTGTAGTTGCCGGCTGCATTGATGAAAGTACGCAAGCCAAGTTCCTTGAACAGGTCACGCTTTGCAACCGGTGCGGCTTCGGAAGCGATGGCTTCCGTTGCAAATACCGAACCGGAAACGCCACCCGCAACGGGCAATATTGTCAAACCTTTGAGCAGATCACGACGGTGCATATTTTTTGATATAAAGATTAAAGATTCAATAAATGCAGTAAAACCCTCCTAACTAATTAAAACACAGAAAGACATGAAACCTAATCAATCCGGCATGCTCATTTCTTTTTAAACTGATCAGGAATGATGAACTCGTATCCCTGCGGAGGCCAGGGACCAATACTCTGCCCGGTCGGTCGGGGAGCGGTGGGCAAAATGGGTTCAATACCCGCCGCCGAATATTTTACATTCAGGAAGGGCGTTTTTATCTCTTTGCCGCCATCCACGGACGACCGGATCCCCATGTCTATGATTCCGCTGGTCAAAAGTGTACGCTCTACCGGCCCCTGGGGCTTGCCTGTTACCAGCGACTTCTGAATATTCAGTGTGAGGTAACTAAAATGGGAGTAGCTCATACTGTGATCCAGCACAAACTCTGTTGCGACGGTTTTACCACCCGCCTTTGCAGCATAAGCCCAGCCTGTATCCACCAGCTCATCGAGCATCAGTATGGCACCTTTCAGACCGTCTTTGTACCGGATGATGATTGCTTTCGGATCTTTTACAATATCCCTCATATTACCCGCAACGCGTCCTTTAATGCTGTTGCAGGCCGCCTCTACCAGTTCCTTCGAAATTTTCCCGGCATCAATCGCATTCCACACAGCATCACCGGTCAGCCCCTGTACGCTAACCACTCCCGTTTCTCCGCCAGCACGCCGCTCCACCATACACTGCAGAATTTCCAGGACATGAAATCCATAGGCATCCAGCGAAGCGTACCCAATGGCAACCGCCTCCGAGATTTTGACACCAATCGGATGCACCAACATCGGATCACGCCAGCAATAGGGCAAGGAAGAACCTGCCATCATGGGCACTTTCAACTCCTGAGCACGATCATAGATCCATTTGCTGTCGAGCCAGCTGTACGCCAGATGCTTGTCCGAAAACAAGGGTACAGACCGGTCAGAGGCGTCAAAGACCCGAAAGATTTGTTCCAGATAGTTCATTCGCGGGTACATTTTGACGCCATACCTACTTTTGGGATAGTCGCCATGCTCCCCGATGTAAATCACTCCATCCACAGCAAGTTTGTCGCCCCCCAGCATCAGTGCTTCCGCGATGGTAGGGTACAGTGTGGCGTTGTTCATTTTAGCGATGCGAACACCAGTATCATTGGCTCCGATCTGGTCTATCCACATGGAAACGATCTGAACCTCCGGCGCCACCATACCTTCATCGGTAGGAATACCTACGAATAGTTTGGTACCGATCACGTCCGCATGTGCACTGTTGCGATAGGTATTGGCGATGAGCGCAATTCGCTTGAGTGCCGCGGGCTTACTATCCCGCACCAGCCCGGAAATCTGACGCTCCGGTCCGGTAAGGTTGATATAGCCTTTTGGGAAAAAACCCGATAACATAGACAAACTTACAGCCGCACCTGCCGATTTTTTGATAAACTGGCGACGTGGGGAATTTTCTTTTGCGTTCATGGTTGGTATCGGATTCAGGAATAGTAATTAATTTCAATCTGCATTTTGGTTCAAGGCTGTTACCAGCCCATGGAATAGCCGTTTCTGCGTGGATCGGCCCCGCCCAGAAACCAACCCGTCTGGTGGTCGATGGTGATACCCTGGGCCCCGCCAACCGTCATGGACCATTCGCCCAGGCTCGTATCCAGCACATAACCCATGTCACGAAGCTCCTGAAGTGTCTTTTCGGGAATTCTTGTTTCGATAATCAGTTCTTTGGCTGGTACCGAGCCCAGCTCATCTTTCCAACGGAAACGTGGTGCGCTGATCGCATCCTGTATATTCATCCCAAAATCCACCACATTGAGCGCAACCTGAGGAACCGACTGGAGTATTCCAAAGCTGCCCGGAGAACCTACAATAAGTTGCGGCTTTCCGTCCTTGTGAAACTGCATCATACCGCCAATACACCAGCCAACTGCCTTACCAGGCTCAACACTATTGGCCTGGCCTGGTACAAGCGTCATCCAGTCGAGGGCGCTGTTGAAAACCACCCCAGTTTTACCAGCAACATATCCCGATCCGAAGCCGCCGCCGTGAGTCTGAATAATCACGACTGCGTTGCCCCATTGGTCCACAGCCGACAAACTCGTAGTGGCATACCTGAACTTGTCCTGGTTTGCGTCCTCCATGTAGCCCGGTTTCAATTCCAGAAATGACTGCTTCTTTATTTTCTGCTTCCTTTCCTTGATATTAGCCACCACTTTTGCTCTTTGCGAGGTTATGTAATCGTCGGACAGCAGCCTCTCTACCGGCACAGTCACAAACCTGGGATCACCGATGTACTTATCCGTATCGATCCGGCTGAGGTAGATCGCCTCCATCAAATGGGCCAGATACTCCGTGCTGTTGTGCCCCATTTTTTTCAGATCAAAGCCCTCCATGATCTTCAGAACCTGCAACTGTTGAATCCCCATTCCAGGTGGGGGATTGTTGTACACGGTATAATCCTTGTACTTCACGGAGATAGGCTCTACCCATTGCACCTTATCCTGTACCGACGCCAGATCCTCTACCGTAATGAAGCCACCGTCGCGCTTGAAAGCAGCAGCCATTTCCTTTGCTATTTCCCCCTTATAAAAGACATCCACCCCTTCTTTCGCAATCCGGCGCATCGTTTTAGCGAGCGGTTTGTTGGTGAAAAAATCCCCGATTTTATAAGGCGATTTATCCGGTTTCAAAAAGATGGCGGCGGATTCGGGATGCGGCGATACGCGGTCGATGGTTCCGGCCCACATGGCCTCGTCAAACTCAGTGACGGGCACCCCATTTTCCAGATAATCGATGGTACTTTCAAAAACCTGGGCAAGTGACATGGTGCCATAATCCTTGAGCGCACGGTTCCAGCCCGCCAGATTACCCGGTACAGCAGGCGTACGCGGCCCAATTGTTTCCATGCCTCCATGGCCGGCGCCATCGGCCAGCTTGGCGTCGGACCGGATTGCTTTCGCCTGAAAATTCTGTGGCACCCAGCCGCCAAATACCAGTGAGCGTACTTTTTTATCCTTCGCCGAATAGAAAAGCATGTACCCCACTCCGGCCGTTCCGGACATGTAGGGCTCCACTGCATTGAGTGAAGCTGCTGTTGCCACGATGGCGTCAATGGCATTTCCGCCTTTGATGAGTATCTTTTGTCCGGCAAGGCTCGCTAGTGGGTTGGCAGACGTCACCATACCCAATTTACCGAGTGAGGCAGGGCGGAGGTTGTTTTTGGCAACCTGCGCATTCCCGTTTCGAGGTACCAGCATAATAGTCGCCAGTGCATAAAGCAGTGCACAGCGCTTTATCTCTTTTGCTTTTATTTTCATTAAGTCCGTTGATTTAAGAGGGCACAAGCTCCTCAACTGCTATTCCTTCAACTCCACAATCATTTCAATTTCAACAGGGATACCCATCGGAAGCGAGCCAAGTCCGATGGCCGAACGGGCGTGTTTCCCATTTTCACCAAAAACCTCGACCATAAAGTCTGAAAAACCATTGATCACCTGTGAATGCCGGTCAAACGAAGGCACCGCATTGACCATGCCGAGCACCTTTACGATCCTTTTCACTTTATTCAAATCTCCAATCTCATCTTTGAGGGACGTGAGCAACGAAATGCCCGTTAAACGTGCTGCTTCCTTTGCCTGTTCAAAACTGATCTGCTCACCCACTTTTCCCTTCACATATTCCCCATCTTCCTTCACAGGCCCATGCCCGGAAAGGTACACCAGGTTGCCCACCCTGGTCGCAAGCAAAAAATTCGCTGTTGGCCTGGCTGGCTTTTTCAAAACGATGCCCAGGGCTTTGAGGCGCGCTTCCGGGTCGGCGCTTTGTGCGGATACCGCAACGGAAAGCAGGAGTAAAAGCATTAAATGATTCAGAAACATCGTTTTCATTTTTTTCCGGATTAGGATTTTTGAAATTATAATACTTTGAAATGGACAATTCTTTTTCAAGCGATCTTATTTTGAGAGGGAATCTTCCTCAGCCTTTTTAGTGCTCCAGTACGACGAAAGCACAGAAGCCGTAAAACCCATAATAGGGCCGCAAATGGCCGAAGCCAGCCCCACTGTCGCAATTTTCCCCATCACCTTCGCGATTCCCGAAACCAGCCCGGCATTCTGCATGCCCGTAACGAGCGCAATGGTACGAGCATCCCGCTCATTAAGCCTGCACCACCTTGACGCCCAGTAACCCAGGAAATAACCCGTCAGATTATGAACAAACACAATCAGCAAAAGCAGATAACCGATGTTGAGAATGCTGTCACGTCCGGCTGCCATGATGATCGCCACGATCAAAGCGACACCGAACATGGACACATAGGGCATGCCCGCATGCAGCCACCTGGCTCTGCCGTTAAGAAACTTGTTGAGCAAAAGACCGGCTGCAATGGGGATAACTACAATTTTTACCATACCCCACATCATACCCAAAACATCAATCTCAATAAACCCGCCGGCAAAGAGCTTCATCAGCAACGGGATCAGCAAGGGAGCCAGCAATGTCGTCAGGGATGTCACGGTGATCGCGAGTGCTACATTGGCCCTGGCCAGATAAGCAAACAGGCTTGCGGTAACAGACGTGGGTGAACAGCCCAGCAAGATGATTCCGGCAGAGATTTCGGGAGCCAACTGACTTCCCTTGGCCAATAAAAAACCGAGCATGGGCATGATGGTAAAATGCGCCAAAACGCCCACAATGACCGATCGGGGCGACTTGGATAGCTCCACAAAATCCTTTACGGCCATTGAGGAACCGGTTCCGAACATAATCAGCTGAATCAGCGGTGTGATCAGCCCGGCTAGTTCAAAACCATTGACCCTGACAAACACAACCGGATAATACAGGGCTGTAGCGCAAACGCCCAGAATAAAAACGGTAAATGCCAGGCCCTTTAAAGCCGCAAAACCTCGAAAACTGATAGACAAAGCAACCAGAAAAGTGATCAAAAAAGGACCGGCAGCCCCAATTTGACCGGTGAAAATCATGAAAGCAGTCACCACCAGGCTCACCATGGACAAACCTAGAAAAGCTTTGTGAAAATGGTTTTTATTCAAGGTTGATCGCGTTTTTGGTTGCCTGTTCCTGGCCTTTTTACTTTTTCAGCATTACCCATTCTCTTCCGGGGGTTTCTACCCGAAAGGTTTCAACGTTGCCGTTGTCCTGCAAAGTGACGTAAACGGTACAGCCATCTTTGCCACCGAAGGCCAGGTTGCTCGGCGTTTTTCCTTTGAGTGATACCTCCAGCAGTACCTTTCCAGCTGGCGACACTTTGGCCACGGTACCCTTACCGTGACGGGTGATGTACAGATTCCCCTTTGCATCGCAGCGCATGCCATCCATTCCAAAATCGGGAAATTCGATGAGTAAACGCTTGTTGCTGATCTCCCCATTCGCCGACAGGTCGTATGCCCACACTTTGCGCTGAACCGTTTCATTGACATACAGCGTCTTGTTGTCCGGACTTACCTCAATTCCGTTGGTGGTGCCGGTGTTTGCCTCCAGTAAAGTGGTTTTTCCATTCGTATCTATCCGCCAGATGTTTCCGGTACCCTTCCCCCAATTCGGATCACTGGCATATAAGCGATTTCGGTCATCAATGGCGATATCATTGGGCTGATTCATTTTGGGCTCATGCGCAAATACACTTACCACCCCGGACGCCATATCGACACGCAGAATGTTGTGGTTGGTGTAATCGGCGATGAACATGTGCCCTTTGCTATGAAAACGGATTCCGTTACCGATGCTTCCCTTGCCAAGTTCAACAAAAACACTTCCTTTACCTTCCGGTGTTACACGCCCGATGGTTCCCTGTTTCTCAAAGTTTACAGCATACAATATCCCATCCCTGTCGACGGCCGGCCCTTCTATACCAGAAGTAAACGAATGCTCAGTTGTAAAAACGGAAGATTTGTACAGTTCTCCTTCGGGCTGTGATTGTGAATGGGTGTCAAAGGCAGATTCCACGGGAAAAATATTTATGAAGAACAGGTTAAATAACAAAAGGGGAATAAAGCTCATTTTCATAACAGGGGTGATAACTATTTGAATTTTAGGGTACCGAAAAACCGCGGTATGTGAAAATCGGGTCGGGGATTATCCACATAGGCCCAGGTGATCCAATGCGGATTACTGCTTTGGCTGGCCGTTTTGTAAAAGTTTGCTCTCCATCTGATGCCGGGACCCGGAGGGGTCACATTTGAAAATTTTCGGAGCATAGACAAGGGTACGCGATACTCCAGAGTCCAGGTAACCGGCTCCGAAATTTCCGGGTCGATTTTCGACGGCAGCGAATGCGCGATCTCAATTTGTTTTATATCCTCTGCCTCCAGTTTGTTAAAGCCCGTCCAGGGTTTGGTAACGTAAAAAATCAAGGGAGTTCCCCCTGCGTTTACTTCCAGATTGAAATATCGCTCCGGCAGGGCGGAATCAGGTGAGAAGAAGAACTCAACACAGGCATCACCCGACACATTACCGTTGTATTCCTCTACAAGGCTCCTCACATATCTATCTTGAACCCGAAAAATAACATATACATTTTCTGCATCATACATCATTTTTGCTTCCACGCCCGGTTTGAAAGGAGGAACGGCGCCCATATAATGAGTTATCTCCAGGGTTTTGGCTTTTTTCCACTGAGCCTTGTTCCAGTTTGCATCAATCGGCATCGGCTTTCTGAGCCGGCTAACCTCGTAAACCGCTTCCATACCCGGCTTCTTCTGGGAAAAAGCAGAAAGACAGACTGTCAAACACAGAATAAAGAATATAGAAAATTTCAAATGATTGATCTGGATCGGAAACATGAATGGTGGCACTGCTTAACAATGACTTTATATTGAATTTTACTTCTTATTAAAAGGATAACAGATGTCTTTATAAATATCACGTTATTAAAATTCTACCTGCCAGCCATATCGTAAAATTATATTTCCGACCAATAGTATTCACGTACTATCAGCCCGATTCCTGATACTATCATCATAACGATCTCTTGTAGCTCTGTCCTTTTATACGATAGGCCCCCAAATCTGGACTATGAAATTTACCTGACCAGCAATCTTGCCCCTGATTTTTGACGGTGCAAAAAATGTTCCGTAAACGTTATCGGTACTTTTTATCAGGAAACCGGTCACATTTACATCAGAATTCGCTAAAATTGTAAAAGACAGAACGAATCATAGACACAAGCCTTCTTTGTGCAATTTAATTCGTCCATTAGTCAAAAACACATCCATTATCCCCAATCACTGTTATCCGGTTTTCACTAAAAATATTTTGTTCTTCATGGCAGATAGAAGGCAACAGTCTGCGGAGAAATTAAGTAACCACAAATAGACCAACAATAAAAACCCTGATTAAAACCGAATTCTGAATAGCGTTCGCGAGCGTTGACAGACTCGTTTGTAAAGACAAGAACCGTTTGCGAAAATTTACCCAACGAAACCATTATGAAAGCAGTTGAATTTCACTTACCGCAGGATGTTGACAAGTCGTTTATCGTATTCAGGGAAACCGGAGACTTCTTCCCGACGCCATGGCATTATCATGAGCACTTCGAATTTGTTCTGGTAATGAAAAGCACCGGACGACGTATGGTTGGGGACCACATTGGGTACTTTAAGGAAGGGGACCTGGTGTTCTTGGGATCCATGTTGCCACATGTATGGGTGAACGACCCCATTTACCTGGAAAGAAAGGCAGACCACCAGGCCGAAGCGCTCGTACTTCACTTTACCAGTGATTTTCTGGGAGAGGATTTCATGAACATCCCAGAAATGGACCAATTCAAAAAGACGCTGAAACTGGCTGAGCGCGGCATGGTACTCAAAGGGGAAACACGCGAAAAGATCAGCGCCGTGATCCAAAAAATGCCCGCCCTGAACGGAATGCAGCGACTCTCATCACTCTTTCTCATTTTTGACATGATGTCCGACACCCATGAATACGAACTTCTGGCGAGTCCTCCCTTTGTTCAGAATTTCCACTTCGATTCTTCCCGCAGGTTGAATCAGATCACAAGCTACATCATGGATCATTTCAACCAGGATATCAGCCTGGCCGAAATAGCGACCGTTGGAAACATGAGTGTCACCACCTTCTGCAATTTTTTCAAGGAGCAGTTTCGGGTTACTTTTATCGAATACCTCACAAGAGTACGGATTGGCCATGCCTGCAAACTTCTTTCACAGAATGATCGGAACATCGTCGAAGTCGCCTATGAGAGTGGCTTCAACAATCTGGCCCATTTCAACCGTCAGTTCAAAAAGCTGAAGGAAATGACCCCTACTGATTACCGAAAAACACTTTCTGTATGAAAGCAAAAATCCTCGTCAAGAACAATAATAACCTTCGGTCTTTAATTTGCAAACCCCCATACAACCTACCCGGTAAGTTTCAGCAAGAGCCGATGCATGTCAAAAGGCCGTAAATGGTCTTTTTCGCCATAGAAAACTTTGTTTACCTTGCGGACTCATCCGCATCCATTATATCAATGCCCGATTTCAATATGTCTATTTCCAAAACACTCCTCACTTATATATTCTGTTTGTCAGCAACGGCTTCCATGGGTCAACCTGCTAAAAGTCTCACGAAAAAAGAAGCCACGGCGGAGGCAGAAAGGGTAATATCTGACTATCAGGAAAAGCAAAAAACCATTGCCAGGACAGACTGGGAAAAACAGAAAATTCAGATCGGAAATGACAGTCTTCATTTTACAATCAAAATTTTTGGCGAAAAACCAGCCGATGGCAGAAGCCTGTATATCTCCATGCACGGGGGAGGCAACGGCCCGGCTGCAATGAATGACCAGCAATACAAGAATCAGCAGCGTTTGTACAAGCCCGCCGAAGGCGTATATTTCGTACCCCGATCCCCTTCCAATACCTGGAATATGTGGCACCAGGAACCTGTTGACGGATTACTCGAAAGGGCCATATCGGATGCGGTGCTGATGGAAGGTGTAAACCCAAACAAGGTATATCTGATGGGTTATTCGGCCGGTGGAGATGGGGTATACCAGCTGGCACCGCGCATGGCTGACCACTGGGCAGCAGCAGCGATGATGGCCGGGCATCCTGGTGATGCGGCCATTCTCAACCTCCGGAACCTGCCCTTCTTTCTTGCCGTAGGCGAAAAAGATGGCGCCTACAACCGAAACGGATTGTTGACGGAATGGTCTGTGAAGCTGGATTCATTGCAATCAGCTGACAAGGGAGGTTTCGTTCACAATGCACATTTGATGGCTGGAATGCCACACTGGATGAAACAACAGGACACCATCAGCTTGGCATGGATGGCCAAATTCAGACGAAACCCTTTGCCGCAAAAGGTCAACTGGGTCCAGGACGATGCTGTAAGAAACAACTTCTACTGGTTATCGGTCCCCAACCAATCAGCCCGGAAAGCAAATACCGTCTTTGCCTCCTATCAGGGTCAGGAAATCCACATTCAGCGAAATGATAACGACACCTTGTTTATCCTGCTTAATGACAAAATGATGGATCTCGACAAAAAAATCACCGTTAGGCAGGGCGGAAAGGTTCTATTCACAGGAAAAGTCGTTCGCCGGAAAGCGCTGATTCAAAAAACCTATTCCGACCGCCGGGATGCAGATTACATTTTCAGTGCCGGTATTGTGGTCGTGCATAATGAGGCCAAGGTGATTTAATGAGAATATTTTCAATCGGTTATAAAAGGTACCCTAACCTACCTGAAGGTGGTAGCAATTCCGGACATGTAACCCTACGAAAGGCAACCTTTAAAACAGGTAACCGGCCACAGCCGCTAACTTTTTGATGATCCAACGCGATTTAGGAGCATTGACAATTAATACGTATTAAATTGTAGAATAAGCACTATTAGGCTAACTTTACTCCTACTATTTATTGAAGCGCAATACCCTATGCAAAAAACGATTATAGCTTTTTTGATCATCATTTTTTGCTTAACCTTATCTTGCGAGAAAGCTACCCAAAATCATTCCGACCACGTCGCATGGGCAGATACGGTTGTTGAACGGGCGGACAATCTCATGTCCGGACCAAATCCAGTTTCATCGCTTCGCTATCTGGACTCCGCATACAACTCGCCCGGCAAGAAAGGGGTTGGGGATTTGTGGAAAAAGTATAACGCAAAAGCCAATTATTACACCCATAGCGAGCGCAATCTCGTGATGAGGCGTATCTACATAGACAGTATGCTCAATATATTGAAAACATCAGAGGCGCTATATGGCTATGAATATGCGCAGTCTTTGTTTGCGATGGCCGGTCTGTTACAACAGGAAAAGAAGTACAACCAGGCCTTCAAAGTGTATTATCAGGGACGAAGTGTAGCACTTAGCAATGGAGATCATTGCAGCATGAGTGAATTCAGCAATGCACTCGGAATAATACGCTACAGGCAGGAACAATACCAGCAAGCGATCCCGTTTCTGAAGCAGGCGTTTCAGGAGATTGAATCCTGTTCCAGCGGGACTTTTTCACATCGATTCATTCTGCCTCAAAGCATTATCAACACCATTGCACTTTGTTTTGAAAAATCGGAACAACCCGATTCGGCCACCTACTATTATAAACGTGCACTTAAATTCATATCAACCAATCAAAAACTGCACCCGCACAAGCAGGACTTCATCACCACTGCCCGTGCCGTGGTCGAAGGAAACCTGGGGGGTGTTTATGCCAAGACGGGCCACTTCGAAGAGGCCGAAAGACACCTGCGTACCAACATCAACCTCAATGACCGCCCGGGATTCGGTATTGAAGATGCTCAGACCGCCAAAATTAAGCTCGCTAAACTTTACATCAGTTTTGGCGTATTTGATCGGGCTTCAAATTTGCTTGACAGCCTGGAAAGCGACCTGTCGGCTGGCCGAGGAAAAAGCATTGCACACGCCGACATCTGGCAAAAATGGTACGAATTAAAATGGCTTTATCATGACAAGACGGGAAACATAAAAGAAGCCTACCGTTTTCTGAACAGATTTCATGTTTACCGCGACTCCCTGAATCAGGTATACAACGGCCTAAAGACAACGGATATGGACCAGGTGCTCAGGGAACAAGATCAAAAACACCAACTTTCACTCCTCGAAAAAAGCGGGGAGCTCAAAAGTCTATATGTTAAAGGCTTGTCCCTATTCCTGATGATGACCCTGCTGATTGCATTGGTGATCTGGCTGTATTACCATCGCTCGCGGGTGCATGTAAAAAACCTTACGGCACTGAATCAGCAGATGAAACAGACCCTGGCCGCACTGGAGAATAGTCAACTTGAAAATACGCGCCTCATGAAAATTGTTGCGCATGACCTCAGAAATCCCGTGGGAGCCATGGTCTCCCTGTCCAACATCATGCTAATGGATCCGGACCGATCGGAAGAGGATCTGGAATGTTTGAAACTGATCAAAGATTCAGGAAACAATTGCCTTGACCTGGTGGGTAATCTACTTCACCTCAATGCCTCCACGACCGTGGAATTCATGAAAGAAAATGTAAATCTGGCAGATATTGTTCAGCACTGTATTGATATGCTGCGCATTCAGGCTGCACAAAAGCAACAGCATATCCGTCAAAAGCTGCAGCCGGCCATACTTCCACTCAATTATGAAAAGATGTGGAGGGTAATCAGTAACCTCATTTCCAATGCCATTAAATTCAGTCCGTCTGAAACCACCATCAACGTCGCCATTGAAACAGATGGCCCCATGGTGAAGCTCATGGTTAAGGACGAAGGAATCGGCATTCCCGACCACTTTGGGCAGAAAATATTCGACGCGTTTACCGACTCGAAAAGAAAGGGCACCTCGGGTGAAGAGTCCTTTGGATTAGGACTGTCCATCACCAAACAGATCATTGAGGCGCACGGCGGACAAATAACTTTTGAAAGTACCGAGGGCAAGGGAACAACCTTTACCATTCTGCTGCCCAAATCCGAGGCAGGCAAGGCTCGTCCGGATGTACCACCGGGAAATTGAGAGAATAACGCGTAATTCCTCAACAGGCATTCGTGCAAATTGATCAAACAGATTCCTTTTAGCATGGCCGGAGCACAGGCCCCTTAGCGCGGTAAATTTCCCCGGTAAACAAATGGCCTTTTAAGGGAAAGCGAAGCCAATTTTATCCTTAGATAGTTACGAACCGTTCGCTCACTTTTTCCTTCGGATAAAAATGCGTTATTTAGACGCTGGCAACCATGTGCACACAAAAACTCCTTATCATTAGATTTGAAATTGAGAACATTAACCCTTGCTCTTCTTTCTTTTTTTGCATCTCTGAGTTCAGCACCGATTTTTGCTCAAACGGCAAAGTCTTTACCTGCCATACACAACTTGCTCGCATCCTCAGAAGTCCTCATCAAACAAGCTGCCTATGATTCCGCTTTCGCACGGCTCAACCAGGCATTGCAGTTTTCCATGCATACCAATGCCCGCCAGCAGATAGCCATTTGCTACGACAAGCTGGCCGAACTGAGCCAGTTTATTGGTAAAACCAGCGAAATGAACCGGTTCGATTCGCTCTCATTACCGATTGTGAAACAACTTAAAGACACCAGCCTCCTGATCAATGTGTACAACAGGCGAGGAATCGCTTTTATTGAAAAAGGCAAAAACCAGGACGCCGAAAACTATTTAGGGATGGCCCTGGCCCTTGGTCTGGAAAAACAGGCGTCAAAAAAAACAGCCGAAGTCTATAGCAATTACGGCTCCATGTATCTCGCAAAAGGAGAAAAAAACAAGGCATTGGAAAGTTTCCTCAAGGCTCTGAACTTATACGAAAAGAATGGCGCAGACCAGGGAATGGGAGAAACTTACAGCAATATTTCGTCGCTTTTCTATCTTCTGGGTAAGCCAGATGATGCCATACAGTATCAGCAAAAAAGCATCGAGATCCGAAAGAAACTGGACGACAAAAAAGGATTAACCATCACAAATATTAACCTGGGACAGCTTTATCTTTTAAAAGGAAGTAATGATTTGTCGCTGAGCCATTTACAACAGGCCCTGAAATATGCAGAAGAATTAAAAAATAAAAAACTGATCGCCTCCGCATCCTCAGCCCTTTCTGCTTATTATTCCAGAACTAAAAACTATCCGGAGGCGCTCATCTGGCAAACCAAAGGCATTGTGCTTTTCGAGGAGCTCGACGACAAACAAATGCTGTCCCGGCTGTACGTCTCTGCCGGCAATCTGGCCAACGCGGCCAATGATTCAGCCAATTCGATAGCGTATTACAAAAAGGGTTTGAAGCTGGCCATAGCCATGGACAACAAAGAGAACATTGCCAATGCCTACGAAAAGATAAGCATCTTTTTTTCAGGACGGCATCATTATGAGCAGGCACACTACAATTACAAACAGTATATCGCCTACCGTGACAGCATTACCGACAAGAGCAATCTGGCCAGGATCGCGGAGATCCGAACTTCCTATGAAACAGAGAAGAAAGATGGTGAAATAACGAGGCTCAATACCTTACAGAAATTAAAGCAGCTGCAAATAGAAAAACAGGAAGCTGTGATTGCCGGTAACGTTTTGGAAGCGAAGCAAAAGCAGGCGGAAATAGAATTGTTATCCAAAGAAAAGCAATTGAATGACGAAGCGCTTGAAAAACAAAGCCTAATCACCAAAAACAAAGAACAACAACTGGCTTTGGCTGAAAAGGAGGCCGAACTGAGAGAGAATCAGCTTGTTAACCAAAAAATGATCCAAAATCTCTTGCTTGCATGCCTTGCGCTGGTACTATTGGCTGGCTTTACCTGGTTCAACCGTTTCAAACTTCGGAAGAAAATTCAGCAGCAGGCGGATTTGCTGGCCATTCGAAACAGCATCAGCAAAAACCTGCACGACGAGATCGGCAGTACGCTCACGAGTATCAACATATTGAGTAATGTATCGCAGAAGGCACTATCCTCAAACCCGGCTCAGGCTCGGGAAATGTTGGGGAAAATAGCCGGCCAGAGCAAAACGGTTCAGGAAAAAATGAGTGACATCGTGTGGGCAATCCGCCCTGAAAATGAAAAAATGGACAGCCTCGTGGCAAGGATACGTGAATATGCCTCAGAAACGCTGGAAGCGCTGGATATCGAAATCAGCATCATGCTGGATGATGAACTGCTGGATAAAGAGTTGCCTCTTCAAACCAGGAAAGAGCTTCTTTTAATCTGCAAAGAGGCCATCAGTAACATTGCCAAACATGCCGGAGCCAGCCGGGTGGCGCTTACCTTCGGCAGGAATAAGGAGCAGCTCGAACTGAAAATCAAAGACAACGGCACCTGGAAAGGCAACGGCACCGGTACCGGAACAAAAAGCATGAAAGAAAGAGCCAGCCAGCTTGGGGGAAATCTTTCCGTTATCCCCGACAATTCCGGCACGCTTGTGCACCTGTTCATTCCGATAACCTGAATATGGTATTTTTTGAGCCGATAAAGCCTGTTATATTTGATCTATGATACCAAAGGTCCTCATATACGAAGATAACGAAAGCCTGCGCGACAGCGTGGTGACCCTTCTTGAGTGGGACAAATCTTGCGAGGTGGTAGGTGCCATCACAGATGCCAGTTTTGTCAAAAAGGATGTAGCGCGGTACACGCCGGATGTGATCATTATGGATATTGAGATGCCGCACAGCAACGGCGTAAGTGCCGTGAAGGACCTTCGGACGGTCAACAAGGAAGTGCCGGTTTTGATGTTCACCATTTTTGAGGATGACGAAAATGTGTTTAACGCCATTTGCGCCGGTGCCAATGGATACATTCTTAAAAAGAACCTGGAATCTCTGCAAACTTCGGTAAGAGATGTACTCGCAGGCGGAGCACCGATGTCGGGTGCGATTGCCCGCAAGGTCCTCGGATTTATCCCCAAATACGAAACAAAAAAAGACCCCAACCTGGAATTGCTCAGCAAAAGAGAAAATGAAATCCTGGAATTCCTGGTCAAAGGATACAGCTATAAAATGATAGGCTCCGAATTGACCATCTCCGTCGAAACCGTTCGCGTGCACATCAAAAGCATTTACCGAAAGCTGCATGTGAACAGTGCCACCGAGGCGCTTTATAAGGTTTCGCAGGGGAGGTAGGCGTCGACTTTCATGGACATCACCACTCCGTCAGTTGAACGAAGCCCGGAATTCCAGCGGACTCTGACTGGTTTTTGCTTTAAAAAGTTTGCTGAACGACTGCGGATGCTCAAAGCCCAGATCATAGGCAATTTCGCTCACCGACAATTCAGTAGTTGTCAACCGCTCTTTGGCAAGCTCAATGAGTTTGTTCTGAATGTGCTGCTGTGTGTTCTGCTCGGTATACATGCGCAGGAGCGTTCCCAGATAATTTGGTGAAATACTCAGTTCCCCTGCCAGGACTTTTACCGAAGGTATGCCACTTTCCAATGCTTTGCCGCTTTCAAAATACCGTGACAGAATTTGCTCGAACCTTGAAAGCAGATCGTGATTCGATTTCTTTCGGGTGATAAACTGCCGTGCGTAAAAGCGGTCTGAGTAAATTAGTAATCTCTCAATTTGCGCGATAATCAGTTCCTGGCTGAATTTGTCGATGTTGGACCGGTACTCCTGTTCCACGTTTTGAAGAATATCCACAACAATCTTCTCTTCTTTATCAGACAAAAACAGGGCTTCATTAGCTGAATATTGAAAAAAATCATAAGACTTTATTTTCCTCGCCAGATCCGTATTCCACAGGAAATCGGGATGGATCAGCAACAACCAGCCCGTCGGTTCCACGACTGCATCCGGGTTTGTTTCTATTTTGAGAAACTGAAGCGGTGATACAAAACACAGGATACCGGAGTCGAAATCGTATTGCTGCTGTCCGTAATTAAATCTGGCATTTACATTTCGCTTCAACCCAATGGAGTAAAAATGCTGAACCCATTTCATCTCATTGTCATTGACCGGATAATTAACTTTGCTGTAGTCAATAAGACTGATCAACGGATGCTCCGGCTTGGGCAAACCGCAAAATGAATGGAATTCGGTCAGTGAGTGAAAGCGAAATGTATCTGCCATTTGCTGCTATTTTTCGTAGTTATTTTTCTTTGTATAAAACCATCCCTGCGTGATACAACACGCCATCTCCGAAATCACCGTCGGCCGTGAATCCGGTATCATCTTTGTAATCGATGCGATTCCCCGAAACTTTGTAACTTCCCTGGTAGGCGCTTTTACGCGCTCCCCGGGTTTCGTCATACCTGTTGGCAGGCAACAATTCATGACGAATATAGCCATCTTTCGTTACCCACATGCCGATGTATTCCCTGGTTTCCTCTATTGTTTTATTCATCATTACGGTATTGCATGTGGAATTACAGCTACTGATCGTCAGGAAAACCGATAGAATCAATAGCCTGTTGAAACCGTGTATTCCTTCCATTGTTCAGCATCGTTGGTGATGATGTCAATTTTGTTTTTCAGCATCCCATACGCATCACTACCCAGCAATAAATGAACCGGCGGCTTTTCCTGTTCGCTTATGGCAATCAAAACATCTGCCGCCTTTTCCGGGTCATTAGGCTGGTTTCCGTTGATGTCTTGCAAATGTGCCTGCTCCGATTGCCTTGCTGCTTCATACTCCTGAATCGGCGATTTTGGTGTTCTCAACGAGCTTGATTTCAGAAAATCCGTACGAAAGTAGCCCGGATACACCACCGTTGCATGAATGCCAAATTCCTTCGCTTCTTCCGCCAAAGCCTCCGTAAAACCAGCCATGGCAAATTTTGTAGAACAGTAAACGCCCCATCCCGGAAAGCTTCCAAAGAGACCGCCAACCGAAGCAATGTTAAAAATATTTCCGGATTTCTGAGCTCTCAGATAAGGCATCACATTTCTGATCACATTCAGTGGAGCAAAAACGTTGACATCAAAATTCTCTCGTGTCTCTGCATCCGTCAATTCTTCCAGCGTACCGAGTTGTCCATACCCTGCGTTGTTCACCACAACATCCAATTTACCAAAATGGGAAATGATTTTTTTAACCGCCGCTTCTACAGCATCGTTGTCCGTCAGGCTTACTTCCAAGGGTAAAAATGAATCTGATTCTCCACCAATTGCTTCAACCAGAGACTGTGCATTCCGTGAGGTAGCCGCAACACGATAGCCGTTGTCCAGCAGCTTTTTAACCAACGTTAATCCCAAACCTTTCGAGGCTCCTGTTACAAGCCAAACCTTCTTTGTTTCCATGATTTTTTCGTTTAATTTTTTGATGGGACAAAGTTGGGAATGGTGTATTTAAGGGACGTAGTTCAATCGGTGATTGTTGTAGTTGAATCGTGGGAGGAAGGAATTTGATTGATCGAAGAGGGTTTACTGCCCGTTCACGATGATGTTGACCACAATGGAAACCAGTAAGGGTGATATCTGCAACAGAAATTGTTTACCTTCCAGTCTCAATTATTCAGTAGGTTTATAACTTGAATAACTCTTGGCGTAAAGAAACCATTCCTCAAATGAAAAAACTTTCAAACCCGAATTCTGGGAATTACAAGCCGGCTGGTAATTTGCTGATGTATTTGGCGATAACTAGTATAGTGGCGCTGTTGTTGAGGTTGATTTTTAAAATGTAATCACTGTTTGTTTCGGTTAATAAACCAGTGTGTTAATTGGCAAGACGGATACACAGCACGGAAAATACGGGTAGTGAGCGTACAAAATTGGAAGGATGTGAAAAATCGGCTGAAATCCATATTCGAAAGTGGTTGGGGAATCCAAAACACTACTCTCATTTTTAAATGAGTCCGCACGCACCGGATTATGCCTTTTCATTATATGCAAATATCCGGTGTCATCATTTCCAGTGACAAGAATAAGTCCTTGTTTTGAGATTTTTTGAATCTGGCACTTTGTAAAACCGGGATGATACAAGTTCTTAATTTGATATTTGGGGTCCCCTGATTTATAGATAATAGTGCTAATTTCATCTGAGTTAAATAACTGCTCCATAGAGTATTAGTAGATTCAAAAACGAGCCAAATCGAGATTAAGATATGAAATAACCTAAATAACCACTATACCTAGACAAAATGAATCAATAAAGCCTGCAGTAGAAAGAGAATAAATAACCGAAGGCTTCGGTGACCCCATTGGTCGTAGTCCTCCAGACCACCGGCTCCTCCCATTGTCAAGGATCTCTGACCTTTCCTACTTTTTAAAAATATTCAGTTTTTCCGGCCAACGCAAATTAAAGGTGACCAAACTGCTTGCCACTAACCCTAATATGTTATTGCAACGTGTGCCCTGTTGAAGGAAATTTGTAAAGAAATAAATGCATCTCAATCTGCTGATTCTCTTTACGAAAATTCTCTCATCATGAATAAATTAAGCGTCATACTCCTCACACTCGGCATCCTTTTCCTAGGCTGCGAAAAAAAAGAAAAAGAAATTGAACCGGAAAACCTGAATAGTTACGGGCTCGACGCCACTTTTGACGATGGCCGTACGGTGCATTTCAGCCAGTTCAATCCGGAAACGACCCATGAAGGGATACTTACGGTGGGATGCTTCTTTGACGGAGACCAGATGGCGATTGGGTTCGGAGCAACCAATTATCAGGACCCCACCAAAGCCAACGGCTTTAACGCCGGATTCAAAGTATCGGCGGTCACCAGTGCCAGGGCTTATCAATTTACCAAAGAAAATGCCAATGCCGATAATACTTCGACCTACATCAAAAGAATCAGGACAGGCTCCGCAGCCGCCACTCCTTCACCCTTGCTGATATACGACAACAGGGCAAACTACCGACGGTTCCCCAAAGGTGACGGCTTCTGCGATCAGGAAGAATTAGCCGTGGATTTTCAAAACGTGGATGTGACCACGTACAGCAACAAAGATGGCGGCACCATTGAAGGAAGTTTTGATATCAGGGTTTACAATCGCCCGGAAGACAACTGCCAGAGTTACCAGAAGCAGCGCATCACGGGCAGTTTTAAACTAAAAAGGGCGAATTTTAAGTGAATCTGTTAGGGGCGTTCGGCAATTTCCAACGCGATCACTGCCTGTTTTTCTTAGTCATGTCTTAAATTATCGATCGGATTTGCCATAGCTGCCTTTATGGACTGAAAACCGAGCGTCAGGCATGTTATGAAGAATAAAATCAGGGCGGTAATCCCGTAAAACCACACCGATATTTCAATTTTATAGGCAAAATCGTTGATCCATTTATTCGAGATCATGGCCGCTACGGGTAACGCGAGGATGTAGGACATGAGCAGCGTAATTCCAAATTCTCTGCTGAGGAGTAAAGCGATACCTAGTTCTGATGCACCTAAAACTTTTCTGATTCCGACCTCTTTGGTCCGACCCATGATAGAATAGGTTACAATGCTGAACAAACCAAAAGCAGAAATAATAATCGTCAAAATACAGAACACCGAAAAAATTGTGCTGGCTGCGGAGTCTGACTTATGAAGCTGATCATACCTGTCCTCAAGAGAATGATATTCAAAAGGAACTTTTGGGAGGTTTTGTTGCCAGATCGCCATTACATGCCTCAACACTTCCTGTTTGTCTACTGAAGGTGATAAGCGAAGGGCAATTTCAAATCGATGAAGCCCAACCTTCATAATGACAGGTTTTATGGCCTCATGCAGTGAACCAAAATTAAAATCTTTAACAATTCCGATGACCTTATAGCCTGCATAAACTGAATCCTTCGGGTCTTTAATTGCCAGTTCAAGCGCCATTGGGTCTTTTTCCCTCAGATTATCAATGAACTGCCTGGCGGCAGTTTCATTGATAATAATTGATCTTGCATCATTTTCTTGGATGGAAGCGAAATTTCTCCCGGTAATCAATTCGATCCCCATTGTTCGGATAAAACCTTCGTCAACGGTCAGCCAGTTTGCAGGTACCGCCGGCCCGAGGCTTTCATCTCGTGCTGAAAAAGTTAGTTTTGGAATACCCCACCTGCTCTGTGAGGGCGTATAGCCGGTAATTGAAGCATCAGAAACTCCCGGGATCGTTAAAAGTTTATTCTTAAATCCAACAATCTTCTCTACGGATCCGAGCATATAAGGGTTTGCCAGCGTGACAATGTTTTTCTTATCAAATCCAACATTTTTATGTCTTACGAAATCTATCTGGCTATACGACACAGCACAGAGGGTGATCATGACTGCGGAGATTGAAAACTGAAGTACGACCAGCCCTTTTCTCCAACCAAAAACGGAAACCCTTCCTTTGGAATTACCCCTCAAAGCCTCCGTGGCTCCCATTGCGGAAATATATATTGAAGAAAACGCGCTGGCGAGCAAGGGTATAACGAGCAAAAAAACACCCAACAATAAGGCTATATTCAAGTCCAATAAGCTTTCAGGAGAAAACTTTTTAGATGTAATCCTGCTAAAATCCGGGAGAAAAATTAAAATGACAGAACAAGCAATAATGGCAGAAAGGAAGGTGATGATTGCTGTTTCTAAAAGGAACTGGGTTCGTAACTGACCATTAACTGCTCCGATCACTTTCCTTACCCCCATTTCCTTCATTCGGCCAAATGACCCGGCGGTATATAGATTTACAAAATTGGCGAGGGTCATGACCAGCAGCAGAAATGCCACGAAGGCTAAAGAATAGATATTTTTGATATTGCCCACAGTCGCATTTTCATCTCCAAAGTCAGAGAACAAATGGATCCTGGTTATTCGCTGCAGATGGAGATAAGTATTTAAATCACCAAATAGCCCCCTGTTTGACAACAGTTTACGTTCGAGCAATTCTACACTTGCCAGCTTCCCCAGCAAAATGTAAGTGTACACTTTACTTTTATCATTCAACCATTCTTCATGCTCTGAGGGAACAGACGCAAAGAGCTGTGAACTGATATGTGAATGCGTCGGAAAATCTTCAAATACGCCTGTAATAGTCAACGGGATATGCCCATCGAGAAACAATGTTTCTCCTATTATCGATTTCTGATTCCAGTTGGTACCAAATAACTTTCGGGCAGTGGTTGCACCTATAATTATGGATGCTGGATTATCAAGGCAGCTACTTTTGTCCCCCAACAAAAAGTCCACTGTAAATACTTCAGTAAAAGACGAATCCGTGTACACAATGCCTTCCTTAAAAGCGTTTTTATCCAAAAATAAAAAAACCTCATCCTTGGGTGACAATCTGGTAGCCCGCTCCACACCAGGGAACCTATCGGTCAGTACAGATGCAATATTCCCCTCTGTTTGAGCAGACCGGTATTCAGATCCCCCGTGATCATACCTGGAAGTGACCCTGAATATGCTGTCCTTACGCGTATGGTATTGGTCAAATTGCAATTCATCAAAAATATAAAGACCGATCAGCAGGCTACCTGCCATACCTACCGAGAGGCATAATACACTCATCGTAGTCGAAAATTTACGATTAAGTAAAGCCCTTAGCGCGATTTTAAAATAATGTCCGAGCATGTAAATAGCTAAGATTCTATATGAAACGACTTTTTATTGGCCCCCAGGGACCTTTAAACCCTCGTGACCAATCTACAAAAAATTACAACTTAATCAGAAGCCCGCAGCGTATCTGCAGGGTTACTTGTGGCGGTACGGTAAGCTTGTATGCCAATGGCCAAAAGCCCCGTTAACAACAGACTACCCAGGCACTGCAGAAAAACCCGGGGCCCAAGTGCGACGTGATAAGTGAAAATATTCAGGAACAAACCCCCGAGAAAATACCCGACCGGCATCGCAATCACAGAGGCCAGCAGGATAAGTTTGACAAAACCCGAAGATAAAAGACGCATGATCTGAGGAACGCTTGCACCCATTACTTTTCTGATCCCCACTTCCTTGATCCGTTTTTCCGTTGTGTAGGTGACCATACCCAGTAAACCCATGGCAGCAATCACAAATACAATGAAAACGATCACACCCATAAAACGCTTGTCACCGCCTTCTGCATAGTCGTCGTACAGTTGCTGCTCGTACCAGGCATGCACAAAAGCCTCGTGCGGGTGAAAGCGTTTCCAAATCCGGGCAAGGGTGGCCGCTACATGATCCCTGTCCGCACCTTCAGCGATTTTGAGTGACAGCACCTTGATCTCGCCGGGGTCATAAGCCAGCACCAGGGGTGCCAGCGGCAATTCGTACCGCATAAAACAAAAATCTTTCACCACACCCGCAACCTGCACAGGGGTTTCATTTAACCGGATCGTCTGCCCGACAATGTCTTTTGCGTTTCCGAATCCAAGATTTTTTACCGCCCGCTGATTCACAACCACAAAATGCACAGATGTATCCGCCGATGCTTCCGGCAGATTGTTTCCGGCTACAAACTTAAGTTTCATGTTTTCGATAAAGCGGGCGTCAGCAGCGTAGATGTAGGAATCCTGTGGCTCGTTCATTTTATTGTCGAGTCTGGCAATCTTCACCTTTCCGGCACCCTCATTGAGTGTTGCAGACGCCAGCCCCACCCTTTCCACATCTGCCTGCCTGCCCATCTCACCGGCCATTGGCGCAAAATCTGACGAAGAAAGCGGAATATTCAGAATATTCTTTCTGTTGAAGTTATCGTTGTCGGTCGCCATAAATTCAAACTGACTGTTGGAGATGCCGGTAAAAGTCATGAAGACCAGGGCGACCACAAATTGAATAACCACCAGCGATTTGCGGAAACTGATCTTACCAACCCCGGCAGGCCCGATTTCGCCTTTCATTATCTGCGCGGGCTCAAAAGCAGACAAAATTCCTGCCGGCAGAATGCCCGCCAAAATGCCTGTAAACAATGTAAAAATGATAAAGGCAGTCCATAAAAGACCAGTTTGCTGCACCTCCCAATTCAGCCAGCCAACATGCACATACGACTTGATTGCCAATAAACCCAGATAGCCGATGCCCAGCGCCAGAAATGCGATCACCGTAGTCTCTGTCAAAAATTGCAGGATCAGCTGAGAGCGCTTTGCCCCCGCCACCTTGCGTACACCCACTTCACGCCCGCGGCTTAGCGAACGCGTCAGGGTAAGATTGACGTAGTTGAAACCAGCCAGAAGAATAATCACCAACGGTATCGACAGGCCCACACCTATCTTCCAGATTGGCTCCACATTTGGATTGTTAGCCAGATTTTCCCAATCCGGAGAAATCTCCCGCAACGGCTGACTCCGGTATGTATGACTTTTAAAGTTCTTGAATTCAACGTGCTTGATATTATCTGCCGCTACACTGTGAAGAGCGCGATCCAGTGCTTCCCGTTTACTTCCTGCGGTGAGCAATACAAAAGTATAGGCGTTGTAATCCAGCCAGTTATCCTTTTGAACCGTCTTGTTCACCTGCGAAATACTGGCCATGGAGATAACCATATCTGCATTTAAATGTGTGGTAAAAGGTTTTAGCGAGGCAAAAACACCTGAAATGGTGAACGTGCCCAACTCCGGGTTAATGAGCGTTTTGCCCACCGGATTAGCGGTACCAAAGAAACGCTCGGCCATTTGCGAAGACAGCACCACCGTGCCAGGTTCCACGCAGGGTTTTCCCTTTTCGAGCTTGAATCCAAAAATATTGAAGTACTCCGGGTCCACATACATACCGTTCACCCTGAGCGTTTTGATACCGTTGTTCAGGTTACCTCCAAAACTGCGGATTACGCGTGTCGACCTTTCGATCACACTCTGGTCATCCCTCAGTTTTTCTGCTAGCGGCATGGGCGTAGATGCCAGTGAATGAACCTCACCATCCCCGGATGTGGCATCGGTGAGAATCCTGTAAATGCGTTCCTGTTTTGGATGAAAAGAGTCCTTTTCAAAGCTGGTCTGGATCTGCATCAGCTGCATGAAGCAAAAAGTCATGGCCAGCCCCAGTCCCAGGACATTGATCAGAGAAAACAGTTTGTGTTTCCAGAGATTACGAAAGGCGATTTTGAGGTAGTTTTGAAACATAGGTTACCGGGCTTGTGCATGCCAATACATTTAAAATAACCGTACCGGATTTTTAAATATTTGATTATCAGCATTATAATATAATAAATTATCAATTTTTGTTCAAAATCGAACACGGACGTTCAGTTTCAAAAACAATAAAGTGCATGCAATATGCATCGACGTATGGATTCTACAGAAACCACCTGAAACCTGGTTTTCGAACAAAACATTTGCTTCAAAAATTTGTCCAATGCAATGCTGAGACGGTTTGAATCATGGGTAGAACCCTAATTTCAAAAATATCGGTGAAAAGAAACGAATTATCGACAAATGCCGGTTAATCACGCCCTTTTGAGAAAGTAAATGATTAACCGGAAAGCATCAGTCCCGTAAAAAGGTATACCTTTGCGCCTTACAAGTAGCTGTTGGCCATCTGCTTTTGGTGAGAGGCTACGCAAGCACACGTTTAGATAGAATACTTTAACAATTACTAATATAAAACAGGAACACTCAAAACGCCAGGCAGCAATGCGCTGAAAACAGCGATCCGGCAAGGTTCACTTGCTAATCCACTCCCGGCAATATCCCATGAAAGTTCCATCAAATACTTTTAAGATACATTTTTAGTTCATGCTCAACTTTGACGATCTGCTGACAAAATATACCTTAACTGGCTTTGTTCTTGTTCTGTTCTGCTGCATCCTTTTTCTAAAAGCCTACATAGGTAAAAAATCACCCTCAGATTTTTCTTTATCATTCTGGGGTGCGCTCTTTCTGGCACTGCTGGTTTTCATGCGTTTACCATTTCTGGCCTACAATCATGAGCTGGAAGTGGATGAAAGCCAGATGCTGGCACAGGCGCTCAGTATGAAAAAATACTGGGTTTACTGGAAATATGTGGATGGCACTACCCAAGGACCGCTCACCATGTATTTCCTGATCATACCCACATTGCTCGGCATGCCATTCGACTATGTCACGGCCCGACTGGTGGGTTTTATTGTGTTGCTGATCGTGTTGTGGCTTACTTACGATACCCTTCAAAACTTTTTTAGCCGCAAGGTGAGCCTCATTGTATTTGCCCCCATCGGTTTGTTTTATGTTTTGAGCCAGGGGTATTTTTCTGCTCTTTGTAATGAATATTTTGTATTACTGCTGCTCGCTGTTGGCTTCTGGCAGTTCTCGGTACTTTACAAGCAGCACAAACCTTCGGGCAGGCTCCTTTTTCTGATTGCTTTCGTTGCGGGCATGGTGCCATTTGCCAAACTTCAGGGTGTGCCCACTGCGCTGCTAACGGTGGCTTTTACTGCCCTGCTGGTGTTTCTGCGGAGTGATCGAAAAGTCAGAGACCTCATTATTCTGGCACTGGGAGGACTCACCTTCCCTGTTATCGTTTTCGCGCTGGCTTTCTATTCCGGAATATTTGAATATTTCTGGGAATTTTATCTGATCGGGAATGTGCAATATTCAGGTGGGGGTACCATGCTGACAAAACTGCTTGGCTTTGCCAAATTCCTGAGATATTCGGGTCAGTTTATTGTGCTCTTTCTAAGCTACGCCTCACTCCTGGGAGCGGCAGTATGGATGCTGATCCGATCCGGTGCAATCGGCAAAACCTTTTCACTGCTTTTCTTTTTCAGCTTTTTTCATGTGGGCATTGCATTCTATTCGGTAATTAAATCGGGATATTATTTTCAGCATTATCTGCAATTCCTGATGATACCCATTGCGCTGCTGGCCGGTGTATTACTGGAAGCAGGTTTGCGGCAGCAGACATGGAGCCGGAGGTCCATATGGATAAGCTCTTCCGTATGGCTGGCCATTTGTATACTACCCCATTTTGTATACAAAATAACTACCACAGTGGGTTATACGGCCACAAACACGGGCCTTATTTCGATCGAAGATTTAGGCAGACCTTTACAGATATCCGCTGTTTCAAAAGAGATTCTCAAATACGCTCAGCCTGGTGACGACGTGACCATCTGGGGCTGGAAGCCTGCGTATCATCTGGAAACAAGAACCGCTCAGGGAACCGCCGACGTGATGATCTACCGCATTATGACGCCCTCGCGCATGCAGGAAAACTATTTTCAAAAATATCTGAAAGATCTCAGGCGAAGCAAACCCATTGTATTTGTAGATGAGATCACGACAAAATCACTCTGGTTTAACGAGCCCGCCAAGTACCGGCATGAAAACTTCCCGGAAATACGCGACTATGTGGCAGAGCATTACCATCATGTTTCCACCGTTAACGGGGAGAAAATTTACGTCCGGAAAGACCGGCTGATACCCGAAAAAGAACTTTCCGTTCAAAAGAATCAAAGCTTGTAACCTGAAAGACATACTATTTTTAAGCGCCTATTTGCAATACCATGTATAAAGACAAAAAAGTAATCGTTGTTTTACCTGCATACAATGCGGCTTTAACGCTCGAAAGAACATTTCGTGAAATCCCATTCGATCTGGTGGACGAGGTCGTGCTGGTGGACGATGCAAGTCCCGACAATACGGCAGAAGTAGCCCGGAAATTGGGCGTGAAACACGTGATTACCCATGAAAAAAACAAGGGCTATGGCGGCAATCAAAAAACATGCTACAACAAAGCACTAGAGCTTGGCGGAGATATCATCATCATGCTCCATCCCGACTACCAGTACACGCCTTTGCTGTTAACGGCAATCATTTCCATCATCGGCAACGAGCTTTATCCGGTTGTATTTGCATCCCGGATTTTAGGAAAAGGAGCGCTGAACGGCGGAATGCCAATGTACAAATACATCGCCAACCGATTGCTGACCTTCACGCAGAACCTGCTGATGAATCAGAAATTATCCGAATATCACACCGGGTATCGTGCCTATTCCGGAGAGGTTTTGCGGAGCATCAACTATAATAAATGCAACGACGATTTTGTTTTTGACAATGAAATTATCGCCCAGATATTCTCAAAGGGCTATGAAGTCGGTGAAGTGACATGCCCTACTAAATATTTCGAAGAGGCGTCATCCATCAATCTTCAACGGAGTATTGTTTACGGCTTGGGTGTACTTCGTGTTTCCTGTTTGTATGCACTGGCGAAAACGGGACTGTATAAGTGGGATTTGTTAAAGTAAATGGTATGTTCGCATTGGGCTAAGGACTTTTTGGAGGAGAATCAATTAATTCCTCCCATGAGTCCTTTTCAATTCAATGGCTTATCACCGCCGTGTGACCGACTTACCATAATTATTATGCAAATTCGTGCCAGTGACGTCGGCATGGGGGCGAATTTTAGCAAATTGTAGAATGGAATGAACGGTACGGCAACCTCCTTCCACGCCGCACCAAAGTCAGACATCATTATGAGAAAACTCAATTTACTCACCTTAATCTACATTTCTTTACCCACCCTTCTATTCCTCATTTTATGGCTCGAACCGGTTTTTTCGGTATTGTCCACACTGGCTCTGCTCATCGTTTTTGCCCTATCCAACAAATTTTTAGCGCAAAAGGATTGTACAATCATTGATGACCACAAACTAAAACAAACCCTGCTTTCTTCCTTTGCAGTGGGCTTCCTATTGTGCCTGGTTTCAGAGTTTGGCATCCTGCCTTACGAAAGCTATGATTATACATCACACAATTTAAAGTTCAACATACTCGCCACCAACAGCCTGCCGCTGTACGATGAAGAGCGCGATATATACATGTGCTATTACCTGGGCAACTATCTGGTTCCGGCATTTCTTGGAAAATATACCTCCATCGCCTTCATTCGGATCTATTCTTTTATCTGGTCATTTATTGGAATAGGGCTTGCCTTTACCTGGCTGCAGATCAGGCTCCGGGATCTTACGCCCGTGCAGCGGATTGGGTTATGCATGGCCTTACTGATCGGCTCTTATGTCTGCATCATTCGTCCTGCGGTTCACGATTTATTTCCGGAGCTGAGTTTTATAAAGGATAATTCCATTCAGCTCAACGAAGTATTTGTACTTGGCCAGATACCCATTCTCACCAGAAGCCTCTCGGAGTCTCCGCAACATACCGTTCCGGCCGTATTGGGCATCTGCTACCTGCTTGCCACGTTTGCCCGGAAATCCTTTTTTTTCTCTCTGGCTTACTTCCTGTTGTCCACCCTTTTTTTAGCGCCTTTTGCCGCAATAGGACTTGTAAGCTATCTGCTGTACGCTTGTATTAAGAATCTGCTGGAAGGTGGAAAAACCTATTTCTGGTCTTGTGTATTATTTCTAATTCCGCTTTTGGTAGCCTTTGGCCCGGTAATGTTGTATCTGACCAGCTCAGAGGCGACCGATATGGAGAGTAACCGGTTCATCTGGAGTTCGGGTACACCTTACTGGTGGGCCTATTATCTTTTCTTTCTGTCGGCTTCCTATGGTGTGTGGTTTTTGTTTTTCGGGAAGCAACTCATCCTGTTTGACCGCACAGCAATCATTATTTCGTGCATCTTCTTGGTACTGTTATCCACCTTTCAAATGGGACATTACAATGATCTGAACATGAGGGCGGGTATTATACCACAGATGGTTCTGGCGATTGCAATTGTGTACGTGATCTTCCGAAATTGGGGACTTCTGTTCAAAAACTATCTGTTTACGATTGGCGTTTTCTTCTGGATGCTGAATAGCCTCAGCCCTTTAAAATTCTACTACGACCGGGTTTTTGTACTGAGAGGTAAAACGGGTACCGTTGAAAACCCGGGACTTGAACGGTACGGAAAAAGCTACTACGACTTCATGGAAAAGGCATACCCCGTTAATCCGGAGGAGGCAGTTGCACAGTATTCGTTAAAAAAAGGTAGTTTATTCGAAACGCATCTTCTCAAAAAGCAGACCGCCGTCAGTCAGTAGTATTCTAGTAAAACGGGGAGCAAATGGATAGGCCCTTATCATGGCCTAAGCTGGTTGACCACAAAAAAGGACTTATCCTGCATTTGCAAGGGCGTCGTTTCAATTGAGGATAAGCGCACACGGCATTACTTCAATCCATCAAGCAAATTTCCTTCCCCACCGAAGTCCCCAAATACAGGTTAGCTGTGCTTTACGCTTGTACTTTTCACAGCCCACCAGATCAATACCGGCTGAAAAAAGAGTCGAATGAACCGCTTTTTATCCGAGTCCAGACCAAACGCACTCCTCTTGTTAACAAACTGCGAAATATTCCCAGGGAAAACGGCAGTAAAAAATGCCCCTGCCACCTTTCCAACATCTGCCCGGTATTTCCTCGGGGCAAGTAACAAAGCACTGCCCAGGGCGATTTCAGCAACTCCGGAATACACCACTGTGTCGTCTTTTTTGAAGGGGACCCAATCCGGGACCTGTGCCCGAAACGCCCGTCTGCCCGAAGTAAGATGACTGACTCCCGCGAACACCAATCCGGCACCCAGAATAACCCTTGCGCCCGTTTTAATATTTTTCTCACTCATGGTTTTTGTTTATGCAAAGGTGTACAAAAATTGTTCCCCGTTTCAGCGTTAAGAAGGGAGATGACACAGAGGCTCACGGGGGATTAATGGAAGCGTAACACGGAAGCGCCGCGTTGCAACTGATTACTATGTGGCGTCAATACATTAATTTGGACCTTGAATTTGTAACCCTACAAACCAGACTGCAAAAACATGAAAATTACATACTATGGACACTCCTGCTTCTCAGTGGTTGCCGCAGGCAAAAATATTTTGTTCGACCCCTATATTTCGGGAAACGAACTGGCAAAAGGAATCAGTGTAGACGACATCCCTGCCGACTACATTTTTGTATCACATGGGCATTTCGATCACATGCTTGACGCGGTCGCGATTGCCAACCGTACCGGTGCCACGGTGGTGGGCGGATGGGAGTTATACAACCATTTCAATCAGCAAGGCGTCAAAAATGTATTCCCCCTCAATCCCGGAGGGAAAACAACGTTTGATTTTGGCACCGTAAAGGCAGTTGCAGCGCAGCACTCGGCCAGCTTTCAGGATGGAGGCTACGCAGGTGTAGCCAGTGGCTTTGTATTTAAAACTGCTGATGGCAACTTCTATTACAGCGGCGACACGGCACTTACATTGGACATGACGCTCATTCCGAAATGGGCCGACCTTGATTTTGCTGTACTGCCCATCGGGGACGTTCTGACCATGGGCATCGACGACGCCATCGAAGCCGCTCAGTTTGTCCAAGTACAGAAGGTGTTGGGTGTGCACTATGACACTTTCGGATTTATTAAAATTGACCATGAGGCCGCAATCGGAGCTTTCCGTAAAGCAGGCCTGAGCCTGAAGTTGCCGGAAATTGGGTTGTCTGTTGAAATTTAATTAGCCACATCAGTGGGAAATAGCAGGTTGTCGCTTAGGTGTCAGCTTTACACTAAGAAGCGACAACCTGTTTGATTTAAAAATGCTCCGTTTAAGCATATCTGTCGACGATATCTGCGCAACTATCTTCTCAAAGCCTGTGCTATGCATCAGCAAATTTCCGTAGCCTCCCACCCAACCCGATGAGCACAAAATGTTTTTCCGATCAGATCATTATTGCGTTTCATCATGATTTGTTAATCCAGAATTTATCCATTGCTCATCCTACCACTGTAATTTTACACAAGTAACAAGCGGACACTCCAATCCAATGCGCGAGTAAAGTTCTTTATTACAATCAATTACATAGCACATCTCCCCTCTTTTAACATCACAGCCTAAAAAAAATAAAAATAATTCTATTTTTTCGAGGACTTATAGCACTAAGCTGTCTCTATATTCATGAAACCAGCTGTGAACTTTGGTTCTGCCAAGATTTTTTATAAATATTTTGCATCCTATTTGAGAAAGTGCTAATGCTTAATCAAAATAATAAGTCACCCATTACACAAGAGTCGGAGGCACATTTGTGTCATAACGAAGCAGAACTGTGGCAGGCATTTAAGCAAGGTGACCGGCAGGCCTTTGGCTCCGTGCTGGAGCTCTATTATCCTTTGCTCCTGAATTATGGGGTGAGGTTTCAAAAAGACCGTGAATTTGTAAAGGACTGTCTTCACGATCTTATTCTGGAACTCTGGAACCGTCGTGAAAAGCTGGACGATGTCCGGATGATTAAGGTATACCTGCTCAAATCTCTCCGAAGAAAATTGCTCCGGGAGTCGCAGCGCCTCAAATGGTTCAGAGAAGCCAATGAGGTAACCGATGACTATGCCTTCGAAGTACAGTTTGCCATTGAATCGTACATGATTTCCAATGAAGTGAAACACGAAGATTTAATGAAACTACGGGCTAACCTGGAAAAGCTTACCAAACGACAGCGTGAGGCCATTTACCTGCGGTTTCACCAGGAAATGGAGTATGAAGACATTGCCGGGATTTTATGCATCAATTACCATTCCGCTGTGAACCTGGTTTATGAAGCGCTAAAATTCCTTCGCAAGAATTGGTTTCTCACTTCCATATCACTGGTGATGAGTCGAACTCCCTTCTAAGTGACTCTCAAAACGACGATCAGGAGCCCCCTAAAAAACAATAGCTACCATCGGCGTTGACAAGCAAACCCGCCCTGATTTCAAAACAAATGCAATAAACCCCGCCTAATCACATCCGCTTTTAGCAAATGAAAAACTATACCAATTATGAATCAGAAGATTTTGTGCAGGACCCTTACTTCCGAAAATGGGTACTGGGAAAGCTGCCTCCGGACGACGGTTTCTGGCCTACCTGGCAAGGTTCGCATCCGGAACAGTACGAGGCCATAGAACAGGCTCGAAATCTGATTATTGCATTTCAATGCAATGACATCGAAACGAACCGCGAAGAAATCAGGTCTGCCATTGACTCTATTCTTGCTGATTCGAAACTTTACCCTTTACCTGCATTTTACCAGAATTGGGCTTGGAAAATTGCGGCTTCACTGCTGCTGATTACAGGCCTGAGTCTCTGGCATTTCAAGCGTCAGGAGCTGGTACCGGTCGGACTCATTTCCTCTACAAAAGCAGAGGTCAATGATGGCAAAAGCCCACGCACATTCCGGCTCAGCGACAGTACGCTAGTCACATTATCCCCTAAAAGCCAGTTGCGCATAGACAGTCGTTTCGGCATTACCAAACGGGAGGTTTTTCTGACGGGCGAAGCGTTTTTTAATGTTGCCCGCAATACCGAGAAGCCATTTTATGTGTATACCGGAGAAGTGGTGACCCGAGTGCTGGGTACGAGCTTCCGCGTCAAAGCTTTTTCCGGTGAAGAAAATGTGTCGGTAGCCGTATCCACAGGCAAGGTTACGGTATTCAAGCAAAAATCCAGCAACGACGCTCAGCACATCCTTTCCGAAGAAATCATTCTGATTCCCAATCAGCAGGCGGTATACCAGAAAACCGGTGAGCGCCTCATCAAAACGCTGGTGGAAAACCCGGCTGTATTGTACGCCCCTGGCAAGAGAGATGTATTCGAATTTATGGACACGCCCATTCCTCAGGTTTTAAACCAACTGGAATCGGCCTACGGCGTCAAGATCGTGTTTGATGAGGAGCTCTTACGAGACTGCAATTTCACCGCCCGGCTAAGTAATGAACCCCTATTCGAAAAGCTCAATCTGGTGTGCGAAACCATTCATGCACGATACGAGGTGTTAGATGGACAAGTCGTACTCTATGCTCAAAAATGCCAGGACGATTGACTTAACAACGCCCGCCAATTTCTATTATATGGTATAACCTAACTAACCTGCGCCCGACAATGAGCTTCCTTTTGAATCAATTACTTAACATTCCAAACAAAACTTCCTAAACCAGCGCCGTAAGATCTATGAAGAAAAATTTATTAATCCTGTCAATCATGAGGAAATCCTTTGCTCAGATGATGCTTGCTGTGGCCCTTGCCGGGTTGGCCTACGCCACAGAAGCACCCGGCCAAGAATTATTGGAGAAGCAAATCTCCATTCAGTTAAATGAAAAATCGCTGAAAACAATCCTGTCTGCCATCGAAAGCCAGACTGCGGTAAAATTTGTTTACAGCTCCAAGGCCATTCGGGCCGAACGGCGTATGACCCTTAACACACAGAACCAGACGCTAAAACAGGTTTTGGAAACCGTTTTGAAGCCTTTGAGCATCCATTACCGCGTTTCGGGCAACCAAATTGTGTTGAGTCAGCTATCGGCACCGGAGCCTCCCGCGGTTAATAAACCAGGCGAAGCATCTCCCCCTGGCCTGTCTTCGGGCTTGGATGCACCAGCTGCGGAAATAAGAGTAAGTGGAAAAGTTACCACGGATAAAGGCGAAGCGCTTCCGGGGGTGAGTATTTTAGTGAGAAGTACCCAGCAAGGCGCCACTTCTGATGTGGAAGGGAATTTCACCTTAACCGTCCCCGATGGCGACGCTGTTCTGGTATTTTCCTTTGTTGGCTATCTGTCGCAGGAAATCATTGTTGGCAACAGAACCCGGATGGAAGTGTTCATGAAGGTCGATGAGAAAATACTGGACGAGGTGGTGGTCGTGGGTTTTGGAACACAAAGAAAACAAAGTGTAGTAGGATCTATCGTTCAGACCACCAACGAGCAACTGAAAAGGGCAGGGAACGTCACGGATTTGAAGCAGGCGCTCACGGGACAACTGCCCGGACTAACCACAGTTACTTCCAGTGGCGAACCAGGCGGAACCGGAAATGGCGAAAGCGCTACACAGATTTTTATCCGGGGCAGAAACACCTGGAACGGTGGCCAGCCATTGATCATGGTCGATGGTGTTGAACGGGCCATGGAGAACGTGGACGTGAGTGAAGTTGCCACCATTTCGGTTCTCAAAGATGCATCGGCAACAGCAGTTTTCGGGGTAAAAGGTGCCAACGGCGTAATCCTGATTACGACCAAAAGAGGCTCCGCGTCAAAACCTCAGCTTTCGGTGACCTACAATGCTACGGCACTAACGGTTTCCCGGCTACCCCAAAAACTTGACTCTTATGACGCCATTATGGCCAGGAACGAGATGATCGAACGAGAAGGCCTGCTCAGCCCGGTTTCGTGGGGAGACTACGTCCCTCACGATGTTGCGCTGCGATATAAAACGCCTCAGTCATCCATAAACTCAATCCTTTACCCGAACGTCAACTGGCAGAAGGCGATGTTTAAGGATGTGTCCTGGTCGCACCGGGCCAACCTGAACGTAACGGGTGGAACCAAGTTTGTAAAATATTTCGGGTCGCTTTCCTATCTGAATGAAAGCGACATGTTCAAAAAGTATGAAAACAACAAAGGTTACGACCCCGGTTATGGCTTCAACCGCTTTAACTTCCGTAGTAATCTTGATTTCAGGGTTACCCCTACCACCAACGTAAAAATCAATCTTGCCGGATATTTCAGTCAAAAAACGACTAACTACTCCTTTGCGAGCTCCTCATCGGGCACCAACCCCCTGGCCTGGGCTGCCGTATACCACTTCCCTCCGGATGTGATTCTGCCGCAATATCCCGATGGCAGCTGGGGACAAAACTACTCCCTGCCTCCCGAATCGCTCCAGAACCCGGTTGCATTGATTTACAATACCGGGGTATGGCAAAGACGTGAGGTGGCTTTGAACTCGGATTTTACAATTGAACAAAAACTTGACTTTATCACCAAGGGCCTGAGTTTTACCGGCTCCTTGTTTTACGATAACAGCATTCAGACGGTCGGTGGGATCAGCGATCAGAACCACGTGAGGCCAGAGGGAAACCTGCTGGGAAAGATTGTCTACCCCGACAGGTATACCGGTGGCGACCAGGATCCAGGCGAATATACCGAAACCACACCAGTCACAGCTGCTAATGCATTTGACTGGGTCGCATCGCCGTGGGGAGTCAACCCGGAGGAAGTGAATGCTACTTTTACGGGCTATCTGCCCATCAGAAGAAGGTTGATGTTCCAGCTCCAGACCAATTATGCACGCGACTTTGGCAAACACCATGTCACCGCACTGGGGTTGTTCAAGCGTGAACAGTTTGCCCAGGGAAGCATGTTCCCCAGCTTCCGGGAAGACTGGATCGGCCGTGTTACATACGATTACGACACCCGTTACCTGTTCGAGTTCAACGGAGCCTACAACGGTTCAGAGAAATTTGGTCCCGGCTATCGTTTCGACTTTTTCCCTTCCTATGCGCTTGGATGGGTCGCTTCCAATGAAAAGTTCTTTAAGAATGACTTCGTCAACCACTTGAAATTCCGTTACAGCGCGGGTACCGTAGGTGATGATGCAGGTGGATCCAGATGGGCCTACCAATCGCAGTATTCCTACGGTGGTTCAGGCTTGCTGAACGCAAATCCGAACGAAAGAAGTCCTTACATCTGGTACCAGGAGTCTATTGTGGGCAATCCAAATCTGCACTGGGAGAAAGCACAAAAGACCAACTACGGTGCAGAAATCGGGGTACTTAATGACCTTTTTACGGTGAACTTCGATTATTTCACCGAAAACAGAACGGACATCGTTATCGGTGGAACTTCAAGGGCAATCGCTCCCTATTTTGGTGCCACGCCTCCGGCAGCTAACCTGGGACAGGTGAAGTCAAAGGGAATGGAAGTGGAACTAAAGATCAATAAACGCTTTGGATCCGGTTTGACCCTATTCGGAAACTTCTCTTACACGCATACGGAGAATAATGTTATAAACCGCGATGATCCTGCGCTGCAGGCCGCCTATCTCAAACAGGCTGGTTATCAGATCTCTCAGGCGAGAACACAGCTGAACACCGGATTTTACAACAACTGGGACGATGTGTTTGCCAGTGTGCCACAGCAGACCAACGACCTTGCCAAACTCCCTGGTTACTACAACGCGATGGATTTTAATGGGGATGGCATCATCACGGCCAACGACGACACCGCGCCCTATGGCTATTCCGATGTTCCCCAGAATAACTACAATGCAACCATCGGCGGCGGTTACAAAGGCTTCAGCCTGATGCTGCAATTTTACGGTGTAAACAATGTGTCAAGAAGTGTGCCTCTGGATAACTTTTATTTGTACCAAAACGTACTATTCGACCATACCAGAGACTACTGGTCAAAGGATAACCAAAACGCATCGTCCTATCTGCCCCGGTGGAAGTCACAGGGCCAGTTTATCGGCAACTACTTTTTGTTCGACGCCTCCTATGTAAGATTGAAGACAGCGGAAGTCTCGTATAGTTTCCAAAGGCCTGTATTGAGCAGACTGGGCCTTTCGTCGCTCCGGTTATTTGCCAATGGCAACAACCTCATCTTCTGGTCGAAACTTCCTGATGACAGGGAGGCTGCCGCGTCGGGAGGTACCGCAAGTTCTGGCGCATACCCTACGCCACGACGTTTTAACCTCGGAATTGATTTAACTTTTTAATAAAATGGGTATGATCAAAAATATATTAAAAACATACAGAAAGGCCTTTGTAAGTTGTATGGTACTGGCTGGTTTTATATTGGGAGGATGTGAAAATTACCTGGACAGATCTCCGCAGGCTACCATTACCGATACCGACGTTTTCGGAAGTTTTATCAGCTTCCAGGGTTTTGTAGAAGAAATGTACGATTGTGTAATTGATGTACACAAAGTACTCGGCGGCAACCTTTCCTATAGTTTCAGCGCCTCTGATGAGCTTTTATCTACGGCGCCCATCATCTGGGACGATGGCAATTATTGGACCCAGACCACTTTTCTTTACGGGGCAAGCCCCAACTTCGCCTATGGTTCAAACCTCACCCGCATGCGTGTATGGCCATTTGCATGGTATGGTATCCGCAAAGCGAATTTAGGGCTGAGTAAACTTGATTTGCTTACGGACGTTACACCCGAACAAAAAAATGTAATCAGGGGACAGTTGTTGTTTTTCCGTGGCTTTCTGCATTTTGAGCTGATGCGCTACTATGGTGGCCTCGCCTATGTGGACGAAGTGTTGTCGTCGTCGGAAGAACTGACATTGCCCAGGCTTACTTACAAGGAAACCGCGGCAAAGGTGTCCAAAGACCTGGAAGAGGCCGCAACCTTGCTTCCCCTTAAGTGGGATGATACCGAGGTGGGCAGGCCTACGATAGGCAACAACGGGCAGCGGATAACGAAAATACATGCACTCTCCATGTTGGGCAAAAACCTTTTGTACGCGGGTAGTCCCATGATGAATGAATCTTCCACCGGGAGCAACACCTACGATGCCGCCCTGTGCAAGCAGGCTGCAGAGGTCTTTGGCCAGATCATTAAAATTTGTAATGAAACAGGAACATACAGGCTACAGACCTGGGCCACCTGGACAGATAACTTCTGGGTTTGGTCGCCCGGCAACCGCGACCGGCCGGGAGGTACGGAAGTCATCATGAACCCCACGGTGATCATCCCAGGGTACGTTCGGTTTACCACCAACCGGACCAGTAATCCGGTACAGTACGGAGCGGGGAATGCACGGGTAGAGGTACCCACCCATAACTTTATCAAGAATTACGGAATGGCAAACGGCCTTCCGATCGATGATCCGGAATCGGGTTACAATCCGAACGACCCCTGGACGGGCCGCGATCCGCGTTTCTATGTGGACATAGCCTATGATGGTGTAAGACTGGTGGATAACGCCACGGCCGCTGCGGCAAAAGCCAACGAGTTTGCCCAGTTGTCCAATTCCGGATTTCACCGTAACGGAACACCGGCAAGCAGTGGGGTTGCCGGAAGTGTGACCGGTTACTTTTACCGCAAATGGGCTCCCAAAGGCTGTAATCCATGGGACAACCGCTGGGGAAACTTTCAGTCGTACCATCCGCTGATGCGCCTTGCGGACGTTTACCTTATGTATGCAGAAGCAGTGCTTCATGGGTACGGAACACCCGCATCCACATCGACTACCATTGCGCTCACGGCCACCGAGGCAGTCAACACCATTCGCACCCGTGCGCAGCTACCTAATCTCACGGCCAAATACATCGCGTCAAAAGATGCGTTCATGAAACAAATTATCCGCGAACGGGCTATTGAATTTGCCTTTGAGGGACACCGTTTCTTTGATCTGCGTCGCTGGAACATTTCGGGCAATGCAGAATACCTCGACAAAACAGCGATTGATTTTGATCGCGGGCCTAACGGTAAGCCTATCAATCTGAGAGAACGGGTGGTTGTAAAACGCGTATTTGAAAAAAGGCACAACTGGCTGCCTTTTCAGCTGAAAGATGTCCGGCTGTATGAAGGTTTCCCACAGAATCCGGGTTGGTAACCATTGATCCTTTAAATCGTCAATCCATATGAAGAAAATATATTGGTACTTAAGTTGCATAATACTGCTTTGCCCGTTTACCAGCAAGGCGCAAAAAACACCCCCTGCCAGCCTGATGACCATCGAGTCGATCGTGGTGGATGAGAATGGTGCCCCGATCAGCGGTGCCATGGTTTATGGAAACGAAGGTATTGCCTTTGCCAAAACTGATGCACAGGGAAAATTCACCCTTTTTACACCCGATCTGGGTGATCTGCTGGTGGAAGCACCGGGTTATGAATCTTTCATTTATGATCCCGAAAAATATAGAAACCAGGAGACCCTTACCCTGAAAAAATCTCCTTTCCTCTACGGTCAGAACGACCAGATCAGGATTGCTTTCGGAAACGTTAAAAAGGGCGATCTGGTGAATGCGGTAAGCGTATTGGATCCGAAAGAACTCCGGAAGTACGACAATACGCAGAGTATCGCCTCGGCAATCACCGGGATGATCCCGGGTATGCTAGGAAGTTCCAATATTCGCGGGATTGGCAACGCCATGTTCGTGGTAGACGGGCTGCCCCGGGACATCAGTACCATTAACCTGGCCGAAGTAGAACAAATATCCGTGTTGAAAGATATCAATTCATCTATTTTGTATGGAAATGATGCGGTGAACGGGGTGGTCCAGATCACCACCAAACGTGGACAGGCATATAAAAAACAGGTGAACGCCAACGTCTTTTACGGCATCTCCCGCCCCACTGCCCTGCCCGAATACCTGTCTTCCTCACGCTACATGGAGCTTTACAATGAAGCAAGAGTGAACGACGGACTCGGAATCCAGTATGCTCCCGATGTAATAGAGCAATATCGCACAGGAAACAAATACAGGTACCCAAGTGTTGACTATTACTCCAGTGAATACCTGAAAAGCATGAAGCCGTTCTCGAGGGCGATGGTTGACTTCTCTGGAGGAAATAATGTAGCTACTTACTATTCCAATGTAGGCTGGACCCAGGACGGAAGCCTTTACAATTTTGGAGAGGGGCAATCGCTCAAATCAAATACTTTCAACGTCCGTGGAAATATTGATCTGAAAGTAAACCGGTGGATTAAAACCGCAATGGACGCGGTGATCGTGTTGAACAACAACAATTCGCCGACCGGCAATTTTTTTGGTAATGCCGCTACCCTTCGCCCAAACCTGTTCTCGCCGCTGCTACCTATATCAATGATTGACCCTGAAAATGCAATTCTAAAAGGTCGCAAAAATGATATTAACGATACCTATTTGCTTGGTGGAACAGCCAGCTACCTGACCAACCCGATTGCAGCAGGCTATGCGGGAGGCACCAACCGCACCGTACAGCGTACCTTTTCGTTCAACAACCGGATTGACTTCGATCTGAGCAGGTCGGTTCAGGGCCTGGCATTCCATACCAACCTGAGCTTCGACTATCTGACGCTCTACGACCAGTTTATCAGCAATACCTACGCAGTGTACGCACCTACGTGGTCGGCAACAGAAGATAAAATTACAAACATCACCAAGTTCGGCGAAGATGTGCGTACCGGAAATCAGAATGTTGGAAACGCCTCGTACCGAAGAAGGCTTGGATTCTACGGGCTCCTGGATTACAACCGTACATTTCAGGATGTGCACAGGTTCAGCGGATCCTTGCTGGCCTATGTGGCCAACGACAAAATCCAGTCTGATCTTCAGGGAAGCAAAAACGCCAACCTGGGGCTGAGACTTGCCTACGGCTACAAAAACAAATATATGGTCGATTTTAGCAGCGCGTACGTCAACTCGGTGAAACTTCCAGAAGGCAATCGTACAGCACTGTCTCCGTCTCTTGGCATCGCATGGATGCTTAGCTCCGAAGATTTCATGTCTTCGGTAACGTTTGTTGATTATCTGAAACTGCGTCTTTCAGCCGGCTCAATGAATTCCGATAATGGCATTCCTGGCTTCTTTTTATACGATGAGCGCTATGGTAGCTCAGGTAGCTATACCTGGTACGATGGAACCCGTAGCAGAGCTGGTGTAGTACCCGTCAATGGTGGAAATACCGGGCTCTCTTTTGAAAAACGTAAGGAAATCAATTTCGGACTGGAAAGTATGTTGTTCAAAAACCACTTCTCGGTCAACGCCAATTTCTTCACTAGCGCCTACACGGACCAGATCACCCGTCCACAGACCATCTACCCAAGCTATTTTACAACCTTTATTCCCTATCGCAATTTCGAAGAAAATACATACAAAGGATTTGAACTTGGCCTGTCGTATCAGGAACGCATAGGTGACTTTTCTTTTAATCTGGGAGCCAACATTCTGTATTCCAACTCAAAAGTGAAGAAAAGGGACGAATTGTATGCCGTTGCATACCGGAACCGGACCGGGCAGCCACTGGATGCCAGATACGGACTCGAAGCGGAAGGGCTTTTTTCGAGCCAGGCGGATATTGCCGCTCATGAACTCCAGGCTTTTGGAACCGTTAAGCCGGGCGACATCAAGTACGTGGATCAGAACGGGGACGGCATTATCGACGACAATGATGAAGTACGGATCGGTCGCTCTCAGGCGCCTTTGTCTTACGGCCTGAACCTGCGTTTAAGTTACAAAAACTTCAGCCTGTTTGCCCGTGGAAATGGCCGGGTGGGAGCGGATGGCGCGCTTTCCAACAATTATTTCTGGGTAGATGGTGACGACAAATATTCGAGCTACATTCTGGATCGCTGGACGGAAGCCACTGCCTCCACGGCAACATTGCCAAGGCTGAGCTCCATCTCCAATACCAACAATTACCGTAGCTCGGACTTCTGGCTTTACCGTGACAACTTTTTCACAGTAGACCGTGTACAGCTCAATTATGACTTCCCTATCAGTTTCAACAACAGACTGAAGATGAAGTCGCTTTCGGTATTCGCAGACGTGTCGAACCTGGTTATGTTCTCTAAATACAGAGATATCAAACAGTTGAACATTGGTACGGAGCCCCAATACCGCTCCTTTTCACTGGGCTTGAATGTCTCGTTTTAAATAATTAAATAAGCGTCTTATGAGATTTTTGACAAAATATTTTCTGTTCGTGGTAGTAGCAGCCCTGCCGCTTTCCTGTACCCTGCTCGAACCCGTCGAAGACAACCACAGTACCATTGACCGTATTTATGGCGACCCGGCCTACGCCGAGGGTGTACTGATGAATGCCTACACCAAAATTCCTACCAACAGTTTGAGTTTTAATGACGTGGCTACGGATGATGCGGTGAGCAACGATAAGTTGAACAATTATTCCAGGATGGCCACCGGCCAATGGTCGGCCTTGTTCAATCCTATGGATCAGTGGAGCAATTGCATTTCCGGAATCCAGGCACTTAATCAGTTTACTACATTGATAGACACCGTCAATTGGAAAGGATCTGTTCCTGAACTCAACTGGCTGTATACCCAGCGTTTCAAAGGTGAAGCATTTGCGTTGCGGGCGCTCCTGCAATATCATCTGCTGGTAACAGTGGCCGGGCCCGGCACCGATGGACAAATGCTGGGTATTCCGCAGTTTGACCAGTTTCTGGATGTGAACGCTGATTTCAACATTCCACGGGCAACCTTTTCGGAGTCCGTGAGTAAGATCTATGCCGACATTGACGAGGCATTGAAGTATCTCACCATGAACGACTACATCAATGTCGCCACCACGGCACAGTTGCCCGCTGGCTACGAGAAAGTGAGCGTTACGAATTACAACATCGTATTTGGCGCCGAGCTTAACCAGCGTATGAGTGCACGTGTAGCCAAGGCACTGCGTGCAAAAGTGGCCTTACTTGCCGCAAGCCCGGCATTCAATACCGATGCCGCCAAATGGGTGACCGCGGCCAATTATGCCGGTGAAGTATTGAAAGGAATAAACGGGATCGCAGGGCTGGATCCTGATGGAAATAAGTTTTATCTCAAAACCCTTGTGGATAAACTGAACGTATCGGCTGCTACGCCAATTGATCAAAAGGAAATCCTGTGGAGAAGATCCGTGGTCGCTTCCAACTCCAGAGAAATGGCTAACTATCCGCCTTCGCTTTTTGGCCGTGGCAATGTAAACCCTACCCAAAACCTGGTTGACGCATTCCCTGCACTGAACGGGTATCCGATATCTAAAACAGAGAGCAATTTTGATAAGGCCAACCCTTATGCCAACCGTGACCCGCGTTTAAAGCAATACATTTTGTACAATGGAAACACATTTTCAGGCAAGACCCTGCTCACGGGCGTTGGAGGCGGTGTGGACGCAAAGGACTCGGTGGAAGCTTCAACACGTACAGGATATTATCTTAAAAAATTGCTGGTAGAAGAAGTGAATCTGAATCCTGTGTCGACCACGACCCAGAAGCATTACGAGACACACATGCGCTACACCGATTTCTTTTTGGGATATGCCGAAGCCGCTAATGAAGCCTGGGGTCCTACAGGTACGGGTACCTTTGGATTTTCGGCCAAGGATGTCATCGCCGCAATCAGGATCCGTGCCGGTATTCCTAAGGCTGACCCTTACCTTACTTCCATCACCACGAAGGAGGAGCTGCGCGAACTGATCCGCAACGAACGCAGAATCGAATTGTGCTTTGAGGGACACCGTTTCTGGGATTTGCGCCGCTGGAAAAGCAGCCTCACTGAAACAGCCAAAGGAATCAACATTAACAAAACAACATTCACCGTGGTGGACGTGGAACCCCGTGCATACAGCAACGACTTTATGCATTATGGCCCCCTGCCTCAGACCGAGGTTGTTAAGTATTCTGCCATTATTCAAAACAAAGGATGGTAATCCTTCTTTAAAAACACCGGAAATAATCTAATTACTTTTGATATGAAGAAGACATTATTCCTACTTATACTGATCGCCGCTATGGCAGGCTGTAAGAACAAGGAAATCGAGTTTCCCGACTTCGGCTACACCACGGGATATTTCCCATACCAGTACCCAATCCGGACACTGGTACTTGGCGACTATATCTACGACAATAGCAACGACAACGCGCATAAATTCCTGATATCGGCAGCGATGGGTGGCGTTTACGAAAACAAGCAGGACCGCACTTTTAAATTCCAGGTGGACAACAGTCTTTGTGAGAATGCAAAGTTTGCCGCTAACAACCAACCCATGTATGCCCTGCCGCAAAGGTATTACACCCTGAGCTCTTCCGATCAGCTGATTATCCCCAAAGGTGAGTTTAACGGCAATATTGAGGTGCAACTGACTGATGCTTTTTTTGATGATACCCTGGCAACCAGGCTGGCCTATGTACTGCCCCTGCGCATCACACAGGTGTCCAACCTGGATTCGTTATTAAAAGGAAAATCAATAATGGCTAAGCCCGATCCCCGTATCGTAAGCAACTGGGATGTGGTTCCGAAGGACTTCACGATGTTTGCCGTCAGGTATGTAAATCCATACCATGGCACGTATTTCCACAGAGGGATAAGCACCATCACGGATTCTACTGGAAAAGTGATCGAGACCACCCCTTACCGTACACAGTTTGTTGAAAAAAACGAGCTCTGGACCCTGAATACCAAATCGAAAAACCAGATTACCGTCGAAGGTACCGTCCGGGGCACTGCCGTTACCGGCAAATTCAACATGCTCCTAACCTTCAACGGTGACAACTGTGTGATCGGAACGGCACCGGGATCAGCATACACCGTAACCGGAACAGGGAAATTTGCCAACGATGCCGATGAGTGGGGTAACAAAAAGCGCGATGCCATTCACATGACCTATCAGTTTACCAAAGGAAAAACGAAGTATACCGCCACGGATACACTTGTCGTGAGAGACAGGGGTGTTATCCTTGAAGTTTTTCAGCCGGTAATTTCCAACTAACCAAAAGATCCGTAAATATCCACTACACTATTAACCTGTCCTTTTTAGAAAGTCCACGGCAATTCAGGTAAATCATGAACATGAGAATCGTAAGATTATTAATCCCGGTGATGCTGTTGCTGGGTACAGCTACCCGCCATGCCTCTGCACAAAATACCGGGAATCCGATAAAAGTGGGCGCTTACTATTACGACGGATGGGGTGGAAAAAATGCAAAGGCAAACGACCCCAACGAACCCTGGGCAAAAAATGCGCCCCGACAGGTCACCAAAAGAATGCTGGACGAGTTTGCCGACCGGGAACCTCTGTGGGGATGGAGAAGCGATTCACAGGAGATAATGGAAAGGCAGATCGACCTCGCTGCCGACAATGGTGTAGAGTTCTTCCTCTTCTGCTGGTACTGGCGCGACACGCAAGGCCCAATCAACCTGGATAGGATCGCCAAGCTGCCCGGTCATGAAAGTATGCACCGTTATCTGAAGGCAAAAAACAAACACCGTATCAAGTTCGGTCTGCTCATAGCTAATCACCAGGGAGCCGAGATCACCGGAACGGAAAACTGGAAAGTAGCCACCGAACACTGGATGCAATATTTCAACGACCCGCAGTACATTAAGGTTGATAACAAACCGTTGGTTGTCATTTTCAGTGCCAAAGGAATCGAAAATGGCGACCTGGCAGGTATGCAGGAAGTATCGCAAAAACAGGGCCTGGCGGGTTTGACTATTGCTGGCTGTGGCAACACGGCTGGTAAGAACTTCGATGTACGGACACACTACAATGTTGTTCCCGGCTATTCCGGTGGTCCCGAAGAACACAAATATTCCGAACTGGCCAATGCACAACGTAAACAATGGCAGGGAACAAAAGAGCAACCTTATATTCCTACGGTTATTGCTGGCTGGGACAAACGCCCCTGGGAAGACCCCAGCGGAAACGGGAAAGGCGGGGCCAAACAAGGCTGGTATTATACAGACCGATCGCCCGCACAATTCAAATCTTTGCTGAAAGATGCCGTTGACTGGATGGACGTCCATCCTGAACAAACGGCCCAGGAGCGCCTGATGCTTATCTATGCCTGGAATGAGCTGGGAGAAGGCGGCTACCTCGTCCCTACCAAAGGTGACCCCAAAGCCAGCTATCTCAAAACCGTTAAAGAAGTGGTTGCTGAGCAGAATAAGAAAGTCAAATAGTTTTCATGAATAACCTTTACTACAAATGAAATTGCTTCCTAAGCCCTTAATCCTTTTGTTCATTGGCCTCGGTTACCAAAGCGTTGCTCAAAAATTCACCATCCCCGTTTTCCCCGACACACAAAGTGAAGTGGGAGAAAACCATAAAATGTTTTCCAGTCGCATCAAATGGGTCACCGATCACAAGGATTCGCTGAACATTCCTATGGTACTACACGTGGGCGATCTGGTGAATTTTGACAATTACGATCATTATGAAATTGCCAGCAAAGGGTACGAAGCTTTCGATGCACATCACATTCCCTACGCGATCGCTTTGGGCAATCATGATACGGAAGCAGTGGGATTTAACAGCGGCAGTGCTGCACCGGGCAATGTGAATCAGAATTTGAGGAAAACACAAAAGTTTAATTCTTATTTTCCGGTGGATCGCTTTTCCAACCAGAGAGGACGATATGAAGCTGATAAAAGCGACAACGCCTATTACACTTTTAAGGTGGGCGACACCAACTGGCTCGTGCTCAGTCTTGAGTTCTGTCCGCGAATGGGGCCTATCAATTGGGCGGGAGATATTATCAATCAATTTTTCAATTACAATGTGATCATCATCACACACTATCACCTCACTCCCAAGGGTGAAATTGCTACCAGCAATGCCGGCTACGGTGATTTTAGCCCCCAGGTGGTATTCGACAGGTTGCTGAAAAAATATTCGAATATCCGTTTCATGCTCAGCGGTCACGTCATGAGCTCCGCTTTAAAGGTGGACACTGGTGAAAAAGGAAACAAAATCTACCAGATCCTGCAAAACTATCAGAACGAAGATCTGGGTGGGGGTTACATCAGGCTATTGACTTTTGATATCGACAAAAAGAGCGTGGAGGCGAGCATGTATTCTCCTTATTACAACAAGACCAAAGAGGACAAATCCAAATTCACCATTGAAGGCATTGACTTCATTAAACAGAAAGAGGAAAGATCGCTGAAGCGTCCAGTGGTAAAATAAACCAAGTAGCTGATAGCTAATAGCGTTTGGCCGGGAGGCGTACCGCTAATAGCCTTGAATTCAAAAAGATAAAACAGGGAAATATAGTATTGATTTCCTGTTACTACTCATATCCTAAATCCTTAAAAATATAAACGATGCATTTATTAAGACTACGGCACGCGCTTCTTATTACCCTGGTCATCATGCTGGTGTGCGGAAGCCGTTTATCTTTTGCTCAAAAAAATAAAAACAAAATTGGCGCCTATTACTTTGACGGATGGAGCGGCACCACCTTTCACATCACAGAGGATCTTAAGACTAATTATAAGGATCGTGAGCCGGTATGGGGATGGGTGACCAGCAGCCAAAAAGTGGTGGATGAGCAGATCGACCTGGCGGCAGGCGCCGGTCTTTCGTTTTTCAGCTTCTGCTGGTACCATAGAAATGGAAAGACCGTCGAAGAATTACCCGAAAACAGAGCGATCTCGTTTTTCAAGGCGTCGAAAAATGTAAAAAAACTTGAATACTGCCTCCTGGTAGCCAACCATGGCGGGTTCGACGTAGGCCCTGAGAACTGGGATAAGCTCACGAAGATCTGGCTGGAGGAATTCAAAAATCCCCAATACCTCAAAGTGGATAAAAAGCCCTTGCTGATCTTCTTCGAAAGTGCCTCGTTGCTCAAAAACTTCGGTTCTCCGCAAGCTTTAAGTGAGGCCTTTGCCAGGCTCAGGCAAAGCGCGAAAGACGCAGGTCTTGCAGGGGCGAGCATTGCCATTTGTGCAGGCTCCGCTGATGGCATCGCCAAGGCAGAAGCCGGCGGCGCAGATGTGATCACCGGATACAATTACCATAGCGTGGGCTTCATCGGCAAAGAACAGGCCATCCCGATAGACACACTCCATGCAGCAGAGCAGAGACTTTGGACCAAGCTCGTTCAGTCCGTGAAAAAGCCATACATACCCGTCTCCACCATGGGCTGGGACCCACGGCCCTGGTCCAACGACAAGAATAAATACGTCGACCGCCCCTATTTCACAGGCTTTTCCGCCAAATCCGTCGAGTTGTCTGTGAGAGGTATGATCAAATGGATGAATGCAAACCCATCGGTAATGACCGGTGAACGAATCGGCCTGTTATATGCCTGGAACGAAAACGGCGAAGGGGCATGGCTCACGCCCGGCAAAACCGGCCCCAATCCACTGACAGGTCTGAAGGCAGCATTGAAAGCAAAAAAATAACTCGGGATCTGATTCCTGTAGTACCTTAATTTTTAAGACTCAAAAAGTATTAAACATACCTGAACCCGATTCTTTCACTTCCGTCAAAAGGAAACATTTTTGTCCCGATTTGTAAAAATTTCCAAAAGGGCCCCATCAAGGGCCTTTTTTGGTGCTTGACCAACTTATACAGATTGTGCATCTGGCCAAAAGCTAGGAACCATATCGGAAGCAGCCTGCCCTCGAAATGATTTTCTACCAAAAACGAATCTGTGCGACTCGTCAAAATATACTGCTGATCATCAAAACATTTACCGAGCAGATGACAGCGGCTACCCGTAAATTGCAAAAATTAGCCTCCGAGATCTTCCGGGCATAGCCCGTTTCAGTCTTTTTTCGATAATGCATATGCCTGTACGGAGTATTTATTCGTAAAAGCTGATTTTTACGCCCGCTGAATTGGGCATGTCTGAAACCATTTAATTTCTCTGCCGTTTAAACCCCACTGACCTGATGCGTTATTTTAGAATATTATTTCTGGTACTGACGATTGTCAACACCTTACAGAGCAGCGCGCAGGATCTCTATGATGCGGGTGTGGGCAGTGTAAGTCTGCAGCCCGGAGACGAGTCGATTGCGCTGGCGCTGGCAGGTTATGCCGGTCCCTGGGCAGGGCGGTTTACCTTGAAGTGGATCGAAAAAGGGAAAGCGGCCGAGCATCCCGCTATTACGAAAAGCACAGAGATACCTGAAAAAATGCGGAAAGCTATTGATCTCAACCGCTTTTCAAAAACTACCCTGTACCGAGACACGGTTTATGGTCTGAGCGAAAATGGCGTGATCAAACGCGCCGTTTTGAAAGGAAAAAAACCAACCTGGCAAAGTTATACACCACTTGCTGGTATGAAGGATTTTGTTGTCCACAACCAATACCTGTACGCCGCCACCGGAAGCGATACACTTTGGAAAGCAAGCCAACATGACCTTTCTGCTGGCTGGCAGCGTGCAGGCTACTACAATGGGCAAATCAGGAAGGTGAATATAAAAAAGCTTTTTTTGCGTGAAGACAAATTGTTCGCTGTTAGTGACACCGACTCTCTTTTTGAAGCCGGGAAAAACACAGGTAAACCTCAGGAAGAATCATTTGCACGTGCGCTGGCTATAAAAAAAGACAACAAAACAGTGGTTATGCTTTGTGTCGATCTGTGCGGATTTGGGTACGGATTCGGCAACGAAATCAAAAAAGCCATAGCGCTGAAAAGTGGCCTGCCGCCAGAAGCCATTCTGATCAACGCCTCACACACCCATTTTGTCCCCGGCACGCAGGCGTGGCTCACCTGGGCCCCACACAACCGCCTGCCCGACAGCAACTACCTGAACAAAGTTGTGAAGCCGGCGATCACCAAAGCGGCTGAAATCGCCCTGGATCACATGACGCCTTCGACCATTTATTTTGGCCGGGGAACAACGGAAATCGGGTACAACCGGAGCAACGCCGGAAGTAAAATCCCTTACGACGACGCGGTGGATGTGATCAGGGTGGTGAGCCTGGACGGAAAAAATAATGCGATGATGGTATTGAGCGGCTGTCACCCTGTTGGAGGTACTGGCGGTATCGGACATTACACACTGAGCAGTAACTACCCGGGATACATGCGCAGCATTTTGGAAAAAACCATTGACGGCAACACCACGGCCCTGTTTATGCAGGGATGTGCCGGTGATATCAACCCCAAAGACGAACCCGACATCACCGGCATGAAACTGGCCGTCGACGCGCTGAAAGTACTCAATGGTAATCTTAATCCACTGACCGGACCGATCACGTTTTCGCTGGATACCATGCATGTAGAGACTTCCCCCATGAGCAAGGAAAAGACGATCGCATTCAGACAAGAAAACCTGAAATCAGTTCCCGGAATGGTGGCTGAAAGAAATGTGGCCTGGGCCGACCTCATGCTCCAGCATTATGCAAAAGGTACCATGCCTGGGTCTATGCCCGAATATATTCACACGGTAAATATCGGAAACTGGAAACTGGTGGGATTGTCGCGCGAAGTGGTGACCGAGTACAGCCTGGCGATCAAAAAAATCTGGCCTGACAAGTTGGTTTCTGTGGCTGGTTACTGTAATGACGTATCGAGTTATTTACCCATTGACAGGCACATTAGAACCGGCGTTTACGAAGGACACGATTCCTACATCTGGTACGGACAGCCCTCTTCTTTTCCATTGAACATCCTCGACCGGGTTGTTGACCGCATTCAATCTAAAAACTTCTGATCCTCCATGCGTCCACTGATCATTATAGGCTTTTTGTTTTTTGTGTTCGGGTTTGTTACCTGGATGAGTTCAGTACTTGTACCCTACCTGCAGATTGCCTGTGAACTCGATCAGTTCGAATCCCAGCTTGTCGCTTTTGCATTCTATATTTCCTATTTCGTGATGGCAGTGCCGTCGGGTTATTTACTGAAGAAAAGCGGATTGAAAAATGGAATGGCCATTGGTCTGCTTGTAATGGCCCTGGGAGCTTTTATTTTCATACCCGCTGCGCAGAACCGGCAATACCTGCTGTTTTTGATTGGTTTGTTTGTTCAGGGAACCGGGCTTGCCATCCTGCAAACCGCCTCCAACCCCTATGTGACCATACTTGGCCCGATGGAAAGCGCTGCAAAAAGGATCAGTGTAATGGGCATTTGCAATGGTATTGCCGGCATACTCGGGCCTGCCGTTTTGGGGGTTGTATTGCTGGATGGCGTTGAAGAACTCGCTAGCAGCTTAACCAATATGGCAAGTGCCTCCAAAGCTGCTGCTCTTGATGTATTGGCACAGAAGGTCATTTTGCCCTATATTATCATCGGCATTGCCCTGTTTGCACTGGCCGTATTCATTATCAAATCGAGCTTACCGGAAATATCAGAACCAGAAGAATCTACGGAAACATCCGGACCTGGGATGACCAGCATCTGGCAATTTCCCCACCTTATTCTGGGAGTGCTTACACTTTTTCTTTACACCGGTGTGGAAGTAATTGCCGGCAATACCATCATTGGTTATGCTACCTTTCAGGGCATCCCCATGTCATCGGCCCGGTTTTTCACTTCGTTTACATTAACCTCCATGCTAGCAGGTTACCTGATCGGCATTTTTGCAATTCCCCGCTGGTGCAGTCAGGAGAATGCACTGAAAATTTCAGCTGTTTCCGGGATCATCTTTTCAATCGCTGCACTGCTTTCCGTTGGCTGGCTATCTGTATTTTTCATCGCATTGCTGGGCCTTGCGAATGCGCTGATGTGGCCGTCAATATGGCCGCTGGCGATAAGGGGGCTTGGCAGCTTTACCAATACCGGCTCGGCCATGCTCGTGATGGCCATTGCCGGTGGTGCCGTTTTACCACTGGTTTATGGCAAGCTCGCCGATCTTTACAGTCCTCACACCGGCTACCTGATCCTGATCCCCTGTTATCTGTTTATCCTGTATTACGCCGTTTCCGGTCATCAGGCGGGGACAAGAATAAAACCTGAGGCGTTGGCCCCATCCTCACCCAGCACGCCTTAAAGGCTCCAGGAAGATTATTTCATGGAAAAAGATACATCAAAATTCATCATCATCTCCACCGCCGCCACCGCCTGTCTTTTCCCTTTCTTTGGAACGGTTCAGGCGATAGGAAAACATCACCAGCACTTGTCTGGCTCTCCACTGAAATTCCGATTCGGAAAAGTAACCTGCATTTTCCACGATGCGACGCTGTATGCGGCTATTTAGCAAATCACGCACGCTGGCAGTGATGGTAGCCTTGCCATTGAGCACATCTCTGGAAAGTCCCAGGTCAATAGAATACTGCGCCAGATCTCTCCCCTGGGTGGTATTGCGAGGTGCACGATAATTTACAGAGGTTTGAAAATCGATATTTTTAAACAGCGTTACCCGAGAGGAGACGCGGCTGTTCCAGGTATACGTATCGCTTTTTAATATTTTGTCATTGAAAACACCCTGATTAATCGCGCGGAATATATTCGCATTGGCCGTCCATTTCCACCATTCAAATGGGTCATAGGTAAGGTTGAATTCAAACCCATACGCATCACCGGTTGATAAATTGACAGGCGTGATTCTTGTAAATCCGGTCGAATCCACCGAAGTAATATTCTCTACCACACCCAGCCGGTGACGGTAATACAAGCTGGACAACAAAGATCCTTTGGGCATGTTGAGTAAATGGCCTGCCTCGAAGGAGTGTGTATATTCAGGATTTAAAAGCGGATTACCTGCCCTGAAAACCCGTGAATCGCTAAAATTCGAAAATGGCAAAAGATCTCTGAATCCCGGACGACTTAGTCTGTAGCTGTAACTCAGCTGCACCGTTTGGGCGTCTTCCAGCTTGTAAGACAGGTGCACACTTGGAAACAAATTGAAATACCGACGGTGATTTTTCAATCCCGTTTTTTTCAATTCGGTAAGAATATCCGAATATTCACCCCTTAATCCGGCCTGAACGAAAAATTTGCCATACTGATTGCTGGCCATCAGGTAGCCCGCATGAATCTGCTCATTATAAGCCAGCCGATTGTCGAAATCCGGTAGGATCACCCAATCCTTCTGCTCGTCTTGCTGATGGACCGAAAAGTCGTTATCCAGTAACCTGATCGAGCTTTTAAGGCCGGTTTCTACCTTACCATTTTTACCGAAGGGATGAATATAATCAAGCTGGAAAAGCATATTTTTTTCATCCTCCGTATTGAACGAACGCTGAACAATTTCCGGCCCGCCCAATATAGTTTCATTGAATCTGGCCGCTTCTGTTTCGTCGCTCAGTATGTATTTCACGGTAAAGGCCAGGTTCTGCCCCTTTTTTTCAAACGTTTTTTCATAATTAATGGCTGCCTCAAAATTGTTTCGAGGCTCCCGTTCCCTCTCGTTACGCACCACCGTTTCGGTAAGATTGTTACTAAAATCAAAATCCCGGTATTCCAGTCTCGAGGTATTGTTATTCTGAGACTTCCGATAGGAAATCGTGCCTGTCAGGGTGTTGTGGCTATTGATGAAATAATCGGCCCCGACCATGAAACTGTTGGAATAACCACCGCGATTTCTGCGGCTGTCCTGTTCGTAAACAAAACTCGTATCGGCACTGCCGTATTCCTGCCTGGAAGTTCCTCTTCCCGGCCCTTCCCGGTACATATTGCCATAGCTACCCATCAGGTTGACCTTCTTTCTCCTGTAATTTACGTTAAATGACCCTCCGAAATTGGCAGGATACCCTGCGGTCGCGGTGAAAGAGCCATTCAGTCCATATCGGATGTTTTTTTTCATGACAATATTCAGGATTCCCACTTCACCTTCTGCGTCATAGCGTGACGACGGATTGGTGATAATCTCAATACTTTCGATCAGGTCTCCCGGAATTTGCCGCAGCGCATCGGCCGGATTCATACCCACCATACCCGATTGTTTTCCATCGATCAGAATCCGCACGTTCTGGCTTCCCCGTAAGGCTACATTCCCGTCCACATCCACGGTCACCGAAGGCATGTTATTGAGGATATCCGAGGCGTTACTCCCAATGTTGCTCAGGTCTTTGCCCACATTAAACACCCGCTTGTCCAGTTGCAATTCCATCTGACTTTTCTCTCCCCTCACCACCAGCTCCTCGAGTAATTGTGAATTTGATTTCATCGAGATCGTTCCAAGATCTACTGCGGCGTTTCCCACAATTATATTGGGAACAATTTTCTCATCGAGGCTTAAATAGGTGATTTTGAGGAAATAATTTCCCTGACCAGCAGGAATGACAAACCGGCCATTTTCATCAGAAGCAATCCCACCCACCAACGCCGAATCCCGGGATGAGTACATGGCCACATTGGCAAAAAGTACGGGCTGTTTGTTGGCGTCTTCCAGCTTGCCCGTAATAACCACGTTGTCTGTGGTTTCATCCTGGGCATAGGCCTGAGACAAATCGAACAGAAAAAGTAGTATAAGAAAAATTCGGATTGTCATAATAACGAAATATGTTAGGTCAGCCCCCTCAGAAACAATGCGCAACAGGTCATATCGAGGACTTTTGAAGTATTACACTTAAACCTGTTATCACTGAAAGCGCAAATCATATCGACTCTAACACCTAAATCTGTGCCATCAAGTTCATTTTATAGCAAAAAAAACAACTATCTGCGTGAATATCAGCATAAACTTTGGCAGAGTAACCGCCTACTTATCTCACCAAGCGTCTAAACATTTTTCGCCCATCGCCCATCTCCTCTCCATGCAGCTACCTTATTCAATTGCACATATTCTTTTCCTGCCCATCGTCCTATTAGCCAGCGGTATCTGTGACGCACAGACGGGAACAGAAGCCGAACCCGTACGGTATGTGGGTGGTGAGGTGGCCAATCCCAATTTCCACGACGGAGCATTACGATATGCAGTGGGTGTGGAAAACATCCAGACGCTCCGGGCAAATCGTTCACATCCCGAAAAAGCCGATGGCTTTGGCTGGACCTACAACCACGCTTCCAACCTGGCTTACTGGCATGGCCGGTTTTACCAGCAATACCTGAGCGGTGTGGCCGACGAGCACATTGCACCGGTTCAAACATTGCTTACAACCTCTCCCGATGGACGCAATTGGGGTAAACCCGAGGTCGTGTTCCCGCCTTATCAAGCCCCTGCCGGTGTAACGATTCCCAAAGGTTCGACCGGCTACATGATGCACCAGCGGATGGGCTTTTACGTAGCTCCCGACGGGCGGTTGCTCGTCCTGGGCTTTTACGGACATACCGAGGATCCGTTTAAAGAAGGGGGCATAGGGCGTGTGGTACGTGAGGTGTACAAGAATGGCAGTTATGGACCCATTTATTTTATCCGATACACTTCACACGCCGATTGGAATGAAAAAAATACTTCCTATCCCTTTTATAAAAAATCCACTGACAAAGGTTTCGTTTCCGCTTGTGATGCCTTGCTGGGCGACAAGCTCAAAACGCTGCAATGGTGGGATGAAGACCGGGGCCTGGATCAGTTTTACAGCATCCGGGATACAACAAATGGAGACCACATGCAGGCATTATCTTATTTTCACCGGAAGGACGGCAAGGTTGTTGGCTTGTGGAAATTCTCACATGTAACGCTTTCCGCAGACGAAGGCAAGACCTGGTCACGACCGGTGGTGGCGCCCTCACTGATTATGGCTGGCGGCAAAAACTGGGGACAGCGTACAGCAGACGGGCGGTATGCGATGAGCTACAATCCCATCGCCACCCAGGAACACAGGTATCCGCTGATCGTAACGACCGGTGATGACGGCATTCTGTTCGACAACATGCTCCTGGTTCATGCCGAAGTACCACCCAGGCGGTTTTTTGGGAGATGGAAAGATTTTGGCCCCTGTTACGTGCGGGGCATTACGGAAGGTGAGGGCGTACCCCCGGGTAATGATATGTGGCTGACCTATACCGTCAACAAGGAGGATGTATGGATCAGCCGGGTACCCGTCCCGGTCAAATACAAGGTCTCAGGACCGGTTCATGACCATTTCGACCAGATGAAAACCGATGCGCCGGTGACCGACTGGAACATCTACGCTCCCCGATGGGCTCCGGTGAAAGTTGCTTCCTTCCCTTCGGAAAAGAACAAGAGCCTCCAATTATCCGACAGCGACCCTTATGATTACGCCAGGGCCATCCGGGTCTTTCAGGAAGGAACCCAGGCAGATATTTCCTTCCGCGTAATGGCAAAACAAACAACAGGGAATTTTGAAATAGATGTGACCGACCGATACGGAAACCGGCCTGTCAGGATCAGTTTGGATTCCACCGGTCATATCAATGCCGGGAATGGATCTGCACAAAAGAGACTTGGGATTTACAACGCAGGCAAATGGCACCAATTCGAAATCAGAGTCAATGCGACATTAACCGGCACTTTTGACCTTTTTATTGACAGCAAAAAAGTATTGGAAAACGCACCATTATACGTTGCCGTGAAATCCGTAGAACGCATCTCCTTCCGCACGGGAGCATACAGGAATAAACCCGACCGCACCACACCCAATGAAGATCCTCACCCTCCACTGCCGGGTGCCGATGAACCGGTAGCCGAAATGCGCTATTATGTGAATGATGTGAAGGTGGTGAGTGAGTAGCGGACGGACGGGCGATCAAACGTAGATCTAATGTTTACAGCTTATTAAAGCTTCTGAAACTATGGATTCAAAGTCTGGGCTCAATTAATTTTCCTGTTCTACCGACCTCATTTGCTATTTCACCATAGCTGTTGTTTAGATTCTGTGTTGGTAACCTATAAAAATTTCAATTTTTTATACCTTTGTTCTTGAAGGCAGCCCAGAGTTAGCCAGTATAGCATGTTTATGCCTTTTGTGCTGACATGCTATTTTTTTGTTCTGCTTTTTTGCTTTCGTATGATTTGTCATAGCTTGTTTTTGTCTTAAATAGCGTATAAGCCAGTTCCAATAGTTTTCTTTGAACAGCTATCAACGCCTTCATTTTTATGCCCTGTTTACTGACGATCCTGAGGTACATATTTTTAAAATTTTCATCCCATTTTACTGCGCTCATTGATGGTAAAAACATTGCCTTCCTTAAACTTCGGTTCCCTTTTTTAGATATCCTTGGCTTGCTTTTAACCGATGTGCCCGATTGTTTTTCTTTGACATCAAAGCCAGCATAACTTGTTAACTGCTTCTTATTTCGTATCAATTCAAAACCGTTTGTTTCTCCCAAAATAATCGCAGCCGTTAATTCTCCTACGCCTGGAATACTACTGATAATCTCTACCTCTTTTTGAAGCTCAGCATTCTGTTTAATGATCTGGTCTAAATCTTTCTTGATTTCCTTTTCCTGACTACTGAGAAACTTGATTCGCTCCTTCAAACGCTCTAAACTCCGTTCATGTGGCTCCGCTTCCTGACTTTCTGCATGAAGCTGATTTTTTACCATTGATCGCTCTAAAACCACCTGATCGCGCTCCCTGGTAAGCTGTTGCAGGCTTTTATAAGTTTTTTCAGGACGCTTCCAACAGTCTAGCTTTCGCTCCAACCCAAACCTGGCTATGGCTTCAGAACAGCTTTTATCAGTAACTGTTTTGACCTCCAAAGTTCTGATGTAATTACTGATCTTGTTTGGTAAAATTATGCTTAAAGCACAACCATGAGCATCCAGAAAATAAGCAAACTTTTGATGATAAACACCTGTGGCCTCCATCACAAATCGAACTTCTTTATCAGAGTCTGTCAACTTTTTAGTCCATGTCAACAAGGATGAAAAGCCCTTTTCACTGTTACTGAAAACTTTATAAGCATACAACTCAATACTCAAATCTTCAAGCAAACGGCCTAACGTGACCACTAATTCCTTCTGTGCAACATCCACTCCCAATACTTGTTTTAAAGCGTTCATCGTTCTAATGTTAATGGTTAACATGAAGTGATGAATCTCCCGGCGTCTTGTCTCCTGGTTGGATATTCTGGATATTGAGCTATACTCAATTCCTTACATTCTGTTCAGACTCGAAAAGATAAAAAAGGATGAGGCAATTTCTAAACAACAATATACTTCATGAGTTATTAAGGTGATGATCTGCTCTCATCCTTTTATCACTTTATCTTACAAATCTAACTTTTATCCTTCCGACTGAATTAACTTTGTAAACATAGGAGATGATACTTGATGGAGCCGATCCGTAGTTGGTTGGCAATATGTTGAAAGAGGTTAGATGCAATTTTTGAATCTAAATCCTTTCACAAAGTCCGTGCTTAACACCACCTACTTCGTCGAATCGATCTTGGATAATAGAATAAAATTGATTATCTCCGTGTTCATGCTTCCTAAATATTGAGTATGCAACAAGATCCGCCATCTGAATTAGTCTGGAAGCTTTGGAATCGAGAAACAATGGCACTTCTGATAAATTTTTTAATACTCCCCATTTGTGGCCAAATGTTCTAAAGTCGGTCGCCAAACCCTGGAGTGTTTCTTCGTACGTAGATTTGTCGAAGATGATAATTCCTCTTTGAGAGTTTTCATCCTTGTGTAGTCTGGTAAGATAATGGTCAAATCGACTTGCTAGCTGTTCAAATGTAAAATACACAGGATCCTCTGGGGATATTTTACTTTTGTCTACAACACATGCAAAAATTCTATTTGACCTATTGGACTGTGCAAATATTTGCAATGCCTCACGGATGTAGCGACAGCGATCCTCCTTGGATATCTTTCTCCAGACACCCTTACCTCCAAACATAGGATTGCCATGAAATTCAATACGATCAGGTTCTGCCGGATCAATCTCTCTAGCTAGAGCATCCAAGCTTTTAGAGATCCACCATCCTTGTCTTTCGAACAAGGATATCCCGGCTAATACGAAATGTGTTTGGGAGGCAGTTGTACTGCTACCCGACTCGTCCGCGTATAGTAAGTACATAAAAAAGGCAGCCAAGGAGAAACCATGTTCTCGCGATCTGAAAAAGTCAGACCTCTCAACTGCATATCAAAGTAAGGATTTTTAAACCTAAAAACCAAACACATTTAAATTTAATACCTACCTTTAATTAATTGCGGTACCGTTATTTTCTCGTGTCAACACGACATGACAACCTGATTCCAAAAGATTTAAATCTCCCTCAATGCACCACAACAAATCATGGCACTGTCTGTCGGGTGCCCCATTAAGTTTGGACACATATATGGGCAGTGTTTGCTCCCAGGCCCCCACACCATGGCACAATCGAAGTATCCGATTGTTATTCTGTTCGAATGGAGTTGATTGGGTTGGCAAGTGATGCTTTGACAGCCTGAAAACTCACGGTACAAAATGCAATCATTAAGGCAATGCCCCCAGCCAACAGGTAAATCCAGAAGGGGATATCCGTGCGCATGGCAAATCCTTCCAGCCATTTATTCATAAGTATGGTACCGATGGGGATAGATATCAGAAAAGCAATGGCTACCAGTATCAAAAAGTCTTTTGATAATAAATACAAAATAGAAATCTCTGAACTTCCCAACACCTTTCTAATACCTACTTCCTTGGTTCGTTTGGAAATAACAAACGACGACAAACCAAACAGTCCTATGGCTGCAATGAATATACTCAGCAGCGAAAACACTTTTAGGATGGTGCCAAATCGGACTTCATCCCGGTATTGGCGATTGAAGAAGTCATCCAGAAAAAAGAATTCGACCGCATTGCCGGGAAATATTTTCTTATAAGCTTCTGTAACCAGGTTTATATCTCGATGCACATCAGTAGCATTAAGCGACACAGAAACGTAATCATTTCCCCAGGGAATAAAGTACAGAATCAGGGGAGTCTTGCTTTTCTTAAATGACTCCTGCTGAAAATCTTTCATAACGCCAATGACCTTTTTGACTTCGACGCCTACCTGAATCTCCTGATTGAGCGCACTTTCGGCTGAGGTATAACCCAGAACCTTCAACGCTGTTTCATTGATGATCACCGTATTCCCGAAATCCGAAATTCTCTCCTCCGAGAAGTTTCTGCCGGCAATAAGTTTAATGCCGTAACAGGGTATGTAATCATCATCCACGGAAACAATGCTGAAAATACTTTTCTCATATTCGGATGCTTCCTTTCGTTTAAATTCATTGGTCCAGAAAATTTCTTTTCCAGGCACTTCGGAGGACGTCGCTATTTTCGCCATAGAGGGATACTGCAACAACGCATCCTTAAATGCGCGCATCTCATCGGTATAGCTGCCACTATTGAGAATTTTCGGGGCGCGGATAATCAATTTATTATTGATCGTAATCCCCAGTGCCTGTTCCTGCATGAAACGGATCTGTTTTCCGATAATCAGGGTGCCGATAATTAAAAGGATGGAAGCTGTAAACTGCAAAATCACCATGCCTTTCCTGAATTGCGCTCCTGTGACACTTTTGACAAACCTACCCTTCAAAGCACTGATCGGTTGGAAGGACGACAAAACGAATGCGGGATACAACGCGGACAGGCATGTTCCGATCGCAAGCGTCAACGCGACCGGGATCCAGAATGACCTTTGATTCAAAAAGCCCGATGCGATATCCTTTCCTACCAACTCATTAAAATACGGTTTGACGATCAGCAGAAGAATCACTGCAATTCCCATCGCGGCAAAACTCAGCATCAGGGATTCCAAAAGAAACTGAAAAATGAGCTGCGACCTCCCCGATCCCATCACCTTTCGTATACCCACTTCCTTTGCTCTTTCCATGGCTTTCACGGTGGAGAGGTTCTGGTAATTAAGCCAGGCAATGCCAATAATAAGCAACGCAACAATCAGGATAAAAGAGACGAGTTGCGCGTTCCCATTCACACCCATTTCGGAGAAAATGTTGGAATGCAGGTGAATATCTCTGATGGGTTGTAAAACGAATTTCTGCTTGTTATTTGATTTCAACATTTCCCTGCCCAGGTGCCGGTAGAGAATGGTATCCATTTTAGACTGAAACTGTTCGATATCAGTGCCGGGCTGCAATCGAAGGTAATTATAGAAGTTGGTCCAATACCAAGCACCATGCTGGAACTGGGCATTGGCAAGGAGTTTTTCAATGGAAAACAGCAGATCAAATTGCATGTGGCTGTTTGCGGGCAGGTCTTTCACCACGCCTTCTACCACATAGTCCCCACCCTGCCACTCCGTTGTAAGCGTCAGTACTTTTCCCAATGGTTCGGCATCTCCGAAATATCTTTTGGCAACGGTTTCTGTGATTACGACCGAGTTTGGGTTTTTTAGCACATGATCTTTGTTCCCTTTTACCAAAGGAAAATTGAACATGGAAAAGAGACCAGAGTCAGCATAAAAGCCCCTGCGTTCAAAATTACTGATGATCACGCCGTCCTTCTGATATTGGATCATGCCATCCGCACGATGCAGGCGTACGTAGTCCTGTATCTCTTCGCAGGTTTCTTTCAGTGCTGGTGATTCGCCATAATAGCTGGTGGCACTGCTGTTTTCAAAGGACCCGCCATGGTAACTATCCAACCGGATTCGGTAGATATTCTCGCCGTGGAAATTATCAAAATTCAATTCAAAAGCCACATACTGAAACAGCAACAAAGATGCCGCAAGCCCTAATCCGAGGCCCAGCAGATTAATCATCGAGAACACTTTGTGCCGGACCAGACTTCTATAAGCGCTGATTATATAATTGCTTAGCATGGAACGTGTCGTTAGGAGTGAGGATTGACCATGAGGTTCTGCACCCGAAACCGAATGCCTTGCCCATATCGACCTCATTTTTCTGCAATATAACTATTTTATTAGTTCTATTACTTTGAAGTTAGTTATGATGATACATCCAGCCGTATCCGGGAGACTATGGCCATCAAAGACAGGCTATTATTCAAACGATTCAACCGCCTCTTGAAGATCTTCCTTTATAAATTCCCAATACTTTCCCCGTAAGCAAATGGGATCAAAATCCTGATCTGCCTTGCTGAAATCTTTAAGGTTTTTCAGGATCAACCCTCTATCATGGTTAAATTCGTAGCGTAGCTTGTGCAGATCCAGCATTTCATTCATGCTATACTTAGGCAACAGTTCATGCAGATCCCAAAAATCCTTTTTTCTTCCACCCCGTTGTACAACGTCCATTTTCATGGCTATTATTTCTTCGACAGTTGCCATTCTTATATTGTCAGCCAGAAAGGCCGGTTGTATAAATGGATCAGCGTAGAAAATGTCCAGTTTGACGACATTGTCGCTGTCTGAGCCAACTGTGTAAGACTTTCCCATTGCGGCCTGCCTATTTGAAAAATGGGCTACATGGGCAAATTTTTCCTTCAGACAACTTTCCAAAGCATTAAAATCTATACTGCCGTAAGTCACATCTGTGAACAAATCTATATCAACAGAGATTCGGTGCCCAAGCTGCAAACTAAGAGAGGTCCCGCCGACAAGTCTAAAGCTTTCAAATTCTCTGACGGACATGAGTGACAGAAGACTTTGCTTTAAAAGCTCATTGACAGTGTTGTAATACAGCATAACTTTTTGTTAGGGTTCATTCTCATGCAATGCCAGGGGAGGGCTCACTTTAGTAGGTAGCACCGAATCAATTTTAGACTTCCCATAAAACCTTATCACTTCCTGCTTCTCATGATCATCCCCCCGCTCAAAAACCCTTTCTATTACAGCGACCGCCTGTTTTTGCCAGTCGATGCGATTGATATCAGTGTCCCAAAAGAGAGCTTTTCGTAAAATGGAGAGATCCGGAGTGCCCTTTGCCAATTTTTCCTTCTCTTTCCTAATGTCATAGAAAGCTTGCAACATCACAAATGTACCCTCGGCAAGGCCCAGCTCCGTTTCAATTCTTAGTGCAAGAGAGGTCGTGATACCCCGTTTGCCTTTTACAATTGCGTTAAAGCTTTGTACATGTTCAGATATGGCCATGGCAAACGGGCGCTGTTTGATTGATCGCTTCTTCAGTTCGCGGTCAAGAACAATTCCAGGATGAATGCCTTTATATTTTTCAAATCGCCTTTCCATAACTCAAATATATAAACATTTTTGCTTATATTATGAAGTACTTAGCTACCCACCCTCCTATTCCCATCAACCCACCATGCCAACCCCAGCACAATCACCTGCAATATCACAAACGAAACAAACAAAACCATGACATTATCTTCCGGTGGCGGGCCGAATAGATTGTAGGCGTTGGCCAGGACGAAAAAGCCGGTCATGATCCACAGACCCCAGGTCCCTTGGGCGTTGATGGCTTTTGTACTTTTTGCATACATATATACGCCGCCGAAAAAGATCATACTTTCCAGCAATATGGTGATCATCTTGTAATTCCATAAACCCATCCCGACTTTGAAATCACCAAAAGGCGTCAGAGGCAGATCCGGGATGTGGACAATCACATCCAGAAACCAGTGGCTCAACACCGCCAGGCCGACAATAACAGCACTTTTGACATCCTTTTTGAAAAACCAGAAGGCGCCGCCTACGATAAGTCCCCAGACAAGTCCCATGAAAAGGCTGTGCGTATACGGATAATGGACAAACTCGAAAGGTGTCACTTCGGTAAAACCGGGATGTACTTTCACGGTTTCAAGGTTGAAGAGCAATAAAAACGGCCACAGGATATCTACAAACTCCACGGCTACAAAAAGCATGGTAAGCGAAACTTTGGGAGCGACTTTCTTCGCGGCAAGGGCGAGACCGTAATGTCCTAAAAACATAATTTCTGACTTGGTTTGGTACGTTACAAAAGTACCGGTCCGCCCAGCCAGGCTACTTGACAAAAATCAAGAAAATGAATTGGCGGAAAATATTCTATTTTTTTGAGTTGTTTGTTTTTGCGGGATCACTGCAGCTGTTTTCTCCGGATACGGCTGATGGTTTCGGGCGTCATACCCAGCATGGAAGCAAGGTATTGCAGCGGTACCTGATTAAAAATCTCCCGGTTTTTCTCAAAGAAAAAATGGTATCGCTCCTCCGCTGTCATCGAGATAAACGAAAAAATCCGGTCTTCCATCATCGTGAAACAATGGGCAAGAAATAACTTTTCCGTTTCCGGCCATTTCGGGATAATCTCCCCTATCCGGTTGTATTCCGCCCGTTCAATCACAAATATGTCCAGGGTCGTCAGTGCCTGCATATTCCAACGCGAAGGCGTTTGAAAAAGCAAACTCGACAGATCGGCCACGAAATAACCTTTGGTTGATATCCACTGTGTCACTTCCTTGCCGTCCACATCCGCATAAATCCGCAAAAGCCCGGATTGTATGAAACAGAGCTGATTACACTTTTTGCCCGCTTTCAGGAAATAATCGCCTTTGTTCAAAGTTTTCTTCCTGAACAGCGCAGACACTTTTACAAGGTCGTCCTGATCAAAGGTGAAATAGGAATGAAGGTATTGTTCGAGATCGGTCATATTTTGGCTGTTGGCTGTTGGCTATCAGCTGTTGGTTGGGCCGCATAGGCTGGACCGCATAGGCTGGGCCGCACAGGCTGTCAGATTTTTGCACGGAACGAAATGTTGGATTATTTGACTTCCCCTGTTGTTCTTGCTTTAAAATTCGTGATAAGAAATCAAATGCCAAAGCCAGAAGCGGTTTCCTGGTGAATTTCTTATGACAAAATTTTAGAGGATAGCTTTTCGCTTTCTTTTGGCATGGCGGAGAGTGGTTTGATGCGGATGCCTTTGTCAATACCTTAGTGGCTGGATTTTGCCGCTTGTTAAGGAAACTTCCTTTCAATCGGATTCGATATCCCTTGAGTTTTTCAAAACCATCACCAAAAGTCCATTCACGGCATGGGAGATCAGGATAAGTTCAATCTTTGACGCTATTAATCGACGCTCATTTCAAATGTTTATAAAAATTCAGGTCTAACAAGGTCTGGCATTCTTTACAGAATCGGAGCGTTGTAAACTGTAGATAATATAAATTTACCGTCTCAGGCTGCGAATAACAGGGGGCTAGTGCTTTTACAAACAGACAATAAACTTATCCAAATAAATCAAAGAACATCCTTATTCCAATAATACAAAAACAAACCTTTTTAAATGTGTCGGTTAAAGATGCCGTGAGGACACCGACCACGGTTGGATAGGATTCAGGTTTACGTTACTCGATTATACCATCCAACCAGTTTATCTGCACAATTCCTTTTTTCAGTGTAATATAATAACGATCTTCTGAGATTGGGGTAAGTATTCTAATCACTGCTATATCATTTTTGATATAAATTGGGTTTTCTATTACAAAATTTTCCATTTGAACTTCCTCTTCTCCCCTTACGCAATTTATAATTCTACTCCTTGAATTTTCTGAGAGGAACATGGATCGTAGATCTTTTGATTCAGTCACAAATCCTACCGTTGTATCGTTAATCTTGGCGTAATGTGAATACTCATGAAAATCTCTTTTTAAGGTTGGATCAAACTTAAAAAGTATTTCATTTCTTGAGGAATCCAACAACATTATTGATAATAAATCAAAGGCTTTCGCTAAGTCAGATGGATTTGAATTCAATGAAATCATTTTTTCAAAGTCTTCGTAGGTTAAAAATTCTATTTCATTATGTTTTTCATTTAGAGTTGTATTTTCTCGATCCTTTTTCGAATTGCAGCAGAAAATAAATGGACAAATAAGAAAAAAATAAAAATAAATTGTTCTGTTTCTCATTCTGATTTCTTTAGTACTCTATTAATATTATCTAGATCCTTTGCATATTTTTTTCCTTCAATTACATCCTGCGTTACCTCTTCCAAATATTAGGATATTTGTAACCAGACGGGTAGTACCCCCAGTATCCGTAGCTTGCTGCATTAGATAGTGTTCCAAGGGCACTTGTAATTAGTCCTGCCCTCATATATACATTATAGGAATATTGATATGCTACTCTTTCAGAAAATCTGGCATTCATATTTACTCCAAATTTATAATGATGGAAAGCATGAATCAACTCGTGGCCAGCAGTTGCCCGAAACAAAACATCTGTTGCATTAGTATACATTGGTGAGACATGTAATGATCGATCCTGGCGGGAATAATATCCAGCAACTGTTTTTCCTTTTCTGTTCTGATAGGTTCCAGAGGAATTCATTGTATACCTGTCTCCTGTTTTAGTTGTAATTTCCTGAATACCAAAGGTGCCCACAGATACGCCATAATCACTTTTCATTCTCTCCTCCAATAATTGATCGTTAAATTCGGCTTCGGGGCTAGAATTATAACGTTCTGCGAGTGTTTTCGAGCCATCAACCCCACCTTGAACTACAAGTTCTTGAACAGGAACATCAAAAATAATAGAATAACCTGCCGAAACTCCCCAATCAAAACCACCATTCTCACTCCATCCGATGCCGGCTGCGCCACTAAAATTACCTGCATTTCTGCCAAACCCTATTCCAGCGTTCCATCCTCCGGCTTGACTATATCCCCAACCCAAACTAACACCACTTGGATGTCTTAACCCAGCACCTGCAAACCAACCAGAGGAACCATAGCCTGCATAAATACCAAGCGCACTACCTTGTACAGACCAGTAACCCTGGTCACTTTTAAAATTATACCCGGCCGACACCGAAATACTTGCAAACCCCTTGAAGCCTATTCCGATCTCCAGTCCCAAACTAAATCCACCTTTCCCAAAACCGATTTGTGGGCTTATAAACCAAAAATTTCCGTCAGGATCCGTATACTTCAACGGATTATTCATCGCATAAGTATACCGATTGAAACTCTGGGTCATACCGGGCTCCTGAACGTAGTTATCAGGAGACAACATCCGCCCCAACACCGGATCATACAATCTCCCATTCATGTTAATGAGTCCAAACTGATCCAGATGCTCATGGCCCGTATATCCCCGGTAAAGCCAGTCAGGCAGCCCGGCGGATGCCGTCGGTGCCAGCAGTGCCCAACTATTAGGATCCCGCCTGCGACCCCATGACTGGGCGTCCCCGCATCAAAATTCTGCTCAGCTTCAATACCACCACTGCCGTTGGTGACGGCCAGAATGCTTCCAAGGTGATCGGTATGGTGCGTGCAACTGCCAGGCTTCCCCCATTTATCCCGATAGCAATGTAACCAGACGGAAACGCGAGTACTTTTACTAGGCAGGCAATAAACTTTTTTTCAATAAATCAAAGAACGTCTTTTCTTCTAATAATCCTACATCAAACCGCTATAAATGTGTCAGTTACAGAACCAATGAGAACACAAACCACGGTTGCAAGAAGGTCTATTTTAAAAACCTTAATAGCTTCGAGAAATTATTTTCTGTTGGGTAAATTGGATTTGTTCTGTCTGCTATAAGTGCTAAGTTTCCTTTTTTATCCAGAATTGTATCTCCACGAGCTCTGATTGCGTCCTCCTGATCATTAATATCGTTCAAAATTATATATCTACTGTCTCCTCGATCCTGTTCTAATGTTGGTCTATATTCATATAATGTATATGGGCAAGTAGAGCATGTGATTTGAGCATAAATTTGATTTTTTAACAAAAATTTTGCCACTCTATAAAATTTAAGACTTGAAATACTATCTAATTCAAGTACTTTCATCAGGTTTTTTAATTCAACTTTGCGATATGTACCCACTTGGAGGCCATTTACAAACAAAACAGAATCTTCAAAATAATAATTGTGAGGCATATCTTGCTGGGTCGGCATCGGCAAGTACTTGATAAATTTATTCATTTCTGAGATTGCTATTTCCACCGATTTCAGGCTATCGGCTAGGACAATTTTATTTCTCTCAATCGGACTTATTTTTCCGTAAAAAAGATACAGATAGCTAAATAGCAATATTCCAGCACTGCAAATACTGATGAGTAGTTTGTATATTAATTTCATTATTTAAAATGATTAAATCCTCGTTTGATCATGTTGCCGTCTCTTGGGTCATCAAACTTTCGGTAGTACCATGAGAATTGTGAAGTTCCACTTCTAATTTGATATATACCCGCCCCCCATTCAGCAAAGTTCAACGAATACCCAAATGATTTGGCAGCCACACCAAAGTTGTAATTCCCGTAATCTTGGGGTGCGAATGTCTCCCCCTCGTAAAAACTTTCTTTTCCAATCGATCTTTCCGAATACGCCCCTACTTTGAGATCAAAAGGTCTACCAGTTCCGACTTCTCCTTTAAAAAAATCCATTTTATATTTAAACTTTGATATCGCATTAAGATCGGCTTTGTCTAATTCCCTGGAGGCCATCGAAAAGTAATCGCGAGTTAGTCGGAGCTGTTTATTAAACTTTCGAGTCAAATCAAGTTGATGCGCCGCATGATTAAACGCCGCGGTGAGTCCCGACGTTACAGCTCCGCGCCAGAAGTCTCCACCAGATAGTTCAGCACCTACACCCCCAGTTAATGAAGAGGCGCCTATCGTAGAGGCTGCTGACCAAAACCCATTCATTCCGCTTGTTAGTCCTACCATAAAGGAGCCAACAACGGATCCTGCTGCCCCTCCTGCTGCCCCACTAAGAAAATCTCCTCCCGATAGGTATGAGGTTGTCCCTCCCATAAACGCATAGGCCCCAGCCTGAATTGCCCCTTTGGCAAAGACTGACAAATTTGAAGCAGTTGCCAGGCTTGCACCAACTTCTGATGCAAAACCACCCATAATAGCTCCGGAAACAACGGACATTGAAAATCCAAACCAACTCCAATTCTTAAACCCACCTTTACTGAATGCGATTCCCAATGTATACGCAACGCCGCCAGCAAGAGCTCCAATGAGAGGGTTATTTCCATCAGGGTCATTGTAAAGCAGCGGATTGTTGTGTGCATAGGTGTATCGATTATAATCTTGTGTTCCAAATACATTCTGCACGTAGTTATCCGGGCTCAAAACTCTCCCCAACACCGGATCATACAACCTGCCATTCATATTGATGAGACCAAACTGATCCAGGTGTTCATGGCCCGTATAGCCCCGATAGAGCCAATCAGGAAGGCCAGTTGAAGCAGTGGGTGCCAACAATGCCCAACTGGTTGGATCGCGCCTGCGGCCCCACGGGTCGAAGTTTTGTTCTGCTTCTATACTGCCACTGCCGTTAGTGACGGCCAGAATACTTCCAAGGTGATCAGTATAGGTGTAATGAATAGTGCTGCTATTTTCGACGATGGCAATAAGGCCTACGGGAGCGCTGACATAGTGAATGTATCGGCCCGAGCCATCTTTTTCGAAGCTCGAGAAATAGTACCGTGTCTGAATCGTATTTCCATTTTGTTTCAATTCGCTTTTGATACGGTTGTAATCAGCCCCATAGGTATAAGTTAGGTTAAAAGCACCTTCTGCTACGGTATAGGGCTGCTGGAAGGGCGTGTAGGTAATATCCTGCTGGATGGACGGGATCACATTGGCTGGATTGGTGGCTCTTATACACTAACTTCGCCGCTTAACGACGCAGGGCGGAACGTTTGCCTGTCCGAAATACCAGTGGCACCATTATTGAAGATCAGGTACAGACTGGTTGACGCAGGTGCTCATGATGAAATCATCCGCGGAATTGTGTTAACCAATAAACACTGATAAATTTATCCACTGCAATCTTCGGTAATGCCTGCCGACAGTGCCGGTTGAGGTAACGACAAAAATGGGAAAATAACAACTCTAAAAAATTATTCAACTAATTAAGACAATGACCGAAACAACAAACATCAGAGCTTACGGCACCAAGGCGGCCGAAGCACCATTGAACCAAATGGACATCAAGCGAAGGAAACCTACACCCCATGATGTGGAGATTGATATCCTCTTCTGCGGCGTCTGCCATTCCGATCTGCACACGGCAAGGAGCGAATGGGGGCCGTCGATGTACCCTTGCGTGCCTGGCCACGAGATCGTAGGAAAGGTTATAAGTGTGGGAGAGCATGTGAAAAAATTTAAAGTGGGAGACGTGGTAGGTGTGGGCTGTATGGTGGACTCCTGCCGCGCGTGCCAGTACTGTGAGGAGGATCTGGAGCAGTTCTGCGAATCCGGCATGACGGGGACCTACAATGCGCCCGACAAGCACATTCCGGGAGCGTTCACTTTTGGCGGGTATTCGGAAAGTGTGGTGGTTCATGAGCATTATGTATTGCGCATTCCGGAAAATATGGATCTGGCTGCCGCTGCCCCCTTGCTTTGTGCCGGGATTACTACCTATTCACCGCTGCGTCACTGGCAGGTAGGCCCGGGCAAAAAAGTGGGCGTGGTGGGTATTGGCGGCCTGGGGCACATGGGGATCAAGATTGCCAAGGCGATGGGCGCAGAGGTGGTTGCCTTTACTACTTCGGAATCGAAATTCGCAGAAGCCAAACGTCTTGGTGCGGATGAGGTGGTGCTGTCCAAAGACAAAGCGCAAATGGCAGCTTATTCAGGAAAGCTGCATTTTATACTGGATGCCGTGTCCGCACAGCACGATATCAATGCTTACCTGAACCTGCTGCGGGTTGATGGTTCCCTGGCACTGGTAGGCGCGCCCGAGCATCCGCTTCCGGTGGCTGCGTTCAGTTTGATCATGGGACGTAAAAGTTTTGCAGGTTCCATGATCGGCGGCATTGCCGAAACGCAGGAAATGCTTGATTTCTGCGGTCAGCATCATATCGTTGCAGATATTGAAATGATTGATATTCAGAAAATCAACGAGGCTTATGAGCGGCTCTTAAACGGCGATGTAAAATACCGCTTCGTGATAGACATGGCCTCTTTAAAGGGTCAACCAATGCTGTAAGTGTGCCAATAATGTAATCAGCATCAGTCATATTCAGAAATAATTAAAAAAACACTACCGGATTACGGGTTCTGCCAGGCCGGTAGTGTTTTTGATAAATGGATCGGGTTCGCAACCAACAGGATACCATGTTCTGTTTTTTTTTTAAATTTAAATTTCAGGTAAGGAAGTCGTTGGATTTGTACCTGATTGGTTTGTTGCAAGTGACTTTAACGATGCCAAACCTTGCCAATTTTGCAATTTAACGGCCATTTCAGGCCAGCACCTGATCATTGAGGAGACGTTTATTGAAAAATTGAAAATAAAACGCATGAAACTTGCCGCTTCCGGCATATGCCTGGTTAGCCACCAAACAGATAACAATTGTTTTCCGCTGTCCCATACAGCAACACCACAAATATATTTACGGTAAAATCACCTTTTTGAATATCATTTTTCAACGAATTATTATTAACTTGTAGCCTCAAGTTCAGGTTCACTTATGAACACCTGAATGCAGGTTCGCAAAAAAATATAATACGTCGTCTATGCGCAAAGTTAGGACACTCTTAGTTTCGGTAACGTACACATGGCTTTCCACACTGTTTTGTGTATCATTGCTTACCAGCTGCGGCACAGAAAAACCAGCCGAAGTCGAGCTGGCAGAAAAGGAAATACCCGAACATATTGATTTCAACTACGATGTCAAACCCATCCTTTCCGACAAATGTTACGCCTGCCATGGCCCCGACCAAAAGAAACAGAAGGCTGGGCTCCGGCTTGACACCGAAGAAGGTGCCTACGCCGCATTGAAGGATGCCAAAAGTGAGCATGCCATTGTACCGGGCGATCTTTCATCCAGTGTCGCATTTTACAGGATGATCTCGGACGACCCCGAGAAAAAAATGCCACCTGCGTCCTCCAACCTGAAACTCACGCCCAAGGAGATTGCCATCATAGCCCGCTGGATCGAACAGGGGGCCGAGTACAAGCCGCACTGGTCCTTTATCAAACCCGAAAAACCAAAGGTGGTGGAGACCAAGCTAAAAAATTGGGCTGCTTCACCGATTGACAACTTTGTGCTGAACCGTCTGGAAAAAGAAGGCCTGAAACCTTCTGCACAGGCAAGCAAGGAAGATCTGATCCGGAGGGCAAGTTTTGACCTCACCGGGCTCCCGCCTACACTCAAAGAAATTGATCAGTTTGTAGCCGACAAGTCTCCGGATGCTTACAGCAAGCTGGTGGACAGGCTGCTAAGCTCACCTGCATACGGTGAACGCATGGCCACGGAGTGGATGGACGTTTCGCGGTACGCCGACAGCGATGGATATCTGGACGATAAGCATCGTGAATTTTCTCCCTGGCGTGACTGGGTAATCCATACCTTCAACCGGAATATGCCTTACAACAAATTTATCACCTGGCAGCTTGCCGGTGATCTGATTCCCGATAAATCAAAAGAGAGTATTCTGGCCACTGCATTCAACCGGCTCAACAAAAAAAGCTCCGAAGCCGGAATTGTATACGAAGAATATCGGGTGGAATACAACGCCGACCGTGTTCAAACCGTGAGCCAGGGAATCCTCGGTCTTTCGGTACAATGCGCCCGCTGTCACGATCATAAATATGACCCCGTAAGCCAGGAGGACTATTACAAAATGTTTGGGCTTTTTAACAGCACCAATGAAATCGGGAGTCCTTCGTATGGACCGGATCAAACTCCTGGACCATCCCTTTTGCTGACAGATACAGAAAACGAAAAACTGCTTACTTTCATTGACCAGCAGACCAAGGATCTTGAAAAGGAGGTAAAAAACAATGTAGGAGCATCCGCACCCGCGTTTAATACCTGGCTGAACGGCAAAAGCCTTTCGGTTGATCACGTCGCCAAAACCATCAGCAAAGGACTGGTAGCCTACTATCCGTTCGACAAATTGGATACGGATGGCAAGAAAAAGATTAGTACGCCGAATCTGGTTAACAAAAAACAATCTGCGGAATGCAATGAGCCTATCTTAAAGCCTGGCATAAAAGGCAACGCGTTTTATGTGAGTGATTACAACTCTGTTAAACTTGGTCATAACATCGGCTGGCACGAAAGGACGGAGCCGTTTTCTGTAGATCTGTGGATCAACCCAAACAAAGTTTATAGTGATGCCGGTGTCTTTTACCATTGTGAAGATCCTCGCCTGGGTTTCAAGGGGTATTCTTTGAGACTGATCGATAATAAACTACAATTTATAATCGCGCATTCCTACCCGCAAAACAGTATACAGATCAGTACACTGGCACCGGTTGCTGTGAAAAAGTGGACGCAGGTGACGGTAACCTACGATGGATCCAGCAAGGCAGGTGGTGCCAATATTTATATCAATGGTAAAAAAGCACCAGTCTCTCTCGATTTCGATAACCTTTACAAAGGCATATTGTACGAGCCGGATATTCACACCTACGGTTTTGCCGGGTTTATGCTGGGGCAGCGTGTGCTGCTGCCTCCTTTCAAGGACGGCGGTATTGATGAATTGAAAATATACAATCATGAACTTACCCCACTCGAGGTACTGTATTCCAATAATCCTGCCGAGGCGTCCAAAGTCATCGCCAATGCAACACTACCGGCAAATGCTCCTTACATGCAGGCATTTTACATGTCGCATGTGGACACGCATCACAGAAAGCTGAAAGCAGACCTTAAAGAAAAATGGGTTCAAAAAAACGAGATCATTAACAAAATCCCGGAAATTATGGTGATGGGTGATCTGCCAAAACCCCGACCCACCTATCTGCTTGCACGTGGCGTGTACAATGCCCCCGAAAAACAGGTAACGCCCGGTGCGCTCGGCAGCGTTTTACCTTTCGATAAAAGCCTGCCCAAAAACAGGTTGGGGTTGGCCAAATGGATTTTTGATAAAAATAACCCCCTTACAGCACGTGTATTCGTAAACCGGATTTGGCAAATGCATTTTGGGAAAGGCCTCGTAAAATCATCCGGTGATTTCGGCAACCAGGGTGATCTGCCTTCACACCCTCAGGTACTGGACTGGCTGGCTGTAGATTTCATGGAATCGGGTTGGAATATCAAAAAGCTGCACAAAACGATCATGATGACTGCCACTTACCGGCAGAGTTCGAAGATATCCAAAGAGCTGGCTGAAAAAGATCCCGAAAACATTCTTCTTGCCCGAGGCGCCCGATTCCGCCTGAGTGCAGAAATGATCCGCGATAATTCCCTGGCAATAAGTGGACTTTTGGTAGATAAACTGGGAGGAAAAAGTGTATACCCTTACCAGCCCGAAGGAATTTGGGGAGAGCTTAGCAACAAGGGATGGCGCTACAATTACCTGCAGGAACCTGGCGAAGGGCTATATAGAAGAAGTCTTTACACCATATGGAAACGTACTTCCCCTCCTCCTTCCATGCTGATTTTTGATGCCCCCGAACGAGGAGAATGTGTAGTAAGGCGCCGCGCCACCAGCACACCGTTACAGGCACTGGTACTGCTCAATGACCCCCAGCATATTGAAGCCGCAAGGGTGCTTGCCGAAAAAATCATGAAAGAAACAGCCGGGAATAAGGATTCAGACAAAAGACTGGACATGGCGTTCCGCCTCATCACAGGCCGGCATCCCGACAACACGGAAAAAGACATTTTGTCCCGATTCTATACCGAAGAGCTGAAACGTTTTAAGGATAAACCGGCGAATGCACTGGATTATCTCAGTACCGGAGAACTTAAATGGGACAAATCGCTGCAGCCGGCAGAAATAGCCGCGCTCGCAACCGTTTCAAATTCAATTATGAACACCGATGAAGGGTATACCCGGAAATAGATCGATTGTATGGAAGATTTAAAAAAAGTACTTACTCAGCTCAACCGCCGCGACTTCCTGACAAAGGCTGGTATGGGCTTCGGCTCCATTGCCCTCACGAGCATTCTGGGCACAGGCATGTCAGGCGCAAAGCAAAACATGCCGGCACCACCAGAGGCGGGATTGGACGAGATTCTGAAAGGGCCTCATTTTCCGGCCAAAGCGAAAAGGATCATCTATTTGTTCCAAAGCGGCGGACCTTCGCAGCTGGAAACCTTTGACTACAAGCCGGCTTTGGCCAAATGGCACGGCCAGGAAATTCCCGATTCGATCAAAGGCACACAGCGTAACTCAGGCATGGTAACCGGGCAGTCCACTTTCCCGCTCGTGAAGTCGATCTACGATTTCAAGCAATATGGACAATCCGGTGCATGGGTAAGTGAAATACTGCCTTACACCGCGCAGATGGTGGATGAGCTTTGTATCGTCAAATCTGTTTATACCGATGCGATCAACCACGAGCCGGCTGTGATGTTTGTACAGACGGGTTCTCAGCAAAGCGGACGCCCATCGATGGGATCCTGGCTGAGCTACGGGCTGGGCTCGGACAATGAAAATCTGCCACACTTTATGGTGCTTATTTCCAAAGGCGGCGGAGACCAGCCCCTGTCTACAGCGGCCTGGGCCAACGGATTCCTGCCATCCCACCATCAGGGCGTGCACTTCCGCGCAGGAAAAGATCCGGTACTTTATCTTAGGAATCCATACGGTGTGCACAAGGAAGACCGCAGGCGGGCACTTAATCACATCAAGGAACTGAACGAGCACCAGCATACACTTTGGGGAGATCCTGAGATCCAGTCCAAAATCAATCAGTATGAAATGGCGTATAAAATGCAGACTTCGGTTCCGGAGGCTGTAGATACGACCAAGGAGCCCGATTACATTTATGAAATGTATGGGCAGGAAGCCCGTATTCCTGGTACGTTTGCGGCCAATTGCATTCTTGCACGCCGCATGGCCGAACGTGACGTGAAGTTCATTCAGCTGTACCACATGGGTTGGGACCAGCATGGTAACTTACCGTCAGGAATCAAAAGACAGGCAAAAGATGTGGATCAGGCTTCTGCGGCACTTGTGAAGGATTTAAAACAAAGAGGCTTGCTTGAGGACACGCTGGTAGTATGGGGCGGGGAATTTGGCCGGACCAGTTTTTCGCAGGGCAAGCTCACCAAAGACAACTACGGACGCGACCACCATCCCGGGTGTTTTACCATGTGGATGGCCGGGGGTGGCGTAAAACCTGGATTGGTTTACGGAGAAACGGATGAATTCAGCTACAATGTAGCACGAGACCCTGTGCATGTACATGACTTTCAGGCCACACTGCTACATCTTTTTGGCCTGGACCATGAGAAGCTAATTTTTAAACATCAGGGCCGCAGGTATCGTCTCACAGACGTTCATGGCAAAGTTATCAAAGATCTTATTGCGTAACTAGCTTTTAGCTATTGGCAATTAGCTGCGCCGCCGGAGCGGGACCGTGTTGTAAAAAATGATTGATAACACATTCTGAAAATCAATAAAAACTAATTTTTCGCTAGTACTTAATTGGAATGAAGCCCGAAACAACGGACAGACGACAATTCATGAAACAGGCGGGGGTTGCGGCCTCTGCACTGGTCACTCCTTTTCACATCATCAATCGAAAGGATACCCTGAAAGGTGAAATCCTCGGCCATGGGCAGTATACCTATCGCCTCGAAAAGGACTGGGGTAAACTGGATGAAAACAAATATCCTGTAAACAACTGTCACGAAATGGTGATGGACCGGGCGGGCAGGCTCATTCTACTAACCGACCATCCCAAAAACAACATCCTGATCTATGACCGGTCGGGCAAATTACTGGATAGCTGGACCCTAAATTTCTCAGGAGCACATGGCCTGACCATTCACGATGAGGGCGGAGAGCAATTTCTGTACATCACCGATTTTTCAACAGGTACGGTCGTAAAAACAGATTTGAAAGGAAGAATTCTCTTATCTCTTGATAGTCCGTTAAAAACACGCAATTACATCGAACACGCTCCATACAAGCCCACCGAAACGACCATTGGCCCCAATGGGGATATCTACGTTTCGGATGGTTATGGATCTCAGTTTATACTTCAATACACGTCCAAAGGCGAATTTATCCGAAAGTTTGGTGGCGATAGCTTCCTGCAACAGGATAAGTTTAAGCAAGTTCACGGTGTAACGCTTGACACCCGTGATAAGAGCAACCCCACACTGCTTTGCGCCGAACGCATCAAGAACACCATCAAAAGATTTAGTCTCGACGGAAAATTTATTGAAGACATTTATCTGCCAGGCGCCTTTATCAGCCGTGTGGTGATAGACGATCAGAATATCTACTGCGGGGTTTGTTTTGGTATGACGAAAGACAACTATAACATGCAGCTGAACCTGGGCTTCGTAACTATTCTGGACAAAAACAATAAAGTGGTGTCCAATCCCGGTGGCAAAAAACCTATTTACTCCGACGGCAAGCTTCAGATGATGACGCAGGACAAACCCATTTTTAAGCATTGCCATGACGTGTGTATCGACGGGGATAAGAATATTTATGTTTGCCAGTGGAACGCCGGGAATGTATACCCTTCTCGCCTGGTGAGGGTTTAGTGTTACCGATCGATCTATAGACAAGGCTCTACCAAGCAACCCAAAGTACTGATGAAAAGCTGGATATTAGTGACCGTCATGCTTCTTTCCTCCCTGGTAAGCTCTGCCCAGAAACCCTTTTCCAAAGGGCGTCTAAAGGTATCGGACAACCAGCGTTATCTTGTTCATCGGGACGGGACGCCGTTTTTCTGGCTGGGCGACACTGCCTGGGAGCTTTTTCACCGATTAACAAAACAGGAAGCGGATGTGTATCTGAAGCATCGGGCCAGCCAGGGATTTACAGTAGTGCAAGCGGTAGCGCTTGCCGAACTGGACGGGCTCAATGAACCCAACGCGCACGGAGCCAGACCATTACACAACAACAATCCCACCACACCGAATGAGGCTTATTTCCAGCACATGGATTTTGTGATTGACAAAGCTGCCGAATACGGTATTGTCATCGCCCTTTTGCCCACCTGGGGAGATAAAGTTTTCAAAGACAAGTGGGGGAAAGGCCCGGAAGTATTCACAACCAGCAATGCAGCCAACTACGGCGAATGGATTGGAAAACGATATAAAGACCGTGAAAATATCGTTTGGGTACTGGGAGGCGACCGCACACCAAGAAAAGATTCGGAGGATCTGACGGTTTGGCGTCTGATGGCAGAAGGAATCGCGAAAGGTGCAGGTGGAAACAAAGAAGTACTTATGACATTCCATCCGCAGCCGAACGGGCTGGAGATGGGTGGCTCTTCCCACTGGTTTCACAACGACCCCTGGCTCGATTTCAACATGCTCCAGAACGGACACTGCAGGGATGAGATCACTTATGACAAAATATCATTTGTATACAACCGTAAACCTGCCCGGCCGGTACTGGACGCCGAACCTATTTACGAAGATCACCCGGTATGTTTCAATGCGGCGGATCTGGGTACTTCCAATGCCTACGATGTGAGGAAATTTGCCTATCTGGATCTGTTTGCCGGCGCTTTCGGGCATACGTATGGTTGCCATGACGTGTGGCAGATGTATGGTGAAGGACGAGCACCTGTTAACGGGCCGCACATGAGCTGGAAAAATGCGCTTGATCTGCCCGGTGCCAAACAAATGACTTTTGTCCGGAGATTGATGGAATCGCGTCCCATGCTGGATCGAGTTCCCGATCAGTCACTGATTGAGGAAAACAACAACGGCCCGTCGGATCGCATACAAGCTACCAGGGGCAAAGATTATGTTTTTATTTATTCCTCTGCCGGGCGCTCATTCACTGTCAACACCGGGAAAATCACCGGGAAAGAACTTACCGCGTACTGGTACGACCCCAGGAAAGGAGAGGCCATTACAATCGGAAATTTCCCCAATGCAGGCAAACACCTGTTTAAACCTCCGACTTCTGGTTATGGGAAAGATTGGGTGCTTGTATTGGATGATGCAAAGATGGGTTATGGGTTTGGCGGGGTGAAGGACGGCCGGAAGTTAAATTAGCCACAGCCCGCCAGCACAGTTGCCTCGTTTATATTCTATCTGAGCAGATACTTGTAACTCTTCATTTCATTAAAGTCATTTTTATCCCTTTTGATGGAATTGGGCAGCCCTTTTGCATTGTAGTCAATGGTGTAAGTAATATTTTCTGTACTACTCCCACTCGAGAAATTATATGCTTTTACATTATTGTACACATATCCCTGAATGTATCTCGGGTGGCCTTTGAATTTAGCCTCCATTGATTCAGGCGATGTCTGATCATCGTAAGTCCAGGTTTGGGTGATTTTTTTATGCCTACCGGGATCCGTAAACACATCCGAAACACGCTGCCCTTTCGAGTCATAGGTGATACTCCTGCTGGCACCGTTGGTAAAGTTGTAGCCAGAAATCCTACCATTTGTCACAACCGGTGCACCAACATAATCAACGCCATCAATGCGGCTCCTCTGAGCGGACCCCATGCCGATAAATGATATGCTGGTGAGTACGCCGTTTCCTGAGTAGTTGTATATGATGCTGTCTGCGGTAATTTTAGAAACCATCAAATTTGGGCCATATTCGTAAGTGGTAGTACCCCGGTCACCAGTCTGATATCCATTACCAGGACGAACAAAATTATTGATAGCTTTAACCAGCTGCCCAAGCTGGTTATACTGGTAATCAACAGTCCCCTGAACGCCCGTAGCTCCTTTAAGAAGCTGCCGGAACGTACGTTTCACAACCCTGTTGCCCTCATAAGCGTAAGTGTTTGTATTTTCAAATTCATTATTTCCGTTACTTGCATCCTTTGAGGATACCAGTTTGTCGGCATCCGTGTAGGTGTAAAAGGTGGTGCTGGAAGCAATCGTATTTCCAGTATAAAATTCCGTAATCCTGGCAGGTGCCAGAACAACCACCTCCCCGGCCACAGCATTGGTTGCTCCATTGGCACCGGTGGCAACAAGTATCACATTAAATATCCCGGGCATCGCAAATTCATGAGTTGGGGATTTTTCGGTGGAGGTGGTTCCGTCGTCGAAATTCCAAAGAAAAGTTGAAGCGTTTTGAGAGGTATTATTGAATACTGAAGAAAACTTAGCTGTCCCGGATGAAGTCCCCACAGTAAAGGAGGCAATCGGATTGGCGGTTGAGCCGCCTTTGATTTCGATGTCAATCTCTTTGGTATTGCTTCCACCAGGGCCGGTTACCGATAGTGAAACCTTGAAGGTACCTGCGTTCTGAAAAGTGAAAGTGGCGTCTTTTTGTGTCGAAATACTGGTTCCTCCTACCCTCCATTGATATGCAGATATATTGCCGGTGGAGGTGCTCGTAAGCGTCACCACACTCGGAGCCGCCTGGCCGTTGGTAGATTGATAGGTAAAATTGGCCTCCGGTGCTTTTGCTGCACTGCTGATATCAACGGTTACATTCTGGGCCTTCCCAGCACTGCCGCCATCGCCTTTGGCAATCAGCTTCACTACATAAGTCCCAGAAGTGTTGTATTTATGGGAAGAGAGGTTGTTTGAAATATTCTCCTTGGTTCCATCACCATAGTCCCATAAAAAACTGGTTCCGTTGACCGATTTGTTATTAAAGGTAACCAAACCGGCTCCCTCCTGCTTTGCCTCAAACGCTGCTACAGGAGCACCCGGAATTTCCATATGGCATGCGGACATCCAAACACAAACAGAGATCATTACACAAAATGTCAAGACGATTTTTTCTGGCTTCATTACCGTAATTGATTTGGGTACGACTGTCCCGTAAGCTATCGAGTGATCTGTATAAGCGACTTCTTAAATGGAATAAATGCGCGCTCAGTACTCCATTCAGTATCATTTTTCTTTAATCCGGATAACCCAGAAGTCAAGTCCTCCCCTGGCGGGAGCCGTTTTATTGCCAGAGCCAGCAGCCGAGTCAGACTCTCCTGCCAACAAGTAGGATCCGCCCCCCAGGTCAGTTACACAGGTGATTCTGTCTGTCCCTGTCCCTCCAAAAGAATCATCAAGCAATGTATTACCACTTAAATCGGTCTTCACAACCCACCCGTCAAGCGCCCCATGGGCCGGTGCTCCTTTTGTTCCGGATACCGGCGAGGAAGACTCTCCAGCCATGAATAAATTCTTGCCGCCCGTTAACACAATCAGATTATTAAGTACATCATCTCCGCTTCCCCCGTAAGTACGACGCCAGGTTTCTGCTCCGGAATCATCAAATCGGCATACGAGAAAATCTTTCCCTCCCCTTGCAGGCACATTAGTAGGTCTATCACTTACAATATTTATTGAATTGGATGTTCCACCAACTACATTTCGTTCCTCAGATGTACCGGTACTTGCCTTATCTTCATTGCTTCCGCCAAATCGGTAGTCTGCTATCTTGGCTCCCGCCTGATTTACTTTAACTACCCAGAAATCGGAAACTCCCCCATACGCTGCAGCGTCATATTGTTTTTTATCCGAATACCCGATTAACAATATATTGTTGTCAGTGGTCTTGGACATACTTGTCAGATAATTGATTTGGCCATTACCATATCCAAAATCTGTTTTGTAGTTTCCGTTAGCATCAATTCTAACGACCCAAAAATTGGTACCGCCAGGATTAACGGTAACCTTACCTGCTCCCAGCATAGAACTCGACGATCCGCCCAATAAAAAGCCACCGTCATTAGAGGGCATAATACTGCTCATAAAATCAAAAGAGCTGCCTCCATAGTTCTTATCCCAAAGCTTATTGCCATTTCCATCAATTTTTATCAACCAGTAATCGTAGTCACCATAAGTTCCTGCGTCTTTGCCCAAGCCACTTCCCGAATTGCTGGATCCGCCGATCAAATATCCGCCACTTACTTCTAAAATACAGTTACCCTCGTCATCCCCTGTTCCGCCAAAATTCTTATCCCACATCATTTGCCCGTTACCATTAATACGGATCACTCTCACGTCGGCCCGCCCATTGTTAGGAGCGGATCTTGATCTGCCAACGAAGATGGCACCCCCATCAGAGGTTTTAACAATGGCTTTCATAACATCCTCTTCACTTCCTCCAAACGAAAACTCCCAAACCTTATCAAATCCTTTGATCAACGCCACGTCTACATTCACAGGAATGGTTTTCTCCAATCCTCTGGTGCCTCCGTTTCCCTTGGCGATGAGACGAACTTTGTAATTGTTCGAGGAATTATACTTGTGAACCGGTGCGGTTTCGGTACTCACAGGACTTCCATCGCCAAAGTCCCATACGAACGACTCAGCACCCTGGGAATTATTTTTAAAAGTAACAGTTCCCTTGTCTGATTCCGCCGAAAAGTCCAGCGTCATCTCTGGAACCTCCATGTGACAACTGATCCCAATCAACACGAGCAATAAACAACTTAAAAAACGACCCATATGTTATGTTTTTTTCTATTAAAGCGTATCAAATACTGGCGTAAAGGACGTTTCCATCATTTCCTTTTAACTTCAAGCGTTTCACTTTTAATCTTGAACACACTGGCTTTATCGTACGCTTTGAGTGTTACCGTGTAGGTGCTGTCCTTGTTGACATAATTGTGCAAGGGGTTGGTTTCATGGGATATTTTCCCATCTCCGAAATCCCAGTCGTATTTGATAGCCGACACTGATTTATTTGTAAAAGAGACCTTTACAGAATCTCCCAACAGCTCCTGTGTCGTGGCAAAGTCAGCACTGATGGGAGGTATCGTTTTTATTACCACGGTTGTGGTGTCAGACGAAGTCCCGTACTTACCCGATAATGTAAATTTCACCTTGAAACTTCCGCCGGTTACATAGCTGTGACTGGGATTTTTTTCTGTCGATTTCGTACCATCGCCGAATTCCCACTGATAGTTCCAGTCGTAGATGCTTACATTTTCCGATGCATCGCTGAACACTACGGTACATGGCGCACCCACACAATTGTTTTCGGTCACTTTGATCTTTGCAACAGGTGCGGCAGGCTCTTCCAGCTGGCATCCCGCCACGAGCACGACCAGCGTTAAACAGGTGAAAGTTTTGGCTAACATGATGGTATTTTTTAGTTTAAAACTGATATCTGATGTGCAAACCAGCATACCGCTGCGACCCGCTTAATTGGGGAGTAATACTTAGCTGCTTTCTTTTTTGTTCTAGCTGGTTTCTGAAATCCCTGGCTTTCTTGTTACTTCCACTTCCCATGAACCACAACACCCCTCCGGCTATCACGCCAGCTCCAACAAAATAGATGCCCGGACTTCCAAACTCAATAATGCTCTTGGGTTTTGCCTTGTGGTCATTTACATCTCCGAAATTAGCTCCGTGGCCATCTGCTGCGTACCAGGTTTCAAAGTCCGCATTGGTCTTCTCAATCTGAGATTTATAGTCACCATAGGCGCCATTGGTGATGACAAAAGTAGCCGCCGCTCCTACAACCGCGGCTCCTGCCGCAACCCGGAAAAGTGTAGCCTGCTTCTTATATTTGGCCACTTTTAATTCCAGCTCCTGTATGGCGGGAGTCATTTTCTGTGGTACAATTTCCGGCGACTTCTCAGCCGCTCTCACCACCTCGGGCTTTTTTTCCGGAGCCGCAGCCACTGGTTCCGATTTTGGTGTAGTTACAGCTGGTTGCTCTGGTTTAGCGGGTGCCGGTGTCACGGCAACTGCTGGTTCCGTCTGCTTCTTTTCCTCTTTGGGCTTTTGAGTTATAGCAGTTTTACTGGGCTTAGGAGCAGGTTTGGCTGGTTTCTCAGCCACTTTGGCAACAGGTGCTTCGGCAACTGGCGCCTTAAAATATCGTATGCCGGTGATGAGCACCTTCCATTGTTTATCTACTTTCTCTGCCCTGAGCTCTGCGGTTCGAAGCACGGGGACATATTTCAGATTGGGCTTGTTGCGATGTAAATTGGAAAAAACAACTTTGTAATGAACCAGCACGTAAGGATATTCCTGTCCCTGCCTCACATCGGTAACATTCACCTCAGATATAGTGATGCTGTTCTGCTCACTTTTAGTATAAAACAGGTTCAGGTTTTCCAGGTAGCGCTGCACCTTTACGTCCGCGCCCTTTTTGTTGATCGTAAATTCAGGACTTGTATCGTCTTCGATGATGCTGCTGATATCAAAAATCTGATTTTCGCTCGGGATAAAACTGTTCGCCATGATCAGTTTACGCCCCTGCTCTCCCATGCCGTTGGATGCTACGGTATTGAGTAGGTCGCTCAGATGCGTTTCAACGACCCTTTTTGCTTCTGCCTTAATCTCGCGCTTGTCTTCCTCGGACAGTTCTGTCTGAGCAAATGCTGGCAACCAGGCCATTCCTAAAAAAAGTGTAAGATACAGGTAGCGCATCAGGTGATTTGTTTAACGTTTCGTGGTTCTATTTTTCCGGAAAAAGTGTGATTTCAACACGCCGGTTTTTGCTTTTATTCTCTTCCGAATCATTGACTTGTACAGGTCGCTTGCTCCCTATTGCAGCCCAGTGCATTTGTTTTTCCTCGACTCCCTTTCCCTGTAAATAATTAAATGTCACCCTGGCGCGGTATTCCGATAACGTTTCATTTTTTTTCGGATCACCTACATTGTCCGAATGTCCCACTATTCTGATCTGGCGGCTGTTGCTTACTTTGAGCCAGTTGGCTAACCTGTCCAGTATCTCCTTTGATTCCGGCTGCAACAAATGTTCACTTTGTTTAAAATATAAGGTGACATTCTTAACAGTATCGGGCAGTGTGGCCGAGTCTGTAAGGACTATCTTCTTCTCTACTACTTTAACCTCATTCATCACCGGTGCCCTGTAAACAGGCGGCTTATCCAACAGTGTGATCACCGAATAGTTCAGCCCCCGTGCCACTGTCAGCTGACTTGAATAAAACACCCCACCTTTGGCGTTGCTCACCTGGAGCCTGTATTCTCCTGGCTTACTTAAAATGAAAAAAGAGTGGACCCCTTCACGATTCATTCGCATTTCCTGTCCCGAGGCAGGCACTAATGTGCAGGTCAATTCCGTCTTCGCATTTTTCACGTTGAGTGTCAGCATCGTTACCTCGGGAGTCATTCTAACCACATATATGCTATTACTTCCGTCCATTTTTTCTAGTATCAGATTCCCACGGTACGTCTGGTAACCGGCAGACTCCACCACCATGTTAATAATATCCGCTTCTTCGAAAATCATCGGCTCCGATGGTGCTGCCGGAGTAATGTCTTTACATTCTCTTTTGGCCACCCTGGTAAATTCAAAACAGATGGCGGCCGATTCAACCGGCTGATTACTGAGCGCATTCACCACTTTGAAAAGTCTCGTCACTTTTTTCTTTCCACTCTGATTGGTATTGAGCACAAAATCCTTTTGCTCACTTTGCATATAAGGCCGGTCACTGGCCTGCTGATCGTTGGGGATCATTGGCAGCCGGACAAAAAAAATTTCGCCGGCCAGTGCAGATCCTGTCTTATCCAAAGTTTGCACCAAAGGCACGTGCAACGCCCTGAATCCAATTTTTTCAAAAATCAGCGACGTGGCGGAAGAAGGATATTGGCAAGAAAAAAAACCGTTTCTATCACTTGCATTTACTTTCCTCTTCACATTTTCACTGATTACGGATACAGTGGCATCCCCGATTGCTTTTTCTGAATTGATTTCTGTCACAAAGCCGGAAAGGTTTAGTTGTTGCGCAACACTAACCTTTGGAAATACGGATGTTAACAAATACATCAGTATCGTTGAACATAAACCAATGCAGCACTTCATAGCTCTCACTCGTCTTCAAGAACCCCAATATTGCCCAACAGAATCGACCAGTTGACCTGACTCTGGCCCTCAATCTCCTTTTGATAGGATTGTAATTTCACCTTCACATCCTTGCGTGTAACATCGCCATATTTCACGGTTTCTCCTTTTTCACTAAATCCAGTAAAAGTCTGGCTACCCACAATTCTTCCGTAATAGTTTCCATCCTCTGCCTGCTTCAACTCATTCACATATTCAATGTTGCTCCATTTGATCTCCACCTGTCCATAGGGAAGCATTTTAAGTTTTTTCAAATAAGACTCAATGCTTTGTTCAGTAATGCCTTTTCGGTTTTTGGACGACACCTTTATTTTGGAATCAGGCATAAACAGCTTCAATGCGTTTTTGATCGCGGCATCTCTTTCATTCATGGTGAAATTTTTACTGGCTATCACCTGCAGATAATCCGCAAACTGTTCTACCCGCGATAACGCTTTCTGGCTATATTCCTTCAATTCTTCCGGGTTCAAAACGGGTTTATTGACGGCCACCTTTGGCGGAGTCGGGGCAGGTAGTTTCTCTTTATCATTGACCGATGGCTTTGGTGCAGGCTTGGCAGCATATTTCCGAACCTGATCAAAAGCACCTGCAAGAAATGACTTGGCATCTTCGGGCTCTCTCAGTAATTCGTGCCGTCCATCCTTATATATGATGGCTACCAGGTCGGTTTTCCTAATGGAAGCCGGCTTGCCATCCAAGGTCAGGTAATTGACTGCTTCGTCTACCACCCTGATCGTGGCAGGTATCACCTCCAGAGGTGTTGATTTGATCAGCAAATCCGTAGAGGGGCCCGTTGCATTGTAAAACTTTTTGAGAGACATCCGCGATGTTTCCGGATCGGTGCTCAGCTGATCAATGATCAGATACATCCCCGCTGAATTAAACGCAACGACTACATTTTCCCGGTCCACCGTTCTTTTGTGTGGACTATCACCCTTCATCTCTTCATATTTGAGCTCCTGTTCATTGGCTTCAACTATTTTGTAAGGGAAGGGGCTACCGTTACTCCAGTAAAATTTCTCCTGTGCCCTGGCTCCAAACGCCGATAAGACACCGGTTACCAAGACAATTGCAAGCAGTAATTTCAAATGAGTATTGTCGTTAAGTATCATTGCTCTTTGATTTGGAAAACTTACACCCCTGGCGCAATTTTTAAGGATTCATGTTTCGGCTCCACACCTGTCTCACCGTCAACGCGAGAGATTAAATAAAACACCCGCTCCTATCGCGCCTACATTCAGTTTGACACCCGTCTCCGCAATTTTGTATCCGGTATTATCTCCAAGACTATGATAATATCTTGCGTCGATGAAAATCGAATGATTGGCGCGCTCCACCACGGTGGCGCTCAGGCCACCCACAATTCCGAAAATAGCTTCACCGGTACAGGTAGAACAGTTCTTTACATTACTGATTTTATTCTCGGAGCTGGTTATTTTCGTACTACCCGGCCCTGCCTGCATCGAGGCAAATCCGCCTGCCGAAATACCTAGCCTGGTTTTACTGATTTTGGTATAAAAAGTAGCCATCACGGGAATTACAAGATTATTTTGCTGTCCGTTTACACTTTTCACACCCTGCATGGTGCCTGGTACACGGAGGGTATAAGACGCCCCTGTATATAGTGCATCCACCTGCACACCAATAGCCTTAGCCCGAAAACCTAGTGTAGCTCCTACATTGTAGGCAAACCGGGAACCAGAGGAAAGGCTGGTGGTGTTTGAGGTTGCCGTTATACCCACACCAGCTCCCACGCGCAAGCCAGCAAAAAGGCCGGTTTTATCCCAAAAAAGAAGAGAAGCAGGTGCAATTTCGGTTTTAGCAAGAACAGGCTGAACAGATTGCTGCGACACTACCGGTGCCAGCGTAATGTCTTCCACATCCCCATTGTTCCAGATAATCTTTCGTACTTCTTTTTTGGGCATTGCATATAGAGGGCCCTTCGGATCATTGGCCTTTCTGTACAAAATATCGGTCTTGTTTATTTCGTCAATCACCACTTCCAACGATGTTTTATCAATTTTTTGAATCACATCCGGCTTTTTCAGCTTGACCTGTGCAGTCGCAAAAATGCATACGCCTAGAATCAGGCTAAATACAAGGGCGGGTTTAAGTAAACTACGCATTTGAGGCTGGTGGATTAAATGAGATCGTCGTCTAAAATTTTCATGTCAAAATTAGAGGGCCTCCCAATCCCGATCAATACGTCAATTGACGTATATTTTTAGAATGGAGCTTGAAAAAGATCGATAATGGCTAGTAAATGTCCGTGAAAGCAAAAATGGTATCTGCTGTTTCCAGACAGAGACATTACTGGAATGAAGATGGAGCAGATCCCATCTCAGGGCCGATACTTTGCGAGGCCCAGGAGGATAAAGAATTGTGAACTTTTACCTTTTAATAAGTTTATGAATCCCCTCAAATACATTCTAAAATAAAACTGTTAAATTTCACTTCACAAAAAATAGTTCGAAAGATAATTTTCTATATTCGTATACAGAGAAACTGAAATCATAAAAAAAATAATCATTGATAATCAAAATCTTACCTGTAACGATGTGCATACATCCATAAAATTATCTATTTTTTTCCCCGGATGCCTCCGCTATTTTTGACCCGGCAAAACGAGTAAAATTACCTGTTTTTAAAGTAGAATTCTACGCTAAAAAATATCAATTAACCACCTTAGTTTTGCATTTATTAAATCCATTATGTCACGCTATTCATTCACATATCAACAGGAAATCGGGCACCAGGGTCAAAGCCTGGTGCCTCATTATCCTGGAGGGAAATCAGGAGTAACGATAGGTCCGGGTTATGATATGGGCCACCGTAGCCCACAGGAAATATACAACGACCTGACCAGTGCGGGCATTGATCCCGAAACAGCCTACACACTTATTGATGCCGCTCACAAAACCGGTGGAGAGGCAGGAGACTGGATTTCGCAAAAGGGAGGAATTATCATTACGGAGGAACAGCAAAAGAGCCTTTTTGAGAACGTTCTGGTACCGGAGTACGAGGAGAGAACCAAGGCTCAACTACTGGATTTTGCACAAAGGCACGAGGGGTTTTCAGTGGCGGATGCCAATTGGGATAATTTGTCGGAGAAACAAAAGGAAATATTGTTCGACTATGTATACAACACCGGAGGGCTTTCGCGGTTTCCGGAATTAACCGCCGCAGTATTAACCGAAAATTGGGATGAAGTGGGGCTACACTATGAGCGTTTCTCAAATGACCAACCACTGGCATACCGGAATGAAATGTTTTACAGGGAGTTTCTGGATCCCGACTATATACGCAACACAGAAGAAACCACTGCCGAAGCTGACTTGCCATTAGCTGCCGATACACTTACAGCTGAAATGAATGACCTCTACTTCGGAGACAATGACGAAACGGTGGAGAAGGATTCCGACGATTGGTACGAAAACAGCTAACATCCAAGGTTCAAAAAATATCCTCTGATTTTTTAAACACTACACATTATGTCAAGCCAACCTGCCCTAAGAAATTCCAGCGCATCCAACCTGCGCAGTATCCGTCAAGGACAAAAGGCCTTGTTCTTTAAAATTCAAAATAGTACACCTGCTGATATATGTGAGAAATCAGGTTTCAACATGGTCAATCAGCTTCAAAATCAGCGTGAACAGATCGCGCGTGACTTGCACGACGGTATCGGATCTCAGCTGACACACATTATTTCCCGGCTCGACATCATGGCCTATAACCACAAAGGCCTGGAAAACCAGCTTGCCTCCTTGAGGGATTTCACCAGGGAGACTGTTCAACAGTTGCGTGAGACCATCTGGGTTCTCAATCAGCCTGAGATCACCTATGGTCAGTTGGTCGAGCGAATCAAGGGTTTACTGTCGCGTATGACGGAGGATATGGATTATCCCAAAATTGAAGTGGACGCCGCAGGTAATACCTCTCTTTTGCTCACCGCACCGCTTACCTCTTCTATCTTTAGAATCGTACAGGAAGCAGTAAACAATGCGCTTAAGTACGCCGATGCCTGTACCATTCAGATCATCCTGAAGGTGACTAAAACCACTTTGCATATTCAGATCAATGACAACGGAAAAGGATTTTGCTTCACAGAAGCCCGTCAGGGGTATGGGTTGCAGAATATCCGATGCAGAACGGAAGAGCTCGAAGGCCAACTGCTGATTGATTCATCACCGGAAGGTACCCGTATAGCAGCCTCGTTCCCGCTGCACTGACTAAAAATACGTCAAATGACGTATTTTTTGATCCCCATGCGATTCGTTACTTTGCAGAAAGGGTTGGTTATCATACCTCACATAACCACTTCTCCACGCTACATCCTGTAACCATTATCATCATGTCGAGAATTACCGTCGGACTGGTTGAAGATAATCCTACCATTGCCGCCAGCATGTGGGAAAAACTTTCTTTGAGTGAGGATATAGATCTGATCTTAAGGGCTTGTAACGGTAAAGACCTGTTCAAACAGCTTCCAACAACAGGCATTCCGCAGGTTTTTCTGATGGATATTGAAATGGCGGAGATGGATGGCATTACCACAACCAGGCTGTTAAAACAAAAACACCCTCACGTGAAAATACTCATTCTCACGATGTTTGATGATGACACAAAATTATTCGAAGCCATTAAAGCCGGCGCTTCGGGGTATCTTCTTAAGGATGAAAAAACCCATAAAATTATCAACGCGGTAACGGAAGTACTCGATGGCGGAGCACCCATGTCACCCATTATGGCATCAAAAGCGCTGGATCTGCTGAGACAGGGACCCAATGAAATGCACCTTCAGGCAGTTTCTAAATCGGCAGAACTTACCCTACGTGAAAACGAAATCCTCGAATGCCTGGTAAAAGGAATAAACGTACGCCAGATCAGCGAAAAGCTCTTTGTTTCGGATAAAACCATCCGCAAGCACCTCGAACATATCTATCAGAAACTTCAGGTAAAAGGAAGCCGCGAAGCTGTGGCCAAAGTAATCGGGCGAGTGGCTTGAACCATGTTTTTATCCATGCTGCATACCCCACTTTCCGTTCCAATCATCCATCCATTCAGATTACTTACTCGAAAGTAATCCCAATCGTATGCCTTACCCGGACCGTCCGCCCCGATGTACGCCCCGGTATCCAGTCAGGCATTGTTTTCAACAGTCTTATGGCTTCCTCGTCACAACCATAACCCAGTTTTTTGACAACCTGTATATCCTGCCGGGTACCATCGGTATTTACTATAAAAGACAACCTTACCACACCTGAAACAAATGACCTTTCAGCAGCTTCGGGGGTTTTCAAATGTGTGGCAAGCCACGCGTTCATGGCACCCGTCCCTCCCGGAAATCTAGGAAGATCTTCAACCACGTGATAGACCGCCTTGGTATCGGGCACCTTTGCCTTTTCAATGGCGGGAGCCTTTTTTATTTTTTCTGGTTCGGGTTTTTCAGGAGGAGTTTCCACTTTGGTCACCTTGGGTCGGGCCATTACAACAGTATCTTTCACCGGCGGTTTGACCGGCTCCGCAATGATAGCCGCAGGTGCTGCCATTTGAGGAGTCGCAGGCCGGCTGTTATACCAGGCTAATCCTCCTCCGATACTCCCCACAGCTATCATCGACGCTGCGATCCATTTTATTTTGTTGGATTTCGGGGCTGGCGGTGCTGGCTCCGGACGTATTTCTGGTTTAACAGAATCTACCGGCACGATCGGAGCTGCAACTTTTTCCTTCGGCATAATGGAGGTTTTTTCATCCATAGCTGCCAACTGAGGCCTTACCGGCTTTTTACTTTTTGGCAGAATCTGTGTTGCCTCCTCTATGGTCGCGTTTTCTACCACGGCCAATTTAATCCGTGCATGGAGTTCGTCTACATTGCGTACCCTTGCCTGCGGATTCACCACCAGGCAGGCATCGATCATCCTTCGGTAGTTCTCGGGCAGTTCTTTTAAATCAGGAATAAAGTCAAGGGCCACAACCCTTTTCATGTATTCGATACGACCCGACTCCGTGGCGATACTGATGTCATCAGAACGAAAGGGCAGCTTTTTACCATTGAACCACACGTAAATAGCGATGATCGCAAAACTCCACAGATCCGCATTGGGACGTAGTTCTTTTGCTTCCCATTGCTCCGGCGCGGCATAAGCATAGGTTCCGGCGCCCACTGTATTGGTAACGTAGGATTTATCGTCGACCTTAGCCTGCCGGCTGATTCCGAAATCGGTGATCAAAGGAATAAAAAAGCCGCGTCGCTCAACAATTAATATGTTTGAGGGTTTGAGGTCACTATGAATAATAAGCGGCTTCAACTTGTGCAGATAGGCAATTCCCTCCAGCAGGCCATCTATGATTTTTTGCTTTTGGGCCAATGTCAAAACATGTTTACCCAGCAACTGGCTAAGATTCCCATGCTCATAGTGTTTCATGAGTGCGATATCGTGCGTACCAATGCCGGGAAGCTTGATTCGCTGGCAGTCCATGTAACGGGCAATATTTGGATGCTCAAGATGCCTTACACGCTCATATTCACTCAGCAGACTAAACTCCTCCATGCCCGTCTGTACCTTCGACATTTTCAGCGCAATAAACTCGTTGCGCACGTTATCCCAGGCCTTGAAAATTTTTCCAAAGCCTCCCTCCCCGAGCAAATCATTGTCGGGATCATAGTCAAATCGGTCGGCAAAGTCGGAAGCGGTCATGGTCTTTTTAACAAATTTACTCTTGAAACAGAAGTTCAATATTTTCAGCCCGGCAGGCAACGCTCACTAATCCTGTTTAGGGTCCACTTTTTTAAGTTTGTCGGGCAGATCCGATTTTTCAGACTTTACAACGGGATCCGGTACGGGTGTTTCACTTTCAGGCTTAACCTCCTCTTCTAAGGTTCTGGTACGAAGGTCATCTACCTCCTTTTTAACACGATCCGGGTCTTTCTTTTTTCTTAATGGCACACCGCTCTTCACCTTTTGCGGCCCGGGTATTCTTTTCTCTTCCTTTTTCTTAGGCTTTTCTATCCCCGGCCTTGTGGTATCCGTTGTTGGCACGGCCGTGGCAGATACCTTCACAGGTACACTTACGTCGGTTTGTACTGGCTCCTTTTCCCAGAAATAATAGCCCGTTCCCACCAAAAGAACGGCAGCCATCATGATCCAAAAACGATTGGAGGATGATTGAGGCCCTTTTTCCTCCACAACCTGAGTGGGAGATTTATTTTCGGGTAGCAGGGGAACTTCCTTTTGTCCGGGATTCTGAAGCGGAGCAGCTCCTATCTCCACATGAGCAATTTTCAGGAGGTAAGCCGAAAAATTATCATTGGTTTTCCCCTCACATTCTTCTTTAATCGCTTGTATAATTTCTGATGGCGAAGACTGATTATCGGGATTATCACGCAGATGGTATTCCAGCAGTTCGTCGTAGAGCTGTTCGAGAACACCATCTGTACACATAAAAAAATAATCATTGGCCCTTACGTCGCTTATCAGCACGAATTCGGGTTCATCATTGCGCCCGGCACTGATCACACGGGTGATCACATTTCGTTTCGGGTGCTCCCTCGCCTGCTCTTCAGTAATGACTCCACTTTCAATGAGCTCATTCACCCATTTGTGGTCTTTACTTTTGAAAATAACCTTCCCCTGTCTCACCTGATATATCCGGCTGTCACCCAGATGAGCCAGCACAATCCCATTATCCTGGATGTACAGCAAGGTCATGGTTGTTGCCATTCCATGCGTTTCGGGATCGGATTTTTCCAGCCTTTCGAAAGCCTGCAGGGTATAGTCCAGCGCCTGTTTAACTACCTCCAGGGTCATTTCAGCACCCTTAAACTGAGCCGTGAAGTGACTCAAAGACTGGCAGGCCAAAGCACTGGCTACCTCACCGCGATGCTCGCCTCCAACACCATCACAGACCAAAAATAAACGATCAGAAGCCAAAGCCTCTCCTACCTGCGGATGTATGGTATCCTCATTATTGGAGCGCCCACCGGTCTCATTAAAACCAACTGGTGAATGAATCGTTATTTTCATACTGCCAGATTTCTGTTAAAATAGTGTGTTTATCTGATGATTACCGTAGGCGAATAGTCCGTATCCTGTACAATCCGGGAAGCGTCCTGTGCACTTGCTGCACTGATGAGGGTTTTAATCACCACCTTGGTTTTACCCATCTGTATCGTGTCTCCATCTTTTAGATAAACCATATCCTTTGGACGTAATGCCGCAGGCTGTGCGTTGACGTAGGTGCCGTTTGTACTCATTTGTTCCGGTGTTCCATTGGTCATTTTTACATCGGAAAGAAAAAATTCATACCCGCCGCTTCTGCTCGGTTTGACTTCCAGAATACAGTGGTTGCGGCCCATAAAAGGATCCTCCGTCTCGATCATGATGTCGCAGGGCCGGCTCACGCTTTTTCTGCCAATCACCTGTCTGCCAATCCGAAGTGGGTGGGTTTGCTGTTCGGCGTTTTCATCGTGTACGACCAGCCACCCCAGTTCGGACGGCCCCGATGCTTTGCCCATGGCTTGCCTGGGTGGCGCCTGAGAAGGCATGGCCGGCGCAACCGGGCTAACGGCAGGCGGAATCTGGGCAGGTCTTGAGGGTTGTGCCCCAGCCATCACCGGATTGGGATAGCCACAGTTTGTGCATTTTACAATCGGTGTCGCGGTGTTGGTAATAGTCAGTTTTGCACCGCACTTTCTACATGTAATATCCATTGGAAATAATTAATAAAACAGACCTGTATCCATGGCACCACCCGCCAAAGAGGGAATAATTAACTGTCGCAAATGCTTGCAGAAACAATGGCGGGCCCGTTAACGTCATGAAAGCACATCATCATCTTGCCGATCCGAATCCGCCGTAAAATAATCCTGATCCCCGTCTTCGTTATCGTCAAAAGTCAGCGCCTCGCCGGTTACTTCATTCGCTTCAAAGGCATTTTCACTTTGCGACAAGGCAGGTGCTTCCGGACCGAGACTCATCTCTTCCATAGGTTCCATTTCCAGGGAGTTGACGGTTTGATTGACTGTGTCATATACATAGCCCATTTCGATTTGCCCATCATTGTCAAAGTCAAGCCCGACCACCGGACCACGGTCGTCGGTGAGGTAGGTGATGGCATCCACGGTATTGTCCATATTACTGTCCATGCTCACTACGTACTGATCGTTTTCAGCATAAATAGAGACTGGCAAAGAACCCGTAATCTGCTCATTTCCGGAATGATTGAAAAACCCCATATCAGGCTGCACCGGTATATATTCCAGATGCTCAATGTCTGCTACACTCATGGAAAAGGGCTCAATTCTTGAACCGAACGTTTTACCGCTGGCCACCTCGTAATCGTAGCGGGTGTCCAGGACACCGTCACCATCCGTATCCAGCAGCACCATAGGCGATTGTCCGTTGATCCGTGCCATCAATATTTCCGCCTGTCCATCGCCATTTTTGTCTACGCCCGTCCAGGTTATTTCGCCTCGCTCAGCCACTACCACGCTTTGGGCTGGTTCCGGAATGGCTATTCCTTCAGATAAATTTTCGTATCCGGGATCAATAATGGGTTCAGCAGCTTCAAGCCACTTTGCCTTCTTATCCTCCGGAACCGATTCCCATTCCTTGTCTGTAAATGTGCTGTAATAAGTATCTCTCCATGCAAACAATCCCGCGGGCCCCACTTCGTCCCGGGCCACATTAAATGCTTCAATGAATGTAAGTTCATCGCCGACTTTGGTGGCCACCTCGGGGATTTCCGGAATTTCGAGCAGCGAATGATGGTTTTCCGGCGCTTTTACGACGTGACTTTCCGCTTGCGGGGGGGCAGCCTCTCGCTTTGGAGCCTGCTGCCGTGGGGCGGGGCGAGGTGCACTGGACTCCTCGGGAAGCACTACTTTTTCAACAGGTTCTTCCACGCCAAGGTCAAGAACCGGAGCTGTCAGGTCAGCTGTGGGAGCAGCGGGCAATTTGTCTATAACATCTTCATCCGAAATACTGGAAATCACAATGGCTCCCAGCCCGATCGCCAGTGCACCACCCGTTGCCAGAATGATCTTTTCTTCCCTTGTAAGCGTTTTCAGAACCGGCTTTTTCATAACCGGTGCAGCGGAAGCAGCTGCGGCTGTAACTACGGGAGCGGCTGGCGGAATGGGCGCGTTCATCACATTTTTTGCCCATATCTGGGTTTTTTCAAAATCAAGATTGTTCATTTTAGTAATGATAAATAGTGAATGTTGTGGGCTTAATCGGAATGCCAGCCGCGATTTATGGTATCAATGGTTTTTTACAAGCTCTGCAATTTTTTGTTTTTTCCAATAGTTCAAAAGGTTGCTGAATGAAAGTGTGACAGTGCGGACATACGTAGTTGATTTTGTACCAATCATCCAGGCCGGTGAAAGTTTTGCGCTCCTTACTCAGTTTTTTTGAACTCACCAGTGCACTCACTGCAAACCCAAGAGAAATCACACCGCCTGCATAACCCAGAATTTTGTAGTCACCGGGGAGCGCCTGCGCCAGTGAACCGATCACCGCACCCATCGGAAAACCCAATCCCTGGATGCGTGAATTCACCGCCTCCTGCGCCTGAATTTCAGCCATTCGATTCTTCTTCTCCCGGTAATCATCGCTTACTTTTTTGAGATTCCATGCGATTTCCCTCAACGCTTCATCCTGCGGAGTAGGATCTTCCAGGGGCGGCCTCAATGGTGTCCTTTCAACAATTGGTTCGGGAGCAGGGACGGCATTGCGGTTTAGAATCACATCCCACGAAATGAATGTTTGGCCCAGTTTGATCTGATTGATTTCTGTAATTTCTTTTCTGTATACCTTCAACCCATCCACGAAGGTACCGTTTGCCGAGCCCAGGTCCTGTATTTCCCATGTTTTAGTCACGGGATTGATCAGCGTCAGCGATGCATGGGTACCGCTCACATCACTGCTGTTCAGTACGATCGTGTTTCCTGGTTTTCTGCCAATGGTGATTCTCTGAGCGGGCAAATTCATACAGCTAAATACCTATTATAGTTTCGGGAACGAACCCGGCAATTATCAACTATGCAAGTAGTGAAAACTAATGATTCCAGGAAATACGTCAAATGACGTATTTAATTGAGGGATACGGGCTAAGCTGCTTTGAAAGTCATCACCGATGATTCAAAGCACGGTGGTATACCCCAGCACAGCATATTTATCATTGTTATTGACCGTGAAACTGATCAGTGAATTTTCCACCTCTTCGTCGGGATCCCTTTTTACCTTCGGAATAAGTTCAAGATCCCAGTCCACCTCTACGGGAATAAGCAGGCTACATAAAAAATGAAGCAATTTTTCACCGCTCCTTCCAGGAAAAAAATCGCGCATTTGCTCGTAATAGAGCGGGCCTATCCTGATTTTTAGCCGACGCCATTTCGGGAAGGAATTGGTGGCAAGAATGGCATCCACCCCCAGGACAATTTCACCCAAAGAACCAAAAGTCTCCGCAACAGGTATCCGATACACCTGATCCTCATAAAATAACCGAATGTCATACCCAAGCATTTGTGAAATGCAGGATTCCATCCAGGGCACGTTACCTGCCACCTGATGGGCAATGATCGTGAGATGAAACAGGCTGAACTGCTGCTCCTCGGACAACTCCAGCTCTCCCCATGCTGGCCAGAAAACAAGCAGAAATTCCTTTATAAAATTCTTATCCCTTCCTTCAAGCGCTTTTTTCTCAAATTGTTCGACCCGAACCCGCTGCTGGTTCAGTGCATTATCAAACGGCAAAAAAAATCGCCTGGCATCCTCCTCCTGTCTGGTTTCCTCCGAACGTATCTCGGCCCAATCTTCATTATTCTTTAAACGTGGTGTAGGCTTATGAAAAAGTCCTTCGGGAAGTGAATCGAAAATACCATCGCGCGGGGTGTTTAGTTTAAACCAGGATCGCCCGCTGAAAGGGTTGAATATTTCTTCAATTTCGCTGACATCTCTTTCGTAAAATAACGAGGAAGAGCTTTCCGGAGAAATCACCACATCTCCCGGACGATAAACTCCGGCTTCGAATAATTCGGCCAGAATCGCTTCCGCACGCAACCTTTTGACAGGCAGCTGTGCTAAAATTTCTTTGATATGATCTGTGGTAATATCCATTTAAGACAAAACGCCCTTTACCATGACGTTGATGGGCAAAATACCGGATGACTGCGCCTCAAAAATGTGACTTAAATGGCTTTGGTATTCCGACCATTGCTCCGTAGTCGTGGGCTTCTGAGGATTGGGCACCAAATGCACTTCCAAAGTTTGTTGTAATCCCTGATTCTCAGATGTCCCTATGGCAAACCCTTTGCGGATCTCTACATTTTTCAGCCTGTCGCCCAGCTCAGCAAAACAGGCCGCCTTGTAGTCTTCGATGGTTACCAGCCGCCCTCGCGTGAGAATGGCCTTTTTAAATACCGGCAAATAGTCGTCTCCCTGTAGGGCGCGACTGCCGCCCACGGTGGTTGTCAGCAACATGTTGGCCTCATCTGTAAAGGCTACATTCGTACGCTCCCGGTTCAACTTCATGCCGTGAGCGATATTATTGGCTTCATCTGCCCGGGTAGTCCAATACTTAATATTAATCCGCCCACTTTTTTCGGTGGTTTTTACAGAAAGAAACCAGTTGGGAATGTTTTCGCGCCTGATCACACTATTGATCCTTTCCAGCCTTTTCCTGATCTCTTCTACGTCCGAATCGATTTCATTTTGTCCGATAGACATAAAAACGGCACTTTCATCCCGCAAAAGCTCAACCAGATAAGTGAGCATTTCGGTGGCATCGCGGTCGTCGAACCTGGTTACCCCTCGTTGTCTCAGCAAATACTGGTTGGCACTGTCCCGGCTAAATTGCTGTACATTGGTGAGCCTGGCACCTGTTGGGGTCTCTACGTCGATCATACCCAAAAAACTTTCCCCATTTTCTACGCGAACAGGAAAAACATTAAAAAGCTGCCTTAGGTCAAAAGGCTGGCTGATTGCCCGCCTGTTCACCACCGGAAATGCGTTCAACTCCACCACCATACGCGACAGCACTTCTGATGAAAGACTTCCGGGAAATTTGAGCTTGACCCAGAATAGATCCTGTACAAAGTATTTGCTCAACTCTTCCTGACTAACCATAGACACCACAGCGGCAGGATACTTCTTCTTCTGTAACGATACAGGTGCTCCCGTAAGGCGGTTACGGCTGCTTAGGCCAAAAAAATTTGAACTATAATACCGCTGTACCAATGACTCAACCCGACCCACCGCACTTTCACCATCACCTGTAAAAAACTGAGAATCATTACTAACCAAACCCGGTGAGATATCCAATTCCACATTTTCGGTAAACATACGTACATCAGCCAGTCGGTTCAGATATGTAGCCCGCTGCGGATCATTTCGCCAGTCAAAAAAGAAACTAAGATTTTCGAAACTATCGATGTCCTCATCCACATGAAGCCCAAGCCACACCTCATTGGCGGGGATGGCTTCATTCATGAAATATTCTTTGGCCGGTGTACCCATTTCCTTAATCCGGCTCTGAATAATCATCGTGTTTACCCGAGACTTGTAGAGGGTGTACCTCCCTGCCGAACTAAAGAAAAACTCTTTCCCCATAGCATTACAGCTAAACGTATGCTGTGGCAATACCTCGTAATGGGGATCCAGAATTCCCGCCTTCATCACAGCATGAGCAGGCTGCGGCCCTGTGAGTACGTCGGGTGTGAGCAAGCTGGCAAGCCGGCTTACAATGCGGCTGCTTGAGTTATCAAGCTCATTGTACACCCCTTCGAGCCCGGTGGCAAAAGCACCCAGCAGCATGCCCACCAGCGGGTCGAAGCTCTCTACTGCGAGCTCACTTTCATCATAATGCCATAAACGCGCAATTTCCCGGATCATTTCGGTCCGGATGTATTCACGCGTTTTATATCGTTTGGGATTAGCGTATTGGGTCATACTCACCTTGTATTACAGATTGACGAATCTCCCACAAATGTTTGTTTATTCCTGTATGCTGCTCAATCGCTACGCGCCAGGGAAGGGCGTCGTACCAGCTGAGATCTTCACCGGCCCCCATGATATCACGCCGGCTTTCCAGTGTGCTGCCGTAACAGAGATCATGATTTCCTCCGGCGGAACCCGAACGGCTTATTTCGGCAAGACAGGCAGCTTCTCGCCGAACGATCCCGGAATGTTGCAGCCCCATCAAATGACCAATTTCGTGCGGGATTGTTAAATTTCTGAGTATGACACCCTCGTACTCCGTTGTTGTTCCAAATATGTCATCGTAATCCATATCAACAGCGGACGATCTGGGGTTTGCGAACTCTGGATTTGTTCTTCTCCAGGTATCATTGACGAATACTTCTGTAAAATACCTCATATTAATCGTGCAATGTGCCGCTCCCCGGCTATCTACCTGTTCCAAATTAAAACGGCAATTGACATGAGGGAAAATTTCAGGACATGTCTCCGGGCGCCAGACACTATAGACCGGCGGATTAGCCATATCGCTATCGACACCCACAATTGGCAAACGAGTATCGATATCCCTTGGAGTTCGTAACCAAAACTTGTTATCCCACCATTCTTCCCCATAGTACTGAAATACAGAACTGATATCATTCCACTCAGCATCAGGCCAGTTACCTACTCTAAATCTAGTTCCCTGATAGTCAACATACTCCGCTGCTGCCGTTGGATTTACTTTGTTCAGGTATATCCTTAGCGTAATGGTAAGATCATAGTTTTGATTTGCACTTAGCCTACTTAAAAACAAACAGGAATCAAAGCGAAATCCGTTTAATTCAATATTGCCCAAATATTGTATCATATTATTCAGGTTTAGAAAAAATCAAGAATATCTTACCAACCTGAATTTCATGTCCGGAAGCTTTTCTTTCGTTTGAGCCAGTGTACACGAGATGATGATCTGTATGTACCGACAAATACGCGGATTGCCGCCATCCACTTTCTCCTCCACATCCGTAATATCAATATTCACCTTATTGATGATAACCCTCTTTTCAAATTTGCGCAGATACTCCTCCACCGACCGTTTGATCTGATCCTTGCTGGGGGTATCACGTAACTGTCGGAAATCGTACCCATGAATGATGCAGCCATAGCTATGATCAAAAAAATACTCCCCGGGCCTCGAAGACAGGTACAGGGAAATGTTCTGATTTACCGATTCGGCAACGGACAGTTTTGGAATAACGTTTTCATTGACAAGCACTTCGGCAAATTCCCGGTACGTCATTAGCTTCATCAGATCCCTTAATACATCCACTTTCTGTCCGTTCATTAGATCCTTCACTGCCTGCACAGCTTCAATCTGATCGGATGAAAACCTTCTCAGCAGCTCGTCAAAGGAATTGAACAGCTCAAGCTCATCAATCAACCCACTCTCTGCGTTCCTGCGCTTCATCAACGCACCAAACGAGGGCGGAATCGGATAATAGTCGTTGTTCATGTTTAGTTGATCATTACCATTACACCTTTCAAAGCAGCCATAGCCCCCCCGTCAATAGCCAGTGAAGCACTTGCCTTCAGATCCATCGTAGCATTGGCGGCTAATTCCATGGTAGCCGACTCAATTTTCATTTCCGAAGTTGCGGTTATCCCTACTCTGGCTCCACTGCTCAGGCATTTGTCATCTGACCCGATACCCGCTTTGCTTACGCCATATATTTTGATCTCGTCCTGGGATTTTGCGTCAATTAATGTATCAGACTCAATTTGAACCAAATTTTTACCCTCCATTTTCAACTCCTCCGAGGCTTTAATATTGATATTTTTAGCGGTCATATTAATTTCCCCTTCGCTATGGATATTAATCTGCGGCTCTCCATCCAGCGACAATTCTATTTTATTTTTGTTCTCCTTGTTGAATATCAAAATTTTCTCTTTCCCATCTTCATCATCAATAATAATGTGGTTTCCTCCTCTGGTAATTATTCCTTTGATGTGATTATCTGGTCTGAAAAGCTCCGATCCTGGTCTTCTGGGTCCATTGTCGTTGGCATACAGACTTCCCGCAACATAAGGCAGGTCAGGATTCCCGTATTCGAAGTCGACCATCACAGTATCGTCCACTTCGGGAATAAAATAACTCTTGGAATGGCAGGTCATAGCCGAAGACACGCGTATCCAGGGTGTTGTACCGGGCGAGGTAGCAATGCCACTTCCTTGCCACATGAACTCTACCTTCACCCGACCTAATTCTAATGGGTCGGCAGTGTCTTTTACAACAGCCAACTGCGGCGTAGCCTGCGGCTGTGCAACCAGATAAGTTACCGGTGGGAAATCGGCATCCTGCGACACTGCCTCGAAACGAACCTGATATACGCCCGATGAATCCAGACTATGATACAGGCTCACGACCACAAAAGTGCCATAATCAACAGTATTGGTTAATTCACCATTGGTATAAGCCGGGTCGGTAACATGGATCAGGTTCCCAATTTTCAATTCCATTTCCGGACTTACCCCTGTCAGCAATGCCAGCTTATTGGTTCTCACCGCTTTTTCCACTCGAGTAGCCTCCTCCAGGTCTGGTAACGCTTCAAAGTTCTGAAGGTGGATCGTGTTCAGCGTATCGTCTGCGAAGACAATGTCCGAACGATCGGCTGCTAACTGAGCAAGTGAGCTTAGCCCCGAAACCTGAATATTTGCCGAATTTGCGTCAAAACGGTCAAATGCTTCATGGTTGAAGTAGGAGGGCTTAAACTTCAGAGGAACAACCCGAAGGCTATATTCCATTTCAAACAGATTTGTACCGCTTGCCAAATCTATTGTTGGAGCAGAAGGACGGGCTGGTTTACCAAAAATGATATTTTCTCCGTCGTAATAAAACCACTCTCCATATCGGGAAGCAAGTCGTTGCAGAAACTGAAATTTATCTTCCTGGTACTGGGTCACATAGGGTATGGGCGCAATAAAATTAGGAGATACTCTTAAACCAGGAGAAGAATAACAGGAGTTGACAATGTCTGCAAGTGTTTGGTTTTCAAAGGAACGTGTTCGAATTCCGGCAGATAATGGTATGGTTGGACTTACACCCGAAATAAGGTAGGTGCTGGTTCTGCTTTGGCCTTTAATCAACCGAACCGAAGTAACACCACCATAAAAAACCAGGTTTTGGGCGGTTGCTCCCGGACGGGTTTGTGTCAACCGTATCGTTGCGCCTTTGCCTATAAACTGGTTAGCTATATTTTGCAAAGTATTCTCCTGTCCCACTAACATTTCCGGTGACACACTGATTTCGAAATTGTGGTGCGTCTCGAATCGCTGATTAATACGCAGGTAATTTGCCCGCGTGATCGTGACCCCATTGATGCTTATCTCAATGCTTGATATAAATGTGCTGGTTGGTGGTGGCATAGTGCAATTATTACTTGTATTGAATTAAAACCTTTCGGCCACTCTTACATTTCCCGCCTGAATGGCTTCGGCGAGACGAATTCCCGTGTTCACCAGTGACTGCATGTCCCGTATGGATGCTACACCTGATTCCTCATTGTATCTGATCACCTCATCGGGTGAGATATGTGTAACCGTGGCTATTTCCTGCAGAATACCGGCATCGCCTAACGGGTTTCGGGAGATATCGAGAACCGCCCCTTCCACACCCTGACGAAAAACGTGATCGGATTGGGTCCAGATTGAAGGATTGTTTGGAAAATAAACCCGACGTACATAACCTGCACAGAATCGCGTAAGAACCCCCAGGCGCTCACCCCTGGCCCGAACATTTGCCAGGCAAACATTCAGTATCGCCATCGAAGATACACCCAACACCACAGCTCCTGTTACCAAAAGAGCACCCGGAAGCAATGCGGATATTCGGCTGCCAATGGTAACAACACCTGCCGCGGTAAGCCCAAATCGAAAACGGGCAGTACCGCTGCCATTTATTCTTAATAACTGCCATGTTCTTCGCCCAGTCCTTTCGTCTACGATCTCTCCGATAGTTAACCCTTCAAAGGATTCGGTTCTGCCGTAGATTAACATTTCCATGAGCCTGTTGCCATCCAGTATTGCGTCGAAACTACCCCAAAAGCCCTGCACCAGGTCTTCGGCATTCGGGGTGTTAAACTGAAAGGTAACACACGACACATCTATCCCCAGAGCAACCGAAAACAGATTGGCAATTCGCTGTGCCGTGGTAGTAGCGTTACCTTCGCCTCGCAGTATGTCCAGCAATCCATTGAGTGAGCCCTGTATCTGAATACTTACGCCTTCGGCAATCTGAGCTTGTATGGCGTTCGTTACATCATAGGTCCCATCACTTGAAAATGAAACCGCAGCAGGTGTCACCGCCACGGTTGCGGAGGTTTGGGGCTGTCCAAAGATGAACGTACCAGATAAAAAAACAGAGCCCTGAGCCGTAAAATATCGATGGCTGATAACCGGAGTCCTTACTTCTGCCTGATTAAAAGTAATGGGAATCACCTGACCCATTCCAATGTCTGGAAACATAGCGCTTTAATTGTTCCTCATGGCCAGTAAGTAAACGCACGCTGACCATGAGAAGATACCATGAAGTTACTCTCTCTTCAGATTCAGGATCTGGCCCTGAATATCAAGCTCCTTCGAGCAAATCGTAAAGCTCTGATTTCCCGAACCGCTGCCTGAAAGACTGAAAGTTTCACTAAAATTAACAACGGATGCGTGATTAAACTTAATCGTTCTCAATTCTTCACCCTTTTGATTATTGAACTTAATTTCTCCGCTAATGTCATCCTTATGCGGCAAAACCATCAGTTCAATGATTTTTGCATCTGCGTTGCGGGTCTCAATGGTAACGTCAATATTTCCGCCAAATACCTCAGAAGTGGTCTCGTTGGTATGTGGATTTACGTGTTGGTGCAAGCTGTATGAACAGTGTAGTACTTCAAATTTCTTGCCGTCGATCGTGATTTCTGCCTTGTGTGCCATGATTTTTGAAAAAATTAAGTGTTTGAATTAATTGGATTGAATAAAAAATAGTTAAGGTTTAAGTTCCGAATCCCAGTCGCCCTTGGTACCAGTCATATTGATGGCAAAAACTTTGGCGGGGAAAAATGGCTTTAAATCCATGTTCACAATGATGTGTGTGGGTTTATCGGGATGCCGTTTCACCTCAAGATTACGGTAGTCCTCGATGATCTTGCCAGGACCGCGGATCTCCGCCAGGAAGCGCGACACCTGCTTTTTGATATCCTCCAGCATTTTGTTGTCGATATTTTCAAACGTCCGGCGGTTCAGGAAGTCCTGCATGATCTTGCCCACCCAGTCGAACACACGAACTACACTATACGTTTGCAAACCTACGTTGTCGCCATCAAAGAGGGTTCTGGCAGATTGGGGTACGACCCTTCCCCATTCATAGATGAGTGGAATCAACCCTCTGCTTTCAAGCTGCGCTACTTCATTTTTACGCATGGAAAAACGGGTACCACTTGCCATTTTCAATTTCCCATGGGCAAGGCCCGCGGAAGGTTGAGCGATGTTTCCGCCCCATAGCAAGCCGGCAAGTGCCATGGAAGGTGGTACAAACAAATGTTCCTCCTCGCCCACATCGGTGTTGGCTTCACGACCCACCACCCAGTTGCAGGGCATCATCACATGGGATTTGTAAGCATCCGAGCCCGTGAGCTTATCTCTGTCAAACATCGCCTCCACATCCTCTGCGCTATCCAGGTGCCGATAGTCGGTGATCATCATCACTTTGTTGTCATGCACGAGCTGGGCCCATTTATCTACGATGGTGTTCTTTTTCAACCAACCTGGCAAAACCACCAGGGAATAATTATTGGTAAGGTCGAACCGGTCATAATTGTCCCGTAGCTCACGGGCAAGCTGCTCAAAAATCCCGGTAGGATTGCTGAACCCGTCCACATCGGTTGTCATATCATTACCTGCATCAAACAGCCTCAGATTTTTGACCTTTTCCTCCGCTGTATTTTCAAAAAACAGCGCGAGCGAGCGGTAAGAGCGTTCCAGTTCTTCCGTCTGATTCAGGCAGTTCCGAAGGTTGGCTTTCAATGTGTCGCTGGCTGAGGTAGCCTTTTGCTCCGCTTCTGCAACCATGTCGGCGATGTTGTCGTGAGCTGTGAGTAAATCTGCCACAGCCTGTAGCCGGTTTTTTAGTTTTTTTCTGTCAGCCTTGTTATCGTCCTCCTCCAAAAACATCGCTTTACGCGCCTTTTTGGTAGGATCCATATTTTCAGTTCCTTCGATAATGGTTTTGATGAATTCAAAACCACCATATTTGGTCAGATCCTGGACCGTCTGGGTAAGTGGCCGCGCTACTGTTTTTTCCTTGAGAAGTTCTTTGGACTGGGGTAATTGTTCTTCTTGTGCCATGGATGATACTTGGGTTTTAGAAATTAGCACTCAGCTTTCGGCTTTCAGCAGTCGGCTTTTGTAACGGTTGCAACATTTATCTTTTATTTACTAGGGTCCTCTACTCACCGTCCACGTCGTCGAGCTCCTGGATCATGGCGTTCAATGCTTCAACGAAAGCTGCTTTTCCGGCAGGATCGGCCAGCAGTTTCTGAAAGACCTTGTTGGTCATCAGCCTTTTGATCAGGGTTTGATAATCGTCCTCCTTGCCTTTAAGCTCCTGCAGAAATCCGCTTTGCTCTATCATGCCCTTTACCGAGAAGGCACTTACGCTCGTAAAGTTGAGTGTTTCGTTCACTTCACCCCCATCTTCGGTGGTATGCGTCACATCCACCTGTGGCTGAAAATGATCAAATGCATCCTGAAGTTTCTGGATACCTTCAACAGGTGCCTGGCTCATTGAATCAGCCGTAAACTTGCTGATGATCGCCGTTTTGTTGTCGTGCAAAAGCTTGATCGCTTCGCTGGTGCCTTCGTCAATTACGACGCCACCAAGTTGGGGTTTTTCAATTGCCATGGAAATGGGTGATTATGGTTTTATTTGAATGGTCTTGATTTATTGTTGACAGCAATTTTTCGTGACTGCACTATGGACAATGCAAAAAAACCGTTTCTACCGCACGGCTCGTATCTCTTGAATCGACATTATTTCCTGTGTACCAACCGGCCAGGCTTCGCCAATTTCTGGAACCAACATTCACAGGACTGGGATCGTAAACCAAAACCTGCCCCGCTTTAACTCCTGCAATGACGACAATGTGCGTTTTGCCGTTTACCCAAAGCGGCCCGTAACGAAACAGCCACGATTCCAGAGCGTCTTCTGTTGGAGACATCGGCGGGACATCCACAAGGCCCAAACGTCGGGCCATGGCAATAATCTGAGGGTTTCCTATGCCGCTGTCCAGAGTATAAATAGATTTGCTGATTTCATCCTCACTAGGATCGATGATTCCTATCTCGGATGATTGTGTTGTTTCACGCCTCCAGTTAATAAGCATCTTAGCACTTGCATACCAACAAGCCATTCCCTTGTCTTGTGGTATCAATGTCATATTAGGGACGATATAAGCCATGTTTTGATAAGTTTTCGGTTAAAATTTAGTGTGATAGCTCAATTATACTAGAATCAAAAGTTGTTAAAATCTCGTTCGCACCACCCTCTACTGCCGATGACTACGATCCTTTTCACCAATTACACTTCTCGCAATTGCTCAGAAATCCCCCACTCAAACTCCCCACTCTCCCCCAACTTTAAAGTCACCTCAGAACCTTTACCGATTTCACCTGAAACCAGCATGCGTGACAATGGGCGGCGGATGCGGTTTCGGATTACACCGCGGATCGGGCGGGCTCCATACTTCGGTGTGAAACCTTCGAGGGCCAATGCTTTCCGGGCTTCATCGTCGATGTGGAGTTTCACCCCTTGCTTTTCAAGCAATACGATCAATGGTTTCAGTTGAACATTAAAGATGTTCACAACGGCACTTTCGGTAATCGGGCTGAATGGGATGATCTCTGTCAACCTTCCCAAAAACTCAGGACGAAAATGACGGGTCATCAGATCGAGCACGTCGTTGGATGCCGGAATACGTCCTTTGCCAAACTCCTCCACGATCCAGTCGGCTCCGATGTTGGATGTAAAGAGAATAATGGCATTGGAAAAATCACCTTCGCGTCCCAGCCGGTCGTGCAGGGTTCCTTCATCCAGAATCTGCAAAAAGAGATCGAAAACAGAAGGGTGTGCTTTTTCTATTTCATCAAAAAGAACAATCGCAAAGGGCTGCTGCTTGATTTTCGTCACCAGCAAACCTCCTTCTTCATACCCAACATATCCTGGAGGTGCACCGTACAAAACGGCAGCGGAGTGCTCCTCTTTAAATTCCGACATATCGAAACGGATCAGCGCTTTTTCATCATTGAAAAGAAAGTCGGCCATCGTTTTGGCTAGTTCTGTCTTACCAGTACCTGTTGGCCCGGAAAAAAAGAATGACCCTATCGGCTGGCCCGGACGACTCAGTCCCGAACGGTTCTCGAGAATAGCATCGGAGATAACCTTTACTGCATGATCCTGCCCTATGACCCGTTTTTTAAGATGCTCATCCAGTTGCAAAAGCTTTTCCCGTTCTTTCGACTGAAGCTTACCCAGAGGGATACCTGTTTTATGGGCAACCACGGCAGCTACATCATGTTTTTCGACGGCCCCTTTTTCTTTTCCTCCAAGCGCTTCCAGCCTGTCAAGAAGATCCAGAAGGTAATCGGCTATGGCTTCGGGCAAATCCATCTGATCCAGCGCGGGCTGTTCGTCCAGCTGTCCCAGCAATATCGGGCTAAGCCGGTTTTGTAGTTGACGATCAAACCAGCGTAGTTCCTGCCCATAGAGAATCGGATCCCCATCGCCATGCGTATCCCTTACATATTGCAATTCTGTGCGAAGAATTTCAATTTCCTGCTGCGTTGTTTCACTCATCAGCTTCATCGCAGCCATCGTGCGATCAATCAGATCGATTGCTGCGTCGGGAAGCCTCCGGTCTTTGATGTACCTGCGCGCCAGGCGAACCGTTTCTGCCACGGTGCCGTCTGCCACCTTAATTTGATGGTGATCTTCAAACAGTGAAACCAGTTTGGCAATCATGCGGCTGGCTGTGATTTCGTCGGGTTCTTCTACCCTGACCAATTCAAACCGACGGCTGAAAGCCTCATCGGGCTCCAAATACTTCCGGAATTCGTCAAGCGTGGTGGCGCCAATCACCGTGAGTTCGCCACGAGCGAGCTCCGGCTTTAATAAATTCACGAGGCCCATGGCACCGCTTTGCGGATCCATGAGTACGTGGATTTCATCTATAAAGAGAATAGCGCGATCGTGTTGCTTTATTTCTGATATAATACTTTTAAGTCGGTCTTCAATTTCGCCTTTGTAAGATGCACCTGCAATCAGGGAACCCATATCCAGTTGAAACAAACTTGCGTTTTGCAAGTGACCAGGAACCTGTCCTGCTACCATCAGTTGCGCCAGTCCTTCTACCAGCGCGGTCTTACCCACACCGGGCTCCCCTACAATGATCACGTTCGGTTTGGTTCGGCGCCCCAGTATCTCCACCATCATCCGGGTTTCCTTATCCCGCCCGATGATCGGGTCCAGCTTACCTTCACGGGCCACGGCTGTTTTATCAACGCAGTATTTCAGCAATGCCTGTCCCGGTGCACTGCCCGTAGCTGAAGAAGCTGCGCTTTTCGATTGACCGTTCGATGCAGGATTCAGTGTTTTTTCCACACCGGCGGATGCCAGCGCCCGCTCTATAATTTCGCCTTCGGTGATGGGAAACGATTTAAGCTGATCCTTTTGAAAACCCACGCCAGGCCTCGCGATTGCCGCCAAAGAGGCTAATGGCGAGACTTCTTCTTCCCCAAATTTCATACGGATCACATCCGATACCTCATATACCGCCTGCACCTGTGCGTCTCCTCTGACGGCATCAGCGCCCCGGGCTGATTTGGGATATTTCTCAATTCGGATATCTGCCCAGTCGCGCAGAAAATGGATATCCACCTCCCACCCCGCCAGCACACTCGACAAGCCTACATCGTTGTGCAGCAACCCTTTCAGCAAGTGCCCCGGGGAAAACGCAGCATGCTGATTTTCCTTGGCAATGGACTGTGCGATCTGGATGGCCCTTTTAAGATCGGCATTGAAGGTTAGGGTTGATAGCATGATTAAGCTTGTTTGCTTAAGGTTCCTAAGCGTTGTGAAAAAATGAACTCAATTTCTTTATCTGAAATCATTATGGGAGCCGGGGAAATTTCCTCTGCTGTTTTCAATTTTCCGAAAACCACATACCTGATTAAATCGATCAGCATAACACGATACACCAGCGGATCCTGCTTTTCGGATAAATTAGTATCGTAATCAACCCAAAGGTCATAAACCAGTAGTCCATAATCAGCCATCTGAACCCGGAGGTTTATGGCTATAGAATGCTTATATTTTGCCAGACACCTGTACAATGCAGGATTATATTGCCTGCCGGCCGTGTAAGGCAAATGGTATGATGCGTATACAGCCTTCAGTATCCCAATTTTTTTTGCACCAGCAGATAAGCCGGCCCGGGAATTAGGTTTGATTTCATAAAATTCTCTGCACTGGTCAGTGTGAATCATGATATCAGGAAATCGCATTAATTTATCGTCCTTGCACCAAGTCACAAACTGGTCAACCGCATCTCTTGTCACACGTTTGTTGTTATTTACAAGAAACGTTTTAAGATTTTCTTCTCGATGACCATTGTCCATGAAACTCTGTTCAGGCGTAAGATCTATGCTTGAGGAAAAGTCCTGAAATATTAGTCTTTCAGCAACTTCTCCAAATAATTTGGATTCAGATTGCCCGTATGGGTTATTGTCTAGCTCACTAATTGGAATAAATGTTCTCATAGAAAAACCCTAAACAATCTGCGTTACACCTAACAGGCCTCTATGGCGCTGCACAATCTTATCTGTAATATCACCTATTTTCATTCCGTACCGGTATTTTTCAGCGCCATTACAGAATCAAATTAAACTATCACCATGCAATTTTACCCCTTTAAAAAATCCCATAAAATACGCTAAATGACGTATTTTACCGGACGGTCAGAGCTCAAAAACAACTATTACTCCTGGTATTTTATCAACTGGACATTCAAACACTCTGCAATTTTAGAGAGGAATGGAGTCTGATAAAATACGTCAAATGACGTATTTTATCGAATAGGGATATATCTCAAATTTGCATTACCACCTGAGATTCTGTTACACGACCTTCTCAACGATTGGTGCCAAGAAAAGTGATCAACTATGAATCTGACCTTTGATACCTTATTACCTTTTGTGATAAGCCTCTTTCTGAGTTTTGTGTTAACCGGATATCTTTATTATACCAAAGGAAACGAAATTTCAACAGGACGGCTTGTCATCTGGATACTGTGGATTATTGTACTGTTTGGTCTGCTGGGGTTACTTGCTTCAAAAATAGAAGCGCTCCCATACGCCTATTCGACGGTGGCGTTATGCTCGATACTATTCGGCATTCTCTATCTCATTCTTGCCAAAGCAACCCTGAACTGGTGGCAAAGAGCCAGGCTTGAAGATGTCATCCTTTTGAACCTTACACTGCTGTTCTTTGGGCTTTCAGGCTTTTCAATCGTATACCTTTTACTTGCCGACACCCCCGGATACACTGCTTATTTAATGGCTGCCCTGCTCGCTTTTCTGGTACCTTCGGTACTGATCAAATCATACGATTACTGGATGCAGATCCCCAACAAACGGTACAAAAGCTGGTCATACCCGATTTATTCTGAGGTACCAAAACTGCAGCCCATCGAGCCTATAAAACTCATGATGAATTTCACCCCAGTCCCATCAGGAAAAAACGGCCCTTTTGAGAGCTATGAAGTCGAGTTCCCTACGAATGAGTCACTTAGCGATCTGTTTCATTATTTCATTTCATTTCACAACAAACACCGCGAATACCGAAAGAAACCTATTCAATATCTGAATGGCGACATGCCTCTGGAATGGGTACTTTATAAATACACACCGCAGAAAAAGAAACTATATCTTGACATGGACAAGACCCTGATTGAGAACCAGGTGACTTCCAATGAACATATTTACGCAGCAAGCCGCAATCCCTAAATTGATGCCTGAAACCCCGGCAACCCAAAACGGGATTGCACGACAAGATTTTGAAATTAATTAATAACATAAAGCATGGCGCTTCCAGGAGTAGAATACCAGTTTGTTAATTGGCGGGACGGAATGAAAATCACGCAAAAGCATCTGACCGCCCAGGATCAGGCGATACGGGATGCTGTTCGTGACACCGCAGCCGTGTTTATCAACGGACATAATTATGGATTGCTCCCTGGCGAAGATGGTGTAAGTGCCGGCATGCAGATCAGCGTGATGGGCGATACGATCAGACTTCTTTCCTGCCGTGCGATCATGCCTGGCGGAATCCGCGTGGAATGGGATTCCGGGGCCGACCAGGACAGCGTAAGTCTCTCTTTGCTCGATTATAAAAGCAGACTGGGTAACATTGGGATATTTTATGTAGTACTCCGGATTTCATTGGCCAACCTAATGGAATCCGGCGATTACGATCCTGAGGAAATGCCTCGCCGTAAACCATTCAAAGTACTTAAACCCATGCTGGAGCTGTTGTCTGTGCATGAAAAAATTGCTGATGCTTACAGTATTCCAATATTCAGAGTCCGATTTGAAGGCCAACTATTTTCGCCCGACTACGATTACATACCCCCAACTGCCGGTGTTTTTGGTGAAAATCTGCTTTGGTACTACGAAACCTGTGGTAAGCAGATCAGCAGTATTCACCAAACAGCCATACTGACGATCCGGAAGATCAACTCCATGCAGAACGCTTCGGCTGTGGCCAGAGATATCCATCAGATCATGGAAAGACTGGTCATGACTGGCCTTGAAGTGATCGATCATTACCGGGTTGTTTCAAAGGAACAGCCTCCCATTTACTTTATCGGAGACCTCATGAAATATGCGCGAACGATGCGCATTGCGCTGGACTGCCTTTCGGAAAACAGTGCGGGCAGGCTTTATCAATACATGAGAAATAATGTAGGAGGTACCACCAAGTTCAATATGCACGTACCGGAAGTGAACAAATCTATGATGGATTCTATGATTGATACGGTGTTGACCAGCCAGTATAATCACAATGATTGTACGATGCTGCTCGACAGTGTCAAGAGTTATCTTGATTTCCTGGAATTTGTCTTACAGAGCCTATTGGCATTACCGTACGTGGAAGCCACCGGGAAGTGGGACATTGCTTAATTTTTACAAAATTAAACCAAAAAAAACATGGGACTGCCAGCAGCAAGAGTAGGGGACATGCACGTATGCCCGATGGTAACAGTAACGGTTCCGCACGTGGGTGGCCCCATCCTGCCTCCCGGCGCTCCGACCGTGATGATTGGAAATATGCCAGCGGCGACTGTATCCAGTATGTGCGTCTGTGCAGGCCCGCCAGATACGATCGTCATGGGATCAGCTACGGTATTCATAGGCGGCATGCCAGCTGCCAGATTGGGCGACACGACAGCTCATGGCGGCACCATAGTGGTGGGTTGTCCCACCGTTTTAATTGGATAGGAATAAAATTATCGGCCGATTTTGTAAGCATATTATGAATAGATCACAATGGTTTATCGCAACCACCGCAGTCCTTTTGGTCCTGGGAGGCACTTTGTTCTATCATCTTACCAAGCCTTTAAGAAAAGATGATTCTGTTAAATCGGTCAATGTGGAAAAGGAAAGCGGGTTCAGGGCAGAAGTGGTGGTGCTCGACAGCCTGTACAATCAATATGTAAGCGTATTGCAGGCAAAAGACCAGAGTGCCATTGCAGGCGCAGATGCTCTGCTCAACAAACAGTTTTCGATCATAAAAAAACAATATGCAGGGAGCTCTCCCCCGGCTATGCTTGCCGCCAAACTCATCAGAAATTATGAAGTAAGGGTCATGCTAAATCAGAAGCTGCTGGGACGGAGAAATCTCCAGGCCGATGAAGTGGCTCGGCTTGTGCAGCGCATCAAGGAACTGGAAATAGTAAATCAGGATCTCAAAACCCAGAATCAGATGGTTCAACAGGCACTGCTGACGTTGCCTTAACCCGTGATGTTATGCAAAAAATCGGAGGTAAACGGAATGACTTTGTGAAACAATTCAAAACCAGGAAATGGCCGCATTAAATCAAAAAGAAAGGAATCAGATGATCAGTCATACGATCATCACCTACCTGCTTGCAATTAGTTTGGTGTCAGTGCTTTTCTACTTTCAATTTGTAGTGACGCCTAAAGTTTATAACAAAGAAACCGCTTTGACAAATGTCAAGATTGAGGAACTTGTCAGATATTCCAATGAGGCGGATTCACTGGTGCTACAGATACAAAAAGCGCCAGTGGTTGAAGCCAAAGCACTGGTGCCGTTTTACCAGTGGACCAATGATCTTAAAGCGGTGTACCAACAACCTTTTTATGGTGCTATCATTACCAGCTATTCAGACCTTGTGGATGACATAGCGCAGGCTAAAAGTATGGACACTACCTTGCCATCTCTCAAAAACAAGCTCATTGCCATTCAAAAATCCAATCTGGAACTGATGCAGCAAAATCAGGAATTGAAGCTTCAGCTAAAAACGGCAAAAACAGTTAAAAAAGAATAAATAGTCTTCACTCCAGACGTTCCTGGTAAGACGCGAGCTTTTCTTGGTTGTGGCTCTACATCTTCCTGCTGGGAGCTAAAAAAAAGCACAAGCAGTAATTACAGCTAAAAATTTGATGGTCGTTTTCATTTTCAATCAGATTGAAAGCTGATGTTTGAAATAATTGTTGGCTTCAAATACTTACAAAAGATTCTTTCTTTTCACGAAAGCACCTTTATTGCTGCTCCCGGAGCGGGTTGATGTTTTTATAGTTTCGGTTGTTTCACGGATCGGGGTAGTTACTGCATCCAAACGGGCAGCTGCAGGTTTTTCGGCATCTCCATTTGTGGATGATCCATGATAGATGGAAGGACTTGCGGGGGCGATTTCTTCTTGTTGGCAGCTGGTAAAAAATACACAAGTAGCAATTGCGGCGAAAAATTTGATGGTCGTTTTCATTTTAATACAGGTTTGTAAATGATGGTTTTGTTTTCGTGTCCATGAAGAACACGACAAAGGTGTGGGACAAAAAACACTTGAAAAATTTGATGTGACCAACCGCATCAAACAAATGACGAATCAGGAATCAGGACGGTTTTTAGTAATTATCAGGCAGGGAAGCTACTTTTTTGGGATTTTTAAGCTGTGGTTGTAGCTTCGTCCTTTATTCATTCCGGTTCGTCACAAAAAATAGGACCTCTGAATTCAGCAGCCTAGCTTAGCTGCTGCTGTTTTTCCATCAGCTTTTATCAATATGCTTCCTATCTGGGTTAAATATCAAAAGACTTTGTTCTTCGTCTTGGTTATTGTGACATTTACCGTCGTCACAACCTGGGATTATGGAAACTCCTATGCACAATGGAACAGCTATGGATTGCCCGCCTCGGTAATCGCCGCATTAATCTGCTACGCATACGTATACAAGCAGATTGTTCCGGCTTACCGTCTTAAGAAGTCCGCACTCGAGACAGGAGTCTACGCTGCCGGCTATGTAGTTTTTTATATTGGCTTGCATTTTCTGATTTCCAAGCTTTTCATATCTGATGAAGAGTACCTCACTGTTTATCAAGCGAACAGGCCTTCGGCCGTTTATGAAAATGAATCCCACCTCAGCGTGAATGCAACGTTGTTCCTGGGACTTTTACTTTTTGCCCCGGTCTCACTCGCCATTTATGCATTCATCGCCTACTGGCATAGCCGAAAGCACTTACGAAAGCGGGTTAGACAGTGGTGGAAAGTTGGATTGAAAAAGTGGTGGCTGAATCAGCGGGCAAGCCTTTCCTGGCTGCATCTGGGTTGGCTGGTATTTGGCTGGGTGCTATGGTTTTTACTCAATAATTTCTCCGTTCTGCTCAAAGGCAAAGACATAGCATGGTCCACCAGCCTGCTCATGCTGATGCCGTCGATGCTCTTTTTCTATATTAATCTAAAAACGAACTTCAACCTTCTTGCACGAAATAAAGTAATTGCAGCTTTACTGTTCAGTTTTATATTGTGGGGTGTTCTACTGATCGTCAAAGGCTCTTGGTTTCTCTTCATTACAAAGGTGGCTGGTTTTCCTCCCGTGCTGGATGGGATCAACATTTATGAAAAATTGAAGTCTGAGGCAAAAACGGATAACATTTCCGGCTCGGGTTATATCGCTGGTATTACGATCGGATATTTTCTAAAAAATGCTGCCGGTGGCGAGCTGATCATCCTGCTTACAAGCTTTATCTATGGGTACGGGCAACGTGCAATCCAGTATCAGCGCGAGCTTCGCACACTCGACGAAAACCGCCAGAGAGAGCTATTGAAGCAAAAAGCGCTTGAAAAGGAAGTAGTTGACGCCCGGCTGCAATCCTTAAAATATCAGATCAATCCACACTTTTTATTCAACAGCCTTAATTTTCTCTATTCGCAGGCCTTACCCTTATCCGACGACCTCGCACGCGCTACCATGCTGCTTTCGAAAATGATGCGCTATGGCTTACAGGAAAACAGCGAAGAAGCCAAAGTTGCTTTGTCGGGAGAAATTGAGCACCTCTATAATTTTATAGAATTCAACCAGTTACGATTCTCAAACCAGTTGCAGGTGGATTTTCAGGTAGAAGGTAATGTCGCCATCAGGCGGATTATGCCGCTGCTGCTGATTACATTTGTTGAAAACGCATTTAAATACGGCGAACTTCAGCGTGCCGACGCTCCCCTGCGCATCCAGCTGAAAGTTGATTCGGAAAAAATGGAATTTCAGGTACATAACAAAAAAAGGAACGGGCCCAAGGAGGACTCAACCGGGATTGGTATCGAAAATATCAGAAAAAGGTTGTTATTAGGCTATCCTGGCAAGCATACCCTGAACATCTCTGAGGATGAATCGTTTTATGACACCAAGCTTACGATTATTCTCTAATAATGAGCCACAGATAAAAACAACCTGTCTTGAGGGAAAACCCCTTTTCAGGTCTGAAAAAACCACTAGCAGAAAAACCTATGAAACTCCGCTGCCTGATTGTTGACGATGAACAAGCTGCTTTGAATGTACTAACGAATTATATTTCCAAAACCCCCTTTCTGGAACTATGCGGAGCCTATCTGGATCCGATTGCGGCACTGGACGTGATTTACAAAGAGGATGTAGACATCCTGTTTCTGGACATTCACATGCCTGAAATATCGGGGCTTGAATTTATCAAACTCCTTCGGGGTCGTACAAAGGTGATATTAACCACCGCCTACAGCCAGTATGCGCTGGATGGATACCAACTTAATGTGGTTGATTATCTGCTTAAACCAGTTCCTTTTGACCGGTTTTTACAGGCCGTACAGAAGGTAAAGGATCTCATAACAGTTAAATATCAGCCCGAAACCCCATCAAATACGCAACAACCGGCCCAAATTATTCCAACGCAGGATCATGTCTTCGTAAAGGTGGACGGCAAGATTGTAAAAGTACGCTTTGAGGAAATTCTGTACATCGAAGGATTGGGCAACTATGTGAGCATCTACACGCCAGCAAGCCGGCTTGTCACTCTTTCTACCATGAAAGAAGTGGAAGATTACCTGCCTGAAAATGACTTCATACGTGTGCATCGGTCTCACATCATTGCGCTTGGAAAAGTTGAATACATCGAAGGAAATCAGATATTTCTCGCAAATGGCACCGCTATTCCTCTGGGTGAAACCTACCGCGAACGGTTTTTCAAACTTTTGGAAGAGAATATGATGAACAGGAAATAAAAAAAGAGGCCCGCTGAGAATCACTCCGGCGAGCCTGCTTTTTAAACGTATTGTATCAAAGCCTAGGAAATTCCTTTAAAGGCGTCGTCCTCAATAAATGGCTGATTACGCAGTCGCTTTTTAGTAGCCTTATAAAATGCATTGGCAGCTGCAGCACCTGCAGGAGGGAGAGCTGGCTCGCCCAGGCCGGTTGGCGAAATGCCATTGTCCACAAAATGCACATCCACTTCCGGTATTTCATTCATACGGATGAGGCGAAATCCATTGAAATTGTTCTGATCCGGCGCTCCGTCTTTGAAAGTCATATTTCCGTACATGGCGTGTCCGATCCCATCCACAACACCACCCCTCACCTGCTGAAGTGAACCGCTTTTGTTAATCACAATACCGCAATCCACCGCGGCGATCACATTTTTGAGTACCGGTTTCCCCTTTTCCATAACAACTTCACCCACCTGGGCTACATACGACCGGTGCGAAAAGTAAACACTGAAACCCTGGTGCACCCCTTTCTTGTTACCCCAATTACTTTTCTCAGCGGCAAGCTTGATTACGGCGATTGTACGATCCACGTCATATTTTACGGCACCAGCGGGAGCATTTTTTGCCTTTTCCAATAATTCAAGTCTGAACTGGATCGGGTCTTTCCCGGCGGCTTCGGCCACCTCGTCCAGAAACGATTGTTCGGCATAAGCGAGAAAATTAGTGATAGGCGCTCTCCAAGGTCCCGTTGTAATGGGAGATTTGTGATCCACCGAATCAATCAGAAGATTATCCACGGCCCCCGACGGAAAATTGTCCTCCCGTGTGGAATTCCCGGCATTCATGCCTACTCCACGCAATTTGTACCCAATGAGCTTTCCATCTGAATCCAAGGCAGCCTGAAACCGGTAGCGCACAGCCGGACGGTAAGTGCCCCCCGTCATGTCGTCCTCTCTCGTCCAGATCACCTTAACCGGAGCTTTCATCAGTTTGGAGACCTGTGCCGCTTCGATTACAAAGTCGGCAGAAAGCCTTCTCCCAAATCCACCGCCCTGCCGAGTTATTTCAACAGTAATTTTCTCAGGAGCGAACCCCGTTAGCTTTGCCACCTCTCCTTTTGCCCGATCGGGTGTTTGTGTCGGCCCGACTAGCTCTACACCGTCTTCACGTACGTGCGCAAAAAAGTTCATTGGCTCTAATGGGCTGTGCGGCAGAAATGGGCATTGATACTCTGCTGTAACAACTTTTGCTGCCTTTTTGAATGCTGCCTCCACATCTCCATCTTTCCTTCTAACGGTGGCCTCTCCGCTATCGAGCAGGTTCTTAAAAATACGATTGTGATCAGAAGTACTCTCCAGATCAGCCACTTTCTCATACTCAATCTTGAGCTTTTCCTTCGCTTTTTTCACCTGCCAGGTGGACTTTCCTACCACAGCAACGCTGTTTTCAAAAGTAACGACGTCAACAATACCCGGCATTGCCTTCGCTTCATCCGCATTCACCGATTTCAATTTGAAGCCAAATGCTTTCGGCCGCTGAATGAGTGCAAACAGCATGCCCTCCCGATAGAAGTCTAGCCCAAATAATGGTTTACCCGTAGAAATATTGTGATTGTCGACATTACGCACCGAGGTACCAATGAGCTTGAAATCCTTCTCGTTTTTTAGCTTTACATCGGTTGGTAGTGAAATTTTCGAAGCTTCTTCTGCCAACTCCCCATAGCTCAATGATTTGCCGGACGCTTTGTGAAATACCTTACCATTTTCTGTGGAACAGGTTGCTGCATCCACTTTCCAGCGATTTGCAGCGGCGCCAATTAATAAGTATCGGGCCGAAGCCCCGGCTTTGCGCAGTCGTTCCCAGGAGTGAGGCACCGCCCCGCTGCCACCTGTAACCTGCCTTTCATATTTACTGGGATCCAGATGTCCCTGAATCGTCTTTACCTGTTTCCAATCTGCATCCAGTTCCTCTGCCACCACCATGGGGAATGCGGTTTTGATTCCCTGACCAATTTCTGGATTGGGTGACACGATGGTAATAATATTATCGGTTCCGATGGACAGATAACTATTGAAATTTACCGAACCCGCCGCAAGGGCTTTGGGATCCACCACGACGGGCACTGCCGTAGTACCCGTCCAGTTGAAACCTAAAAACAAACCTCCACCAGCCGCCGCGGCGATTTTGATAAAATCCCTTCTCGAAGTATTTTCTGATGTTTGCATCGTTAGTTTGATTTAGTGGCTGCCACTTTTACTGCTTCCCGTATACGGTGGTAAGTTCCGCACCGGCAAAGGTTTCTGCTCATCGTGTTCAGGATTTCCTCATCCGTTGGCTTTGGTTTCTCCTTCAGCAATGCTGCAGCGGTCATGATCTGCCCTGCCTGGCAATAACCACATTGTGCCACATCCACTTCATCCCAGGCTGCCTGAACGGGGTGGTCTCCCTTCTCCGATAAGCCTTCAATGGTGGTAACCTTCGCCTTTCCAATGGCCGACACCGGCAATACGCAGGACCTGACGGCCTTCCCATCCAGGTGCACGGTACAGGCGCCACATTGTGCAATACCGCATCCGTACTTGGTACCTACCAGTCCAAGATGGTCGCGCAGAACCCATAATAGCGGAGTATCTCTCTCGACATCGGCCTGGTACGCGCGGTTGTTAACAGTTAATTTAAATAACGCCATGGTTGATTGATTTCTTGATAAGGAAATTCAGGAAACAAGATTTTACGAAAGCCGAAGGGTATCTGAGATTACTTGTCCCGAAAGGCGGAGTAATTCAATAGCACTAATTTAGAAAATAAGATTTGAGAAATCAATTCCGAATCTGTTACTGAGTTTATTAGGAACGAATTTAAATTACGAATCTACCTAATTCAGGAGGATCCGAATGTCACGAGCCAGATGCTCTACATCCAACTGAAGTGTTCCATTGTAAATACCGCGAATGCGTTTGCTCTTATCAACCAGAATAATATGCTCTGTATGTAGAAATTCGGTGCTGTCTTTGGTAAAGCCAAGATCTTCCTCGGCAAAATAGGACTGACGTGCAAGCTTGTAAATCTGCGCTTTATTTCCGGTCAGGAAGTGCCAGTTCGGAGCGATGATTTGGTTCTCCTGTGTGTAGGATTTTAGTCTGGTAACACTATCGATCCATGGGGTCACACTGTACGAAAGCATAACGACTTTGGGATTTTCACCAAATTCCTTCTGCAGCAATTTCATGTGCCTGGTCATAACGGGGCAGATGCTCACACAACTGGTAAACACAAAATTGGCGACATGCACTTTCCCTTCAATGTCTTTTTCAGTCACGGTCTGTCCCGACTGGTCTTTTAATGAGAAAGACGAAATCCGGTGCGTGATCTGGTTTTCAGCCACGGCCGGATCAGCAAAAAACAAAGGTGTAAAATCTGGGGAATTGTAGTAGGGTAATTCTGTTTGTTTCTGTTTTTGCGAACAGGAACAAACGAAAGCAATAAGCAAAATGCTAATTCTTAAAAACACTGTCTGAGACATTTACACAATTTTTAGTACCCAGCAAGCCGTATCGCCTACCGTTCATAATAACATAGTTTGCCCGCACCTTTCCATTGTCGTAAAACATTTTCTGGGCGCCGGATTCATGTCCCTTTGCGTAGTTCATCTCCCTGATCAAAACACCATGCTCATTCCATTCGCGGCAAATCCCTTCGTATTCGTCATGGTCAAAATGATATTCCAGCTTCCTGGTCCCGTTTTGCCACCAGGCTACGTAAAATCCCGTTTTTCGTCCGCCATCGAATTCTCTCGATTCCTGTATTTTACCATCAGTATAGAATTTATTCCACCTGCCATGCTCCTTACCTTCATAATAATTCCTGATTTCCGCAGTATCAACTGAACCTGCATACAGGGCAAATGTTTTTCCCGTGAATGCTACTCCATTCCTAAAAAGGATGTCTCCGCGATATGTCAGGCTGCTATCCAGAGCATCTACAGTGACCGATTTGCGGGAGTAAAAGCTCGAAAAGATAAAGGCCAATAAAAATAGGTTACTGAGTAACCGTGCCAGCCGTACCATAAAAACCGCTTCCGTTGATATAAGGATCTGTATCTGTGATGTGATAATGGTATATGCCGGAAGGATACTCAGTGGTGGCATGCGTATGCCCATGATAGGCGTCCAGGGACGTCGTTACAACGGTCGCTCCATTTTCCTGAGGCCCGTACACCGGAAAACCATCAAGCAAAAAACCCAGCAACGACGATTTGCTTGCTTTCACGCTAGTGAGATACAACGGTTCGACGTGGTAATGATACTGCCCACTCTGCTGCGGGTGCCCCCAATATTGGTCGAAACTAACGATTTCATTTGTAAGTGGCTGACTGGGACCGGCATATTGGTTAAAAAAAGGAACCCCATTCAAAGCCACGCCGATGGGCCCGAGCGGGGTAGCAGCATGGGAGGTGGCGACTTTGGGATTCAACGGAATTTTGAAAGTGTAGAGCTGGGATGAAATAGCATTCGGGTTTTTGCTGAATTTGCTGCCGGCAAAAGTGGTCCCGTTAAAATTTTCATACAACGCATTGATGGTTGCATAATAAATACTTTTGTGATCGGGCAGGCCGGTTGTTTTGATTGTGACATAGGTCCCGTCAGAGGTGACACTGCTTGCGCCATAGATTTTGGCATAAACTGCCGGGACCTCGTTACTTCCGGAAGCCACTTCGGTTTCGTCTTTATTACAGGAGAAAAAAAGCAGGCCGCAAAGGAGGGCCGCAGATAATAGTGTGGTGGATGATCCTGTCATGATTTCTTTTTACACCTTATACGATTAGCAGGAGTTAATCCTTCGGAGGAAGCTGCAATTTTTTTTTCGGTGTAAAAAAAGTGGCAAGATCTCTGGTTAATTCGTTGAAATATGGAAGCTGGTCTGGCTTACAAAGCCTTTTTATTTCAACAAAATGATTGTAATGAACATCTTCCATCTGCCTCTGCAAATGAGCCAGACTGTCTTCCAGAATTTCCTTTTCCACTTTGTTTTCCTTCACAAGCGTCCCGTATAAACGGGTTTTGGCATCGCGGATCTTCGCTTCGAGGCCTCTTACGTCTGAACGGTGCCCTAAGACCAACTTTTCATATTGCTCCACCTGCATTTTATCCAAATGAAGTCTGTCGATAACGATCATTTTTGGTTCTGCACCACCCGATTGCCGGTTACGCGGATGCCCGGCATTTTCTCTCAAGAGCAGGAACAGTATGACAAAATTCGTTACCAGTAACAATGCAACAGCCACACTTAAAAGCTTTACTTTACTCATCGTACAAGGTGTTAAAGGTGGATAAATGCATCGATGAAACCATTTCTGTCAAAGCATTTTCTTCTTTATCCTCATTCGATTTTAGCATAATACTGACATTAAGAACCAGGACTACCGCAGAAGCCGCAGCAAAGGTCAGTTTCCAGACAAACGGCGCCTCTCTGGATATCTTAATTCTTTCCTGAATGCGGGTAAACAGAAAAGGTGATACCTCTACCCGTTTTATCTTTTCTAAATTTTTCATATACTTCATTTCACAACGTGGTTGCTCTGTTATACGAGCGGAATAGAAAAAACCTTCTCAATTATCCAACTTTTTTGAAAGCGACAGCTTTGCCCGCTGGAAAAGCGACTCAACCGCTTTTACGCTCAGATTCATGATTTCTGCCACTTCCTTCTGCGAACGATCTTCGATCTTCAACAGGATAATTACCGTTTTTTGGTTGTCGGGCAGCGAATTGATCATGCGGAACAGTTTATCCAGTTCCTCTTTGTCTTCCAAAGCAATACCCGGATGATTGTAGCTTTCGGCTTCCACAACGGGCTCATTGGATTCTATCCGAAAAAGATTGATCAGAAACCCAAATCGCCGGCCTGACTTTTTAGATTTGAGAAAATCCAGGCATTGATTAATCGTAATACGGTAAATCCAGGTTTTCAGTCCGGCTATTTCAGGGTTATACCGTTCCAGATTTTGATGCACCTTAACAAATACCTCCTGGGTGATATCCTCTGCATCTGGCTGATTCTGCACATAGCTCAGCGCAAGATTGTACACGAGGTTTTTAAATTCGTCATAAACAATCCTGAATTCAGTGCTTCCAGTCATCAGATTAAAGCGGGGCGCGTTGATATTCCCCTTGCCGGGTTGAATACCCGTACGCAAACAGGACCTGAAATGTAACAGAATGTCCGGGAAAAATTTCCGACAAGCAAAAAGGGCTTACAAACAAATCATGAAATGGAAACGAGGATGGACTGTGGGTACAATGCTACTTCGAAGACGCCATGTGATTATTCTTGTTACTTCCCGTCAATTTAATCCGGAAAAGAGATGGCCAGTTTTTTCCAGTTATATACAATGCGTCATCGAAAGGTTGTTTAGCGATCCCATTCAAAACGTCTTTGCCGACATTTGTCTCGGCCGGTACTATACCGTCCATCTTCATAAAGCCAATGACTTTCCCACTAGCCAGGTCAATTTTGACAATTTTCGTACTTTCAAACAGATTGGCAAAAACAGCGCCATCCACGTATTCGAGTTCGTTCAGCTTGTGAATCGGCCCGTTGTTGTCGTAAACCTCAATCTCACCTGTTTTTTCCATTTCTGTATTATAGAAATAGAGTTTATTGGACCCGTCGCTCATGATCAGCGTGTTTTCCTTGTGCGTCATTCCCCAGCCCTGCGTGTAGTAGGTAAATGTTTTATCCAATGTGAAGTCCATATTGTATCGAAAGCACACGCCCGATTGCCATGTCAGCTGATATATCTTATCGTTCACAATTGTAATTCCCTCGCCAAAATACTTGGCATCAAGAGAAACGGAATCAAGTGTGGTGCCAGATTTTAGATCAAGTTTCAGCAATTTTGATTGTCCGTTCTGCCCGGTTCCTTCATAGAGTTCCCCTTTGTAAAACTCCAGCCCTTCGGTGAAACTGCTTTTTTGGTGCGGATAGCGGCCAACTACAGTGTAATTGATTTCATCCGGGATGATGTCCGATATCAGTTCAATCCGTAAGGTGTCGGCAAAATCTGTTTTGTCGGCACCTTTTCCGGTTACCACAATTTGCTGCCATCCTGTATTACTTTTTGCCGAGCTGATTGAAACTGTATCGGAGATATTTTGAGAGGCAGAAACGGTCTGCCCGTTTAACTTTACTTCAAACTGTACCACAGGTTTGGTAAAACCGAAGCGAACGGAATCACCAATAGTATATCTGAATTTAGATAATACCGCAACAGCTATTTTCTCCGGTGCCTGAGCGGCGCTTTCGCTTTTCTTATCGTCTTTACACCCAACCAATATCGAGGCGATAAAAAGGAAGATGAATATATAATTTTTTGATAAAATACACATGGCTAAAACCTGATGTTCAGTCGCTTTTGAAAAGGCTATCTTTAAAATTCTATTCAAAACGAAAAATCCTACGGCAAATTAAGTTGTTGCGGTAGGATTTAAAATAATGTAAATCAATTCGACTATGCCTCCCCGCCCGGCCCGCCGAAGCTGATTGGAAAATTGAACGATGGCTCCGTATCCTGCGAGCTTTGAATTGGACCATACTGATCCTCATACTTATCAATATTATCCTTCAACGCGGCGATCAGTCTTTTCGCATGCTCAGGTGTGATAATGATCCTTGCCTTAACCTTTGCGCGGGGCACTCCTGGCATTAATCGGATAAAATCAAGTATAAATTCGCTATTGGAATGTGCAATCATAGCCAGATTGGAGTATACCCCTTCCGCCATTTCTTCCGACAATTCCACATTGATCTGCTGTTCGTTCTCCTTATTGTTATCTTCCATTACTATGGTTGCTTATTCTTTGGTTGAGAGGTTTTGGTATGCGTTTGCAGACGTAAAGCTTACGTCCCGAAAATTACTAAATTTATGCAGTATCCAAAAGCAAAAGGCCGGTTCCACTCACGCAGAACCGGCCCTTCGCAAATATTTATTCCCTGCTAAACCAATTCACGCTTTTTACGTGCTTGTTTTTCGCGAGATTCATTTAAAGCATCAAATTCCTCTTTCGAGCCAACAATGATGTTTTCGTATTGACGCATACCTGTACCGGCCGGAATCAGGTGACCTACGATCACGTTTTCTTTGAGACCTTTCAGTTCATCACGTTTTCCGCGAACCGCTGCTTCACTCAATACCTTGGTTGTTTCCTGGAACGAAGCCGCAGAAACAAAACTTTCAGTACCCAGTGACGCTTGTGTAATACCCATCAGAGTAGGTTTCGCCACAGCGGCCTGTGCATCACGTGCAGTAACCAGTTTCAGGTCACGGCGTTTCAAGCTTGAATTTTCATCACGCAGACGACGTACCGAGATAATCATACCTGGTTTCAGCGTTTCCGAGCTACCTGGATCTTCCACTACTTTAAGATCCAGGATCTTATCGTTTTCTTCACGGAACACAACGCGGTCAACCGGTTGCATTTCAAGGAAGTTGGTGTCACCGGCATCAAGGATCTCCACCTTTTGCATCATCTGACGAACGATACACTCAATGTGCTTATCATTGATCTTCACACCTTGCAGACGGTATACCTCCTGAATTTCATTCACAAGATATTCCTGAACGGCAGTTGGTCCTTTGATCGACAAGATATCAGCAGGCGTAATGGCCCCATCCGATAACGGATCTCCTGCTCTTACGAAGTCACCATCCTGAACCAGAATGTGTTTCGAAAGTGCGACCATGTAACGGCGTTGTGTACCGTCCCGCGATTCGATGTGAATTTCACGGTTACCACGTTTCACACCACCGTAAGATACAACACCATCAATTTCAGTTACCGTTGCAGGGTTGGATGGGTTACGCGCTTCGAAAAGTTCCGTTACACGTGGCAGACCTCCCGTAATATCGCGGGTTTTTCCAACGACACGAGGGATTTTTGCCAAAGGCTGACCAGCTTTAATCGCTATGCCATTCTTCACAACCAAACGTGCTCCAACCGGTAGGTTATAACCTTTTTCAGTCTGGTCTTTCAACAGCGTGCTTTTACCTTTCACCACCAAAGCAGGGTTTTTGGTTTTATCACGTGTTTCAATGATCACGGATTCCTGGAAACCTGTTTGCTCATCAAATTCTTCACGGTAAGTGATACCTTCTTCAATGGCGTCGAAAGAAACGATACCAGTGAATTCAGAAAGGATTACTGCGTGATAGGGATCCCAGGTACAAAGCTCTTGTCCCTTGGTTACTTTATCACCCTCTTTAACCAAAAGGTGTGCACCATAAGGTACGTTGTTGGAGATCAACAATTGCTTAGTCTCAGGATTGGTAATTTTCACTTCCCCTGAACGACCCATAACAACGGTTACATCATCGCCTTCAGAATTTACAGACTGAACCAGACGAAGATCTTCAAAGCTGATCACACCGTCGAATTTCGCCTTGATGTTTGCTTCAACAGAAATGTTGGAAGCAGTACCACCGACGTGGAACGTACGAAGTGTAAGCTGTGTACCAGGCTCACCGATCGACTGCGATGCAATCACACCAACAGCTTCACCAATGTTAACCATATATGCCGAAGCAAGTGAACGTCCATAGCATTTAGCACAAACACCATTACGTGTCTCGCAAGTCAACACCGAGCGTATTTCAACGGTTTCAATACTAGTCTCATCAATGTATGCAGCAATCTCTTCCGTAATTTCCTGTCCGGAAGTAAGGATGATTTCACCCGACAACGGATCAAATACATCATGTACACTCACACGACCCAAAATACGTTCTGAAAGTGGCTCAACGATATCTTCGTTGTCTTTCAGCGCAGAGATAGCGATACCACGAAGTGATCCGCAGTCATTTTCAATGACCACAACATCCTGTGCAACATCATGCAGACGACGTGTAAGGTAACCCGCATCAGCCGTTTTCAAGGCTGTATCTGCCAGACCTTTACGTGCACCGTGTGTGGAGATAAAGTACTCAAGAACGTCAAGACCTTCTTTAAAGTTAGAAAGGATCGGGTTCTCGATGATTTCACCTGCACCACCAGCGATATTTTTCTGAGGCTTGGCCATAAGACCCCTCATTCCACCCAACTGACGAATCTGCTCACGGGAACCACGTGCTCCTGAGTGCATCATCATATAGATCGAGTTAAATCCACCCTGATCTGTTTCCAGTTGTTTCATTAGCGTTTCTGTGATACGTGAGTTAACACGTGTCCAGATATCGATAACCTGGTTGTAACGTTCGTTTTCAGTGATAAGACCCATCAAATAGTTACTCCAGACGTTTTCTACGTCAACTTTCGCCTGTTCGATCAGTTTCACTTTTTCGTCCGGTACCATTACGTCGTTCAATCCCATTGACAAACCGCCTTTGAAGGCCATTTGGAAACCAAGTTCTTTGATTTCATCAAGGAATTGAGCAGTACGGGCAACCCCCGCCATTTTGAAAACCAAACCAATAATCTGCTGCAATTTTTTCTTGGTCAGCAATTCATTGATATAACCCACCTCTGCAGGAACAGCCTGGTTGAACAAGATACGTCCAGCAACGGTATCTACAAGCTTCGTTTCAAAAGTTCCGTCATCGTTACGTACACGCAGACGGCATTTGATATTCGCATGTTTTGAAAGTTTGCCTTCGTTGATCGCGATGATTACTTCATCAGGACCATAGAAAATCATTCCTTCTCCGATGATCGGATATTCCGGTGTGCTTACGCGACCTTTTGTAACATAATACAGACCCAAAACCATGTCCTGAGATGGTACCGTAATCGGTGCACCATTCGCTGGGTTAAGGATGTTATGCGAAGAAAGCATCAACATAGAAGCTTCCAAAACGGCTTCCTGACCCAATGGCACGTGAACGGCCATCTGGTCACCGTCAAAGTCAGCGTTGAATGCAGTACACACCAATGGGTGCAACTGGATCGCTTTTCCTTCGATCAACTTAGGCTGGAAAGCCTGAATACCCAAGCGGTGAAGCGTTGGAGCCCGGTTAAGAAGAACAGGATGTCCTTTCAACACGTTTTCCAAAATATCCCAGATCACAGGATCTTTACGATCAACAATTTTCTTCGCTGATTTTACAGTTTTAACGATTCCGCGTTCGATCAGCTTGCGAATGATAAACGGCTTGAATAATTCAGCAGCCATATCTTTCGGCAAACCACACTCATGCAGTTTCAATTCAGGTCCAACGACAATTACCGAACGACCTGAATAATCGACACGCTTACCAAGCAAGTTTTGACGGAAACGTCCTTGCTTACCTTTAAGCATATCAGAAAGTGATTTCAAGGCACGGTTCCCTTCTGAACGTACCGCGTTTACTTTACGGCTGTTATCAAAAAGCGAATCAACCGCTTCCTGCAACATACGTTTTTCGTTACGCAAGATTACCTCAGGCGCTTTGATCTCGATCAGACGTTTCAGACGGTTGTTACGAATGATAACGCGACGATAAAGATCATTCAAATCGGAAGTCGCAAAACGCCCACCGTCAAGAGGTACAAGCGGACGAAGTTCCGGTGGAATAACAGGTACCATTTTGATCACCATCCATTCAGGACGGTTTTCGATACGCGTATTCGCATCACGGAAAGCTTCAACAACTTTCAGACGTTTCAAAGCTTCCGCTTTACGTTGCTGAGAAGTATCCGTTGCTGCCTGGTGACGAAGTTCGTAAGAAAGCTCATCCAGTTTGATCCGGTTCAAAAGCATTTCCAGCGCATCAGCACCCATTTTCGCGATGAACTTGTTAGGATCCGTGTCGGGAAGCATTTGGTTTTCGCGCGGCAATTTGTCGATGATGTCCAGATATTCATCCTCCGTAAGGAAGTCAAGATAACCAACACCGTCTTCTTCTTTGATACCAGCCTGCACTACTGCATATCGCTCGTAGTAAATGATCTGATCCAGTTTTTTGGTAGACAGTCCAAGCAGATAACCGATTTTGTTCGGCAAGCTGCGGAAGTACCAGATGTGTGCCACAGGAACCACCAGTTCAATGTGTCCCATGCGCTCACGACGTACCTTTTTCTCAGTAACTTCTACACCGCAACGGTCGCAGATGATACCTTTGTAACGGATACGTTTGTATTTTCCACAATGACATTCCCAGTCCTTCACAGGTCCGAAAATACGTTCGCAGAACAACCCACCCATTTCCGGCTTGTAGGTCCGGTAGTTGATGGTTTCAGGCTGGGTTACTTCACCGAAGGAGCTCTCAAGGATAGACTCCGGTGATGCCAGACTGATCGTCATTCTGGAAAAATCACTATTAAGTTTTTTGTTCTTTTTGAAAGACATAATTAAAAAGTCGTTTGTCTGTTAGTCGAAACTCAATTTTTATTGCATTTCTAAGTGGGGTCACACACTCGTGCAACCCCGCTTACGACTATAAATTAGTCCAGCGTAATCTCCAATGCTAATCCACGAAGCTCGTGAACAAGTACGTTGAATGACTCCGGAATATTTGGTTTCGGAAGGTTTTCGCCTTTCACGATTGCTTCGTATGCTTTGGCACGGCCAACAACGTCATCCGATTTAACGGTGAGGATTTCCTGAAGAATGTGGGATGCACCGAATGCTTCAAGTGCCCACACTTCCATTTCTCCAAAACGCTGACCACCGAACTGCGCTTTACCACCCAATGGCTGTTGTGTGATAAGTGAGTACGGTCCGATAGAACGGGCGTGCATCTTATCATCAACAAGGTGACCAAGTTTCATCATGTACATCAGACCAACTGTTACTGGCTGATCAAACTGATCTCCACTCAATCCATTGTAAAGATATGTACGGCCCCAATCTGGCAGACCTGCTTCTTTCAGCTCAGCTGCTACCTCGGCTTCTGTTGCACCATCAAAAATTGGTGTTGCGTACCGGCGTCCAAGTTTCAAACCAGCCCAAGCCAAAATGGTTTCGTAGATCTGACCGATGTTCATACGCGAAGGTACCCCAAGTGGGTTCAGCACGATGTCAACTGGTGTTCCGTCTTCAAGGAATGGCATATCTTCATCACGAACAATACGGGCGACAACCCCTTTGTTACCGTGACGACCCGCCATTTTATCCCCCACTTTCAATTTACGTTTTTTGGCAATATATACTTTCGCAAGCTTCACGATACCGGCAGGAAGTTCATCCCCAACTTCAAGCGCAAAACGATCGCGTTTGAAACGGCCCATGAGTTCGCTACGTGAATTCAGGTAATTTTTAAGTACCAAAGAAACCTGACGGTTTGTCTCGGCGTCCTCAGTCCATGAGTCGGTCAATACGTCACCAATCAAGTTCACCTCCTCAACTACCGCGTACTGACTTTCATCACGATAGGGGTTATTGGCTGGGAACAAGTTTTCGGAGATATTTCTCACATTGAACTTAACACCTTTGGTCACTAACTCATCACCAAATTTGTGCTTCACTCCTTGTGAAGTTTTACCGTCAACAAGTGAAACAAGCTTGTCGATAATACGTCCGCGAAGTGCTGTCAGCTCGCGGCTGTATCTTTTCATAAGCAACTTCAACTCGTCTTTGTGTTTTGCACGTTCCTCTTTCGTAGGGCGGGAGAAAAGTTTGGTATCAATAACCACACCTTTCATAGACGGAGGTGCTTTTTTGGAAGCATCCTTCACATCACCAGCCTTGTCACCGAAGATTGCACGAAGAAGCTTTTCTTCCGGAGTTGGATCCGATTCTCCTTTTGGAGTGATTTTACCAATCAGAATATCTCCTTCTTTTACCTCTGTACCTACCTGAACGATACCATTTTCGTCAAGGTTTTTAACGGTTTCCTCACTTACGTTTGGAATTTCAGCGGTAAGTTCTTCTTCTCCACGTTTCGTATCACGAACTTCCAACTCAAATTCTTCAATGTGAATGGAAGTAAAGATATCTTCACGAACCACTTTTTCAGAGATTACAATCGCATCCTCAAAGTTGTATCCCTGCCAAGGCATGAATGCAACCAACAGGTTACGTCCCAAAGCAAGTTCACCACCTTCGGTACCATATCCCTGGCATAGAGCCTCCCCTTTGGAAACCTTCTGGCCTTTAAGAACCATTGGTTGAAGGTTTAAGCAAGTATCCTGGTTGGTGCGGCGGAATTTAACCAGATCATAGGATACACTGTCCTCAATAAAACTAACCAGACGCTCGTCGTCCGTTCTGTCATATTTTACGACAATTTTCTTGGCATCCACGTATTCAATTACACCGTCTCCTTCTGCAACAACCAACGCCCGTGAATCCATTGCCACACGCTTTTCCAGACCAGTTCCCACGATTGGCGCCTGTGGACGCAATAATGGAACACCCTGGCGCTGCATGTTCGATCCCATCAGGGCACGGTTAGCATCATCATGTTCAAGGAACGGGATAAGCGAAGCCGCAACAGATACAATCTGGTTGGCTGCAACGTCCATATAAGATGCCTGAGAAGGATCCACCATCGGGAAGTCCCCTTCAAAACGTGTCTTGATCTTTTCTACCGTAAAGTTTCCGCTCTTATCGACCGAGGCATTTGCCTGGGCAATGTATTTGGAATCTTCTTCTTCGGCAGTCATGTATATAATATCATTCGTCAGCTTTCCGCCACCATCAATAACACGGTAAGGAGTTTCGATAAAACCCATTCCGTTTACTTTGGCAAATACGCAAAGAGATGAAATCAAACCGATATTTGGTCCCTCAGGCGTTTCAATCGTACAAAGACGACCGTAGTGCGTGTAGTGAACGTCACGAACCTCGAAACCTGCTCTTTCACGCGAAAGACCACCAGGCCCAAGGGCAGACATACGTCTTTTGTGCGTAATCTCAGCCAATGGATTGGTTTGATCCATAAACTGTGACAACTGGTTTGTACCAAAGAATGAATTGATTACGGAAGACAAAGTACGCGCGTTGATCAGATCAACGGGTTTAAAGTCTTCGTTATCACGTACGTTCATACGTTCCTTAATGGTACGCGCCATACGCGCTAAACCTACTCCGAACTGGGCATAAAGCTGCTCACCTACCGTACGAACACGACGATTTGACAAGTGATCTATATCATCGACAACCGCCTTCGCATTGATCAGACCGATCAGATACTTCACGATGGAAACGATATCACCGGTTGTCAGCACGCGCACGTCAAGACTTGTGTCCGATCCTAGTTTTTTGTTGATCCTGTAACGACCCACATCACCCAGGTCATAACGTTTATCGCTGAAGAACAAGCTTTGGATAACATCACGTGCAGTTTGCTCATCCGGCGCTTCCGCATTACGAAGCTGACGGTAAATTTGCTCAACTGCCTCTTTATCAGAGTTTGAGCTATCTTTCTGAAGCGTATTATAAATGATGTTATAATCCGCAACGTTCATATCTTCTTTGTGCAGAATAACGGATTTCTGACCCGATTCCACAATCACCTCGATATCCTCGGGAGAAATTGTAGAATCACGTTCAAGCAATACTTCATTACGCTGGATCGAAACAACCTCACCGGTATCTTCATCCACGAAATCCTCTGTCCAGGTACGAAGTACCCTTGCAGCCAAACGACGGCCTACCGCCTTTTTCAGGTTTGCAGGTGTAGCGCTTATTTCTTCGGAAAGACCGAAAAGATCGAGAATGTCTTTATCAGAACCGAAACCGATGGCTCTTAAAAGGGTTGTAACAGGGAATTTCTTTTTACGGTCAATGTATGCGTACATGACATTATTCACATCCGTCGAGAATTCAATCCACGACCCTTTGAATGGAATAATACGTGCAGAATACAATTTGGATCCGTTGGTGTGCTTGCTCATGGAGAAGAACACACCTGGTGAACGGTGCAATTGAGATACAATTACACGCTCTGCACCATTGATTACGAAAGAACCGCGTTCTGTCATGTAAGGAATATTTCCTAAGAAAACTTCCTGTTCAATGGTTTCAAATTCTTCATGATCAGCGTCATTGCATATCAAACGCAACTTGGCTTTTAATGGTACCGCGTAAGTCAGACCACGATCAATGGACTCATCAACGGAATATTTTGGTGGTTCAAGCAAATAATCGATGAACTCAAGCACAAAATTGTCGCGTGAATCGGCAATGGGGAAATTTTCTGCGAATACTTTGTACAATCCCTCGTCCGAACGGTCTTCCACCGAAGTGTCAAGACTGAAAAAGTCGCGGAATGATTGCACCTGAATTCCCAGCAAATCCGGATAATCAATGATTTGATTAATCCGCGAGAAATTAATTCTGGAAGTGTTTTTTGTAGCCAAGGCTATGTCTGATTTGGGTTAGAAGAACGAAACGGTGCGACTGATCACAACACGCTACCGCACTAATTAGTTTAAAACCTTAATCGTATGCCTCGTAGTAAAAGACCGGCGGCCCCTGTGCTTCATTCCTACGAGTGAAGAAGTGTTTCAGGCCAGGACGATCAAAAGAAGAGTGGAAAACCAGCTAAAAAAAGCCTGTCAACCTAAATACCAAACGCTGTGAAGTGAATTTTGTTTGGTTCAAACTTAAAATAGGAAAAGACCTGACGAAAGTCAGGCCTGTTTCCCAAGTATTATAGGACTGTGTCGGAAAGCAAATTACTTCACTTCAACCTCAGCACCAGCTTCTTCAAGTTGTTTTTTCAAAGCTTCTGCTTCGTCTTTCGCAACTCCTTCTTTAACTGGTTTCGGAGCACCGTCAACTAGTTCTTTTGCTTCTTTAAGTCCAAGTCCTGTAAGGTCTTTAACCAATTTCACAACAGCCAGCTTGCTAGCACCTGCCGCTTTCAAGATTACATCAAAAGACGTTTTTTCTTCAACAACCGGAGCATCAGCACCAGCGCCACCAGCAGGTCCTGCTACCATCACTGCACCAGCAGCTGCAGGCTCAATGCCGTATTCGTCTTTAAGAATTGTAGCCAATTCGTTAACTTCTTTAACCGTAAGGTTAACAAGTTGTTCCGCGAACGCTTTCAAATCTGCCATTTTTATTTTCGATTTTGTGATTATACAATAAGATGATTTTAAAAGCCCTTGTTATCAACCCGGAGAGCTCAGCCTGGTCACTATGATTAGTCTTCTTTTTCAGACAATGTTTTAAGGATACCAGCCAATTTGTGACCACCGCTTGAAAGAGCGCCGATAACATTTTTAGCAGGTGATTGCAACAATCCGATGATCTCTCCAACCATTTCTTGTTTGGATTTAAGAGCGATCAGAACGTCAAGTTGGTTTTCGCCAACGAATACAGACGTATCCACAGAAGCTCCTTTAAATTTGAGCTTGTCGATTCCTGTTTTCTTCTTGAATTCTTTGATCAATTGCGCAGGAACTTTGCCTGACTCCGGGTGAAACATGATTCCGGAAAATCCCTTCAACACTTCGTTGAAAGATGAATAGTCCGTATCTTGTGCTTCTAGTGCTTTTCTGATCAGCGTATTTTTAACAACTCTGTATTCGATACCACGTTCGAAGCATAAGCCTCTCAGCGTATTTACTTCCCCAACAGACATGCCTGTTGCATTTGTAATATAGAAATATGGAGTGCTAGAAAATTTCTGACTTAATTCGTCAATAATTACTGCTTTCTCTTCCCGTGTCATAATTATAATCCTGGAATCGTGTTTTTGTCAATTGAAACACCCGGGCTCATCGTACTTGACAAGTGAATGCTCTTTACGTAAGTACCTTTTGCCGATGATGGTTTAAGGCGAACCAAGGTATTGATAACCTCCTGTGCGTTCTGTGCAAGCTGGTCGGTTCCGAAAGAAACTTTCCCAACGCTTGTATGAATGATACCGGTTTTGTCAACCTTGAAATCAATCTTACCTGCCTTTACTTCTTTCACAGCTTTTCCAACTTCCGGTGTTACCGTACCTGATTTAGGATTTGGCATCAGACCACGAGGACCTAATACTTTACCTAACTTACCCACTTTTGCCATTACACTGGGCATCGTGATAATTACGTCGATATCTGTCCAGCCTTGCTCTATCTTTTGGATAAATTCATCAAGACCAACATAATCTGCTCCTGCTTCTTTCGCTTCGGCTTCCTTATCAGGAGTACAAAGTACCAAGACACGAACATCCTTTCCGGTTCCGTGTGGCAGTGTTACCACGCCACGCACCATTTGATCCGCCTTACGTGGATCAACGCCCAAACGGACATCAATATCCACTGAAGAATCAAATTTGGTGTAAGAAATCGTCTTTAGGACTTCCGCAGCCTGAACCAGTGAATAATCCTGATCAGCGTCGAATTTCGAAAGAGCTTCTTTTTGCTTTTTGGTCAATTTTCCCATGTTCTTTGTTTCTTTGGCGTAATTAAACTACGCTTAGTTGTTTTCTTCCCACGGGGCTTTGCCAGCTACGGTAATTCCCATACTACGAGCCGTTCCCGCTATCATTTTCATAGCTGAATCAACAGTAAAGCAGTTAAGGTCGGGCATTTTGGTTTCAGCGATCGTACGAACCTGATCCCATGAAACTGACCCTACTTTAATACGGTTTGGCTGAGCCGAACCTGACTTCACTTTTGATGCTTCCATGAGCAAAATCGCGGCCGGGGGGGTCTTAATGACGAAGTCAAAAGACTTATCCTTATAGTACGTAATAACTACCGGCAATACCACACCAGGCTTATCCTGAGTACGGCCATTGAATTGCTTACAAAACTCCATGATATTCAAACCCTTCGATCCTAATGCAGGACCAATCGGAGGTGAAGGATTGGCAGCGCCACCTTTTACCTGTAGTTTGACGTATCCACCTATTTCTTTTGCCATTGTTTTGGAATTTGTCGGTTCATTAATTGTTTAACGGCTCACATGCAAGTGGAAGCTTACCCTGCCCGTTATCCTTTTAACTATCCTTTTCTACTTGTGCGTAACTGAGTTCCACGGGTGTATTACGCCCGAATATTTTTACAACTACATTGAGTTTTTTCTTCTCGTCAAAAACTTCTTCCACCAGGCCGATAAATCCACTGAAAGGACCATCCACAACTTTCACAGTCTCGCCTTTAATGAAAGACATGCTTGGTGCCTCTTCCTGTTGCTCTGCTTCATCCACTCGCCCGAGGATTCTATTAATCTCGGACTGCCTTAACGGAACAGGTACCTTAGAATTTCCCTCTGAATTTCCCAGAAAACCGATAACCCCAGGAATGCTGGTAATAATGTGCAACACTTCTCCCTTAGAAAGGTCAGCCGAAATGATAATGTATCCGGGAAAAAAATTCTTCTCCCTAACCCGCTTCTTTCCATTTCGCATTTCGTATATCTTCTCCGAAGGAATCAAGATTTGCGGAACGAACTCTTCGAATTTCTGCCGTGCTATTTCATTTTCAATGTAGGACTTGATTTTTCTCTCTTGTCCCGACACAGCTCTTAATACAAACCAATTTAGACTACTCATACCATTCAGGGATTTGCCACTTCAATTATGAAAGTCTTAAAAAGACTGGTAAAACAGTTTGAGTGCATTTTCAAAAGCAAAATCCATCACGCCTACCACAAAGGCAAAAATGAGAGATCCCACCAGCACCAGGGTAGTGTTTGCCTGTAACTCTTTAAAAGGAGGCCAGGTGACATGCTCGGTAATTTCTTCCCAAGACGCTTTCAAAAAAGAAGTAAATTTATCCATTTGTCATTTTGCTTATGCACGGGTGGAGAGATTCGAACTCCCATCAACGGTTTTGGAGACCGCTATTCTACCCTTGAACTACACCCGTATTTCCCGCAATCCATTCTTTCGGGCTGCAAAGATACAATTTATTTACAAAAAACAAGTGCATTCCAAAAGAAATGCACTTGTTTTCATATTGTTTACCTAAGCTTAGTCAACAATTTCTGTAACCTGACCAGCACCTACGGTACGTCCACCTTCACGAATCGCGAAACGAAGACCTTTTTCCATAGCAATCTTGTTGATCAATTTCACATCAATTGTGATGTTGTCACCTGGCATAACCATTTCAACACCAGCAGGCAATGTAATTTCGCCAGTTACGTCCGTGGTACGGAAGTAGAACTGAGGACGGTATTTGTTAAAGAATGGAGTGTGACGTCCACCTTCTTCTTTTGAAAGTACATAAACCTCTCCTTTGAAAGCAGCGTGAGGTTTAACAGAACCTGGCTTACAGATTACCATTCCACGACGGATATCTTCTTTGTTGATACCACGTAGCAACAGACCTACGTTATCACCAGCTTCACCACGGTCAAGGATTTTACGGAACATCTCAACACCTGTTACGGTAGATTTAAGACCTTCTGCACCCATACCCAAGATATCAACAGGCTCTCCAGAGTTGATTACTCCTCTTTCAATACGACCAGTTGCAACAGTACCACGACCAGTGATCGAGAATACGTCTTCAACAGGCATAAGGAAAGGAAGATCAGTCATACGAGGAGGAATTGGAATGTAGCTGTCAACAGCGTCCATCAAATCCTCAATCGTTTTAACCCATTTTTCTTCTCCATTCAATCCACCCAAAGCAGAACCCTGGATAACTGGAATGTTGTCTCCATCGTAATCGTAGAAGCTTAAAAGCTCACGAATTTCCATTTCAACAAGTTCAAGAAGTTCTGGATCATCAACCATATCCACTTTGTTCATGAAAACAACAAGCTGAGGAACACCTACCTGGCGTGCCAAAAGAATGTGCTCACGTGTTTGTGGCATAGGTCCATCCGTAGCAGCAACTACGATGATAGCGCCGTCCATCTGGGCAGCACCAGTTACCATGTTCTTTACATAATCCGCGTGACCTGGACAGTCAACGTGAGCATAGTGACGGTTTGCTGTCGAATACTCAACGTGGGATGTGTTAATTGTGATACCACGTTCTTTCTCTTCAGGAGCATTGTCGATTGATGAGAAATCGCGAAGTACAGCTAAACCCTTTTTCGCCAACACAGTTGTGATAGCCGCAGTAAGGGTAGTTTTACCGTGGTCAACGTGCCCGATAGTACCAATATTTACGTGGGGTTTCGAGCGGTCAAACGTCTCTTTTGCCATGACTTAAGTACGCTTAAAATTAAAAGTTATTACGAATTTATTAAACACTAATGATTGATCCTGTTTTAGCTTGCATTACCAAACCCTTCAAAACCAATTAACTAAATACAAGAATCAAAATCTTTTTGAGCCATTGAGGGGATTTGAACCGCGCGGCGGACCGCGGCACCGGCCGCCCGGTCGCAACGGCGAACCGTCCTGACCTCTTCCTTACCAAGGAAGTGCTCTACCCAATGTTTCAATGCTCTTTTCGAGCCATTGAGGGGATTTGAACCCCTGACCTCTTCCTTACCAAGGAAGTGCTCTACCCCTGAGCTACAACGGCAAAATTTATCGTAAACAGCCAAAAGCGACCAGCGAAAAAGTATCAATATGAATGTTTTCGCTGGTCGCTTTCGGTGTCTTAAAAATTGAGCGGAAGACGAGGTTCGAACTCGCGACCTATAGCTTGGAAGGCTATCGCTCTACCAGCTGAGCTACTTCCGCATTTGTTTTGCCTCTCTTTGACTGGTAGAACAAAGAGTAACGCTGGCATAAACTGTGGGGGCGGATGGATTCGAACCACCGTAGGCGTACACCAGCAGATTTACAGTCTGCCCCATTTGGCCACTCTGGTACACCCCCAGTCAACATTTCAATACAACCGTGAAAACCGCTTGCTTCACTTTTGGAGCTGCAAAATTATAGCCTTTTTTGAAATTCTCAAACACTTTTGAAAAAAAATATAAAATAAAATATGGGACCAGGGAAATAAAAATCCCAACGATCCCATATTCAGCGAATTAGGTTATTATAATCTAATGCCAAAACTAAGCATATTTATTTTGGGCCCTCTGTTTGCTTCATGAAGGGTGTTCAGATCATAATTTACAAAGAGATTGACAAAATTCCGGAAACCCAATTCGGCTCCAACACCGTATCTGAAATTATTTAGGTAGTAGTTCATACGAACATGTTCTTTATCCTTACTACCTTCCCTGCGGGTCTTGGTGTAGCTACCCAGCCTGTAACCTCCATAAACGCCTGCACTGATGTAGGAAATGAAGGAATTACGAAAGCTCACCGTTGGCATCAATGACAAGTTCACATTGGGAACCACAAGTTTGCTTTTCTTCATTTCCAATTCATTACCATCAACATCCTCTACCAATGGAAACGCCACCCGCTCTGCACCCTTGGTTATGGTATTGTTACCATCATACATCAGGTTGTACCAGGAGAAATCCGCACCGAAGTCCAGGTGTAGTCCGGCATTCTTACCTTTGGCAATCCTGGCACTGGTAATATATCCAAGGCTTACAAAACGTGAACCAAACGGGCGAAGATCGTAATCCCCTTTATTATAATTTTGACCTGCCTTATTGGATCCATATGTGTTCAAGCCCAGGGCCAGTGCAAAACCCTTCCTAGGACTAGACCCCGGTCGGGATTTATGGAAGTTCTTACCCGTCCGCCTGTATTCTTTGTCATTGTCTCCGTCATCTTTAACCGAAACGCCATCCGCGTCAATTTTCACCTCCGTATCCCCATCCTTGATGTGAATTCCCCGTAAGTCGATCCTTACGTAATCGTCGTCGGACTTATCCTTCAGATATTTTTTACCATCAATTTCCTCGCTTAAAAATGTGGTATCCGTTTTTGTTGAATCCAGTCGCAAATGCAGATCATTTAAAAGGGCATTCAGGTCATACTTCATAATTTTATCCAATTCCTGTCGATTTTCCCCGTAAATGATCAGGCGGGTTTTGTTTCCAAAAGTCACTATTATAGAATCCTTTTGGACTTTATCCTGTGTAAAACCGCCTGTGTTTGCTACTGCGTTAAAACCAAAAACAGACAGAATCAAAATCAATGCTAAATACAATTTCGTTTTCATGGCTAACAGATATTACAGTTTTGTTCTTTCTTTAATATTTTGAAATTTTTCTGACACTTTTTCCTCTTTGTTTCTTAATCTGTCGTCAACACGAGCCATCAGGGCCTTCGGATTGAAACCAACATCATCCCAATCAACCGTTTCGCCCTGTTTAGCATTCTTGAGTTGACGAAATATTCTGGTGAAACGCGACGGCTTTTCTTTTTCCTCATTTACGACTGGCTCCTCTACCCGTACCACAATCGTCCTGTTTTCATTGTTTACCTCCTTCGTTTCAACGGATGCAATATGCTTGGATTCTATTTCCGAAGCAGGGATAACTACTGGCATACGCATCTCTGATTCAGGCTCCAAAGCAGCGGGATCAACGGCATTGGCAAGCTGGGCAGGCTCTCTTACCGGAGCTGTTACTTTTACCAAAACACCGGGCAAACGTCCCTTTGTAAAACGCTTCTTTTCATGGCGAACCAATTTTTCAGGAGTTGCTTTTGCCTGTTCAAGAACAGATTCTTTGGTAACTTGAGGCCTGGTTGAATCCGTCCGAATCTCCACTGGCTTCTCCCGACTAGCTAGTTGTGGATTGATCTCTGCCGCCTGATTTATCCACACTGCATAACCCGCCATAAATGCAATGACCACACCAGCAGCTGCATACCAAATCCAGGCTGACAAACGACGTTCGTCACTCTTTTTCCCCTGGCTTAAACGATCCCATGCCGCAGCAGTAGGCTGTTTTTCAAAGCCAGTGAGCTTGGTCCTGAAAATTTCATCAACAGGATGCTTTTTCATATTCTACTTTTTTTTTAAATCCTTCTTCCCACTCAAAAACCATTTTTTGCAACAGTGCTCTTGCCCTGTGAAGCTGTGACTTGGAGGTACTTTCTGTGATGCCGAGCATCCCGGCGATTTCGCTATGCGCATAACCTTCGATGGCGTACAAGTTAAATACCGTTCTATAACCAATTGGTAATTCCCCGATCAGATCCAGTAATTCCTCAGCGTTCAAATTCTGGTCTGCGAGTGCATAATCAGGAATATTTTCAGCTTCATCTGATAATGTATCCTCTAACATCCTTTTTTGCTTCCTCAAATGCCCAAGCGCCTCGTTAACCATAATCCTGCGGATCCAACCTTCGAAACTTCCGTCGCCACTGAACTGATCGATTTTACTAAATACCCTCATAAAACCTTCCACCATAATGTCCTCAGCGATCATCTCATCTCCGGAGTAGCGAAAACACAGCCCCAGCATGCGCGAACTGTATTTCTCATAAGCTTGTCTCTGCGCCTTCGGATCTTGCTTCCTTAGGGCTTTTACAAGCTGTGCTTCCTGATTAAATAATAATAAAATTCGACTCATTCCTTTCGGTGGTTTCGACAGCAAGATGCTTAAAACTATATCAGAGGTTGCATGGTGATTATTTTTTTGCCAAAAAAAATTAATCACTCTCATTGACCTGAATTCAACCCAAATCACCAAACGTATTTTAAAGCACTGTTTATCAGCTCACTAAAAAATACAAACGAGATGAAGGTTGATATTATTAAAGTTATTTTTCTCCAAAAAATCTATTTTGAATTTTCATTCTTTAGCTTTGATGTAACATTTATTATCCAAACCAATTTGCATGTTCGATTCATCGGCCCCGATCGGAATATTTGATAGCGGTATTGGCGGAATGACCGTAGCCAGCGCAGTAACGCGCCTTTTACCACAAGAAAATACAATCTATTTTGGCGATACTGCCCATTTACCCTACGGCGACAAATCCACTGCCGCCATTCAGGCGTATTCTATCAAGATCTGTAACATGCTCTTGCAACAGAATTGTAAACTGATACTGATAGCTTGCAACTCGGCCTCAGCAGCCGCATTTGAGCTGGTAAGAGAATACGTTGGAAGCAAAGCGCATGTGATGAACGTTATAGATCCAGTTGTCGATTACATAAAAGAACATTATGAAGGAAAACACATTGGGCTGATCGGTACCAAGCAAACCGTACTTTCTAATGTTTACAAGAAAAAAATAGATGCTCTGGATAAAAATATTCTGCTTCAATCACTGGCTACACCCTTGCTTGCTCCCATGATTGAAGAGGGCTTTTTTGACAACAACATCAGCGAAAGTATCATCGCAAGCTATTTGTCCGATCCCTCCCTAACCGGTATTGAGGCACTCATATTAGGATGCACGCATTATCCGCTCATTAAGAAACAAATCGCTTCTTTTTATGGAAACGAGGTTGAGATACTGGATACCTCAGAAATCGTCGCCAGTTCGCTCCGTGCGTTGCTGGATCAGCATTACCTGATCAATGAAAAAGGAGAAGGCAAACGGCAATTTTATGTTTCCGATTATACCCTCTCCTTTGAGCAGTCTACCAATATTTTCTTTGGCCGGCAAATCCAGCTGGAACATTATCCACTGTGGGAATAATTACTGTTTGTAAATGATCTTCACCGGTCCCAACAATCCGGATGGCATGGGTTTCCATGCCGACGCATCGAAGGGTTTGTAAGTAATATCAGCGACGTTGATATCATAAAATTTCTTCCAGTCCGGCATCTGTTTGTCGCGGAGACGCATGTAATTGGCTGATAAATTGGTAACCTCAATTTCAAGTACATTGCTCTTTACTTTTAGAATTCCTGGTTCAACATCAGCGATAAAAGGAATTGACCAGTAAGTACCAATCTGCTTACCATTGATCTTCAAAGACGCAACTTCTCTTACATCCCCCAAATCCAGTTGTAATTTGCTTTTGGCAACAACGGACGCTGGCAAATCAAATTTTACAGTGTATTTCGCAGTCCCCGAAAAGTAAACAGCAGAGTCAGGAAGTTCAGTCCACGAACCAAGCGTTTTTATGTTTGCTGCTTTTGGCAAAGAAGGCCGACCTTTCAAAAATGTAATATGCCATGCGCCGCTAACGGGAATTTCCTTGTTAATTGTTACAGGGTTATGCGCGTTCTTCACGCCTTGAGATGCTTCTTCCAGAAAGCAGGATTGCCCCGGCAGCAAGTTTAAATAAGCCTGAGATATGCCCGCACTATCCCGCAAAGTCAGGGAAGATTTACCGTAGATCGGGTCGTTTTTCGATAAAAGCCTTGCCTTTCCTAATGTGATCCATCCCTCGGTAAATTGATTGGACAGGTTGCTCACGAAGTATACCGCTTTACCGTCTTTGTTTTTCTTTCTGATGTAACTAAGGCCCTTCTGTGACAACTCTTCCTGCACAACACCATTTTTCAGGAGCATCTGATTTAAATCTTCTCCAACCTGTGTTGTTGGCTGTGTTTTCAATTCGTCCATGCGATCTGCGAAGGCCTGCTGTCGTTCCTCATGCACAACCAAGCCTGTTACGTAATCCGGCATTTTATCCTGAAATATCACTTTGGCACCCGCACGCGCCAGTTTTAGTATCTGATTGAGCGTTTGTTCGGGCATATATGTTTCTGCCGGAATCAGGAGTGTTTTGTATGAAGTCGACTCTGTTGTCAAATTACCATGCTTATCAACTTTTAACCTGTCCAGTTGCCTGTCAGAAACGTAATCAAAAGAATAACCAGTTTCCCACGACCTTTGAGTCAGTTTTCCAAAGGGTAAGTCCAGCAGCCACCGATCCACGTGGTGCACTTCCAGAAGGTTAATTCCGCCAGACGTCTTCGAGGGCTTCGCCCATAAATCATGGATAGGGAAGTACACCAACACGTCATTATCTGGTTTACTTTCTTGTAATATGGTCTGGCAGTTTTCGACATATTTATTCAATAATGAAAAATGCGCTGCGAAGTGAGAAGTAGGCCCAAAATTGGTAGAGGCATAAAACAGCCAACCCGGATATGCCTCATCGACGGGCGAATAAGTGGTGCCGTGATAAAAAATATGATTGATCCCTGAAACAAACAACTCGTCAATTTGAGGCTTGATTTGAGAAAGAGAAACTTTAAAATGGTTTGCAAGCCACGTGGCCGTTTCAGAGCTCACCAGCTTCTTACCCGAAAAGTGCGCTGCCGAAGAAGCAAACTTCATGGCTAACGGATTTGGGGTTCCAAATTGTTTGATGGAATAGTCAGGATCAACTCTGAGTCCTGGAATAGAAAAACGGCTTGTTCCGAACGATTCCGTCTCGGGAATATCAGCCTCATCGTACAAATCAAGCAGATTGCCCGGAGAGCCGTGCGCCTGATACCGTGTCAGAAAGTTATGCGCTTTACTCCACTGCGTCCACTGATTGGCGTACCGCTCCCGAAGCAATTCCGCAAGTGTCTGTTTGTAGTCTATCCTGACCAGCTCTGCATCCATTACTTGAACTGAATCTTTTAGATAGGAAAGCTTTGGCCGGAGATCATAACCCCGTCTTGCTTGAAATTCCTTCAAAAAATCCTCTGTCCAGTTGGCTCCATAAGCTTCATAGGAATCCATGTACATGGAGCGCGGTTTTTCTTTGCTACTGGCAAATGCAGAATCGAACCGTGTCAGATACTGCGTCATGGCGCTTTTATGAAAGGGATCAAAGACCAATCCTTCTCCGCCCGGCGCTGCACGTTTCACCATTTGTTTTGTATTCTTCACGGTTGGTTCACCATTTACCACCACCATTTGCTTCGCTCCCAGAGTAGCCGGGATATTAGGTCCACCAAAAGGCCATCCTGTACCTGTGGTCATATCCACTCCCAAGCCGAACCTTTTACCTTCCGAAACCGTGTGCTGCATCATATACAGCCATTTTGGGCTTAGGAAAGGGATAAAATCAGTTTCCGCTCCCTTGGCTCCATAAATCGGAATAATATGAACTCCGCCAACACCAGCGTTCCGGAATATTTCGAGTTGCTTGGTGATATCCTCTTTCTTCACCGCACTGCCCATCCACCACCAGTATGTCCAGGGTTTGGCAGTTGATATTTCCTGTGCCTCAGATAAAAGGCTACACATGCAAAATAAAAAACCAAGGACTTGACGAATCATTCTAATGTTCAGTTTAAGTATTAAAAGCCAATCAGGCACCTGAATACAGCTTAGTCGATACAAAATAAATGAAAGCCCAGATGACAGGTAATAAAAAAAGCGAAACCATACCTGAATGATTTCGCTATATGAGTGACCTGGAAGCCTTTTAATGATTCAGCGCCTGTTGGATCCGGGAAGAAACAAACTCCCTTTCCTGCTGCGCTTTCTTGCTACTACGATACCACAAATAGCCAATCACTGCAACCAGCAAATAGGGCATTACAAACAGGTAAACAATTCCGGTGTTAAGACCCACACCTACATTGTTTCTTCCATTGCCCATTGAACTTTCCACCGAACCTCTGCACATGGCACATTGCGCCCATAAATCGGAACCGGCCAGTAGAAACACCAGTATCAATCCGAAGATTACAAGATATCTTTTCATTGGTAGTAAGGACTAATCATTAAATAAACTATAACACCACTAACACTAACATAGAGCCAGATCGGCAAGGCCCATTTGGTTGCCTTTCTATGCTCCGACAACTGATTGGTGTACCCGAAATATACAGAACGCAACACGAACCAAACGACAACAATCGATAATAGAATATGCGAAATCAGTAAAAAGTAATAAATATACCGAATAGAACCAACTCCACCATAGGGTGTTGATTCGTTGGATATGTGGTATAAAATGTAACAAACCAGAAAAACAGCTCCTAACAGGAATGCTGCCATCATCATAGTTCTGTGGGCGTTCCGCTTTTTCTGTTTAATAAAAATGAATCCCAATACCAGAAAAACGGCAGTGAGGCTATTGATGACCCCTATAACATGTGGCAATACCTTTGTCCAGGATCCCAGCTCCACCTTTTCACGAATCCCAAGAATTGCAGCCACCGCAATGGGAATTGTCAACGCCAGTATATTGATAATACGTTGATATTTCGCTTTCTTTTCTACTGTTAAAACTTCCATAACCTGCTATTTGCTATTTTCTTCTTCATAATTCAATATCTTGATCTCAGCCATCAGTCGGTCGAATTCTGCCTTATCCGCACCCATATAATATCCCCGAATACATCCGTCCCTATCAACTAACATGAGCTTTTGTTCCGGAAGAGCCGCTTCAAACTTGGGAATCGTAGTTCCAAGTTTAAAAGTTTCCAACAGTACCTCCCTCTGTTTATCCTTCGGAAACATCGCAACAGAACAGCCCTCCCTGTTCGCTATTGTCTCATCGTCACCTGAAGGAACTTGACGTTCCTCAGTAATCGTGATTACCTTCAAACCAGAAATACCATCTCCCAACGTTTTTATTCTCGCCAGTTGATCCCTGATTATTTTGCAAGAGTCGTCACAAATTTCAGGTGCATAACTGACTACTGTTAAGCCATTCCTAAATTGATCTGTAGAAAGCGCATTACCCTTAAAAGATTTCAAATACTTCGGGTTAATCTGGTAATAGACTGTATCCCCATTCGAAATCATCACCTCACCGGACGGATTAAACTGCGGGAAGTAAAATGGGATCTCATAATGGTTGGTAGCAAAATAACGCAGGAAGGTAAAAATCAAAGCCGGTATTACTAATGTGACAATTAGTAAACCGGCCTTAAGAAATTTATTCATGTTCAAATTATCAGCTGAAAATCGCCTCGAAAATAGCGTTACCTTCCAGTAATAGAGCCAAAATCAACCAGGCAATAAATAATATAGGAACAAGTATCGTCCAAATTAAGGATTTCGTCTCATGCTTTAAGTGCATGAATTCCCCTACAATATAAAATGCTTTAACAATTGTCAACACAATAAAGATGCTCACTTTAAGCATACCATGACCCATGGTAAAAGCGATGAGGAACTCCAAAGCGGTAATCGCCAGCAAAATCCAAAAGGTCTTCCAGATTAACTTGCGTTGTTCGGCACCGGCGTTAGGATCCTGGTTATGTATATGATGTACTTCCGACATATTTCTAAAAGTTAATATTGAGCTAAAGATTAAACCAGATAAAAGAAAGTAAATACAAATACCCAAACCAGGTCAACAAAGTGCCAGTAAAGACCTACCTTTTCAACCATCTCATAACTTCCTCGTTTGTCGTAGAAGCCTGTTGCTGCGCGGAAATAAATCAAAATGTTTAGTATTACCCCGCTGAATACGTGGGTACCGTGAAAACCGGTAATAAAGAAAAAGAAATCCGCAAAAGCAGGAGGCCCATACTGATTCTCCACCAGGTTGGCTCCAAAGATTGTCTTTTCTACCCAGGCACCATTTTCCATAACCTTCATCACAGAACCACCTTCAGTTCCATGAATAAAGTGAGCCCATTCCCAAGCCTGGCATCCTAAAAAGGTGAATCCCCCAAGTATTGTCCAAAGCATGTACTTTTCAACACTCGCTCTGTCCATACGATGCCCGGCCTCCACCGCAAGCACCATGGTAACGCTACTTGCTATCAGGATAAAAGTCATGATACCTACAAAAACCAACGGAAGCGACATGCCATGTAGAAATGGAACAGCTTCATAAACCTTTTCAGGAATAGGCCAGTACATATTCGAAAAAGTAAAATCTGCGGCTTTACCAGCAAAAGATGGAAAACTAAAACGCGCAGTCCCGTACGCCACCAGCAAAGCAGAAAAGGTGAAAGTATCTGAGATCAGGAAAAACCACATCATCAGTTTCCCATAACTAGCTTTCATAGGTTCGATACCGCCCAACCACAATTTGGGTTCTACCGCTCCGGGTGTTGTTACATGTGCAGCCATTGGTAAATAATTTTCAATTAAAGGTCAATAAAAAAACAAAAAGGTATAACCAAAGTAAATCCAGAAAATGCCAGTAAGTAGAGCAGATCTGAATCTGACGCAAACTTTTAGCATGAACTTTCAATCGAAAAACAGCTCGTAGAGCAAACAAAAGAACGATCAACCCGCTGATTATGTGAAATCCATGTAAACCGGTGAACACATAAAAGAAGGATCCCGAAGGATTGCCCACAAAGTAAACATTCATGTCTACCAGATTTCTCCATCCTTCAAACTGCATCCAAAGGAATGCCAGCCCAAGTGCAAATGTAATAGAAATTGCAATTTTCAATTGTTTAAACTGATCTTTTTTCGCGGCAAAGTACGCCCACTGCATGGAAATACTACTTACAAGCAACACAGCTGTACTGTACCAAAAGATTCTAGGCATCTCAAATTCCAGCCAATTTCCCTCAGCCCTGCGAACCAGATAAGCACTGGTTTGTGAAGCGAAAAGCATAATGATACTTACCAGGAAAAGCCAAAGAATAAACTTCATTGGATCCATCGCAAGTGTTTGCGCTGGCTGTTTAGCTACTTTTATGTGTTGAACGTCTTCCATTATTCTCTCTCTATTTACTTTATCACAACTTATCCAACAAAAACGCAATTTGTACTATTGGCAAATATATAAATGATCCAAACATCAACTGCCTGGCAGTCTTATCGGTACATCTTCTCATCAGGTGAAAGGTCTGCGCCAGAAACAGGACACCAAATATCGTCGCAATGAAAGCTGAATTGATACCCGTCATTCCCAACTGATAAGGCAACCATCCGATTGGCAAGAGGAAAAGCGTGTAAATCATTATCTGCAAAGTAGTATCCGAATCCTTCAAACCATTCGCTGGTAGCAACTTAAATCCCGCTCTCTTGTAATCCTCATCCAGTACCCAAGCTATTGCCCAAAAATGTGGGAACTGCCAGAAAAACTGAATAGCAAACAAAATACCAGGTTCCAGGCCAAAATGATTTGTGGCTGCAACCCATCCGATCATAGGAGGAAATGCTCCAGGGAAGGCGCCTACAAACACTGCAATGGGACCTTTACGCTTTAAAGGAGTGTATACAAACCCATACAGCAAAAGCGACAATAGCGATATAAGACCCGTGGTGAGATTAAATACAGTCACAAACAGGAACAACGAACCCACACCTAGAAACACGCTCCAGACAATAGCCTGATCAACGGAAATTCTTCTACTAGGTAGGGGTCTGCCCTTGGTCCTTTTCATTAAACCATCCAAATCCTTTTCAATGATCTGGTTAATAATATTTGCAGAGCCAGTTATCCCTATTGATGCTAAAATGAAAACAGCGAGAGTCGACCAAACCACCTCTTTTGCACCTAAGCAATACCCCATCGCACCCGAAAAGGCAATCAGTGATGCAAGCCTGAACTTCAATAGCTCAAACAAGGCCATCACCTTTTCTCCAACCTTACTAAAACTTAAACTTTGATCTGCTGACGTCATTATGTTTTTGTTCATCTACACAAATTCCCGACTCACGTTTGTCTGCTTGCCCACAGACAAATATTTCCTATGATTAATTAATAACCAAACCACGAATTGTAACCCAATCAAGACAATGGCGAACGTTAGATGTAAAGGTTGAGCAAAAGCCGGGACACCAAAATAAGCCATGACTACCCCAGTGATCACCTCGGCCCCAATCATCGCCAAACACCAAAGTACAATTCTGCTTATGACCGGAACATCATTTTGTACAAGCTTATAAAACCAATACAAATTGACGGCTGCAATAACTATGGAAAACGATCGGTGGATGTAAAACTTAAATCCTAAAGCATCTACCCACTCGGCTCGCGCGTCATATCCAAGAGACCTGATAACTTCATCCATTACCTCCCTCACCTGCGTGCCCAACAGGATCTGAGCCAACGATAAAAAAAGCACACCTAATCCCAATCCATTCAAGAGCCTGCTATCAATAACAGCTTGAACAGTAACGCGATCGTTAAACTCAGCCCAAACAAATAAATACAGCAAAACAAAAACAATCACAACCGCAAGAAACATATGCAATGTAATTATCGCAGGCATCAATTCTGTTGAAACAACCTTTGCACCCAACCAGCCCTGTACACCTACCAGAATAAAGGCCACAAGGCTCAGAATAAAAATCTTGCGATTACCAGTCTTTAGAAAAGGAATTGAGGCTAATAGCGTAGAAAAAATCATTAACCCTGTAAATGCTCCCAAAAGCCTGTTCACATATTCAATCCAAGTTTTAACCGGATTGAATTCGATTTCCCCTTTCAGCTTGGCACCATAAATTTCCTTATAATTTAATGGTAGCTGAGAGACCTCCGTAGGAGGTATCCAGCTACCAAAACATTTAGGCCAATCCGGGCATCCCATCCCAGCACCTGTACTTCTCACCACACCACCGGCCACAATCAGGAAGTATAGGGATATAACAGTATTAAGCGTTACTCGCCGGAATCTCCGATGAGCTTTCAAATTAATGCCCTGAGCTAAATTGGTCATTAAAATTCTGCTTCTCAATTTCTTTCTCCATGGAAATCAATTCATTCTCGTGTGGAAAATTGGATTCCAAAGTCTGCGAGTAGGGAACATTTTGTGGAATAAAGTCTTCCTTTGCACCTGGCTTGCTATAATCGTATGACCAACGATACACCGGTGGAATTTCACCTGGCCAGTTGCCATGTCCGGGAAGCCTAGGTGTAGTCCATTCAAGCGTATTCGACCTCCATGGGTTTTGAGGCGCTTTCTTGCCTTTAAAAATGCTATAAAAGAAGTTCCAGAGGAATATAAACTGAGCAATGAAGGAAAAAATAGCCGCTATGGATATGAACATATTCATATCTCCAAACTTATTCGTAAAATCGTAGCTCGTGAACGAGTAATAACGACGCGGGAAACCGGCTATCCCTACATAATGCATCGGAATAAACACCAGATAAATACCAATGAAACTAAACCAGAAATGTATCTGCCCCAAAGTATTATTCATCATACGACCAAACATCTTGGGAAACCAGTGATAAACCCCTGCGAAAAGACCAAAGGCAGAAGCCGCACCCATTACAAGGTGAAAGTGAGCGACTACAAAATAGGTATCATGCAGCTGAATATCCAATGCACTATTTCCGAGTATAATACCCGTTAACCCTCCAGAAACAAAAAGCGAAACCAGACCAATCGAAAACAGCATACCGGGGGTAAACACAATGTTTCCCTTCCAGAGCGTAGTGATGTAGTTAAAACCTTTCACAGCAGATGGCACCGCAATAATTAATGTCAGGAACATAAAGACCGATCCCAGGAAAGGATTCATTCCCGTTACGAACATATGGTGTGCCCATACAATGAACGCAAGGAAAGCGATACCCAACATTGATGCGATCATCGCTCTGTAACCAAAGATAGGCTTGCGTGCGTTTGTCGCAATGACCTCGGAAGTAATTCCCAAACCAGGTAACAAAACGATATACACCTCTGGGTGCCCCAGGAACCAAAATAAATGTTGAAACAAAATCGGGCTTCCACCAACATTAGGAAGTGCCTCTCCATTAATATAAATATCTGACAGATAAAAACTTGTACCAAAATGACGGTCGAATATCAACAGCAATACTGACGAAAACAGAACCGGGAAAGATATCAATCCCAATACAGCAGTAATTAAAAACGCCCAGATTGTAAGCGGTAGACGATCGAAGGTCATACCCCTCGTACGCAGGTTAATCACGGTGGTAATGTAATTGATCCCACCTAAAAGCTGAGAAACAATAAACAACGCCATACTAGCCAGCCATAACGTCATACCCATTCCTGAGCCAGGATGCGCCTGGGGTAATGCACTCAGGGGCGGATAGATTACCCAACCACCCGCCGCAGGTCCCGCCTGCAGAAATAGCGAAGCAAACATGATAATACTGGCAACAAAGAAAAACCAGTACGAAAGCATGTTCATAAATCCCGAAGCCATATCCCTGGCGCCGATCTGTAAGGGTATTAAAAAGTTACTGAATGTTCCACTCAACCCGGCCGTAAGTACAAAGAATACCATAATGGTACCGTGCATTGTTACTAAAGCCAGATAGAATCCTGTATCCAGCTTACCCGATTCACTGATCCATTGCCCAAGCACAGGTTTAAGCCAGGAAAGATTTGCATCCGGAAACCCAAGCTGAATACGAAAAACCACAGACATGGAAATTCCGATCACAGCCCAAATAATACCTGTTATAAGGTACTGCTTTGCTATCACCTTGTGGTCCTCGCAGAAGATATACTTCTGCCAAAAATTTTGTTCAACGTGCTCATGTTCCTCTACATGAGCTAACTCCATTCCTTCAATAGCTGACATATGACTATTTTGTCTTTAAATTTACTAATTAGCGCAGTGAGCTGCTTGTTCCTACCGATCCACCCACAGTTGCAGTTTTTGAACTATCAGCTGGTGCTGTAACATCTGCAGGTAAATTCTTCATTGCCTTGGCCTTCAAATTATCGGGCACCTTAGCCAGGTATTCCGGGTACGTTTGTAAAAAAGTAGTCTGCTCAGCGCACCACTTTTTATAGGAGGCCTCATCCTCAACCACCAAACGCATTTTCATAGAAAAATGTCCCTGTCCGCAAACCTCAGTACAAGCAATCTCATAATCAAATTTCGGATTGCCTGTCTCAGCACGCATCTCTGCAGTTGTCTTATCCGCAACAAACCAGAATTTCGTTGGCATACCGGGAACTGCATCCATTTTTACGCGCATGTGTGGGATAAACACGCTATGCAATACATCCCTCGCACGAATCTTCAACAACACAGGACGATTAGCCGGTATGTGAAGCTCACTAGGGTTGGTAAAGTCATCAAACGAATTTTCGTCAGATAAGTCTATACCCACTTCATTCTGTGCATCAATAAGCTTGTAATTGTAATTACCCAACTTATTATCGCTTACTCCACCATACCGTGCGATCCAGTTAAACTGCTTCCCGGTTATTTCAATAACCTCGGAATCACGTGGTGCCTCTGACGTTATATCCGACCATGCTTTCCATCCTGTAAACACCAGCAAGGCCATCACGATAGCCGGTACAATCGTCCAGATCAACTCCAGCTTATGATTGTCGGGATAAAATGCTGCCTTATTACCCTTCTTATATTGATATTTCCAGGCAAAGAAGAAGATCAGGAAATTGACAAATATGAAAGGGATGGTTAAAATACCCATTGAAAACCAGAACAAATCATCTGTCCTTCTTCCGTGTACCGAAGAAGCCTCGGGTAAATAGTACTGAGTAGAATCCAGATAGGACCAGGTAATAGCAATGGTTCCGAAAACCAGAATCACAAGGAACAGGATACCATTAATCCGGTTTCCTGAAGGAACCTCATCTTCTGCTTCCGGCTTCTTTACTCTTTTAAGCACATCCTGCAGCCTGCTCACAACAACTACCGTGAGAACCACAAAAACTAATGCAACTAAGGCGATAATATAATACATAATAATAAACAGGTTATGCTAAATTTAGGCGATATCGTGGTGCAATGACTCTTCAAGCATCGGGTGATGTCTCGGAATCAAATTAGCCTTCTCCAACTGACTAGCCACTGTCCAGGTGAAAGCACATATAAATATCAGAAAAAATCCCCACTCCAAAGGTCCAAATCCAGCTGAACCACCTACAGTACCGGGCATGATATTGGTGTAAAAATCCATATAATGTCCGATAATGACACTCCAGCAAGCCACTTTCAAAATCGAGTGCGTAAACTTCGCATCCCGGGTCATAAGCACTAAAAACGGAAAGAAGAAATTCAGGAATAAAGTAATGAAAAACGGAGCTTTATAGAATTCTCCATGTCCTCTGAATCTTTCCAGATAGTAAATAATTTCCTCCGGCATGTTGGCATAATAAATAAGCAAAAACTGCGCAAACCATACGTAAGTCCAGAATATACTGAAAGCAAATACGAATTTACCCAAATCACGTAAGTGACTGGAATTCACAGCCTTTAGATATCCTCTTTCTCTGAGCATTACAACAGTGAGGGTAATCACTGCAAGGCCGGCAACGTGCCAGCTAGCCAGTGTGTACCAGCCAAACATGGTGCTGAACCAGTGCGTGTCAATAGACATCACAAAATCCCAGGCGGAAGTGGAAGAAGTAACACCAAATACAACCAGAAACGCTGTTCCAAGTCTTACGCATTTGTCATAGAATTCTGTACCTCCTATTTCATCCTCCTGAAGAGATAACTTTCTGATAACTCTCCACATGCCATACCACAAGACAAAGTAAAGGACCAGGCGAATGACAAAGAAAGGCGTATTCAAAAATCCTCTTTTGCCTGCAATGATCGGATCATATTCTGGCCCTCCCACTTCATACAAACCCTCATGTGTCCAATGAAAAAGGTCATGTCCACCGAGGAAAAAGGTAATTAGCATGATTATACCTGTAAATGGCAGGAATGCAGGCATTGCTTCGGGAATTCTCTTGAAAACAACAGACCAGCCAGCCTGTGCCAGGTAGTTATAGGAAATGAAAAACATCCCAACCACCGAAATACCTGTAAAATAAACAGCGTTAACCCAGAGATTTGCCCAGACGCGAGTCAACCAGGTAGCAGCATGATGCCCCGCAGCAGCCACTTCCTGATGTGCTTTAGTTGCATTTTCTGGTGTAGGGTGCCCGATCGCAGATGCAGCATGCTCACTTCCATGCGCAACTACGTCATGCCCGCCATTGGCTGCCAAATAAGCTCCACCCAGAACCAGAGCTACACCAATGGCACCTCCAATAATCAAGTTTCTCTTAGCCCCCGATGTAAATTCAAACCGTTCTTCAATAGAAGGAATCGAATGTGCTGATGCCATTATTATTATAGTATTACTTCGTTATCTAATTAGTTAAGCCCCCTTCTGCAGTTTCTGCACATAATGTACAATCTTCCACCGCTCTTCCGGATTGATCTGCGAACCATGTGGCCACATACGCGCCTTCCCATGGGTGATCACGTGAAAAATGTGACCTTCGTTCATGGTTTTATAAGCATCACTGGCATAATTCGGTACCCCTTTATACATGGCACCCACTTTACCATCACCGGCACCACCTGCACCATGGCAATGTTGGCAATATCTTTCGTACATAACTTTTCCCTCAGCCAATGTTTTTTCACTCAAAGGAACAGGGTTCTTGAGTACTCTTGCCGAAATAGAAATGCTATCTGCCGGAATATTGTATATCATCAAATCCACACTGGCAGAATCACCCGTGCCGAAGGATGTATTATAGTTACGCCTTGCAACCGTTCCTTCCACAGGCAAACGCATCGTTAAACCCATGGGATTTATCGGGTTGGGCTTTTCTTGTCTGTATGGCTCATAGCCCACAGGCAAATACATATTGGGCGCATACTCTTTCCCTGGATTATTGGGATCACGCTGACATCCTATTGCTATAAGCGCTACAAAAGCAAAGGCACTCGAATACTTATATAAATTTTTCAATTTCATTTCAAACAAATTAAAACTGCTTGATGTTAACTTCCTCTGCACCACTATCTCTAAGTGCCCGCGATATTTCTTCCTCGCTCATAGAATTTTTACCCATATTGATAGCCATAACAAACTTGTTGTCAGTCGAGCGAGGGTCAAATCTTGGGTGAAAATGCGTGGCAGGCCCTAATCCATTGGATATGAAAAAGGTTATTACCATCCCGAAGGCTGTGAATAATACGGTAAGCTCAAAGGTAATCGGAATGTAGTTGGGAATGGAAACAGGATCTTTCCCTCCCACAATCATAGGCCAGTCAATACCCATGGTCCAGATCATCAGTGTCAATGCACAAATACAGCCAGTAACTCCAAACATAAATGCCGCAATACCGATTCGCGTTCTTGGGTGGCCCAGGGCATCATCAAGACCATGAATTGGGAACGGAGAGTAAACCTCCTGGATTTTCACACCCGCTTTTCGAAGTTTGGGAACCGCATGTAATACGGTATCGTCATCGTCATAAACGCCAACTAAATACTTCCCTGTTAATTCTGCCATACTTTTTCTTGTTTTAAGAGCACTATTATGCCCAAAAGTCGTCGTATCTAATATTTATTCTATATCCTTATTATACATCGGCGCCTCCTGACGAACTTTTGCAACACCACTGATCTTCTTAGGCAAGTTTGCAGATGTCGATCTAATTACCGCCTTAACCTCAGCCATGTTTATAACAGGCAAGTACTTGGAGAAAAGAAGGAAAAGCGTGAAGAACAATCCAAAGGAGAATATGTAGTCACCAATATCATACATCGTTGGAGAGAACATTGCCCAGCTGGAAGGAATATAATCTCTATGAAGTGAGGTAACAATAATAACGAAACGCTCAAACCACATACCAATATTTACCACAACCGAAATGAAGAAAGTAAATGTGATACTGCGACGTAACTTTCGAGACCAGAATAGCTGCGGAGATATTACATTACAAGTCATCATGGCCCAATATGCCCACCAATATGGACCAGTCATCCGATTAAAGAACGCGTAGTACTCGTACTCTACACCCGAATACCAAGCAATAAAGAACTCAGTAATATAGGCTACACCCACAACTGAACCTGTCAAGGTAATTACCTTGTTCATGGTTTCAATGTGTTCCAGGGTAATATAATCTTCCAGTCTGTAAACGACCCGTGTGATGAGCATCAAATTTTGCACCATTGCAAACCCTGAGAAAATCGCTCCTGCAACGAAGTACGGAGGGAAAATGGTTGTATGCCATCCTGGAATAACCGACGTTGCAAAGTCCATACTTACAATCGTATGAACTGAAAGTACCAGAGGGGTAGATAATCCGGCAAGAATTAAGCTTATGTACTCATAGCGTGACCATGTTTTTGCTGAGCCGTCCCATCCCATGGCAAATGTTCCGTACATGAAGCGGGATACCTTGCTTGTAGCACGGTCACGGATCGTGGCAAGGTCAGGAATAAGACCAATATACCAGAAAACAAGTGAAACTGAGAAGTAAGTACTAATAGCAAAAACGTCCCAAACAAGCGGTGAGTTAAAGTTAACCCAAAGTGAACCAAATACGTTGGGAAGTGGTAAAGCCCAATACGCCATCCATGGACGACCCATGTGCATCAGGATAAAAGAAGCGGCACAAATTACAGCGAAAATAGTCATCGCTTCTGCGGCACGGTTGATGGATGTTCTCCACTTTTGACGGAAAAGCAAAAGAATGGCTGAAATAAGGGTACCTGCGTGACCGATACCAACCCACCACACAAAATTGGTGATATCCCATGCCCAACCAACAGTTTTATTAAGTCCCCACACGCCAAGACCTTCCCACCAGGTCCATGCAAGACAAACGGATCCATAAGCCAATACGATCAGAGAAATACCAAAAGCAATTTTCCACTCCTTGGTTGGTTTACCCTCCACATGACGGCATATATCTTCCGTTACGTCTGCGTACGTTTTCCCACCTTGAATCAGGGGGTTTCTCACGGGTGAAGTAACATGCATACTACTTTAATTTATAATGATTTAATCTTCAAATAAATACAATTCAAAAGAATCAGGCGTGTTCCTTTTCGTGCTTTGGTGCCTCCGTTTTAGCCGCAGCATCTTTATTTCTGATCTTGGTAAGATAGGAAACCTGCGGACGCACGTTGATTTCTTCAAGCATATGAAACGCACGACCATTTTGCTCTACCGATAGAAGCTTCGATATTTTACTTTCAGGATCATTCATATCACCAAAAGTAATTGCGTTGGTTGGGCATGAAGAAGCACACACAACATTTACATCGCCATCCGCAACACGTTTTCTTTCCTTTTTCGCATTCAACTTGGCTTCCTGAATCAAATGGACACACATAGAGCATTTTTCAATCACCCCTCTGGACCGTACAGTCACCTCTGGGTTGATGACCATTTTCCCAAGATCATTGTTGAAGTTGTAGTCGAAATTATCGTTATCGAAATATTTGAACCAGTTAAAACGACGTACTTTATAAGGGCAGTTGTTTGCACAATATCTGGTACCCACACAGCGGTTATAAGCCATCTGGTTCAAGCCTTCAGAACTATGGGTTGTTGCCAATACGGGACATACCGTCTCGCATGGTGCATTGTTGCAATGTTGGCACATCATAGGCTGGAAAGTCACCTCCGGATTTTCCGAAGCTATTTCCAATCCTCTCAAATCCTCAACATCGGCATCGCTGCTATAGTACCTGTCGATACGTATCCAATGCATCTCACGACTATTGATGATCTCCTGACGGCCTACAACAGGAATATTGTTTTCGGACTGGCAACTGATCACACAGGATCCACATCCAAAACAAGTGTTCAGGTCTATTACCAGACCCCACGAGTGGTTTTTGTATTTGTGTCCATTCCAGAGAGAAAGGTCTGTTGCATCAACTGTACCTTCAGATGTAGGAATTTTGGGAATAAAACGACCAGCAAGCGGATCCTTTTGAAAATGGGACAAAACCGTCTCCTGAAGAACAGACTTACGATTCATAACCGTATTATGAGTCTGGGTCTGCGCTATTTCACGAAAATCTCCAGTTTTGGAAACCGTAACTTCACCTGGGGCAAAGGATAAAAACCCTTCAGAGAAAGTAGCAAGTGGATAGACGTTCTTACCAACACCGTTAGCCGATTTGCCGGCCTTTTCTCTACCATAACCAATGACAACAGCCACCGTATTGTGCGCAAGCCCAGGCTGAACAATCACTGGTAACTCAACAGATTTTCCTTTTAAGTCGACCTTAACAACATCCCCCTGAACAACCCCCAATTCCTTGGCAGTCTTTTGAGAAAGTCCCGCGTGGTTATCCCAGCAAGCTTTTGTAATAGGTTCAGGAAACTCCTGCAGCCATGGATTATTGGCAAGTGCACCATTTCCAATACCTATATTCTCAAAAATAGCTAGTTCAATTCCAGTGGAAGTCGCTTTGTATTTTTTCGCAACCGCAGATGCGGCCATATCAATATTTCCGGTAAACCCTGGCGCAGAAGCAGTAACATTACGGTTGGATGCAAATACACCATCATGTAATGACTTGATCCAGAATTTTTCAAAGTCGCCTGAACCGCCTTGGGTATAGACATTTTTTCTCCAGTAAGACTTTACATACTCATGAAAATCTGCCGATTGTCCAGCCCATTTTAAAAGACTGCTTTGTGCCTGCCTGGTAGCGAATATCAAACCAATTGTTGGCTGAGTAAGGCTATAAAAACCTGCTTTCGGCTCTGCATCATTCCATGACTCCAGATAATGCGGTGCCGGGCAAATGTATTTTAGTAAAGAAGAAGTCTCATCCGCACGATCGTTAAACGAAACACTTAAGCCTACCTTTGGAAACGCGGCAGCGAGTTCAGAACCACGAGGATGATCATATACCGGATTAGCCCCATAAACAATCACAGCATCCACTTTTCCGCCCTTAACTTCGTCCACGAACTCGTTCATAGACACATCATTTCCCTGACGGAAATAAACAGGGTTGTCCAGGTCAATCGTAGAACCGTAACTTCCCAGAAGGCTATTCAGTGCATTCACGATAACCTGAACAGAAGGATCATTGATGCCACAAACCACCAAGGCTTGTCCTTTGGCGGCCACAAGTTCTGTAGCAGCTTTATCCAGGTTCGCAATCTCAACAGATGGTGCGGTCACTGCTTTACCACCCAGTTTAGCGGCTACTTTGTTATACAATGCTGTAACAACCAAACCTAACTGTGACGGCTTAACAGCGGTACGATAATCAGCATTAGAACCAGTGAGAGACAAAACCGACTCAAACTGATAATGACGTGACATATCCTTTTTACCATCCTTGGAACTGCTTACCGAACGAGTTTGTGCGAATTGTGATGCATACAACTCTGGAGCTATCCAGGTTCCCAGGAAATCGGAATCAATGCCTACTACCAATTTAGCTTTACTAAAATCGTAAGCTGGAAGTACTGCTTTCCCAAAAGAAAGCTCATTGGCTTTTACAAGGGCTGCAGATGAATTGGCATCGTAAACGATGTGTTTTGTAGTCGGGAATTTCGTTGTAAAATCCGCGATTACAGATTTAGTAGAAGGGCTTAATATGGTTGGCGAAACAATGCGTATCGCACCACCCTTAGCCGCTATTTGCGTAAGCTGATCCTGAATTTCTTTATCAACGGCCTCCCAGCTAACCTTTGTGTCGTCTCCCTTTTTAGGACCTTTTAATTTTTCAATGTCATATAGCCCTAATAGAGACGCATGTACTCTAGCACTTACTCCGGAAGATGCTTTGGACAAGGAATTTCCCTCTATTTTTATTGGCCTTCCTTCTCGCGTCTTAACCAGAATACTTGCATAATCGCCACCTTCTGAATAAGTTGAGGCGTACCAGTTGGCAATTGTTGGAAACTCTCCCTCAGGTTTATTTACGTAAGGAATGGCTTTCTTCACAGGTGCTTCACAGGCAGCTAATGAAACCGCTGCCATTCCAAACCCTAAAACCTTAAGGAAATCACGACGGTGGGTACCTACCCCATCCACCAGACTTTCATATTGTGTTTCAGAAGGTGCCGATCCAGCGAATTCCGTACTTGCATCCTTAACAAACTTTTCGTCGTTACGTAGCTCTTCCAGTCCCCGCCAGTATCTCTTATTAGTATTTTCCATAAAACCTATTAAATACAAATGAGTTGTATTCCTGTATTAATTTCTTGTGATTAGTAGTGGCATTTTGAACATTCCAAACCACCGATGTCTGCGACTTTTAATGCCTCTTTACTTTCTGACCCGTGAAGCTGAACCAATTTGTCATAGTACTGATTTCCCTTCGTGTTTACGTCAGTTTTCCGGTGGCAGTCGATACACCAACCCATGGTAAGGGAGGACCGCTGCTGTATAACTTCCATTTTTGCAACATCCCCATGACAATTCTCACATTCCAAACCTGCTACATTCACGTGCTGAGCATGATTAAAATACGCCAAATCCGGTAAATTGTGGACTCTAACCCACTCTATTGGCTGGTTATTCTCAATAGAGGTATATATTTTCTGAATTTCAGGAGATTCCTTTTTGATTACACCGTGGCAATTCATACAAATGTTTGCCGAAGGAATGTGTGCTGATTTTCCTCGGTTCACACCAGTATGGCAATAGTTGCAGTCTATCTTATACTCTCCTGCATGAAGCTTATGGGAAAAAGTAATCGGTTGCTTCGGCGCATACCCTTGCTGAACACCTACACTATACGCACCATCAATTGTCGCTTTAAGAACCATTAACACAAACACCCACATTACAGCGGAACGAATTGCAGGGTCACCCGCGATATTCTTGAATGAATTCCCGAGACGAGTCATGAAGTCACCCTTGTTGTCGTCGGCAACCTGGCCTGTAACCGCCTTAGATAATAGCGATACAATTACTACCAGTACACCCAATACCAAAAGCATAACCACCACCAATGCCACCAATACGATCATGAAAAGATCTGACGGCCCACTCTCTTGACTTCCGGCAGACGCAACAGGTGCCGCACCAGCAGCAGGCGCCGCTACGGCTGTAGCCGCCTGGTCTACGTAAGCAAATATTCCTTTAATGTCTTCCTCCGACAAGTTGGGGAAACTTGTCATCTGAGCTTTGTTGAACTTATTGTACAAGGCTACTCCGTAAGGGTCACCTGCCGCAATCATGGCCTGAGAATTGCGAACCCATTTGGTCAGCCATGCCATATTATTTCTTGTGGTTGCACCCTTTAGTCCCGGCCCCACGATCACTTCATCGGTTACCGCATGGCATTGTGCACAACTGCCTTTAAATATTGATTCTCCCTTTGCAACATCCCCCCCACCCGCTGCCGGCGCTGCTGCTGTACTATCTTGCGCGTGTACCAAACCGGGTAAACTTAACAAGAGCGTTAGGGCAAAAGCAAGGAGTGTTTTTGAGCTGGGAAGGAAGGAACAAAACTTGTAGACTTTTTGGAATGGTATATTCATAATCAACTTTTCATTATTCTTCAACAGACAAAACTAGTGTACGATTTTTTATCCACAAAAGTATTTGGGCGTTATTTTGGTAGCGCTTCTTATTTATAATTTTTCTAATTTATCCCTGTTATCGAAGGATGCAAAACAGACATTACTTATTGTATTACAAGGTTTTAGCAAAAAAATACCATTTAAAAAGAAACCTGTCCGACCTCTCCCTAAATGGTAATTTTTAAGACGTTCATCGGCCACCCTTAAGGGTAGACGTGTCCTGCATTTGGAGGTTCCGAGCGGATTCGAACCGCTGTACGAGGTTTTGCAGACCTCTGCCTAGCCGCTCGGCCACGGAACCATGTACCGGGTTAGTTGTAATTGCTTATTTACCGCTAACCCGGTGCAAAAGTATTAAATTTTTATTCTACTCCTCAATCCTAACTACTTTTTTTCCTTTTTTTCACTTTCTTCAAACTGTTCTTTCAAAGCAGACAGAACACTAAGATCACCAAAGGTAGATTTTTCACCTTCCTTCGTAGAATTTTCGTTGGCAGAAGCAGCTGGTTTAGAAGCAGATGCCTTAGGAGCTCTTTCCTCCTTCTTCTCATCGGCAACCTGAGCCGCTGGCTTCACTTTTGAATGCGTAAGAACAATCTTTTTCTCATCCTTCAAAAATTCAAGCACGGTGAAATCAAGACTTTCGCCCACTTCGGCAAACGTAGCATCTTCCTTTGCAAGGTTTTTAACTGCTGCAATACCTTCAATTCCATAAGGCAATTCCAAAGTAGCAAATTTGTCTCCTTTTCCAACGATAGTCGATCTGTGTACAGAACCTACCGCGAAGATGGTTTCAAAAGTATCCCACGGGTTTTCTTCAAGCTGCTTATGACCCAAAGCAAGGCGACGATTTTCAGCATCCAGCTCAAGTACTACAACTTCCAGCTCATCATTTACTTTCACAAAATCCGAAGGATGTTTGATCTTTTTAGTCCATGATAAGTCAGACACGTGAACAAGACCATCGATTCCTTCTTCCAATTCGATAAACAAGCCGAAATTGGTCAGGTTACGAACTACGCCTTTATGACGAGTTCCGATCGCATACTTATCCTTGAGGATGGTTTGAGTCCATGGATCTTCCGTCAACTGCTTAATACCAAGAGACATTTTACGTTCCTGACGATCAAGAGTCAATACCACCGCACTGATCTCGTCATTTACGTTCATAAACTCTTGTGGGTTACGCAGGTGCTGCGACCATGACATTTCCGAAACGTGGATCAAACCTTCAACACCCGGCTTGATTTCAAGGAATGCGCCATAATCAGCAACATTAACAATCCGTCCTGTAACTTTCGATCCAACCTGGATTTCCTCTGCAAGAGAATCCCATGGGTGAGACTGAAGTTGTTTCAAGCCAAGAGAGATACGTTTTTTCTCTTCATCAAAATCAAGAACAACCACGTTCAATTTCTGATCCAAGGCAAGCAGGTCAGATGGGTGGTTGATACGACCCCATGAAATATCTGTAATATGCAACAGACCATCTACACCACCAAGGTCAATGAACACACCGAAGTTGGTCATGTTTTTGATCACACCTTCAAGAACCTGACCCTTTTCAAGGTTATTCAGGATTTGCTGACGTTGTGCTTCTAGGTCTTTTTCAATTAAAATCTTATGCGAAACTACAACGTTATCGTTTGCGTAGTTAATCTTCACAACCTTCACTTCCATACGCTTTCCAACAAAAATGTCGAAATCGCGGATTGGTTTCACGTCAATCTGTGAACCCGGCAAGAAAGCTTCGATACCAAATATATCAACAATAAGACCACCTTTCGTTCTCCTCTTCACGTTGGCATCAATAACCACGTCTTCATCAAACGATTTCTGGATATTATCCCAGGCAGTAATCACTTTCGCTTTTTTACGTGAAAGCACAAGCTGACCATGCTGGTCTTCCTGGTTTTCCACATACACCTCTACTTCGTCTCCTATCTTCAATCCTGGCAGATCGCGGAATTCATTTGATGAAACAATCCCATCGGACTTAAAGCCAATGTTTAGAATCACCTCACGATCAGTAATACCTACTACTACACCCTTAACCACTTCCTTTTCCTGAACAGGAGAAACAGTGGTATCGTACATTTGCTCAAAACGATTGCGGTCTGCGGCAGAATACCCCGTTCCGAAACCTTTGTCAGCTGCTTTGTCCCAATCAAACTCGGGAAGTTCTTGAATTTGCTTTACATTAGACATAAATCCGTATCAGCGCCCTTGTAATACATCAGTCATCGAGCTAATCGACTGAAAATTAGTGAGAAACAATATTTTTAAAAAACAGAGCGCAAAGGTACGTCTTTTTCGTATTATTTCCAGAGGTGGAGCAACAAAAAAAAGGCAACACCAATCTGCCTGAAAGTTGTCGCCTTGAACAAGCCCATTGAAATTGTCAGGAATAAAGGGAAAATAATATAAAAACCATACCTTTTTAAACCACCTGCTCAACGGATACTTGGAATTCTCTCCTTAGATCCCAGGTAAGGCAACCATTCGGAGTCAGCCAAACCAGAAAAATCACGAATGAACATCAGAAATGAAGGCCGGAACGGTCGTTGTCGCAAAGGCATTGAAACTTCCTCCGGGGTGTGATCTCCCTTTCTGGAGTTACAACGCTTACAGGCTGTTGTCAGATTATCCCAGGTCGTTTTTCCACCTCGGGATTTTGGAATAACATGGTCCAAAGTGAGATGATCATGTGTGCCGCAGTACTGGCAACGGTTACCGTCTCTTTTGAAAATATTATGGCGGGTCATTACTACGCCACGGTAAGGAAGATTAATGTAATGATTGAGACGGATCACAATAGGAGCTGGAAATTGTTCACTTACAGTCCGCAGAAAATGCTCAGGAGATTCGGCCAGCATTTCGGCCTTATTCATATAAACTAATAAAAATGCCTTAGGAATGGTGCAGACACTTAATGCACTGTAATCCTGATTCAGAACAAGTACTTTACCCATAAGCTTTCAAGGTATTAGTTCCGACAATATAGGAATTTTACCTAAAATAAAGCTCGTTCAAATTCATAAATTATTAAAAATGACTGCTTTTGAAGAACAAATATCCCTTTTCAAAAGTAGCAAGCCTCCATGGAGCTCGTATTCATCGCTCCTCAGTAATTCGCGCGATCTGTTTCGCGTTTGAGATCTTTCTCTTTAATAGAATCACGCTTGTCGTACAATTTCTTTCCTTTGGCAAGAGCGATATTCAATTTAGCAAAGCCCCGTTCGCTTGTGAACAGCCGAACAGGCACGATAGTAAGCCCCTGATCTTTTAAATTTTCGCTGAGTTTTCTCATTTCCCTTTTTGTGAGCAGCAATTTCCTGTCGCGCATAGGGTCATGGTTGTAATGGGTGCCCTCAGTGTAAGGAGAAATATGCAGGCTCCGGATGTAAAGCTCTCCATCCATAAAGAGGCAATAGGCATCCTGAAAATTCACTTTACCCTGGCGTATCGATTTTATTTCTGTTCCTGTCAACGAAAGACCCGCTGTATATTCATCCAAAAAGAAATATTCGAAGGAAGCACGCCTGTTCTTAATGTCTACTTTTTTTACTATTTTCTCTGACATTCTATCTTTTTCAAAAGATTGTAATAATAACGACCACCATAACCTCCACTCCTGCTGTCTGCTAGCGAATTACTACAAAGGAAAGACACCCCGGTCACCACAAAATCCAGCAGGAGAATTGTTAAGAATATTTCAGACTTTCTACCGAAGCATGGTGAGCAGGCTGGTCAGTTTATCTTTCAAATCTTTGCGATCAACGATGAAGTCCAGAAATCCATGTTCCAAAACAAATTCAGCACTCTGAAAACCTTTTGGAAGATCCTTCCCGATCGTTTCGCGAATGACCCTTGGGCCGGCAAAACCGATTAATGCCTCGGGCTCCGAAATATTGAAGTCTCCTAACATGGCATATGACGCCGTGACGCCACCCGTGGTAGGGTCGGTAAGCAAAGAAATGTATGGAATTTTGGCTTCGGACAGAAGCGCCAGCCGGGCCGAGGTTTTTGCCATCTGCATTAATGAAAATCCGGCTTCCATCATACGGGCTCCGCCCGATTTGGATATCATCAAAAATGGATACTTGTGCTTAATGGAATAGTTTATGGCCCTGGCAATTTTCTCTCCCACCACAGATCCCATGGAGCCGCCAATAAAATTAAAATCCATGCAGGCAATTACAATATGCATATCATTCATCTTACCATGACCCGTTCTTACAGCATCTTTAAGGCCTGTTTTGTTCATTGTAGCCCTGATGCGGTCGGGATAAGCCTTGGTATCCACAAAATTGAGCGGATCACCAGAAGTTAGATTCTCATCAAGCTCTGTGAATTTGTTCTGATCAAAAAGCAATTCAAAATAAATATCAGATCCCACCTTTTCATGGTAATTGCAATGCGGGCATGTGTAAGCATTCAGTTTATGTTCACGAGTAGGAGTAATTTTCTTACAATTGACGCACTGATACCATAACCCATCCGGTGCTTCGCGTTTCATCTCGGTGGGCGTATTGATACCTTTTTCTTTCCGAATAAACCAGGACATATATTTTAGTGGGTTAATATATTTAACAAATCTCTGTAAAACAGGAAGTTATAATAATTTTATTATGAATATTGGGGCCAAATATACTAATAATAGTTGGGTATAGCCGAAGGGAACACGACTATTGCTATTTTATTGGCTGTCCGGCATCAATAAGCGGTGACCCATGCAGAACAAAAGCTGGTAAAATTTGTTAACAGAGCATGTTCTGACTTTTCATTTATAAAACCGGGTTCAGGCAGGCTCAAAAAATATGACTCCCAATTCTCCAATCGTTATTATTGTCGGCACCAACAGACCTAATTCTATGTCGGGCCAAATTGCTGAATACTACCAAAATCTGTTAGAGCAGATGGATGTTTCGAGCGTCATTCTGGATTTGGTGCAGTTACCTCACGACTTTACAGTTTCGGCATTGTACCACAACGCGGGCAAAAATGAGGCCTTCAACTCCCTCAAGGAGCTCCTCGAAAAAGCTGAAAAATTTGTTTTTATTGTCCCCGAATATAATGGTTCTTATCCTGGAGTACTCAAAGCCTTTATAGATGGATTGCCCTACCCCAATAGCTTTTCCAATAAAAAAGCAGCACTGGTGGGAATATCTTCCAATAAGCAGGGGGCTGCTCTGGCTCTGAGCCACCTCAACGATGTATTTAGCTATTTGGGCATGGATACGCTGTCCTTACGCGTAAAGTTGGCTGAAATCAAATCCTATTTCGATAAGGGAATCATTTCAAACACGCTCTATAAAGAGTTGCTTGAAATACAGGCCCAGAAGATGATTAATTTTTAGGCGCATCATAAAATAGGGGAGCTAAAAGCTCCCCAGATATTATTTTAGCCAGTGCTGCTCCATTTCCGAAGAGGGTATTGGCGGCTTTTTCCACAATTCCAGACGACTTCTGCGATAAGCAGGGCCCTCCAGGTCGGAATATTTAACCAAACCATCCTTGAACGCGTTAATCAGGTTGACCAATCTATGATCTTCCTCTTTCATAAAATTATGGTCAATTTCATGATCAATATTAACAATGTTTGCCTGCAACAACTCGACGGGCTCCACTTCGGGTATGGCGTCTATACTAATGGTTCCCGTAGCTGTACTTTCCTCTAATTCCGCCGTTAGTACAACCTCATTTTCTTCAACAACTTCTTCCCCCGTAAGGGCCGGATCTGTAAGGTCCGTTAGCTGCGATGATTGCTTATCAGCAATCAATTTTTTGTTCAATTCTGTACCTGGCAAGGGAGACTCCATACTGTCGAAGCCTGCCGCTACAATGGTTACCCGAAGCTTATTACCCAGAGACTCATCAGTAATAGTGCCCAGCTTGAACATACGGGCCTCACCACCAACCTGTGATAACACAAAACGCCAGATCTCGCGCTGTTCCTTCATCGTTGCCTCAAACTCTGTACTGGTTGCCAGGGTAACGAGTATTCTTTTGGCTCCCTTGATATCCCTGTCATTCAGTAAGGGAGAGTCCAGTGCCTCCTGAATGGCAATTTTAGCACGATCTGCACCTACGGCCTCAGAAGTACCCATTACAGATTGGCCGGCAGATTTTAATACTTTTTCAACATCTTTAAAATCAGTATTAATATTTCCGTTCGTTGTGATAATTTCGGAAATACTTTTTACAGCATTCAAAAGTATACCATCCGCTTCTGCGAATGCCTGCGACATAGTCATGTCCTCAAACAGCTCCTCCAGCTTATCATTCAAAACGACCAGGACTGTGTCGCTATATTTCTTTAGCAGTTCAATACCCTCAAGAGCTTGTTCCTTTTTATCCAATCCCTCCCAGGTATAAGGGGCCGTAACAACGGAAACAGTAAGCTTGCCCATCTCTTTCGCCAACTGGGCGATCACCGGTGCTGCTCCTGTCCCCGTTCCACCTCCCATACCGGCGGTGATGAAGATCATTTGGGTAGCCCCCCCAAGTAAGGCCTTAATATCCTCTATGTTCTCAAGGGCCGCTTCCTTTCCTTTTACCACATCCATACCGGCACCAAGCCCCTGGCTAAGCGAGGCTCCGAGCTGGATCTTTACCGGAACAGGACTTTTAGCGAGCGCCTGACGATCCGTATTACAAACAGCGAATTCTACATCTTTGATCTTTTTCTCAAACATGTAATTCACGGCATTGCTTCCTCCGCCACCTACGCCAATCACTTTAATAATAGCAGGCTCCCCCTGGCTGATTGGTTGGTCTTTCACGATCTCGTTCACTATGTAGTCCTGTTCTAGAGATTCAAAAAAATTAGTATCCATGTAGTGCTGATATTAGTGTCTTTTTTCAGTAACCCCCTCCATCTCCTTCGTCATCTTTCTTATTCAGAAAATCCCAGAAATTCCCTCCTTTTTTGGGCAAATCCCTTGTGTCGTTGGGCTTCACTTCACGCTCTTTTACCGTTGCTACCACATGGCCATTTTTAGGTCTGCACACTGATTTTACCCGGTGGTCAATAGATCTGATCCCGGCCCAGGCCAACCCTATGGCTGTTGTGAAAGAGGTGTTGCTGACCGCATCGGCCTTCGCCGTATGAGCAAGCCTGTCCGGCAAGCCAACACGAACCGACATATTGGTAACGTTTTCAAAAAGATTCTCTATATCAGGGATATTGGCACTTCCTCCTGTAAGCACAATCCCGCCCAGGAGTTTTTCCTCGAATCCAAGTCGCGAAATTTCAGCATACACCATGGCAGCTATTTCCTTTAACCTCTCCTCAATGATCAGCGCTACATTTTTCTTTAGCACCTGCTTGGGCTTCCTGCCTGCCAGGAAATTTACCAAGATCTCGATATTCAAAGGTATTTCTTCTGACAGCGCTGCACCAAATTCCTTTTTCAGCAGGATAGCATTTTCCACTTGTATCCCACATCCAATCGACAGGTCGTTGGTGATGTGCCGGCCGGCAATGGGGAAAGTGGACATATGTCTGATAATACCATCCTTGAAAATAATAAGATCTGTGGTGTGATCACCAATGTCGATCATGGCAATGCCCGCGCGTTTTTCAGCTTCGGTCAGTACGGCAAGACTGGTTGCAAGTGGTGCATAAATCAGCTTGTCTGATTTAAGATTTTGGTCTGCTTCCAGCAGGCTCTTGTTGGTCCTCTGAATAGATTGATTATTTGCAGAAACAATCAGAAAATGCCCCCCAAGCTTAATGCCCGTGCGGCCCACAGGCTCCCGAACGCCCATGGCATTATCTACCACAAACTCCATGGGGAGCACATGCTGTACATCGTAGTTGGTCTCGGTCCTGGCCCTGTACATATCATCTACCAGCTGATCTACATCTCTCTGGGTAACCTCATCCCCTGTTGACGCAGAAGGCCGGATCACACCATCGCTCTGAGCCAAAACCTTTACATGTGATCCGCTAAAACTTACGTTCACAACCCCGATATCGAGATCAGACCGTACTGAAGCCTCTGCCAGAGCTTCTCTGATAGCCTTACCAACCTGTTTTATATTTTCAACTGATCCATTTATGACAGCCCCCTCGGGCACCGGAACTTCACTGAATCCTAATATTTCGATGTTCTCAAAACGGCTGTCGTTCGCTCTTCCCTGTGCCGCAACAACAGCGATTTTTGTACTACCAATGTCTACCCCTACTACAATACTATCGTGTGCCATACATATAGTGAACTACTATTCACAAACAATTTGATCTCGAAATTTTACACTAATCTTTGAATACCTACTCCAATCCTGAACCAAAACTTTTTTATAAAACAGTTTTAGTTTATCCAACTTCCTTTGATAATCTTCTGCTGTCCCCAATTCTACAAGTTGGTCTCCCAGAACCGTTCTGACATGTACCTCGCCTTCATTATCCGCATCCAAAGCAACAATTTGAGCCCTCCAGAAAGGATCCGTGTTCAGAAACCGCATGAGTTCCATGATCGCTTCTCCATTTTTGCTCTTCAAATTTTTTGCCTTACTAAAAAAAGAACCAGTCACCAGCAACGACCGGGCCGAATAACTATCGGACAAAGGAAAAAAAACGCCCTCATCACTGATATAGTATCCGTCCGTATTCCGCCATTCTCCATCCCGCGATGTGTTTATCCACCTGGCAAGCGGCTTTTCCTGCTCTACCTCCACCACCAGGTTGCCCTTTAGGTCCCTAAAGACCTGACATTTTTTTATCAGCTTATTTCTGTTAACCCTATTTTCAAGATCATTCAATGAAACTTCGTCCAACCTGCTACCCATCAATGGATCTCCACCATTTTCTGTCAGTAACATCTGAATATCCGTTTGATTTAGGAAACGTGCGCCCGAATCTGCCTCAATAGAAATAATCAGATTCTTACACCTTTGTCGTCCCAAATGACTTTCAGCCATTCCAATGCCCGTAATTGGAAGAATGAGCCACAAACTACGCTTAAACCACCGCCATGAATAATCAAATTTACGTAACATCTTAGTAATATTAAAAATGCATACCTTAATAATTAGCTAATGGGGTTCAGCAACAGGTCCTTAATCGGGAGGACGAGGGTATCGATATCACCCGCCCCAATCGTAACCACGATATCCAGATCAAGCCCTTTTAAACACCTCAGAAGGTCATTTTTCTCAATTATTTGCTTATCAGATAGCTCTATTTTCTCTAAAAGCATGTCGGAATTCACACCCTCAATCGGAAGCTCACGAGCAGGGTAAATCTCTAGTAATAGCAGCCGGTCGGCCAGTGACAGACTTTTTGAAAATTCCGCTGCAAAATCCCGGGTTCTGGTAAACAGGTGTGGCTGAAATATTGCCGTAATGTGCCTTCCCGGATATAGTGCCTTAACCGAAGATAAAAAAGCTTCAATCTCGGTGGGATGATGCGCATAATCGTCAATGAAAACCACATTTGCGGACTCCACCTGATATTCAAACCTTCTTTTTACTCCTTTGTAAGTTTCAAGCGCATACTTCACTTTTTCTCCGGGCACGCCCAGATACAACGCTACCGCGCTTGCGGCTATTGAATTTTCTATATTATGATAGCCAGGAATCCGCATGGCAATATCCGTTATTTCACCATCCGGATACACCATGTCAAAGACAAAGCGTGCATTTTCAATCCGGATATTCCGGGCGTAATAGTCACCGGAATCAAGGGCATAAGTATAAACCTTTGCCTGTGTCGACGAAGCCACCGAGAGCCCTGCCCTCATGAATAAAACACCCTCCGGATCAATCTGACTTACATATTCCCTAAATGACTCCAGTACCGCTTCGTGTTTGCCATAGATATCCAAATGATCCGCATCTGTGGATGTAACGATGGCAATTTCCGGATAAAGGGTAAGAAACGATCTGTCAAATTCATCGGCCTCCACCACACAGATCACCTCTTCCAGATTGTCTGTTGGCTCATTCAATAATAAATTAGTACCATAATTTTGGGTTATGCCACCCAAAAAAGCCGTACTGTTTACACCCGACTCCCGTAATATATGCGCCACAAGCGACGAGGTAGTCGTTTTTCCGTGTGTACCGGCAACCCCGACAGTTCTCAGATTTTTAGTGAGCATACCTAAAACCTGAGACCTCTTCAGGATCATAAAATTCTGCTGTTTGAGGAAGTTCATTTGTTTATGATGAACTGGAACAGCCGGGGTATAAATTACCAGCGTCTGATCGGGTTCTTCACGGAACGCTTCCGGAATATTGGACACCTCGTCTTCCAGATTGATAGATATCCCCTCCGAAATTAGTGCCTCGACCAATGGAGTTAAAGTTTTGTCATACCCTGCTACAATAAATCCGTTCGCACTGAACCAACGGGCCAGAGCGCTCATGCCAATGCCCCCAATTCCCACAAAATAGATGTATTTCCAATTCGTCATTGACAATGACATAGTCGTTCTATTATTTTTATTTATAAATCACCCTTTAGCCAACTTTAAAACTTCCGCCGCAATATCCGTGGCTGCGGTTGGCCTGGCCAGTTTCCTTATATTGAATTTCAGTTCCTCTTGTTTTACCATATCGTCCAGCAAGCTCAAAGTGGCAGGAATCAAATCATGGGATGTTTGAGAATCTTTGATCATTAAAGCGGCATCCTGCTCTACAAGACTCAACGCGTTCTTCGTTTGATGGTCCTCTGAGGCTGCCGGGTAAGGCACTAAAATGGCCGGTTTCGCAGCAAGGCACAGCTCTGAAACCGATAATGCCCCGGCTCGTGATACAACAACATCGGCAATCGCATAGGCAAGGTCCATCTCATAGATAAATTCGTAAGCCTTTACACGGTCTGTTCCCAGCTTATTAATGGTAGCCTGAGCCTGATCTACAAATCCCTTACCTGTTTGCCATAAAACCTGGTAACCGGCGGCGATTAGTTTGTCCAGTCCATTGTTGATACTCATATTAATTGATCTGGCACCCAAGCTCCCGCCCATTACAAAGAGCGTTTTAAGGTCTGACCGGAACGAAAAATGTACCAATGCTTTTTCTCTTTTGGAAGACACCTCTACGATATCGTTGCGCACCGGATTACCCAGCAACTTAATTTTTTCTTTTGGAAAAAAAGCTTCCATTCCCGGATAGGCAACACATATCCGGCTTGCCCTTTTCGATAAAATTTTATTGGTTATGCCGGCATAAGAATTCTGCTCCTGGATAAGTATGGGTACACCCATCATCGATGCCACCATCAACATCGGACCACTTGCAAATCCACCCACTCCCACAGCGACATCCGCTCTAAACTGCCTGATGACCTTTCTGGCTTCCAAAAGACTTCTAAAGAGTTTGAAAGGGAATGCTAAGTTATCAAGCGACAATTCTCTTTTGATACCCACAATAGGAAGTCCAACAATCCTGAATCCAGCACGCGGCACTTTCTTCATCTCCATCTTACCAAGCGCACCCACAAACAAAATCTCAATCTCCGGATCGATTTTCTGGAGTGCATGTGCAATGGCTATGGCAGGATAAATATGTCCTCCGGTTCCGCCTCCACTAATGATTATCCTTTTAGACATAATTCAGCTAGATTCTCTTTTCTTCCAAATTTTCTCCCCTGCTTACGCTGAGAATCATACCCATAGCAATCCCTGTAAAAAGTAAGGAGGTCCCCCCCTGGCTGAAAAATGGCAGCGTTTGCCCGGTAACCGGAACGAGCCCGACGGTCACTGCCATAGCTGAAAACGCCTGACTTACCACAATAAAAGTTAATCCGGCAGATAGCAGTCCTCCAAAAGGTCTTTTGGTGACTTCTATCGCTTTCAACCCTCTGTATAAAATGATCAGATAAAAGATGATTAATGTAACCCCACCAAGAGTTCCATATTCTTCAACCGCAATAGCAAAAATAAAATCCTTCTGAGGCTCGGGTAGAAAGCGCCGCTGCCGGCTCTTGGCCACACCCTCCCCATACAATCCGCCCCTGGCCATAGCAATGTATGATTGCTGCGATTGATATACGACCTTGTCCCGGTCGAAAAACGCCATCATCCTAACCTGGGCGGTACCTGACCTCTGGGTATAATTCAGGTAGATAGCCAGAGAGGCAAAAAATACAAGGCCTAGGGCCGTAAAAAACAAATAACGGATGGGAACCTTGCCCACATACATCAGAAGAAAACAAATACCTGCCAGCATTATAGCAGTGGAAACATTGCTAACAAAAATCAGCCCGCATACAATACCCACAAATGCGAGGGGTTCCATAAACAGCTCCCTGGGGTTCCATCCACCCTTGATATGCCGCGCCAGAATCAGAGACAAATGCGATACCAAAGCCACCTTGGCCCACTCCGATGGCTGAAAACGTTGCTTAATGAAAGGAATTTCAATCCATCGCGCAGCTTCATTTACCGATCTGCCAAAGAACAGTGTGAAAATAAGCAGGATAATAGCACTGTATACCGCCAGCCTGGTTACATAAACAAATTTGATATACGGAATGCGATGAACAAAGAACATGATCATCAATGACAGAAAACACAAGGCCGTATGTTTTATGAGAAACGATTCTGTATCGCCCTGTTTCTGACTGTAGGCATCTTTAACACTGGCACTGTAAACCACCAATATACTCCATAGCAACATCACAATGCAGACAAACCATATCCATGGATCACCCTTCAGATTTTTGGAGAACCATGCCTGGGTGTCCTCCCTGAACTTTTGCATTGACTCCATCTCCTTAATAGTTAATTATACACATTATCAATGAATACACCTTCCCTGGAATCATCATTCACCCCCCAGATTCCTTACCGCAGCTTTAAATTTATCTCCCCGGTCCTGATAATTTTTAAACAAGTCGAAGCTTGCACAGGCAGGTGACAACAATACCACATCTCCTGGCTCAGCCCATACCCGCCCTTGACGAACGGCATCCTCCATATCCTGCGTGACATAAATATGCTTCACAATATCCTTAAAGTAGCTTCTTAATTTCTCAGCGTCGGGTGTAAGAATGATCAAACCCTTTACTTTTTCACGGACCAGGGCTTCTATCTGACTATAATCATTTCCCTTATCTACGCCGCCGGCAATCAAAATAACGGGTTGCTCAAAGCTACCCAAAGCGTAATAAACAGAATCTACATTGGTTGCTTTTGAATCATTAATGTAGGTCACCTCATGAATGGTCGCCACCTTTTCCAGGCGGTGGGGTGCATTGGTAAAGGAAATCAATCCCTCTCTAATGTCCGCATCAGAGACCCCTACCGATTGAGACACCAGAATCGACGCCATGGCATTGATGGCATTGTGCGGGCCTTTGATGGGCAGTTCTGCAAAGTCCCGCTCATAAATATGCTTACCGTACTTGCTGATTAATTTGCCCCCCTGCATGTAAGCTCCGGCAATTAACTCCCGGATTAATGAAATACCCCAACAATTCGGCCGTATGTTCCTCTTTCCAATTTCAGCCTCAATGACTTCGCTGTCGGCAAAAAAAATAAAATCATCTGCTTCGGTCTGGTTCCGGATTACTGCAAACTTTGAATCTGTATAATTCTGAAAGTTATATTCGTAACGGTCTAAATGATCGGGTGTTATATTCAAGATGACAGCAACAGCAGGATGAAAAGATTTGATATTATCCAACTGAAAACTGCTAATCTCAAGTACGTAGTAATCAAACTGCTTCTCGGCAACCTGCCAGGCAAAACTGTCGCCTATGTTTCCAGCCAAACCAACGTTCAACCCGGCACGCTGCAGAATGTGGTAGGTCAGTAACGTGGTAGTAGTTTTGCCATTACTGCCGGTAATGGCAATTAACTTAGCCGTGGTATAGCGCGATGCGAATTCAATTTCGGAGATTATAGAAATCCCTTTTTCCTTCAACGAAATGATGAGTGGCACTTTATCAGGAATACCCGGGCTTTTTACTACCAAATCAGCATTCAGTATCTCCGATACGGTATGCCCCCCCTCTTCAAAACGTATTTTATAGTCAAGCAGTACCTTCCTGTACTTATCCAGCAACAGGTCGCGATCCGAGAGAAAGACTTCAAACCCTTTCGCCATACCCAGAATGGCGGCTCCAACCCCACTTTCACCCCCGCCAAGTACAACTAATTTTTGCACAATAATGATATGGAAAACATGTAAAAAACTGCTAATCTGCGAAGGTAAATCTTTTTCAAGGTAAGTACCTCAGCCTCCCCTGTAAAAATTTTTAAAGCAAAAAAGGCATGAAATCATGCCTTTTCACCCATTCAATTAGTTCAATTCTTATTTTATTTTTCGGGCGTCTCAGTTAACCTTAACTTATTTGCTGCCTTCACAATCAGAAAAATAACCCACGCAATAATGATAAACTGAATCAATATCTGAATAAAGTTCCCATACTTAATGGCCACTTCCGGTGTTTCGCCCACTGCCTCCTTCAACACCACCTTTAATTGAGTAAAATCCACTCCGCCAATAACAATTCCCAGAATCGGATTGATGATATCCTCCACCAAAGAAGTGGTGATCTTCCCAAAAGCTGCGCCTATCACGACACCAACTGCAAGATCAAGGACATTACCTTTGGCAATAAAAGTCTTAAATTCCTGTAGCATATAATTTCAGTTTAATTGTAGGTTATTTTATAAAAAATGAAAGAAACTACTAATGAAATGAGTACAAAAATCCAACACTCAGACCTTGTGCAAACTGTACTTTACTCGCCTGGTCCTTGTCATACACTACAATCGCACCTAAATTAACATTAAAATATTTTGCAATCTTTGCAGTGACCATCGCATCCAACCGATGATCCGAATTAAACTCTTTTTTCATGATATTTTTATTCTCACTGTAAGAAGTGTATAGCAGATACCTGAATTTGAAATTCAGATTCTTCGCCAGATCTTTGTCAAAGTTGGCTACCAACTGAACGATACCTACTTCGTTTCTTACACGCTTGCCAATGGTTACACCATAGTTCTTCTGATCTGGTGTATTTACGTATAGTGACCTGTCAACAACGATGGTCTGTCTTAATGCAGCCGGTGCAAAATCGATGAAAAAGTAAGGAACAGGCTTGTATTCGATACCAATTGCTTCGGTTAAATAGGCCGGCGCGAAAAGTCCAGATGATTTTTTCTTGATAATGTTATCCGTACTGTCGGTAATATAATTGTATCCGGGGGCAAATTGAGACAAAAAATTGAAATTGGCAAAAAGGCTCCACTTTGAATTCAACTCTCTATTGTATTTGGAGTCGAAGAAGATCCTGTCCACATTTTTGCGACTCTGCTGCCCCTGGTTCCGTACCACACCATACTGCGACTGAAAATCGTTTCTCCATGCATGTACTCCCTTTTTCTTCTCCCTTAAAACGTTAAAAAATAACCCCAACGCCACTGAGTTAACGCCTCCACCCGACCAGTTGGAACTAAAAGATCCCTGATTGAGATTGGCTCCGAATTCCGTTTTTTTGATAAGGGTGTCACCAGGCAATTTCAGTTTGGAAGCATTTAAAGAATTGCTCAAATCTACTTTCTGCGAAAAACTGTAATGAGCTAAAAGTAAAAAGGCGGTTGTGATAATAAAACCTCTTCCAATTAGTGTGTTCATATAAATCGATTACTTTGGTTTAAAATATTAATTAAAAATTTCTACCTGCTTGGTCTGAAAAAGCTGCAATGGGATTATGGTGGTGGTAGTGTCATTGACAATGGTCACCGAAGTATTGTCTATTTTGGTAATGACTCCTTTGACATTGTCAATCTTGATAACCTGCCCTTCACGGTAATTTTTACGACTGTAGAATGAAGAGATTATATTGGCCAGTACGTCTTTTGATGCAATGCCGTAACCTAACGCAAATGCCCCTACGACGCCTCCGATGATCAGGATAAAGCTGGACTCAAGTAGCGCTGTTTCAATTCCGATCTGGCCCAGGGAGGTGATTAAGGTAATGATCAGAAAAAATATAAAGGCGATATTACCAATAAGCTTGGCCGAGGAAATATTGAACGACTTGCAAAGCGCAATGATGGCCGTCTTGATAGCGTCCGACAGCATTACCCCTATTTGAAGCATCACAGCCCCTGCGATAAGCTTGGGTATAAACGTTACCAGGGAGAGTACCATGTTCGTAATGGTATCCACCCCTAAGGTGTCGGCCGCAAAGGTTAAAAAGATCAAAAGTATATAGTAATACAAGATCTTTGCAACGATGTCACTTAGCTTGATTTCGGTTTTTAGTTGTTTGATGACCCCTATCTCATTGAGCCTATCCCCAATGCGGTCAAAACCCACTCTGCTCAATAGTTGACTCACAATCACTTTGACTCCGCGCGCAACAAGATAGCCAATAGCCAGTATGACAAAACAACCAATGACTCTGGGTACAAAATCAACAAACTGGCTTATTAAGGTTGTAAATGTGTTTCTTAATATTTCGGAAAGGTCGGGAAGGTTATTCATGATCGTTAGTAGATGAGTCTGTGGTATTAGGTTCTTCCGCTTCCGCAAAAGAAATACTTATGGTCAAAGCGTTTAAAAAGTGCTCGGTAAAATGGGCCACCACCTGCATGGAATTTCGAATTGTATCTACCTCAGAAACCAAGGCTGTTTTGAGGTACTCAGGAACTTTGATATCGGCTTCAAGTTCCTTGAAAATCGCATTTCCTGTCTGCATCTTTTTAATATTCAGATTAAGTTCCTGATAAGTTCAATAAGCTTAACTGCAAAAACTCCTAGAAACAGGATGGTCTCAAGATACTTTTTACGAAGTTTTTCACGGGACCGCAACAGCCTCATTTTTACCGCACTCTCCGTAACACTGAATATATCGGCGATATCCCGGATGCTCAGATCGTCCATGTATTTCATAAACAATATCCCTTTCTCGTCCACGGTCAAGTGATCAAGTGCTGTCTTTAGATTTTTAGCCTGGACATCATCCCCATCAAAGATCACATTAAGATCAATATCATCCGGCACTTCCAATGGCTCATCCTGATAAACCTCACCACGTTTTTTATTCGTCCTGAGCTGGTCCATGCAGTGGTTATACGTGATGGAATAAAGCCAGGTTGAAAACTTAGCATCCTCCTTAAAGGTACCCAGTTTGAAAATCAGTTTGAGAAAAATGTCATGGGTTAAATCCTCAGCCTTAGCTCCATCCTTTACGAAGGAGATACATTTATGATATACTTTGTCGGCGTAGCGTTCATAGAGCTTTTCAAAAAACCTGTTTTGTTGAGTTTCCACAAACAGTTTCACCAATTCTTCATCGGTGTACCCATTCGTCGAGCTATCACTCGTTGATGTTCTGACAACCATATCTACAAAAAGTAACAGAGAAGAGGGTAAAAATAGCGGTTATATTTTCAAATTTCTATAAATATCAAAAAACAACGCCTGGTATACAAATCGATACCAAGCGTTGCTTACAATATTTTGTACTAACTAAGACGAACTAAGCTCCGATTGCAACCCGATTGAACGATTTTACCGTCAATCCCTTGGCCGTTTTCTCAAGTAATTGACGTATAGTCAAAGACGAGTCTTTTACGAACTCCTGATTAAGGAGTGTGTTGTCTTTATAGAACTTTTGAAGTTTACCCTGAGCAATTTTCTCAAGCATTGCTTCCGGTTTGCCTTCTGCTCTTGCCTGTTCTTTACCCACTTCGATCTCACGTTCCACCGTAGCCGAGTCCACCCCGTCTTTATCCAATGCCACAGGCTTCATGGCTGCAATTTGCATGGCAACATCTTTGCCGAGCTCCGTTACATCTGTTCCGTTTACGCCTTCGAAAGCAACAAGTACACCCAATTTGCCATTCGAGTGAATGTAAGAAACAACCTGATCCGCCGTAACATTTTCATAAGAAACAATTTCCAGTTTCTCACCCAGCTTACCTACCAGGTCGATGATGTTTTCGCTCACCGGGCGGCCATCCGCAAGCGTTGCAGAAAGCAATGCCTCTTTATCCGAAATATTGTCAGCAACTGCTTTATCCAGTATGCTTTGTGCCAGATTCTTAAAATCCTCTACATTAGAAACAGGTTCTGTTTCACATGCAAGCGCAACAATTTTCCCGTTGGTTCCATCCGCACTGATGCTCACCAGTACAGTTCCCTCAGAAACTGCATTATCTGCACGTTTCGCGGCAACTTTTTGTCCTTGTTTACGGAGAATATCAACAGCTTGTTCAAAATCACCATCAGCTTCCTGAAGTGCTTTTTTACAATCCATCATTCCTGCGCCAGTCATTTGGCGAAGTTTATTTACATCTTGAGCGGTAATTGCCATGATTTGAATAAGTATGATTTATTATTTCCGGAGAAGATGGCCGTCAGATTTTGAAATGACAGCGATCTGTAATTATATTTTAAAAAACAGTAGCCCATAGCAATAGGCTATGGGCTACTTTATCTGTTCAGACAGGAAGGCTATTTAAAACCAACCTCATCGCCCTTCACTATTCTACGTCCGAATCGGTCGAAACCTCAGCCACTGGTGCTGAAACCGATGCCTCGTCACTGCCTTTGTCAACCTGACGTTTGGCTTCCTCTTCCTCAACTAGACGCTGATCGTCTTTATCTTGCTTGCGCTCCATCAAACCTTCTTCAATTGCTTTTCCAATTGCCAAAGTAATCAATGAAATTGCCTTGTAAGCATCATCATTACTTGGAATAGGGAAATCAACCAGTTCAGGGTTGGAGTTTGTATCGCAGATAGCAAAGATGGGTATGTTCAATCTTTTTGCTTCTGCAACCGCAATGTGTTCACGTTTTACATCAACGATGAAAAGGGCAGCAGGGAGGCGCGTCAGGTCAGCTACACCACCAAGTACGCGCTCCAATTTATCCTTTTCACGTGTAAGCATCAATCGTTCCCTTTTCGCAATATTGCTAACCGTGGATTCGTCTTTGAGCATCTTTTCAAGAGTCTGCATTTTTTTCAAAGACTTGCGAATAGTTCCGAAGTTTGTAAGCATACCACCCAACCAACGATCGGTTACGTACGGCATTTTAAGGCGTTTTGCCTCTTCCGTTACGATTTCCTGCGCTTGTTTTTTGGTAGCAACAAACATGATCTTACGTCCTGAACGAACAATCTGCTTCAAAGCGGCCTCAGCCTGCTCTACGCAGCTAAGTGTTTTGTTCAGGTCAATGATGTGGATCCCGTTCTTCTCCATGAAGATGTATGGAGCCATTCGTGGATCCCATTTACGGGTAAGGTGACCAAAATGAACACCTGCATCCAATAGTTCTTTATATTCTATTTGTGCCATTGCCAAATTTGATTTATAAGATTATAATAATTTTTGTTACGCAGCACAGCACATCGGGCACGATAAGTACTGTCTGGACATCTTTTGTCAAAGGTTGTCATTTATTGCGGTCCGCCGCGCGGACAGGTATTGTCATTTATTGTTTTGCTTCTAAGCCGAAACGACACCTGACTATTTCCTGACAATACTTGACTATTCCTGACAAAGAAAATATTAACGTTTCGAGAACTGGAATCTTCTACGAGCCTTAGCGCGTCCGTATTTCTTACGTTCAACCATACGTGGGTCACGGGTAAGAAATCCTTCTTTTTTCAATGCACCGCGGAATTCTCCGTTGTATTCGCAAAGTGCACGTGCAACAGCCATCCGGATTGCTTCCGCCTGACCTGTAACACCGCCACCTCTTACGTTCACTTTGATATCGTATCCGTTGGTTCCGCTGATCGTAGTGAATGGCTGCTGAAGAACGATCTGGTGTACTTCAAAAGGAAAATACTCCTTGTAATCGCGACCATTGACCTTGATATCACCTTTGCCTGGCGTCATGTAAATACGAGCCACAGCTGTTTTTCTTCTACCTATTGTGTTGATAACTTCCATGAATTACAACTGGATTTCTTTTGGTTGCTGAGCGCTGTGCGGGTGTTCGGCAGCAGCATAAACAAACAGATTTGTAAATAAACGACGTCCCAAACGATTCTTTGGAAGCATACCTCTTACGGCTTTCTCGATTACACGTTCTGGGTGTTTTTCGAGCAACTCACGGGGAGTTTGAAAACGTTGACCTCCCGGATAGCCAGTATGACGGACATAAATCTTGTCTGTCATCTTCTTTCCTGTCAACTTAATTTTATCGGCGTTGATAATGATCACATTATCACCACAGTCCACATGCGGAGTATAGCTTGTTTTGTGTTTGCCTCTGATCATTTTTGCAACTTCACTGGCCAAACGACCAAGTATTGCATCTTTAGCATCCACAACAACCCACTCCTTGTTTACTGTGTTTTTGTTCGCCGAGACTGTTTTGTAGCTTAACGTATCCACGATTAACAAAATATTTAATTGATTTTCAATAAATTACACTGTAACTAGACAGTCCCATCGCAAAATGGGAGTGCAAATATAGAGTTTAACAAATTGAATTACAAGTATGTTGGGAAATTTATACCGGCAGGTAAGCCTGGCATGGCCGTATCCCTTGTTATCAGGGCTTATTGCCCGCTTCAATGCGCCGGATCGTCACCGGAGCCTGAGGGTGTTTTCATCCCATTTACAACTTGCGGAAAGCCATTTAATCAGAAATAGAAAAGCATAACGCTGCATATGGCAAACCATACGCGCCGGAAAAATATCGCTGCCCGTTGTCGAGCACGATTTTTTCACCATCCACTCTTTTTGTAACATAGGCCATTCTTCCGGCCAGGTATCCCAGTTTTATTCCCAGACCTCGCCTGATCCGGAGCCGTGTATAGATTTCGGATTGTCCATTTTGTTTTGAAAAAATCAACGGAAATGCATTGAAATTCACGGGCATCGTAAGAACCTGCTTATTATAAAAGTCGGCACCCTCTCCGGGTGTCAGGGTATTTTTAGGATAAAACGCATGCCTTTTGGAACCAAAAGCAAAGGCCACGGCATCGGTGTTGGCTCCGATATCCAGCTTCCATACCCTAAAATTAGCACCGAACACAAAGCTCGCCCCATTCACCGAGATGCTCTGATATTCAAGCGCATCGCGAAGAGCAATATCATTCTGAGAGGTCAGACTTACAGGACCTCCGTAAATACCCCAGGCCCTGATGCCTACACCGACTTTAAACCAGGTCACCCGATGAAAACCCGCTTCTTCATGATACAGGATGGCGGGAGAACCGAAACTTGAATTGAACCCGGCACCTACATCTATTCCAGCAGTTGCTCTGTACTGATTTTGTGCCAAAACAGTATTTACCTCCGCAAGCAGAGTAAGTAAGAATAAAATCAATACTTTCATAAATATATTTTAGTAAGATGTGATGTGTATGCGTGCAAATACTCCATAAATATAACATTCCACCTTTTGATTTCACGATCAAACGATAAGATTTACAGGCGTTTATAAAATTTTTAATCAAATATCCTTTTCATAATGATCCGCAAACAATTCCTCTGCATAACCTTCAAATTATTCGCGTTATCGTCCTGTTTATTAATACATTACCAGTCTTTGGGACAAAATGACGAGGCACTCAGGTTTAAACCGCTGTTTAATGGAAAAAACCTGGACGGATGGGTGGATGTAAACACATCAAAGGAAACCTGGAAGGTAAAAAAGGGCACACTGATTTGCTCCGGAAAACCCATCGGCGTCATGCGTTCCGACCGGCAGTATGAAAACTTCATCCTCGAGGTAGAATGGAAACATATGGAGGCTGGTGGAAATTCAGGTATATTCGTATGGAGCGAAGGCACGCCTCAGGAACACGATCCGCTCACTAAGGCCATTGAGGTACAAATGCTGGAGCTAGACTATGCCCCGCAACACAATGCAACCGAGGACTATGTGCATGGTGAACTATTTCCAACGATGGGTATGACGGCTATCCCCGACAATCCCCGGGGAATCCGAAGCAAATCACTGGAAAAACGTTGTAAAGGAAAAGGTGAATGGAATAAGTACGTGGTGGTGTGTGTAGACGGAACGGTAAAACTGTCGGTTAACGGTAAGTTTGTGAACGGGCTGCGCGAGTCTGAACGCAAAAAGGGCTATATCTGCCTTGAAGCCGAAGGTGCGGAAATCCATTTCAGAAATATGAGGATCATGGAATTGCCCTCTGGAATCACTACTGCGGCGCAGACCGCCCCTTTGGTAAAATAACCAGGCAGGTTTGAACCTTGTAATTCAGAAAATTAAAAGAGTTGGGCATGAAAATTTCATTTGTCGGTGCAGGAAATGTAGCCTGGCATCTTGCGCAAGCATTAGAAGACGCGGGCCACTGGATATGTGAAATATACAGCCGGGAGCCGAGAAACGCCGGAGAGCTCTCTTCCCGGCTTTACGATTCCGAAACGCAGGAAGATCTTAACTTTTCGGAGAGTGCGGCGGAGCTTATCGTGATCGCAGTACCTGATGACGCCTTAGAAGATGTGATCCAGCGCATCGTATTTCCTGAAAATGTCATAGTGGTCAATACATCCGGAACCAGGTCTCTCACCGATCTTCGAAATCTGGTCGCGATCCATAGTGATGTGTACGTTCATACCGGTGTTTTTTATCCTGTCCAGACCTTTACCAAATCAGCCCTGATTGATTACAAGGCAATGCCGATCTGTATTGAGGCTACGCACGAAAAAATTGAAGAAAAGCTAATGAAGCTAGCCCAGGGCGTCAGTGATCATGTTCAGCGCCTGGATTCAGAGGAACGCTTCATCCTGCATATTGCTGCCGTCTTCGCCAATAATTTCGTCAATCATTTACTGGCAGTGTCGCACGATCTGATGGCGCGTGAGCAACTGGACTTTGACCTTCTGAAACCTTTAATTGCCAATACGGTTCAAAAAGCTCTCGACTCGAATGACCCAGCCTCAGGCCAAACAGGGCCCGCACGGCGTGGAGACTGGGCCGTTACCACCAAACACCTGGCTTATCTTCAGAACATCAATCCAGACTGGACAGATATTTACAGGGTTTTGAACGAAAAGATAAGAAACCACCATTTACCAAAATGATACGAAGGAAGACTGCCGGAAAAAAAGTTAGTCTATCTTTGCACGATCTATTTTAATGACACCGACATGAGCTCTGCCTTAAACGACCGATTTCAGCGCATCACAACATTTATATTCGATATCGACGGGGTAATGACCGATGGCAGTGTCATCGCACTGGAGAGTGGGGAACAACCCAGGATTTTTAATGTGAGAGATGGGTACGGAATCAACCGGGCTATCAAGATGGGCTACCGGGTTGCAATCCTATCGGCGCAAAATCAGGTTGGTGTGCGCAAACGTCTTGAATATCTGGGCGTGAGTGATATTTTTATAGGCACCTCCCCGGATGGAAAACTTCCTATTTACAAAAAATATATCGCTGACCGCAATCTAAGTGAAGATGAGATTGTGTTTATGGGTGACGATCTGCCGGACTACGAGGTGATGCTTACCAATGTGATGGGCGCCTGCCCGGCAGATTCAGCAGATGAAATCCTGGCGATAGCTGATTACATTTCTCCTAAAAATGGAGGCCACGGGGCCGTCAGGGATCTGATTGAACAAGTAATGAAGGCGCAGGGCAAATGGATGCTCTGGTTTGAGCAGGCAAAAACGGGCGATTCGCAGTAGCTTGCCTGGTTAGTCTAAGAATGAACAAAGTTTCCGAAAAATACGCACCTGCATTGTTAAAAGAAAAACGTTACTTCCCCAATCTTAACGGCATCCGCTGCATTGCCGCTCTTCTGGTAGTTTGTCATCACCTCGAACAAGCTAAGCACGCATACGGAATTGCTAACTTATACGAGTACCCGATCATTCAGCATGCTGGCAGGCTTGGCGTAGGCCTTTTTTTTGTTTTAAGTGGTTTTTTGATCACCTACCTTCTGTTAGATGAGCGCGGGAGATTCGGTAATGTGGACGCCAAAAAGTTTTACCTGCGACGCGTATTCCGTATCTGGCCAATCTACTTTCTCATCATTGGCCTTTCGTTTTTCGTATTTCCCCACCTCGACCTACTGGCTTTTCCAGGCACGGAAGAAAAACTATCTGTCCATGCTACCGAACGATTGATTCTGCTTGCGCTGGTATTGCCTAATTTTGCCTTTGTACTATATGACCTGCCCTACTGGTGTGCCCAGACCTGGTCCATTGGCGTGGAAGAGCAATTTTATTACTTGTGGCCCTGGCTGATCAAATACCCAAAAAACAGACTGGTGATTCTGCTGCTATTCCTGGGCATTACAGGGGGAATACTATTTCTGGGATTGGATTACCTTGATCCGGACGATCAAACGCGAAATGCGATAGTGGGGACATTCATTGGCCAGTTCAGAATACAAACGATGGCGCTGGGAGGGCTATGTGCATATCTGGTCTATTATGAGAAGCATTATATTCTCAACCTTTTGTTCAGGAAAGATGTGCAGTTAATTGTTTACACCGTTCTGGTGGTTCTATTTTTATCCGGCATACACTTCTTTGGATTTCTTGAACTTTACGCCGTGTTTTTCGGCTTTTTTGTGCTGAATGTTTCCTGCAATAAAAACTCAGTAATCAACCTGGAAAACCGGGTGATGATCCATCTGGGAAAAATTTCCTATGGCCTTTACATTTATCATGTATTTGTAATTGTGCTGATGATTAATTTTTTAAGGGCGTATGTTCCCGGTCTGGATGGCGCTACCTACCAGCTGACCGTATATATACTCTCCCTGGCTGGCTCTGTGCTCGTATCGTCAGCATCTTACACTTTTTTGGAAAAACCGTTGCTCTCGTACAAAGACCGCAGGTTTGGGCGATAACCTTGTTAAAGTCCAGGCAATTCCGACATCGTGTAATATTGCAACTGCCTGGCATGAGCCTCAATCAGAATCTTCTCCAGAAAGGCAATATCGAAACCATATTCACCTGCTTTTGGTCCACCATGAAGGGGTTCGTGGCCAAACAGCATCAATGCGGTATTTGTATCAGCAGCCCTTTGCATGGCATCCCTCATGTCATCGTGGGTCAACCCCGAGTCGGTGTCAATCAACAGTGCATCTACGGTGCGTGTCTTGTCAAAAGCATAGTAAATCCAATCCATTACACGTGGAGCTATTGAGTACAGCGGTATTCCTTTGTATACCCGGTTGGCAATCGCTACATCCCTGAGTATCTCAAAACCGTGTGCAAAAAGTACCGAATCAACCCGATCATTGTGATTGCCTCCCGGATGCGCATAGGATGTGGGCGCAAAACCAGCCGCTCTCATGTAGCCCATCCCGGGTATCAGTTCCATCTCGGCATATTTTTGTGGCCCCTCCGCTTCTATGAAATCCGTGGATCTGCCGTTATGAACTGTCCCATGGAAACCAATCTCATGCCCGTCCGCTTCCAGTTGTTTCAATTTCTCAATTTCATCCTCTTTAAGACTATCCCCGCAAGTAATAAAAAAGGTCACCTTTGCATCATACTTTTGAAATAGTGGCCTCAGCGCATACCATTCATCGATAAAATGATCATCAAAAGAAATAGCAATACCTGCTTTTTCAAGAGTTTCGCCTTTTTGTTGGCAGGAGAAAGTGACAAAAATCAATAGAATAACAATCGCCAAACCTTTTATTTTACTGCTCATTATTATCTCTATCAAAAAACTCATGCAATTTATCTTGTAATATTTTCTTATCTGGGAGTCGGGTTTTGTAATCAGAAACCATTGCCGGGGACAGGCTTCTGCTCAGAGCATATTCCACCACTTCATTATCCTTATCCTTGCAAAGTAACAAACCAATGCTTGGATTTTCGTTTTGATTCTTAACATCTCTATCCAATGCTTCAAGATAAAAGTTAAGCTGACCCATGTGCTCGGGTCTGAATTTATCTGCTTTTAATTCGAATGCAACCAAGCATTGTAATCCTCTATGAAAGAAGAATAAGTCTATAAAAAAATCTGTGTTACCTACCTGAATCTTGTACTCTTCACCAACAAATAAAAACTCTTTACCCAATTCAAGAATAAAACTCTTCATCTGACCTAAGAGCCCTTTTTGCAAGTCACTTTCAGAATGTGGCTCCGAGAGATTTAAAAATTCAAATACGTAACTGTCCTTAAAAGTATTCCCAATATCAGGATAGATATCTCTAGTTGGCAGCGGAATCTTTGCGGTACTCAATATCGTTCTTTCAAAAGCTCCGGTGGAAATTTGACGCTCCAACTCACGAACACTGTAATTTTCCTTAATACTCAATTTTAAATAGAACTCGCGCTCCTCCGCTAACTTACATCTGGAAAATATTGTTCGATGATGTGTCCAGCTCAGTTTGCCAAGAATTGACTTTTTTATATCTTCATCAGATATCAAGCGCCTTACAGCGGTGACCAATTCGTTATCATCATTCAATTGTCGCCGCACTGAGGTGACAATTGAATTCACCTCACCGTCAATCACTTTTACAAGTTCAGTTCCCTGGTAGCTTTCGTAAAACTGAATCATTCTATAAAGGCTTTTGCGGTCAAAGCCTTTTAACGTCGGATCATTTCTTAACAGGAAATCAGAAAACTGCTGAACCGCTTTATCACCCCATTTACTTTCGTTTAGCTGTTTGCTTATATATGATCCTATTTGCCAATACAAGTTAACTAACTCAGAATTTACTAATTTAAGAGCGTTATACCTTGCTTGTTTTATCGCCTCAAACAATACCGAAAAACCTACCAGCTCTGTATTTTGATTCATAAAAACTTCTGTTTTACCAAAAATATAAACATCTCATAATCAATGCAAAAAATAAAAGCTCGATACAAACTACTGAAACTAAGTACATAACTAGGTATTAGCTTATTACTTTCGCTAAATTAACGAGTCATCATGAAAATCCTTCACACAGCAGACTGGCATATTGGAAAAAGGCTGGATAATTACTCCAGAATGGAAGAGCAACGGCATGTTCTGTCCGAAATATGCGAAATAGCAGAACTGGAAAATGTTGATGCAGTGATCGTTGCCGGCGATTTGTTCGACAACTTCAATCCTTCTTCCGAAGCAACAGAATTATTATACTCCACCTTACACCGGCTGTCGGCCAATGGCTGCCGTGCGGTTGTGGCCATTGCCGGGAACCACGATTCCCCGGAACGGATCCAGGTTCCCGATGCGCTGGCGAGAGTTTGCGGGATCATTTTCGTTGGCTTTCCCAATACGGAAGTCAGTAAGTTTTGCACACAGGGAAAAGTGGAAGTACTGCGTTCTGACAAGGGATTTATTGAATTAAGTCTGCCAAATACCAATTTCCCGCTGCGAATTATTCACACACCTTATGCTAATGAACAGCGATTAAAAACATTTTTGGGAATGGAAGATTCCGAAGATGCCCTGCGTGATCATTTACAGCATCACTGGCAAGAGCTTGCAGATCAATATCTGGACGACAAGGGCTTCAACCTTCTCGCCACACACTTGTATGTCATGAAAAAAGGCGATCCCAATCCCGAAGAAGAACCGGAAGAAGAACGACCGATCCTTCACATCGGAGGTGCGCAGGCCATTTACACCGAAAACTTTCCAAAACAGGTTCACTACGTAGCGCTTGGGCACTTACACCGCTACCACCGGGTAGACAAGAACCCGACCGTCGTTTACTCCAGCAGCCCGCTTGCTTATAGCTTTTCGGAAGCCAATCAAAGCAAATATGTGATTCTCATTGAGGCAGAAATGGGAAAGTTAGCCAGTTACCGGGCCGTTGAGCTTAAAAGCGGGAAAAGGTTGAAACGAGGTAAGTTCAACAGCATCGACGACGCCATAACCTGGCTTCAGGAGTTTCCTGACGATCTGGTTGAACTCACCATCATTTCGGATAACTACCTGGAAGCGGCCGATAAAAAAAGGTTAAATGAGGCGCATTACGGAATTGTGCAGATCATTCCGCAGATCAAACGCATCAACGAAAATGAAACCGCTGCGGAAATTGACCTTACGCTGAGTGTGGAAAAACTTTTTCAGGAGTACTTCAAAAGTAAAAACAAAGGACAAGAGCCTTCTGAGGGGCTGATGGAGGTTTTGAGGGAGGTTTTGGGGACGGAGGAGGAAAGTTGATTACCTTTCCAGCCACTTCATCCACGCTGCCACTACCAGATCCCCCTGATAAGTTTTATCAATAATCCTGATGAATAACGAAAGGCGAAATGACCAATTACTCAAAAAATCTTACTATAAATGGGTCTTTACACAACATTTACAAAATCGTAGTTAAGAACAAAACCGTGAAAATTGTTTGTCACGTTCTTCCAATTGTGAATCAATAGTTCCCAATATCTGCCCTTTGGAATAGTACGCCACTGATCCATATCGCCACGTTCCAACACACGCTCAATCAAAATCTTATACGATTTATCAAAATTGAAATTCTCGTAATCGAACTCCCAAAGAAGTCGGGCTGTTATATTAGGTCTTTCCCTTTTCTTCATACAAATTAACTTCAAAGTAAATTTACAATCAAGAACCTCAATAACCATAAAAGCAAAAAAAGCAGACAAACTTCTCGTTTGCCTGCCACGTATAATTTAGAAGAATATCGCGTACCTGCCGGTTAACTAATCATGATTATTTCCTGACAAATTCTGAAGGCATCATAACCTTGTCAAAAAAAAATAGAATTTAGCTCGCTCTTCTCAATTTTGCCTCAATAGTCTGCTGTGTGTGAGGAACAATCCGTAAACGCTCCTTCGGAATCAGCTTTCCAGTGTCGATACATACCCCGTAAGTCCCGTTTTTGATCCTTACCAGAGCATTTTCAAGTTGTATGGAATATTTCTGCAAACGGGCTGCAAGCTGGCTTAGGTTTTCACGCTCGCTGGCATCGGCTCCATCTTCAATCGACTTGGCAGTACTGGCTGTATTGTCCGTTCCGCTGTCGTTCTTCTTGCTCAAACCTCCTTTAATATAATTAAGCTCACTCATGGTAGCCTCCAGTTTACCCAGGATCAACTCTTCAAATTCCCTTAGTTCCTCCGACGAATATCTAGTCTTTTCTTCTTGCATAATCTTAACTGATTTGTAAATCTGTATTAAGGAGCGTTTCAAAACACAAAAGTAGTAGTATTAAATCTATTTGAGAACTTTAATTTGGTAAAAAACCAAAATTCAGAGGATTTAACTAAATACTTTCAAAAAAAGCAAATTTTCTAAAAGTCGTAAAGAAAGAAAGCCATATCCTTTGAGGAAATGGCTTTCTTTCGGGGGCTATTTATACATCACTGCCTTAACGGCCTCAACTACCCTTTTAACACTCGGCAAAATCTCTTCGATCAGTGTTGGCGCATAGGGTAAAGGCACATCCCGATTCGTTACACGGATCACGGGCGCGTCCATATAATCGAATGCATGACGCTGGATGTGATAGGTTATTTCGGTTGAAATCGATGCAAGTGGCCACGCCTCTTCAACGACAACACATCGATTCGTCTTTTTTACTGATTCGATAACAGCAGGATAGTCGATGGGCCGAACTGTTCGCAGGTCCACCACCTCAACATCAATACCTTCTTTCTCAAGCTGCAGTACAGCTGGCATTACCACCCGTGGAATCATTTTACCAAAAGAAACAATGGTAACATGCTTTCCTACGCGTTTAACATCCGCTTTTCCCAGTGGAATCAGATATTCTTCTTCGGGAACCTGCATTTTATCTCCGTACATCACTTCCGATTCCATGAAAATTACCGGATTATTATCCCGGATCGACGATTTCAGGAGCCCTTTTGCATCGTAAGGATTGGAAGGTACTACCACTTTCAAACCAGGCGTGTTGGCAAACCAGTTTTCGAAATTCTGAGAATGCTGCGCTCCCAGCTGTCCTGCGTTACCCGTTGGTCCACGAAAAACAATGGGACACCCGTACTGTCCCGCAGACATGGAAAGTATTTTAGCCGCACTGTTGATGATCTGATCGATCGCAACCAGTGAGAAATTAAATGTCATGAATTCCACGATCGGACGAAGTCCGTTACCCGCTGCACCTACCGCTATCCCGGCAAATCCAAGTTCAGCAATCGGGGTATCAATAACGCGCTCAGGACCAAATTCGTCCAGCATTCCCTGGCTCGCTTTATAGGCACCATTGTATTCTGCAACTTCCTCACCCATCAGGAAAATACTTTTGTCCAAGCGCATCTCTTCCGACATGGCGTCGCGAATGGCATCTCTAAATGCTAATTCTTTCATCCGTAATTTTATGATTATTTAATTCAAGATGGAACAAATTATAATTACAGGAGTTAGCTGCCTCACTACAAAAGTTCACATCAAATAATGTTCCCTATACTGATTTCAAACGATTGGGTAAAATTAGAGAATCAGGGCCAATTCTCAAATTCTTTCAAGGAACCATTCCGTTAAATATACCAGCGACTTCGCGTTTTATCCATTAATCAAGAGGAATTACATCCACCTCGACTTTGAGTGTGTGTTTGCCGTAGCTAAAAATAATTCCCTTCAGTGGCGGCACGTCACTGTAATCTCTCCCCCACGCGGTAGTAATATGCCTTTCTCCCGGCACTACGTTGTTGGTCGGATCAAAATCGCACCAGCCATAATCGGGCACGAAAACCGAAATCCAGGCATGAGACGCATCGGATCCCTGTAATTTCGTTTTGCCCTTAGGTGGCAGCGTTTCCAGATAGCCGCTCACATACCGGGCAGCAAATCCAAAACTTCGGAGGCAGGCAATGGCCAGATGTGAAAAATCCTGACAAACTCCTTTTTTTGCAGCAAGTACCTCCTTAATCGGCGTGTGTATGGTTGTGAAATCCGAAACAAAATCGAATTCCGTAAATATTTTCCGGCTCAACGCCTCCACACATTCATACAGCGGCCGATCATCCTGAAAGCAATCCTGCGCATAATCCCGGATCTCCTGATCCCAACGCACCAGCGGGCTGGGCAGGGTGTATTCCAATAAGGAAATTTTCAGGGAACGATCCAGCAAAAAGCGCTCTCTGGCCTCCGCGCAGGTAACTTGCGAAAGCGTAAGCGGGGAGCCTGTCGTTTCCGTCAGGCACTCCACGATGCCGGATGTTAAAACAGTAAGCGTTTTGTGGGATGTGTGCAGTGAAAAATAATGGGTGATATTTCCATAAAAATCGAGGCGTTCGACAATCTCCGACGGTTCGGGAAAAACCTTAATGGTAAAATCCTGGCACAGTTGCTTAGGCAACGAACGCGGCGTGAGACAAAGCAGGCTGTGATAATTATTCACAGGCTCCTCATATTTATACTCGGTTTTATGGATCAGTCTATATTTCATCCGTATCTGGGGGTGTAATGAGCGAGTGCTGCATGATGGTATGGCTGAAATACATATTGGTCATTGTAAGCGAAACCGCCGAAATCAAACCGGAAACCTGAGAGAAAAGCTTGAATAACCCCTCCCTTTCCATTTCCTCATTGCATTTGCTCAGATCTGTAATATTGGCAAGCTTTACCAATGTAGAGGCTTCAAGCACTGCCTTCTGCGCTTCATTGAGTCTTTCGCCTCGTGTGGTGCCAGGTAGCTTACCAAGATTTTTCTTCAGTTCGTCCAGCATATACACCAACGAAAAGGGCAACGCTTTTTCGAATAAAACCATGTCCAGCATGGCCTCAATGCTCATTTGAGATTTATAGATCTGCCGGTAATTCACAAGCAGGTTGTGATTGATCAGGGTAGCTTCTATCAATTCATTCTCAACACTTTCTGCATTTTTGTCGCCAAAATTGGACTGCAGTACGCTGATCCTGGACAAAATGCGCTCAATCAGTTTACCTGTTTCCAACAATAAATAACCGTTATCGCGGGGCATGCTCTCGCTAATGACCCCCAGGAAGGTGAACATGTTGTGGTACAGTCCTTCGAGCGTTTTCTGAATGTTATTGCTATTCATCGAGGATGCATTCCGGATCTCCTGGTAACCATTATCGATCAGGTCGATGATACGCCATATTTCCAAGTCCCATTGGTTACGTACCGCTGAAACAGAATGTAAAAAGGATCCTACATTAGATGCAATCGTCCCCGGTCTGTAGGTATTGGAAATAAGATCTATAATCTCGGGATAAGGATCCCGGATCAGGTCATCTTCCTCAATAAAACCAGGATAGGTAGAAGTAAGGTGCGTCAATGACTGAAGCAGGTACTTGATATGCTCCTGCTTGGCTGAACCTCCAAAATTCCGGTCAAGATTAAGCACATTAATTGTAATGTTCATAAACTTGATCACAGACATGGTACGTTCACAGTAGCGACCTATCCAAAAAAGGTTTTCGGCACTCCGGCTTGGCAGGGATGGATGCTTATTCACATTTCCGCCTGCATGCACCACTATTTTCTCAGGAACATTTTCCGTTTTGTCCGAAACGATCCAGGTATCTTTGGAAAGACCACCATACTGGTTTGAAATGACAAACCGATCCTTGACCGGAGAACTTCGGGTAAGACCACCCTGCATGACATGATATCCATGCTCGTCGGAAACCAGAAATGCCCTTAAAGAAGCATATCTGGGCTCAATATTGCCGTCGACAAGGGATGGCGTGGTGGAAAGGCTTACCTCTTCCTGCGCAATATACTCGTGCGGATGTTTGCTGATCATGCGCACCAGGCTGTCCTTATCTGCCGCATTCAGAAGTCTCCCGTAGATTGAACGGAATTTAGACCTCCGGTTTGCTTTTTTGATGATCAGCTTATCCATATTGCCGATCACAAAATGTAATTCTCTGGCGTGCCCGCACCACCAGGTGGCCACCGAGGGCATCATCAGATCCTGACCTAAAAAATACCTCGAAATATTATTCATGAAAGCGAGGAAAGCATGATTTTCCAGCACGCTTGTCCCAGGCGGGTTGAGCACCTGAACGTTCCCCATCCTGATCGCCTGCAGCAATCCCGGAACGCCCAGCCTAGAATCTTCACGAAGCTCCAAGGGGTCACTCCAATCATCGTCAATCCGGCGAACGATGACATCTACTTTTTGCAGCCCATCAATGGATTTCAAATACACGCAACCGTTTCGCACCATGAGGTCGTCTCCCTGAGCAAGTGTATAGCCCAGATAGGATGCCAGATAGGCGTGCTCAAAGTACGCTTCATTACTCGGACCGGGTGTCAGGTACACGATATTGGGCGCATCCTTGCTCCGATCGGCAAGCCTGAGTACGGTATTCTGAAGGCTATTGAAATATGGCGACAATTTACTTACATACATGCCGTCGGCCAGTTCGGGAATGAGCTTACTCATCACGATCCGGTTCTCGAGGGTATACCCCGAACCCGAAGGAGCCTGCGTACGGTTATCGAGCACCCACATCTGACCGTCCGGCCCCCGTGCCAGATCGGCTGCGTACAAGGCGAGCTGCCTCGTTCCCGGCAATTTCACATCGATGGCAGGCCTACAAAACCCCGAATTGTCAAATACAAGTTCGGCGGGAATGATCGCATCTTTTACAAGATTTCTCGGCCCATAAATATCTCGGTGAATAAGATCCAGCAATAGCGCACGCTGCTGAAGACCTTTGGCAATTCCATTCCATTCCTTTTGCTCAATCAGAAAAGGGATCGGGTCTAGCTGCCAGGGACGGTTCATCCCATCGGGTCCATCGTATACATTGTATGTGACGCCGTTCTCACGGAGCTTACTGATAATCTCCTGATTCCTGTTTTTCAGTTCATCGATACCAAGCTTCTCAAGTGTATCAAAAAGTGCCTTCCAGTGCGGTTTGACCTTTCCGTTTACATCCAGAACTTCATCATAGGAATTGAGTCCGCTTTGATAAGACTGTAAAAGATTCACTGAGGCATCGGTAAGCATAAAAAATAACTAAAAGTATTCAGGGTTTACATACTGGTCAATGGCATTCTGTTTATTTAGAATGCCAGTATTTCCTTAAATCCAGTGTATTGGGATACTCCGGATTGATCAATTCTATGGGTGTATCCATTTTCATTTCTTTTTTTGTTTCGGCTATAAACCTGGAAACACTGCCTGTGTTTTTTTCCAAAATCGGCACCTCCTGCCGTGACGATGGTGTGTGTCCAAAGCCCTGGAAAAGGCTGATCTTCCTCGATTCGGCTTCAAAACTATTGACCGGATAGGTATCAAAACTCCTTCCGCCCGGATGTGACACAAAATAGGTACAGCCGCCCAATATACGGTTATTCCAGGTATCCACAATGTCGAAAACCAATGGCGCATCGGCACCGATGGTAGGATGTAATGCAGATGGCGGATTCCATGCTTTGTAACGGATGCCTGCAACATATTCTCCCTTGATCCCTGAATTGCGCAAAGGCACCCTGCATCCATTACACACCAGAATGTGCCTGCCTTCCACAAAGCCACTGACTTTCACCTGTAATCTTTCCAGCGAAGAGTCTACAAACCGGGCCGTTCCCGAATTGGACAATTCCTCTCCCAGCACATGCCAGGGTTCAATGCCGAGCCGTAAATCCAGCTGGATATTGTCAACCGTAATGCCGCCATAATGCGGAAAACGAAACTCGAAGAAAGGATCAAACCAGGAAATATCGAAATTGTATCCGGCACTTTTCAGATCATTGACCACATCGATCATATCCAGGTATGCAAAATGCGGCAACAGGAAACGATCGTGCAATTCGGTGCCCCACCTGATCAACTTATGCTTGTAAGGCTCTTTCCAGAACTTGGCGATCAGCGCGCGTACGAGCAAGGTTTGCACCAGGTTCATGTGCTTATGCGGTGGCATATCAAATGCCCTGAATTCCAGAATACCCAGCCGCCCTGTCGACGAATCAGGCGAATACAGCTTATCCATGCAAAACTCCGAGCGGTGGGTATTCCCGGTGATATCCACGAGCAGATTCCTGAATATCCTGTCCACCATCCAGAAAGGAACATCTCCTCCCTCCGGAATTTGCTCGAAGGCTAGTTCCACTTCGTACAAGCGCTCATCACGCCCTTCATCGATACGCGGAGCCTGGCTAGTCGGGCCAATGAAAGGACCAGCGAATAAGTAACTCAGTGCGGGGTGATGCTGCCAGTAGGTGAGCAAACTTCTTAACAAATCGGGACGGCGCAGGATGGGACTGTCGGCAGGTTTTGCACCACCGATGGTCACATGATTTCCACCGCCGGTTCCGGTATGGCGTCCGTCGACCATGAATTTATCGGTTCCCAAACGAGAGAAAAATGCCTCCTCGTAAAGCGCACTGATGTTATCTACCAACTCCTGCCAGTTTTTGGCAGGATGGATGTTCACTTCAATGACCCCGGGATCGGGTGTAACGATCAGTTTTTGAACACGGCTATCGGATGGCGCCGCGTAGCCTTCAATCCTTACCGGCATCTCCAGCTTTTCCGCAGTTGCCTCTATGGATGCCATGAGGTCAAGGTAATGCTCCAGGTAATCGGTGGGTGGAAGGTATACGTAAATGATCCCGTCACGCTCCTCGACACACAGGGCTGTTTTGATAATGGGAATGTCAAAAAGCAGCGCATCCTCCTTTTCCGCTACGTCCTTTTTGTCTTCTTCATCATCTGCGGGTACCACATTCAGCGGGGCCACGTAGGCAGGTGCTACCGTTCCATAACGTCCCTCTACCAATGATTTATAATCTTTCAAAGGTGGTAAATCTTCAAACGGACTCCGCTCAACCGGTTGCTCCCGCCGTTCTTTGGCTATCTCCGGAAGTGATTTCAAGGGGAGCCGGAAGCCGATTGCAGAGTTTCCGGGAATCAGAAAGCAATGCGCACGACGAAACTGCCAGGCACTGCTCGACCAGTGTTTCCCTTTCTCATTCCATTTTACAGGCAACACGAATCCCGCCGGATTGTTTAAGCCCTTTTCCAGAAGCCTGGCCAAGGTTCTCCGCTCAATGGAATCTTTGAGATTGACCTTCAACGGATCAATATTCACCGGCAGTTTCCCCTCCTCCATGGCCCAGTAAATAGGATCCTCGTAGGCCGGTGTAATATTATTGGTGTCGATGCCGAGATACTTTGTCAACTCGGTCGTAAACAATTCGGCGCCTTTAAATGTGTATTTTGGCCCGTCCTCTTTCGCAACCAGTGCATCATTTCGCCACATGGGTACACCGTCGTTTCTCCAGTAAAGCGCATATTGCCAACGTGGAAACGGCTCCCCCGGATACCATTTGCCCTGGCCAAAATGGAGTAAGCCGCCATGCGCAAAGCGATTTTTCAGCCGGAGTGCCAGATCATAAGCTAGTTGCCTTTTCAAAGGCCCATCCGCAGCCGTGATCCATTCAGGTGACTCGAAATCATCAATAGAGATAAATGTCGGTTCTCCTCCCATCGTCAGGCGAACATCACCATCCTGTAAATCCTTTTCCACATCATGTCCCACCTGCATCACAGAAGCCCATTGATCTTCGGTGTATGGCTTGGTAACGCGCGGATCTTCGTGTATCCGAAAAACTTTGTTATCAAATTCAAAACTCACCTCGCAAATATCTGTTGCACCGGATACCGGTGCCGCACTGGCGTAGTCGGGTGTACAGCAAAGGGGGATGTGCCCTTCACTGGCAAAAAGCCCGGAAGTAGCATCCAGGCCAATCCAGCCCGCACCCGGCACGTAGGCTTCGGCCCAGGCGTGTAAATCTGTAAAATCTTCTTCGGGCCCCGACGGACCGTCCAGAGACTTGATGTCGGATGTGAGCTGCACCAGATATCCTGAAACAAAACGGGCAGCAATGCCCAAATGCCGCAATACCTGGACAAACATCCAGGCCGAATCCCGACAGGAGCCACTTTTGATGGCCAAAGTATCCTCACAAGACTGCACACCCACTTCCATCCGGATATTATAACCGATCGAATTGAAAATCGCCTGATTCAGATGCACCAGAAAATCCACAATCTTAATGCCATCCGCGGGCCGGTTATTTGCGATCCACTCCATAAGCTGCGGGCCCGCTTCCCTGGGTTCAAGATATGGCCCCAGTTCCTTTTTCAAACCCTCTTCATAGGCGAATGGAAAACTTTCGGCATACTCCTCCACAAAAAAGTCGAACGGATTGATAACCTGCAACCGGGCGATCACCTCCACTTCAATACTCAGCTCCGTAGCCTTCTCGGGAAACACGACCCTCGCCTGATAATTGCCAAAAGGGTCCTGCTGCCAATTGATAAAATGGTTCTCTGGTTTTATTTTAAAAGAATAGCCTTCGATGGCCGTACGTGAATGCGGTGCGGGTCTCAGCCGAAATATATGCGGGGATAATGAAACACTCCGGTCAAATTTATATTTGGTTTTGTGGGAAATAGCAACTTTTATAGCCATAGTTGGAGTATTACAATAATCTTAGATAATTTGGCAGTGTACAATTTTTTGGATCCTAAAAAAATGTATAATAGTTATTTTTCAAAATATATCCTTACAATTATTCTATAATACAAAATAACATTAAGCTGCATTTCAAATAGTCACATCCTGCATGCCTTCCCAGGCATTTGCCTGCAAGGTATAATTTTTAACGTGCCCTTCCCCTAATTCATTCCATGCAGTGCAAAGCAATTCCGTTTTCCCCGCATACAATGTCCGTAAAAGTTGCGTAATTCGCTTAACACATCAATTACCAACTCCTTAATCTAAGAAATGAAAATTGCAATCATTGGCTGCGGCAACATGGGTATGGCTTTCGCCCGGGCGTTCCTGAAATTTGATCTTGTAAAAAAAGAAGACTTCCTGCTGGTGGAGAAAAGTGAAGACCGGACCGAAAAGCTCAGCAGCTTTCAACCCGGCGTGATCACAGGCGTAATTGCCCCGCAGGTGGGCGAGTATGACCTCATTATACTTTCCGTGAAGCCACAGGATTTTCTTTCCGTATCCGAATCACTGCGTGAGGTAATTACCGAAAAGCAGGTTGTACTGTCCATCATGGCAGGGATTACCATCGAAATGATTCAAAAGAACCTGAACCATAAACCAGTCATCCGCGCCATGCCCAACACGCCTGCTATGCTCGGAATGGGCATTACAGCGTATTCGGCTTCTCCGGAGGTAGAAATAAATCAGCTGCGCAAAATAGAAAACCTGATCAACGCCACCGGACGTTCTGTGTTTTTGGAAGATGAAGAACAACTCAATGCCGTTACTGCATTGAGCGGCAGCGGGCCTGCCTATTTCTTTTATGTTGTAAAAGCCATGATCGACGCCGGCAAACAAATGGGCTTCGAAGAATCCGTAGCGGCCTTGCTTGTGAAACAAACCATGCTGGGCTCTTACCACCTGATCAACACCGCCGACAAATCGCTGGACGACCTGATCAAAGCCGTTGCCTCCAAAGGCGGCACAACGGAAGCAGCGTTACGCCAGTTTGAAGCCGGGCACCTGGATGAAACTTTGAAAGATGGCATTATTGCGGCACAGGTGAGGTCGGCGGAGTTGTCGAAGGGGTGATTAATGCTATTGCCAATATTACATTTAGACTCGCCACAATCTAAGCACACCAAAAACGTACTACATATTATTCATATATTACAATGTTAGTGGCAACCTCATGACGACAGTAATCGACAAGAAATATCGCAAAGAAAAACTTCTTGACTGGGAACGTAAAAGTTTGACAGACAAGTTTTCAATATTTTCGTTTTCTAAAAAATCTACTTGGGCGACAGTTGGACTAACTACTCTTGGACTATGTGTTTTTGGATTCATTGTTCCATTTATTGCACCTCGTTACGGCTGGGGTAACTGGACACCAGCAACGACAAGTGACGAATACCAATATAGATTGACAAACTTTTGGATTTCAGTTCCAATAATGATATTTTCTGTGTTTGCTTACGTCAACATCTGTAATAAAATAGACCTTGTACTTGGGATAAAACGTACAGCAAACTTCAAAGTAACGGAGGTACTTAACGTCGGGGTAATTAAAATATTATTTATGAATGGGTGGCGACCATTTAGCATCAAAGCAAGACAACCTTACTTTAAATCAGCAATTCCTAGACAAATAATTACGATTAAAAGAACAGGAACATTTAGACTTATAGATTATTACATTCGTGACGAAAAAACATACAATGACGAACAAGAAAGAAAGCTAGCCACTAACATAGCAGCTACCCAAAAGGCGGAGTTTCGTGTTCCAAAGTCAGTTTTGTGGTTAAACAGACATTAGTTTTTCAAATCAAATTTTGTGGTAAAAGTCCCGACCTTCGAATAGCTGCAAACCATTACCTCTCATTATAAAGCGCCACAAATCAGATCACCGACAGAGATTAACAATTTAGAAAACTGTAATTTGACAAAGTAAAAAACATAAGGACCATGGACGTTAGATTTGAAGCAGGAATAAACATTGCAATAAAAGTTCCGAAGAGTAAGTACGACAAAACGGTTGCGTTTTATAGAGATGTTTTGAAATTGGAAGTTGAAGAAAAACCTATTGACAATCCAACAATTTCCAGAACCCACGAAGTCAAATTTGGCGCCAATATTATTTGGTTAGACTGTGTTGACAATTACACCCATTCAGAAACTTGGCTACAACTAACCGTTCCAGACATCGAAGAAGCGACAAATTATCTGCAATCAAACGGAGTAGAAACTTGTGACGAACTTGAAGAACTTCCGAAAAATATGCATTGGATACAAGATCCGGCAGGCACAGTATTCAACCTGCAACCCCGATAAACAAAGTAAGCAATGCCAATGTGTTGCAAATTTTACCAACAGGAATTCTATTGAAGTGACGGCCGGCCCGTTTTGCGGTAAAATCCGCCACATCGCCAAACCGATAACCGCCTGTCGGCGATGATTACAACAGAAAACATCAACCCAACAGAAAATTGGAAGCCGAAAAACCACTGGTAAACAAAAAATATTTGCTTGAAAAGTATCCGGGGAAAGGTGGCTGGACCTATGCTGCTATTCCCGAAGTATTGCAAGACAAACATGCACCTTTTGGTTGGGTCAAAGTAAAGGGACGCATTGATGAATTTGAGATTAAGAATTACAAGCTGATGCCGATGGGTAACGGAAAACTATTTTTACCTGTGAAAGCGGACATCAGAAAGAGAATAGGAAAGCAAGAAGGCGATTGGGTTAGTGTAATTTTATATGCCGACAACGCGCCGACAGACATCCCGGACGAATTTCTGGATTGCTTAAAGGAAGAGCCAATTGCTCACAAAACATTTTTGAACTATACGGACAGACAACAAAAACAGATTATTGAATGGATTTATTCAGCCAAAACAGACGACACGAAAGTCCGGAGAATTGCAGAGACACTGGACAAACTGTTAAAAGAAGAAAAATATAGAGGCGAAAAATGATGCGCGCTAAAAAATACAGAAATTGCTTTTGGAGGAAAATTAATCCGGGACATACTAAAGGCGGGCTCTAATATCCTTGATTCAGACAACGCTCATCTAGTTGACGCCATACCCCAAAACGAGTGTAAAATTTACGCTCATCAACGATACGCGTGTAAATTATGGATGTTTTTACTCTCGTATTATAAACAAGAGTAAAACCTACTCTCGAAGAAATGAGCAAATTTGACAAAAACTTGCCTCACAACGACTGACCCCTGCTACCACCAAAAGCAGATATTGAAACGAAAAATATACTCCGTAAAGCCAGATCGGCAGAAGAAAAGTTATACCCGAATCAGCAACTCCTGAAAATATTGGAAGAAAAATAGCGCCTGACCTGTTTTAAGGAAAGAATTTTGTTCATACGCTTCTTCAAATCAACCATCCAAGCACCAAATATACACAAACGGCCAGGTAATCAGAACAGGCCTCTCAACCCCTGTCAAAAAAATTTTTTTTGCAAACATTTTGGCCCTTCGAGACTATTAACTTATTAGTTTTCAGCATACTGTAAATTATCATTGCAAACATTTTTGAAATGCTACCGATCAGAGTTAATAAATTATTAATTTTGATCCCTTCAAAAACACCAAATTACACGTACCATCACACCACATGGAAGTCACCAATCCCCTACCAACCGATCATACTTACACCAGCGATGAAGCGTATCAGGCTTCGGTTCAATACTTTAAAGGAGACGAACTTGCCGCACGCGTTTGGGTAAATAAATATGCCCTCAAGGATTCTTATGGAGCCATCTACGAAGCAACACCGGATGACATGCACCGACGCATCGCAAAGGAAATTGCAAGGATCGAAACGCGCTATCCAAATCCATTCAGCGAAGACGAAATATTTGATCTGATCAAAGATTTTAAATACATCATTCCGCAGGGAAGCCCGATGACCGGTATTGGTAATCCCTTCCAGATTGCATCGCTGTCCAACTGCTTTGTGATTGGCAACGGCTCTGCCGCCGACTCCTATGGCGGGATCATGAAGGTGGATCAGGAGCAGGTGCAGCTCATGAAGCGGCGCGGTGGTGTTGGACATGACCTGTCGCATATCCGTCCGAAAGGCTCACCTGTTAAAAATTCGGCTTTAACGTCCACCGGCATTGTTCCTTTTATGGAGCGCTATTCCAATTCTACACGGGAAGTGGCGCAGGATGGTCGCCGTGGTGCCCTGATGCTTTCTGTGGCAATCAAACATCCCGATTCGGAAAACTTTATTGACGCTAAAATGGAATCGGGAAAGGTAACCGGTGCCAACGTTTCTGTAAGGATCGACGATGCATTTATGCAAGCCGTGGAGTCGAATAGCGCCTACAGGCAGCAATACCCGGTCAATAGTGCAACGCCAACCTACCAAAAGGAAATTGACGCAAGCACACTCTGGAAAAAAATTGTACACAATGCATGGCGTTCGGCCGAGCCGGGAATTTTGTTCTGGGATACCATCATTCGGGAATCTGTTCCCGATTGTTATGCCGACCTCGGTTACGAAACTGTTTCTACCAATCCATGCGGCGAGATCCCTTTGTGCCCATACGATTCCTGCCGTTTGCTGGCGATCAATCTGTTCTCCTATGTAGAAAATCCGTTCACCAAAGAAGCTGCATTCAATTGGGCCTTGTTCAAAAAGCATATTGCAGCGGCGCAACGGATGATGGACGATATCATTGACCTGGAATTGGAAAAGATTGACGCGATCCTTCAAAAAATTGATGAAGATCCGGAAGATGCCGAAATTAAGCGAACCGAACGTAATCTCTGGCTAAACATCCAGACCAAGGCCAACGAAGGAAGAAGAACCGGTATTGGGATCACCGCAGAAGGCGATATGCTTGCAGCACTGGGATTGCGGTACGGTAGTGAAGAAGGGACTGAATTCTCTGTTGAAATCCATAAAACGGTGGCCTTAGAAGCTTACAGAGCTTCTGTCCATACCGCAAAGGAACGTGGAGCTTTTGCTATTTTTGACTCAGAAAGAGAGAAAAACAACCCATTCATTCTACGCCTGAAAGAGGCTGATGCGCAGCTTTATTATGAAATGCTGGAATACGGCAGAAGAAATATCGCATTGCTGACCATCGCCCCTACCGGCACCACCAGTCTGATGTCACAAACCAGTTCGGGCATCGAGCCAGTTTTCATGCCTGTTTATAAAAGACGGAGAAAAGTGAATCCGAACGATAAGGATGTTCGTGTGGATTTTGTGGACGAAGTAGGCGATTCGTGGGAGGAGTATATTGTTTTCCACCACCGTTTCAAGCAGTGGATGGAGATTAATGGCTATGACACAACGATCAATTACTCCGAAAAAGACCTGGAAGATATCGTAAAAAAATCACCTTATTACAAGGCTACCTCCAATGATGTAAATTATCTGAACAAGGTAAAAATGCAGGGTGCCATCCAGAAATGGGTGGATCACTCGATCAGCGTAACCATCAACATGCCGCATGACGTAACGGAGGAATTGGTTGGTGAATGCTACATGGAAGCCTGGAAAGCAGGATGCAAAGGCGTTACCGTATATCGTGATGGCTCCCGGTCGGGTGTTCTTATTTCTGCGGATGATAAGCAAAAGGAACCCGAAATAGTGGTGAATACACCATTCCCGACCATCAGACCACAGGTTCTGGAGGCAGATGTGGTTCGTTTTCAAAATAAAAAAGACAAATGGATTGCTTTCATAGGGAGAATTGATGATCGTCCGTATGAAATTTTCACGGGTTTTGCAGATGATGAAGATGGCATTCTTATCCCACGATGGGTTGACGAAGGCTTGATCATCAAAAACCGTGAAGCCGATGGTAGTTCCCGCTACGATTTCCAATACAAGAACACCCGAGGCTATAAAACAACCATTGAGGGGCTATCCCAAAAGTTTAACCCCGAATATTGGAATTACGCCAAGCTGATCTCAAGTACGCTGCGTCATGGAATGCCGATTGAAAAGGTAGTGGATCTGATCAGTAGCTTACAACTGGATGAATCCATCAATACCTGGAAAAATGGGGTTGCACGTGCGCTGAAACGTTACGTACCCGACGGCACGGAGGTGAAAAAGCAAATGTGCCAGAATTGCAATTCCACCAATCTGATGTATCAGGAAGGATGCCTAACTTGCAAGGATTGCGGGTCTTCGAAGTGTGGGTAAGTTTTGAACGAAGTCAGATTCAAATTAGAGAAGTCAACTTTTGAAAAGTTGACTTCTCTAAAAAATATCAGATAGCTTCACTTCCAATCCCGGAAGCACATCTCCACCTGAAAGACTTTCCGAAAATGCTTTTGCTTCCTGGTCTTGTCCAGGAATAAAAATATAGGTTATCTTCTTTTTAGGATCAATAAGCCAACCCAGACGGACACCATTCGCCAGCCATTTCTCCATCTTATGTTCCATATCTTCCAGCTCATCCGATTCTGACATTAATTCAATGACAAAATCAGGACATACATGGGCGAACCTTTTGAGGTCGGAGGAAGAAATGGTAGCCAGACGTTCATTGGATATCCAGGCCACATCCGGAGCACGCATAGAGCTATCTGAAAGCGTATAACCTCCATTTGAATCAGAAACTCTGCCTAAGCGAGATGTAAGGTTCCAAGCGTATACCTTAAAATTAAGATCACTATTTCTGAAACTGGTTTCTATTCCGGTTGGTGGCATAATTACAATTTGTCCCTTTTCGTTTCGCTCAATACGCAATTCGGGGTTGGCCCGACAAAATGCATAAAGCTCTTCGTCAGAAAAAGTGTCTATTTGTGGAATATTGATAGCTAACCTCATAATACACGCCTCCTTTTCAAAATTACAGATTACCGCTAACGAATTTAACCCTAAAAACTTAATTCCTTCACATGCATACTTCTTTCACCTCGTCTCCTCTACAACACCTAAAAAGTTAAAAGGCGTAATGTGCCTTAATTCTTCACGGATGGCTTCGGAAACGTCGAGTGTTTCGATGAAACGTGAAATCGAATCATGTGTGATCTTTTCGTTGGTTCTCGTCAACTCTTTCAATGCTTCATAAGGTTTGGGGTAACCTTCACGGCGGAGGATGGTTTGTATTGCTTCCGACACCACGGCCCAGTTCTCCTCCAGCTCCGCCTTTAGTATATCGGAGTTCAGTTCCAATTTGCCCAAACCTTTCAGGCAGGAGTTCAAAGCAATGGCCAAGTGCGCCAGTGGTACGCCAATATTTCGGAGTACGGTAGAATCGGTCAGGTCTCGCTGCAAACGAGAAATTGGGAGCTTGGCTGCAAAATGTTCAAACAGAGCAGATGCAAGGCCCAGATTACCTTCGGAGTTTTCGAAATCGATCGGGTTAACCTTGTGTGGCATGGCGGATGACCCGATTTCCCCTGCTTTAATCTTCTGTTTGAAATAACCCATGGAGATGTAGGTCCACATATCCCGGTTAAGATCCGTAAGAATGGTATTGATCCTTTTCAGACAATCAAAAGTCGCGGCCAGATTGTCGTAGTGCTCGATCTGTGTAGTATGCCGGCTTCTTTTTAAACCCAAACCTTCAACAAAATGGTGGCCAAAAGCCATCCAATCCTGCTTGGGATAAGCTACATGGTGTGCATTGAAGTTGCCGGTGGCACCTCCAAATTTTGCTGAATGCGGTATTTTATCCAGCATTTCGAGTTGCCTTTCAAGTCGTTCCACAAAAACCAGGAACTCTTTGCCTACCCGGGTAGGCGAAGCAGGTTGTCCATGCGTGAATGCAAGCATGGGCACATCACGCCATTCTATTGACATACGCTTCAATACAAATAGTACCTGGCGAAATAATGGTTTGATCTGGCGTTCCAATGCATCTTTCAAAGAAAGCGGAATGGCGGTATTATTAATATCCTGTGAAGTAAGACCAAAATGGATAAACTCCTGATAGGACTCAATGCCCAGTTTTTCAAACTGCTCTTTGATAAAATACTCAACCGCTTTGACATCATGGTTGGTTACCTTCTCTATTTCCTTTATATGAAGCGCGTTTTCTTCATTGAAATTCTCGTAAATCCCTCTGAGCTGCGCATATAATTTTTTATCAAATTCGGATAGTTGTGGCAGCGGAATCTCGCATAGCGCGATGAAGTATTCTATTTCTATAAATACCCGGTAATAAATAAGGCCGTATTCCGAAAAGTAAGTGGACAGTTCAGATACCTGCTTGTAGTAACGGCCATCGACTGGCGAAATGGCCGTAAGTTGATTTAAAGACATGATTTACAACACAAAAGATAAGTTAAAGGACAAAGTTAGTAGAAATCGCCTTTGAAAAATGGTATATATAATACGAAATATTCTTTTTGGTATTTGTGGTAGATATTTTAAAACTATTCGCATATTCGTTTTTTAAACCTTAAACTTCCCGAACACAATGCAACCCTCACCTTTCATCGGCGAACTTGTCGGTACCATGGTTCTCATCCTCTTAGGCAACGGTGTGGTTGCTAATGTAGTCCTCAACAAAACAAAAGGGCAAAATGGAGGCTGGATCGTTATAACGGCGGGCTGGGGCTTTGCCGTGATGATCGGTGTATTTGTGGCCAATGCATTTGGAAGCGCAGCTGCACATCTGAACCCGGCTGTGACGGTTGGTTTTGCCGTTTTAAGACAGGATTACAGTTTGATCTCTACCTTTCTTCCCGCCCAGCTGATCGGCGCTTTTCTGGGGGCTGTTCTGGTTTACCTTCAGTATTTACCCCACTGGCGAGCCACAGAAGACCCGGGAGCCAAATTGGCATGCTTCGCAACCGATCCGGCCATTCGCTCCACAGGAGGTAATTTCATCAGTGAGTTCATCGCAACTGTTCTACTCATCATTGGCATCGTAGCCATTGGTTATGCGGGCACCTCTGACCCTGAAAAGGGAGGAATACCTTCGGGTGTTGCACCGTACCTGGTGGGCATGCTGGTGTGGAGCCTGGGGCTGTCCCTGGGTGGTACCACTGGCTATGCGATTAACCCCGTCCGTGACCTGGGTCCAAGGTTAGCCCATGCCCTTTTGCCCATCCCTGGAAAGGGTACATCGGATTGGGGTTATGGCTGGATACCCGTTGTTGCACCGATTGTGGGCGCCATCGTGGGTGGACTGTTGCTGCGGTTCTTCTATTTTTAATCCAGATTGATCAACATAATCCTACTTCAAAAAAACCTTAGGAACAAATAATAAATGCACCATCCTGGAGCGCCACTTAGCTAAAAAGCAAGTCACAGTCATTACTGGAATGAGGCGGGTTGGGAAGTCAACGGCTTTGAAATATCTCCTTACTAAAATAAGCCATTCCAACAAGCTATATCTGGACTTTGAGAGAATTGAAAACCGTGTTCTTTTCAACCAAACTTCCTATAATGACATTGAAAGAGGTTTGACAGTATTGGGCTTAGATCTTACCAAACCAGCAGTTCTCGCCTTGGATGAAATACAGCTCGTTCCCAATAGCACCAGTGTCATAAAAAGTTTATATGATCAGTATGGAATTAAGTTCCTTGTTACGGGATCAAGCTCATTTTATCTAAAAAACCATTTTTCGGAAAGTCTTGCTGGTAGGAAACAAATATTTGAAATGTGGCCACTAGACTTTCAGGAGTATTTAGATTTTAAAGGAGTCGACTCCTCCCGAATTCAAATTGAACGTTTTTCACCATTTTTATTCACGTTTTATGAAGTTTGGAAAGGGTACTATCACGATTTTATCCGTTTCGGAGGATTCCCTGAGGTTGTTTTGGCCGAATTCCCAGAAGACAAAGACAATTATCTCAAGGATATTCTTAATGCGTATATAGTGGATATTCCGGAGCAAAGAGAGCCACTTATTCCGGACAACTTGAGCCAGTAATTCCGGGAACTTGAGCCACTTTATCGGAAGGTTTTTACAGCTATTCCGGCAACTTGCGCCAATCGGGACTACTGACATTCCGGCATAATTGAGCCACTTGTGATTGCTCTTCAAAGTTATTCCGGGAAAGTGAGCCAGTTGTATTTTGGTATTGAAGTAATTATAACCACCATCTTTTGTGAAAAACAAAAGCAACGGATGGCAAACAAAGTTACTTCAATGCAGACACTGCGCATGATCATACAGTTGCTGGATCGGAATCTTTCCGAACGTAAAATATCCAGGCAACTTAATCTTTCCCGTAACACGGTTAAATATTATCGTGAACGCTTACTTCAGAGCACGCACAGCTTCAAGGAACTTCAAGCCCTTAACGATGCAGGCTTGTCTGCCATTCTATATTCTGGTACACCCTCGGTGCAGGATGAAGACCAGCGGAAGGAAGATTTTCGCCAGCAAGTACCTTATTTTCTTTCAGAGCTTAAACGTACCGGTGTCACGCGCCAACTTCTCTGGGAGGAATATTTTGACAAACATCCTGCGGGATACCGTTATTCCCAATTTTGCTATCAACTTAACGAACTCGGTAAAGTTCTACAGCCAAGTTTCCATGCGACTTACAAGGCGGGTGAGGTTGTCATGGTGGACTTTGCGGGCAGCATGATGCACTATTTCGACAAGTCCACCGGTGAACAAATAAGTTGCCCGGTACTGGTTTGTGTGCTTCCTTTCAGCAATTTAACTTATGTTGAAGCGCTGCCTAATGCCAGGCTTCCTTATTTGTTGGCTGCTTTGAATAACTGCCTTCGGTATTTTAAAGGCGCCCCATTGTCTCTGAAGACCGACAACATGAAACAGGTGGTCCAAAAGGTCAATCGCTACGAACCGACCTTTACAGATCTTATGCAGCAATGGGCGTTGCATAACAACATGGATTTGGTTGCCGCAAGGCCATATAGACCTAAAGATAAAGCGCCGGCAGAAGGTCACGTAAAAATTGCCTATCAGCGCATTTACGCTCCCTTACGGGATCGTATTTTCTGTAATATCGAGGAAGTTAACGCCGCTATACGAGATCAACTCGAGCTACATAATGACAAGAACTTCAAGGGAAAAAATTACAGCCGCCGCCAGCAGTTCAACGAACAGGAACAGCATTTACTTCAGCCGCTGGCAGACAATCCGTTTACCTTAAAGCACAGCACTTCTGCCAAAGTCCAGAAAAATTATCATGTCACCCTGGGAGAAGATTGGCACCATTACAGCGTGCCTTACCACTATATAGGCAAGCAGGTAAACATTATTTATGATACCCAGACGGTAGAGATCTTTCTTGATCATCAGCGTATTGCTGTTCATAAACGCTTCTATAATCAGCATGGTTATACTACGCTCAAAGAGCACATGCCAGAGAACCATCGTAGCTATTCACAGCAAAGGGGATGGGACAGTGATTACTTCCTGCGGTTAGCATCACAGATAGGACCATGCACACAGGGTTACATGGAAGGTGTTCTAAAAGGGCGGCAATTTACCGAACAAACATTTAATTCATGCCGTGGTATCCTGCGGCTTGGCAGCAGCTATGGTAATGACCGCCTCGAGTCAGCATGTCAAAGAGCACTACCCTCCGGTTCTTTTAGTTATAAAACACTAACGAAGATCCTGGCTAATAATCTTGACAAAGCTCCCCATTTTATGCAGACAACCTTATTCCAGACACCTGACCATGAAAACATTAGGGGAGCCGGAGCGTATGAATAAAACGCCCTTACGAATCAATTGCCTCACTTAAACAAAAATAACAATGAATACAAACAAGACCTGGGAAGAGTTAAGAGAACTAAAATTGCAAGGAATGGCGAGCCGGTATTCCGCCATTCTTGAACAGCCGTTACACCAGCAGCCTGAAGCGCATACAATGGTTGCCATGCTTACAGAGGCAGAATCAGAACAGCGAGTCCAGCAGCGCACCCAGATGTATCTAAAGCTTGCCAAACTGCGGTACAGCGCACATGTTGAACAGGTGAATTGCAAGCCTGAACGAGGACTTACGTCCGAGCAGTTAATCCGTTTAAGCGATTGCAGCTTTATCGAGAAGTCAGAAAACGTACTGATCACAGGCGCCACGGGATGTGGAAAATCCTATCTCGCCTGTGCACTCGGCAGGCAAGCCTGCGTAAAAGGCCATAAAGTACTTTATTACCCCATAAACAGGTTTATAGAGCAGCTTGCGTTGGCCAGGCTGGATGGAAGTTACTTAAAATGGCTCAATCAAATTGCACGAGTCAAACTCCTGATTCTCGATGACTTCGGCTTACAGCCGCTTAGCCACGACATCAAAATGGCCCTATTGCAAATACTCGAGGATCGATACGCTTCCGGATCAACAATTATAACCGCACAGATGCCCGTAGGAAACTGGCATGATTACATAAATGACCCAAGCCTGGCTGATGCGATATGTGACAGACTGACAGCAAACGCGCACAGAATAAATCTCGAAGGAGCTTCTTTGAGAAAGATAAAAAACAGCTAAATTTACAACACTTCAATTCCAAAAAAGAACTGGCTCACTTTCCCGGAACGCTGGCTCACTTTCGCCGGAATTTCCATATATAGATCTTGATATTAAACTTCTATCGGATTTTTTAGTAAGCGATGTACTTTATAAATCAATCCTTCTTCTTCTGGCCAATCGTGTTGGAAGTAGGCTGGACTATTCTAAATTATCAAGCTTGATTGGTATAAATCGACATAAAATCAAGGACTTTTTACATTTATTGGAATACAATTATATCATTTTCACGTCTGAATCCTCGGGCTAATTAGTTTAAAAGCGCCACGGAGCTTTCCTGATACTTTGAATGCTGTCCAAAAAATAATGGGTAGAAATAATATCTACCCATTAACTCACTTCTAACTTAATGTGTTTCAATGCACGGTTCTTTATAAGGTAGATCGTACTTAGGATCAAAAATATATTCTTTCCAAAACCAGAATTTTAGGGGATTTATTTTAAATGTTCGGTATAAAGTTGAATCAGTTGGATTTTTCTTCCTGTATTTTTCAAACTCAGAAAGCAATTCCTCGTGACTTTCAATAAATAGACCCCTGTTTGAAAATCCACAATTTTGACTTGTGTAATAAAAATCAGATCCATTAAAAGTTCTGTCCTGAGTTAAAAACCCGAGAATGAAAGAAATGTATGTAGTGTTAGCAATTATTATTATAAAGCTAACTGCTAACGCTATAATGATTTTTCTCTTCATACTAAATTCGATTTAAAATGACGTGTTTCTTATATATGGAAAACATGCCAGAGAAATTACATTTTCGACCGATTCTGAAATCTTCTCAACAATTTTCTCAATTCTCGTTTGTGCTAGTTCCAGGCTTTCGAACACTTTGTTCCTTAAACGCCTGCGGACTTCTTTGAAAAATCTTTCAATTGGATTTAGTTCTGGGCAAGCAGGTGATAATTTTTGAAATACCAATTTACCCTCATTAAAAAGTTCGTCTTTATGCGCTTTTTAGCCATCGGCAATAAAGAGTGATCGCGCGGGCGGCCCCGTTTTGCCCTATGCTTTCTTCTACTTTCTGAACAAACCAGCCAAAATATGCGCTGTCAAGTTTGGGAAGAAAAGTAGCAAAGCCTTCACCAGTAAATGGACATATAGTTAAGTACAGATAGGTATTTTCGTAACCAATTTTTACTGGCGCTATTGGCCTGTGACCCATTGGAGCCCATTTTCTGCTTAACTCTGTCCACGTGCCTGCCCTGAGTTCATCATGAAAAAATATTGCATGATCTGGAAAATTAGAACGCATTTCACAAATTTTTTGAAGTCATCCACACCTCCCGGCATATCACGAACATTCATAGGGCGACCCATTTTTGCCTTTATTTTCAGACGTTTACATAAATCACAAACCCCGCTGATGCTATACTTAACTCCCAAATTCCCGGCTAGATAAACTTGAATATCTAATAATGTTAGTGCTTGATCTGACAGCAAAAAGATCGCAACGGACTAATTTGAACACTACTTAGCTTTCCCCACCAAGGTTCAGAATAAGTCGATAATAAGCTGTTATTCCCTCCTTTAACATAACTACTCAATAACCGCTGAGACTCGCGCTCTCTCAAGCAAATAGATGCCCCAGCAGCAGATGGACTACGAAAACTACCCGTTTTTAGCATACGTATAAATCGAATTCGATCACGACGCATTGCATTCTTTTCTCGTTTTTCGAGCCTTAATAAATCACTCCCATTCGATTCCTTTATAAATTCAGCATAATTCATTACAAAATATACGACTTTTTATTAAGGAATTAGTATCATTTAGTTACAATTTGTGGTCATCGGAGATTTAGATCCGTTACTTCTCTTGAACATCCTGTTATCAGATCCCCATTGTTTTCTTAAATTATAACCAAATTGAGAAGGGGTCTTACCCGTTCCAAGAGGGCCAATTGCTTGGTTTGCATCAGGCAACCCACCGTTATAACGGGAAAATATACCTCCAAATACATCATATATCAGGCTTGTACAATTGTTAGTAACGAGATTGTATGTAGGGTTTCCTTTGTTCTTTAATGTTTGAACTAATAACATAAACGTATCTTCACCGATGTTTGTTTGAATGGACACATCATACGGAGTATTTCCATCGTCACCCCAAGCACTAGGAGAGTCAATGCCTGTTACTGCTCTCAATTCACTTTGAACGTAATAGCCTATAACCATTCTTTTGGACGACCCTGCTGTAATGTCGTTCATTTCTAAAGAAAAGTATGAATGACCGACTTTTCTATAGCTATTAGTAATATCAAATAGCTGATTAGTCCCATTAACTGCTTCATCTGCATAAAGCGTAACAGTATACGAATATCTATGGCCTGCAATTTTAGGTTGAGTAAAGCAATTTAATCGTGCAGATAGATTATTGATAGGCTTGTCCGGCCCCCTTTCGACATAATTTGCATTGAAAGTAGACACAGGCATAGGTATAATTATGCCTGTATCCGTACAGCTCGTTTCAGTTTCGCTATCACTAAGTTCCCAACTAGCTCCACCACAAGGAGAAAAGGCAGGATAAGGGCAAAAATTCTGCCCTATTGTTAATGTAATATATACAGCACCACAGTTCCAATTATACCAATTACACGTATATGTTGTTACACAAGCATTTGTTTTTAAATTACTATTTTCTGAGCTCACCCTTGCATTCTGTTTACCATTTGTGAAACTAGAAAAAGAAATAACATCGGTAGCTAAATTTCTGAGAGATACATTTCCTGTAAAATCTTCTAATGATACAGGTTTATCCGTCTGAGAAGCATATTGGGCCAAGAAAAAGCTAGTTGTCTTGGAAATCTTGACTATAATATACTTTGCAACTCCCAAAACAGTACCATTAATCAGTTTATTAGTTGTTGCGTTCTTTACTTGTGGATACAAAGGGATGTATACGAATTGGGTTGAATCATTTGTATTTTTCTTCTTTGCTTCACTCCATGAAGGTGCCCAAAAAATGGATGATGTATCATTAATAACCTGTGTCAGCTTTGCAGTGAAACCGAAATCGTTGAAAGATTTTTGAAGATCTGCATCAGAATAAATAATTTCCAGAGGCACCTCTGGTGCAACTTCCTTTTTACATGCGTAAAATACAATTGCACATAATAAACCTAGGCAAAGCAAAACTTTTTTCATAAATTTAACAGGTTTTGTAATTAGAAAAATTATTGACCGACATGTCTCACCCTTCCGACTGCAAATCTTGGGTGAGACTTTTTGTTATGACTACATATGTCGAAATAGTCACATAATAATGTAAAAATATTTTCTTCCTAAATAAATCTAAATTTGTTGATCCATCCGCTCGAACACATATGCATGACAAAACCCAGAATTGGCTCCTGAAGTTTTCATAATCCTTTTTACGTTAAGCTACGGAACACAGAACAAGGGGGTAGCTGCACTTTTTCGAAAGTTCTTGGGATATTACAAGCCGATCGCACTTTATTATCTCATTTACATAAAGTCTATTAAATAAATACACATATATTTTGTATGTTTGGATTGAATCAAACTGATAAGATCATGTCCAAACCTGTATTAAAAGTGGGGAATTATAAGCCCGAGGAAATTAAGGCTCTTTTTCGAGATGATGAAAGGTATACGATCGGAATTCGATTGTATGCTGTATATCAAGTTTCGTTGGGTCAACCCAGCAGAAAGCTGGAAGATTTATACAATACCAGCTTCAAGCAAATAACCAACTGGGTCCATCGGTTTGAAAAAGAGGGCATAGAGGGCTTACGAGATAAAGAAGGTCGTGGGCGCACTGCTCGCCTTAGTGAAGTTCAAAGAAATCGGATCGGTATTTTATTATCAGAAGAATCACCGACGAATCATGGTTATAACAGTGCCAGCTGGACGGGCCCTATGCTAATAGAGTGGATTGCGAAAAATTATCAAATAACTTATAAGAAAGCCCAGATCTACAACATCATTAAAGCTTTGGGATTCACTTATCAGAAAGGCAGGGGCATATTTCCTGAAACAGATGCAGTAAAGCAGGATCAATTTAAAGAGGCTTTAAAAAAAACTTCTGGAAAACCCTGAGAGCACATTGCTTTATGAGGACGAATGCTCATTGTCCAACACAGCTACAGTGAGTTATTGCTGGTCAAAAAAAGGCACTCAACCACAAGTAGTTTGTAAGCAACGTAACCGGGAAAGGCAAACGGTCTTTGGTAGCTACAATTATGGCACAGGCCAAATTACAGTAAGTTTTGCAGATAGGGGCAATAGCTATAGTTTCAAGAAGCACTTGAAAAAGGTGTTGCGAACCTACAAGACAGCGCCTAAGATTATTATGGTCTTGGATAATGTTGCATACCATCATGCAAAAAGGATAAATGCCTGGCTGGAAAAGAACCCAAAGCTCGAACTGTTCTTTTTACCTCCATATAGTCCAGACTTAAATGCGGTAGAAAGAGCCTGGTGGTATATGAGAAAAAAGATAACTCACAATAGGTTTATCAAAACACTAAAAGACAGAAAAATAGCTTTCTGGAAAATGTTTTCCCATTTTCTGAAACCCAACTCGGAACTTAAAAAGGTTTGTGAAATAAATTATTAGACTTAATGTAAGTCACAGATATGTTCAAGAAAGCTTACCGTTAAATAACTTTAATATAAATTATAATTAAAAAAATTATTATCGTGCTTACTTTAACAACGTATTTATGGCTACCTCTATCCAAATTGAATGCGTTAATAAAACTGACCGTTATAGTCCTCACGAACGTATACAGTATGTGTGAGGAAAAAATGGAGCTGGTACCAGATGGAAGCTTTCTGTTTAACATGCAATTGGATACATAGAGCAGGTGTAAAGCTCACGAAGCTTATACCAGTTTTACTCCGGCATAATTTTGGTTGAAAGCCGTATCCTAGAAAGTCGAAGCTTTTGACCTCGTAATCTCCCTTCCGTTTGCCATCCTTGCGGTATACAACCTTTGTTTTATCAGGATGTAACTCCAGACCACAGACTTCTAATCGTCGGCTTAAAGACTCCATTAAGCTTTTGGCTTCCGTTTACGTACGGCAATGGATTACCGCATCGTCTGCGTACCGTTCTAATGGACAGCTGGGAAAGTTCAATGTAAGCCATTTATCCATACAGTAATGTAAGAATAGATTCGCCAGCAAAGGGCTGACAACAGCTCCCTTAGGTGTACCTTTCTCACTTGTATGAAGGCTTTTTGAGAACGCAATAGCTAATCAATTGGCTCATTCAGGCAAAACCCAATACTTTGAACAATCAGCAGGAACAGAAAGCGATTTTATCCTGGATCGACAAACTGCTTATGAAGTAAAAAGAAACTTGCAGCCCCAATGACCTAAGTTTACTCACTGAAAGAGCAAAATTACCAGGAATCACCCATGTTCAACCGATTGGCAGACATATGCCTGAGGGTGTATTTAAAAACTTGGTCTGAGGCGGGAATATTTTTTAGTCAGGCCCCGTTTTACCTTCAATTCACAAAAACCTCATCCACAAATACCCACGCCTTTTCACCCTTACCGGGGTGCCAGGCTGGCAGCTTAGCCAACGGCTTGGCTACCAGTTTAATACAGCTAAGTTTCTGAGAGTCAAATTCGGCGTTAAATACTAAATAATCAGAATTAGGGGTTTCCTTCACGGGCATTTCGGGCGTAATAATCTTAAGGAGTTTCAATGATTTTTCATTGGCTCCTCCCCACACCTCAATACGTACAGGCGGAAAAATGAACCCGCCTACATTGCGCAGCATGCTAAGTGTTACGCTACTGGCAAGCACCGGTTTTTTGAATAGCAAATAACTTTGAAAATCGTTTTCCCTGAATCCAAGCCACTTTCCGCTACTTTGCTGCTTGTCGCTTTTTACACCGTCTGCAATCGTGATATCTCCTTTGGCTTTAAACTTTTGATCAGCTGGCAGGATCAGCCGGACGCTATCGATGTGATAACCCGCCTTAAAGAAAAAGCGATCAACCTGCTTGCTGCCATACCATCCATTTTTAAATGCTTTGGCTTTTACATTGGTATTTTTCGAAATGGAAAATGGTTTCGTGTAAACGAGCGACTTAGCACTATCGGGTTCTGTGCCGTCCAATGTGTAGCGTATCTCAGTTCCGGGAATCTGGTGCTTCATGGAGATGGGTGTTTTGCTCGAAACGATCACTTCCTCATTCTCAATCACCGGTGGATTAAGTGCAAGAATCAGGGTATCACTTCTGAAACCGGTTTCAAAGCTGATCTTCCGGAGTTTTTTCAACTCTGCCAGTTCATTCACAGTCAGTGCCGTGCTCCAGACATAAACCTTTTTTAACGCCGGAAAACTTTCGAGTGATTTTACATTTGCCAATTTTACGCCAGTACCACTGAGTGATATTTCCTTAAGCATAGGCAGCTTTTTCAGCTCATCCAAAGACTTTCCTGTGATATCTGTAAAATTCAAAATCAGTTTTCTTAGCTCAGAAAACTTGGAAAGTATTTTAAGGTCCTCATCCTTAACCGGCATTTTACTCAGGTCCATGGATACGATCTGATCTTTCAGGGGTAGCAATCCCTCGATATCCTGGCTTTTGAAATTGGCTCTATTGTAAAAATTGACAAACAAAGCGGGAGATTCTGCAGAAAGTGGCCTGATCAACCGATACGTTGTATTGAGCTTGGCCACTTCATCAGCATCCGCAGCATCAAAATTATACTGTTCTTCGGTACGGCTTCCACCCAATACATTCTGCGCATAGGCGTACACCGGATTTTGAGGAGAAAGAGAACTTACAAGCTGATCAAATCGGGAACCTCCTTTCACCCATGCGGCAAGCAATACAATTTCCTCATCCGTAAGCTGAACCTTTCCTCGTGGCGGCATGTGCTTTTTGTCATCCAGAGGCAGGTGCAACCTACTGATCAGCAGTCCCAAATCGGCTTTTGTTGTATCCCACAACACCCCGTTTTTGCCACCCTTTACAAGTAGGGCCTGCGTTTGCATCTGTAAATTCCCCTTCGACTTTTCTTCATTATGGCAGGAAATACACTTCTGATTGAGTACCGGTTGTACCAGATCCTGAAATACCCGGGCATCCTCCATTGCCACTTTTGGCACATCATCCTCAGCCTGCGGCAACGGCGAAATCAAAAAATCTTCTCCGTGTGTGAGATTGCCACCTAAATGACCTCCCACAAACAGCAACAACAGAAAACCGGCTGCAACCAACTTGGATTTCAATTTCCACGGAGACAAATAACCCTGCATACTATACCAGGCAATACTTATCAATGAAATAGCGACACCCAGCCACTTGTGCCAGAACAATGCATCTCCCTCGTAACCATCTTCTTTTGACAATATGAATCCGGAAAAGGCCGCTACAGCCGCGGTAAACGTGCCGATCAGCAACAGTATGCCGGCCAGTTCATTATTCCATCGGACAGATCCCGGTTTTTCTATCAGGATTACCCAAAAGCCGTAGAGCATGAGCACGACCAACGGAAAATGCAAGACCAAAGGGTGCATTCTGCCCAATGACTGCATCCATATCGGAACGGAAAACCGGCTCTCGAAAATCAGAAGAAATATCAATAATCCATTTAGAAAAAAGGCGAAATTGTAAACAAGCCCCTTCCAGTCTGACAAGTAACGACGCACTGTATTTTAGGTTAAAACATTAAGCAATAAGTCCTTTCACCAATTTGCCGGCTACATCCGTAAGGCGGTAACGACGTCCCTGATGTTTAAAAATGAGTTTTTCGTGATCGAGGCCCAGCTGATTCAGTATCGTCGCATGAAAATCGTGTACATGCACCGGATCTTTCACGATGTTATAGCCAAACTCATCCGTTTCACCATAAACAATGCCTGGCTTTACACCACCCCCAGCCATCCAGACTGTAAACGCCCTGGGATGATGATCACGGCCGTAATTGTCCTTGGTCAGCGTGCCCTGGCAGTAATTGGTACGCCCGAATTCGCCACCCCAGATTACCAGCGTCTCGTCGAGCAGACCACGTTGCTTTAAATCTGTGATCAAAGCAGCCGAAGCCTGGTCCACATCCATGCATTGCCCCTTGATCTCGTTTGGCAAGCCCCCATGGCTATCCCAACCCTGATGATACAGCTGAACGAACCTTACCCCTTGTTCGGATAATTTCCTGGCTAAAAGACAGTTGGCAGCATAAGTACCTGGTACCAGGCATTCGGGCCCGTACATTTTAACGATGGATTCCGGCTCCTTGCTCATATCCGTAATCTCGGGCACTGCAGTTTGCATCCGGAATGCCATTTCATATTGTTGTACTTTTGCGGTAATCTCCGGGTCATTAAATTCATTATATGTCCCTTCATTCAATTCTGCCAGGTTATCCAGCATTTTGCGCCGTTGCGTTCTATCCATTCCCTCGGGATCATTGAGGTATAGCACCGGATTTTCACCACTGCTAAACTGCACGCCCTGATGCACCGAATCCAGGAAGCCGTTCGTCCATAGTTTGGAATAAACCCCCTGCCCGTTACCCTTTCCTCTCGACAGCAATACACAAAATCCGGGCAGATTCTGATTTTCACTTCCCAGGCCATAGCTGAGCCAGGACCCAAAACTTGGCCTGTTGCCAACCTGAGCTCCGGTCTGGAAAAACGTAAGTGCCGGGTCGTGATTGATCGCTTCGGTATTTAATGTTTTGATAATACAAAGATCGTCTGCAATACTGGCCATGTGTGGCAGCAGCTCACTCATCCAGGCACCACCTTTACCATGTTGTTTAAAATTGAAAACGGATCCGGCCAGGGGAAACTTCGCCTGATTGGCAGTCATACCAGTCAATCGCTGACCACCACGAATAGACTCCGGAAGCTCTTCTCCATGCATTTTGTTCAACATGGGTTTGTAGTCAAACAGATCCAGCTGCGAAGGCGCCCCATTTTGAAAAAGGTAAATCACACGCTTGGCTTTGGGGGCAAAATGCGGTAAGCCCGCCATAAATTCATTTACATCACCCTCTCCGCCGGCACCTTTAAAAAGGTCTGGTATGAGCAGCGAACCCAAAGCAGCACTTCCAATGCCCAAACTTAGTTTAGACAGAAAATGTCTCCGGGTAGTATTTATTCCATAATCTAAAATGGGCTTTTCCATGGTATAAGCTTTGAGCTGTTGGCCGTTCGCTTTTTATTGCTTCAAATTTTATTATTCTTACAAATTGAATATGCACACAATCGCCGATGTTTTGTTCCTCTAAAACACCTTTTGGTACTTGAGAATTGGTTTGTATGGACAAACCAGAAAATAGCGCACAGCTAATCAAGATTTGGTTATCGTTTCTTCCATATTGTAAAGCGTATTGATGACCCGCATCAATGCCGCCGCCTGGCCTTCGTTCACTTTGTCTTCATGTGGATGCTCGCCCACATTCAGTACCTTTAATGCCTGCTTTTTATCCTTTGAAAATATGCCTGCTTCGCTGCGGTAATACTCGGTCAGCAGCTTCATTTCCTTTTCCGTAGGTTGACGGCATACAATGCGCCTGAAAGCTTCATGGATTTTTTCCTCTGTTGAAACATCACTGAGGCTCATCCTTTCGGCCATGACCCTGGATGCCTCCAGTACCATCGGATCATTAAGCATCACCAGTGCCTGTAAGGGTGTATTGGTCTTTGAACGTTTGATTTCACAATGATCTCTGTTACTGGCATCAAAAATGATCATGGAAGGTGGCGGAACGGTAAGCTTGATAAACGTGTACATGCCTCTTCTGTATAGTGCTTCTCCTTTGTCCTGCTGATAAGTTCTGAGTGTGCCACGACCGGAGGTGGCCGCTTCCCACAAGCCCTTTGGCTGATAGGGCTTCACACTTGGCCCACCTATCCTTGGGCTGAGAAGTCCGCTGGTGGATAGCACCATGTCACGGACCAGCTCCGCCGGTATACGGTAACGTGATCCACGGGACAGATAGATATTATCAGGATCCGCTTTGAGCTTTTCCTCTGAAATTTTAGCCGATTGCCGGTAGGTAGCAGAAGTTACGATCTGTTTCACCAGTCTTTTGATATCCCAGCCATGGTTCATAAAATCCACCGCAAGCCAGTCCAGCAATGCGGGGTTTGTTGGCAATTCGCCTTGCATGCCAAAGTCACCGGTGCTTTTGACAATACCACGTCCAAAAAATTCCTGCCAGATTTGATTCACAAAAACCCTGGCTGTGAGCGGATTACTTTTACTGGTGGTCCATTTGGCCAGGCCGAGCCTGTTCTGGGGTAGCCTCGTGGTGTCAAATGTCATTACCGAGGGCAAGGCCGATGCCGTCACCACCCTTCCAGGCGCATCATAAACGCCCCTGTTAAGAATGTGCGTTGGCCTCAAAGTATCCCGATCACCTAGTACGGACACCATCAATCGGCTTGTATCCGGGCGATTGATAAAGGTAAGCAGCGTCCTGGCCTCGTGATCTGAAATGGTAAGAATTGGATTTTTGGCTGGTTTTGTCTGCGAAATATCTCCTTCATAACCCACCTCTTTTGAGTTATTAAAAAAAGCAAAAAGCCTGTAGTAATCTTCCTGTGAAATGGGGTCATACTTGTGATCATGACACTGAGCACATTCCACGGTCAGCCCTAGTACCCCTGTACTGAAAGTTTTTGTTTTATCGATATTGTACTCAATCCTGTATTCTTCCGGTATTACCCCACCTTCCTCTGTGTATTTATGGTTGCGAAAAAATGCGGTGGCCAAAATCTGTTCCTTGCTGGCATTGGGAAGCATATCTCCGGCTATTTGCCAGGTCAGAAACTGATCGTACGACATATTTTTATTGAAGGCATTGATCAGCCAGTCCCGCCAGGGCCACTGGGTCCTTACCTCATCATCCTGATAGCCGTAAGAATCGGCGTAACGGGCAATATCAAGCCAATAAACAGCCATTTTTTCTCCGTAGGCTTTTTGCTTAATCAGCTCATCCACCATTTTTCCGTAAGCACCTTCACTCTGATCTGCTTCGAATCTTTTTTGCAGATCCAAAGACGGCGGTAATCCGGTTAGATCCAGAGACAGCCGTTTAAGCAGATAACTTTTTTCAGCCTGCTCATTTGGAGCCAGGCCGACACTTTCCATTTTTTTTAAAACAAAATGATCAATTTCGTTTTTCGGCCAATCCTTCTGTCCCACCTCCGGTACAGCCGGTAGCACAGGTGCCGAAAACGCCCAATGTTTCTCATATTTTGCTCCCTGCTCTATCCATCTGCGAACAAGCCCAATCTCAGAATCATTCAGTAGACCCAGATGAGACTCCGGTGTTGGCATCTGATACTCCGGATCCACGGAGGTGATCCGCTTGTAGAGCTCCGATTGCTCTGGTTTGCCCGGAAAAATAGCAACCCCTTTTCCGTCTTTCAATTTGGCATAGGCATTCTCCGCCATATCAAGCCGAAGGCCCGCTTCCCGCTTTTTCGCATCAGGCCCATGGCAAGCGTAACATTTGTCGGACAGGATCGGCCTGATGTCGAAGTTATAACTCACTAACTCATTGCCCGAATTCTTTTGTAAAGCTCCGTTTTTTTGAAAGCAAGAAGCGATCAAAAAAATAATCAGACCTGTTAAAATTGATATAAATACGATTCGCTGTTTCATTTTTTTGTGACCATCCATGGACTGTTGGCCCCCTTTGTTTATTGTTCTCGCCTTAAATAAGCTTTATCAATTGTTAGTTCATCAAAAGCATGTTCACTTTGGCTACCCTTTCAATTGACCTCAAAAGCATCTTTTACTTTTTACTAATACAATATATTCTGTATTTTTTAATAATTTTAATAAAAGGAACGAAAACTTAGCTTCTATTCATGTCTGGCAAGTTTTTATTCTAAAAGGGGCTTGTGTGCCACCTCTTCTGAACAACTAAATCAAAGTAAACAATGGTTTTTCCTTCCAAAAAATCAGCCGCTCTGGACATCGTTCTCAACGGATTAATGAGCCGTTACAAAGAACGTGTACCGGACGTAAAGCGGATTATCCGTGCAATGATTGAAGGTGGTGTAATCGAAAGGGAAAATGACATTGAAAATGACCACATCGCATTCCGCACCATGGGCGTTGCTCAGCTGGGAATAAAATCATTTGAGAAAATCTTTTTGCATTACGGCTACGAAAAACGGGATCATTACTATTTCGAAGGAAAAAAACTGGATGCCTGGTGGTACAGTCCGCCCCGGCAAACCGATCCAAGAATATTTGTCAGTGAGCTCAGGGTTGGCGATCTGTCTGCGGAAAGCCAAAGAATTATCAGGAGCTACACCAATGAAGTGAAGCAGGACCCTGTGGATTCGCTCGACCTGGACAATGGGTTTGAGGTAGATGCCTTTTTGCATCAACCGCTATGGCGGGTTCCGTCCGTTTCGGATTATAAGCATCTGTTGCAAGAGAGTGAATATGCCGCGTGGGTAATTTACAACAGGTACTATCTCAATCACTTTACAATCAGTGTCCACAACTTACCGATGGGTTACAATACCGTTGCTGAATTCAACCAATTTCTCGAACGAAATGGAATCAGGCTCAATACCGCTGGCGGAAAGATAAAAACGAGCCCGGATGGAGGATTGATTCAAAGCGCTACCGTAGCCGAAATGATCGACGCCACCTTTGAAAATGGTGACAAACTTAACATCTCAGGTTCCTATGTAGAGTTTGCAGAAAGACGTGTTCTGCCTGAATTTGCAGGCTTACCCTACGAACAGATATCCCGGCAACACAGAAGAGATGGATTTGAGGCCGGCAATGCGGACAAGATCTTTGAGAGTACTTACACCACTCAGACAGGGAAGTAGTCATAATCCTTCATCTCAACAATCCCCCCCAATATATGGTTCGGCCATCGGTTTTAGCTTTACAAAAAGACACTTCATTTAGTATTTTGAAATAAATACTGTTTTTTTTCAAAATATTCAGCCAAAAATTTAGCATCAATCCTGCGAACCTCATCGTTACTCCAAACAGCATCAATACGATAAGGCTCAATTGATACGATTTTTTTGACTCTCGAATTCAAAGGTTTTATTTTACTCAATCTCCCATTTTCCTTCTGGGAGGCGATAGCACTGTTCCTCACTCATTCACCAAAAAGTAAACTATCCGGCAAGCGTTACCATCGCTTTTTTCATTTTTATCGGCATTTATCTTCACATTAAGGGTGTGCTTGCCTGCTGACAGTTCGTCGGCCAGCATCAGGTACCAGGGCAGGTGGAGCTGTTTGCTCCAGGGGGTGAACAGATCGATTGATTGCGTTTTTTTACCATCAATGCTGTAAGAGATTTTTCCTGCATCGGAACCTGAAATAATCGCTATGCCTACTGCCCTGCCCTTAAAAGTAAACTCGAAAGACGCCTCAGCCGATTCCCCTACCAACATGGGCACATTCACAAATCCGGGCCGGGTTGATAGCTTATCCTTCGGTTGCCAGTCAGGAACAATCTCAAATCCCTTCAGCTTTTTCGCCTCCGCTACTTGATGATAATTTCCTTTTGAATAAGAGAACTTATCTATAGGTACCGGAAGCTTGTAATCATCAGATGAACCTGATGGATTCATTTTCAGCAATTCTTTAATGGTTTGGAAATATACTTCCTGCCCATAGGGTGAAGGATGCAGATCTTTGAAATCGTGCTTCCAGGTGAATTCCCCGGCCTTGATCCTGTCGTAAGTTTCCCGGGCCAGATTGATGTAAGATGCACCATAGTACTTGGCAACGCGCTGATGAACAGCTACCTCCGTCGGCACTTTTCCCAATTCATAATCAGCATTTTTATGAGGTTCTGCAAAAGCCATCATCACTACATTTGCTTTGGGATTGGCGGCATACATCTGCCTTACTATTCCTTCCAGTGCTTTTATCTGTGCTTTTTCAGTAAATCCGTTACCCCGGTCATTGACAGCAGCTTCTACGAAAAGCAGGTCGGGAATCCCTGTTTCAAGTACATCTTTACTGAAACGGAATGCATGCGGAGTGCTGCCCAATGAGGGGATGCCCGCGGTAATGAAAGTGAATTCGGTTTCCGGAAAGTGCTCCTGAAAATACTGAGCGGTCTTATTTCGCCAGCCCGGATTGTGTGTGATCGACCCGCCCAGAAAGGCTACCGTACCTTTTTTGGATGCTTTGAATTTTTCGTAAGCATTGGATAATCCGCGGTTAACTTCGATGTATGGCGTATGCGGCAGTGGCTTCCTGACCGGAACACTGTTATTAAAAACAAAATCGGCAAGTGCATCCGGGTGTTCAATGGGGAAATGATGGCCTTCCAGTGCCTGATCACCACGCGTCATCGGGTATACAGCCACGGGGCCGCCCAGTTTCATGTAATTGGCTAACAGCAAATCAGAATTTTCAGCCGGCGGCACCAGCTTATCCTGTAAACCAATGACGTGCATTATCGGCACTTTAAAAGCAGCCAACCCGGAAAGATCATTCAAAGGAATATCGCTGAAAGTTTTGGCCTCTTCCTCATTAAGCCCATATAATGCCAGCCAGGCCGCCCAGTCCTTAGGCGATCCTGGCCCTTTGCCTTTGCCACCGGGCCAGCTTCTGGGATCGCACACAGGAGCTTCTGCGTAGATGCAACTGACCTTATCCGGATTTCTCTTGGCCCAGCCGTACACATCCAACCCTCCACGACTTACTCCCTCAAGAGCAACCTTAGGTGCAAATTGTTTTTCATTGACCAGGTAATCATAAAAACCGTCCCATACCTGCATCGCTTTGGGATGACCAAACAGGTCGTTGGTGTTCACATAAGCCACATGAAAACCCCGGGTAAGAAGGATGCTATCCATTTCGGTATGCCAGGTGGGAAAGTGTGCACGCCAGATCCAGGGATTTCCGGGTGCCGCCTGCTTTGGCTTCACATACCAGGCATCCCGGTTTTCAAATGTAAATTCCTGTTTTTCAAAGCCTTTCCAATTAGCTACCGCTCCGAGAGAAACTTTTACGTTAACCTGCGCCCACGCCTGCAAGCTGCCCAGCAAACATATGACGGATAATATCCACACTTTGTAATTTACTTTCATAATCATAGAAAGAACGGATGAGTGATAATTTACCTCCAATACTGCCCTCATTCCATCTTGACTCTGTTCACCGTGAAATAAGCAACATGCCTTCAACTGCTGGCATGGTTGTTTCCGGACTGACTTCGATCATTAAATGAGAAATTTATGGATAAGATTGAAAAATTCAAGTCGTTAGAAAAAATCCTTCGGGAGATTGAAGACCTTAAGAACAGCGAAACAGCGGTGATTAAGAAAATAGGACAGATCGAGACTGAAAACATGAACATCAACGACCAGGCTCTTGAAAAATCAATCAGTTCAATTTATGATGGTGCCTACAAGAACCTAGAAAATATTGAAGGACTACACAATACATTCACGGAAACGGTCTCTGATTTCAAATCCAAAAACAACATCACCGATGAAATGTTGATGGAATTGAGAGAAGGAAACTAATCAAGGAAAATCTGATAACAGGGGAGCTGCCATAACCGGTAGCTCCCCTGCTATTTGTTTAAAGCCCCGCATCGTCAGATGCCCCTTTGGCAAGGGCGCCCCAGTCGAGGTCACTACGACCTTTCGCTATGGCCGAGATGAACCTGTTCCGGATCAGATCGGCCATGGGCATGGGCACATTGGAGTCGGATGCTGTTTTTAAGGTAAGGTTAATATCCTTCAATCCAAGCGGCAGGCTAAATGCAACGGGTTCATAGTTGTGATGCGCAACGATCTTTCCATAGTTCTGAAAAATAGGTGCAGCAAATAAGGTCTGGCTTAACATTTCGTAAATACTTTGCCTGGATATCCCATTCTTTTCTGCCATGGTAAAAGCTTCACCCATCATTTCCAGACTCGCCGCAATCATAAAATTTCCTGCCAGCTTAACCACATTAGCAGCACCAGGATCCTCACCAAAATCATAAATTCCCTTAACGAATGTCTGAAGTATGGGTTTGACACGCTCTTTGGCTGCCACACTTCCACTGAGACAAATGTTTCCTACCTTGGCTTTAACCGCTTCGGGGCGTGCAAAAATGGGTGCTGCCACATAGCTTACACCATGCAATTGATGTCTCTGGCTGAGTCTTCTAGCACATTCCGGAGATATCGTACTCATGGAGACATGAATACCGTTAACCCCAAGTTTTCCCAGAAGTGCTTCGGAGAAAGTTTCCTCAACGGCGCTGTCATCCGCCAGCACCGAAAATACGATACCCCCAGCCTCAACGGCCTCCATTGGGTGACCTGCCCTGTGTGCACCCTTGTTCACAAGGACATCGGTTTTGGAACTGCTCCGGTTCCATACGGTAACGTCGAAGCCGGATTCGATAAGGCTCTCAGCAATTGGGGTTCCCAGGTTTCCAAGTCCCAGGATTGCGATTTTTTCAAACATAACGGTAAGTCAATTATTTGTTCCATTTTTTTAAACCTGCATGACCCCCACATTGAATTCTCTCTCAATCGGGGCCTGATCCGCCGCCTCTATCCCTGTGGAGATTACACGCCTGGTTTCGAGCGGATCAATGATTCCGTCGACCCAGAGCCTGGCAGCTGCAAAGTACGGCGATAACTCGTTGTTATATCGATCTGTGATTTCTTTTAGCAAGTCATCCTCAGCCTGTTTTGTAATGATTTCTCCCTTTGCTTTTAGCGTAGCCGTTTGAACCTGGAGTAGTGTTTTTGCAGCCGTTGCACCGCTCATGACAGCCATCTGTGCGGTAGGCCAGGCGTAGATCAACCGCGGATCATAGGCTTTTCCACACATGGCATAATTTCCGGCTCCATAAGAATTCCCAACAATGAAGGTAAATTTGGGCACCACAGAATTAGCAACCGCGTTCACCATTTTGGCTCCATCCTTGATAATTCCCCCCTGCTCGGCCCGGCTTCCGACCATGAAGCCCGTTACATCATGGAAAAACAAAAGCGGGATTTTCTTCTGATTACAATTCATTATAAAACGCGCCGCTTTGTCAGCCGATTCACCATAGATTACGCCACCCATTTGCATTTCCCCCTTGCCGGATTTCACCATTTTTCGCTGATTTGCAACGACCCCCACCGCCCAGCCCTCAACACGGGCGTAAGCACAGACCAGTGTTTTTCCATAATCAGGTTTGTATTCGTCGAGCTCCGAGCCGTCCACGATACATTCCAGAATGTGCGTCATGTCATACGGTTTCAACCGATCGGTGGGAAGAATATCATAAATCTCCTCCACGTTACGTTTCGGATCAATCGCTTTTTTCCGATCATACCCTGCGGACCTGCATTTCCCGATTTTATCCAAATGCCTCCTGATCGCATCCAGACAGGACTTGTCATCTGGAAACTTATTATCCGTCACGCCGGAAATTTCACAATGCATGGTTGCGCCACCAAGCGTTTCCGAATCGACCTCCTCTCCCACAGACGATTTGACCAGATAGGGCCCTGCCAAATACACGGAGCCCGTGCCTTCCACTATAAATACTTCATCGGACATGACGGGCAGATAAGCCCCTCCGGCCACACAGCTACCCATGATGGCCGCGATTTGAATGATTCCCATCGACGACATACGGGCATTGTTACGGAATATCCTTCCAAAATGCTCCTTGTCCGCAAAAACTTCCGCCTGCATGGGCAGGTATACGCCCGCACTGTCGACCAGGTAAATGATCGGGAGGCGATTCTCCATCACTATCTCCTGAGCACGTAAATTTTTCTTGGCGGCTATAGGAAACCATGCCCCTGCTTTTACAGTAGCATCATTGGCAACCATCATGCATTGCTTACCAGACACATATCCGATGCCCACTACGACGCCACCCGAAGGACACCCTCCCTCTACGTCGTACATCCCATCCCCTGCAAATGCACCAATTTCCAGAAAATAAGTGTCCGAATCTCTTAAATAATCTATTCTTTCCCTGGCGGATAGTTTTCCTTTTGCATGTTGTGCATCAATCTTCTTTTGTCCGCCACCCAGTTTGACCTCCTCCAGTTTCAGGTTAAGCTTTGCCACTAGTTCCTGTATGCTTTCTTGATTGGGCATAAGTGTATGTTGAATGTTCCTGGACGAATATAAAGAAATATAACGTTTGCCGGAATTTATTTGGCCGTGACAATAAAAAAGCCGCCAACAGAAAGCAGGCGACTCAAATTATTGGTAGTAAGAAATGATCAGAAATTAGTTTCCACCTTCACTCCCTCATCCTTTAAGTATTGACCGATATTGAAAAAGTGACCGTCTAACAATTCAATATCCTGGTTCCAATCCTTGGTGAGCCAATCATGATTTTGCTGAGAAACCATTACTTTCTGGCTACCTGTAAAGATCCAGATTACTTTTTCCACACCAAAATTTAAGAGCTTTTGTGTTTTGATATTGATATAGTCAAGGTCTTTATCTTTTGAAAAGTCTATTTTAGAGTCAACTTCACAAACTATTTTAGGCGCTATGCTAGAATACCGCTTATTTATATTTTCAACCGAAAAAACAGACCGGTCAAATATATTTATATCTCCTGCAAAATTGGTCTTATCGCTTACATGTAAACCTAGTTCATTGGTAAGGGCCAGAAATTTTTGTTCATCAAGATTCTTGAAGGTAAATTTCAGCAAGTAGGTGATAATAAAGCTTTGTAGTGTACTACTCCCCATAATATCGTCAAGCGACTTTTTGTTACTCAAAACATCCTTGTAGCCTTTATAATACAAAGGTTCACCATCCATCACCTCATAAATGAGGGAATCAGGTATATCATCGTTGTTGTAAGTTGAAGTTTGACTTCGCTTTTTCCGTTCCTGAGTAAGCATAACATCCTCCTTTCCGATTTTATTTAGAGCAATATAACGAAAAAACAGAGACCGAAGACATGGCCTGAAATTCTATTTTATAACGGTCGTGGTATCCAGCGGTGATTCTGCTGGTCCTTTATCCTTTTTACCAAAAATGGAAACATGTACGTAACGTTTGGGCTGTTCCCTGAAATTGGTCATCAATTTGTTGAGGCTAACCATCGTTTTGTTCAGGTTGTTGTAAAGCGTTTCATCTTTTATCAACTTACCTGCTGTCCCTTTCCCGGATTCCACGCTGGCCAATAATTGCTTAAGCTCCAGTATGGTTTGGTTTGCATGCTGCACCGTTTCACCCAATCTTAATGCACTCAGAGAATCTGCAAGTGTTCCTGTTTTAGCCAACAAAGGTTTTAGTCCCTTTTCAGTTTCGATTAACGAAGCCGACAACTTATTGAGATTCGTGGTAATTGCCAGCAGGTTTTTACGGTTATCCCCCAGTAACCCCTGAAGACTACTCCCTGTCTGGTCATAATTTTTCAATACCTGATTTAATATCAGCCCCGTTTCCCTGAACCCGGATGCCACCACATCCAGATTTTTCACCAGCGAATCGGCATGTGTTACCAATGGTAAAGCTTTTTCCTGAAGCAGGGCCGATATGCCGGCTTCCTTCCTGGCGGTTAGGGTATCTTCATCTCTCAGCAATGCGGAAGAGGTGCCCATGGAAAGGCGTATCAGTTTACCTCCTAAAAGACCCCCATCTGCTAACACTGCAGCCGTCCCTTGTGGCAAAGCAACGCCCTTTTGGATATCCAGTGTCACCAAAAGCTTGTTTTGCCGATCCTGCATCAGTTTGATCCCTTGTACCCTGCCTACATTTAGTCCGTTTAACAATACAGGATTGGAGGCCGTGAGCCCGTCGATATTATCATAAATGACGTAGTATTTGTAAGTTCTGGAAAAAACGTCGGAGCCCTTGAGTACGTGAAATCCTAAATACAACATGACAATGGCAAACAAAGCCATTATTCCTACTTTAACTTCTTTTGAGAATTTCATGGACTAATTAGTAAAAAAGCAACCGGCACAGAGGCCGGTACTCAATAATATTTCGTAAAAATGATTAAATAAGCTTTTCCTTCAATGTTCCATATTGTGCTTGTAAAGCTTGAACGCTTCAAAAATCGATTCGGCCACTTCTTCCTGGCCATCATCCGAATTCAGATATTCCTCCTCTTCCGGTGTTGACAAAAAGCCAGTTTCGATGAGGACACTGGGCATGGAAGTTCTCCAGAGTACCAAAAACCCAGCCTGCTTTACACCCCGGCTGGCTCTTTCGGAAACAGTCATGAATTTTTTTTCCACATGGTCTGCGAATCTCAGACTGCTGGTTATAAACGCACTTTGGTAATTGGCCAGCATAATCGCAGCCAATGGTGATTCCGGATCAAAACCCTTGTACTTCTGTTTGTAATTTGTTTCTTTTAAAATAACCGAATTCTCCCTCTTGGCAACCTCAAGATTTCCATTCGTCTTGTGTAAACCCATCACATATGTCTCGGTTCCTTTCACGGTCTTCGATTTGGGAGAAGAGTTACAATGAATGGAGATGAAAAGATCTGCATTATTTCGGTTGGCAAATGCTGACCGCTCGCCGAGCTCGATAAACTCATCGGAATCTCTCGTATAAAGTACTTTCACATCAGGCATGCTTTCCTTGATCTGCCTGCCTAATTCCAGAGCTATTTTCAGCGCAACATGTGCCTCTTTTGCAACCTTTCCCCTGGTGCCGATATCGTGCCCTCCATGGCCGGCATCAATCACCACTACATTCACTTTACTTGCGAATTTTTTCTTAACGGGTTCCGTCTTGTAAACAAAAGCCAAACTTACTGCTAAGCAAACAGCTGCAATTATGGTTTTAAGAACTTTTAACATTATTTTTTAGTTACGGCGTTACTCATAAGAGCTTTCTCTGCTAATTTTGACATTCTTTATGCAAAAATACTCTATTTGTTAGAACTGAAAAAAAAGGCGATTATTATATCGCTGGGATTTGTGGCGATTCTTCTGCTGGGCACCTTATCATGTGTACCTCAGCGCACTAAACGAACCGGAAAAGACACTAAGACATCTAAGGTCTTAAAACCTGTTACGCCCGGAGCGGAGGCACCTGCTGTGGCCAAATCTTTACCTGACACGTCAGCCCTCGCGAAGGCCGCAATACCGGGTGACACAACCTTGAATAAGGACGGAATAGCTGTTACCAATACAGATTCTACCGCTTCCGATACGCTTTCCAATCCCGACGACCTACAGAACACCGTGCAATATACCTCAGAAGATTCTACGATTATGAATGTAGATCTTAAAGAGGTTCACCTGTACGGAAATGCCGAAGTAAATTACGGCACCATCAATTTAAAGGCCGACTACATCCGATTGAACTGGATCACCAACGAGGTCTTTGCCACGGGCACTTTTGATTCAACAACAAAGAAAATGGTTGGTGAACCGATCTTTCAGGATGGCCCCGAAACATACAACACCAAAGAGATCCGATATAATTTCAAGTCCAAAAAAGCCCTGATCCGGGGCATTGTAACCACCCAGGGTGATGGTAACATACGTGGTGATAAGGTAAAAAAGGATAATGAAGGCAATTTTTACATTCAAAAGTCGATTTACACGACTTGTAATCTTACGCACCCCCACTTTTACATCAATGCACCCAAGATAAAGCTGGTCAAGCAAAAACAGGTCGTATCGGGGCCGTTTAATCTGGTCATCAGTGATGTACCGCTTCCCATCGCCCTGCCTTTCGGTTTTTTCCCTTTTCCAAAGAAAAAGGAGATAGGAACCTCCGGAATTATATTCCCTACTTATGGGGAAGAACCAAACGGTCGGGGATTCTACCTTCGTGACGGCGGCTATTATTTCGCGATCAGTGAATTTGTAAATGCATCCGTTACGGGCCAGATCTATTCCACAGGTAGCTGGGGGCTTGGCGTTGCATCCACTTATTCGCGGCGTTATCAATACAATGGAAATTTGTCGCTGCGTTACAATCGGAACAGATCTCCGGATGAAATACAAAGAAAGATTAAGGGTACCGCCACAGACGATTACAGTATCATGTGGTCTCATGCCCCCAAACCGAGAGGCACCTCTACTTTTTCCGCCAATGTAAATGTCACCAGCAACAGCTATAATCAGGTACAGGAAACAAACACGCAAAAATACATTTCCAATGTTGCCACGTCCTCGGTTCAGTATACGAAAACTGCCGGCCAATACTTGCGGGGAGCAGCCAGCATACGTGTCAATCAGAACTTTGGACAGCCCAATGATTCTACGGGTAGAAGAGAAGGTGGGAAGACTAACATATCATCCGATTTCAGTCTTGGGGTTAACCAGATATCTCCCTTTGCCTTAAGAAACCCGCAGGGGAGATGGTATGAAAGTTTCAGGCTGGGCATGGACTTCAATGGAAATTATACATTGACAAATCAACTTGCTGCCATTGACACATCGTACTCGTCGCTGGGTTTTCATCCGGTTTATGACCAAGGTGATTTCAGTAAATCGAGATATGGCCGGACCGAACTCGTTGAATTTAATTTCAAAAATTTAGGCGACAACATTTTAAAAGACGCACAGTTTACTGGTCGGTACAGTATTCCCATATCCCTTCCCAACTTTAAAGTGCTTCGTTTTGTGAATGTGACCCCGAGCATCTCAATGAATGGTGAGGTATTTACAAAACGATACGTGTATGCCTTCAAAGGTGGGGACTCTGTAAGTATCAGGAAAGAAGACGGCATAGGCAACGAATACTCTTTTTCTTTTGGCGCTGGTGTCAATACCCGGTTCTATGGCACAAAACATTTCGGAGGACGGCGGCTGGAAGCCATTCGCCACACTGTAATTCCTTCCTTGTCATTTAGCTACACGCCTGATTTTACCGGAGATAATTATGGCTTTTACCAAACGGTACAAGTTAACGAACTGGGCAAAACCATGAAACTATCGCGTTTCCGAGGGGTTGGCAATAGTGTGGGCAACGGGCTTGCTTCCAGTGTGATATCATTTGGTATCAACAACTCCTTCGAAATGAAGCTGAAAACAAAAAGTGACACCGCCGCTACACAGTTTGAGAAAGTTTCACTACTCGACAATTTAAGTTTACAGGGAAGTTACAATCTGCTGGCCGACTCCCTGAACCTTTCCAACATCTCGGTCAACGCCAATGCACGTATTGGTAAAAATCTCAACCTGAACTTTAATATGAACCTGGATCCTTATGCCTACAAGCCGGATCCAAACAGTACATTTAATACCACAGGGATCAGAATGAAGGAATATGCCATTACGCAGGGACAGGGACTGGCAGGTCTTCAGAACCTGGGCTTTACGCTCGGAACCAGTTTTGCTCCTAAAACATCTGAGAAAGACAAGCCTGCAACGGGAGCCAATAGTACCACAACTCAGGAACAAAGAGATTTCGTCAAACAAAATGCTGATCTCTACGTGGATTTCAGCATCCCCTGGAATGTATCGCTCAACTACAACTTCGGTTTGACAAAACCCGGACTATCCAATGCGCAACTTATACAGGCTGTACAGGCGACGGGAGACCTTAGTTTGTCGAAAAATTTTAAGATAAGCGTCAACACCGGTTTTGACTTTACTGCATTCAAGCCTACCATTACCTCGCTGACACTATATCGCGACCTCCATTGCTGGGATATGAGTCTCAGCTGGACGCCCTTTGCAGGTAACTCGCGACGTGTAAGTAATTACAGCTTCATTCTCAAAGTTAAGTCCAGTGTGCTACAGGATCTGAAACTCACACGGAGACGCTCGTTCCAAGATAGAGCCTCATATTAAGGCTGTCGGCTGAGAAGTGTTTTTGAACACAATACGTTCAGGGTTATCAATAAAAAAAGCCGGCTTCCAGGGCCAGCTTTTTTTAAATTTCATTCGGGATATATTACTTCGAAGCTGGCTTGGCTGCCGCTGCTTTGGGAACCACTTCTCCATTGAGATACAAGATCACCTGACCACCTTCGGTGTTGCTGGAAATTGTCACAGACTTATTAAAAAGCCCTGGAGTTGCGGCATTGAAAGTTGCTTTTACCGACCCTGTTTTCCCTGGCATTACCGGCGTTTTGGTCCAGGTAGGTGTGGTACACCCGCAAGATGCAGCTGCATTGCTGATCACAACAGGATCAGTACCTGTATTTGTAAATACGAATTCATTGGTAACTGGTACGCCTTGTGGTACCTTACCAAATTTGTGTGTTTCTTCCTTGAACTTCAACACGCCCTTTTGAGCAAAACTTACGGTGGTCAATCCTATCAATAGAACCAGCGTGGAAAAGATAACTTTCATAGTTGTCGGATTACAATTTAGTTGTGGAAAATCTATTTCATGACAAGTTTAATGCTTAAAATTTACTTTTAATAATCGTTAACCAATATTAACAATGCGTTTAAACTTACGATATTGTTGTTATGAATATTATTTTCCTGCATAATTTTGGCTTGCATTCAAAAAAATGTAACTTAACTACGGATTCACTCCGTAAATTTCGCCTATGCTTGTAAATGACAGTTTGACCGGTTCCAGTATTCTTACAAAAGAAAATATAACAAATGACTACCGCCTTGCTTGTGAAAGCCGGTATGTAAGTTTGTTGGGCAGGAAAGACACCATGGGCGGCAGATCCAAATTCGGGATATTTGGCGACGGAAAAGAGGTAGCTCAGATTGCACTATCCCGTTCCTTCCGACGGGGGGATTTTCGCTCAGGATATTACCGGGATCAGACCATCGAAGCGGCACTGGGTAACCTATCATGGCAGCAGATTTTTGCTCAGATGTATGCCCATGCCGACATCGCGCATGAGCCGAATACAGGAGGGAGGTCTATGAACGGCCATTTTTCCACCCGATGGCTCGATGAAAACGGCAAGTGGCTGGATCAGACGAAGCTCAACAACTCCGTTTGTGATATATCCTCCACAGCAGGTCAAATCCCCAGGGCGGTTGGCCTGGCCTACGCTTCCAAGCTGTATCGGGGCAATGAGGAATTGCATTCGTTGGATACCTTTTCCAAAAAAGGTAATGAAATTGTATTCGCTACCATTGGCGACGCCTCCACTTCTCAGGGCATGTTTTGGGAAGCCATGAACGCAGCTGGTGTACTTCAGATTCCATTGCTCACTTCCGTTTGGGATGATGGTTATGGCATTTCGGTTCCGGTTGAATATCAGACAACCAAATCAAGCATTTCCAAAGCACTGGCCGGCCTTCAGCGCAATGAAGAAGAACAAGGTCTGGAAATTATGGTCGTGAAAGGTTGGGATTATCCGGCTCTGATTGAAACTTACGAGAAGGCGGCTACTTTGTGCCGGGAGGAACAAGTTCCTGTACTCATTCATGTCATAGAGCTCACCCAACCCCAAGGGCACTCCACTTCCGGCTCGCACGAGCGATATAAATCCAAACAGAGGCTGAAGTGGGAGCAAGATCATGATTGTAATTTGCGTTTCCGGGACTGGATACTTAAAAACGGTTATTCGACCGAGGAAGAGCTGGAAAAAATCGAATCTGATGCGAAAGAAACGGCAAATTCAGCGCGTAACCAGGCCTGGAAAGAATATAGAAAGGAATTGGATAAAGATTACCTGGACACCATTCAGATGATCCAGAATGTAATGCACGAAAGTACACATGCGAAAGAATTGAGTAACGTGATATTGGAACTTACCAAAACATACCTTCCGATCCGGAAAGACATGGTGGGCAGTATCCGCAAGGCGCTACGGGTTATAGGAGCAGAAAGCCTTCCTTCCAAACACTTATTGCTGGAATCGCTTCGCAATGCTATCAAAGAAAGTACATTACGATACAGTACACACCTTTACAGCCAGTCGGAAGACTCTCCCCTGCTTGTACCTGCTGTAACTCCTGCGTATTCAGAAGACAGCCCCACGGTCGATGGACGTGAAATCATCCGCTCCTATTTCGACGAATTGCTGGGAAAAGATCCAAGAGTCGTTGCCCTGGGCGAGGATGTAGGTATGATTGGCGATGTCAACCAAGGCCTTGCCGGACTACAGGAGAAATATGGAGAACTGCGTGTGACCGACACGGGTATCAGAGAAACAACCATTGTGGGTCAGGGAATTGGCATGGCCATGCGTGGTTTGAGACCTATCGTTGAAATTCAGTATTTCGATTATATCTATTACGCACTGGCCACGCTTACCGACGACCTGGCCACCTTACGGTACCGTACGGCCGGGGGCCAAAAGGCTCCGCTGATCATTCGAACAAGAGGCCACAGACTCGAAGGGATCTGGCATTCGGGCTCCCCGATGGGCACCATGCTTAGTAGCCTGAGAGGCATTCATGTAATTGTACCCAGGAACTTCACCCAGGCCGCTGGCTTTTACAATACACTTTTGAAAGGAGATGATCCGGGACTTATCATAGAGCCTCTTAACTCCTACCGGCAGAAGGAGATTCTTCCTGACAATATTGGTGAAGTGCATGTTCCACTGGGTGTACCGGAGATTTTAAGGGAAGGCAAGGATATCACCATTGTTACGTACGGTTCTATGTGCAGAATTGTGATGGAAGCGGCCTCTGTCCTGCATCAGTCAGGCATAGATGTGGAAGTGATTGATGTGCAAACGCTACTGCCTTTCGATATCAACGGCAAAATTGTGGAATCGATAAAAAGGACAAGCCGTGTCATTTTTGCGGATGAGGATCTCCCGGGAAGTGCCTCGGCCTATATGATGCAACAGGTAATCGAAAACCAGAATGCTTACAAATGGCTGGATTCTGCACCTGTGACGATCTCGGCCAAGGCACACAGGCCTCCTTATGGCTCCGACGGGGACTATTTCTCCAAACCCAACATGGATGATGTATTTGAAGTGGCTTATCAAATGATGCGCGAGGTGAATCCGTCACGTTTCCCGGAAGTTTTTTAGTTCCTTCACTATTATGTACAGGACATTCGGCAAAAGGCTCTTTGATATCATCATCGCTTTTGCCGGGCTCATCGTACTATCTCCTTTGTTGTTTTTCCTGATGGTTTTACTGGCCATTTCCAACAGAGGAAATCCCTTTTTCTGTCAGCTGCGCCCCGGCTTTAAAGAACGGATCTTTTTAATGGTAAAATTCAAAACCATGCGTGATACGGTGGATCAGCATCATAATCTACTCCCCGACCATGAACGGATTTCACCGATTGGAAACCTCATTCGTAAAACCTCACTTGACGAATTACCGCAGCTTTGGAATGTTTTAATCGGGGACATGAGTATCATTGGCCCAAGGCCCCTTCTTGTGGAATACCTCCCGCTCTACGATCCTAACCACAGAAAGCGACATGACCTTCGGCCCGGCATAACCGGCTGGGCGCAGATCCACGGCCGGAACGCCATTAGCTGGGAGGCAAAATTCGATCACGACCTCTGGTACATCGAAAATGTTTCCATGTTACTGGATTTTAGAATTATGTACCTCACTGTTTTTTGTGTTCTGGCTATGAAGAATATCAATGGTAACATCGATACTAAGGAAAAATTTAAGGGCTAGATCGTTACTTATTCTTCTTTCTGCTTCTCAACGGTAGCGTTATCACTCTACTGTACATTTCAAAATGCTTCTTTACGGCGCAGGTGGCCATGCCAAAGTGATTCTCTCTTGCCTGCTGGCAGAAGGGGTAAAGGTCCACGGCATATTTGATGATAATCCTTCCTTAGTTCAGTCTCTGGCGATCCCCTTTGTCATTCAGTACGACAACAATACTTTTCAGCATGATCCGATCATTATCTCCATTGGCCACAATCCGAGCCGAAAAAGAATCGCGGGAATCATTCAGCATACACCAGGTAACGTCTTTCACCCGTCTGCCATCATCGATGTAAGGGCGCGGGTTAAGGACGGCACCGTAGTGCTACACCAATGTGTTGTACAAGCCGATGTCACGATCGGCAGACATGTCATCGTCAACACGGGTGCTATCGTTGAACATGACAGTGTGATTGGCGACTTTGTGCATCTGGCACCAGGAGTAGTCATTTGCGGCAATGTTATTGTAGGCGAAAATACCCTGGTAGGTGCAGGCAGTGTGATCGCTCCAAACCTGATCATCGGAAAGGATTGCCTCATTGCAGCTGGTAGTGTGGTAACCATGAATATCCCCGACGGGGCCACTGTACGCGGGAATCCGGGCAGAATTGTAAAAATGGAAAAATGAAACCCCGAATATTTCTTTCTCCTCCCCATAAGAGTGGCAATGAACTGCTGTACATTCAGCAGGCCTTGGAGGTCAACTGGATTGCACCAGCCGGACCTGGTACCGCAGCTTTTGAAAACATGCTGAGCGCCTACACGGGCTGTAAACATGTGGTTGCACTTTCCTCCGGAACAGCTGCTATACACCTGGCACTGCTTGCGCTTCATGTGGCTGACGGCGATATTGTTTTATGCCAATCCCTCACCTTCGCGGCATGCGCCAACCCGATTGTATATCAAAAGGCAATCCCGGTATTCATCGACAGTGAAGAAAAAACCTGGAACATCTGCCCTGATGCACTTGAAGAATCCATAAAGGCATGTCTTGCCCGGGGACAAAAACCCAAAGCCATCATCGCTGTGCATTTGTACGGAATGCCCATGCAGCTCACTGAAATATTGAAGATATGCGAGCGATATGACATTCCCCTCATTGAAGACGCTGCAGAAGCGTTGGGCTCTTTCTACAAAAACCAGCATGCGGGATCCTTTGGCAGAATGGGTGTCCTTTCATTTAATGGAAACAAAATCATTACCACTTCGGCCGGAGGCGCTTTGTTGTCCAACGATGAAAAACTTATAGAATATTCCCGGTTTTTATCAACACAGGCAAAGAATGTAGCCCCTCATTATGAACATACTGAAATCGGCTATAACTACCGAATGAGCAATATCTGCGCAAGCATCGGACTGGCTCAGATGGAAGTCATCGTTAAACGGGTGGAGCGGAGACGTTTCAACTTTGACTATTACAAAAAGATGCTTGCCGATATCCCAGCGATTACCTTTCAAAACGAACCTTTACATTGCAGGTCCAACCGATGGCTTACGGCAATACTTATTGATCCGAAACTATCGGAAGGTATTACCAGAGAAGTCATTCGTTTGAATCTGGAGAAGGAAAATATCGAATCAAGGCCAGTTTGGAAACCGATGCATCTTCAGCCTGTTTTTCACGGTGAAAAGTTTTTCGGTGCAGGAGTTTCCGAGCGGCTTTTTGAGAATGGATTGTGTTTACCTTCAGGTTCCGATCTTAGTCTGGAAGATATAAATCGGGTCACCGAGGTTATAAAAAAATCCTTCCGTTGAGAACAACGAAAGGATTTGATAATTCAATAGAAATCAGTGCTATTGTATTTCCAACTCGAATTGTAGCGGAGCGTAGGGAGGAATCTGATTATATCCTGCTGCTTTGTAACCTAATGAAGACGGGAATACAACTATGGCTTTTCCCTTCAACGGAAGTTTTTGGACAGCCTGATCAAACCCTGCGATCAGATTTCCCGTGCCGGTATTATAGGTAAAGGAACCTTCGTCAAATTTGACATCGGAGAGATACTTGCCAATGTATTTAACCGTTACCGACTTACCTGGCCCCACACCTATATTGGTCTTCAACGTGTCGGTTCTGACGATGACAAGATTTTCAGGAGTACGCTCGGTAACTACGAATTTTTTCTTGAGCAAAAACTCGTCGATTTGCTGAACCTCCGTGCGCGTCTTAATAAATTCCATTTCCATACGTATGGCCGAATAAGCTGGAATGTTCGTCCTGGCGGTATTTCCGAAAGCTAGATAATAAGGTAAAAATAATGTTGCCTTTTCTCCTGTAAGCACCTTGCGAATAGCTAATTCCACGCCATAAAGAAGCGTATTGCCTCCCGCAGGGAAAGCCACTGTGTCCGTGGTAACAGCAGTTTTACTTCCTACCAGATACCCTGTAAGCGCCACAGTTACCTCGTCACCAAGCTTGGCAGAATCACCCAGTGGGTTGGTTTTCCTTTTGATAAAATAATACCCGGAAGGATCTTTGGTTGCCTGAATAGAATCTGCTAAATATTTCAAAATCTGCTCATCATTCTCGATTACCTTCGCCTCATCCTGGCTGTCCACAGATTTCATACAACCGGCTACACCCACCGCGACAGCTAACAGCATACACAGGACTAAATTTTTACGCTTCATTTCCTTAGTTTTTATTAGTAATAAGTGACATAAATACAAAGACGCATAAACTGATTAAAACGTTGGATTCGGAGCCAAGTTTTCCAGTTTTTGCTTTTTTTCAAAGTAGGCACAAAATGACGAAAGTTCGCAGGCTCCGCATTTGGGGCTTCGCGCCAGGCAAACATATCTGCCATGCAGAATAAGCCAATGATGCGCTTTGGGTACCAGCACTTTCGGAATATGTTTCATCAATCCCTTTTCAACCGCCAACGGTGTGGTGGCTGTCATGGGAACAAGCCCGAGCCGATGTGATACCCTGAAGACGTGTGTATCCACGGCCATCGCGGGTTGGTTAAAGATCACCGAAGCGATTACGTTGGCGGTTTTCCGGCCTACTCCGGGCAACTTCTGCAGTTCGTCAATAGAAGCGGGTATCTCTGACCCAAATTCACCAACCAGCATTTGAGCCATACCAACCAGATGTTTGCTCTTATTGTTGGGGTAGGAAATGGATCGGATGTAAGTAAAGACTTCCTCTGACGTTGAGACTGCCAAAGACTCAGGGTCGGGAAAACGATCAAACAGGGACGGTGTAACCATATTTACCCGTTTGTCGGTACATTGGGCTGAGAGTATCACCGATACCAGCAACTCATAGGGATTGCGATACTGGAGTTCTGTCTCAGGTTCAGGAAAATTCCTTGTGAAGTAATCTAAAAGCAGACGAAACCTCTCTTTTTTTTGCATTGCTCCTTGTAAACTTATCCGGTCTCACCAAACTTGCCCCAACCAAATGGAAGGTAAAAGTAAGCATTTAAAGACACAAAATAGTGTCAGTGAGCAAACACAAAAATTTCGGGCAGCCGGAACCGCCCGAAATAGAAAACCGCTGATACCTTCTAGCAAGAAAGAACCAACGGCCTGATAACTGAATACTGACTAGAAAACCTGATGACCCTTTCAATAGATTTGTCAGAAGGTACTCTCACAATTCTATTCATCTGACTCTTGATCTCCAAAGAATCGATATAAAAATTCATCAAATCGTCGTCAAGCGCTAGCGCTTCAACAATCAGGTCATTTTCATTCTCTGTTGTCTCTGCGTATAAATACCGGACAACATCATCGTAAGTAAAAGTTTTTGTCATATTGTGGGGCACGTTGGTTAAATTGCTTACGCAGGTTTATCAACGCGTAACGCATTCTCCCCAAGGCCGTATTAATACTCACACCCGTTGCATCTGCTATTTCCTGAAAGCTCATGTCCTCATAATGGCGCATGATCAGAACCTGCTTCTGCACGTCCGGTAACCGTTGGATCATCTCCCGCAGTTGCTCGTGTGTCTCTTGTCGAATCTGGATTGACTCCACAGAATCCTCCGCAAAATCCAGCGTATTGAATACACTGCTTCCATCTTCGAACACTACATTGGGGTAGCGTTTATCGCGTCTGAAATAATCAATGGCAAGGTTGTGTGCGATGCGTATAATCCAAGGTAAAAACTTACCTTCGTCGTTATATCTTCCGGATTTTATAGTATCAACTGCCTTAATAAAAGTATCTTGCAATAAATCCTCAGCTACATACTGATCTTTAACAATAAGATAAATCGTAGTGTAAATTCTAGATTTATGACGCTGAACCAACTTTTCAAAGGCCTTCTCATTACCACGGACATACAACGTTACCAACTCACTGTCGCTAACAAGGACTTTCTCCATTTTACTATTCGATTTAGTTAACGTAGAGCGGTTGTTCTATATTGTTTCTCCTTTCTTTTTTGGTACGAAAATGAAGTGATGCAGTGGAAATCATAACTAATCCGTATCAAAGGAATAGATTTGAAAAATAATTTGCAAGTGTTTGACTTTCTTTTTTTAATAAACCTTTCATCATTAACAGATGTTAACAACAAAAAGCCTCAATTATGATTATTTGACCACTTGCCGATAACATCTATTCTTAAAGGCATATATAATAGAACATATCGAATAAAATACGTAATCAGAACACCCTTTAGATTGCTTTGCCGTAAAAATAATTCCGGGCTCCTTCCCCGATTGCATCTTGTATCATTGACCCATGAGAAAAAAATACAAACATTTATTTTTCGATCTCGACCACACCCTTTGGGATTTTGATCGAAACTCGACCGAGTCGCTGAAAGAAATATTTTCTCACTTTTCTCTGGACCTTTTGGGATTGTCCGATCCGGATTTGTTCGTAAAATCATTTTTGAAGATAAATACAGCACTTTGGGATTCGTTTGATCGTGGACACATTCACCATAGCTATATACGTGAAAATCGCTTCAGGATGGTGTTTCAGGAGTTGAATGTAGCATGTCCCGACGACCATCGGGACATTGGCGAGTTCTATCTCCAATCCCTGCCTAAAAAAAATCACTTACTGGACGGAGCATTGGAGTTGCTTGAGTATGTTTCCGCTCAAGAATATGGCATACACATCATTACCAACGGCTTTAACGAAATACAGGCCAAAAAAATCGCCAGCTCGGGAATCGGTCATTTTTTTAAGAACGTGGTCACATTTGAAACCGCGAACGCCAAAAAACCAGATTCAAAAATATTTGAGTATGCCATCCAGCTTGCCCGGGCTGATAAAACTGACTCTCTGATGATTGGTGACAACTGGGTCGCGGATATTTTGGGTGCCAAGCGGGCCGGACTGGATGCTGTTTACTATAACCCTGCAGGACTTAAATTTGACGAAACCCCCACTTACGATATCAGGAAACTGGAAGAACTGAAATTGATTCTGTAGCCCGTATGAACCCCTGTGCCCCGAAATTGCACAATTGGGTATTTTGCAGATTCAAAGGAATCCCCGAATGGCTAACGACTGCAAGTCGAGTGATCCCGGAATGATTTATGCCCAATAACGCGTCAGAAAGATCCGTCATTGGGCATATTTGCTATTATTATCTGTTCAATAGGAGAATAAAATTGGATTGAGTTCGCTGTCGGCTTTACCTCCCACAGGTTTAGACGCGAGCCAGGTTTCCCAATCTGCTATCTGAAAAGCATTTTTTGGCTCGGTAATTCTTTGTGTCTCATCCATGTAGATCATGGTCATAACCTTTCTGGGCTGGCCCGAGATATTTTCCCCTGCCCGGTGGAAGAGCCATCCGGAATGAAAGCTCACTTCGCCAAGGTCAAAAGGTGCCTCGTTCACAGAAAACTGTTTCAATTGTTCTGCCATGATGGCTTCACTCTCGTCGCTTATTTCCAAGTCCCGCCCAATTTCCACGTTGTGGCTTTTGGCTGCAAAGGCCAGCGGGCCCATTTCCATATCTGTTTTTTGAAGGGGAATCCATACCGTAGCTGTTTTTGGAGATGACAACGGCCAGTAGAATTGGTCCGCATGCCATGGTGTAATGCCCCCCGACGACTCTTTGTACAGTGCCTGGTCATGGTATAATCGTACAGCCTGCACTTTCAAAAGATCGGCAGCGATTTTCGCAAGGCGTTTGGCGAATACAAATTCCCTTACGCTTTCATCTTCCCGCCAGAGATTCATTACCTGAAGAAAGGCCCGCTCATAGGTGGTGCGTTCCTCCATAGGCTTTGTTAATTTATTCAGCTTAAAAACCAGGTCGGTTATGATTTCTCCGTAATGCTCAAGCACAGCAGGGCTTAGCACATTTTTCAATTTAATGAAACCATATGTTTCGAAAAAATCAACCGCTCCCTCTGGCAGTTCAAAGGGTTCTGATAATTCCTTAAGCAAAATTTCCTCAGCTAAGGCATCCATGTCGTTATATGAGTTTTGTTTGTAATGAAAGCAGGCTTTGCCTCAAAACTACCTGGTTAGTCGGCCTCATGAAACGTAACATTTTTCTCCCGAAGGAAATTTTTGATCACATCTACATGCACACATTGCCCAACATTTAAGAATGGATAGTTGGACACTCTCTGGCGCTGGCCATCGGTTATCACTTCCCGGTTGACCTGATCGAAACCCAGATGAAGATGTCTTGTGGAGCTTTGCATTCCGTAAATAATTCCAGAACCATCAAAAAGCGGGCCTCCACTCTGGCCCTTCAGTCCGGGGGTGCTCATTTCAATACCTACGATATTATTATTTTCACCAATATGCCGGGTAACAATGCCATCAATGGGGAAACTAGGCGTGGTGATTCTGCCTTGAGTCGTCCACGTAATGTCGCCGGAATGTTTGTCATACTTGTAGTTTGTGAATTCCGGGAAAGGGTATCCGAGACGGCAGAGGTATTTTCCCTGCTTTATCTGCTTGGAATTTTTGAGGAATCGGGCATGTCCCTGATACAATTTTGTCCCGAAATCGCGGAATTGAATGATGGCAAGATCCTGGGTAGGATGAAGGTGAATGGCCAGGCTCTTGTATGAAGAAAAACAATTGACAAAATGAGAAAGGATCCGTATCGGGCTTTGAGAAGTAATTTTGTATTTTTTTTCCAGATAAATACGCTGGGTTTCAAATCCAGGATCTCGGTCAAAGGCTCGTAGTTCGGCTCTGAATTTCAGATAATTTTCATAGATCGTGGATGCATACAAGATTTGTTTGGCGATGTGCCGGCACGTAAGTGCGCACCCCTGATCATTTACAAAAAATAAGGTTCCGGTGCCTGGAACAATGTAGTCACCCCCATAATATCTGACAATAAAATGGATGGGTCTTGTGAACTGGTCTACCGCTTCAATGGCTTCAACAAACATAAAGAGACAACAAGTTATTTCTTTATGACCGGCACAATCGCTTCTATCTGATCCCAGCTAAGTATCATATTGACACCCTCGGGTTGATCCTCGAAGTAAATTTCGAAAAGCTCTCTTACCTGCGGACTAACACGTAGCGTCACCTCTTTTGTTAGTATATTTTTCCCATCGTTGTAATCAGTTCCCCACTGACCGGTTTCGGAATTCAGAATTACCTTCCATGTGGACTGTCCGGGAACCGTCCAAAGTGAGTATTTACCAGCCTTTACAGGCTCTCCCGCAAAAATGACGTCTTGCTTAAAGTTTATAACCGTAGCTTCATTCGCTCCGGTTCGCCAAACCTTTCCATAGGGCAATAGCGCTTTGTCTTCCTCACGGCCAAACAAATGCCTTCCTTTTTTCCCAGGCTGACTGTACGTTACTATAATATTCAATCCGTTGGCGTTACGCTCTGCAATAGCTTCAGGGCTGAATGATTTGGTGTAGGTGCGTAGTCCAAAAAAGCCGGCGAGAAGAAGGATGCAAACGATGAGAAGGATTCGGAGAGCTTTTTTCATAAATTCATTAAGGGCAAAATATTTTATAGAAGGTGTAACTTACGGATAGTCTAAGGTAGTAATAGGAATCTTTCAGTGACGGGTCGCCTTGCTCCAGTTTTATATTTGAAGTGGGCTCCCCACCCAAATTATCCAGATAATCAGTGAAAGTCTTACGGGCTCCCAATTCCACCCCCACACTCCAGGGGCGTTTGATCTGATACTTCACACCTACGCCGTAGGGCAGTACAAAGGAACTTGTTTTGTAGTCGCCCGTTTGCACATCGGGCTTAAACATCGAATATCCAATCCCACCGAATACATAAGGCGTCCAGTTGATGGCAAATCTTTTATCCTGATAATTCAGAAAATTGTATTCAGCCACGGCACTACCTTCGGTGATGCGGGTTCTGAATGACATATTTCTGGCGATCTGAAACGGATCCTCACTTTTCGAGTCTTTGGCACCAATCAGTCCGGCAGCTACTTCGGCCCGAAGCGAGAGGGCCTGACTGGCGTTATACCGAAAGAAAAGGCTTCCTCCAGGTTTAAAAAACTGTAAACGAAATGCGGGGGAAATATCTCCTTTGTAGTTAAACCCGCCTAAGCCTGCTCCAATCTCAATTTTTTGAGCAAAAGACTTGACGCTGCCCAGCAAAAGTATAACGACAAAAAATGACAATAATGGTTGACCTATCCTGTCAATTGTTTTAATCAGCGAATCATTCAATGGTACCGTATCTTTTATTTAAGAGGTGGACATTTAATCTTGGCCGGCAGTATGTAATGAATATGAATCATACCGGTCATATAGGTATCCTTGTAAGCGTTTCCTCTGGGCATGCTTTGAGGAACAACAGCTTCCAACGCATCGGCTATTTGATTGGGATTTTCAACACCCAGGAATTTCTGCAATCCAGCGGTTCTATCGCGCCCTTTACGTGCGGTTGTCAATTCAGCATAGCGGTAAGCCAATGAGCGCGCGAGCGGATCATCAGCAAATACTGCAGGATCCGCATTGCCCCCACCAATATCGTCCAAATAATCCGAGAACGAATACCGGAATCCAAGTTCTGCCGATATATCAAAATTGGCGTTGATTTTGTAGCGAACCCCCACACCGAAAGGAATAACCACACTTACAAGCGAATAAGGTTTTGCATAGCCCGGATTACCCTGACCTTCCGTATGCAAAGTCTGGAGCTTAATCCACTCTTTGTTACCGGTAGAATCCACGTACGCTGCCTTAGGATTATGAGCCACTATACCGACGCCCGCAAAGAGATAGGAACCAAACTGTGGCCTGCGGTCTGCACTTCTGTTATCCGGTGTCAGTTTAAAAATACCCTGTACTGAAAACTCCTTCAGGTCATTTCGGAAATTAAGGTTTCGGGCAAACTGGCCATTGCCCAGGTATTTGCCTTTATGATTCATCACATAATCATCGCCGGCAATTCGTGCGTAGTTAAACGCAGCCCTGGCAGCCAGTCTTGGAGTGAAATGACGGGTATAATTGGCGCCCACACTCCATCTCATCATATTAAAGGTAGAAGCAAAAGGGCGACTATAAGCAGCCATATCTCCATAATAATTCGAAGTACCTACACCAAAAGCTACAGTGGAATAAGGGACGAATATACCTCTGTTTTGAGCCACGGCCTTGTAATTCAATGCAACAACTCCCAAAGTGAGAATAAATGCAAACCTTCCCGTTACCCCTTTCTTATCAAAATTACCGCGCATTTTTTTAGATTATTTTTTTGCAAAAATAGAACAGTTGTTGGTTTTCCACAGATTATATCACCATTTCAACGTATTAAAGTATTTTTTATTTGTGCAGAGAACTAATTAAATATGAAGAGGTAATTCCGATTTTTGCAGGCCCAAATGATTTAATGCGGATCCACGCTGTCAATTTAATCACATTCATTTCAGAAGATTAACAAAGTTCATTAACATTGTAATCTTCAAAAATGAATCAATAAGATGATTTCAAGTCAAAATCTGCGTTTCTCCTATTCTTCAACGAAAACCTTTTCTTTCCCGGACGTTGATTGTAACAATAACGATACCTTGCTGATCCTGGGTCAGTCGGGGAAAGGGAAGACCACATTGCTGCATTTACTGGCTTTGCTATTACAGCCCAACGCCGGCCAAATCGTGATTGATGGCATTCCCGTAACAGGTCCAGCATCCAAACTCGGGCATATCCGGGCAACACAGATTGGCATCATATATCAGCGGGCACATTTTGTAAATTCTCTGAGCGTACTGGATAATATCCTGATGCCTAATTATCTGGCCGGAAAGAAACAGAATAAGGAGAAGGCCGAATACCTTGCCGAGCATCTTGGATTTGTGGATCATTTGTCAAAAAAAACCAACCAGTTGAGTCAGGGTGAACAGCAAAGAGTGAGTATAGCCCGTTCGCTTATGAACGACCCTAGCGTACTTTTAGCGGATGAACCCACCTCAAGCCTTGACGACAAAAATTGTCAGAAGGTAGTGGATTTGTTAAAAAAACAATCTTCGGTAATCGGCGCGAGCCTGGTGGTAGTCACGCATGACCAAAGACTAAAAAATGAATTCTCAAACCAAGTGTTTTTGTAAAATCATCCGAAGAAATAACATCGATCACAAGCATTTTCGACTCATACTACCCGCATCTACACCCAATGAATCTTTTCAAAATCAGCTTAGCTAATCTTAAAGAAAAGAAGCTGAATAGCTTTTTAAGTATGCTTTTACTTACGTTAGGCATTGGAATGATCTCTTTGCTCCTGCTACTTAACAAACAAATGGACGAGCAATTCAGGCGTAACATCAGAGGAATTGATATGGTTGTCGGCGCTAAAGGAAGCCCGTTACAACTCATACTTTCGAGCATATACCAGATAGATGCGCCTACGGGGAACATCCCTCTGGAAGATGTAAATGCGCTTAAAAGGAACCCTTTCGTCAAAAATATCATCCCACTTTCCATGGGTGACAATTATAGGGGATTCAGGATCGTCGGCACCAATGCTCAATACGCAGAACATTTTCAGGCCAAAACAGCCCTTGGTACTCTGTTTTCTCAATCCATGGAGGTAACTATTGGCAGCAAGGTTGCCAGAACACTGGGATTAAACATAGGTGATACATTTGCCAGCTCGCACGGACTCGACGCAAATGGTGAGGCGCATGGCGAAAAAAAGTACAAAGTCATCGGCATTTTTGAAGCAAATGGTTCCGTGATTGATCAGCTGATCCTGACTAGCCTTTCGAGTGTTTGGGACATTCATGAACACGAGGAAGCGGGCGGCATCCATGCAGAAGGTGACACACACCAAACAGAATCGCCAGACAACTCGGAGGATCCGCATTTAGAAAAAAAAGAGATTACAAGTGCCCTGATTCAATTCAGGAACCCGATGGGTCTGATAACCCTACCCCGACACATCAATCAAAACACATCCATGCAGGCCGCCCTGCCCAGCATTGAAATCAACAGACTGTTTTCGATGCTGGGCGTGGGTATTGAAACACTTCGGGCGCTCGCTGCCATTATTATTTTCATAGCGGGAATCAGTGTTTTGATTTCACTTTACAATTCGCTCAAAGAACGAAAATATGAAATGGCGCTGTTACTTTCGATGGGAGCCACCCGTACCAAACTTTTCTTCATGTTGCTATACGAAGGCTTCATTTTAGCGATTTTGGGCTATATTTCCGGGATTCTTCTAAGCCGCCTGGGCTTGTGGTTCTTTTCCAGGGCAGCAGAACAGGATTTCCATTATTCACTGAACCAGAATACCTTGTTGGCAGAAGAGATCTACCTGTTTGCGGGTGCCATTGTAATTGGTTTAATAGCGGCCGCCATACCTTCGTTAGGTATTTACCGACTGAATATATCGAGAACGCTGGCCGAGGAATGATATTCTTTTTATTTTTGTTACATCCAAGCGGCTCATTTTACGCAAACTTTATGTCTATGAAACTCATTCGTCCTCTTATAGCAATATTGATCTTTACGGCTTCGATGTCATTTACATCCGCCGTAAATCCCGTTAAACTTACCTGGGAGACGTTACGTGATGTAACTTTTAAGAAAAAATGGTATGCCGAAGAATCCATCTACATGCTCAGCCCCACGTTTGGCCCGAGTGTACAAAAATTAAAGAATCAGCAGGTAAGCATTACCGGCTATGTTCTACCGGTTGATCTGGATGCCAACTTATACGTTCTTTCGGCTTTCCCTTTCAGCGCCTGTTTCTTTTGTGGAGGCGCCGGCCCGGAGACGGTAATGACGCTGAACTTCAAAAAGAATGCAAGGAAATTTAAAACGGATGAGAGATTGACTTTTGTGGGTACGCTGAAACTCAACAGCGACGATATCTACCAGATGAATTACATCCTGGATGGGGCAACCATTGCCGAATAATGTGTAGGATTGCCTGATTCCATTTGAAAGATTACAATTATTCAAGCCTTATATTCCGATAAGGCGCCAGAGTCCTGAAATAAAGAATAACACCAGCCCCACCGGTGTCAGCACTTTCCAACCCAGATACATAAGCTGGTCTACCCGAAGCCTGGGTAATGTCCACCGGGCCCACATTTGCACCAATACCCCCAGAAAAGCTTTGCTCAGCAGCCAAAAAGCACCGGTTAAATACCCAAACCAGCTTCCCGGCTCGCCACTGGTCCAGTCGGCCAGTCGAATCGGTCCGAGGTTGGGGAATGGAGTATTCCAGCTTCCCAGAAAAAGTATGGCGCCCAGTAAGGAAACCAGAAGCATCATCCCGTACTCGGAAAGCATAAAAAGCGCCCAGCGCATACCCGAATATTCGGTGTGAAATCCTGCTACCAGCTCCGATTCCCCTTCCGGCAAATCGAACGGGGCTCTGTTGCATTCTGCCAGAGATGCTATAAAAAAGACCACATAAGCCAGTAGTAAAAAGGGATTTCTAATGATATTCCAGGAAAGAAAGCCACCTACCTGCGTGACGTCCACCCCCAGGCTCTTTTGTCCGAAAAGGTAAATGGTGTCAGTAGAATACACCCCTTGCTGAAAGCTTATCAACTGCAAATCAAGTGTTTGACAAAGCATCACTGCACAAAGAACCGACAGACCAAGGGGTATCTCGTAGGAAATAATTTGTGCGACTGCGCGCATGGCACCATACAGGGCAAACTTGTTATTGGACCCCCAGCCTGCCATCAACAGGCCAACCACATCTATAGACACGATGGTCAGCAAAAAAAATACACCAATAGCAGAACCTGAACCCGACAGGTCTGGCGCCAGTGGCACAACCGCAAAACCGGTAAAAATGGAAATGAAAATTACAACTGGCGCTATCAGAAACAGACGCCTATCTGCTGCTTTGGGTACAATATCTTCCTTTTGAAGCAATTTCAGAAGGTCGGCAAAAAGCTGAAGTAACCCCCACTTTCCTACTTCCATAGGACCCATCCGATCCTGGATAAACGCCGAAACTTTACGTTCCAGGTAGACGCCTATCACCACAAAGCCAGGCACAAGGAGAAGGAATATAATTAACGTCAAGAGATTACAATTTAAATCGACAGAGGTCTCTCCGGTTAAAATGCCAGTCGGGAGCCATGGCTCTCATTTTTAAAAATCTCAAAATGTTGCCAGCCACCCACAGAAAACGAGACTCAAAAGTAGTGAAAAACTTATTCCTCTTCGTCTTTTTGCCCATTATATCCCGATTCCTGCAACAAGTTTACAGCATTGTCCATTTGCATTAGTTGCGGCAACGTCACATCAGGATTTTGTTTTTGATACATATCCACAATACGCCAGCCCAGCCATCTGCCAATTCCACCAGGGACTTTGTTGCCAATCTCGGTGGTGAAAGGTCTTTCGCCAATGTATTTCTGCTTGGTTAAATCCGACTTCTCATAAAGCAGCTTTCCCGTAATAAAGAAGGCCCAGATGTCTGTTTGACTATTGTATATTTTTTGTAAGTCGTCATCGGTAAAACCCAGAATGATACTTTCCGGAGTTTCAGGAAGCATCTTTTTTGCAAATGCATAGTCCTTACCAAAACCAACCATGTCGTTCAGCAGTGTCCGATCCTGAGCATTTATTTTATTGTATTTGGCGGCCATGAAGAAAATAATAGAAGGAACAAGATGATCACGCTGATAACGTGCCAGCTGATAAGCATATACATCGGGCCGGAAACGCGCCTGGGGCCCGCCGAAGTAATCCAGTCCGATGATGATAAGCGAATCGGATACATAAAGATCATTGCCGGTGAATCCGGTAACAATAAATTTTATCTTTGGCGCTTTAAACTCGGGATAGTAATGTTTTATTCTTTTGAATGCGTCATGCAACGGCTTTACGATCACCGAATCACGGTTACCGATTAAAGAATCCAGCTCGTTATTAAAACGCCTGAAATCCGGATTTTGTAACACAGCGTGCAGTTGAGTGGCCAATGCCAACGGATCCTGCCTGAAATCAGAAAAGTAAAGCGCTTTGAGATAAGAATGTTTATTCAAAAACTGTTGTACATCCTCAACCGACTTACTGGCCAATAAAGCTTTGTCCAGATTTTCCGATGACACTTCCATTTGAATTGAACCTACATCGGTATCTTTCTGTCCTCCCGTTTTGCAGGACATAGTATAAACAGCTAAAAAGCTCAAAAGCAAAAAGCCGTATTTTGCGCGGCATACAAGTGGTTTGCGAGAATGAGACGACAAAATAGATTTCACAGTAAGTAGTTTGAAAACGAACATGACAAAAGTAGAAAAAAAACGGATCAGCATTCTGGGTTGCGGCTGGCTTGGACTTCCATTAGCTCAACGACTGGTGGAGCTGAATATTTCGAATGATTTGAAGGGCAGTACGACTTCTGATTCCAGGCTGGCACTTTTCAATGCATCGGGCATTAAAGGTTACGGCATTGATCTGTCACCTGATTTTAAGGGAGACCCGGAAAGCATCAGGTCATTTCTAGACACCGATATTCTGATCATATCTGTGCCACCCAAACTGGCAAAGGCAGGCCATGATTTTCATGTACAGCAAATCCGGTCCGTGATTGAACACCTGAAAAACGCTCCAGTGAAGGAGATTATATACACGAGTTCCACAAGCGTTTATCCAGACCTTAATCGTGTTGTGTTGGAAGAGGATATCACGGAGCCGGGCGAGTCAGCCTCTCCGGCCATAGTCCAGGTCGAAACCGCATTGGCAGCCCTAAGACCCGAACGAATCGTAAGCATTCTAAGATTGGGCGGCTTATTAGGATACAACAGGATTCCGGCAAAATATGTGGCGGGACAAAAGGAGATCACCACAGGATCTTTGCCGGTCAATTATATTCACCGTGACGATGCAGTAGGAATTATCGTTGAGATCATAAAGTCGGGAACAAAAAACGAAACTTTCAACCTGGTAGCTCCTCTTCATCCGACAAGAAGAGAAGTATACCTTAAAGGTTGTATTGAATTTGGCTGGGAGGCCCCCACATTTTCCAGTGCGGCCAGTTCACCCGATTTCAAAATTATATCAGGACAAAAACTGGATGATTTTTACAACTATCATTTCAAATACGCTGATCCCTTGGACTTCTATTATAATCCGAATCTATAAATGTTGGCCAGGTGGCGCCAAACCAGTATAAACGCAACAAGCCGCAATCGTTACTTTGCGGCTTGTTGCAGTACCAAAGTCTACCGTTTATTGCGCACCCAGGAGCTCTGTCAGCTTGGCCTCCAGAGCAGGGCCGCGAAGGTTCTTGGCGATTATCTTTCCATCTTTATCTACCAAAAAAGTGGCTGGAATAGCCTTCACACCATAAGTCTGTGCCACGACGGAATTCCAGAATTTCAAATCTGAGCCATGCAACCAGGTCAGATTGTCTTTCTTAATGGCTGCCTTCCAGGGACTTGCATCTTTGTCAAGCGAAACGCCGTAGATGGAAAATCCTTTGTCCTTAAATTTGTCATACATCCTAACTACGTTCGGATTTTCCTGACGACAAGGTCCACACCAGGAGGCCCAGAAATCGATGAGCACCAATTTTCCACGAAGTGATGACAGGGTGATCGGTTTTCCATCCGGATCGTTTAGTGTGAAATCAGGCGCTTCCTCTCCCAGCGACAACCCAGCCATACGCTTTACCTGCCCGATAAAACCCTGTGCGATGGTTGGCGTGGGCGTAACCTTTTCAAAATCAGCAGCAAGCTTTTTTAATATCGCCAGATCCATTTCCGGATTCAGAAAATTGTTTGCAGTGAAAAGCGCTACCAGCGAAGTACCCATTTCTGGCAACAGGCGCCTGATCTCTTCAAGCCTCAGTTGATTGGCCTTTTCGTAGGCCTGCTGAATTTCCTGAACTTTCCTGGTATCCTTCTTTTCCTCAGCTTTCGTAAATTCTTCATTCCAAACAGTCACCTTTGACGAAAACGCCCGCATAATCTGATCAATTTTGGCATAGTACTCCATGTTTTTTGATCCCGATAGCTGAGCTTTACCCTCAACACCCTGGGCATTTTTAGTAAAGCCATCGGCCTGAATATTGATCGTTTCACCGCCTTCAATCAGCAAAACGATTTTTTGTCGATTTGCGAGGTCCAGCGAATAAAAGCCACCACCATCCTTTTCCGAACTGGTGATAGAAAAAGAGCCGTCTGTGGCAAGTTGTGTAGAATCCAATTTTAAAGCCCCGCCATTGGGCAAGGATTTCAGCAGAATGATTTTTTCACCTTTGACTCCGTTCTTAACATTTCCTTTGAGGGTGAAATCCTTAGGCGCTATCTGGGCCTGCACAGCAAAAATGACTGTAAAAAACAGCAATCCGTTTATTAAGAAATCCTTTCCTGTTAACTTCTTCATGTTCATTTTGAATTAGGTCTTTGAAACATTCAACGGCAATGCTAGGACAGCTTTTGATTAAGTAATTGATTTACAAGTTTCGGATCCGCAGAGCCATTGGACTTTTTCATTATTTCCCCAACAAAGAGGCCTAGTAACCCTTTTTTACCCTTTCGATAAGCTGCCACTTTATCTGGCATAGAGGATATTACCTCATCTACCAACGTTTCCAGCTCACTCGTATTGCTGTTTTGTATCCAGTTATTTGCAACCGCGATTTCTTCGGCCGATCTCTCCGGCTCCAGGAGTAAAATGGGAAATATCTTTTGTGATGCCACCGAATTACTCACCAGGCCAGATTCCGTTATCTCTATCAATTCTGCAAGCTTTTGTGGCCGAATCGCAAACGACCCGATCTCCACACTGTTTTCATTCAGGAACGACTTTACCGGACCCATCAACCAGTTGGAAGCTGATTTGTAAAATTGGGTTGCCAAACACACCGCTTCAAAATAATCTGCAATCTCCTTTGTACCTGTAAGTACCAATGCGTCATACGAAGGAATCCCATACACTTCTGTGAATTTGCGTCGTAATTCCTTTGGCAGGGCGGGCATCGCCGACCGGATGGAACTGAGCCATTCATCAGATATTACCACCGGGCTCAAATCCGGATCGGGGAAGTAGCGATAGTCGTTCATGGTTTCCTTGACCCGCATGCCGTAAGTCTTTCCCGACTCTACCTCAAACATTCTGGTTTCCTGTATAATCCTCTCACCGCTTTCCAATATGGCTACCTGACGCCTGGTTTCATAGACAATTGCCCGCATCATGTTACGAATTGAATTCATATTCTTGATTTCAACTTTTGTCCCAAGTGTTGTCTCCCCCAATTTTCTCAACGACACGTTGACGTCACAGCGCAGAGAACCTTCTTCCATGTTCCCATCACTGATATTGAGGTAACGAACCAGACGGCGTATCTCCGTAACGAACGCACCCGTTTCTTCCGCTGAACGCAGGTCCGGCTCCGATACCATTTCAACCAACGGGGTACCAGCCCGGTTATAATCAAGCAGGGTGTCATCCTCGTTGCCATCATGTACCGACTTCCCTGCATCCTCTTCCAGGTGAATATGATGGAACCGGATCAGTTTTTCTACAATTTCTCCCTCTTTGTTCTTTATAGCAATGGCAACGCCACCGTTTTCGCAGATTGGCTTTTTGTCCTGTGAAATCTGATACCCTTTTGGCAGATCAGGATAAAAATAATTTTTCCGATCAAATATGGTTTTGGAGCTAATGGAGCATCCACAGGCAAGGCCCATTTTTACCGCATACTCCACCGCCTTTTTATTAAGCTTTGGAAGGGTTCCGGGTAATGCCAGGGTAAGAGGACCAATGTTGGTATTTGGTTCGGTACCAAATTGGTTTCTGTCCTGAGCAAAAAGCTTCGATTCGGTCATAAGTTGACAATGAACTTCCAGACCAATTACCGTTTCATAGGTGGCCAAAAGTTCTTCACTCAAATCAGAAGGGTTTATCAAGGTTTGTGTCATAGTGATTGCAAATTCTATGCAAAGATACAAATACGGGTCGTCCATGAATATGAACGACCCGTATTTCTGTAAAAGCAACTACTTTCCGTAAATTATAAACCGTTGATCCAGTTGGCTATTACTACAATATCCGCCTTAGGAACATGTGCCATAGGAGCCATCGGCGGATAACCTGGCCAGTGTTCCGGTTTTGGACTATGAACCAACTCAACAATTTGATCCGCCGTATATTTCTTTTTGGCAACCTCCGAGTAGGCTGGGCCTATTACTTTATCGTACGCCTGATGACATGCAAAACACGCATGTTTATTCAAAAGCGCTGATACCTCAGCCGGTACAGCTTTCCTTTTTGGCTTTGCCTCCGCAACCGGTTCGGCAGAAGTTGCTACCTGGCCGGTAGAATCCTTGGCCGGTGCTGCCGTGCTGGAAGCAGCAGCGGGGGCAGCGACAGCTACCTCTGGCTTGGGGTTCTTCTTTTCATTCTGAATCGCTACCAGCGCTTCCTCTTCCCTTACCTTGCTCCCTGTTCCATAATATTTATCATAAGATTCTTTGTCCTCCTTTGAAGAGCAACCGATCCAAACTGAGGCTACCAAAGCGATAGCAGCCAAAGAAGTCATTTTTTTAAGTGTCATTTTTGTAAAAGAATTTAAGGGATTTTCGCCAGATTGTCGGGTTTGCCGATCAATTACCACACGAAGAAAGCAAGTTTGGATTAGATTTCCTTCATAAAAATTATAAAACAGTCAAATTTGGCAACGCCAAAACAGATATAAAAATTTGACAATAAGATAGTTATGCAATTTTTATATATCTGATTTGAATAAAATAAATTCTTAAATCGAAAAATATCTTTGCAAATATTATCTAATGTAATTACTTTTGCAGTCCTATTTGTAAAACGATGTAAAGTAATGGCTAAGAAAGGTAATAGAGTACAGGTAATATTGGAGTGCACCGAACAAAAAACAACTGGTGTTCCGGGCATGTCGCGCTACGTGACTACCAAAAATCGTAAAAATACGCCTGGCCGTATGGAATTGAAAAAATTCAATTCTTTTTTGAGGAGATATACCATGCACAAAGAAATTAAGTAAGCAGACTTCGTTTTTATTGAGGCTTCATGATTCATGCGGTCACAACAAAAGACAAAGTTTATTACCACATATAACGAACAATTTTAACAATATACAGATATGGCAAAGAAAGTAGTTGCTACGCTGAAAAAAGAAGGTGGTAAATCATTTGCCAAAGTGATTAAAGCCGTAAAATCTCCTAAAACAGGAGCTTACACTTTCAAAGAGGAGATTGTACCTCTTGATGGTGTACAGGCAGCTTTGAAAAACTAAGGCAACATCCTTCGTTTTACATACGATGTTATCGGTTTTAACGAACCGCTTAAGATTTTCAATTTCTGAAAAGTCCCTTTTGGGACTTTTTTGTTTTATTTTTGGGTTGTAAAACAGATTGCCATACGGATAAAGCTTCTGTGGTGATCTTGGAACAGCTGACTTAACACCCCACATTTGTATGAGTTTATTTGGTTTTTTTTCAAAAGAAAAAAAAGAAACACTTGATAAAGGATTAGAAAAAACCAAGGAAAGTTTCTTTGGAAAGCTATCCCGAGCACTGGTAGGCAAAACCACCATCGATGAAGATGTTCTTGATGAACTGGAAGACATCCTCGTCAGCTCCGATGTGGGTGTGGAGACCACTGTAAAAATTATCAAACGGATTGAAGAACGCGTTGCCCGGGATAAATATACAGGTGCCGAAGAGCTGGACGTTATTTTACGGGAAGAAATTGCAGCGCTTTTAACGGAAAACAAATCGGTAGATATTACGGATAGCTTCGAAACCGAGCACCTTCCCAAGCCATTTGTGATTATGGTTGTGGGCGTTAACGGTGTTGGGAAAACTACTACCATAGGCAAACTTGCACATCAGTTTCACCAACGGGGGCACAAGGTAGTGCTGGGCGCAGCCGACACATTCCGGGCTGCGGCTGTGGAGCAATTGAAGTTATGGGGAAAACGTGTAGACGTTCCTGTGATAGACCACGGCATGAACACAGACCCTTCCGCTGTTGCCTATGATGCTCTAAAAAAAGGGATGGAAGTGGGTGCGGATGTGATTATCATTGATACAGCCGGACGTTTGCACACGAAAGTGAATCTGATGAACGAACTTTCCAAAATTAAACGGGTAATGCAAAAGATCATCCCGGATGCACCTCATGAGGTGTTGCTCGTATTGGATGGAAGCACAGGACAAAATGCTGTGATTCAGGCACGTGAATTTACCAAGGTTACAGAAATAACAGCGCTGGCAATCACCAAGCTGGACGGCACGGCCAAAGGAGGTGTGGTAATCGGTATCTCCGACGAGTTTAAAATTCCGGTTAAGTACATTGGCGTTGGGGAGCGAATGGATGATCTTCAGGTTTTTGACCGCAGTGAATTTGTGGACTCGTTGTTTAAGAAAATAGGGTAATTAACTCCGGTACCGGAAGTAGTCACAAGTGATAGCGGGTTTTACTGATTCAACTTCTCTTCCAGAGTCATCATGGTTCCTGAAAGAGATAGCCATACATATACCAAGACTTGCTTTCTCTGTTATTAACATATGACTTCCTATTCAAATTTACCGATCTTTGCATCTATTTTGCAATATCAATACCGGCAACGTACGATAAATTGATTGCATAAAAATCTCTTTTTCTAACTAAAAAATTAAGCTAATAGCTGATCGCTAACAGCTGATAGCTCATAAGATGAAGACCAAAGGAATAATTAAAAATAAAGTAAACATAGTAACACTTGGATGTTCCAAAAACCTGGTTGACTCCGAAGTGCTTTATACCCAGCTGAAAGGCAATGGATTTGTGGTAGACCATGAAGCTAAAAAGGATAATTCAGAAATCGTTGTAATCAATACCTGCGGTTTTATCGATAATGCGAAGGAAGAATCCATCAACACCATATTGCGCTACGTTGACGCAAAGGCTGCAGGAATTGTGGACAAAGTTTATGTTACGGGGTGCTTGTCACATCGATACAAAGACGAGCTTGCCGTTGAAATGCCCACCGTCGATGCCTGGTTTGGGACCAATGAACTTCCGCGCCTGCTCAAAACGCTGAAAGCCGATTACAAGCATGAGCTGGTTGGGGAACGACTGCTCACCACACCCACCCACTATGCCTATCTCAAAATTGCAGAGGGATGTGACCGCCCCTGCAGCTTTTGCGCCATACCCATTATGCGGGGTGGACATATTTCCCGTTCGATTGAAGACCTTGTAAAAGAAGCAAAGTCTCTGGCCAAACGCGGCACGAAAGAGCTGATTCTGATTGCTCAGGATCTGACTTACTACGGACTGGACATTTATAAAAAAAGAAATTTGTCGGATCTGCTCGCACAGCTGTCTGATGTAGAAGGAATTGAATGGATCCGCCTGCAATATGCCTACCCGGCAGGATTTCCGATGGATGTTCTGGATGTGATGAAAGAGCGGAGCAATATCTGCAAGTATCTGGACATGCCGTTGCAATCCGGGTCATCGGAAATTCTGAAGTCGATGCGTCGGGGTATTACCAGAGAGAAAACGGAAGCGCTGATAGAAGCGATCCGTGAAAAGATTCCTGAGATCGCGTTAAGGACCACGCTGATAGTAGGTCACCCGGGTGAAACAGAAGCACTCTTTGATGAAACCTACGAGTTTGTTGAAAAAATGCGGTTTGACCGCCTGGGTGCATTCCAGTATTCCCATGAAGACAATACCCATTCCTACACCATGCCCGACGACATACCGGCTGAAATAAAACAGGAACGTGCGGATGCGATCATGGAATTACAACAGGGAATTTCATACGAATTAAACCAACAAAAGATCGGAAGAACGGTTAAGGTGCTTTTTGACCGGAAAGAGGGAGGGCATTTTATTGGGAGAACCGAATTTGATTCTCCTGAGGTGGATAATGAGGTACTTGTTCCGGCAAGTCAGTATGTAAGACTCGGAGATTTTGCAAATGTAAAGATTACCAGTGCAGAAGAGTTTGATCTATATGGAGAGGTGATACAGTAAAGACGCCAATGGAACATGTTTCATAATTCGATACTACTTATATTTGCATAATTCCAAACGAAATAAAGGATGAATTGGCAGCAATACATATCCCTTAATCCCGAAGTGATGACAGGAAAACCTGTTATTAAAGGGACCCGTATTACGGTTGAACTATTATTGGAGAGATTAGGTAATGGATGGACAATGGAACAGCTTATGGAATCCTTCCCGCACCTCTCCCCCGATTCTATAAGAGCTTGTTTACTATATGCAGCGGATTCAGTAAGAAACGAGATTATCCATAATATTGCTGCCTGATGCGTATATTGGCAGACGAAAATATCGACTATCCCGTTGTCAGAAAAATCAGGGATAGTGGCTTAGAAGTGTTGTCTATTATGGAGTTGTATCAGGGAGAAAACGACAATTTCGTTCTTTCCGTTGCCCGGGAACTTGATTGTATCCTCCTTACCAATGACAAAGATTTTAGTGACCTTGTCATCCGCCAAAAACTTCAGCATCGGGGTGTAATTTTACTTCGTCTTTCATCTACCGGAGGAAATAGCAGCCATTGTTATAAGAGTCCTGCATTTATATGGCGAACAGATTGTTAATCGCTTTACAGTTGTGGGCGACACCAAAATCCGAATCAAATAGAGATTTTCTCGATAACACCAAAATCCGACTTTGCCCGTCAAATCAAAGTATCGTATTTTTGTGATCAAATTTTGCCCAATCAATTAAAAACTCATGTTACAAAGAATACAAACTATCTTTTTAGCCATTGCCGTAATAGGAATGGGTGTTTTTGTCAGCTTTCCGGTTTGGACCAAAGTTGCTGCTTCCGGTGAAAGTGCTTTGCTGACTGCCACCAAACTTACCCACCAGATCAACGGCACGCAGTCTGAGGTCACTCCGCTCTATTACCTGGCTGTACTTGCCCTGCTGGTTGCCGCTGTATCGGGCTACGCCCTGATCAGTTTCAAAAATCGTGTGCTTCAGTCGGCATTATGCGCTGCTAACTCCATGTTGATGACCGTGATGATGGGATTAATCATATACTTTACTTTTTACAAAACGGCAAAACTTTTTGAACCGGAATTACCTGGAAATTATGATATCGGCTTTTACGGACTCATTGCAGCTATGCTTGCCAACGTGTTTGCCAACCGTTTTATAAGGAAAGACGAAAGAACTGTTCAGAAGTCGAACCGATTGAGATAAAGCAAAAAAATATCCCCATTCTACCGAGCGGGGGTATTTTTACACCAATCCTTCTCTGAGCAGGTCATGCAAGTGCACAAAGCCTCTCACTACATCATCCTCCAGCACTACGACCTGTGTAATACTTTTGGACTGCATCAGTTCGAGGGCATTTACGGCATATTCTTCCGGATGCACACTAATAGGTGAAGGGCTCATAATGTCTCGTGCCTTAAGATCCAGAAAATCTCTGCCAGGATGTAAATTAAGCATACGCCGCAAATCTCCGTCGGTAATAATTCCAGCCATCCCGCCCTCTGCATTGATAACCGCCGTGGCCCCTAGCCTCCTGGACGTAATTTCCATAATCACTTCCTGCAAGCTTGCCCCTTCCAGGACTTTGGGAACGGCATTATTGGGATAAATATCACTTATTTTAAGATACAATCTTTTTCCCAGAGCTCCTCCCGGATGATATTTAGCAAAATCCTGATGCGTAAAACCCCTGGCTTCCAGCAGGCAAATGGCCAACGCATCCCCAAGCGCCATGGCAACCGTAGTGCTGGTTGTGGGCGCCAGATTAAGCGGATCTGCCTCCTGGGGACAATATGCATGCAGAATATGGTGCGCATTGCGTCCCAGGTAAGAATCCCTGTTACTCACCATGGCTATAATCCGGACACCGGTACGTTTGAGAAGTGGAACCAAAACTTTTATTTCAGGCGTATCACCGCTTTTTGAGATAGCAATCACAACGTCATGCTCCTGGATCATCCCCAAATCGCCGTGTATGGCGTCGGCTGCATGCATGAACAAAGCGGGCGTACCAGTTGAATTCAAGGTAGCTACGATTTTTTGTCCCACAATAGCGCTTTTGCCTATTCCGGATATCACAACCCTGCCTCCGCAATTTAAAATTGTCCAAACACATTTCTCAAAATCTTCATCAATCCTATCTGCAAGATTTTGCACAGCTTTTGCTTCCTGCTGTATCACATCTTTTGCTATGGACTGAATATTTTTTATTAATTTCAAATCTGAAAGACAGTTTTATTTAGAACCTATTGTAGTTATCGATTAAAAAAAGCAAAGATATAGAACTTTGGGATAACCATTTTGCTTACAAAGTATGGTAAAGAAAGTTGATGCCGTCGTATTAGACACGTTAAAAGAAAAGCTTAAAGAGATATTTGGTTACAGTCAATTCCGGGGAGAACAGGAAGTTATCATCCAAAATATCCTATTGGGTAAGAATACTTTTGTAATAATGCCAACGGGTGCGGGGAAGTCGCTTTGCTACCAGCTGCCGGCGCTGGTAACCGAAGGCATGACGATTGTGATCTCCCCCCTCATCGCCCTGATGAAAAATCAGGTGGATCAGCTGACTGCCTTTGGAATCAATGCACAGTTTCTCAACTCTACACTTACCAAAGCTGAAATGACACGCGTCAAAAACGATGCGTTGGATGGTAGCCTTAAACTTCTTTACATAGCTCCCGAATCCCTCACTAAAGAGGATAATCTGGACTTTTTGAAAAAAGTGAAAATCTCCTTTGTAGCCATAGATGAAGCGCATTGTATTTCAGAATGGGGGCACGATTTTCGTCCGGAATACCGCAGAATTTATGGCATTATTGAAAATATTGGTAACCTGCCCATCATTGCGTTAACTGCCACAGCAACACCCAAAGTTCAGCAGGATATTCGCAAGAATCTGCAGATGGAGGAGGCCGAAACATTTAAGTCGTCCTTCAACAGAAAAAACCTTTACTACGAAATACGTCCGAAACGGGATACCAAGAAACAGCTTATCAAATACGTTCGACACAACAAAGGGAAGTCGGGCATTGTATACTGCCTCAGCCGTAAAACGGTTGAAGAAATTGCTGAGCTGTTATCTGTAAATGATGTAAAGGCACTGCCTTATCATGCAGGTCTCGACAGCAACACCCGGATGGCTAACCAGGATGCATTTCTGAATGAGGAGGCCGATGTCATTGTGGCAACCATTGCTTTTGGAATGGGTATAGACAAGCCCGATGTCCGTTTTGTCATTCACTACGACGTACCCAAATCATTGGAAGGTTACTATCAGGAGACGGGTCGTGCCGGACGCGATGGTCTTGAAGGAAATTGTCTCATGTTTTATAGCTACGACGATATCCAGAAACTTGAAAAATTCAATAAGGACAAAACCGTCACGGAGCGCGATAATGCCCGGCACCTTTTGAATGAAATGGTGGCCTATTCCACACTCGGTAGTTGCCGACGACGTCAGCTTTTGAGCTATTTTGGTGAATATATGGAAAAGGATTGCGGCTTCTGCGACAATTGCCTGCACCCTACCGAAAAAACCAAAGTGCAGGAAGAGGCCATTCTGATCTTAAGAGCTGTCCTGCTAACGGAGCAGCGATTTGACGGTGAACATATTACGGATCTTCTAACCGCAACAGATAATCAGTATGTCAGAAGTTATGAGCACGACAAGCTGGATGTTTTTGGCAAAGGCTCGGAGCTTCATGAAGGCCGTGATTACTGGATTTCGGCTATCCGCCAGCTCGTCATTCTCAATTACCTCGAAAAAGACGTTGAAAACTATGGTATTCTCAAAATAGGGGAAAAAGGGATTAACTACATTAACGACCCTTATCCGATTACGCTGCATAAGGACCATAACTTCGAGGAAGAGGAAGGAATTAAGAATGAGGACGAAGACAAAGATGCCACAGGCGGAAGTGCACATGCCTACGACGAAGCACTGCTGGGGATGCTCAAAGCACTTCGCAAAAAAGTAGCTAAGGAAAAAAATCTTCCTCCGTACGTTATCTTTCAGGATCCTTCCCTTGAAGAAATGGCTACCACCTATCCCACCACCCAACAGGAAATGGCCCAGATCAATGGCGTCGGGATGGGGAAGGTGCAGAAATTTGGACGACAGTTTATTGATCTCATCACCCGGTATGTGGAAGAGAACGATATCGAAACGGCCAAAGATGTAGTGATCAAATCGACGGTCAACAAGTCCAAAATTAAAATTTTCATTATCCAGCAGGTGGATCGCAAGATCAGCCTGGATGAAATTGCCGAGGTGAAAGATCTCGCACTGGCAGAGGTGATCGAAGAAGTAGAGCACATTTGCTATTCCGGCACCAAGCTAAATCTGGATTATTACATCAATCAGGTTATTGACCGGGAGCGTCAGCAGGATATATACGACTATTTTATGACTGCGGAAACGGATAATATTGCTGCCGCTCTGGAAGAATTTTCCGGTGATGAAGTAAGTGAAGAAGAGTTGAGACTAGTCCGCATTAAGTTTTTATCAGAATTGGCAAACTGACCTTTCTTAACATAAAACCCTCTGTTGATCGTGTTCTGTTTGACAAAATTTATTAACAAGTTATGAATATACTAATATTGGGATCTGGCGGCCGTGAACACGCTTTTGCCTGGAAAATTACCCAAAGCCCCCTGTGCGACAATTTGTTTGTTGCCCCGGGGAACGCCGGAACCAGTGAATTGGCAACCAATTTGCCCATATCCTATAATGATTTTGATGCCGTTGCAGAAGCTGTTGAAAAAAATAGTATTGATCTGTTACTTGTAGGGCCGGAGGAGCCATTGGTATTGGGGATTGTAAACTACTTTGAACAACGTAGCGAATTCAAAAAGCTTAAAATTATTGGTCCTGACAAGGCCGGGGCGCAATTGGAGGGAAGCAAGGATTTCTCCAAGATGTTCATGCAAAAATATGGCATCCCCACCGCATCCTCCCGTACTTTTACAGCCGAAACGCTGGCGATTGGCCTGGAATATCTCGAAAGCCACCCCTTGCCGATCGTACTCAAAGCGGATGGGCTGGCAGCAGGAAAAGGAGTTATTATTGCCGAAAAGCATATAGATGCCGAAAATGCGTTCACCGAAATGCTCGTGGATGGCAAATTTGGTTCTGCCGGAAACAAGGTGGTCGTCGAACAATTTCTGAAAGGAATTGAACTTTCAGTCTTTGTACTTTGTGATGGAGAGCATTATAAAATGCTACCAGAAGCCAAAGATTACAAACGTATCGGCGAAAATGACACTGGCCTGAATACGGGTGGTATGGGCGCCGTGTCGCCCGTTGCGTTTGCAGATGCCAATTTCTTGCGGCGCGTGGAAGAAAAAGTTGTGAAACCTACGCTTCTCGGGCTTAAAAGTGAGGGAATAAAATATGTTGGCTTCATATTCATTGGTTTGATGAATATCAAAGGGGAGCCTTACGTGATTGAATACAATGTACGGATGGGCGACCCGGAAACTGAAGTTGTGCTACCCCGGATTCAATCCGATTTCCTTGCGCTTCTGGCTTCGGCCGGAAAAGGAACCCTGAATGATGCGGAGATCAAAATATCACCCCAGGTAGCTGTCACAACCGTACTGGTTTCGGGAGGTTACCCAGAGGAATACGAGAAAGGGAAAGTAATAACCGGAAGTGAGAAAGTGGAAGATGTGTTCGTGTATCATGCAGGAACTACACTAAATGGAAATACCGAAATCGTAACGAACGGAGGGCGTGTTATGGCGCTTACAGGCGTCGCCAATTCCCTCGAAAATGCTGTTCATAAATCGCAGCGCGCTGCACAGGCAGTGCAATTTGAAGGGAAATACTTTCGTCACGATATAGGTATGGATTTAATTCGTTATAACGATTGAACAATACGAAAAGCTATGGGATGTGGATCATGCGGGTCTGGAGGCTGTGGTACTAAGGAATCAGGAGTCTCCGGATGTGGAAGTAATGGAACCTGCAGTACAGGATGTAATAAAATGAATGTTTTCGACTGGCTAAGCAACATGGATATTCCGGTTAGCCAGCGTTTTGATGTTGTTGAGGTTCGATTCAAAGGTGGACGTAAGGATTATTTCCGTAATGTAAATCAGCTCGACCTCATTACCGGTGACTTTGTAGTCTGCGAGATGACCTCCGGCCAGCATATCGGCACCGTGTCGTTACAGGGAGAGCTGGTACGCCTTCAGATGAAGAAAAAAAATCTGGTTATCAGTGACGATATTCAGGTAATCTATCGTGTAGCGTCCGAGAAAGACCTGGACAAACATACCCAGGCAATGGCAAGAGAAATGCCTACTTTGTATCGCACGCGGGAAATTATCCGGGAAATGAAGCTGAATATGAAGCTGTCGGATGTTGAATTTCAATCAGATAATACAAAAACTACCTTCTTCTATTCCTCAGAGGAACGGGTCGATTTTCGGGAGCTGATCAAATCATTGGCGTCTGAATTCAAAGTGAGAATTGAGATGCGACAGATCAGCATGCGTCAGGAAGCCAGCAGACTGGGTGGTCTGGGATCCTGTGGCAGGGAATTATGCTGCTCCACATGGCTTACCGATTTCAAGAATATTTCTACATCGGCCGCCAGATATCAGAATCTTTCGCTGAATCCCGCCAAACTTTCCGGCCAGTGCGGGCGTCTGAAATGTTGTCTCAATTACGAGCTGGAAACCTATATCGATGCCCTGAGGGATATTCCCACGGTGGACGCACCCTTAAAAACAAAAAAAGGCGTTGCCACGCTGCAAAAAACCGACATATTTAAAAAAATCATGTGGTTTGGCTTTGAAAAGGACACCAATTGGTATCCCGTAGCGATCAGCAAGGTTTTGGAAATAATAGAACTGAATAAAAAGGATATCATTCCGGAGTCACTGGAAATTCTCACACCTGAGCCTGAGCGAAGCCTCGACAAAGGCCCCGCGAAACTAAACAGCGACCTGGAAAACCTGGATCGGAAATACAGCGACGAGCAGAAGAAGAAAAAGAAGAAAAAGAACCGCTCGGGGAAAAATAAAAATGGCAACAAGCCACAGGCTGCTGTAGCAGCGCCTCAGGCCAAGAATTAGTGTAACGGCTCGCATCAGGAACTTGCGGGCCGTTTTTAAAGCTGTTAAAACGATACTTCTTTGAAACAACATATTGACACACTTCATCGCATTGCCCATCAGGACAAGAGAAACATTATAGGCCTCATGTCAGGTACGTCCCTGGACGGCCTTGATGTGGCACTTTGCGAAATTACGGGCGCTGGTACCAATACAGAACTCACATTGAAGCAGTTTGCCACGGTACCGTATAGCGAAGATCTGAAGGAACGTATCAGAAAAATATTTGCCAAACGCGAAATAGACTTTCAGGATCTTTGTGTACTGAATCCATATATCGGGATTCGCCATGGAGAAATGATATTACAATGCCTGCAGGAATGGGGCATTCCAACCAACGAAATTGACCTGATAGCCAGTCACGGCCAGACTGTATTTCATGCCCCTAAAAAGCAACACCGCCTTCCCGACTACCCGAATTCAACCCTTCAGATTGGAGATGGTGACCATGTAGCTGTTACCACGGGTATTATCACACTGAGCGACTTCCGGCAAAAGCACATTGCCGCAGGAGGAGAAGGCGCGCCACTGGCTGTTTACGGTGATTACTTCCTGTTCTCCAAAAAGGGTGAGAACAGGATACTGCTCAACATGGGCGGTATTGCCAATTTTACGTTATTATCCGGTGATCTGAACTCCAACACTATTTTCACCACAGATACCGGCCCTGGCAACACCCTGTTAGACGCCTACATGCGTCGTTTTTTCAGAAAACCTTATGACGAAAATGGTGAAATAGCGGCAAAAGGAATTGTGAATGATGTATTACTGGAGGAGTTAAAAAGCAAAGCTTTTTTCAGTTTGCCATTCCCTAAAACAACGGGTCCCGAAGTATTTAATTTTGACTACGTTGAAACAGCGATACAAAAATCAAGGTTGTCTTCTTTGTCTCGAAACGACATTATCGCAACGCTCACTCAGCTCAGCGCCGACACCATCGTCGATGCCATAAAACGAGGCACCGATCCTTCGCAACCCTATGTGATCTACGCCAGTGGTGGCGGAGCACATAACCCAGTCCTAATGAAAGCGATACAGGACCAGCTGCACAGTTACCCATTATATCAGCTCGATGATCTGGGGATTTCCGGCGATGCAAAGGAAGCGGTATTGTTCGCGGTGCTGGCTAACGAAACCGTCGCCGGCTCAAACATGTCTTTCGGTGCAAGAGAGGGCATACCGGGTGTAACCATGGGGAAGGTGTCGTTTCCGGAATAGCAGTTTGGTTACGATTACTTGGCGCCAAAAGACCAATTAAACAGGTTGACCCTGGAAGGCCGTCCCTCGTTAATTTGAAATTCAATGTAGCCAACGTCCTGAACCACATTAATCTCTCTTGAAATAGCTTTAACATTTTCCGCAGAAAAAGATAAAGCAAGAAACCACCGACTTATTTACGCTTCCCTCCGATTGTTGCACCAATTTTTAAGGACAAGTAGGTATTCTTTTGGGCAATATTAAACTCAAGTCCCGACCGGAATTGCCCTACCTGAACGCCAATTCTCGGCGCAAATCCAAACAATGCCTTGTCGTTAAAAACGGTACTCACTTCCTCATCAGCAGAAGTCAGGATCCTTTGATATACGCCCAGTCCCAGACCGGCATACGGACGTGTCTTTTTTTGACTGAAATAATATTCTCCTGTTGCGCTGTAAGACCTCATGATTATTGCACCAGTGCCTTCGTCATAGCTGTCTCCCAAAAAAACAGCGGCCTCCATTTTTAAACCAGCGGCGATGTTGTCGGTTACATTATACTTTGGTTCAATCGAAAAATTGAAACCAAACTTGCTCTCCAAATCTATCGGATAGGAATAACCAGCCGTAATATCCCCCTTGAAGCGACCATAATTATCAGATTGCGCTGAGGCAAATTGCGAGACTAAAACAAACGCAAAACAGATTGAACTTAGCTTGATAAAGAATTTCATAAAAATAGAAGAGAATTAATATAAAACATTGAAAACTATAACATGGCAATTTTGGCTTTCCCTTCTTCGAGCTCGGCCACCTCAAATTTCACAGTCGCTACTTTCCCCAAAGACTCAATTAACTCGTCCGTGCTTCCTGTATGCTCTACAGTCAGCATACCATCCGTACCCTTTAGGGATTTTTTCACACTCTTTACTTTTGGGTTTTTTGTAAGTATCATTGCCAGGGATTGCAGCTTTGAAAAATTAACGTTTGCCACATTGACTTCGGTAATCACTCCTGCTGTAATCGCGGTGGCTTTGCTTGTTGATTTCCCGCCATTCGATCCCGTAAACTGGATATTCATCCCGCAAAGCCTTTCCATCAAGTACTGCGACATGTTTTCCGAGGCATTGTGAAACGCTATTTTATTTGCAACAGCTTCCGAAACATCAACCCCACCGGCGGCAATGGTATTGGTGGCCAGTATGGATCCGTCTTCTGTGGAAATCACTCTGATTTCCAGTCGGGCACGGCACGAAACCATACCACCCTGGCTATTCGTTCTTTCCGATATAGCCTGGCCGGTGATGATAATATTGGCTCCCATTTTAAGACCCAACGCAGCCATTTGGCCCAAATCGCCCGTAGAGTCTGACATTTGCTTCATTTTACCGTAAATCTTAGGATCGACAACCCGAAAACCAGCCTCAACAAAGTGACGCGTTAACTCTGTTTCAGTTGCAGTTTGTTCAATCACCACTTTTTTGATGTCGGCGGTTGCGGAAGTTTGGGTTGTGGTCGCAGCTTGTTTCCGCTCTTCTTCTTCCCTTCTTCTTCTCTCCTTGGATTTGAATACGTCGGTGATCGCCGTTGTGAGTGCTTCCTGTTGGCGCAAATACATTTCCCTTTCGCGCCTCTCCAGGTCTTCGTTGCTGTCGCCGTGGGAGGTGCCGGCAGTCGTCGCCTCTGTAACCAGAATGATTACCTTCGGTGAGCCCGAGCGAAGCATTGTACAATTTTGTGCGGTATAGTGCTTTATTTCTTTGGGTTTCTGAGGAGCGGGAATGTCCATGTTATCCTTTTCATCGGCCAGAATTTCCACGGCTTTAATAATCGCCTTTTGTGTAGCGTCCTGAACAGCTCTATTCTCGCTGCTGCTGGACGTTTTTACGCCAAATAGGTCAAAAACTTTGCCCGAATTGGATCCCTGCATATTTACATCCTTGCTGAACAAAAGTTCGCCTGTCTCCGGATTCAAAACCTTCAGGTTAAAGCCAATCGTAGCCCTGTTTTTCTTACTACCCACCCCCATGATATTCGTCTCCGACGACCCTTCACTGAAATCGGTGATCTCACCCGTAACAACCAATTGTGCCCCCAGCATCTGCCCGGCCTGCGGGCCATAACCATTTGCAACCCCGCCATTCTGTGCCATGGCAGTTTCACCCCTGGAATCCATCAGATTCTTGTTGGTTTCCAATACCCTGAAACAGTTTGTTTGTTGCAATGCAGAAGTGAGCATTGTGGCCAGTTCGTCACCGAAGGTTGCATTGGCCTCCGTTGATTTAGTAGAGACACTAAAGCGGGCAACCTTCACAATAACGCGTTGGTTTCTAGGCAGACCTTTGCATTTTTCGGCAACCTGCTCCATGGTTATTTCTGGCTCTTTGCCCTTCTTTTGAGCCAGGCAAATCGTAAATAGGAATTGTGAGCTAAGCAAAAGGAAAATGCAGCAGAAACGGGATGACTGCAAAGGTTTAGTATAACGTCCTATCATAACAAACGGAGAGAAGTATTTCGGTTACAAATTTGTAATCTGCCAACTTCCCGTTCAAACTGCTTCTGACCTGCCTCCTCTTTTTTCCAACAAAATGAGCCTATTTTCTAACCTGAAAATATGTGTGAAAAGAAGTAACCGATTTTTTATTTTCAAGGGTTTTATTTGTCACAATTTCCTTAGATTTGGCAGAATACCTTTCTTATCAGCGTTATGAAATTTCGTTCTAGGGCTTCCCAAGCACCTATACTGACTTTAATCATCTCTTTTTTAAGCCATTTATCTGTCGGGCAACCGCTAATAATTGATCAAAAGAATCTATCACTTGCCCGAAGTCTGGAACTTCAGGCCATTAAGGACAAGGACTCCGTTCTTCTCGCAAAAGCATTCTATGCGTATGCAAACACCTACGCCAAGGCAGGAAATAACATACAGGCAAAAAGATTTTACATCAAGTCCATGCACATTCTGGAGTCGGAGCCTCCTTCTTTTGAGCTGGGCAACATTTATTTAAGTATCTGTGATAATTTAAGTCTTAAGCCCAACTCCCGGGAAGACTTTAATTACATCGAAAAAGCCATAAAAGTCTTTAAGCAAATCAATTCACCTCAGGGGCTTGCGCTCGCCTATGGCATGCTGGGAGGCGCCTATCACTGGCGATGGACCGAACCCGACCTATTGAAAAATCACAAACCACGGTTTGACAGCATCCTGTACTATTACCAAACACAACTTAAAATAGCAGAAAACATACCGGACTCGGCCATTATCCTGAAAGCATATTCACGAATCGGCAGCCTTTATACTTCCATCGGTGATCTGCGACACTTCCTGGAGCCCTATCAGAAATCCATCTTTATAGCCAAAAAAATTAAAGATGACATAAACCTAATTCATGTTTCCATTGACCTTGCCAACGCACTTGTTTCGGCCAACAAGATCAATCGCGCCTTCCAAATCCTGGAAGAAGCGAAAAAAACTTACCAAAAAAAGGGCATTCAGGACTTTAATCTCCAAAGGCATCTAATTCTGGGATACCTGCATCACTACCGCATAACAAAAAACTGGAGAGAGGCCCACGAACAGCTATTTGTTTTGCGTCATCTGGAAAACGAATCCGAAACCATAGACAATGATAAAACGCTTGGTGCGATCACCCAGGAACTGGAATCGGAAAAAGCCATCCTGAAGCTTGATTTGCAAAAGCGAGAATTGGATTTGAACAACAGATTGGTAAGATTACAAAAGTATTTTATTGCGGTCACCGTTATTCTACTGGCAATAACCACTACGCTAACCCTGCTTTTCTATCGCCTCTATCGTCAAAATCAAAGAACAAGTATCCGTAACGAGCATTTGGTCCGTGAACAAAACCACAGAGTAAAAAACAACTTGCAAATGGTCTCCAGCCTGCTAAATATGCAGGCAAGACTTCTTTCGGATGCCGGCGCCAGGCAGGCGGTAGAAGAAAGCCGCTTACGTGTGCAGGCCATGGCGCTCATTCAGCGAAAGCTCTACGACAGCCTCGACCCGGTCGCAATTAACCTTGCCGAATTTATTCCCGAGCTGGCTGATGGTGCATTGTATTCCTGCGGGTATGCCCATATTGTGCACCACTACAATATTGAGCCAATTAAACTGGACCTCGAAAAGGCAATTCCAATCGGTTTGATACTAACCGAGCTGATTATCAATGCATGCAAATATGCATTCCCGGATCATGAGAAACCCACGTTAGCTATTACTTGCACAGCGTTGGATGGCGAGATCACACTACAGGTTTCAGATAACGGCCCCGGAATAAAAGAGTATGCGTGGATAAAACAATTATCCGATAAAAACGAAGAAATCCAAAACCGGCCATTTGGAATGCAACTCATTGAATTACAGGTGCAACAGATTTATGGTATCTATAAGTTTTCGACGGCAGGTGGTACTACATTTACCATGGAGTTTAGTAAGTAACGACTATGAAATCGATTAAAATTTTAATTGTTGAGGACGACTTAATCTTTGCCATGGATCTAAAATCTTCCATGGAAGGCGCCGGCCACGTTGTAACCGGAATAGCCAGAGATTCTAAGGAAGCTATGAAATTAGTTAAGAACAATCCTCCGGAACTGGCCATAGTAGACATCACTTTGGGCATGGTAGAGGATGCCGGTATTCGCATTGTAAAAGACATTCTGAATCAAGTTTGGATTCCTTTTATCTACCTTACGGGGCACACGGAGGGTGGTATGATAGAAAAAGCAACGGAGACCGAGCCAGCCTCTTATTTGTTTAAACCCTTCAGACCCGCCGAATTACTTATTCAGGTGCAACTTGCGTACGAAAATTTCCCAAAAAGACCGACTCCTGAAACCGTTAGCCAGAGGAGTTCCGATTTTTTTTACTTCCCTTCCAAAAATGGTCACGAGCAGGTAAAAAAGGATGAGATTTTGTTTCTTAAAGCACAGGGCCACTGCACGGATATTTATCTCACCCATGAAAAAACACCTCATATGATTGGCACCAATCTGGGTACGTTGGTGAAGTACTTTACAACAGATAATTTCATGCGCCTTTCCAAGTCTCTTTTCATAAATCTGGACCACCTCAAACAAATAGATCGCAGTCATATTTACATGGGAGAAGGGCGAGTGGCGGTCGAAATCTCCGAAGCAAACCGAAAGAATCTCTTAAAAACAATCAAAGTGATTCGTACCAAATAGATTACTTTGGTAACAAAATAATGCAGCCTGCTAATAATTCATTCTCTAGCCCTTTCTTTGCAGTAGAATAAAGATTAACCCATGTACGACATCACAATCATCGGAGGCGGAATTGTAGGCCTGGCCACAGCACTCCGTATCAAAGAACAGCGTCCATCTCTCAAAGTGTTGCTTTTAGAAAAAGAGCGTGGCGTGGCAAAACATCAGACCGGACACAACAGTGGCGTTATCCATTCGGGACTATACTACAAACCAGGTAGCCTGAAAGCAACGAACTGCATCCGGGGCTACCAGATGCTTCTTGATTTTTGCAATCGCGAGGGTGTACCATACGACTTGTGTGGAAAAGTAGTGGTGGCTACGAATGAAAGTCAAAAACCACTTCTGAAAAATCTGTATGACCGTGGCATGCAAAATGGCCTGCTGCAGAACCGCATGATCACAGCTGCTGAAATACGGGAGATAGAACCGCACGTGAGGGGCATTCAGGGAATATGGGTGCCTTACACCGGCATTATCAATTATACCGCAGTCTCCGAAAAATACGCCGAATGCCTGCAAAAACTGGATGGGGAAATCCGGTTTGGCGAAAAAGTGACAGAAATAAAAAACCGCAATACCCATTCAGAAGTGGTGTCGGCCACGGGACAGGTATTTGAAACCAGGCTCGTTGTCAACTGTGCCGGGTTATACTCCGACAAAGTGGCTCAACTTACCCAGCCTGAAAACATCAAAGTCCGCATCATACCTTTCCGTGGTGAATATTATGAAATACGGCCGGAAAAGCATCATTTGGTCAAAAACCTGATCTATCCGGTTCCCGATCCTAACTTCCCTTTCCTGGGTGTGCACTTTACCCGAATGATCGATGGTGGCGTGGAAGCCGGGCCCAACGCCGTTTTTGCCTTTAAAAGAGAGGGATACAAAAAAACCGATATTGATTTCCCGGAGCTATTTGAAGCGCTGGCCTGGCCCGGATTCCGGAAAGTTGCTACAAAATACTGGAAAACAGGCATGGGAGAATACTACCGATCTTTCTCCAAAGGAGCATTTACGAAGGCTTTACAGGAACTGATTCCCGAGATTCAGCGTGAAGACCTGGTTCCCGGTGGCGCCGGTGTACGTGCACAGGCATGTGACTACGATGGCGGGCTGCTCGATGACTTTTCGATTGTTGAAAACAAAGGTGCCATCAACGTCTGCAACGCCCCTTCACCGGCAGCTACATCTTCCTTATCCATCGGACAGACGGTGTCTGAACGTGTTTTGGCAAGAATGTAGGGTGTTACTGACAATGATTGGTATCAAAAAAACTGCCTGGCATCACATCGAAGCCAGGCAGTTTTATTTTAAATCAAGCCAATTATAGTTTACTCTCTTTGCCCAGCTTGCTATTCTTTTTACCATAGCCAAAATATACGGCAAAACCAATGGCAAGCCAGATGGCCAGACGATACCAGCTTTCAATGGGTAGCGAATACATGAGATAAAGGCAAACAAAAATGCCCATGATGGGTACAAAAGGTACTAATGGTGTACGAAATGAGCGATGAAGATCAGGCCTTTTGACACGCAACATCCATACCCCAACGCACACGAGACAAAACGCGAACAACGTTCCGATACTCACCATATGTCCCAGATCACTTACAGGAACCAGTCCGGCAAAAATACTTACAAAGCCCATGAAAAAAAGATTGGTTTTCCATGGCGTACTGAATTTAGGATGTATATCGCTGAAAAACTTGGGTAACAGCCCGTCACGGCTCATCGAATAAAACACCCGGCTTTGTCCTAAAAGCATGACCAGCATTACCGAAGTGTATCCAGCCAGGATAGCGATGATCAACCCGGTTTGCAAGCTGTCGTAGCCAGTTTTTGCAAATGCTGTTGCCGCCGGCTTGGCATCGTTGGCAAACTCGGTGTACTTCACAAGGCCCGTCATAACGTGTGCAAAAAGGACATACAAAATGGTACAAACCACCAATGAACCCAAAATTCCGATCGGCATACCCTTTTGAGGATTTTTGGCTTCCTGAGCTGCCGTAGAAACGGCATCGAAACCTATAAATGCAAAAAACACAACAGCAGCCCCCGTTGCAATACCACTCCACCCGAAGTTCTCATAATTGCCGGTATTTGCCGGAATGTAAGGAACATAATTGTCAGGATTGATATGACTCCATCCCAATGAGATAAAGATCAGTACCACTGCCACTTTAACAACAACCAGGAGGTTGTTCAAAAATGCAGACCCCTCCGTACCCCGGATCAAAAGAAGCGACAACATGCAGACGATAAAAATGGCCGGCAGATTTACAATCCCATTATCTATGATGGTTCCATTACTCAATTTTACAATTTCGAATGGCGAACATACCAGTTGTGTAGGAAGATTAATACCAAACTTTCCAAGAAACTCGAGCAGGTATCGTGACCAGCTTACCGATACTGTGGCAGCACCCAGCGCATATTCAAGCACCAGGTCCCACCCGATGATCCAGGCCACAAATTCACCCATGGTAGCATAGGAATAAGTATACGCGCTCCCTGCGATGGGAATCATGGAGGCAAACTCGGCATAACAAAGACCGGCGAAACCGCATCCCACAGCAGCAAGAATAAATGATATGGTAACGGCCGGGCCTGAGTGTTCGGCAGCGGCGATACCTGTTAATGAAAAAAGCCCCGCTCCTATAATTGCTCCAATCCCAAGTGCAACCAAGCTGGCAGAGCCTAAGGATCGTTTTAGCAGATTCCCCTCTCCGCTTGCTTCCTTCATCAATTTGTCAATAGGCTTCTTTAACCAAAGTTGATTTGCCATAAAGAGTTAAGTTGTTGTAGTAGTGATTTCAATATACCTTAAAACTAAAATAAAATTTGCTAAGTACGTATAGTCTGAAGAATAAAAAGGGGGAAAGTAAACTTTCCCCCTTTTTACATTCTCAATACTATCCTTTGATTTTCTTTCCAGGTACTACTGCTCCTGCATCAGCCACGGCTAAAACAGGCTCTTTGCTTTTTTCGCGCTGAAGCAGATCCACTACGATCGGCGCAGCTACAAACAGAGATGAATAGGTTCCCACAATTACCCCAAGGAGCATACAGAATGTAAACCCGCGAAGCACTTCTCCTCCGAAAATAATAAGTACCAATAATACCAATATCACCGATATACCTGTCACCGCGGTACGGCTCAAAGTACTGTTAAGTGCATTGTTGATGACAGTTGGTAAGCTTTCACCACGCGACTTGTCATCAGCAAGGTAATCCCGGATACGGTCATAAATAACAACGGTGTCATTCATCGAATATCCAATCATGGTCAGGATTGCTCCAATGAACGCCTGATCGATATCCAGAGAAATATAGGGAATCCAGCCGTTAAAGAGCGAGTAAACAGCCAGAATGATGATCACGTCATGGGCCAGCGATACCACTGCACCATAACTGAACGCAAGTCTTTTGAAACGGATAAAGATGTATGCAAAGTTGGCAGCAAGGGCAAGCAAAATAGCGTACACTGCCGAAATCATCGTATCGTAGGCGATGGTCGGGCCGACTTTGGAAGAGCTTTCGATTTTACCCTTGTTGTCTTTCATTTTCCCAACCCCTTCCATGATTTTGTCATCCGCTTTCTGATCGGCATCGGGAGTAATATCATCAACCAGATAGTCTGTGGTAATCTTCACCTGATCCGCACCACCGTAGGTTTTGATCTCAGGACTCGCACCGAGTACCAGCTTCATCGCCGAACGCAGCTCATCCGTATCCACTTCCTTATCAAACCGAACCACATAGGAGCGTCCTCCTTTGAAATCGATACCCAAGCCAAAACCTTTGAAAATAAACGACCCTACACCGATTACCATAATGATTGTAGACACGATGTAAAAGGTCCGGCGCTGCGATACGAAATCGAAGTTGTTATCCTTAAACCAGTTTTTGGTCAGACCCGAATAAAATTTAAACGACTTACCCTTGTTGATCTGCGCTTCGAGAAATAAACGTGTGATGAATATGGCTGTGAAAAGAGAGGTTACAAGTCCTATGATCAGCGTTGTGGCAAATCCTTTTACAAGTCCTGTACCAAAAATATATAGAATGATACCCGTCAGAAGCGTGGTAACATTGGAGTCCAGGATCGCCGTCAAGGAATGCTTGAAGCCATCTGTGACTGCCTGTTTGAAAGGCTTCCCTTCCTGAATCTCCACTTTTATTCCTTCATAAATAAGTACGTTCGCATCCACGGCCATACCAATGGTGAGTACAATACCCGCAATACCTGAAAGCGTCAAAACTGCACCCAGAGATGCCATAATACCCATCAATAAGAACAGGTTGACAAACAACGCCAAATCGGCAATCCAACCTGCTCCGCCGTAATAGGCAAGCATAAATACCAATACAATCACCAATCCAACCAACGAAGAAATAACACCATCACGGATGGCCTCTGAACCCAGTGTGGAACCCACTACAGCCTCTTCTACGATGTGGGTAGGGGCTGGTAATTTCCCTGCTTTAAGCACGTTGGACATATCCTTGGTTTCCTCTACGGTAAAATTACCCGTAATGCTTGAGTTCCCGTTAGGAATTTCACCCTGAACGGTCGGCGCTGTATAAACCAGATCATCGATAATAATCGCCACCGGGCGTCCGATACTACGGGCAGTCAGTGTTTTCCATTTACGCGCGCCTTCTCCATTCATACGCATGGTTACCTCTGGGCGCCCACGATCGTCATAGTCGTGTGTCGCATCCACAATAACATCACCCTCCATAGCAGCTTGTCCGTTCGCTTTTTTGATAAAGTACAAAGGCAGAATAAGCTGGTTGTTGGTGGCTCCATCTGATGGCTTACGATCCCACATGAATACAAGATCAGCCGGGAAGAATGACCGAACCTCCGGCCTGCGTAGAATTTCACCTGCACGGGCAGTGTCTTTCATATAAACGCCCAATCCCTGAGGCATTGGAACAAAAAGATTGGTCAATGCGGCACTCTGTGCTGCCAATGCCGAAGAATCCGTTTTGGTAGAATCCGCTCCCTTTTGCTCCAGCTGAGCCGCCAGTCCGGTCAACCCGGTTTTCTTGGTGGTGTCGGTTGCTGCTGCAACACCTGGCTTGGCAGCAGCTTTCTCTATTTCTGCTTGTTTAGTAAGGTACTTTCCTAGCTGATCCAGGCCTGCCGCCAGTTCATTGGTTAAATACACCTCTGAAAACTCCAGCTTTGCTGCCCCTGATAATAAGCGGCGCACACGTTCGGGATTGTCCACACCGGGAAGTTCAACAAGTATCTGATTTTTTCCAGGCAGACGTTGAATATTTGGGTTGGTTACGCCAAACTTGTCAATACGCGCCTGTGTGATCTGAAACGCCCTGTCGATGGATCCATCCACCTCTGTATTGAGCATCTTAATAACGTCACTTTCGGAGGAATTGCTGTTGATTTTTCCGCGGTTGGCACTGTTGGAAAATACACTTGCCAGGCTGGTGTTGGGTGCAGCTTCTTTATACGCCTTTACAAATAGGTTCACAAAAGAGCTATTGCTCGCTTTTTTGTCTTCACCCGCTTTTTTTAACGCCTGCTGAAAGGCTGCACTACGTGCATTTCCGCCCGCCATTCCACGAAGGATATCCACAGGTGAAACCTCCAGAACCACGTGCATACCTCCTTGTAAATCCAGCCCCAGGCTTAACTCCCGCTCCATTACCTCCTGGAGCGTCTGTCCCAGATAAACCTCTTCACGCCATAGCGAATCAATGTAACGTTGCTTTTTGGTCAGGTCGACCTTGCCTTCGGCATTGGTTGCATAAGCTTCTGCCTTTCCCTTTATGTTACGCGAAACAAACGTAAACGACAGGTAATAGACACAGATCAGGGCAACGACAAGCGTCAACCCGATTATTCCGTTTTTATTAGTCATTGGTATTTTGTAAAAATTGGATGATACAGAATTGAAAGAGAGCCAACACGCAGGTCAGCCGTTTCGGAATTAAGTAAAAAAGGTAGAAATTAACTGCTTTATGCAGCCTGTACAGGATGCAGGAGCAGTATGCACCGCAACAAGGAGAAACGTGATCAGGGCGCGTTGGTGACTACGTAAGTACCAAAAATTCGCGCAAAGCCTGTGAATAAAAAGTATGGCTGTTCCGGAAAGACATTTATTTCAGATTCTTCCTGAATAAAATCCCAGACAGGCTGTGGGGAGAAATAAAAATACTGACAAAAATCGAAGGAGATAGCGGGCGTAATCACCGCATCCAGCGAAAGTGAAGTGACCCTGGCCTGGTTATCATCCGGGCTTTCAGCCTGGCCATCCTGAAAAAGGGATTTCGCAGCAACCGGAAGTTTTTTTATCGTATCGTGCTGTACCGACGACCATGACTTGATACCCGCCACCAGCAGAAGCATGGTCGCAAGTAATAAGGTGATTGTCTGGTTAATGATACGCTTCGTTTTCACGGGCAAAACAGGTCTTTCATTTAAACCGCAAATGTTAACGTAAAATATTACAATCGCAAATATATATTTTGAAATTGTTCCAAATCCAAAAGAAACTGCCTCCGTATAGTACTTGAATTGAAACTTACTTTTGATAAAAATTAAGGCCGCCAGGATTTCAACCGGCGGCCCTAAGTGCATTTTTGGACATTCGGCTTAGCGACCTAAGGGAAAAAGATAACCCAGAGAAAATGCGCCCGTAACCATTTTGATATCCAATCCGTCCTCGTCCTTTTCTGTGGAGCCCAGGAAATAAGTTCCTCTTGCCTCTATCAGTAATCGCCCTTTGCCGAGCGGAACAGCCACACCAAGGCCTCCCGCAACGCCGTAGTCGATAACGGTCTTTTCCGGTTTGTCGGTCGTTTTTCCAGTGCCTGATAGCTTATCATTAAGAACCGTGTTCAACAGGTAATTCCCATAAGGGCCTACATTGATAAAAAAACCCTTATTATAGGCCCCGAAAGAGTATTTGAGCAGCAACGGAACCTGAACTACATTGGCTACTACCGAAGCCTTAAATTCTTCTCCCGCAAGTTCCCCCTCGAGCACGGCTCCTTCTTGAGCGTATAAAACCTCTGGTTGAAAAGAAAGATGTTTTCCCAATCCAAAATTCGCGACCAAACCTCCGCCGTAACCTATATATGGCTTAAATTGTGACGTTACATCTTTACCCACTGTAAACGCACCAATACCCATTGCTTTTAACCCCATCCATGTTTTAGGGCCAGTCGCCTCGGCCACTTCTGGTTTGGCAGAAGGACGTAGTTCATCCGGCACTTTTTTTACCGGCTCTTTTGCCTTTTTTTCAGACTTAGCCTTGGCAACCTCTTCTTTTTTGCCTTTTGTTTTTACATTTTTCTCGCTTTTTTCAGCTTTTTTTGCTTCTTGTTCTGAACGAAGCTGCTCCTGTTTCAATTTTTCCTCAGCAGCCAGTTGTTCCGCAGCCTCCGCCTTTTTAATGGAGTCTTCCCGGATAATCTGGCGTGCCATTTGCATGGCCAGGGCATTCACGGCCGCCACTGAATCTTCCTTTGCTTTGGCTATGGCCGCCGCCCGGGCTGCATTATTCTGTACCGGCTTTTTTGCTGGTGCCTTCTTCGCGGTTGTTTTGTTAACGGGCGTCGCAGTTTTGGTCGGAGCCGCTTTTTTGGTTGTTTGCGCCTGAGCAGTTACGGCCAGGAGAATAGAGAGTGCGAGCAGGGTTTTTGTAAATACTTTCATGATGCAATATTTTAATAATTAAACAGCTTTTTGCTTTGGATAAATGCTCTTTTACAGCGCCTTAACCCAACGACTGACTCATAAAAGTATTCTTAAAATTCTAATTCCTGCCATATTCCACCCGGCTTTTCAAGACTTGTTATTTAATGGTAAAAAAGGCTAAAAAAGTACTTGTTAAACCCCGTAATTCTACGTGCTTTTTAGGCGTTGAAAAAAACTGAAACGCCCACTTTCAGAAATTCCCCAAACCTAGATGCATTTGTTTTTCCTAGAAATTATACCGGCTCCGTTTTGATCGCCAGCAATAGTGAAATCGGATGTATTGATAAAAAAAGCCACACGCAAGTTTCCCTGCATGTGGCTCATCCTTGGTATTTTGTTGCTACTTATTCCTCAGGCCTCGCCTTTGCAGGGTCAATCACAGTTTCCATCCTTGTCACCGCCGACGCGCCAAAAAAGCCAAGCGCTTTTGGTCCAGAAGGATTGGTATTCACAACATTAGATTTGATATTCTGAATCGGAACAGCAAAAAGTCCTCCGTTGGCAGCCTGCTCCCTTATCTGTTTCAGGAATTCAAACGCTTCGTTGGTAATACTATGCAGCTCCGCACCCACAGATGCACCAGCCGAATACAGCGAATCTGAGGTGAGCGCCTGGCGAAGAGGCAAGATAAAAATCAGCCCATCGGAAGGAGCACCGGCATTGAATGCCGCGTCGTAAGCGATGATAATGGAGGTTGGCTTATCCGCTCTGGCTTTTCCGTTGATGACGGGCTTGATCCAGTAGGTGTCCCCTGCTCCTACGAAATCCCGGGCATAAAAGGAAGCAATATATCCTTGCTTAGGCCCCTTTTCAGGCTTAAAGGGTAAGGTCTCCTTCTGATAAATAATGGAATCTACTGCCGGTACACGTTTGATCGCGTTCACAGCCGTATACTCATCCGACTGATTTTTCACCCTCAGCGTGTAGATACGTCCCACATGGCCCAATGTATCTTTGGCGGTACCCCAAACATATTTCCCGTTATTCGCTACATCTTTGAAATTGTAAACCACACCCTTATCATCGGTTACGGTGACTTCTGCACCCAGTACGGGCTTCGCGGCGTCGTTATTAAAGTATGCGGCCGACCAGGTCAGATTGATGGTCTGAGGTCCCGGCTGATTCGTGATCCAGCCGTCTACCACAAGCTGTGTGGGCCCGGTATCACTTTTAAGATCAATGACATCTTCACAACTTGTGAGGCCGGTAATGATTATGAGCATCAGAATACCCGAAATGCTCCATTTTGCTGTATATTTTTCGATTGTATTTTTCATAATTTAATATCTTCAATGGCTTAAAACTTGAAATTATACGTAACGGCAGGAATGAAACTTCCGATCACTGAATACCTGACAGCTTCAGTTTTCAAAGCATTATCCTCATTCACCCGGGTATACACCGAGAAAGGATTCCTCCGGTTGTACACATTGTATACCGAAAATACCCACTCCCCATCTCCCGACTTAAAGAGCTTTTTCTTCGATTTCAAAGTAGCCGCCAGATCCAGGCGATGATAGGCCGGTATTCTGCTGTTGTTCCTTTTTCCTTCAAAATTGTTACCCAATGCCCAGCCATTTACTTCATAACGGTTTGTTGCAAATGTGGCGGGCGTTCCCGTTGCGATTGTGAAGTTGGCTGAAAGGGTTAATCTTTTAGTTAAATCATAAATGGCCACGGAGGTAAAGTTGTGTGGCTTATCGAACCTCGCCGGGAACCAGTCGTTGTTATTGATGGTTTCCACCAATCGTTCGGTTCTGGACAAGGTGTAGCTGACCCAACCGGTAAGTTTTCCTTTGTTTTTCTTGAGGTAAAATTCCGCTCCGTAAGCGCGGCCCTTTCCAAAAAGCAGGTCTCCCGCCACAAACTGGTTCAGGAGCAGATCGGATCCCGGTACGTAGTCGATCTGGTTGTATAGTTTTTTGTAATACACTTCGACCGAAGCTTCATACATATTATCCTGGAAGTTCTGGAACCAACCCAATGCCACCTGATCGGCCTTTTCAGGAGCAATATTGATTGAACTCAATGTCCAGACATCCAGGGGTGAACTGGCCGCAGTATTGGACAACAAGTGCAGATACTGAGCGGTGCGATTGTAACTGGCTTTGATACTGGTATTGGAGTTAAGCCCGATATTCAGCGATGCCCGTGGCTCCCAGTTACCATAAGACTTGATCATTTCCCCTTTTTTATACGTCGTTCCGGGGAAAACAGGTTGCTTGCGCAGACCTTTCACTTCCTCAATGTAATTGTACTCTGTGCCCGCTCCAAGACTTCGGAAATAAGAATAGCGAATGCCGTACTGCAATGAAATTTTATCAGAGAACTTCTGTTCGTTTCCGATATAGAGTGCTGACTCATCCGCATAACGTGGTTCAAGACTGATGTCGGTGGTTTCTCCCTCCGAGACGGCAATCGCCTTACCCGGACGTGAGTCATACCGAATGTACTGACCACCGAAAGTAAGCTGGTTGTTGGGTGTGAGGTAATAGGTAAAATCAGGCTTTACACTGCTACTGATAATTTTGGATTTCCAGTCGAACTTATCTCTGGCATTGTCGTCATCCGCGTTTTGACCCAGCGAATAATCGTAATTGCTGTAAAAAGCGGTCAGGTTCATAAACAGCTTGTTCGAAAAAATATGGTTCCAGCGGCCTGTTGCTGTTGCATTGCCCCAGCCAAAACCAAAATCTCCGCCACCAAATACGTCCTTACCAAAGTAGCCGGAAGCAAAAAAGGTATCTTTTTCGCCCAGTCGGTAATTCACTTTGGCTGTCAGATCATAAAAACTGAATTTGGAGTCACGCAGATCTTTATTCAAAAATGGCTTCGCAAGTACGTCGATATAAGACCGGCGACCGGCCACAATGAAAGAACCTTTGCCCGCGGCAAATGGCTGCTCGTAAGTTAAGCGAGAAAATATCGTGCCGATTCCCCCGTTGATTTCACGCTTTTTGGCATTCCCCTCTTTCATCCGTACATCGAGAATAGACGAAATGCGACCACCATACTGGGCGGGAATCCCACCTTTGATCAGTTTTACATCTTTAACCGCATCGGGATTAAATACAGAGAAAAATCCGAACAAATGGGACGAATTGTAAACGGGGGCTTCGTCAAGCAGTACCAGGTTCTGAGAAATATCGCCACCGCGTACATTGAAACCCGACGCCCCTTCGCCCACAGTTGTTACACCAGGGAGGAGCTGAATGCTACGGATGAGGTCTACTTCCCCCAGTAGCGCTGGCATTTTCCGGATGGTTTTCATCTCCACCTTATTTACAGACATTTCGATGCTTTTTACATTTTCATCCTCTTTTTTGGTCGAAATGGTCACCTCGGCAAGGTTCTCGCCTTCATCCTTCATCTCAATGCTAATGGTCTGATCGGTGCTAAGGTTTGCGGTTTTAACCATTTTCTGGTATCCAATATAGGAATACACCAACTCATAAGTGCCCGCAGGAAGGGTGATCGAGTAGAACCCGTACGTATTGGTGGTAACTCCCGTAGCGGCTTCACGCACATATACAGATACGCCGATGAGGCCTTCACCATTCGCGGCATCCTTCACATAGCCACTTACCGTGTGCTTTTCCTGTGCATAGGCAGATATGCTTGCCAAAACCCATAATAACCCAAACCATCTTCCAAGTAACCTTTTTTTCATGATTGCTAACTTATTTAATATCCGGACAATGACTCCCGTATTGCGTTAAATTGAACTTTTCCTATTAGCGTGACACCTAACTCGTGCTTTACCCTCATTTCTTTCTGAAATAATAAATTTGGCAGACCCAGGTTATTTCCACAAAACAACTAACAATTAAGCTGATAGTCACTTTAAATGTGATAAACCAGCAAAAAAGTGAAATGAATGGATTAAATGGCAGGATAACCTCAACAATTGAGATTAGAATTTTTTCAAGAAAAAATGAACACACTACTATCGTCGGGGCAATCCGAAAGCAGTTGCTGGTTGGTTCTTTTGAGCAGCGGGTGACAAAACTCCGGGGAGATTTCGGCCAGAGGAGCCAGTGTAAAGCGTCGATCCTGTAAGCGCGGATGCGGAATAGTCAGATGGCTGACATCAAGCACCAGATCGTCGTAATACAGCATATCAATATCAATCATTCGTGCTGCCCAACGCTCCAGGCGTACACGTCCCAGTTCCTTTTCTATAGATAAAATGCATGAGAGTATGTCCAGTGGGGCCAGTACCGTTTCGACCGCCAATACCTGATTGAGAAACGAGGGCTGATCCAAAACTCCCCAGGGAGCGGTTTCATAAACGGAAGAGGACAATATTACGCAACCGACACGTGCTTCGATGAGGTCCTTTGCCGAACGGAAACTTTGCATTCTGTCGCCCAGGTTTGCACCGAGAAGCAGGTACAGCACATGTTTATCTGGCATAGCTCAGGTCGGGAATTATTAAGGTACCTCAGATTAATCGGTGACAATGCAGTGCGAGCAAGTATACGAAAAAAAGGACTTCCCAAAAGCGAGAAGTCCTTCCTTGTAAAAGTGTACTAAATTCAGAACGTCAAAGTTCCTTTTTCGTATGCTTTTTGTATCGTTGCTTCAATACCATTTTTATTGATGGTACGAAGAGCTGAAGTAGCTACTTTCAACGTAACCCATTCTCCAGAAGAAGGCAGGAAGAAACGTTTCTTTTGCAAATTCGGGAAGAATTTACGTTTTGTTTTATTGTTAGCGTGGGAAACATTATTTCCAACACGAGTTCTTTTACCTGTAATTTGACAAACCTTAGCCATGACCTTACTATTTTTCCAAATGAGGGTGCAAATATGTGCGATTATTTTTTTGGATGCAAGTATTCACAAAACATATTTTTCAAAAAAATCACGCAACACGCATCCGGAAGCCTACACCATGAATATTATCAATCCTGATTCCTTCATCGGACGACAGATATTTACGCAGGCGGGAAATAAATACATCCAGGCTCCGGCCCATAAAATAGTCATCGTCACCCCAGATCGCTTTGAGTAATTCATCCCTGCGTATCACCTGATCAATACGTTCCGACAAGTATTTCAACACTTCTGCTTCACGGAAAGTGAGGTTCTGGAGACGGCCTTCGGTGCTCAAAGTGAGCTTTTGAAAATCGAAAGTGTATTTCCCGATCCGATTGCTGTCAGGTTTGCCCACAACCGCATTCACCTTGGTGGTCCGGCGTAAAAACACTTCGATACGCAACATCAATTCCTGAATACTGAAAGGCTTGGTGACATAATCGTCGGCACCCAGTTGTAAGCCTTTGATTTTATCCTCCTGCAAAGCACGCGCCGTCAGAAACAAAATCGGAACCTGCCTATCCACATTTCGGATATGTTCAGCCAGTGTGAATCCATCCATTCGGGGAAGCATTACGTCCAGCACGCAAATATCAAAGTGTTCTTTACCAAATAGTTCCCAGGCCTTTTCTCCATCTGCGGCATGCACAATTTCATAATCATTGGCTTCCAGATTATCCATCGTGGCAAATGCGAGATTGGGGTCGTCTTCAACGTATAGGATTTTCCTTTTCATTTTAAGGCAATAAAAATTAAGGTGTCAAAAGCTATTGATTTCTTCAATGCGGTCGGCTGTAAGCAGCTCTACTTTTGTGGGATGGAAATCCGGAATGTACTTCCTTGCCCCAGTATGCTTTCAAGCTCCAGATGCCAATGATGCGATTTTACGATCTGTTTTACATAACTGAGACCAATGCCTGAGCCTTTCACATTGTGGACATCGCCATAGGGCACACGGAAAAACTTATTGAATATTTTCTTTTGATACTCCGGCGCAATGCCAAGGCCTTTATCCTCAATGGCCACAACCAGACAATTCTTTTTCTGGAAGGTTTTCACCCATACCTCTGGCTCACCGGGAGAATATTTCAAAGCATTGTCAATCAAATTGCTGATCATATTTCTGAAATGAAACGGATCCGCTTCGACCATCGCATTGGCAGCATCAAACTGCAATTGAATTTTTCCCTCAAAAGGAAGTAAAATAGATTCAATGAGCTGGTGCACATCAATGGGCTCCTTCCGCAAGGTAAGCGTGTTACTCTCGGCTTTGGCCATTGAAAGCACCATTTCTACCTGGCTTTGCAGCCTCATGATTTCTTCCTGCACAATATGCACGTACCTTTTGTGTCGCTCAGGCTGATGCACAATCACTTCCGTATTGAGTACATCCGCCGCGATCCGGATGGTAGAGATGGGTGTCTGCAGCTCATGAGTCATATTGTTGACAAAATTGCGCTGCACTTCTGAAAGGTGTTTTTGCCTTAAAATGACGAACAAGGCATAGGCGAAAAAGCAAACGGCTACCAAAACGAGTACCGACGACCAGACGGCTCTGGTGATGGTACCGGCAAAATAGGTACCATATTCGGGAAAACGCACGCCGAAATAGTAGGGATATTTGTCCGTCTTGATCCAGTCAGAAGTGGGTGCGGACGTTTTTTCGTTATTTTTGGTACTCAAAAACATGCCATACCGCATCTTATCAGTAGTACAATCGTAAATACCCACTTCAAAGTCTGTAATCAGATTGTATTTTTGAAAGCTATCCTTAATAAAGTGTTCCAGCAGATCGGGCTGGGTGGTAGCGTTGGTATTGACCAGAAAATATTCGGGCGCCAGCTGTTCCACCGGGTTGGTGGTCTGCATTACGCCATTAACCTTGGACAGCTTCTCAGCAACCTCCTGTAATGCCACATGTGCATTCTGGGTAAACTGCCTGTTTCGGAGATCCAACGCTTGCTTCACCCAGTAGATCTGGGTCACAACCACACCAATAATCAGCAGTGCGGAGAAAACGGTAAGCCATCGGATGGTAAGACGCGGCATTTTTGATTTTTAATTTCATCACAAAGTTAAGGCCATTTTCTGAGATGGGGCGAGGCGGGATGAATTCATCGACAGGTGAACCGTCAGTCGTGTGTGATTATTTTGGTATTACCCATTTCGACAAATCATAAAATTCTGGCACCAACTACTACAAATGATACTTCATGAGTCCGGTCAATGGCGATTTTAGGATATTTCCGACCTTCAGATTGTGTTTGAGCAGGTCGTTTTTTAGAATATCCTGATAATAAAAAGCAACAGATCCCGTAAAATGAACGGGAAATCGGGCTGCATCGGCATGCTTTAAAATGTATTTTTCAATAAAGGCATCGAACGCACGGCTCACCATACCGCTCATGAACGGATGTCCGATATGCAATGGGATAAACCTGGAAAACGCGGCAAAATAGCGGTTCGGAAAGGGCTTTTTGTAAGCATGATCAAGAACCGACAATCGATTAACCTCTGGATAGGATTGCGCAAACAGCGTATGCAACTCAGCTGGCAACTCGTTTTGAAGATAATGAACGATCAAAGTTTTACCCAGATAGGAACCACTCCCTTCGTCACCGAGCCAGAAACCCAGTGAGCCAATCGATTTTACAATTTTATCCCCATCGTAGAAGGCGTTGTTTGCGCCGGTTCCCAGGATACAGGCCAGCCCAGCCTCCTTTCCGCACAGCCCACGTGCAGCACCCAACATGTCGGAAGCCACTTCAATATTTTTTGCCGAAGGAATTACCTCGTATAATGCATCATAGATGGGTTTTGATGTTTTTTCATCAGCACATCCCGCGCCATAAAAAAATATGTTCCTGACTTCTCCCTTAAGATTGGGAATCACCTCCTTTTGCAGCAAAGCAGTGATCTCATCTTTGTTCTGATAAAATGGGTTCATCCCGGCGGACTGAAATTGCATCGGGGCACTTCCATTCCCAGTAAAAAGCCAGTCCGTTTTAGTAGAGCCGCTGTCGGCGATGAGTATTGATGTATTGTTCAAAATAGGTTTTGATTTAAGTTAGAAGTTATTGACGGTATCTTTTGAAATGCATTGTTCCTCAAAAAAACATTAAATTTGATAATAACTTTAAACGTCATAACCAGACAAATTTTAATTGAGAGAACATTAAAAGTAATGAATCACCTTCCTGAAGACAGGGCAGAAGAAATTTCTGATTTCGCAGACTTCGTTTTTAAACGTTATGAGGAACGCGAAATAACAAACGGAATTCAAAAATTAGCAGCCGAAAGTACGACATTTGACTTCTTGAACACCGAAGAAGATCTATATTCAGTTGCCGACCTTAAAGAGGTTTACCGTGGCTAAAGGAGATATACCAAACCTAAGGCATTATTTCAACTGCCGTGACCAAGGCGACAAACTCAAGATGAGGAGTTTGATCCTGGTAAAATAATTGTCATTCTCATTATCTCCGAAACCATGCTTCCTATTCAACATTCACCAGCCTTCCAATTACCTTAAACCGTTCAAACACCTTCTCCGTATGCGGCGCGTCCTCCAGCTCTTCCGTTAAATCCTGCCCGGCCCAGTGTTCATAATGATGCCCGTTGCGCCAAAGCCTGGATCCGGAAACGTCGTAAATCCATCCTTTGTATGCACACCAGATATCTTCTTTATCCTGCCCGTTGCGCAGTGCCAGTTGTTGCTTGGTATATTCTTTCATCGTTTTTTTCCTGCGGCAATTTAGTCATAATGCCCTTTCTGTGTTTACTTCAGCAAGTGTACTTGAGAATATTTTGATAATAAGACTAAAAAGTAGGAACTTGGCGTTTTGAAAAGGAATTGCAAACAAAAAGAGAATGAAAAAAGGATATACAATACTTTGGAGTTTGATGCTGGTAGCTGCACTGGTCATTACCGGTTGTAAAAAAAAGGTTAAGTCTGTAACAGAGCGCATAGCCAAGACCTGGACAGCAGAAACGGTCAAAGAGGGGGCCGCAGTGGTGTATACACGGGGTGGATCGGGAAATACAAGACCTGGCTATTCCGATTTTAAACTTACCTTGATCGAAGGAGGGAATGCCATTTATGTGGAATTTGACAAGACTTCTTTCAGTGGAAAATGGGAGCTTTCCGGTGACACCAAACTGATACTGCGAGATCTGTCACCCGCACCTACCGGAACCAATGGCGTTATTGAATTTACCATCACCTCCATTGACGATTCCAGACTGGTACTGACGCGAAACAGCCCGAGTACCAAAACAGGAAACTCCATCAATGTATACACACTGAGCAATCCATAGGCATAAACGAATTTTTGAAGACATCAGAACGAAGCCATTTCCTCTACGAAGTGGCTTCGTTCTTTTTTTACTAATTTTGCAACATGGCAGAAACTAGAACAGAAATAAGCGCTTTGGGCGAATTTGGCCTGATTCAGAAGCTTAATAAAGGAATCAAAAATAAACTACCCGATACCATCACAGGCATTGGCGACGACGCAGCCGTGATCGACCTGGGTGACGAGTATGGGTTACTCACCACAGATATGCTTTTGGAAGGGGTCCATTTCGATCTTACCTTCTTCCCTCTGAAACATTTGGGTTACAAAGCCATAGCCGTGAACGTTTCGGACATTGCGGCTATGAATGGCACACCCCATCAGGTTACGGTCAGCCTGGCGCTCAGTAATCGTTTTTCCGTGGAGGCGGTGGCGGAACTTTACGAAGGCATCAAACTTGCCTGTTCGGATTTCAATGTGGATCTGGTGGGTGGTGATACATCTTCTTCCCGCTCCGGATTATTTATTTCCGTAACAGTTTTTGGAAAAGTTGCGAAGGATAAAATCACCTATCGCCACACGGCAAAACCGCACGATCTGCTTTGCGTCACCGGAGATCTGGGAGGTGCGTATCTGGGATTACAATTATTGGAGAGAGAAAAACAGGTATTTCTGGCCAATCCTAACATGCAGCCCGAACTGGATGGAAAAGACTACGTCATTCAGCGTCAGCTCCGCCCGGAGGCTCGCATGGATGTAGTTTACGAACTGGCGGAAGCGGGTGTCATCCCCACAGCCATGATCGATTTGTCCGACGGCCTGGCATCCGACCTTTTGCACATATGTGCGCAATCCGGGGTGGGCGCACTGGTATTTGAAGACAAGCTCCCCGTTGACGAGCAGACTTACCTGGCCGCTACGGAACTCAACATCGGACCGGTCACGGCCGCTTTAAATGGAGGTGAAGACTATGAACTACTGTTTACGGTCCCGCAAAATGCTTACGACAAAATCAAAAACAATCCCAAGATTACGATTGTAGGTTATATCACCGATCAAAAAGGGGAAGTGCTACTGCATACCAATGCCGACAACCGGGTACCGATCACAGCACAGGGCTGGACCTAAATAGAAATTGGGCTGTCACAATCCAATAACATTTTGACAGCCTCATTACTATTTGCCCCAATCACTGACCAGCCCCTCAAATAGTCCCTGCAGGAACAGGGTATTTTTCCCTGCCCTTCCATCACCGATCCTATTGTCTCCCACAGCTACAATGGGCATAACCCATTTGGTAGAGCTGGTGGTGAAGGCTTCATCGGCAGCCAAAAACTCATTCAGCGATACCGACCTCACCTGAATTTCGAAATGAGGCCCGGCCAGCTCCAACACCACACGCCGTGTGATTCCGTTCAGGATGCTCCTGCCGGGCGTGATGAGTGTATTTCCTTTAAAGATAAAAACATTACTTCTCGTCAGTTCGCTGATTTCGCCGTCTTTGTGGAACAACAGATCGGCTGCTTCCTGAGACCTCATTTCATCGGCCATCAGTATCATATGCACATAATTGGTGCTTTTGATTTCGGGTAGGTCCCGCACGTAGGCGTGAGGCAGCACCTTAATACCTTTAAGCCGCCCGGCAGGATTGTCCTGCGGCAAAGACTCCGTACGAATAAGCAAGTTGGGCTGTATTACATGAACACTGTCTGGGGCATAACCACCTGTGAGCACAAAGCGAAACGCGACTTCCGGCTCGCCCGATAATGCGAAAAGATCCGCCAGCACTTTTTCAGTTTCATCCCGGGAAAGTGGTATAGCCAGCTTGAGCAGCCGTGCTGAATTCTCAAAGCGTTTCCAGTAATCTTCAAATCTGAAGGGAACGCCGTTATAAGTGCGGAAATAATCAAACAAACCGTAACCTCTCAGTAAGCCAAGATCGTTGGTTTTGAAAATTGCGGCGTCTATAGGGAATATTTCCCGATTAAAATATTGATGAAACGGCATAGGTAAATTTTTCTTTTTTGTATGGAGTTGAAATATGACCCTGCTAAAAACGATGGGCATTTCAAACACTTTTTGATAGAAAGGACAAGGTAGAAAATTAAGCCCTTATCGCCGTGATTATTGTATTGCAATTACCTTTCAACAAATAGCCAATCCCGTTTTTGACAAAAAAGTTGTAATTTTGAACATATAAACAAGCAGGAAAACCCATGACAACGTTCACGATCAATACAGAAGATCAGCAAGTGATAAAAGCAGTGAAAGCACTACTGAAAGGTTTTAAAGTTTCCTTCGAGGAAAAAGAGGACAAGCCTTACAATGCTGAATTTGTGGCCATGATAAAAGAAAGTGAACGGCAAATTAATGAGGGAAATACGGTTACATTAGAACCGGGAGCTAATTTATGGGATCTGGTCAATACAAAATAGACTTCACACCTTTGGCCATCGAGCATCTGCGATTTTGGCAAAAATCGGGTCAAATTTCCTTACTAAAAAAGATTGAACAAATAATAGATGCTATCAGGAACAGTCCAACGACAGGTATAGGCAAGCCTGAAATGCTCAAGCATGATTTAGCTGGCAAATATTCCAGAAGAATAAATAGGGAACATCGAATAATATATAAAATTGATAATGATGTTATTTACATTCTATCGATGAAAGGGCATTATTAAAGATCTATTGCTTATGATACCAGTCAAAACACATTTCTAACGCTTTTTTTACCTGAATTTAATCTGATCAAAAAAAGCATATTCAACCTCAGTTCCTCATATACCGGACTGAAAAAACCTTCTAATGATACAAATTGAGCATCTGCTAAAAACGCTTCAAACTGAATTTGACAAAAATTCTTACGGTGAACACCCTGTTGAGCTGTACGATCCCATCCGATACATTATGTCGCTGAGCGGCAAGCGGTTCAGGCCACTGCTCACCTTGCTGGCTACCAGTGTTTACACGGACGAATGGCAAAAAGCGATCAAACCGGCCATGGCAGTCGAAGTGTTCCACAATTTCACGCTCATGCATGATGACATCATGGACAAGGCGCCACTGCGTCGTGGCAAACCCACGGTGCATCAAAAATGGAATGAAAACACCGCCATTCTCTCAGGAGATGTCATGCTGATCAAAGCTTACGAACTTTTGATAAACGTGCAGGATAGCAGCCTGAGAAACGTCATTGAGCGGTTCAATACCACGGCAGCAGAAGTGTGTGAGGGCCAGCAGCTTGACATGAATTTTGAAACACGATGGGACGTTACAGAAACGGAATATCTGGAAATGATCCGCCTCAAAACCTCCGTGGTGCTAGGCATGTCGCTCGAACTCGGTGGCATCATTGGAGGCGCAGACGAGGCATCAAAAAAACGCATGTACACAGCCGGTGAAAGTATGGGCATTGGCTTTCAACTGAAGGATGATCTGCTGGATGTATACGGGGATCCCAAAACTTTTGGAAAACAGGTTGGCGGAGACATTATTTCGAATAAAAAGACCTTTTTGCTCATTGAGGCGTTAGCAAAAGCGGAAGGAACCTTGAAGGAGGAGCTGAACCACTGGATTGCCGCCGAAACATTTGACAAAGAAGAAAAGGTGAAGGCAGTCCGGAATATCTATGACCAACTGCAAATCCGCAAAACGACCGAAGCTAAAATCAATGAATATTTCAACCTGGGTTTTAGCAACCTTGAACAATTAAACGTATCATCTGAACGAAAAGCGCCTTTGCTCTCGTTCGTTCATCAGTTGGTGGAGCGGGAACAATAGCCTGGCATTCTTTAACCGGCAACCAGGTCAACATTTTATCATTTTTACACTAAAATATGTCAATAACCCTCATACTCGTCATCATTACAAGCGGTATCAGCTATTATGCTTTCAGCAATTACAGTCTGATGGACAAGCTGATACTTAACCCCTATAAGGTCACCAAGCGAAACGAATATTACAGATTCATCACCTCAGGTTTTGTTCATGCCGATTTCGGGCATTTAATTTTCAACATGCTCAGTTTGTGGTTTGTAGGTGAAGGAATTGAGAGCCTATTTTACCAACTTTTTGGCCCCAGCGGCTCTTTTTATTATCTCTTCCTGTATATTGTCGGAATCATTGTTTCTGACATTCCTACTTATCTCAAAAATCGTACTAATTCCAACTACAATTCTCTGGGTGCTTCCGGAGGGGTTTCTGCTGTGCTTTTTGCCGCAATACTATTTGCTCCCACGATGACCATTTCCTTGTATTTCTTCATCAAAATGAAGGCATTTATATTTGGTATTCTGTTCCTTGGCTATTCTTACTATGAAGCCAGGAAAGGCACAAGCTATGTCAACCACAGCGCACATATGGTGGGTGCTATTTTTGGTATGCTATTTATGGCGGTGGTGTATCCGGCAGCAGTTCCCGGATTTTTTGCTCAGATCCAGGAATGGGTAGCGAGCTTGTAGACCCAGGTTATATATTTCAAAAAGAAGGGTTTACGTTTTGTAAGTTCATAAAAAGCATGGTCTTTGCATTGTCATAATGTTCTTATACATTTGATATACGCTAACTCTTCTTTGTGAAATGTCTTTACGTGTACTTATTACCGACGACCATCAGATCCTGCTGGACAGTCTTTCTCTTTTGATCTCGACCATTCCGGGCGTTGAAATCGCAGGTACCGTTAACGACAGCCGTAAGGTACTTCACATGCTGGAAAATGATGAAATCGACGTTCTTGTCACGGATTTCAACATGCCCCATCTCACAGGAATTGACCTCACATTACAGGTACGTGAAAAATTTCCTAAACTGAAAATCCTGATGCTCACCGTTTCCGAGGACGCTGATACGATCCGACAGGCTTTTCAGGCAGGGATTTCGGGTTATGTGATGAAAAAGGCAAACCGGGCTGAACTGGAACGCGCCATCACAACGGTTGCTTCCGGCGAGAAATACTTCAGTGAAGCCGTGATGAAAGAACTGCTAAGCCCTGCAAGTATGCAGGCTCCAGCTCATGAAGACATACCATCCACACCCATTGCGGTAACATCGCGCGAACTGGAAATCATTAAGCTGATCGCACAAGAGCTATCAACCACCGAAATCGCAGAAAGGCTTTTTATAAGTGTAGGAACGGTTGAAACGCACCGTCATAATATATTACGAAAACTGAACGTAAAAAACGCGATAGGGATCATTAAGTACGCGATGAGGCACAAACTGGTGTAAGTCACTGTACGCAATTGAAATCACCGCTTCAACACTTCCACGATCACCTTTGCCCCCTGCCCGGGACTGCTTTCCACTTTCCATATTCCCTTCAATGCTTCCACCCTCGAACCGATATTGCGTAAGCCTATTCCCTGTGATTCGTTCCCGGCTTCAAAACCTACCCCGTTGTCGCTGACGGTCAAGGTCGTTTTGGCTCCATCCTGCGAAATACTGATCCAGACCTGGCTTGCCCGCGCATGTTTTATGATGTTGTTGACCAACTCGAGCGTAATATTGTAAAGCTCAAACTCAACCTTTTGATCGAGGCGCTCGTGCATTTCATCCAACACAACTGAGAAGACCGTTTTTGGATTTACATTGAGCTTTTCAATCAGTTTTTGTACCGCGGCTGTCAATCCCTGTGATTCCAGTTCGGCAGGAAGCATGTTGTGTGAGATCAGCCGAACATCATCATACACATCCTCCAGCATCCCGATCAGGCCGGTCAAAGCCTTCTGGTCCTTTTCGGGATACCCGGCCAGGTTCAAGGCCTCCAGCCGCCATCGCAATGCGGCCAGTTTGGTGTTCAGGTTGTCGTGCAGCTCGGAGGCAACCCGCTTTCTTTCCACATGCTGACCTTTGAAATGTGCCTCTTCAATCTCGCGGTTTTTTCTTATCAGTACCTTATTATGTTCCCGCAAGCGCCTATTTGTAAAAATGACATAGCCCGTTAGCGCAATCCCCAATGCGGCCAGTCCTAACAGAAAATTTCTGATCATCGCCTGTTTATCGACAACCTGCTGCAGCTTTTCATTTTCAAGATCCTTAATCTGGCTCTGCTGTTTCTCCGACTCGTATTTGACCTGCATTTCAGCCATGGCATCAGCGGAATTGTCCTTGTAAAAAGAATCTTTGGCTGCCACCAACTTTTCGAGGGTTTCCTGGTAGAGGGCATTCTTGCCAACCGCCTTGTAACATTTTGCCAGCAATTGGTAATAGTCCTTCCGTAAATTGATTGCACTCACCCGACTGTTTATCTTCAACGCATCCGCCTCCTCATTCGTCAGCAGGGCTTTTTTGCAGTAGGCAATGGCTTTGTTGTACTGCCGGGTTTGGATATAAAAGTTCACCCGCATCAACCCGTCATCCGTATACTGATTTTCGTCGCCCGATTTCTTTCGGGTTTCCCACATTTCGACCAGGGTTGCTTCTGCTTCTTTTAATTTTCCAGTGTCTGTATAAATTTGAGAGCGAATCCGTAAACCGGTGGCTAAAAAGTTAAGATTTTCGATCTCCTTGCTTAATGCCACTCCCCGATCCACATAATACCTTGCCGAATCATTTTGACCCAGCAGATTGAATGCACCTGCCAGATTGATAAAGCCGGCAGCCCGTATGTATGCATATTTCCGGTCATTATCATTCGTGTAAGAGAGCGCCTTCTTCACCCATTTGATTGCCTCCTTAGGCTGTTCCCGCATCAAGGCCAAGGATCCGACACTGTTTGTACCAATACCCAGATTAAGCGTGTCCCGATATTTCTCCGCCATCCGAATCGCTTCGTAAAACACCGAGAGTGACTCCTGATACCTGGACCGCCCTCCGTAACCCTTCGCCTTCAGTAGGGTCAGTTTGAAATAAATATCCCTTGCCTTTGGATCGGTGACAGGATTTTTGGGCAACTCCGTATTTACTACCAGCAGCAAGCTGTCAATCCACCCCCAGCGGTAGTAGTCATGCGCAACGGCAAGCTCCGCCAAACTTCGCTCCCTCCTGCCCGCTTTGATTTTTACTGCCAAAGCCCGTGCGTGGTACGCATAATAATCCAGCGTATCACGATTCAAACTGTGATATTCTTCACACAAGGCCAAAATTGCCGCTAGTCTCTCGGGATCGTCCGAAGTCTTATAAATATGGTTGCGCAAAGCATCGATCCGCTTCGTTTGGCCAAACAAAACGGAGGCGTGCACTAGCAGAAAAATGAACAATCCGGCTTTCATATTTTGGGGCAATCAGCAATCAGCAATCAGCAATCAGCAATCAGCAATCAGCAATCAGCAATCAGCAATCAGCGGCAAACGATAAAATCAGCGCAACCTACTGGTAAGAAGAAAATTAAATTTCAAACGGCATCACGCACCACCGATTCATTCTTCATTCTTAATTCTAACATCTCACCCCCTTTCGGCCACCTCGATCACCACTTTGGTTCCCTGTTCAGGAGCGCTTTCAATTTTGAGTTTACCGCCCAGTGCTTCTACCCGGTTCGAGAGATTCTTCATTCCCATTCCGTCCGATAGCGCGGGGTCGGCCATGCCCACACCATCATCACTGACTGTCAGGATTATGCCGGTATCCGACCTACCTACGCTGATCCATACTTTCGAAGCCTGAGCATGTTTTAACACGTTATTGATCAGTTCAAGGATCATGATGTAAAACTGATGCTCAACCGAAGCCGGCGGCCTTTCCTCAAAGTCTTTCGCGATCAGGTGGAATTCTGTTTTGGAGTTGATATTCAGTTTCCCAATCAGTTTTCGCAGCGCTGGAACGAGGCCCTCCGTTTCCAGCTCCACAGGAAGCATGCTGTGCGAGATAAGCCGCACGTCGTCATAAATATCCTCAAGCATTTCAACGGAACCTTTGTGAATTTTCTGATCCCCCTCGCCGTATTGTGTTACATCTATGGCCTCCATACGCCAGCGCAATGCCGCCAGTTTTGTATTCAGGTTGTCGTGCAGTTCCGAGGCCACCCGCTTTCGTTCCAATTTTTGTCCCTTGAACAATGCTTCCTCTATCTCACGATTTTTCGCAATAAGCTCCGTGTTCTTACTCCGAAGCTTGCGGTTAGACCAGAAAATAAAGGCCGTAATAATAGAACCCAGGACGGACAACCCGATCAGAAAATTACGGAATTGTACGAGCTTGTCGTTTTTCAGAGCCTCAATGGTCAGCTGGTCTGTTTGTTGCTTTTTCTCGAATGTATAGGTCAGTGAGGCTGCCGTGATCCGTTGCACATTCTCTTTATTCAGCACAGAATCGGACTGGACTTTGTACTGCTTAAAATGGCTTAGCGCTTGGGCAGTCTGTCCCAATGCCTCATAAGCGACAGACAATTGCCTGTGATACTCGGCCGATTCTCTCAGAAGTGGCGGTTCGGCTGCCATGGCCCACTCGAGCCCCTTTTGGGCATAACCAATCACTTTTTTGTAAGATTTTTGGAATAAATAAATTTTACCGAAATTCTGATGAACGTAGTGGTCCAGCATTTCATTGGCATCCGCGGCTTTACTGAATAATTTGTCGGCCATTCCTGTGTATTTGAGGCCATTCTCATAGTCATTCAGTTTCAGATATGCATGACCCATTCTGGCATAGGTTCGCCCGAGCCAATATGGAGCCTGTGATGGCTCATACACTTTTACCGCCTTTTCGAGCTCACGCAACGCCTCCTTGTATTTGCCCTGCTTGTCATATATCTCCGCACGTTGATTGTAAAAAAATGCGATCAAGACGCTGTCTCCCCTGCTTTTAGCATTTTCTTCTGCCTCTTTGAAAGTTTTAAGCGCCTCGGGATACAAGCCCATCGAAGAATAGAACACACCAAGGTTGGCTACCGTAGATCTCAGAGATTTGGTATCATTTACCTCTTCCTGAAGCTTACGGGCCTTCAGCATCAAAACGACAGCATCTGCAAAATTGCCGTTATTTCCCAAAATTTGCGCCCTCTCGTTGTACACAGTCCCCTGCCAGGATTTGTCGCCAACCTGCTCGAACAATTTTAATGCCTTTTCAAACAAAGGTGTGACCTGCGACTGCTTTTCAAGTATTTCGCTGTAAAATTGAGCCCGCCGCACGTACGCCATCCCCTCCAGTTTTTTATCCTTTGTACGTTTTGCAATTTGAAGCAAGGTGTCCAGATGTGCATATGCTGGTCCAATATCTGTAAAACGATCCAACTCAATACGCGTAAGCTGAAACCTTGCTTTTGATTCGCCCGCTAAAAATTTCAGTCTTTTCGCAAGGTTAAGTGCCTGATGACAGTAAAGTATGGCAAGTGAATCATCGCTGCCCACCCAAAAGTTGTAACCCAGATCATTCAGGATATTGACCCTTTGCGTATCAGGCCTGGCGACTTTCAAAGCACGCAAAAGGGAGTCTGTCTTTTGCGCACGGGCAATAAATGTGAGAAAAAGTAGCAGAAGTATACACCATTTGTTCATATCGCCGAGGGAGGATTTTCTTGAATTTGTACATTCATCAGGTTCATTTTCAGAATGTAATCTTAAATATACAGGTTTTCCTGTACTCTAAATATAGGTTTTTAGCAATTTATCGGAAAGCGGTTTTGATGGAAATTTGCATCATACTTAACCACTTAATGATTGACCTCATGATACCAATATCTATGGCCACCAGCCATTTACATACAAGCCACATCTGGCATTCCAGCGACGTCAGCTACCCGCAAATACTTCCTTTGTCCAAAAAGGAAAAAATTCGACTGGATTTAACCAATGCACTCATCGCTGTCGTCACCGTTGCATTATGGTCCAAGTTCCTGATCGATATGCCTGAGTATACATTAGCCATAGGTAGAAGATGGACTCAAGTACAAGATTCCACAATTGAAACAGCACTGTTTTTTATACTGCTGATCGTTTGCTTTTTCATTCTGGTCACGACCATATGGGTTACTTATTTACTCCTGAAAAACAGGTTCACCGATAGAAGAGCCGGTATAAAACATGCCGGCGTTGCTGAGGTTATTTCAAAGCAGGTGGAATATGGAAGTGATGGGAGTGACGCCTATTTTAACCTGATCCTCAGATGGACACCCGGCTCTAGCCCGGATACTGTAGAAATCGAGCATCATGACTTGTATGTAAAAGTATCACAAGGGAACCAGATATACCTGGAAATGCTTCCCAATTCCAAAAAGCTGCTCTCGTACCAAATCCTTTAAAGCATCCTTTCGAAATATTCCGAAAGCTTACAAAATGGAAGGTTTACCTCGAAATATACAGGTTTACCTATACTTCAAATGTAGGTTTCCGGCCATTTACAAGCCTTTATTTAAGGACGTACTTTGTACTGTTCAATTCCAAAAACTTCAATTAACCATCGATTATGACTTCCCGTAACGATTTACCCGACTTTTTTCAGGCAGAGCACACCCAAACGCTACCCCGGCCAAAAGAGGAGCCCCAGTCCGACTCAACGCCTGATTCAGCGCGCCTTGGCAAACCCTCCGAAGAAGGATTCTTTACGGTTTTGATGGATATAATTAAAAGACACCCAATCCTTTTTAATGTATTCTTTTTCCTCCCGTTTATTGTAATTCTAATCTCGCTCGGACTTAAATGGCACTATGTCTTTTACGATTCCATCCACTATCTGTCCGACTACAATGTGGTCAATGGCCAGTGGAATGACAAAGATCTGTATTTCAACCCGGGCGTTGACCGGTACATTCGGGAACTGGATATTGCTGGTCTTGTGGGCGGTGTGGTGAGCCTGTTTATCGGTCTGTTCCTCACCGTTACCACCGAAAAAATGAACCGACTCAAGGAACGCCTCAACCAGCAGGAAATGGACCAGATCAAAACCCAGACTGGTTTATTAGTCCAGGCAACGAAGTCGCTGAATGGAATCATGATGGAGGTAAGCGGAAAAGTGAATGAGAAAGTACAGATGATTGAGGGAACAAAAGAAGTACTGGGGGGGATCAACAAGGTGATCGATCTTTCCAAAACACAGGGAAATAATTTATTAATCTTGTCAAATACAGCCCAAATAGAAGCGATCGCACCTTATAGGATGGACCTGGTGGCCAAACACGCAGATGTGAAACCACATGAATTGCGACACGCAACACAGTTCGACTATGCCCGGAGAGCCGAAGCACTTTTACGCGACAGTGCAGACGTTGAAAACAAACTAAAAGAAACCGCCATCTATCTTCAGAAAACCGGCAGTAATGCCAAAGTGGAGTTCGTGACACTCAATGATCAGAGCGAAGGTACCAGCCACGCATTCGTAAAATACCTTGGCAAAATTTTCAATGAGCACGTTTCCGTTGAAACCTACCGCAGCGGAAGCAACGCGTCCCTGTCTGTAAATGAATCCATACCCCACCACAACCGATTCATGGTATCGACATCGATGGTGAAAGACGACGACGAGCCACAGGCCGCACTGATCCGACAGTTGTATCAAAACCACAGCCAGTCGATGCAGGAAATGAATGAAATGGGCATCCGGGTAACCAAAGTGAATAAAACGCTGCCGATACAATTGTTTATCAGCTCACCCTCTGAAAACAAGCCCGGTATTCAAAAATCCCTCTGCGTGTGTATTCTGGGAAGCGGATCCAATACGAGCGGACGAGCCTCCAAACTCAACGCTTTTCTTACAGATGATATCAATATCGTGTCTTCCATGGTGGAGCTGTTCTATGACTATGAATCTGATGCCGCATTGAATACCCGTGAATTCATCCGTAAAATCTAGTCTGCCCATGTCGTTTGTAACCCTCATTGTAAAACTCTGGCCATTTGTCCGCACCTACCGTTCCACGTTCGCGTTGATACTGGTGCTCACGGTAATAGGTGCTGCGCTGGCACAAGTGACCCCTATTGTGATGAAATACACGGTAGACACGATAGAAAAAATGCTAAGACAACCGGTTTCAAACCGGGAAATCGGCATGGTGGTGGTATGGTTGGTGGTGATCTTGTTTGGCAAGGAAATCCTGGGCTTGATCGTCCAGCTGATCCAGAAATTTCTGAGCGATCGTTTCCGGTTTCAGCTGGGTGCCGACCTGCACAACTACACCATCAACCGGGTTGTTTCCTACCATCTCTCCTTCTTCGCCCTTCCTCAGAATCAGATCGGGAAGCTGGAAAAAAGGATAGACAAAGGCATTGAAAATCTGATCAAAACGGTTAAAAATCTTTTTATCGACATCATTCCCATGTTTATCAGTGCCTTCCTGGCCTTGATCCTCATGTACTACAACAACGTATGGATTGGCGTCTGCGCCACACTGATTATCCCGCTCTACGCCATGATCAGCCGGGAGCAATCCAAAAGACAGTCGCAGATCCGCCGGAACATCCAACAGTTTCGGGAAGACAAGGCAGGCATGTTATTCGGGCTTTTTGAGTCCATTTTTGTGGTAAAATCATTTGTAAGAGAAGATTACGAAGCTGCCAGACAAAAGACCCTCACCTCCAATCTGGCGGCGAGCGAGGTAAAACACCATCGGACTAATTATCTGTTCGACAGCCTGAAAAGTATGGCAGAACAATTGGGCGTCATAATGGTGTTTGTTGTGACCGTCTATTTCGTACTTCATCAACAGATTGCGCTTGGGGCTATCATGTTCCACCTCGGACTTTTCAACAATGTATCAGCACCCATACGGCACTTACACCGCATCTATGACGAATACAATGAAGCACTTACCTATGCGGAAGGTTTTTTTGAAATGATCGAGAATGACTCCTACGTCGAAAACCCGGAGTCGGACAAGCTTAGGCCGGAAACAATTAACGGCGCTTTCGAACTGAAGAACCTGGACCTGGTATATCCTAATCACAAACGCGCATTGAAAAATGTGAGCCTGAAACTGGAATCGGGTAAAACCACAGCCCTTGTGGGCCTTTCCGGAGCAGGAAAAAGCTCTGCCATGAACCTGTTGGCTGGTTTTTATGAGCCCACAAGCGGAGAAGTGCTGCTGGACGGCAAGCCGCTCAATCATTACGACCCACATTGGGTGAGGGATCACGTGGGCCTCGTGATGCAGAAAAATCACATTTTTGCGGGTACGATAGAGGAAAATATCCGCTACGGAAAACTCGAAGCCACCTTTGAAGAAGTGGTGGAAGCGGCTAAGAAAGCCTCTTTGCACGATCAGATCGAAGGCATGCCCAATGGCTATCAGGCGGATGCAAAATCACTTTCAGGAGGACAGCAGCAACGCATAGCCATTGCCCGGTTATTCCTCAAAAATCCCCCGGTCATTTTTCTGGATGAACCAACCGCCAGCCTTGACGCCATCACCACCGAACAAATTAAAGACAGTATTGACGCCATTAAAAAAGACCGCACGGTGCTGATTATCTCACACAACATCAGCCAGATAATGGACGCCGACCACATCTATTGCATGAGCGAAGGGGAGCTGGTCGCTCAGGGTACCCATGAATCTTTGTATACCGAAGGCGGGCTGTACCGGGACATTATTGATTCCAACGCGAGAAGCATGAACCTGGGCCGACTGGCTGCCACGGTATTGGGATAGTCGTAAATCCTCTTCTATACAGGAAAACCTATACTAGAAAAATATAGGTTTTCCTTCCTCCAAATGTACGTTTCTCCCGATTTACCCGTGTTGTCTTTTGGCGGAAATTTGTAACATCAGAAACGAAGAAATATCTGAACCCTAAAAAATCATTCAAAAATTTAACCATTCAAAATAATGACTGCTTCTGTGAAAAACTTTGTCATTCGCCACACCGCCGGTGCCAAAATCAATCAGGTTGAAGAATTTGACTTCAATGCCCACAATGAATTAACGCTGGGCCGGTCAGGCGACAGCGACATCCAGTTTGACCCCGAAATAGATACAGTCGTTAGCCGTGAACATGGTAAAATCGTCAAGGACAGCGCCGATCCATTGCGTTTTTCATTGGTGGATAATAACAGCCGTAATGGCCTTTTTCTAAACAAAAATAAAGTTTTGGGAACGACAAGGCTTTCACCGGGCGATGAAATTCAGGTAGGCACCAACGGCCCGATCTTTGTATTTGACATCGACCCACGCCCCCTGGAAATGATGCCTCAGACGCGCCTGGTAGAAATTTTGAAACCAACCAGTGAATTTGTACCCGCCGAAGCAGGTGACACTCCGGCTAAAACCGGAATCGGTAAGCAGACGTTTGAAAGAGTGATTACGCATGAACGTAAAAAATCACAAAAGACCCTCTGGACTGCTGTTATCGCCGCTGTGGTCGTACTGGGAACTCTTGGATTTGTGATGTGGCAAAAAAACAAAGACGATATGAGCTCTCTCACCGTAAGCGAACGCAGAAGAGCGGACAGCCTTTTGGCCATGAACAAAGATCTGACCAAAGTACAGATTGACTCTATCCTGAAAACGGCTCAGGCTGGACAATCCGTTGCTTATGACAAAATCGCATCCGCTAATGTCGACAAGGTGGTGAAAATCTATATTTCCTGGGAGCTGTACGAAGTCTCTGAAAATGAAGAATTGTATCACGAATACCGACCTGATGCCAATGGCGTTTTTCACCCGTTATTTGTACAAACCACCGCAGGTATCGAGCCCTACCTGGTTACCAAAAGAAGTTCAATAGTAGGGCTGCCCGTCGGCTCCAGCGGAACAGGCTCCGGATTCGTTGCAACTTCCGATGGTAAAATACTGACAAACAGACACGTGGGAGCCGCATGGCAAACAAGATACAACGGCTTCTCCTGGAACAACTTCCCTGGTTACCTGGTACAGGGAATGAAAAACGGGCAACCGGTTTATGATGCTACGCCTATGATTACCGAGGACCAGGCGATGGGCTGGGTGCCTTCAGAGGCAACCCTGGTTAACGGACGCCCTGCACAGGTAGAAGGCCGGAACAAATATCTGAAAGTGGTATTTGCCAATTCTACCCAACCCTACGAAGCGCACCTGGTAACAGCATCGCAAAGCCACGACGTATCCATGATTAAAGTGGATGTGAACGACCTCGAACCGGTGACCATGACCGACAATTACAGCACCGTGAAATCAGGGCAGGGCATTGTGGTGATGGGCTACCCTGGTGGCGCACCACAGCAACGTATCGTCCGCAAATCCAATGATCCGTTCAAACCCAATCCAGCCGTATTTACCATTGCATCACCGGTAACCTCGCCCGGACATATACAGCAGATCGTTAAAAGTTCTTCCGAATTTTCGGCCAAAGACTCCGGGTTCGGCGACAGTTACCAGCTTGACCTGAACGCAACGGGTGGAGGCAACAGTGGCGGACCAATGTTTGACGAAAAAGGAAATGTTATAGGCATCTATTATGCCGGAGGCGGGAATGCCAACCAGGGTATCATTTCCTTCGCCATACCGATCAAATACGGAATTGAATTGCTAACGGTACAGAAAGGACTATAATCCTATGAACCTTGGAAAAAATATAAGAGGATATGTACTGACCAACTGGTTGGGATCGGGTGGAATGGGTGAGGTGTATCAGGCCATTCACCACACCACCCGCCGCCAGGCAGCTGTGAAAGTGCTTTTCCACAAAGACCAGGCAGCACGGTTCCGAAATGAAGCCTACATACAGGCCTCCGTGGAACATCCGAATATCGCTACACTGTTCGAATTCGCAATGGAAGAGGATTATCCCTGCATCATTATGGAATATGTCGAGGGAATCACGCTTGAAAAGCTGATCAAACGACAATCCAGATTACCTGAGTCATTCGTGTGGAAGATCATGGAACAGATAGCGGGAGCCGTCGCCCACCTGCATGATCAGGAAATCATCCACCGGGACCTAAAGCCAGGCAACATTAAAGTAAATAAAGAAAGCCTGGCTAAATTACTTGATTTCGGAATAGCAAAATCGGCCTACACACCGAAGCTCACGCAGGAGGGTTACATCATCGGAACCTCTCATTATATGGCTCCTGAGCAGTTCAATGGCAGGGTCAGTATACAGTCGGATTGCTGGACGCTGGGTGTGTTGTTTTACGAGATGATTACCGGCTATCTTCCCTTCGATGGCCGCACCGAAACCGAAGTACGGATCAAAATAGAGAGAGGCCAGTTCACCGAACCCGATCTGATGGTACCGGATATCTCAAAAAAAACAAAACGACTGATCAATAGATTGCTAAAAACAAAACCTGATCAGAGGATGACGGCAAAGGAATTACTCGAAGAAATTCGCAACCCTGCGGGCGACGATCTTTGGACCGGATGGAGGGATGACCTGAACGATCTGATTGCAAGAATACCCGTAAAAAACTGGTTTGGCAAATAAAATGAATAGCACTATGTTTTGGAAAAAATGGCTTTCCAACAAAACAACCGAATCCACAACGGAAGTGACGGGAGACCTGAGGGCCGTAGTGCTTTCAGATGTGGGTTGTGTACGTACTAACAATGAAGATTCAGCACTTTTTATCCGCCCATCGGGCAAGGATGTAAGAGCAAGCAAGGGTTTTCTCTCAATTGTTGCCGACGGTATGGGAGGCCATGCAGCCGGAGAGATCGCCTCGAAGATGGCCGTGGATACAGTTGCCAAAACCTATTTCGACCGTGACGAGTCGTCTGAGGAAAGTTTGTTCTTTGCATTAACCAAAGCCAACAGGAATATCTGGCAATCCGCTGCAAAGAATGTGAGGCAGAAAGGTATGGGAACAACCTGCACCGCGCTTGCCATTATCGATACCCGGCTTTATTTGGCCCATGTGGGCGATAGCCGTGCTTATCTGCTCAAAAAGGGTCAGCTATTTCAATTGTCCAAAGATCATACATATGTACAAAGTCTCGTGGATCAGGGCGTGATTACCCCTGCCGAGGCCGAAAAACATCCCGAAAGAAACGTGCTTACCCGGGCTATGGGTACGCATAGCAAGGTGGAAGTTGATATTACTTCTTTACCTCATACGTTCCAAGACGATGACCGCCTTTTCCTGTGCAGCGACGGGCTTTACGATTATTTATCCAATGATGAAATTGCACAACTCATGTTGATTCCCTCACTTAGTGAAGCTGCAGCACAGTTGATCGACCTGGCCAGGCAGCGGGGAGGACACGACAATATTACGGTACTGCTCGTGGAACGGGTGTCCCCTGAAACGTTTCAGACGTTACGCCCAACGGAGGAAATAAATTAGTTACCTTTTAGAAAGTCAACAGTTTGAGTCAGCCGGATTAGCAGTTTAGGGGCCTGTCAAACGAATAAACTTCCAAACTATCTTAAACGAAAAGTCGCTTTCCAATTCAAAATATTTGAATAACAATTAATTCCTACTATCATGCTTGGCCGTACTATTCAAAACTATCGTGTTGAGGAACTTCTGGGAGAAGGAGGAATGGGCACAGTCTACAAGGCATCCGACACGATTCTCCGTCGCCCTGTGGCGATAAAAATGCTACACCAGCATCTGATACGGGACACCACTTTCATGGACCGCTTTCGGAATGAGGCTATTCTTTCCGCACAGCTCAATCACCCCAACGTCACCACACTTTATAATTTTTTGCAGGACGACCACGACAGTGTGATTGTCATGGAGTTGGTTCACGGCATTACGGTCGAAAAGTTTTTGAAACAGTACGGCCAACTACCAACAGATACAGCCATTAAGATCGTGATTCAAACCCTGGACGGTGTGCAACATGCCCACTCCCGCGGAATTCTGCATCGCGATATTAAAGCGGCAAACCTGATGCTGACGCCCGAAGGCTCCGTCAAGCTTATGGATTTTGGAATTGCGAGGTTACAAGGCAGTACACGCCTCACCCGGGCCGACAGGGTTGTGGGTACGCTGGAATATATGGCCCCGGAGCTTCTGAATGGCGCCGAACCATCCGTCCAATCCGATCTGTACGCGATCGGTGTACTGCTTTATGAACTGCTCTGTGGCAAAATGCCGTTTGAATCGTCGACTGATATTACCCTGATCAGTCAGATACTCACCAAAAAACCCATTTCACTACGCAGCAGAATACCGCATTTGCCCCAGTCGCTTGAGACCATTTTAGACAAACTCCTGCAAAAAAATCCGGCGAAAAGGTATAGATCGGCCAGTGAACTGCGAAATGCGCTGATTTTGATCACACCAGCGGGTAATCTGGACGCGAAGCTTTTCAACACCACTCCCAAGCCGGTACCGGCAACACGTGTCACCAATCAAAAAATTGAAAAGCCACCTGTAAATCCAACAAGGCTTGCCCAAGTTGGGCCTGAGGAAAAGCCCTCTGTATGGCTGAGCCTCAGAAATAACATGTCGAGCCTTGAAGGAAAAATTCTTTTAGGCTCGCTGCTATTCGCAAGCACTATTCTCGGGGTCTGGTCATTTTCGGGACCGAATACAGCAACCGGAGAGGGCGACTCTACGGTTGTACAACCCAAAGTTTCCAAATCAGATTCTTTGGCAGGCACGCCATCCATCCACAACAAAATTTCCGAGGATATCAGCCCGGCTGTATTTCAGGAAAAGGATGTTCCCAAACCACTTGAAGAGATCCCCGCCGAGCCTGTTCCCGAGCCCGTCACAAGAAGGAAGAAAGAAATGGTGGTGGCAAAACCAAAGCCAATCGTAGAAGAACAATCCCCTGCACCACCCGTTGAAGAAAAGAAAGAGCCTGGAAAAGTATCCAGAAAAACGACTATAGAACTTAAGGGAGAAACATTTTCTGCGGAGCTGAGCCAGCCCATTTCCACAGAATCGAATTATGCCGGTCAGACAATCTGGTTGCGGGCGACAACTTCTGTGCAGGTTAACGGTACCACGGTAATCAGGAGCGGTGCGCGGGTCCGTGGAAAAATCGAAAAGGTGAACAGCAAGGCTACTAACAAAAGAGCCGGTTTATGGTTTCACACTGAAGCCGCGGAAGCCGTAGATGGCCAGTGGATCCCTGTGTCGTACAAATGGGACGACACAGCCTTCCATGCGCTGGAATTAAAACAGGGAATGGTTTTGAGGAAGATAAGGACTGTGAAGGGGACGGTAAGTTTGGTGCACTAAACGCTACTTCAACTCTGCCAACACCGTCACACTCCCAACCGTCTTATCCTGAAGATTAACTTTAATTTCCGCGTCCAAAGGAAGGAAAATATCCACACGAGAACCGAATTTGATAAAACCCATTTCGGTACTTTGTTCCACTTTATCACCCTCTTTCACGTACCAGCGAATGCGACGCGCCGCTGCCCCGGCTATTTGGCGGAACAGCACATCAATACCTTCTTTATTTCTGATCACCACAGTTGTGCGCTCATTATCGGTACTGGATTTGGGATGCCAGGCTACCAGATATAACCCGGGATGGTATTTAAAATACTGGATCACGCCACTTATCGGATTCCAGTTGATGTGCACATTCAACGGCGACATGAAAATACTCACCTGACGCCTTGGGCCTTTAAAATATTCACTTTCTACCACTTCTTCTATGACAACCACTTTCCCGTCACAAGGCGCTACGATCTGCGTGTCACTTTTATGAACCACTCTCGATGGTACCCTAAAAAATTGCACAACCAGAAAGAATACTACGACACTGCCAATCAAGACCAGTCGTGGAATCCAATAGCCATCAGGCAAAAGATAATTGATACCTAAGTTGATCAAAACCAACACGATAGCTGTAACCAGCATGATGACATATCCTTCTCTGTGCAATTTCATATATGGGTAATTTCGTTTGCGACGCTCTCTAAAAATACAAATATCGCATAATTACTGATTTCGTGTCAAACAAAGAGCCCTGCTGATCCAATTTAGAAAAGCAGGGCTCTTGTCAAATATGACCGTCCTAAATAAAAATTTAGCTGTTTTTGTCCTTTTATTTCAAAAAAAGAAGGCTTAACTCCAGGATATTATTCGATAACCACACATTCCCCATTCTTCACTTCCTGCTCCACCTTTTTATACTTTACGTCACGCAAAATCCTGCCGTCACGATATTGCACGGAAACCTTTTGATTTCTGTCAGCAATTTTGATGGCACGAACGGGTTGAGCTTTTGTAGTGGATTCCATCTGGCGTGCATATTCACCGGGTCCATCCGTTTCAGGTTCATAGTCCTCCTCACGGTTGGTATGCAACGCAGGGGCAGCGGGAGCCGGACGACGTAAATTTTGTGGTACCGCTGTTGCCGGCGCTTCCTCTTCACGCGGAATCTCGGCTTTCATCAGAAACGAGATCATGTCAAAATTAACTTTGCTTAGAAACCGTTTGAAAAGCTCAACAGACTCAAACTTATATATCAATAAAGGATCTTTTTGTTCGAAAACAGCATTCTGAACAGACTGTTTCAAATCATCCATTTCACGAAGATGTTCTTTCCATTCCTGATCAATGAGTGAAAGCACGATCGCTTTTTCCATCTCCCGGGTAATTTCAGCACCTTCGTTTTCAATAGCCTTTTTCAGATTAACGACAATACCTGTCTGACGGATACCATCACTGAACGGGATCATGATCTCAGTAATCGTTGCACCTCTCTCTGCATGGATCGATCGCAGAATAGGCAAAGCATTTTCTGCTACAGTTTTATTTTTTCCCTGATAACTCTTTTCCGCGGCTGCATAAAGTTGCTGTGACCGCTGGTTGGGTTTCAGTGAAGCATATTCGGTATCGCTGAAAGGCAATTCCATTCCAAGCGTTGTAATCGCTGCAAGCTCCAATTCGGCATAGTTGCCGGTAGTGGCAGTCAATTCTTCGCATACATCGAACAAAGTGTTGGCGATATCAACGGCCAAACGATCTCCGAAAAGCGCATTGCGACGACGCGTATAAATGGCATCACGCTGGTAGTTCATCACGTCATCGTATTCAAGAAGACGCTTACGCATGCCAAAGTTGTTTTCCTCAACCTTTTTCTGCGCACGTTCGATGGATTTGGTGATCATGCCACTCTGAATTACCTCTCCTTCTTCCAGCCCCATGCGATCCATTACCTTCGCCATACGATCGGAACCGAACAAACGCATCAGGTTATCTTCCAATGAAACAAAGAATTGAGAAGAACCCGGATCCCCCTGACGTCCTGAACGACCTCTTAACTGACGGTCGACGCGCCGGCTCTCATGACGCTCCGTACCGATGATCGCCAAGCCTCCGGCAGATTTTGCATCCGGAGTAAGTTTGATATCCGTACCACGACCTGCCATGTTTGTAGCGATCGTAACGGTACCGGGCTTACCCGCTTCTGCAACCACCTCAGCTTCTCTCTGGTGCTGCTTGGCATTCAAAACCTGGTGCTGGATCTTCCGCAACGTAAGCATGCGGCTGATAATTTCTGAGTTTTCAACGGATGTTGTACCCACCAATACAGGTCGTCCGGCTTCTACCAGCTCTACAATTTCGTCTGTGACCGCATTGTATTTTTCACGAACGGACCGGTATACCTTATCTTCCTCATCCTTACGAACCAAATTAACATTTGTAGGAACAGAAACCACATCCAGTTTGTAGATTTCCCAGAATTCCCCTGCTTCGGTTTCGGCTGTACCGGTCATCCCGGCCAGCTTATGATACATCCGGAAGTAGTTCTGTAAAGTAACGGTAGCGTAGGTTTGTGTGGCATCTTCTACGCGCACACTTTCCTTCGCTTCAATCGCCTGATGCAAGCCGTCGGAATACCGGCGACCATCCATAATACGACCTGTTTGCTCATCAACAATTTTCACTTTGCCATCCATGATCACATATTCCACATCTTTCTCAAAAAGTGTATATGCTTTCAAAAGTTGGTTAACAGTATGTATACGAGCAGTTTTTACAGAATAGTCACGAATCAATGCCTCCTTCTGAATTACACGCTCCTGTTCAGTCATGGATAAATCCTTTTCTATGGCGTCCAGATCAACGGCTATATCGGGCAGGATGAAGAAATTGGTCTGATCCGATTCCCCGGTCAGAAAGTCAATTCCCTTTTCGGTAAGTTCAATACTATTGTGACGCTCGTCAATGGTAAAATACAAAGGAGCATCAGCTTCCGGCATCAGCTTCTGGTTCTCGGCCAAATGTATCGATTCCGATTCCTGCATCAATTGTTTGATACCGGACTCACTCAGGTATTTGATCAATGGCTTGTACTTCGGCATACCGCGGTGCGCACGAAACAGGGATAAGCCTCCCTCCTTTTTGTCCCCGGCGGTGATTTTCCTTTTTGCATCATTGAGAAAATCCATGGCCAGCTTTTTCTGAGCCTCTACGATTTTCGCAACACGTGGTTTCAGTTCCAGATACTCCTGCTCATCCCCACGCGGTACCGGCCCGCTGATAATCAATGGGGTACGTGCATCATCAATCAACACCGAATCCACTTCATCCACCATGGCATAATGATGCTTGCGTTGGACCAGCTCTTCGGGTGTGCGTGACATGTTGTCACGCAAGTAATCAAAGCCAAACTCGTTATTTGTTCCGTAAGTAAGATCGGCCTTGTAAGCGTTACGACGCGCTACCGTATTAGGCTGATGACGGTCTATACAATCTACGGACATCCCGTGGAATTCAAACAAAGGTGCGTTCCACTCCGCATCACGCTTGGCCAGATAATCATTGACTGTTACAATGTGTACACCTTGTCCGGCCAGTGCATTCAGAAACGCGGGTAAGGTTGCCACCAGCGTTTTACCTTCACCTGTCGCCATTTCCGAGATTTTGCCCTGATGCAGTACAACCCCGCCAATCAGCTGAACGTCGTAATGAAGCATGCTCCACTTGATCGGCTGGCCTATTACATCCCAGGTACTACTCCAGTAAGCCTTATCGCCTTCTATGGTCACATGCGATTTTTTTGAGGCAACTTCACGGTCAAAATAAGTGGCGGTAACTTCCAGCCGGTCATTTTCCTTTAATCTGCGAGCGGTATCCTTTACAATAGCAAATGCTTTCGGAAGAATCTCCAAAAGCACCCGTTCCAACTCTTTATTACGATCTAATTCCAGCGCATCAATTTTCTTAAAAATCGCCTCCTTTTTATCCACGTTGGGCTCGTCAGCTGCCTGCTGACGTAAAGCGCCAATTTGCTCATCTATGGATTTCAGCTCAGAAGCAATTTGTGCTTTAAGCCCTTCAGATTCTGCCCGGAGCTGGTCATTGGTTAAAGAAGCCAATAAGGCGTATTCGGCATTGATCTTCCCTACATAGGGCGTCAATTCCTTTAAATCGCGTTCCGCCTTAGTACCAAATAGCTTCGAAAATAATTTAAACATGAGCTTATATATATGTTTTTTATCGTTTTTTCTGTAAAAATATTGCGCCTACCACCACCATACGTGCCAGATTGGCAGCAAAACGCTCATTTTAAACGCAAAGGTAATTCTTTACCAATAGTTATCAGCAAGATGAAGGATAATCCTGGGGAAAGTCTGATGTTATTGATAACGAAATCCAGCTGTTGTGCATTGCAGTCGAATTAATGGTTGTCTACGAGTCCACTTCTTCATCAAAAAAAACCATTTCCCTAACCAAAACACCATTCATAACAATTCCGACTAAGCTACCAGGTATTACATAGTACCTTTGAATCAATAATAACAACAAAAAAAGAAAATAGCCATGAACAACAATAGATTATTCCGCAATACAGAGAACAAAATGATTGGCGGTGTAGCCGCAGGTTTGGCAGAATATCTTCAGATTGATGTCACCATCGTCCGGGTGCTTTTGGTGCTTGCGTTTTTTATACCCAAGCCATTTCCACTTGTCCTGGTGTATATTGCTCTATGGATTGTAATGCCCGACAACGCCAAACGGCCGAAAGCACTTGAAGAAGGCCATGCCGTGTAGAGCATGGAGCTCGGGGCAAGGCCACATCGAAAATTTTAATCAGAACTTACTGGTATTTGCAAACCCACCGAAAACGAATTCGGCGGGTTTGTTGTTTTGCTTTTAATTATTAATTTTACAGATAGTATGCAGGCATACTATTTTTTATCTCCATACGAGAACAGAAATGTAAATCTGCAGCCCATTTCTTTGACCCAACAAAACCATCATTAAAATATGAACGCATACATTGTCGCCGGATATCGCACAGCAGTAGGAAAAGCCACGCGTGGTGGATTTCGTTTTACCCGTCCTGATACACTGGGTGCCGAAGTAATCAAACACTTGCTCGAGAGCTTACCAAATCTCGATCCGGCGCGGGTGGATGATGTGATTGTCGGAAATGCCGTTCCGGAGGCCGAACAAGGCATGCAGATGGGAAGATATGTAGCTTTACTGGCCCTCCCAAAGAACGTTTCCGGTATCACCATCAACAGATACTGTGGCTCTGGGGTAGAAGCCATCGCCATGGCCGCAGCCAAAATTCACGCCGGAATGGGTGAGTGTATTATTGCTGGCGGCACCGAATCGATGTCGATGGTGCCCACGATGGGTTGGAAAACGGCCCTCAACTACGACATTGCCCATACCAATCCGGATTATTATCTCAGCATGGGACTTACCGCTGAGCAGGTTTCAAAAGACTTTAATATCAGCCGTGAGAAACAGGACGAATTTTCGTTCCAATCGCATCAAAAAGCATTAAGAGCTCAAAAAGAGGGATGGTTTGCAGAGGGTATTGTACCCGTCAAGGTACAGGAAACCTACTTCGACCCAATTTCAGGCAAGAAAAAGACAAAGGAGATGACTGTGAGCCAGGATGAAGGTCCGCGAGCCGATACAACGGTAGAAGCCTTGGGTAAATTGAAACCGGTGTTTGCCGCCGGAGGATCCGTTACGGCAGGCAATTCTTCGCAAACTTCCGACGGGGCTGCTTTTGTGATGGTGATGTCCGAACGGCTGGTGAATGAGCTGGGCCTCAAACCCATCGCCCGCATGCTATCGTATGCCACAGCGGGCGTAGATCCACGCATTATGGGCATAGGGCCGGTTGCTGCCATTCCCATAGCATTGAAGCAGGCAGGCCTGAAACTTGGAGATATTGAACAGATTGAGCTTAATGAAGCTTTTGCAGCCCAGGCGCTTGCGGTGATGCAGGAGCTGGATATTAATCCGGAAATAGTTAATCCGAACGGCGGGGCCATTGCGCTTGGACATGCACTGGGATCCACCGGAGCAAGATTATCGGTGCAACTATTGAATGAAATGCGACGCAGAAGTCAAAAATATGGTATGGTTACCGCTTGCGTCGGCGGCGGGCAGGGTGTTGCCGGCATATTCGAAAGGCTGAATTGATCCGTTAACTAATTACGCTACAAATATCGGAGAGTCTCTGTTGAAGATATGCAAGTCTTCGGCAGAGATTCTTTATTTTTGCCCCTTTCATATTGCACGGCCTATTCATGGATGTATCCATCATTATCATAAATTATCGCACACCACAACTGATTATCAATTGCTTAACTTCTATTTTCAAATTCACGACCGGAATATCCTTCGAAATTATCGTGGTTGACAATGATTCGGATAACGGAGAGGGTCATTTGGTGAGGGAGAAGTTTCCTTCGGTCAAGTGGATTGACATGGGTTATAATTCAGGATTTGGGAGAGCCAATAATCAAGGTATGAAGGTTGCCAAAGGTAGATATTGCCTGATTCTGAATGCCGACACGTTGGTTACTAACAATGTTGTGGGCGACTGTGTAAAACGAATGGATGAACGGGCGGATGTCGTTGCTTGCGGTGCGTTACAATATGACGCAGCCGACTCACCGATGCCTTTCTACAAGAGCTTCAATGAATTCAGAAGAACCTTCTTCGTCCTGCCACCCAGTGCTTTTGTTGAAAAACTTTTACTATCTCTATTCCCGGAACCGGTCTATGCCGACCCAGACCAACACGATTGGCTTGTGGGCGCTTTCATGTTTGTGAGAAAATCAGGATTTGATAAGACAGCTGGCTTTGACGAGGATTTTTTCATGTATGCCGAAGATGTCGAATGGTCGGGAAGGTTAGCCGCATTGGGAAAGCTGTGCTACTTTAAAGATTTCACTTTCGTACATTTGGAAAACGACAATCCATTTCGAAGGACCCGCATTTCCTGGATAAACAGGTTTAGTACACAAATGCAGGTCTCCAATTATTTGTGGATACGAAAGCAGTATGGCGTACTGTCTTATCTAACTTTAATGCTGCATACCCTTTTGATGATACCGGTTATTTTTATCTGGAAAATGTTATTGAATTTGGCAAAATCAGGCAACCCCTTTAAAGAACTTCAAACGCAGATCATATTTACCAGAAAAACCCTAGTCACACTTCGTTATTTCTGGCCCACACTGTTGAATAAAAAAATACTCTATCAGATCAGCCCAAAAGAAAACATAGACCTGCTTACTAAGCCATGAAACCAAAACGCCGAATTTTATTTTTTACTCCCTACGCCACCCGTACCGGATCAGAAATGCTGATCTATTACATCCTTAAGTATCTCGACAGAACAAAGTTTGATGCCGGGCTGGTTTGTTTTGCCAAAGGTGAGCTACTTCACGATCTTCCCAAGGACGTTCCAGTCTTTTATGCCCCCAGGAATTTCTCGCTGACGCAAAAAGTAGCGTTTCACCTGGGACTTCATCCTACCACAATTGCGCTAAAAAAAATCTCTAAACAGTTTAAGGCAGATTTATGGTATGTGAATACCGTGATGCTGGCCGATGTAATAAAGATTGGAAAACAGTTGCAGATTCCTGTAATTTCTCACATACAGGAATTGTCCACCATGTACTCACAGGTAAGCAGATCCGACTTCAAAACCATTGTGGATGACTCCGATATGATTATTGGATGTTCCGATATTGTGTGCCGCTGTATGAAGGAATCGGGAAGCAGACGCGTGGAAAGGCTGTATAACTTTGTGGACCTGAAAGAAATAACACCTGATGAAAAACGTATTCAGGAGGTAAGAAAAGAGTGGGGCGCCGAACCCGACGATTTTGTATGGATCATGTCCGGTACCTCCTCTGAGCGGAAGGGATTTGACCTCCTTCCGGACATTGCCATGCAGATTCCCAAAAATTCCAAAATCCACCTTGTATGGGTGGGCAAGTTAAGTGACGACGGCCTGGTGTACTGGACAGAACAAAGATGCAAACAGGTTGACCATGTGAAAATCCATTTAATCGGAGCAAAGAAAGAGGACTATTATTCTTATATGGCCGCCGCCGACGGCTTTATGCTGACCTCTCGGCAGGAACCCTTCGGAATGGTTCTGGTAGAAGCAGCCTGGCTGGGCAAGCCCATTGTCTCTTTCGACAGTGGTGGCCCCACGGAGTTTATAACCCCTGAACTGGGAACCATCGTTCCTGACCTCAACATTCCGTTGTTTGTCAAAAATCTGCTGGACTGGACCGAAAACAAACAGATAAAGTATGATTTGAACGCCGCTCGTGCCAAGGTACAGGAGTTTGATGCGGAAACAAAAGTTGCTGAGTGGCAGCGTATTATTGACAGTTTTTAATACAAACCAAGACTTCCCACAGGTCCGATTTAGAAAAGGATAATCAAGACTGTAAGACAAGCTAAACCTGATTTAAAAAGTACTGAAATCATTCTGATGTTTTATCATTAGTATGCTTGCATAATATTATGAAACAGAATATATTTGCAAATAATAGTATGCTTGCATACTATATTAAAATTCTACATTCAAAAAGATCCTGTCCACCATGGCTGTTGCAGAAGAAAAAAAAACGACAATTAAAGGAGGCGAATTTCTGATTAAAGAAACACCTGCTTCGCAAATATTTATTCCCGAAGAATTTAATGAGGAGCAAAAAATGATTGCTGATACTTGCCGTGACTTTCTGCGTGCGGAGGTTTGGTCAAGGCTTGATGAGATAGATAAAGCCTCTGGTCCCGATCTGATGTCCTCGTTGATGGACAAAGCAGGTGAACTTGGACTGATGGGAACTGTGGTACCCGAAGCGTACGGCGGTTTTGGAATGGATTTCAACACCTCCATGCTTGTGGCGGAAGCAACCGGAGCCGGCAATTCCTTTTCCGTTGCACTTTCGGCACACACCGGAATCGGTACACTCCCGATCCTGTACTATGGCAACGAAGATCAAAAGAAAAAATATCTTCCCAAACTAGCCTCCGGAGAATTTAAGGCTGCCTATTGTCTTACCGAACCGGATTCGGGATCGGATGCAAATTCGGGTAAATCCAAGGCCAAATTATCGGGTGATGGAACGCATTATGTGATCAACGGCCAGAAAATGTGGATTACAAATGGCGGCTTTGCAGATGTGTTTATTGTTTTTGCTAAAATTGAGGAAGACGGAGCAACCGACAAAAACCTGTCCGCCTTTATCATCGAAAAGACGTACGGGGGCATAACAATGAATGAACCCGAACATAAAATGGGTATCAAAGGATCGGATACCCGGCAGATATTCTTCAACGATTGCGCTGTTCCGGTTGAAAACTTACTATCCGATCGTGGAAACGGCTTCAAAATAGCTGTAAATATCCTGAACATCGGGCGTATTAAGCTTGCAGCAGCTGCGCTGGGTGGTTCAAAAATGGTAGCCAAGCAGGCGATTAACTATGCCAACGAGCGTAAGCAGTTTGGCACATCAATTTCAAGTTTTGGTGCTATAAAACATAAATTGGCCGAAATGGCCGTGCGTATGTTTGCGACCGAATCCGCAGCTTACCGCGTGGGCCAGAATATTGATGACCTGACGTTGTCCTTACAGGAAAAAGGCATGAGCGATGGAGACTCCAAACTGAAAGCACTGGAAGAACTGGCCATCGAGTGCGCGATCATGAAAGTGCATGGCTCTGAGGTTTTGGATTATGTGGTCGACGAGGGTGTTCAGATATATGGTGGCATGGGCTTTTCGGCAGACGCCCCTATGGATCGTGCCTATCGGGATAGTCGGATCAACAGGATTTTTGAAGGCACCAATGAAATCAACAGGCTTCTGGTGGTGGATATGATATTAAAAAGGGCCATGAAGGGGCAGCTGGATGTGATGGGCCCGGCGATGGCCGTTGGAAAAGAGATCATGTCGATTCCTGATTTAGGCAGTGAAGACGAAGGCGGACTGTTCACAGCAGAGAAAAAAGTGATTAAAAACATGAAAAAAGCCGTGTTGATGGTGGCCGGTGCTGCTGTTCAAAAATTCATGATGAAACTCTCAGAGGAGCAGGAAATCATCATGAATGTGGCGGATATGATTATTGAAACCTACGCAGCCGAATCCATTATCCTTCGTGTAGAAAAACGTATAGCCCTGCTAGGCGAAAATGCCAATTCGCTTCACAGGGACATGGTACAGGTATATTTGAATGCAGCGGTGGAAAAATTGAACAACTCAGGACGCTCGGCTATCACCAGTTTCGCGGAGAGCGACGAACTCCGCGTGATGCTAATGGGCCTCAAACGATTCACTAAGATTGAGCCATCCAACCTCAAAGACGCACGTCGCCGCATTGCTGATGAATTGATCACTAAAAATGACTATTGCTTTTAGATTATCATTTAAAGAAATAAAGGATACTTAATCGGTGTCGGAAAAGATATCTCAGGTGCATAACCTGCGCAACTAGAAACCAATAATTTGGGAAAGCCGGATCTGAGTCAGATCCGGCTTTTTTGTTAGACGCCCGAATACCCATAACTTGTCGAATAAGAATGCAAATGCCTTTTTGCAATCCTGAACTTTCGCGTTATTTGTTCGGTTTCCTTGAAACAATCTTGTCAAACGATTTAAACGTTGGAATCCATTCTAACTACTGAAAAACTACCTTTCATGACTGTTCATTCTGTGGATTTGCACGATACAGGACAATTTCCTGCCCTGTTACTCGATTATCTGGATCAAAAACCTTCACTTAATGCATTTTATAATGAATACCCAAGCATCAAAAATGCAGGCAAAGTCATTGCAGAAAGAGAGCAATTTGATCCGGTGAAACGCAAAACACTGGTACAGGTTTTAGAGAAACAATATGATAAGATTTTGTCCAAGCCTGATTTTTCTGCGCTACTGGGTAACAGAACTTTCACAGTAACCACCGGGCACCAGCTTAATATATTCACAGGCCCGCTATACGTTATCTATAAAATTGTAACGACCGTAAATTTGGCCAGGGCGCTTCAGAAGGCTTACCCTGAATACCGGTTTTTGCCTGTATACTGGATGGCTACCGAAGACCATGATTTTGATGAAATAGCTTCCCTGCACGTGTTTGGCCAAACTCACAAATGGCTAGGTGCACACACAGGAGCAGTGGGACGTCTTAACCCGAAAGAACTCGAAAAAATAGCAAAGCAGCTTCCCGAGCAACCTACACTTTTTGCAAGAGCCTATGCCGAAAACGAAACATTAGCCGATGCAGTGCGATGTTATATGCACGAGTTGTTTGGTAAAGATGGATTAATATGTCTCGACGCAGACGATGCGGATCTGAAACGACATTTTCTTCCGGTGATTAAGGAAGAACTTCTTACGCCCAGGTCGGCGAATCTGGTAGCACAAAATACAGAGAAACTAGCCAGCCTCGGATACCATACGCCGGTAAGTGCCCGGGAAATCAATCTGTTTTATTTAGAGGGTAGTTTACGCGAGCGAATCGTTTTCGATGGTGACGTTTACAAGGTTTTGAATACAGACAGATCTTTTTCCAAACAAGAAATTATTGCTCTGGCCGACGCGCACCCTGAGTATTTCAGCCCGAATGTGGTGTTAAGACCTTTGTATGAAGAGATTATATTACCCAACCTCGCCTACATAGGCGGACCATCGGAGGTTCCTTACTGGATGCAATTGAAAGGTGTCTTTGATGCCTATGCTGTTCCCTTCCCTATGCTTATTCCGCGTAATTTTGCGATTTACGTTAACAAGCACCAACAACAAAAAATCGAAAAACTGGATATTACCTATCAGGACTTGTTTTTGGATGAAGTTTCATTGCGTAAAAGCTATGTAGAAAGTCATAGCAGGAACACATTGAACCTAGATGATGAAAAACAGATCTTCGACGCAATGTTTGCTACGATTCTCGAAAAAGCGGTTGCCATTGATAAAACGATGGATGGAGCTGTGAAAGCGGAGCAAACCAGACTGTTGCATTTACTTGAACACTTAGAAAACCGACTCAGAAAGGCCGAAGAACGGAATTATGCCAGCGAGATTGATCAGCTTTTAAGTCTTAAAAACAAATTGTTCCCGGGTGGAGTAGCCCAGGAACGCTATGATAACCTGCTTTCATTTTACACCCAAGACCCTGATTTCATCAGCAATTTATTCAAGGTTTTCGACCCACTGGATTTCCGCTATAATGTGCTGATCGAAGCGTAAACAAGGTAGTTTGATCACTCTTTTAGTTTAACATCGCCGTACCTGGAATTTATTGTAATCTTCGTTCCGGAGCCAGTACCTACCTTGCCCTGATACTGCTTCACCCGTTGGGAAGACACTGACGGTTGCATTGAAAAGTTAACATCCTGAGGATAGGTAAACTTGCCGTAAGTCACGGTCACGTTAAACTGGCTGGCGTCTCCCGGAATCACTACGGAGGAGTAGGCCGCCTGAATATCTACATTTTCTGAGGAATTTGTCAATTCATTGATTTTAAAGCTTCCAGAATAGTTTAGTCTGATCTTCCCGGTTCCACGCATGGTACCAATTTTTGCCCCGGAGTAATTTATATCGGCATCCAGATTATTGATATCACCGATGCTAAGAGGGCCAAACTTATTATTCAACAGGAGTTTATTGACATGATCAACCTGTAGCGTGGAGTACTGGCAATCCAGTCTGCCACCATCCATTTTCCCTATTCGGGCATTCCCATACTGTACATCTATCTTATTTTCAGCGTTTTCCAGATGATTGGCAGAGAAAGTTCCATAACGTGAATCCACGGTAAGCGGAGCAACGAATGATGGGATGTCGGTGTCGCCAAACTGATTTTTAACAATCAATGGATTTTCTTTTGGCATATAAACCGTGTAATCAATTTGAATAAAATTCTTATCTCCTTTCCGGTTATTCCACAAGTTTCGTCCAAATTGGGCTTTATCAATATTCGTGGTAAGCGTAATCCCATTCCTGACCCTTTTTTCATCAATGGCAACGGCATTTAAATACTGTGCTGCCTGGTTATCGCTGGGTGCATTGGCGGTAATGACAATTTCAACCCGGATGTCCTTCTTTGCCCAAAGATTCACCTTGACCTGGCCATACTGGTTATCCACTGTTAACAAATCCGGATCCCTTACCTCAAAAATCTTGACGATGTTCCTTCTTTTCTCCACCAGGCTTTTAGGATCAGGATCACTGGCACGGGAGGCCAGGGGAACAGATAAAATGATAAGACTATATAACAGGTGCTTGATCGCTTTCATGGTTTTTTGTTGCGTTGTTAAAGCGCTGAAGAATGATTAACTGTTGATTAAGTAAATCCACCTGCAGTTGCAGATTCTGGATCATTGCCTGGACCAGCGCTTCCTTATTGGGAGCACTCCCCAGGTCCGACTTCAGTTTTTGGTAACTGCTTTCCAGACTATTCAGATCCGCCGAGAAATCCTTATATAGTTCCGGATTATCCTTGGCCAATCTGATGATTTCATCCCTTTTTTCATCAATCACAACCGTATACTCATTGAATTGTTTCGCATAACCAGGCGCATTGAGCGCTACGCCCGGGTCGCGGGTGACACCATATTGTTGATTGAGGAAGAAAAGGTAGCCTACACCCAGCGTGAGTAAAATGAGTGCTGCGATCCGCCAGTCGAAGAACGGGTTATTCGGCTGCCGCAATATTTTCGCAGGAGTTGAGGCGGAGGGCTCTGCCGGAATCTGTGCTTCGATACGATCCCATAATGAATCCTGTGGCAAGAAAGTATCAAATCCATCCCTATTATCACGCACAAACCTCTCCAGACGATCTTTTTTATCAGAAGACTTTTTCATTGAATCATAAACTTGTAAAGTGTAAAAATTTGTTTCAAATGATTGTTCGCGTTTACGTTTATATCCTCCCTTTTACTTTAAACCTAATTCTCACTGATCCGCATGCGCCACCAGGCCGAATGAATTTTCCGCCCTATGGGTTTATTTTCATTGGGCCAGCATTTCAGTCAATTTGCGTTTGGCGCGCATATATTGGGTCCTAGAGGTGGACTCGCTGATCCCCAGCACCTCCCCTATTTCCTCGTGGTCATACCCTTCGAACAGGTAAAGACTCAACACAACGCGGTAGCCATCCGGCAGTCTGAGCATGGTACGTTTTACCCTTTCCACTTCCAGACTTGTATCGCTCTCATCCCAGCCATAGTAATCATCAGAACGTTCACTTTCCTCGATTTTCTCCTGGAATTCATCCATCTCAACCCACTGCATTTTTCTGCTCCTGACATGATTAATTGCCTTATTCACCACAATCTGTTTCAGCCAGGCGCCAAATGTTGACTGCTGCCTGAATTGGTGCAGATTGGTAAATGCATCCACAAAAGCCTCTTGCAGAGCGTCCTCTGCTTCACCGTTATGGTTCAAAATCCTCATGCAGATGTTAAACATAGCCTTGGAGTAATTCTTATAAAGCTCATACTGAGCTTTTCGCTCACCGAGTTTACAACGCTCCACCAGTTCGACATGCTTGTCGGTGTAAAATTGTGTTTTCAAAAAGAAGGCTTAGATTTTGAACGTTCTGTGTAAATGACTGCTCATCATTCACATATGTTGCACCAATCCTGAAATAATTTTCAAAAAACTTCGTAAGAACAAAGTCCCATCCGCGGTTGTTGCTAAAAACGGAAGGGTTATCTTTACGGGGAATATTGTTTTCCCTTTATATTCAGATTCAATGTAGGCATTTTTTTCATCTGGATTAACGGCTTAGAGGACAATAAAATAGGTAAAACCGCCTACCTAATCTGGCAGATTGCGCAAAAGTTAAAAGCCATAAGCTTATCAGCTCAAAACCATGAAAACGTTTAATATCCCTGATTTTTACCGTAGCCGTATTATTTCGCCCATTAAGGAGTTTCGTCGCAAAAACGACAAGCTCAAGCGCGATTACACACCCACGGTATTGGATTTTGGGCCCGTACAGTTTTTGATCGCACGGCACTTTGGTTTTTGTTATGGTGTCGAAAATGCGATTGATATCGCTTACAGAGCCATAGCCGAAAACCCTGGAAAACGGATTTTTTTGCTTAGTGAAATGATCCACAACCCCGATGTAAACCGGGACCTGACCGACCGGGGTGTTCGTTTTATTATGGATACCAAAGGCAGGCAGCTTATACCCTGGGAAACATTGACCCCGGAAGATATTGTGATCGTACCGGCATTTGGCACTACGATCGAAAACCAGAGCAAACTCAGCGAGCTTGGTATCAATTCCTACATATATGACACCACATGTCCTTTTGTAGAAAAAGTATGGAACCGCGCCGCTCAGATAGGTCAAAAAGAGTATTCAATTGTCATTCATGGAAAGCCCTTTCATGAAGAAACCCGGGCTACGTTTTCTCATAGTAAGGAGAACGCGCCTACCATTGTGGTTGAAAATATGGAGCAGACGCTCCTGCTGGGCAAATACATTACCGGCGAACTTCCTGCCAATCAGTTTTCTGCAGATTTTGAAGGTCAGTTCTCAGAAGGTTTCGACCCGGCATCCGACCTTTCCCGCATTGGTGTTGTGAATCAAACTACGATGCTGGCTTCGGACACACAGGGGATTGCCGATTACCTGAAAAATGTAATGATCCGGCATTACAATCTGAAACCGCATGAAGTAGAAGAGCGCTTTGCCAACACCCGCGACACCTTGTGTTATGCCACCAACGACAACCAGGATGCAACCTACGCTTTGCTTACTCACGACGCCGATCTGGTGGTTGTAGCGGGTGGCTATAATAGCTCCAACACTTCACATCTGGTTGAGCTTTGCGAAACAAAATTTCCTACCTATTTCATCGAATCGGTAAATAAGATACTGGATAGGCAACTGATCCGGCACTATAACCTGCACCTGAAGGAGGAAGTGGTTACTGAAAATTACCTTTCTTCCCAAACACCCGTCCGAATCATGCTAACCTGCGGTGCATCCTGCCCTGATGCAGTTGTAGAGGGTATCCTGATTCGTTTGCTTTCCTTTTTTGACGGAGCAAAGAAGGTTGAAGAAGTTATGGTCGGGTTTTAATACGCCTGTTGAAATTACAAATAATTAACGGAAATGAACGGCATGGAAACGCTTGAACAGCTTACCCTCCAACATCAGTCAATCACTCAAGGTATGATTGATTATGTCAAGCACAACCAGTATGCCATCTCTCACCATTCCACTGTAATAGAAGGAAATACCTTAACTGAAATTGAAACACAAGTTTTCCTGGATGAAGGCTTAACCGCAAAAGGGAAACCCTTAATGCATCACCTAATGGTGAAGGATCACCTGGCTGCGCTGCAATTTGTAGTTAAAAAGTCACTTGAAAAATCCATGCTCACGGTCCCATTCATCCAGGAAATTGCATCACTGGTGATGAAGAACACAGGAACAGTTTACAATACTGCCCTCGGTTCTTTTGATAGTTCCAAAGGAGATTTCAGGCTGCTGAATGTTTCTGCAGGAATAGGAGGTAAAAGTTACCTGAATTACAGCAGGGTTTTCAAAGCAATGACCTATTTATGCAATGATGTCAATAAGCAATTAGTAGCCAGACTTTCCACAGCGGAAGTAAACGATTTAGCATTTCTCCTGCATTACCAATTCGTAACCATTCATCCTTTCGCCGATGGGAATGGACCTACCGCCAGATTATTAATGCACTACATTCAAGCCTGTTACAACCGTCCATTAACAGTTATGCTATCTCAAAACAAAACGGAGTACATCGGTGCGCTGATGGCTACCCGCGAAAAAGAAGACATCACAATCTTCCTGGATTTCATGAGAAAGCAACATATTGATTATCTGGCAGAGGAAATTGCCCGACTGCAGCCTTCTGCCAAGACCACAAAAAATATTGGAGGGGTAGGCCTATTTTTTTAAGCCGATATCACCACCTCACCCACCTTGTTTTGCGTTTTTCTGATCGTCATTATTGATCTTCCGTCCACTGCCACCTTTAAACATACCTCCAAATTCCCAATTGAGCGAAAGCCTTACAGTCCGGAGAAGATACTGGCTTTGCTCCCTGGCAATAAAACCCGAAGATCTGACGACCTCGGTTTGCTTGATGTAATTGTTGAAGGGACTCACAGTTGTAAAGCTAATGGTAAGCCTGCGGGCAGGCAGTTCCTTTTTGGCCGAAAAACTGTAATACAACCTTGAAGTTTTATATCCCTGAAGAGACACACTCTGCGCATCGTAATCACCGTACACCTGGACACTGTAATTATTTGGCAATTTCCAGCTGCTGTTGATATTAATGCCCCAGGCGGTTCCGCTGTTGCTAATGCTTAAAGCCTGGCTCTCAAATTCCGCATAGCGCAGATTGGCATTACTGTTTATTTTCCAGCCTGGCACCACGGTAAAGGAAGTAGAAAGATTTAAACCATACTGCTCATTTGAGGCGAGATTTTGCTTAGTGGTCGTTGCGATGCCAGCCGTATCAACAGTTATAATACTTTCAATCGAATTCCCCGTTTTTCTACCATATAAGGATACGTTCACAAAAAGATCCGAATTCGTTTGCAGCGCATAGGTAAACTCAACCTGATTTACTTCCTCTGGCCTGAGGGAAGGATTTCCAATGACAATGTTATTAGGATTTTGGGTGTCCTTATTTGGATTCAGATCCCATATGGATGGGCGTGATATACGTTTTGTGTAGCTTAAAGTTAAATTATTGTTTGCGTCCAGCTTTTTGAAAAAAGTAGCACTTGGCACAAAGTTCCAAAACTGATTGCTAAACGATGCGGCGAGAGTACGCTGATTACCTTCTAAAAACGTACCCTCCATCCTGGCGCCCGCGTGAAGTGCCCAGCCACCGGCCCATTTAAACTTTACCTGACTATATGCAGCCAAAACATCCTGTTTGTAATCAAACTGGTCGGACCTTGCCTGAACAGGTATCAACAGCTCGGGTGTCGCCTGTTCACTTGCTGAAACATTGAATGTACTTCCTACATTTCGTAAAATTGCCTTCATGCCACTTTCCAACGCATGTTTCCCAGACTTTGAAAAAGGCAGAATGTAGTCTCCCTGAAATGTCCACTCACTGTTTTTGGTGCGATTGTTATTAATTTCCCGATATATCAACAGATGTTCGGTGTCCGTTTGAGATGCGTTGTAATTGAAATCGTCCTGCGAACGATTATGCTGGGCCATGAGGTAAAGCTCCTCCCCTGGTTTTCTGAATTTATGGGTATAACCCAGATTGAAATCAAGTCCCTTATTCGGCGCTTTGGTTTTAACGGACTGCCTGTATTCCTCGATGAGATCCCCCGCTGACGAATATCTGCGGTTACGTTGTTCACTATTTTGAGGCCAGTTCCCTAACCAGCCATTCAAAGAAAAATTGAACAGATTCGACGAATCCGCGGCATACTCTACCTGCAGATCGCCGGAGCCGTGCGGCTTGGCATTGTCCCTGATCATATCCTGCTGGATTCGCCCGCCTTCCTGCCCGCTTTCAAGTGAAACCCTGTCCAGACTTACCAACTCTTTGTTTCGGAAACGGTGCATGTGGAGCGTCGATGTTACGTTCCATTTGTCCCGGTTCATCGTAAAACGAGGGTTAATGGCCTGTTCCATATTTCCGATAACCGTTTCCAATGTCCCGCTTGTACTTTGATTTCCTTTTTTTGTGATGATATTGATTACCCCGGCAGCGCCTTCCGCATCGTAACGCGCCGAAGGACTCGTGATCACTTCAACCGATTTGATTGAACCGGCAGGCATCATATTCAATGCATCCCCAGGGCTACGTGCCATCTGTCCCGAGTATTTCCCATTGATGAGAATGCGGAGATTAGAGCTGCCACGCATAGTTACGTTTCCAGCTGCGTCCACATTGAGAATGGGTGCTTTGCGCAGTACATCCGCTGCCGTGCCTCCGTTATTGCTGATGTCCTTTTCAGCATTGTAGATCAGCATGCCGGGTTGTTGTTCCACAAGTTGTTTGCTACCGGTAATGGTGACAGTTTTAAGCTGGGTACTCTCAGATTTAAGGGCAATCGTACCAAATTCAAAAACGGATGAATTTTTTATTTCGAAAGGAATACTCTTTTGCTGATAGCCCACAAAAGAGAGATTAAGAAAGAATGATCCGACATGAACATCAGCAGACTTAAATATTCCATTTTCGTCGGAATACGTTAATGCAATTACTTTTTTCTCGCTGTCCAGAATACTGATGGTAGCAAACTCAATCGGTTTTTTTGAATTCGAATCTAAGAGTGTACCCTTGATCATAAATCCAGGGACGGTCTGAGCACCGACGAATCCCTCACCTGCAAGCATGAGTAAACAAGAAAAAATTAGACAGAAAATATATTTTGTTTTGATTTCCATGGCGTAAAGATATCGCCGCGTGCAGAACCTGCATCGGTGATGAGAAGAAAAAATCGAAGGAATATTAATTTTTACTTTGGGTTATTGAAAGCTCGGTGGAACGAAGCTGTGAAATTGCCTTCCCTTTTTTCTTTTTATTCTTTCCACGCTTACCCCACCAGATGTAAAAGCCGGTGATCGGTAAGCTCGTGCAGATCAGGCTTGCAATGAAGTAAAGAATCTTAGTCGTTAACCCGCCAATAGCCCCCACGTGCAGCGCGTAATTGGTTCGCCGGAGCCATTGCGCTACGCCAAGATCGTCAATTTGGACATCGGAAGGCAATTGTTCCAATGTATGCTGATCCAGATACACGTAGCGCCATGAACCATTGTACATATCCACACAAAGGGAAATGGGATCAGAGCTCTTTTTAGGAAATGAAACGATGATGGCGTCTTTTTCGTAAACTCCGATCTTTTCAACACCAAGTCGCCACGCTTTATCTACATTTTCAAAGCTGGTAACGACATTGACTTTGGTTGTATCAGAAAATGGTCTCAGATAAGTTGGCGCCGACTCACCTCCTGAACTAAGCCAATAAAAGCCTTTGTTGAACCAGGCAAAACCCATGATGAGTCCGGTTATAGTCAGAATAAGTGCAATGATAAGTGAATAAAAGCCCAGGACGTTATGCAAGTCGTAGTTCACACGTTTGAACTTCGCCCGCCATTTAATTTTAAAGCTTCTGTCCCTTCCGGATTTATTCCACTTTTTAGGCCACCAAAGCACCATGCCGGTGATGAGGAGAATAAAAAAGATAAGCGTAGCAGAACTCACGATCATAGTCCCCACTTTGCCTTCAATCCACAATCCTACATGTCCATCCAGTATAAAATGGAAGAAATCTTCGTGGTCGATCATCGCAACAACTTTACCAGTATACGGATTAACATAAACGGAAGAGTCCGAATCCAGGCTAAAATGAGCCGTGCGGTCGGCGCCGTGATACCATACGCTAAATATCTTCTTATCCGGCAAAGCCTTATTGACCGATTTCCATAGCTCAGAAGGCGGCAGCATGGGTGCATTTTCTTCGTGCTCCGCATGTAGGTGTGATAAGGTCATATCCTCGATTTCTGTTTCGAAAACGAGTATACAGCCTGTCAGTCCAACCACCACAACGACAATTCCGGAAGCGAGTCCAAGCCAAAGGTGTAGCCAGGCATTTATTTTTTTCAGGATTGTCATCATGCCATTAGTCACTTTTCGCATCCTGCCGGTTGCCATCGACAGGATGCATTTGTTTTGATATATTTAAAAGAGAACTTTTTCCGTAAACAGGATCATAGGTGGCTGCCAGGAAAACCTACTTCGTTTTTTCCAGGCGAAGTATGTAGTCAATTCCACCAACAAATTCGGCGCCATGTGTAAGCTTATCTGTGGTAGGATTGTATTCCCAGATATAATCTTTGTCGGCTGCATTAACCGCGATGTAAGCCTTACCGTCTTCAACGATCACCGCCTGCACCATTCTTTCTCCCTTATCTGCCGGGAGATCCAGCTTCTTAATGAATGTACCTGTCTTTACATCGATAACAGAATAGAAGTGGTCCGAATCAATCGACTGCCCCGCAGTCCTTGTACGGACAATGGCCTTACCATTTCCGATATACCACATAGCGGCCCCCATTTCATTGTTCACTTTTGAAGAAAAATCGAAATAGTAGGTCGGGTCAAGCGTAGTCGAGCCGCTTTTAATCCTGTATACCGCCGAAGGTGATTTGTAATCGTATCCACTCACAGGATCACTTATAAAGTAAATATCATTGTTCTCATCAATAAATGAAGACGGCGCATACACGATCGGGCCACCCGGTGTTGTTGTGCGCGTATCGGAAATAGTACTTTCTACGCTCATGGCAGGATAGCCGATTACGGCTACGTTGAATTTTTGGTAAACCGGCATGTTGGGATACAAAGTCCAGTCGGAAGATGCAAATCCGTAACCCACGTATAATTTATTGGCACGGTATTCGGCAAAACCGATGTTGTAATCATTGAAACCCTTAGGAATTGCTTCCAGGTTCAGCTTGCCTGTTGTAACGCTCATATCCGCAACTTTTACAATTGCATATCTCCCCTCGCTTTCGCCTGTACCAAAAATAACCAGGGTCTGATCATCTATCCACGCGTATGAACTCCAGTTCAGATAGGTAAACGGCACTTCTTTGTCTGTGACCAGTGCGCCGTTTTCAACATGGTATTTACCAAAACGTCCGCTGCCAAAATTGGCATGGTAATAAAATCCGTCCTTCTGAATAACGTCCTGCGCATACACTTTACCGGTCATTTCGGCACCGTTACCTTGCAAGCTTATGGTTCCCTCCGTTAAGGATGGTACGTCAGCAATGTAGTAGGCGGTGTTTGGCCAGCTGCCTACGCACAGAATAGCCGAGTACTTTCCTGCTTCATCTGGCGGCGGTACCTCTCCACCGTTGTTACTGTCACATGCGGTTAGCGCCATTCCCAGAATGGCAACCATTAGTATATTGTTCCGGAAGCTGAAAAATTTGTTCATCGTATCTATTTGTTTAAAGAATTTTAATTTTCGAATTGATCTATTTTAAAAAATACCTGAGTTTCAGAGAAAATGAACGCCCCGGCTTTTGAAGCCGGAAATTGTCGAAGGCCAGATCGTCGGTGAGATTCCGGCATTCGCCCGAGACGTTGTACCGACCGTTTTTGAATGAATAGCTTAGCGATGCATTATGGATTAACTGATCAGGAATGGTAGATTTTCCGTTTACGTTGCCAAACGCTTCCCATGTGAGGTAGAACCAGTGCACATACTGCGTGTACCAGCTGAATTGGAGGCGCGTGTCCTTCCCAAAGACATTGTTTTTACCAATGCTCAGATTAGCATTACCAAACATCCAGGGTTGATTGGGGATCTTGTTTTTATAAGTTGCCTCATAAGTAGTTGATACCGTGTTGCCAAATTTGGTCATATTCACAGCACTCTGATAGGTGGTATTGACGTTGAAAGCGAGCAGATCGGCATAGTCGTACCGGAATTCTGCTTCAAAACCGGTAACACGTACACTCGATTTGTTTTCGTTTTTCAAGGCCTTCGACCGCTGGTCAGGAACGGGATAAATGAAATCGACGGCGTTACGATAGAATCCGGAGCCCTCAATAAAAAACTTGTGTTTGTTAAATCGAATACCGTAATAAGCGCCCAGATTGACATTGTCACTACTTTCAGGTTTCAGGTCGGGATTGGCCTGAACGTTGAGTCCGTCGCCAAATACCTCTTCAACCTCCTGTAAGCGGTAGGCATGTTCGAGGGACATTTTTATACCCAAATCAGGTAGAAGTTTGTATCTGGATGCAATTCCATATCCATAATTATTGAATTTGGTGCTGAATACACGGTAGTCCTGATCCACGTACTTTTTCCTTTCAAGAGCAAGTCTGTAATATTTTGCAAAAAAAGTATTGACCAATTTTTTGCTGAAAAATTCCTGCTGGTAAGCAGCACCCAAAATCTGTTTGTTCATGATACCAGGCATATCATCATTTTGAACGTGTAACGCATTGAAACTCTCGTTTTTGAGATTGTCAATGATGTAATTGATATTGAATGAGTGATTCTCGTTGAAGGAGTAGCTCAGATTGGCTCTGACAAACTTTCTCGGCCTGATGATGTGGGAGAGCGTTTTGATGGAGCCCATTTCGGTGGCCCCCTTGGCAGTCCAGGATCCATCCCAATAATACTGCCGTAAGAGTGTATCGGCCGTTACAAATGAATCTTTTGACAACGATGCAAAAAGGCTGAGGTCCAGTCCCTGGACGAATAGATTGTTCTTTTTGTAGCGTAGGGTACCACTCAATGCCTTACTTTCTCGGTTCACTTTTCCGTAAACAATGGTCTGCTCAAAGCCCGTTTGCAGATCCTGGTGTCCGGCCGTGTAACCAAATCCTGCATAAAGGACGTCGGCCCATTTTTTATTATTAATGCCTACTTCCAATTGCCCCATAGCAGACTGGAACTGGTCGTGGAACCTGCGCGTGTCAGTGAGTATAAATTGTGCTCCGGAAAGGTCAGTAATCTGGTCGCCATTTCGTTTCCCCCCTTCCAGGATCTCCACGCCTCTCATTTTATAATTATTGTCCGAGTAATTGTAAAAAGCAGTCCCTTTTACTGTGATGCCTGTTTGTTTATGCACATACTGTCCGGTAAACGCAGAACGGTGTGTATTAAACGACCCATAACTATGGCTGATATCCAGATAATTAGTTTGTTTTTGGCTCGTAATTACATTCACTGCCCCACCCATCGCGTCGGATCCGAGCTGTACCGGAACTACACCCTTATACACCTCCACACGTTCGGCCAGGTTGACCGGAATATTGTTCAAAGACATAGAGCTGCCCAGGATTTCCATTGGAACACCGTCTATAAAGTATTTGACAGCCTTACCCGAAAGTCCATTGATCGAAAAGTTAAAGTTGCTCCCAAGGCCACCCTGTTCACGAATACGTACACCGGCACTCCTGTTGAGCACCTGATTTAAGTCAGCCGTTGTATTCGCGTATTGCTTCGTTTCAATCGCATTTACTGCAAATGCCTGTTCTTTAATTACCTGGGTTTCTGTCTTTCCATAAACCTGTACCTCCAGGAGATTCGTCTGATTCTCCTTTAGACTAAAACTTAACTTTACCGGCTCCCCTGTCTTGATTGAAACCGTTTCAGAGACCTTCTGAAAACCCACAGCACTGATCTCAATGATATAGTTTCCTGGTTTCAAATCCGGGATCGCGAAAGAGCCATCTGAGTCCGTTGTGGTGCCTATCGAAGTGTTCCTGACTAATACGGATGCCCCGGGGATTGTTTCCCCCAGCTCTGTTTTTATGTGCCCGGATAACGCTGGGGGAGTTTGTGCTTCTACCACTAATGTTGTGATAAAGAACATCGTGAAGAGAATACAAAAAGAATATTGATTGAATCGCATTGTATGGATATAAATAAATTTTGCCCCCGGAAGCGGTCGCCCGTTTGTTCCTGAGTCTGTCTTACATCCTTAGTAGCGCAATAGAAGCTTTCCCGAAGGTTCGGGTAGAAAAAAAAGTAAAAAAATCGTGACTCTTGAAATGGGTATAGTTTGGAACGATGGCTAGCCCGCAGTGATTAAGGAGAACAACATGATGCAAGAACAGGTGGGCTGCGGTTATGGCTCCAAATGAATATCTGGATCAGAGTTCAAAAAGGATCGACAGGGAGGCCGGGACAAAGAAACACCCGGATTGAAAATTTGTGAATATCAATTCAACCTCTCCAGCCTTAAAACATAATCGACTTTGTCATCCAATTTCAGCCCCTTCTTTAAAACGCCCGTTTTGGGGTTGTACTGCCAGATACAGCTTCCGGCCACGTCCGAATTGATGGTGATATAAACCACACCCTTTTCAACCAGAACACATTGCCTTGCCGTGCCTTTATCCAGCGGCAGATCGAGACGGATTGTAGATTTACTTTCAAGGTCAATTACGTAAAAATCAAAATGAGGTACTTTCCAGTGATCACTCATGCCCTTGAAGACGCCCTTTCTTTCGGTACGCACAATTGCTTTTCCATTTCCAGCATACCAAAATCCGTATCCGTGGTTTTGGATCTTCGATGCCGAAATATTGAAGAAATACCCGGGATCAATGACCTTTTCCGATTTTTTGATCCGAAATATTCCTGTAGGCTTATCAGCATTATTTCCGGAGGCGATACCAGGGCAGGCTATGAAATAGAAATCTCCTTTTTCGTCCGTAAATGAATGCGATTGCCTTGTATTCGGGCCTGCCGGATAGGCTGAGCGGGTATCTTTTGACCTTCCCAATGATTTCATTCCCGGGTAACTCAGCCTTTCTAAATAAATCGTATCACTAGTGGTGTAGCTATTCAGATTGGTTGTGTGATAGGTATATCCAATTAATAACGCGTCATTCACAAATCTGGAGAAACCGACCGACATTGAATTATATATACCAGATGGAGCAGGAATCTCCATTTCTCCCTGAGTGGCCTTCATTTCAGCCACCTGGATTTGCGCATATCGAACCTTTTGCTTACGCTCGTCATACCCTATTATCAATAAGGAATCCTTGCTGATCCAATTATAATTCTCTACACTGGAAATCCCATCCAAAGGCAGTTCCATTTTTTTAGCAAACTTATTATTTTCAATCTGGTATTTGATAAAGGTATTTGTTTTCCAGTCTACACGGTAATATTTCCCGTCGCGAACGATCAGGTCATAGAATAGCCTGCCTGGATTTACTTTTATACCTTGCTTCGCGGGATTTACAGCACCAGAAGTAATTGAATCGGTTTGAAGGATGAATTCACTACCATCCTTCATCATGGTGTAAATACTGTATTTAGCGTTTTTTGAGATTACCTGCCGCGCATTTTCCTGAGAACAACCTGCTAAACCAACTACAATGAGCGCAAAAATAAACTTGTAGATTTTACAATTCATCAGGACGCATTATATTTCAAACTGGTTCAGAAGCTGCTTCATAACCATGGGTGGTAAACCCATCATAGAGCCTTCCTCCACAACAATCACTTCACTTTCGGTACCTCCGTAATTCAGAGCGATATAATTCAGGCCTTTTTTGAGCTTCATTTTTTCACTTCTATCGGTGGCTGTGGGGCACGTACCCTGTATAGTCAACTCAATATCTCTTTTCGGATTGATCATCACCGCCCCACAAAAATCGATTATGCCTGTCTGGCTGTTAATCTCTATGTTACTTTTGGGGCCTATAGAAATGGTGTATTCATTTCCGTTCAGTTCTTTGTTAATTGTCGCCGAAGCGTTATTCATTACAATGATCTCTGCCGGTCCGGAAGACTGTTTGAATGCATAAAAACCAAGTCCAAACATAGCAAAGATAACCGCTGCTGCCACAGCCTTTCGCCAGAGGGGCAATGCGTGAGTTACCCGGAAAGGTTTTTCATTTTTTCTCTCATCACCAGGAAGCACACCCGCTATTTCATTCCACATTTGCTCGTTGTGCAGCAGCTTAATCTCTTCGGGAAGCATCAATTGATCGCTAGCCTCGTCGCTAAGCAACCAGCTTTCCACTGCCTGTTTCTCTTCAGCAGAGCATCTGCCATCATGATATTTTTCAATTAGCTTTTTGCTGATCTTCATTGATACTGTGAAATGAAAAAATTCCAGTGTTCCTTTGGTAAAAGTAGCACAAATAAGCATTCACCGTAAAGGGATTAAACAAAAACTATTGATTGTACTCTGAGAGGTTATTCCTCAGTGTCGTCAGGGCTCTGGTGATGTGGTATTCCACGGCCCTTTCGGAGATGAGTAAAGCGGATGCTATTTCCTTATTGGTGAGGCCTTGTTCGCGGCTCATTTTATACACGTTTCGGCACTGACATGGCAATGTGTCCACAAGATTGTCCACTTTGCTCTTCAAGCTATTGAACATTACCTCATTTTCTGTGCAATGAGCAGCGTTGCAATAGTTAGCGAGTGCATGTTCCGTATGTACTTTTCGGGACTGGCTGTTCCGTAGGAACTCAAAAACTTTGAATTTAGCGGAACGGAGCAGATAGCGTTCCACCGAGGTTGTAATTTCCAAATCGTCTTTCCTTTCCCAAAGTGACTTAAAAATCTCCTGAACCATGCCTTTCGCAGCTTCCGATTCCCGAATGTTGTTGTAACAAACAGCATACACCTTCTCCCAGTGTGCCAGATAAATCTGCTTGAAAGAGCTCGCGTCGATACGCAGGGGGTCGGTAGTTGTTGGATGTTCCGGCATTGACACGGCCTCTATTGCTATTGTAACCGTGCAAATATAGCACCTTATTTAAAACAAGTCCAATTAAAATCGAGTCGCAGTAACAATCAACACTACCTTTGGAAAATTTGCAGGCCGTACGCTCAGTGGAAATGGAAATTCCATAACCTATCATCCAAATTATTTGTACCTTTTGAAACAATAAACATGAACAAATGATCATGATATACGCATACATTGCTGCGTTCAAAAAATTGTCGAATTCCAACATCCCTGACTGATGAAAAAATATCCCCTCAGTAAAACATGCTTACTGTTTACGTTTTGTACCCTACTTTACAGTTGCTCCACATTCAATGAAATCCGAATTGCAGGCACTAATTTTACGGAGGAAATAAGCCAGTCGCAGAATCTGGTATTCACCTTTAACAAGGACCTGGTTTCCGAAAGCCAGTTGAATAGTTGGGACTCTACCCAATACATCAGATTCGAACCCGCAGTGAAAGGAAAGTTCAAATGGTCTGCTCCCAATGAGCTGATTTTTTCTCCAGTTGGTGGTTTTGGTTCGGCAACAGCTTACAAGGCAAAACTGACAGATTTGCTGCTGCGAGCCGTTGAAAAAGAAAAAAAATACGCTGTTTCCACTGAACTCCTTGAGTTTCACACACCCTATTTGCAGTTGATCGAAACAGAGAGCTGGTGGACCTTGTCCAAAGAAAGCGGCAGGCAGGAAGCGCGTTTACGACTACGTTTCAACTACCCCGTCAACGCGCAAAACGTTGCCGAAAGACTCAGAATTAAGCTAGCCGGCCAATCGACAGATTATCGCGTTTTGCCCTCTTCCGAAGAAAGATCCATCACAGTCGCTCTTGATAACACCGGAAAGGCAGATCAGAATCCCATCCCGGTTGCTGTAGAAATTGCAAAAGGTATTCAGGCACAAAACACTTCCTACGTTTCACAGGATATCCTTTCGCGCTCCACAAGTTTGCCTTCGCCGCTGCATCTGGAGGTGATTGATATCAAAACAGGATTCGAAAATAACGCGGCATTTACCCGAATCATTACCACGCAGGAACTCAGCCCAGGTAGCATCGACAGCGGATATACGCTGAACCCGGCTCTTTCGGCCAAGACGGAAGCCACCGAAAACGGATTTATCATCCGTGCAGACTTTAATGAAACCGATACCTATGCACTTTTACTAAAAACTTCTCTGAAAGGTATTCTTGGTCCTGAGCTTGAAGACGAAACTTCCAGGGATCTCTTTTTCGGAAAAATGCCTGCGGCGATTTCATTCGCTAACAAGAAGGCCTTGTACATGACTCCGAAAGGTTCACGCAACATGGGCGTTCAGATTGTAAACGTACCAAAAGTGCAGGTGCGTATTGCCAAACTATACGCCAACAACATTCTGAGCTACGTGCGCAACAGCCGCTACGAGGATTACGAACAGGTGGGTGACGAATGGAAGCCGTCTGGTACTTATCAATACAGCGATGATACAGAGAGCAATTTCAGTGATCTCATTGTAGATAAGACTGTAGAAACCGAAAATCTCCCCCGTAACAAAGGCATTGCAGCGCTGAATATTGCCCTCCCGGATGATAACGCCCGAAAGGGAATCTATCTGGTTTCGGTCAACTCAAAGGACGAAGCCTACATGGGCGCTACCAAACTGGTCTCCATTTCGGACATCGGACTGATTGTGAAACAGAGCCAGAACGACATATGGGTGTTTGCTAATTCTATCAAAACCAACGAACCGCTTGCCGATGTGGAGATCACCCTTGTGAGCAGCAATAACCAGTCGGTACATACGGCAACAACAGACAACAAAGGTGTGGCTCATGTCGAAAAGCTTTCGGAGCTGGCGCCAGGTTTCAGAATCGCTATGCTTACCGCAATGCTTAAAGAAGACTTTAACTACCTGTTACTTGAGGATACGCGGGTTGAAACCTCTCGTTTTGAAGTGGAAGGCCTTCGGGATAACGTGTCCGGATTGCAGGCATTTCTCTATGGGCAAAGGGATATTTACAGGCCCGGAGAAACCATGTACTTCAATACGGTACTGCGCGAAAAAAATTGGAAAGCCGCTGGCGAAGTGCCTATTAAGTTACGTCTTGTGACGCCCAATGGACGGGAATACCGCACCTGGCGAAAAAGCACCGACAAGCATGGTGCAGTGTCCATTGAAGTTGCACTTGATGCCGCGGTACTCACCGGCACTTACACCATGGAGGTGTACAATGCCAATGACGTTATGCTCGCTTCGCAACCGGTGAGTGTTGAAGAATTTATGCCCGACCGCATTAAAGTTGATTTGAGCGGCGCAGCAAAAGAATACGTATCCGGCGGTACAGTTGCGCTAACGGTCACTGCATTTAACCTGTTCGGGCCACCAGCAGCAAATCGCACTTACGAGATGGAATCCCAGCTGAAACGCAAAGGATTTTTTGCCAAAGATTTCCCTGAGTATACTTTCGATATTCCAGCCGAAACCGCATTTGAAAAGGAAAGGAGACAAGGTGTCACCAACGAACGTGGCCAGGCCACGGAGCGCTTTTCGCTGGCAGCAGGATTGAAAGACATCGGTGTACTGGAAGGAAAAATATATGTCACTGTTTTTGACGAAAATGGCAGACTCGTTAACAGGCTTCAGCGATTCGATGTATTCACCCAACCCGTTTTGTTTGGAATACGTTTACCCGATTCCTATGTAGGTGTGAATGCGCCGGTTCCGGCAGATATCATCGGCGTGAATAGCAAAGGTGTACTTCAAAAATCAATTGCCAAAGTAGAAGTGGTGAGGCTGGAATACCAGACGGTTGTTGAAAAAAAGAATGAGCAGCTCCGGTATACCTCCCGCAAAAATGAAAAGATTGTTTATTCCAATCTGGTAACACTTGGGAGCGGTCGCGGATCCTTCCAATATGTACCTACGGTATCAGGTGAATATGAAGTGCGGGTACGCCGTCCCGATGCACTGCACTATTCTGTTGCTAATTTCTACGCTTATGGATATGGATATACGCAGTATTCGTCCTTTGAGGTGAGTAATGAAGGCCGTGTTCTGATGGAAACGGATAAGGAAAGATATCAAACCGGCGAAACCGCCCGTATACTTTTCAAAACACCTTTTGACGGCAGGCTACTGGTCACCGTTGAAAGAAACAACGTCCTGGAACAACAGGTCATAACCACTGAAAAAAAGGCGGCTGAAATAAAAATCAACTTAAAGGAAGAGCACCTGCCCAATGTGTACGTCACGGCTACACTGATCCGGCCGCTGGACGCTTCTGACATGCCGCTGACTGTTGCTCACGGCTTCGTACCCGTTCTGGTAGAAGATCCGGACCGTAAACTACAGGTACGTATCACCGCCGTTGAAAAATCCAGATCTAAAGTAAAACAAACGATCAGGATCAAAACAGCGCCTAACGCGCAGGTAACGCTAGCCGTGGTAGACGAAGGTATTTTACAAATCAAAAATTCGAAAACACCTGACATTCATGGCTTCTTCTATCAAAAAAGGGCATTGGAAGTTACCAGTCATGATTTATATGCACTTCTTTTCCCAGAGTTAAGTATTTCAGGTGCTTCGAGTTTTGGTGGTGATGGGTATGACCTGGAAAAAAGAATCAATCCACTCAGCAATGGCCGTACCAAACTGGTTACTTTCTGGAGTGGGGTTTTGGAAGCAAACAGTAGCGGCGAAATCTCTTATGACATAGCCCTTCCACAATTCAGCGGGGACTTAAGGGTGATGGCCGTTGCCTACAAGGACGATGCATTTGGCTCCGCAACAAAAAACATGAAAGTGGCCGATCCGGTTGTGATCAGTGCCGGCTTACCGCGATTCCTGAGTCCAGGTGATGAATTGACGCTACCTGTCAACATCAGCAATACAGAAAATAAGCCTGCAAACGCTACGGTTTCACTTCAATTAAATGGCCCGCTAGCTAACGGCGACCTACCGCTCCAACAGAAAATTACCATTCCTGCCGGAAGAGAAGCGGTAGCCGTATTTTCCATAAAAGCGTTGCAATCCATCGGTACAGGTAAGATCAGTGTCAAAGTCGGAGCTTTCGGTGAAACCTTCTCCCAGGAAACCGACATCACTGTGCGGCCCGCATCCCCCCTGCTCAAAACCAGTAGCTCAGGCGTAATCGCCGGCGGACAATCGGGGATGATTGATCTTACGACAGCCTTTATCCCGTCGACCCGTCGGAGCCAGGTAGTATTGAGCCGGTCTCCTTTGGTGCAAGGGGGCGGGAAGGCGCTTTCAACCCTGCTTGGATATCCATTTGGGTGCCTGGAACAATCCGTTTCCAAAGCATTCCCACAGCTCTATTTTGCGGATCTTACGAAAGCAATGGCTACTCCCGTGTATCTTGTCCGGAATGGAGCAAGTGATTTTAATCCTGTAACGAATGTGCAGCAGGCTATCAGAAAGATTGAGTCGCTGCAATTATTCAATGGCGGTATGGCCATGTGGCCCGGATCGAGCCAGGAGGACTGGTGGACCACTGCTTATGCAGTTCATTTTCTGGAGGAAGCGCGCCGTGCAGGCTTCGAAATAAATGCATCCACGCTCAGCAAAGCTACGGATTATCTCACGACCAAAACACGCACCACTGCGACCAGAGAAGTGATTCTTGCCAGTACCGGAAATGGACTGGCCTATGGATCAGAGCCTTCGTCGGGCAGTCAGGTAAGGAAAATCGTTGCACGTCGTGAAGCCATTTACGCCCTTTATGTGCTGGCACTTACCGGTCAGCCCAACCGAGCGTCCATGAATTATTATAAACAGAATCCGCAATTGCTGACCACCGATACGAAATATCTGCTGGCTGGTGCTTTCAGGCTGGTTGGAGACACCAGGAGTTTCACTGCTCTCTTGCCAAAAAGTTACACTATAGAAAGCGGCTCTCAGGCATTCGACGATAGCTATTCATCTCCCTTAAGAAACATGGCGCTGGTGTTGAACACCCTTTTGGAGACCGACCCGGACAATGCTCAAATCGCTCCCATCGCAAGACAACTATCCAAAGCGATCCAGTCTGCTTCTTATCTCAATACCCAGGAGGCAGCGTTTACGGTACTGGCTTTGGGTAAAATCGCGAAAAAAACCTCTGGTTCGACAGTAACAGCTTCTGTGGCGATAAATGGCAAGAATATAGGCACATTTGGTGGAAAAGAGCTAAAACTGGCACAAGGGATTGCCAATCAAAAACTATCCATTTCCACCACGGGTAAAGGCGGCCTTTACTGGTTTGCACAATCGGAAGGGATGTCGGCAACGGGATCTTATGTGGAGGAAGATCAGGGGTTACGCGTCAGACGTGAATTCCTGACAAGAGATGGAAAAGCAATTGAGCAACTTCATCAAAATGACCTTATTGTAGTCAAATTAACGCTATCCAGCACCAATGGCGTTTTTGTTGACAACGTGGTGGTTACGGACCTGCTGCCTGCCGGATTTGAGATAGAGAACCCACGCATCACAGAACCCCGTGATATGCCATGGATAACCAACGCAGGAATCCCGGAATACCTGGACATGCGGGATGACCGGATTCACTTTTTCACAAGTGCCGACAAGCTTGAGAAATCATTTTACTATCAGGTAAGGGTCGTATCCAAAGGGACTTTCACAACGGGTCCGGTCGCGGCGGATGCCATGTACCAGGGTGAGTACCGAAGCTATTCCGGAGGGGGAAAATTAAAAGTCGAGTAGGCATTCTTCCCTGAGCCTAGTCCCTTTTGACTCTACGGTGTGCGGCAATTTTGGAATAAAGATCATTGGGGTTGAATGGTTTACTGATGTAGTCATTCATCCCCACAGCAAAAGCCATATCCTTAATGTCCAACATTGCCGATGCTGTGAGAGCGATAATCGGGAGGTCGGCATATTTACTTCCAGGCAGTTTCCTGATTTCTGTGGTAGCCTGGTAGCCGTCCATTTCCGGCATTTGCAAATCCATCAGGACAAGGTCATAATTGTTTTTTTGAACAAGTTCGTACGCCAACAGGCCATTTTCGGCTATATCGAAATTTACGTCCCATTGTTTCATAAAATTTTTCATCAAAACAATATTCAGCGCATTATCCTCGGCGATAAGAATATAGGCGCCTTTGAGGCTGCCCATGCTTGGCAAAACGGCTCTTGAAGCAGGGTACTCCAGTTGTTCTTTACTGTTATTAAAATTCATAGTGAAATAAAAAACCGACCCTTTGCCGGGCTCACTCCGTACCTGAATGGTGCTGTTCTGAAGTTCAAGAAGTCTTTTTGTGATGGTAAGTCCAAGACCTGACCCACCATATTTTCGGGTAGTATCAGAACTTCCCTGCGTGAAGCTGTCAAATATATTTTCCAGCTTGTCAGCTGCGATCCCGATCCCCGTATCCGTTATTTCGAAAAGTATCGATACAAAAGTGGCTTCTTGCTTCACCACCGATGCCGAAACGATCACCTTCCCTTCCTTGGTAAACTTAACTGCATTACTTATCAGGTTGGTTAGTATTTGGCCCAACCTTACCGGATCTCCCAGCACGGAAATATTCAAATCGCTATCCACCATCAGTTTAAGCTGAATTCCTTTTTCCTGAGCCTTCTGGAGAATACCAAAACGGATATTTTCCAGCAGGGTAAGAATATTAAAATCAACTTGCTCAAACTCGATCTTACCCGCTTCTATTTTACTAAAATCAAGAATGTCATTGATGAGAACCAGTAGGTTTTCCGCAGAATATTTCAGTATGTTCAGATATTCCATCTGTTCAGGCTTGGGATTTTGCTGCAACAACAAATTGGTAAAACCAATCACTGCGTTCATCGGCGTCCTTATCTCATGACTCATGGTGGATAAAAATTGCGATTTGGCCACAGCAGCCATTTCCGCCTGCTCTTTGGCATCGATCAGTTCCTTCTCCGCTTTCTTGCGCTCATCAATGTCCATGATAGCACCATAGAGCTTGGTGACATTACCCGTGTGATCGATAAATGGCTTACCAATTGCATTGATAAATTTCATCCTGCCATCAGGTAGTATGATCCGGAGGTCAAAATTGGCCGGAGTTAGGTTCTGTATTGCATATTTGATGTGCATTCTGTAAAGTTCCCTATCCTCAGGATGAATCATCGAAGAGTAGGTATCAGTATCCGGTCCGAACCCGTTTGGTTCAAGCCCAAATATCCTGAATGTCTCTTTTGACCAAAAGTTCTGCCCGGTAGCCAGGTCTATTTCCCAGCTGCCGCTGTGCGTGAGTTGCTGCGATTCGGCCAGCATTGCCTCATTACGACGGATTACCTCTTCAGCAAGTTTCCTCTTGGTAATGTCGTGCCACACCACCAGTAATACTTTTTTATTATTAAACTGAACCGGATTAAGTGTTACCTCTACAGGAAACTCTTCGCCATCCAACTTTCGGTGAATCCACTCAAACTGATGATATCCATGCTCAAAAGCAAGGCGGTCCATCTCAATGGATTTGTCTAACGACCTCTTCCCATCAGGCTGAAATTCAGGCGAGAATCTGGCCGGATGAATAGATAATAACTCTGCTTTGTCTTTACAGCGCAACATTTCCACCGCTGCACGGTTACAATCAATAATGCCGCTTTCATCAAAGAGTAAATGTGCATCTGTGGAATACTCAAATATTACTCTTAACTTTTCCTCTACCTGCTTGCTTTCCGTGAGATCCTGAAAGATTCCGTGCAGCTTGGCTGGTTTTCCATTCTCGATCCCGGTCTTACCAATGATACGTACCCACCTGTCATTTCCCTTAGCCGATTTTATAGCCAGGGTCACGTCAAATGGAATTCCCTTCTGCAATGCCTTTTCAAATGCCTCCCGTATCAATGGACGGGCCCAGGGCTTATAGAATGCCAATGCATCCGGCACTGCCGGCACTTCACTTTCCTCAATTTCGTGAATTTGATATATCTCGGATGACCATTTCATTTTCATGGTTGAAGGGTCCAGTTCCCACATCCCAAGCCGGGCCATTTGGCTGGCCTCTTTCAAAAGGTTCTCACTATTGATCAGCGCCTCTTTCAGCATCACCTGATCGTGCACATCCTGAATGGCACCCATCATCCACACCGGCCTGTCGTCCTCGAATTTCACATTACCACTGCATTGAAAATAACGGAAACCATTCGTTTTGGTTTTTAACCGAACCTCCACTTTGTAAGGAACCTTATTTTTCAGTTGGTCTTCCATGGCCTGGCTTACCACGGCCCTGTCATCCGGGTGAAGAAGAATGTCAGTGAAAGACGAGTAACCCGGAAGAATTTCGCCTGGCTTATAATTCAACAGTTCGTAAAAATGATCCGACCATACCTGCTTGTCGCTGGCGAAGTCCCACTCCCAAATGCCAGCATTTATGCCGGAGATCACCATTTCTAAGGATTCAACTGCAAAACTGGATTTCATCAAGCGCAGGATTATATTCAGGAATAATAAAAGTAGAATGATTATACTATATCCTCCTTAGGAAGTGGAATTTATTCGAGAAATGACTTTGCAAATCAAAAACTGACTTCTGATAATACAGAAATAGATTAAATTGGGAAGAACAAACTGGTAAATACGCATACAGGTCGTCGCGCTGCGAAAAGGTATTGAATCAACATATTACTTAAATTTATCATTTAGTCCTGTCATATACAAGTCAAACCCTCCTTTTCCGCCGGGCCGGTCGGACGAGAATATCATCAGGTTATAGTTAAAATTAACCAAATCTGGCAGAATGGGCCTATACTCGTTATAGGATGTGTTAATCCTGCTCCCGGCATTTACTGGCACCGACCACTTATTATTTTCAAGCGTCGAATAGTATATATCACTCCCTCCCTTGCCTCCCGGGCGGTCCGAAACAAAAACCATCGTATGTCCGTAGATGTACGGGCACCTATCGTCAAAAAGGCCCGACAGTTCTTCTACTTTTCTAATTTGATATTCTTTGGGTGTTACAAGACTCTCAAGCGTAATGCGTTCATTCTGCCCACGAGGAATGGAAACTTCATAAATATCAAAATTCCCTTCCCTGTTGGAAGAGAAATAGATTTTGTCCCCCAGCCAGGAAAAAGAAGGATACCCATCATCTTTTGTCGAATTGAGCAAATCGAAACTGACCGGTTCTTCAATTCCAGCTTCGGTTTTTCGGACATATTTAATGTCCAGGTCCCCACCTGAATCATCTGCATAAAACACCGCTGAGCCTTTCGGACTATCTCCAAATGACTGAAAATCATCGCGAAGGGAAACGGTCTTTGGGCCTAGCACGTTAAAATTCCCATTGACCTTGGAAAGAAATTCTCCAGGCCAATCGTAGTCAGTGAAGAATGCGCCGGTTTCGCCGTTCCTGAACGTATTTAGCCCTAGCCTCTTTCCGTACGAAAACTGAGCCTCAAAACTAACCAGATTAAAATAAATCTTTTTTTCCCTTTTAGAGGAAAAAGTAAACGAAATCCGACCACTCTTGTTTTTCGGCAAATCCGAATTATAGTCGTCAAATGCGGAGTTGAAGTCATCCAACGGTACCACGTCGGAAAGAAACTTTCCGTTCCTGTCCTTAAAAATTTCCGGCCAGCAACCAAAGATTGAGAATGTGCCTACTACAAGAATGAATATTTTTTTCATCTTAGTCGTGTTGATGGGACAAGATCAGGATACATTTTTTGGCTAAACAGTTGGAAGTTAACCATAATTAAAGTCTCTTACCTCTTTAAGCAGCGATTTTGTCAAAAGGTGATCTGATTACCTGTTCTATCCAAAATCCAACAAATTTCTGTTATTTCGCAAATCAATCTCTTTCTGGATGTTCTTTTAACCGCAAATGATTCAACGACATATATTACTCATGGATGGTCCTGATCACAAAGGACTTATTTACAAGGTAACCCGTATCCTTTTTGAACACAATCAGAACATCATCCGAAACGATGAATATGTTAGCCCTTCCGGATATTTTTTTATGCGCACGGAATTTGACGGTGAAACAGACGGGGTTGAATTATTGAAAGTGCTTCAGGAAGAGTTACCCGTGGGCATACACCTCAGGATTAACCCAAAGAAGAAAAAAGACATCGTTCTCTTTGTAACCAAAGAGCACCACTGCCTGGGAGAGCTCCTGATCAGGTACGCTTTTGATGAACTGGACGCCACGATACAAGCCGTGGTGAGCAATTATAACACGTTACAACCTCTGGTAGGCAAGTTTGGAATTCCATTCCATTTTATCTCTCACGAAAATAAAACGCGTGAAGAACATGAAGAATCAATTCTCCGAACATTAGATATATATCGCCCGGAGTATCTGGTTTTAGCCAAGTACATGCGGATTATCACACCCGATTTTGTCGGTCATTACAGCAATAGGATTGTAAATATTCATCACTCATTTTTACCAGCGTTTATTGGTGCAAACCCATACAAACAGGCCTATGAGCGGGGTGTAAAGATCATTGGAGCCACTGCTCATTTTGTTAATAATGATCTGGACGAGGGGCCAATTATCGCGCAGGATGTGAAATCAGTGGATCACCGGCAGACGGCTGCTGACATGTCCACTTTAGGGAAAGACACGGAAAAGGCCGTTTTATCGAAGGCGTTGAAACTGGTATTCAACGACCGGGTTTTTATTCACAACAACCGCACGATTATTCTTTAACAAGAAAAAAGCCCTTGGTCAGATTCACCGAGGGCTTTTTGTAATCTGATGGATGTTATTGAATATGTAATTTTACAAAAAAATCTTCAAAACATCAAATTCATTGTCAGGCCATTAGACAACTTCTAATAGTATTCTAATATCCATCTATACAGGAATAGCAGTTCTGGCCAAATCCACCAGATCGGCATCGTTCACTTCTTTCTTTAAATCTGCGACTTCGAGGAACCTGGTGTACAATTCGTCCAGGGCCGATTTATCAAAACTAAATCCCAACAACTCCAGACGATGCTTCAGGGCATGTCTTCCGCTGCGGGCCGTTAACACGATATCTGACTTGTCCACACCTACATCCTGCGGGTTCATGATCTCGTAATTCAACGTGTGCTTAAGAAAGCCATCCTGATGTATACCAGATGAATGAGCAAATGCATTCCGGCCTACGATCGCCTTGTTTGCCTGAACAGGCATACGCATCATTTTTGATACGAGCTGACTCGTTGGGTAGATGAATTCCGTATTCACACCTGTTTCCAGGCCCAGTTCCTTGTGCACTTTTAATGCCATCACCACTTCCTCTAGCGATGTATTTCCGGCACGTTCGCCAATACCATTGATGGTCACTTCCACCTGACGTGCTCCCTGGCTGATCCCAGCTATTGAATTGGCCGTGGCCAGTCCCAGATCGTTATGGCAATGAATGGAAATGGTCGCCTTGTGAACATTTTTAACATTCTCAAAAATGTATTTGATCTTGGCACCATACTCATCAGGAAGGCAATATCCTGTGGTGTCCGGGATGTTAACCACCGTTGCACCCGCTCCAATAACCGCTTCTACAAGCTGGGCCAGAAAAACCAAATCTGCTCGTCCCGCATCTTCACAATAGAATTCAACATCCTCTACCTTGCTTCGTGCGTATTTGGTAGCGGAGATTGCTCTTTCTATAATCTTCTCACGGGTGGTATTGAATTTGTGTTGAATATGGATGTCCGACGAACCGATTCCTGTATGAATTCTCCCCCTTTGCGCGTATTGCAAAGCATCGGCAGCCGCATCGATATCACCCACAACCGCACGTGATAATGCACAAATAATCGGCTCCCTTACTGCCTTCGAAATTTCAACTACCGAGCGAAAATCTCCTGGGCTCGATACCGGAAACCCAGCCTCGATCACATCTACCCCAAGCTTTTCGAGTTGTTTGGCTACGACAATCTTTTCCTCCGTAGTCAATTGGCTGCCTGGCACCTGCTCGCCGTCTCGTAAAGTTGTGTCGAAAATTTGAACTCGATTACTCATTTGTGGGTAAATTGATTTATAATGGAATTACGAATTTAATAATTTTCAAACAATATAAAACCCTTTCCGGGTGAGAGAAAGGGTTTTTGACGCAACAGACAATACCTCTCTCTACCTCAGGGTGCGGCCAGAAGCAGACGATTCAAATTGGAACTGTTTTGTTTTATCATTAGCTCAATGGCGAAAATTCGCTGACTTTAATTTTGTTCTGCAAAGAAAACAAAAGTTTTAGTTGCAACAAATATTCTTTGGCAAAACATTCTAAAATTTAGATCCGCTTTAAAAGCTCAATACCTGCTGCCTGCGTATTCAAAAGTTTGTCTGCAGGTGTAGAAGCATCGGCAATATCCTTGGTTCTGAAACCATCTTTTAACAATTTGTCAACTGCTGCAATAATTGCATCGGACTCCTCCTTCAGGCCAAAAGAAATATCAAGCAGAAGTGCTGCTGATAATACAGAGGCCAAAGGATTGGCAATCCCTTTTCCGGTGATATCGTGCGCAGATCCATGGATAGGCTCGTATACGCCTGTGCTGTCTCCTACGGACGCTGATGCCAGCATACCCATAGAACCGGCAATCTGGCTCGCCTCGTCCGTTAATATGTCTCCAAACAAATTGGCGGTTACCACCACATCAAAACGGCGCGGGTCTTTGATCAGCATCATAGCAGCAGAATCAACGAATTGATGCTCTACGGTGATGTCGGGGTATTCCGGGGCGATGGCCTGGATTACCTCGCGCCACAAGCGGCTCGTTTCCAGAACATTGGCCTTATCCACCGAACATAACCTCTTACTTCTTGTCCTGGCTGCTTCAAATGCCTTACGACCTATTCGCTCCACTTCATAACGGCTATATTCAGCAATATCATAGGCCGTGTTATTGTCGTTCTTGCGGCCCTTTTCTCCGAAATAGATGTCGCCGGTCAGCTCGCGGAAGAATAGTATATCTGATCCTTTCAGGATCTCTGGTTTAATAGACGATGCGCCCAGAAGCTCGTCAAACAATTTGATGGGGCGCAGATTAGCGTATAATCCCAGTTCCTTACGCATCTTAAGCAAACCCTGTTCGGGTCGTACCTTTGCAGTAGGGTCATTGTCATATTTAGGGTGACCTACCGCTCCAAAAAGTATTGCATCAGAGGCTCTCATTTTAGCCAGTGTTTCGTCAGGAAGCGGGTTACCCGTCGCCTCGATAGCCACATGGCCCATCAAGGCCTCATCATAAAGGAATTCGTGACCGAATTTTTCGGCAATTTTCACTAAAACACTTTTACCTACTTCTGTAACTTCCTGTCCGATACCATCACCGGGAACAATTAGAATATGCTTCTTCATTAATAAATTTGATTGGTATTCAATGAATTATATTGATTTTAACTTAAAAAGCAAAGCCGGGAGGTCTTCTGTTACCGTGGCATAAACAGTACTTGAGGAGATTCCGAAATATTCGTGGATCAGTTTATTTCGCATCAATTTCATCAATCTCCATTCAATTTCGGGATGCTGATCCTTGAATGTATCGGATACCTTTGTAGATGCTTCACCGATAATCTCCAATCGGCGATAAACTGCATCTTGCAACATGATATTTGTCTCGAAATCCAATTCAGACTTCCCTTCTGTGTATCCGATTATGATTTCGATCGAAACAATAATGTCCAAAATATAAACATCATCGTCGCGGATCATATCAATTCTACAAGATCTGAAAAAACATACCTTTTAATAGACGACTTTACAGCCTTGTATTCTACCAGATCTATTTTTCGCTGGCAAATTTTCTGAAGTTCGTCTTCAAGACGTAGTATATCAAACAGGGTCATATTTTTAACTTCGATAAGCACATCAATGTCACTTTTGTCCGTTTCCTCGTTACGGGCAAAAGACCCAAACACAGCCGCTCTTGTAATGTTATTTTTCAAGAGATGGCTTTTGAGATTTTGATAAATTTGTTGCTTTTCCATGCTTTTGATCTCCTCGATGTATGCAAATGTACCTTATTCAGCTTCAATCAGTGGCAACATAGATGCTTTGGACTCTTCTGCTGTACTTATCAGATTCAGCATCTTCTGCGTAGCCATGATCGCCGAAACAGTTTGATCGGAGTCCAGACCCCTCGTTTTTACATCCTTGCCATTAATTTCCCAGGTAATGATCGTTTCACAAAGGGCATCGGTTTTTCCGCCCGGCGGAATGCGTACGGCATAATCTGTCAGCATTGGCAGGCTTATTCCCTTTTTGCAATAGATTTTTTTCAAAGCATTCATAAAGGCATCATACTGACCGTCGCCTTGTGCACTTTCTTCAAAAATTTCGTCACCAAACCGTATTTGTAATGTGGCCGAAGGTTTCAGATTTTTGGAATGTGTAAGTACATAGTTTACAATAACTACCTTTTCTTCAATGGCGTTGCTGTCCAGCACATCCGAAATGATGTAGGGAAGGTCATCCGGTGTAACAACCTCTTTCCGGTCGCCCAGTTCGATGATCCGCTGTGTTACTTTTTTCAGGTCGGCATCGGCAAGCGTTATGCCCAGATCGCGAAGATTGTTCTCGATGTTGGCCTTTCCGGATGTTTTACCCAGCGCATAGGAACGAAGCCGCCCGAATCGTTCGGGCATTAACTTACTGAAATAAAGATTGTTTTTCTTGTCTCCATCTGCATGAATACCAGCCGTTTGCGTAAATACACTCTCACCTACAATGGGTTTATTGGAAGGAATGCGTATCCCGGAGAATGTCTCAACCAGTTTGCTGACCGAATACAGCGACTTTTCATTCACGGAGGTTTCGTATTCCGGCATAAAGTCGTTTATCACCGCTATTGTGCTTGCCAAAGGAGCATTCCCGGTTCTTTCTCCCATACCATTGACGGTAAGGTGTAGCCCGTGTGCGCCAGCTCTCAAAGCCTCCATCACGTTGGCTACGCTCAGGTCGTAATCGTTGTGCGCATGAAATTCAAAACGGCAGTTTGGATAACGCTCCACAATGGATTTCACAAATGCATAAGACTCGGCCGGAGTCAAAATTCCAAGCGTATCGGGCAGCAAAATCCGTTTAACAGGCATCGTGCAAAGGAAATCCAGCGCCTGGAAAACATATTCTTTGGAACTCCGCATTCCGTTGCTCCAATCTTCGAGATACACATTGCAATCTATCCCTGAAACTTGCGCCAGTTCAATGACTTTTCTGATGTCCTCGAAATGTTCGGCAGGTTGCTTTTTGAGCTGGTGCGTCAAATGGTTGAGCGAGCCCTTCGTGAGCAGATTCATTACCCTTGCACCCGCTTCAAGCATCCAGTTTATGGAAGCATCTCCATCCACAAAGGTGAGCACTTCGATTTTGTCCAGAAATCCGTTTGCCTTTGCCCATTCCGTAATTTTTTTCACCGCCTGAAATTCTCCTTCCGACACACGTGCGGAGGCAACTTCAATACGGTCTACCTTCACCTCTTGCAAAAGGAGCTGGGCAATGGTCAATTTTTCCAATGCAGAAAACGACACCCCGCTGGTTTGTTCACCATCGCGGAGCGTCGTATCCATTATTTCAATGTAGCGTCTGTTCATAGGGTGCTGTCGACTATCGGCTGTCGGCTTAATCGACCGGAAGGCCTAAAGCTGAAAGCCGATAGTCTTCTAATAGATTCTCGCTGCTTCAAATTCCTTTATCTCACTTTTCATCGCCTGCAGATAGTCGATATCGTCAAAGCCATTGATCATATTATGCTTTTTATAACCATTGATATCAAACGATTCTTTCTCTCCTGTGGCAAGCAGCGTAACGGTCTGCTCGGGAAGATTCACTTCCAGCTCCGTATTTGGGTGCGTTTCTATAGCCTGGAATATTTTATCCAGAAATTCTTCGCTCACCTGAACGGGTAGAATTCCGATATTGAGGGAGTTCCCTTTGAATATATCGGCAAAAAAGCTGGAAATCACACAACGAAATCCGTAATCATAGATAGCCCAGGCAGCGTGCTCCCGGCTGGAACCGCTACCGAAGTTACGACCACCGACCAGGATCTTACCAGAGTAAATCGGGTTGTTCAACACGAAATCCTGCTTAGGCGTGTCGTCACCGTTATAGCGCCAGTCTCTGAAAAGGTTGTCGCCAAATCCTTCGCGTTTGGTCGCTTTAAGAAAACGGGCAGGGATGATCTGATCCGTATCAACGTTTTCAATCGGCAAAGGAACTGCCGTGCTTTTTAATATTGTGAATTTATCGTAAGCCATGTATATTGAGCTTTCGGCTGTCGGCTGTCAGCTATCGGCTTTTCTGCCGATCTGGACAATCTTAACTTCCGGCGTTTAATTTTTTAATAAGGTGATATAATTGCATTTTGATGGACACTATTTCGACGAAAAGAGGTTGATAACTTTGACCATCCCGACAATCTAAATCTCTTGCTAACAGCATGAGATATTCAATTTCCTGGCAGGATCCAAATGAAATTTAGAGAAGATCTCTCGGATCAGTTACCACTCCTGTTACCGCTGCTGCGGCTGCTACCAGAGGACTTGCCAGTAGGGTACGCGCGCCCGGGCCTTGTCTTCCTTCGAAGTTACGGTTTGAGGTACTGACAGCATATTTTCCTGCCGGGATTTTGTCGTCGTTCATGGCAAGACATGCTGAGCAGCCTGGCTGGCGAAGTTCGAAACCTGCTTCTGTAAGAATGTCATAAATCCCTTCTTCTCTGATCTGCGCTTCAACGATGTGAGAACCGGGAACGACCCAAGCCGTTACGTTATCTGCTTTTTTGCGGCCTTTCACAATCGAGGCAAATGCGCGGAAATCTTCGATTCGTCCATTGGTGCAGCTGCCTATGAAAACGTAATCAATTTTCTTGCCCAACATGGATTCGTTTTCATGGAAACCCATGTAGTTCAGAGACTTGTCGTAGGTAGCTTTGCCTCCTTCCACCTGCTCAGCAGTAGGAATATTCAGCGAAATTCCCTGCCCCATACCCGGATTGGTTCCGTAGGTGATCATGGGCTCAATATCCGCCGCATCGAAAGTATATTCTTTATCGAAAACGGCATCATCATCGGTTTTGAGCGTTTTCCAGTAAGCGAGTGCTTTGTCCCATTTTTCACCCTTCGGCGCCTGGTCACGGCCTTCAATGTAATCGAAAGTAGTCTGGTCAGGGGCGATCATACCGCCACGTGCACCCATTTCGATGCTCATGTTACAAACCGTCATACGGCCTTCCATGCTCATATTGCGGAACACGTCACCCGCATACTCAACGAAATAACCCGTTGCGCCGGCCGTAGTCAGTTTTGAAATGATATACAGGGTCACATCTTTGGGTGTAACTGCTTTTCCCAAAACACCATTGACGTTCACGCGCATTTTCTTTGGCTTTGGCTGCATGATGCATTGCGAGGAAAGCACCATCTCTACCTCCGAAGTACCAATACCAAAAGCAATGGCACCAAAAGCACCGTGGGTAGAGGTATGCGAATCACCACAAACGATGGTCATACCAGGAAGTGTAATACCGTTTTCTGGCCCTACCACGTGCACAATACCGTTTCTTGCGTTACCCAATCCCCAGTGAGAGATTCCGTATTTGGCAGAATTCGATTCCAAAGCATCCAGTTGCTTTGCCGAAAGTGGATCTTGTACCGGAAGATGTTGGTTGATTGTCGGTGTGTTGTGGTCGGCCGTTGCGAAAGTACGGTCTGGATAAATAACACCGATATTTCGGCTTTCAAGTCCAAGAAAAGCAACCGGGCTGGTTACTTCGTGGATAAAATGACGGTCGATGAAAAACACATCGGGGCCATCTTCAATTTTGCGGACAACGTGTGCATCCCACACTTTGTCGAACAACGTACTTGCTTGATTACTCATAAGTTACAATATATAATTTCGCCATGATGTTCATTTCTCAATTTTTAGAAATGCCCAGTTTTACATAGGGTTTCCGCAATGGAGAAATGAGGCTACAAATTACCATATAATAATACAAATTAGTATAACGGTAAACGTTCAAAAAGTAGTGATTTTGGTTTGAGGGCGGGGTTTGGGCGGGAATTGGTATTGGGGGGGGGGGATTTTTTTATTGTACGTCCTTTATTTCCAAATTCAAGATGTAAGTCTGCATCTCCGCCGGTGCGACAGTCTGATGGTTGCTAAGAAATGAGGTTGATAAGAGTCCTGCTTGTTCTATTGTCTTATAATCAGGTGATAACATGTTTTTTAAATAGCATATCCTTTGGCAGACTGCCTTATAAAAATGCATTTCCCTCTCAATAATTTGCTTACCAAATTTTTCTAAATACATTTCTACGAAAAATGAGGAGATGCTATTGTCTGTCTGACTCACGTAAATATCAAACGACTGCTTCCTAAATAATTGCCATTCTAAGTCATTTAGGATAGCAATTTTAAGAATTGTGTTGCTTCGCAACGAATGGTTTAAAAAATCTGGACTTTCAAAAGTCTGATCTGTACCTAGCAGTAAATCAGACTTTTTGGTGGTCTGATCTAGTTCAAAAAATAACTGTATCAGAATATTATTTATGGCAAACAAACATGGAGTTTGAAGGCTAATAAAATTTATAAATTCTAAATTGTCTCTATCAAAGCCCAGCGAATCGCATACGAGTAATCTATACGAAAAGGGGAATTTACATGAAGTTCCTAAAAGAAAAAGCCGAAGTTTCTCCTCATCCTCATGATTTAACTCAAAATCAAAATGCCTTGTGACTGAGCAACGCCAAATGATTGAAGCGATAAATCGTTCGATTTTCAATAAATCTAAATTTTGAAATTCATAGAAATCTCTGCTATTTTGGTTTTTCCTGATAGCCTTAGTCTCAATTATTTTCCGATAGACTTCGCTGCTAAAATAATCTTCCAGATTCCCAAAAAGGTCTTTTTCGCAAGAATTACAAAAAATATAATCAACTGTTTCTGGATGAACAGAATTATAATTCTCCCCAAGATCTAGGTCCTTGAAAAATCGTTTCGGGATCTGTTCTTCGCTGAGACCTCGGATGAAAGGATCTGCCACGTCATCTAATGATGCAGTGGATATAATTAGTTGGCTATCAGTTCTTTTATTATTGTTGCCTATATTAAACATACTTCTTGTCAAGAATTCTGGGATAATGTGTGACCCCTTAAAACCTCGTCCATCTTTTTCTTGCTTACATAATGTACATTTCATTGTTTAGACAACAAATACAGTATAAAAGATTGTTTTTAAATTGTTTCAAGCTGGTCAATCTTCCACCTTTTATATATCCTTGCACCTTTTTGATATCCACTTTGACATATTCAGATAAGAACCAGTTTTTCTTCAAATGACTATCTGTTGTAAAGTTTACAACTTTTTTTTAAATGACTAGCGAACGAATCACCCATGCCTCATATGCCTCACACCAAACTTCTACTTATACGTCTTGATAAAATTACAACACTCTCATAATCAACCTATTTTCTGATTTAAGAAACGTTGCTGGTGTCTTAATCGAAAATCAGTGTATTTGAGTCTTTTGTTTTTTGCCAAACGAATTGGGATCATAAGTTCTTTCCTCTGTCTTGAAAGGAATTTTCAAAGCCTTAGCAAACGCATTCAAAGCTCCTGCTTTTTCCTGAGTATCTGGATAAAATCTGATTGCTTTCATTTTCAGCCTTTTTTGCAGGGTTACCACAATCTATTTGAACAACGGTTCTTGTCGGTTATCCCAGAAGAATAGAATTTGTATTTGGGATGGAGAAACCTCATAGAAAACTGAACAATTTTTATCAATCAGTCCCTTTCTTACATTAGAATGGTCGTCAATCCCTTTGAAAATTAGAGGTTTCTTACTTAATATGTACAAAGTTCTGAAAACCTTGGTCTCAAATTTTTTAGCTATTCTCTCACTCCATCGGGTACTGATTTGATCAAAGATTGCCTCAAAAGTGTCAATGGCGGTATCTGAGAAAACTACCTCATATATTTTTTCCAAGCGCTCTCCTCTTTTTAAACTCATCCAAAGTCACTGTGCGGCCAGCTTTGAAATCCTCTTGCCCCTTTTTTATCCCTTCCAAAACATGCAGAGGGAGATGTTCCTCTTGTTTCTCAAAAGGAACTTTAAGCGCTTCCAGAAAAGCTATAACAGCTTTCTCCTGTGATTTTGAAGGATGTACTATAATGCTTTCCATATTGAATAATTGGTAAGTGCCAAGACCGGACTTTTACAAATATAAGAATTTGAAATCAAGATAAAGATACTCAAAAATCCTTAACCCATGCCGCTCCGGCATCACGCCAAATTTCTCCATATAGGACCAAATAAAATGAGAAACACGCTCATAACCAATCACTGTACTGATTTCTGAAACGTTTTTGGTGCTGGTTTGTACTCAAAATCGCCCGCCGTATCATAATCTCGCTTGTTACCATTCCCAAACTTTGAGCTCAACGTAAATGTTATAATATTTAATTGCATATTTGCAACGAAACACTCATTATGTTATAACATCATGAAAGCAAACATCATCAATATTGGTAATAGCCAGGGGATCATTCTGCCAGCGACATTACTACGTCAGCTCAAATTATCCGCGAAATCAACCTTACGGATTGAAGTGGACAACGGAGCTATCGTGATCAAGCCCGAACCACGACAGGGATGGGCAGAAGCGGCAAAACACATGAGTTCAGAAGGTGATGATGCACTTCTGATGCATGATATTCCTAATGATTTTGACAAGGAAGAATGGACATGGTAAAGGTGATCCAGCAATATGACGTACATTGGATCTCCTTGGATCCTACCCAGGGAAGTGAAATTGCCAAAACAAGGCCCTGCGTGGTAACAAGTCCAAACGAAATGAATGAATTTGTACGGACTGTAATAGTGGTACCCATCACATCAACCATCAAAAATTATCCGTGGAGAATTGACTGTGTCGTGTCCGGTAAGAATGGATCCATTGCCACGGATCAAATACGGGTTATTGATAAGGTGCGTATTGGATCTAGAATTGGAAAACTATCCAAAAATGAAGTCTCGCAGTTGAAGGATGCGCTGCAACAAATGCTGATCGAGTAAATTTTCTCATCACCCATGCCTCTTCGGTGTAACCCCAAATTTCTCCTTATACGTTTTAATAAAATGAGAAACACTCTCATAACCAATCTCTGTGCTGATTTCAGAAACGTTTTTTGTGCTGTTTCTCAACTGAAAATCAGCATAATCGAGTCTTTTGTTTTTGAGCCAGAATGCAGGTGAGGTGTCGAATTCTTCCTGAAAATCTCGCTTAAAGCCCGAAAGGCTTCGTCCGGATAACCGGGCAAGTTCGGTCAGTGTTAACGGCTTCAGGTAGTAGCTGTTCATCAGGAATGACAGATCTACTTTTTCTCCTTTGTAAAGAGTGTACAGAATAGCCCGAAGTTGTTGTGAAGCGTCCAGTTCAAGCAAATGAAGCAGTAATTCCTGAAATTTTAGACGAAGAAAATGATTCTTTAAGGCTGTTCTTGACTTAAAATAGGGGAAAACAGATTGTATGAATTTCTCAAAGTTATCATCCGATTTGAGAAGCAGAATAGGGTTTTCCAGAATTGCAGTTGGTTCTTCGGCATTAAAAAGTTCAGGGTGAAGACCGACGAATTCCTTCAAAAGTTTTTCATCAAAAAAGAAAACAAGGCTTTTGTAGGATTCGTTGATGGATTCCGACATCAGATAAAAACCCCTCTGAACAAATAGAATATCACCTTTCACAACATGCACCTCCTGCGTTGGGCTGGTAAATTTTTTTTCTCCTTCCAAAACGACAATTACGGCGTGTTCCTCGAAAAAAACGTCGTATTTGGACGGATACACCTCATTGCGATAGGCAACAAAGGTCATGTCCTGAATCTTTAAAGATTCAAATTCGGAAGAGCTGATATCGGAGGGGACGCGTAGCAACGGAGGTGGAAGAAATTACTTTTCTCTTTCAATTATCAAACTTATCCAGATTCGATTGAATGGAACTTCCTCCTGAATTGCGTTCCATAACAATTCATAGTCTATACCCCAGTAATGATGAATCAGACGATCTCTCAAACCTGAAAACCCCCGCCAATCAAACAAAGGGTATTTATATCGAATTTCATTGGGGATTTTTTTGCAGGCTTCACCTATTATTTCAAAACTCCGAACAGTTGCTTTCGGCAATAACTCATTGTTCATAAAGTCATCATATTCAATTGATGAAGTATGTGTCTCAATGAAAATTAACTCATTTTCAATATGTTGAAGAAACTCAATCAGTGAGGGAGACATATTCAATTTCTTCTTTAACGTTTCTCTGAACGAAGGAAGCAAGAGATTCCCAAGTAACAAGTTCAACTTTACGATTCAATAAGGTTTCAAGATAATCGGCAAGGTTCATAAAGTTTCTGAACGTTTTTTTGCCTGAACCGAATTCCACAACAAAATCCACATCACTAGCTTCCTTCTGCTCCTCCCTGACAAATGAGCCAAAAAGACCTAATCTTTCTGCACCAAGTCGCTGAATCGCCGACTTGTGATTCTGTATTAGTTCAAACACCTGTTGCTTGTTCTGAACCATAGTTGTCTCGTTTGGGTAAAAAGCCTATTAAAATACTAAGATAAGTATTTTGAATCTTAAAGTAATAAGACGTCTGGTGGTAAGCGTCACACCAGAAACTGAAACAAATCCTGCTGGTCGTTCAAATATTCGTAAACAACCTTGTGCTCCTCCATGCGAGAGATCAGATGTTTAAAGTCTTCGCGGTATTTCAGTTCAATTCCTACAAGGGCCGGACCTTGTTCTTTGTTGTTTTTCTTGACGTATTCAAATCTTGCAATGTCATCGTTCGGTCCAAGTACATTCAAAAACTCGCGAAATGCGCCGGAGCGTTGTGGGAAACGGATGATGAAATAATGTTTAAGCCCTTCGTAGAGTAACGAGCGTTCCTTTATTTCCTCTGTTCTGGTAATGTCATTATTGCCGCCGCTAATGAGTGCGACAACGTTTTTTCCTTTGATTTCATCTTTTACAAAATCCAAAGCGGCGACGGTTAACGCCCCGGCTGGTTCGGCAACGATGGCTTCTTCGTTGTAAAGCTGCAGAATGGTAGAGCAAACTTTCCCTTCGGGGATAAGAATAATATCATCCAGACTTTTACTGCATATTTCGAAAGTAATATCTCCGGCACGACGAACGGCCGCTCCATCTACAAATTTGTCGATATGCTCTAAAGTAACTACGGTACCCGCTTCGATAGAGGCTTGCATGGTGGGTGAACCCGCAGGTTCCACACCAATCAATTTTGTTTTAGGAGAGAGCTGTTTGGAAATTCCGGCGAAAGTGAGCCAGCGTTCCGGGAAAGTGAGCCAGTTCTTTTTTGGAATTGAAGTGTTGTAAATTTAGCTGTTTTTTATCTTTCTCAAAGAAGCTCCTTCGAGATTTATTCTGTGCGCGTTTGCTGTCAGTCTGTCACATATCGCATCAGCCAGGCTTGGGTCATTTATGTAATCATGCCAGTTTCCTACGGGCATCTGTGCGGTTATAATTGTTGATCCGGAAGCGTATCGATCCTCGAGTATTTGCAATAGGGCCATTTTGATGTCGTGGCTAAGCGGCTGTAAGCCGAAGTCATCGAGAATCAGGAGTTTGACTCGTGCAATTTGATTGAGCCATTTTAAGTAACTTCCATCCAGCCTGGCCAACGCAAGCTGCTCTATAAACCTGTTTATGGGGTAATAAAGTACTTTATGGCCTTTTACGCAGGCTTGCCTGCCGAGTGCACAGGCGAGATAGGATTTTCCACATCCCGTGGCGCCTGTGATCAGTACGTTTTCTGACTTCTCGATAAAGCTGCAATCGCTTAAACGGATTAACTGCTCGGACGTAAGTCCTCGTTCAGGCTTGCAATTCACCTGTTCAACATGTGCGCTGTACCGCAGTTTGGCAAGCTTTAGATACATCTGGGTGCGCTGCTGGACTCGCTGTTCTGATTCTGCCTCTGTAAGCATGGCAACCATTGTATGCGCTTCAGGCTGCTGGTGTAACGGCTGTTCAAGAATGGCGGAATACCGGCTCGCCATTCCTTGCAATTTTAGTTCTCTTAACTCTTCCCAGGTCTTGTTTGTATTCATTGTTATTTTTGTTTAAGTGAGGCAATTGATTCGTAAGGGCGTTTTATTCATACGCTCCGGCTCCCCTAATGTTTTCATGGTCAGGTGTCTGGAATAAGGTTGTCTGCATAAAATGGGGAGCTTTGTCAAGATTATTAGCCAGGATCTTCGTTAGTGTTTTATAACTAAAAGAACCGGAGGGTAGTGCTCTTTGACATGCTGACTCGAGGCGGTCATTACCATAGCTGCTGCCAAGCCGCAGGATACCACGGCATGAATTAAATGTTTGTTCGGTAAATTGCCGCCCTTTTAGAACACCTTCCATGTAACCCTGTGTGCATGGTCCTATCTGTGATGCTAACCGCAGGAAGTAATCACTGTCCCATCCCCTTTGCTGTGAATAGCTACGATGGTTCTCTGGCATGTGCTCTTTGAGCGTAGTATAACCATGCTGATTATAGAAGCGTTTATGAACAGCAATACGCTGATGATCAAGAAAGATCTCTACCGTCTGGGTATCATAAATAATGTTTACCTGCTTGCCTATATAGTGGTAAGGCACGCTGTAATGGTGCCAATCTTCTCCCAGGGTGACATGATAATTTTTCTGGACTTTGGCAGAAGTGCTGTGCTTTAAGGTAAACGGATTGTCTGCCAGCGGCTGAAGTAAATGCTGTTCCTGTTCGTTGAACTGCTGGCGGCGGCTGTAATTTTTTCCCTTGAAGTTCTTGTCATTATGTAGCTCGAGTTGATCTCGTATAGCGGCGTTAACTTCCTCGATATTACAGAAAATACGATCCCGTAAGGGAGCGTAAATGCGCTGATAGGCAATTTTTACGTGACCTTCTGCCGGCGCTTTATCTTTAGGTCTATATGGCCTTGCGGCAACCAAATCCATGTTGTTATGCAACGCCCATTGCTGCATAAGATCTGTAAAGGTCGGTTCGTAGCGATTGACCTTTTGGACCACCTGTTTCATGTTGTCGGTCTTCAGAGACAATGGGGCGCCTTTAAAATACCGAAGGCAGTTATTCAAAGCAGCCAACAAATAAGGAAGCCTGGCATTAGGCAGCGCTTCAACATAAGTTAAATTGCTGAAAGGAAGCACACAAACCAGTACCGGGCAACTTATTTGTTCACCGGTGGACTTGTCGAAATAGTGCATCATGCTGCCCGCAAAGTCCACCATGACAACCTCACCCGCCTTGTAAGTCGCATGGAAACTTGGCTGTAGAACTTTACCGAGTTCGTTAAGTTGATAGCAAAATTGGGAATAACGGTATCCCGCAGGATGTTTGTCAAAATATTCCTCCCAGAGAAGTTGGCGCGTGACACCGGTACGTTTAAGCTCTGAAAGAAAATAAGGTACTTGCTGGCGAAAATCTTCCTTCCGCTGGTCTTCATCCTGCACCGAGGGTGTACCAGAATATAGAATGGCAGACAAGCCTGCATCGTTAAGGGCTTGAAGTTCCTTGAAGCTGTGCGTGCTCTGAAGTAAGCGTTCACGATAATATTTAACCGTGTTACGGGAAAGATTAAGTTGCCTGGATATTTTACGTTCGGAAAGATTCCGATCCAGCAACTGTATGATCATGCGCAGTGTCTGCATTGAAGTAACTTTGTTTGCCATCCGTTGCTTTTGTTTTTCACAAAAGATGGTGGTTATAATTACTTCAATACCAAAATACAACTGGCTCACTTTCCCGGAATAACTTTGAAGAGCAATCACAAGTGGCTCAATTATGCCGGAATGTCAGTAGTCCCGATTGGCGCAAGTTGCCGGAATAGCTGTAAAAACCTTCCGATAAAGTGGCTCAAGTTCCCGGAATTACTGGCTCAAGTTGTCCGGAATAAGTGGCTCTCTTTGCTCCGGAATATCCAAGCTGTTTGAAAACCGTCGAAATTCCTGAAGCCAATCCACCTCCGCCAATGGCCATGAGCATGTAATCGATTTTGAAATCGGCGTCTTTAAAGATTTCCAAACCAACGGTACCCTGTCCTTCAATGACCTGAAGATCATCAAAAGGATGAACGAAAGTGGCATTGTTGGCTTTTTGATACACTACCGAAGCGTGGTAGGCATCGTCGTAAGTGTCTCCTACCAGAAGCACATCCACCCATTCTTTCCCAAAAAGCCTTACTTGTTTTACTTTTTGAGCCGGAGTGGTCGTGGGCATGAAAATCGCACCTTTTACCTGCATTTTCCGACATGCATAAGCAACGCCCTGCGCATGATTTCCGGCGCTTGCACACACAACTCCACCGGCCAGAGCCTCGGCGCCGATACTGGCCATTTTGTTATAGGCACCTCGGATTTTATAAGAACGGACGGTCTGCAAATCTTCCCTTTTCAGGTAAATATTGGCCTCGTACTGTTCGGACAAGTGTGCGTTGTAAAGTAACGGAGTATGATTTATGATTCCACGAAGCCGTTCGGCGGCGAGGAAAATATTGTCGAGAGTGGGAGCGGAGTGAAGTGGAGTGGTCATCAAATTATAATTGAAAGGGACATTAATCATCCAAAGAGTACTTCCGAAATGTACTTAGGATCTTTCCCAAAATGTTCCGCAATATCTTTGACGATGCCTCGTAAAGTACTTGTTTTTATTGGCTTGTGATCAGGAATGGTAATGTGATGCTGACCGTTAATGGTAGTTGTAGCACGAATGTGACTACCTACCTGTCTGGTTTTTTCATATCCGAAATGTTTATAGCAGAGTTTGAGAAGATCTCTTCCTGAGAGATCGCTTGGAACCATCATACAATCGCCAAAATTTCGTCTTTAACGAAATGAAGATGAGCAACCTTTGGTTTGTCTAAGGGATTATCAAAATGACATTCAATGGCTTCCTGAATATTCTTTTTCAGTTCATCCATAGTTTCAGCATCTGTAAAAATAGACTCTCCCAAAGCTCTTGCTGTAAACCCGCCTTCTTCGGCTTCATTGATCAAAAAAACAATCTCCTTCATATTCCTGTGTCTTTTTTACTTATCAAATATATGATTTTTGAATCAGACTGCAATCTCAACCCTGGCTCCAACTGCTTCTGACAACAAACAAGCTAATTGTTTACAAAGATCTGTTTTAAGGTTTGACATTGATTTAGAATAAGATCTTCTGACCTGGCCGATATATGCCTTTTGAGCATTTCTTCTGTGTTGCCAATTTTTTGAACCGAACATAATATTTCTATGTCAGGATCGTCAACAATTTCCATATTCAGTGGTAGGCTAAACCTTTGGTTTTATAACAAAAGTACCCCTAAACCAAAAGCTCAGGGGTACATGTATATCGAGATAGTTTTTAAAACTAGTTATTCTCAGGACGCAGGCTACGTACAGTTTTACCAGCTCTCCACATTTCTGAATCGCGAAGCTCAGCCAGTTCGACTTCCAGTTTCACACGGTAGTCAGGCTGTGAGTTACGGGTGATAGAAATGGTAGCTTGTTCCCCTGATTTTACAGAGTTGTAAAGTTGTTCGAAAACAGGCTTGGTAGCGTCACGGAAAGGTTTCCACCAGTCCAAAGCACCACGTTGTGCTGTTGTAGAGCAGTTGGCATACATCCAGTCCATGCCGTTTTCAGCAACAAGCGGCATCAACGATTGCGTTAATTCTTCAACTGTTTCATTGAAAGCTTCTGATGGAGAGTGTCCGTTTGAACGAAGTACTTCATATTGAGCAGCAAATATACCCTGAATAGCACCCATCAAAGTTCCACGCTCACCTGTAAGGTCAGATGTTACTTCACGGTAGAAATCCGTTTCGAACAAATAACCTGAACCTACACCGATACCCATTGCAATACATTTTTCACGTGCCTTGCCCGTTGCATCCTGGAACACAGCGAAAGAAGAGTTCAACCCTTTTCCTTCTACGAACAAGCGACGAAGCGAAGTTCCTGATCCCTTTGGCGCTACAAGATATACATCGACGTCAGCAGGAGGAACTATACCTGTTTGATCCTTATAAGTGACACCAAATCCGTGTGAGAAATAAAGCGATTTTCCTGGGGTAAGATTAGCTTTAACAGTAGGCCAAAGCTCAATTTGTGCTGCATCGGAAAGAAGATAGCAAATGATAGTTCCTTTTGCCAATGCTTCTTCCAGTTCAAATAGTGTTTCACCAGGAACCCACCCGTCAGCAACGGCCTTATCCCACGATTTTCCACCTTTACGCTGACCAACGATTACGTTGAAACCATTGTCACGCATGTTCAGACTTTGGCCCGGACCTTGTACGCCGTAACCTATAACAGCGATGGTTTCGTTAGAAAGTACTTCACGTGCTTTTTCAAGAGGAAATTCTTCACGGGTTACTACTTCTTCTTCAACACCACCGAAATTTAACTTTGCCATTTTTGTTTAAAATATTAGTTATGAAATTGAAATACGAAATTAAAACTTATTCTACTTAAAATCACATTATCAGAGGTTTACTTGCTGATTGGTAAGTAAACGATAACTTTCTGCTCCCTCTTTCACCCCAATCTCTACACTTAACGACGGGGATTTGAGATAAGCCTTCGAAATGATTTCAGACGTGGCACCAGGATAATAATATTGTCCGCTCAGCAGCATCCGGTGTGCAGCGCGCCGTCCGTGCCTGGTAGGGAAAATATGCGTTTCCTTATCAGACTTAAGGATGACATAAATACCATCATCTTTCCCCTTCGATCGCTGCAAGCCGGGAATGTTCACCACCAGAGAACCAGGATCGCTTGAAATCTTCACCTCCGTTTTTCCCCGGACTTCTGCATTAAATAAATCTTCAAACTGATAATCAGGGCCAATGTAAACGCCACTGTTGTAAGCCCCCTCATAGATATCGTCCACCACTTTTTTGATCCTTGGGGTCTGATAAATGGGTGTTGACGGAATGGCACGATTGTGCTTCCACTCGTAGGCGTCGGTAAGTAACACTTTTCTAAAATAATCCATGTCACCCCAATAAACCAGGTACGCCGAGAAGCAGTAAATTACCGACGCTATAATTACCGCAGGCTTGAAATAGTTGTTGTTCAGTATGCCAACTGTTCCGCCGCTTAAAAAAAGCATGTAGCAAAAAACGGCCCAAAAAAGATATAGAAGATGATAACGAGTAATAAAGATGGCTCCAAACCCTTCCGAAGCCCGGCCAAGCACAAATATGAGAAATGTGGCGGAAAGAAATAATATTCCACCCCAAACGAACGACTCGCTTTGCGAAAGCGCTTTCTTATTCGTCCATACTTTCACTGCCGTGAGCACGAAAGCACGAAAAACCCAGATGATCAGAATAAAGCCTGTGATCAGGGCAATGGCAATACGCACATTAAAATTCACACCAGAACCGGGATCAAGCCATAGCCCATGCATGGCCACATACATACCCACAAGGTTTACCGGATGCACAAGATTACTGGCAAATGATGGCCGGTATGCAGGAACTTCTAATCCGTAAAAATAATAGGCCACGGCGATTCCAAATACACCTGACCAAATTGCTGCCTGCTTCCATTTTTTTTGCAACCCAAGCAGAATCACGCCTGCCGGTAGCAATAGAAAACCAGTCACATCGGAGTACAGGGACAGGATGGCGAAAATAATACTGACGCCCAAGTGATAACGCTTCGGACTATTCAAAAAGTAAAGCGATGCGAACGCCCAGACGAAAACACCAATTTGCTGCACTGGAATATTGGCCCAAAAAACCGCATCAAAAAACTGAATATTAAAAAGAACAAAGGGAATTGGCACCAAATAGAAAAGGGACAAATTCTGTTTTCTGAACCACTGAAATAAAAACGCCAAAAATATCAGGAGCGTTGATGTTCCTGCAAAAATGTGCTTTCTAAGATCCAGATCACCAAACAAGGAATAAACCGAGTATGCGACAACGCGGTTCATCACGATCCTTCGCTCATCGTCCTGGGTAGATAGTATTTTCCAGACCTCACCAACGGAATGGTTCCCTTTTGACAGCGCAACGGTCGGTTCCAGCAGACCGTCGAAATCATCCTGAAAAGGAACATTTACTACCAGGTAATTTACCGTTACGAAAAACAGAATGACAGGTAATAAAATCAAAATACCAGCCAACCAATTTTTGATACTGTAAGCCATTAGAACGTGATAAGGTCCAATTGAAATTTTGCGCGAAGTTAATAACTTTCATTAACCTCTATTGGTAATACTCCCACTCGGCCTCAGGAAGGTAATCCACCAGTGTATTCGGCGATTTGCTGACGGCCACCCTGCCCGACCTTACAAATTCAAGAATCCCGTGTGGTTTGATGTAATCAAAAAAGGCAAAAATCTCTTCTTCACTACCTGTCTTTTGAATAATCACATACGTCAGATGCCAGTAAACCACCCATGCTTTGTGTACTTTATTAATGGTCTCTATATCAATAGGTTTCGCATCTATCGGGGTTGATATTTTGAACAAAGCGATTTCGTTAAAGGCAATATCTTCATTCAGATAACCAAACACGGCGAGTACTTCGATCACCTTTCTGATCTGTCTCACCAGCTTTTCAACCGCTTCCCGGGATTCGTGACGGATCACAATCGTGAAGCGCGAAATTCCTTTACGCTCCGTTTCCGATACAGTTAAACTTTCAATATTAATCCGCCGGCGCGTCAGGATTGTTGTGATTTTATTTAATATCCCAATCGTATTTTCAGTAAAAACGCAAATGGTGTATGCTGTCATAATTTCTAATAATTTCCAGGTTTAAATGGCAATTCACATGCGCCACCGGCAGTTCGGAAGCACTTGTTTTCACCTCCTTATTCTAGTCTGATATCTGCAACGCAAGCGCCGGTGGGCACCATTGGAAATACATTTTCCTCCTTTTCAACGAGTACCTCCAGCAAATAAGGCTTATCCGAAGCCAGCATGGTATCCAGTGAGTCGTTCAGGTTAGCACGTTCTGAGCAGGTATGCCCGTTGATCCCAAAACCTTTTGCGATTGTAATGAAATCCGGATTTTGTAATTCAACAAACGAATAGCGCTTCGCGTGGAAAAGTTGCTGCCATTGCCGCACCATTCCCAGGAAATTATTATTCAGAATAATGATTTTTACAGGTAAGCCACTTTGTGCAATGGTTCCCAGTTCCTGAATGGTCATCTGGAAGCAGCCATCACCAATAACTGCCACCACTTCACGGTCAGGCGCACCTACCTTAGCACCAAAAGCTGCCGGCAATGCATAACCCATTGTACCCAATCCACCGGAAGTAATAAAAGAACTTGGCTTCTTGAACTCATAATACCTCGCCGTCATCATCTGATGCTGGCCCACATCAGCCACAATAATCGCCTCTCCTTTTGTTTTGTTGGACAAGGTGCGGATCACTTCCGCCATTTTTATTTTCTCTGTCGACGGAGCCAGCTCAGGATGCGTGATCTTCTCGTCTTCGATCTTGTCGTACTTTTTGAACTCGCCCCTCCATAATTCGTGGTTATTTTCAGAAACCAGTGGCAGCAACATCTGTAAGGCAATCTTCGCGTCACCAACCACAGGCGCTTCCGCTTTTACGATTTTATCGATTTCCGCCGGATCAATTTCAATGTGAACCACCTTCGCCTGCTTGGCATATCGGCTCAAATCGCCCGTAACCCGATCATCAAAACGCATTCCAACCGCAATAATCAAATCACATTGGTTGGTAAGTACATTGGTTCCGTAGTTCCCGTGCATTCCGAGCCAACCTACGTAATTGGGATGATCCACCGAGACCGAAGAAAGTCCTAAAAGTGTGGATGCGGCAGGGACATCTGTTTTTTCCAGGAACTGTAGCAACTCCTGCTCAGCATGAGCGATCTGAACGCCGTGTCCAAAAAACAGAAATGGGCGCTTAGCCGCATTGATCAGTTTCGCTGCTGCTTCCACCTGATCCTCCTTCGGGGATATACGTGGATGATAACTTACCAACTTTTCACACTTTTTGTGAGCAAAAGGTTTGGTCATCAATTTTTGCTGTGCATCCTTGGTAATATCAATCAATACAGGACCCGGGCGACCCGACTTGGCTATATAAAAGGCCTTAGCAATTATTTCAGGAATTTCGTCTGCATTGGTAATCTGATAATTCCATTTCGTAATGGGAATGGTAATACCCATGACATCCGTTTCCTGAAAAGCATCTGTACCAAGCAGGTGCGAAGCAACCTGGCCAACTATGCATACCATGGGCGTTGAGTCGATGATCGCATCTGCTATGCCAGTTACCAGATTAGTCGCGCCTGGCCCGGAGGTAACCAAGCATACACCCACTTCCCCTGTGATACGTGCAAAGCCTTCAGCGGCATGGGCAGCGCCCTGTTCATGACGTACCAGAATGTGATTGACCTGATCCTGATAATCGTAAATCGCATCATAAACGGGCATAATTGCTCCACCCGGATAGCCAAAAATTGTTCCAACGCCTTCAGCGATCAGTGACCGGATGACTGCATGAGAACCATTGATCAGTTCTGGAGTGGCAACCGGAGCCGGCTGCTCAGCTATTACAGCTGCTTGTGTTTGGTTTTCATTAAATTCCATGACCTTTTCTATTTAGTCGGATGAATTTTCTAGATTTTCAATATCGTTAATATCTCTGGGTCTTCCGGCGGCTTTTTTCGCCGTAATCAGGTCTCTGTAATTAATCAGTCTAATTGTTAAATCGTCAACAATGTGGTCTGACGCATTATCAAAGGCATTCTCAAATTCGAGGCCTTTCAATTTTGTAATTATGTCAATGGACACTGGTGCTCTTCCATAAGTGAAAACATCAAAGGCAGGGTTGTTCAAAAAGTTTTCCTCTGTCATATCAAACATGGGCATTCCAAATCGACTAAACGCTAGTCCAATTTTTGAATAATTCTCCTTTGACTTTTTTACCCAAATGTCCATATCACCGGTCGTTCGGGAATAGCCATGAAGAATGACTGAATAACCTCCTACTAAAATATATTCAACATGAAATTCATTTAAAGCTTGCAAGAAGTCCTGGAAGTCACTGTTGAAAATATTTGCCATTACAATTGATGTTTTCGCATTGAAAAGGCATTTTTATCCATTTTTGGAGGATTATTTAGGTCAAATTGGAAGGCAATACTATTAAGATAATTGGCCGCCATCAATCTTGATCTGGAAGTTTTTGGCTGATTTTTAGCATAATATATTTCAGTTTCCTCATGCGATCCTGCATGAAAAGCTGTTCTGTCCAATTTGAATTGCCCTTTTTCCATTATTTGTTAAGCTTCATCAGTTACACAACCTTCGCTTGCCGACTTCACCGTACGAATGTATCTTCCCAGCATCCCTTTTGTAAAACGAGGCTCAGGTTGCACCCAGGCTGCCTTGCGTAATGCCATTTCTTCGTCAGAAATATGAACCGTGAGCTGGCGTGTATTGGCATCAATCGTGATACGATCACCATCTTTTACAAGCGCGATGGGTCCGCCATCAAACGCTTCCGGTGTAATATGTCCCACGACAAATCCATGGGTTCCTCCTGAAAAGCGACCGTCTGTGATCAGTGCAATTTTGTCTCCCAATCCCGCACCCATTACTGCAGAAGTTGGTTTTAACATTTCCGACATGCCAGGTCCTCCTTTTGGGCCCGAATTACGGATCACAACAACATGCCCTTCTTTTATTTCACCCTGCGCGAGCATGGTAATGATTTCTGTTTCATGCTCACAAATTTTGGCCTCGCCATCAAAGGTTAAACCTTCTTTACCCGTGATTTTAGCCACAGATCCCTGAGGAGCCAGGTTACCGTACAAGACCTGAATGTGGCCAGATGATTTTATTGGCGCCTCTAATGGGAAAATAATCTTTTGTGTTTCGAAATTCAGATCAGGCGCTTCAGCAAGATCCTCAGCCAGAGTTCGGCCTGTCACCGTCAGACATTCACCGTGAATCAACCCTTTTCCGTACAAATATTTCATCACAGCCGGAACACCACCGATTTCCAGGATGTCCTCCATGTAATATTTTCCACTTGGTTTTAAATCCGCGATAAACGGCACGCGATTAGATATTTCCTGGATGTCATCCAAAGTCAGCGGCAAATCTGCGGCCCGGGCTATCGCCAAAAAGTGCAAAGCTGCATTTGTGGAACCACCCAGTGCCATCACCACGGTGAGTGCATTTTCAAGCGATTTTTTGGTAATGATATCTCGAGGTGTAATGTTCAGTTCCAACAGGCGTTTCATCGCGACCCCTATTTTTTTGCACTCCTCCTGTTTGCCGGCGTGTGTCGCAGGATAGCTGCTGCTGAAGGGTAAGCTAAGCCCCATTGCTTCAATGGAAGCAGCCATTGTGTTGGCCGTATACATGCCACCACAAGCGCCCTGCCCGGGAATTGCGTTTTGAATTACGCCTTTATAATCTTCGTCGGAAATATTGTTAGCAAACTTTTTTCCCAAAGCTTCGAAAGCCGAAACGATATCCAGTTTTTGACCTTTATAGTGACCCGAACGGATCGTCCCACCATAAACCATGATCGCCGGGCGATCCAGACGTGCCATGGCCATCACTGCCCCGGGCATGTTTTTGTCGCAACCTACAACGGCAATTACGCCATCGTACCACTGAGCCGCCACGACCGTCTCTATGGAGTCCGCAATAATATCACGACTTGGAAGCGAATAACGCATGCCGTCATTTCCGTTTGTCATACCATCGGATACCCCGATCGTATTGAAAATAAGGCCGATCATGTCATTATTTGCCTGCACACCCTGCTTCACATAAACGGCGAGGCCGTTCAGGTGCATATTACATGTATTTCCCTCATAACCTGTACTGGCGATGCCAATCTGAGGCTTTTCCATATCAGCCTCTTTCAATCCAATACCGTACAGCATAGCCTGCGCTGCGGGGTTGGTAACTTCCTGTGTAAGGGTTTTTGAAAATTTGTTAAGTTCTGTTGCCATGGATGAATAATTGTAAATTGAAAACACCCCACTCAGTCTGGTGAGTGAGGTGTTGGTATATGATCTATTACCGTCTCACTCACGCCAGAGCGTGACCGTTAGTAGGACTGAGAGGTAAGTGTTAAATTGCATCGCTTAAAAAACGTAAAATATAATTTTAGCGAAAATTCGCTGATTTTTGAATTACAATACAAATTAGAAGTCTATCTTTTTATTTTCCAAATTTTGAGATAATTTTTTGCTAAAAATCTTTGATTAATACAAAATTTATATTGGGAAAAGGATGGTAATGAGAAAAGAATTAATTTTGAACTCGTAAAAACACCAAATTTATGCTAACCACAGAATCTCCATCCCATTACAATCACCTGGAACAAATGCCGGTTCAGGCCATTTTAGATGCTATAAATAAGGAAGACCAAACCGTCCCGCTGGCCGTAAAGAAGTCGATCCCTCAGGTAGAAGCACTTGTTGAACAGATTGTTATAAGAATGAAGAAGGGTGGCCGGCTGTTTTATATCGGTGCTGGTACAAGCGGCAGGCTGGGCGTGGTGGACGCTTCCGAATGCCCTCCAACGTTTGGCGTTCCTTTTGACCTTGTCGTGGGCATCATAGCCGGAGGAGATACGGCCATACGCAAAGCGGTAGAAAATGCAGAAGACGACTGGAAGCAGGCCTGGCTTGATCTTGCACCCTATGAAATCAAAGAAAACGACACGCTGATCGGATTAGCCGCCTCAGGAAGAACGCCTTATGTAATCGGCGGCCTTAACGAAGCACGCGAAGCGGGTTTACTCACCGGATGTGTGGTTTGCAACGAGGGCTCACCTGTAGCCAAGGCTTGCGAATATCCGGTTGAAGTGGTGGTAGGACCTGAATTTTTGACCGGGAGTACACGTATGAAATCCGGAACAGCCCAAAAACTGGTATTGAATATGATCTCAACGGCTGTCATGATACGGCTTGGGAAAGTAAAAGGAAACAAAATGATCGATATGCAGATGACGAATGAAAAGCTTGTGAACAGAGCCATTCACATGATCATAGATGAATTAGGCGTATCGCCTGATGAGGCTGAATCTCTGCTTAATGAACACGGAAGTGTCCGGGGGGCCATCGAAGCGATCAGAAAATAAACTTTGCCTGTCCGCTCAATACGAAACTGCGGACAGGTAAAGCCTGCCTTTTACTCTATTTTTAGAACGACTTTCCCAAATTGCTGGCCTGAGTCGAGATATCTCAATGCGGCCTCTGCCTCTGCAAGAGGGAATGTTTCGGCAATAACGGGTTCTATGGTGTGCCTTTCTACAAAGGATATCATATCCGAAAATTCCTCCTCGGTTCCCATGGTCGTTCCGAGAATATTCAATTGTTTAAAAAATACCTTAGCTGGAACTATATCCGTAATGTTACCAGTACCGCCTCCGTAAAAACAAATCCGGGCACCCGGTGCGGCGATGTCGGTCAGCCGTGCAAAGCCTGGGCCTCCGGCACTGTCGATGATTATATTGAAATAGCCGATTTTAGGCCCTTTTGCTTTGACAAGCAGATCCCGATACCAGGTAGGTATTTTATAATTGACACCTCCCTTGGCTCCCAGTTCTATTGCCCTGCTTATCTTATCATCAGATCCCGAGGTAACCCATACCTCCGCACCCGCCACAACAGCAAACTGGACCGCAAGCAATGCAACGCCACCTCCTGTACCCGTAACTAAAACCTTGTCATTGGGGGTAAAACGCCCTCTGGTCATCAAGGCTCTCCAGGCTGTTAATCCGCCAAGAGGAAGCGTTGCCGCCTGTTCAAATGTAAGATGAGATGGCTTTTCAGCCAGATACCGGGCTTCCACCTTGACATATTCTGCAAAAGTACCGTTCTCAGGCAGCCCGAGAATGGTGTGCGCGTCGCTGTAAAAGTCAGGATTGGAACCCCAGTTTTGAGATGGATTAATGATGACCTCCTTTCCTAGCCAGGCTTTATCCACGTTTTCGCCCAAGGCACTCACTACGCCCGCCCCGTCAGAACCTGGAATGACCGGCGTTGTAATTTTAGGATAAAGTCCCTTTTGAATCCAGACATCACGATGGTTTAATGATGCCGCTTTAAGCTGAACCACTACCTCTCCAATGCCGGCCTCAGGCACTTCCACCTCGTCTATACAAAGAGGTCCGTTAATACTTTTTAGAATAGCCGCCTTCATAACTAGGTTTAATGAAGAAGATGAAATGTATTTTGGCTTAGCTCATGCATTTAGTCAACGGAGCCCGCAAAATGTCAACTACAGTTCCCAAGAATTATATATCTGAATACTCTGTCGGATACAGGAAGAAACTTGTATTTTTTGAAACGTTGTTCTGATACTCGGGATTGGTTTTTAATTTACCCCATTCCGCGTCCTCTGAAAACGATTTCCAGTGCGCGTCCCGCGATGCTTTATCAGAAAACGTAGTCATGTACATCAGGTTTGGCATGTGACTACCGGCAATAACCTCCGCATAAAACACTGCATTAAAACCTAAACGCTCAAACAATGGCACCTCTCCACCCTGATTAAACATCTTTACTTTATTCTGATATATCTTCTCCGTATGCCCCTCGTAACTCCTGAGCTCATAAATACGACTGCTTTTGGGCCCCTCCACTTTAGACTTTTTGTGCACCGGCATTCCTGTAAATGCCTGTAAAATGATGGATTCAAAACGTATGTAAGGCGGAGACTTGTAAACTGCATCGATGTAATCCTTACCGGATGACAAATATGCGGCATCTTTGTCGAGGGCCTTTGGCAGCGTCAACAGCTGATCCATTGAAGACAAGGGCGTAAATACATAAATCAATTTACCAGCGGAGGTATCCGTGGGAACGGGCTTGAAAACGCCTACATCTTTGATGCCAGCACGGTGTAGTGCAGGCAAATAGGCATCTTTCAGATATTTTTCAACCCTGGATTCCTGATCTGCATTTTTTAGATGATATATTTTTATCTCGTAAAATTCCCTTTTGGGAGGAGCGGCCGAAACATTGAGCATGACAAATAATAATGCGATGCCTAGAAGAAATTTGATTTGCTGACGCGATTTCATGTATTGGAACGTAATTATGTTTAACTAATCTGTAAAGTTAAAGACTTACAACATTCCTAATTACCCTTAGCCCGCCTACCGCCAAATTTTTAGTAGCAAAAGTTAGAATTTAGGACAAGACAGTTGCTTCTTGCTTCTTTTGGTTCTTTTGATTTTGGGATCAACCGGTGGGAAAATATAAGAAAGGGATATTTCGTGCGCACCTCCGCTTCCTACACCGAGGGTTGAAATGGTAAGATCGTAGCTGTATCCGATAGAGAATTTTTCCTGACGGAATCCGGCAAGGAAAATAAGAGACTCGTGGTTATTGATACCCGGGGCATACCTTTTAAATGGAATACCTCTGTACCAGGCTCCCAGTACCAGTGGTTCGAGGGTCATATACAAGCCCGCATCGAACTGATCGTATTTACCTTGTTTTTTGTACATAATGGCGGGAGAGATTGTTTTTTCCTTATCAATTTCATTGCCCAAAAAAGTATATCCTGCAAACGGGATACGCAATCCAGCCTGAAAACTCGTTTTCATCGGCAGCCGCGCATCCTGCCCGGAAAAAGACTGATCAGGACGATTGATATGGTGTGCTGAAAGACCGGCCCAATACCAGTCTGAATAGACCATCAGTCCACTTCCAAAATCCGCATAAAAAACGTTAGGTCCCCCGTCGGCAAATGGGTCATTGGACGGTTGCCCGGTTGGTCCGTTATTAGTGAACTGGTCTCCGAAGGTAAGGCCAAAGTAATCCAAGGTACGCGAAGCCAGCCCGCCCTGAATTCCCAACCTCAGAGAGGTAACATCGTTCAACATGACCTGATAAGAATATTGGAATGCAACATCCGTGGATTTCAAATTACCCAGCCCCTGGCTGTCCATGGTAACAAGCACACCAAGACCGCTGTTATAATTGGGTAAAAATATATCTCCTCCGAAGCTTGTTGTAACAAAATTAGCAGAAAGTGCAGGCCATTGATTGCGGTAATTGACAGTCACCCGAGGTGCCAGTGCGCCCCCCGCCAGGGCCGGGTTCAGGTACAGAGGATTCGCATAAAACTGCGAAAATTGCGGATCCTGGCTCCAACCTTTAAGGCAGATCAGTGTCAATACCAATACAAGAAGTACACGCTTGTTCATAAAAGTTTCCCATTGTCCCCAGTAATTCGGAAGAATTTTAAAAGGACTAAAAAATTACAAAATATAATTCACAAATTATTGTCACATTGCGTATTAAAACTCAAAGAAGAGTGGTTTTAATCAATTTACCACACAAAATTTTAATATTTAATTTTCGTTAGAATAGTCGGGTATCAGAAATGCCCAAAGTGACGTGGTAGGGGTGAATGCAATAGTAACGAAACATGAGTCCATTTTATAATATATATCGGCAAAAAATTTATCTCCTTTCCATTCTCCTCCTTCTAACGGCGGGATTTGTGAAAGGGCAGACTCCCTTTTTAGTCACGGGACAATGCATGCAGAACCAGGCTTGCCTGGACGACTCCACAACTTTCCGAGACCCGGTGAGTACAGCCGTGGGTTGGCAGTGGAGCTTTGGTGACGGCGGTACTGATGCCCGCAAAAATCCGCAGCATTCCTACGGCACTCCAGGCGCTTACTCAGTAACGTTGATCCGCACGTTGCAGAATGGATCCACCGAAACCGTAAATCAGCTCGTCCAGATCGGGGAATTACCGCCCACTTTTCAGCAATGGAAGACGGATACGACGATTTGTCCTGATCAGAAAATTACGCTGGATCCATATCCCGATGGTGCCCCGGAAGGGGCAAAATACATATGGTATCCAAAAGGTGACACTACCCAGACACTGGAAGTGGATAGTTCAGGATGTTATTCTGTTGAAGTCATTCTTCCCAATGGCTGCAAAATACAGGATCGGGTCAATGTTAAAATATGTATGGAACCCGCTGCCCAGGAAGGCTCAAAGTGGTTTTTTGGAGGAAACGCCGGTCTTGACTTTTCAAATAACCCTCCCACTCCGATCACCGATGGAAAAATCAATACCCCTGAAGGAACCTCGGCCATTGCCAACTCCAAAGGTATTCTGCTCTTTTATTCTGACGGTATAAAGGTCTTTGACAAAGATGGGGTTGAGATGGAATGCAGAGTTACCAATTGTCAGCCGCTCAAGGGTGACGGAGCGTCCACTCAATCTGTTTTGATTGTCCCGCAACCTACGTGTAAAGGCTGTGAATACTTGTTCAATATATTTACCACGTCCGACATCAATGGCGAAAAACTATTGACAGTGAGCACGGTGGATATGCGGCTCAATAATGGCAAAGGTGCCATCATAGCTCAGAATACCACCTTGCAGCAACCCACCACGGAACGTATAGCTTCCGTCAGAAATAACCGTGACAGCACGTATTGGGTGATATCACATGATTATGGAACCAATAAATTCCGTATTTTTCATGCCACCACAGGCGGACTTGTTGAGACCAGTGCACCCGAACTTGGTATGGCACATGACTCGCCGAATGAAGCCGAAGGATACATGAAATTCTCCGCTCCTGATACATTAACGGGACAACGGAAACTGGCCGTAGTGATCCCGGGTCCACCACAAAATTATGTGGAGCTCTTCAATTTCAATGATTCCACGGGGACACTGACCTACGATAAAACCATCGATCTGGGCCCCGCCCCTCCCAAAGCCTACGGCATTGAGTTCTCACCCGACGGCGAAAAAATGTACATTTCATTTCAGGGGGAAAATGGCGGTAATTCCTATTTGAAACAATATGACCTTACCTTCCCGGACAGCCTGCTGACCGAGTCGGCGATAACTATAGATAGTTCAGCAACGCAGAAGTTCGGGGCTCTGCAATTTGCCTCGGATGGAAAAATATACATGGCTATTGAAGGCAGTGATTACCTTGCGGTGATAGGTGAGCCTGACGGCAATTCGCTGCTGACTGTTGAATACGAACGGGAAGGTGTAAGCCTGGGCGGGAAAAAATCTCAGCTGGGATTGCCTAATATGGTACAGGATTTTAGTCAGGAGGCGTCAGGTCCTGGCTTTCAGGCAGATGGGTTCTGCACCAATGAACCTACCACCTTTGAGGCCGGGCCCATTTGTGACCCAAAGAAGGACACCTATTCGTGGGATTTCCTAGGAAACGGCAGTTTCACTGCCCCTTCGGAACAGCAGCAACAAGCTACATACACGTACACAGAGCCTGGCAAATATGCAGTTACCTTAAGGCAAATGAATGAGTGTACCACAATGGTTACGACCGATACGATCACCATTTATGCCACACCTCCCAAGCCAGATCTGCCAGATTTCGTAGATTCTTGCAGAACCAGCATTCTTCTGGATATGAAAATAGAGGCTGAGAAATACGCCTGGTTCAGGCAAGGTAGAATTATCGGTCGTGAGAGAACTTTACAGGTTACAACACCAGGTACTTTTATAGCTGTGGCTTATAATGGTCCAAGAGCCGACTGTATTTCTGCGGACACGATTAATGTATTTCTCCGAAGGCCGCCCGCCTTTACCCTTGGACCAGATACGACGATGTGCCGGGATAGCTCCATTGTGCTTTTTGCCAATGGACCCGCCTGGCGTGAATTTGCATGGAGCAGTGGTGAAACTACCAGGTCAATCACTGTGAGAACGCCTGGAGTCTATTTTGTTCAGGTTAAAGACGCCAACGATTGCTATAACGGTGATACGCTCAGTGTAGGTGAAAGGCCATCACCTGTGTTAAATTTATTACCAGAAAATGTCATTTGTATACCCGATGGCAACTCCGTCACCCTGGATGCAGCCGGGGTAGGGAAGCTATACTATGAATGGGTTCCCTCGGGAGATACTACCAGGACCATTACGGTTAACAAAGAAGGATCTTACTCCGTCATAGCCTCCAATGACTTCGGATGCGTGACACAGGCAACGACCCAGGTAATCGACAAATGCGAGCCGAGGTTCTTCATACCCGACGCATTTACACCCGATGGGAAAGCTCCCAACGAGACCCTGGATGTATTCGGAGCTTATTATTCAAATTTTAGCATGAAAATATACAATCGCTGGGGCGAAGTGATATACGCTACCAACGACATTGAAGGCCGATGGGATGGATCCTATAAAGGCCTTAAAGTCCAGCCGGGTGTTTACCCATATGTAATTTCCTACGAAGCGCTATATTATCCCGAAAGGGCACCGGTCGTGAAACGCGGATCTGTCATGGTGATCCGATAACTTTCGGTTTTGCGAATTAAAACGGCTATTTTTGAATCAACCGTTTATTTTGGCCCTTATAATACCAAAGCACAAAATTTGCGTTTTGAGCTTATTAGCTTTCGTATCAATATAGTAAAAGAGATATCTAAAACGGGACTCAGGAATCTCAGTTTTAAAGATTATTCTCAGGCCAAATGCAGCGGGGAGAAATCTCTAATTGCCTAATAAAAAACCATGCGCCAGGATTATCTATCAGGAGATAAAGAAAATCAGTCCAACACAGAGAAGGAAATTGATCGGGCACTGCGTCCGCTTTCATTTGAGGATTTTACGGGCCAGGACAAAATACTTGAGAATCTTAAAATTTTTGTTCAGGCAGCCCGTCAGCGCGGCGATGCTTTGGATCATGTATTGCTTCATGGCCCTCCCGGGTTGGGAAAAACCACGCTATCCCACATTGTGGCCAATGAGTTAGGCTCTGGAATCAAAATTACTTCCGGCCCTGTGCTGGACAAACCGAGCGATCTTGCCGGATTGCTAACCAATCTGCAGGAGCACGATGTGCTTTTCATTGATGAGATTCACCGTCTGAATCCAATCGTGGAAGAATATTTGTATTCGGCCATGGAGGATTACAAGATTGATATTATGCTGGACAGCGGCCCGAATGCACGCAGTATTCAGATCGGCCTCAATCCATTTACACTCATAGGTGCTACCACTCGTGCTGGGATGCTCACGTCGCCATTAAGAGCACGTTTTGGCATCAACGCGCGGCTGGAATATTATGATGCGCAATTGCTCAGCTCCATTCTGAAGCGTTCCGCCCTTATCCTGGGAACTCCGCTAGATGATGATGCGGCCTTTGAAATAGCACGCCGAAGCCGCGGAACGCCCCGGATTGCCAATAATCTTTTACGACGTACACGTGATTTTGCCCAGGTAAAAGGCAATGGTAACATCACGGTTGCTATTGCGGAAATAGCGCTCCTGGCTCTGGATGTGGACCAGAATGGCCTGGATGAAATGGATAACCGGATCTTATCCACCATTATTGAAAAGTTCAAAGGCGGACCCGTGGGACTATCTACCATTGCCACTGCATGTGGTGAAGAAGCAGAAACAATAGAAGAAGTGTATGAGCCATTTCTGATTCAGGAAGGGTACATGAAACGCACGTCCCGAGGCAGAGAGGTTACTGAAAAAGCCTTCCGGCATTTGGGTATTTTACCACGGAATCGTTCGGGAGAGTTGTTTTGAAATGATGTTTTTGGGCACGAACTTATTCATTCCAAGAGCCATTTTTTCCATTGATAATCATAACTTAACAATAGAAGTCGTACTTTTGCGGTAAAATTTGTGTCACCGCTTGTATGATTGAAACTCTAGTTCTTAAAAAGGCCATTGTGAGAGTCCCCTGTGCTATCATTGAGCACAAAGGCAAAGTGCTCGCAGGCCAACGCAGTGCGGAGCTTTCTTTTCCACTTAAATGGGAATTCCCGGGCGGCAAGCAGGAAAAAAATGAAACGGACGAAGAAACCCTGATCCGTGAAATCAGGGAAGAGCTTAATGCAGAGATTCTGATTGTCCAAAAATTGCCGATCACATCGAAGGACCAGGGATGGCGTGAGATTTTGCTGGTTCCATTTGTGTGCAAGCTTCGTTCAACCAATATCTTATTAACAGAACATGAGCAAATCCTGTGGCTGGCACCTGAGGACTTGCCCTCCCTTGATTGGACTGAAGCTGATCTGGGCGTGATTAAAAGTTATTACGACTACCTAGCTTCTCGAAAATAACATTCTTTTCCCTTTTACAGATTCATCAAATTTACCGTTTTCATAAGCCAGATGGCCCGACACAAACGTGTGTGTAACGCGTGAGTGAAATTCTGTTCCTTCAAAGGGCGACCACCCGCATTTTGAATAAAGATTCCCAGGTTCTACCAAAGTATTTCCTTCCAGATCCACAAGAACAAGATCCGCCCAATAGCCTTCCCGAATGTATCCGCGGTGCGCTATCTGGAAACAATCCGCCACGGAGTGTGCCATTTTCTCAACCACTTTTTCCAGTGAAATTTTCCCTTCCCTGCTCATTTCCAGCATCACATTCAACGAATGCTGAATTAAGGGCAGCCCCGAAGGCGATTGCCAGTAGGATTGTGCTTTTTCATCCATGGTGTGTGGCGCATGGTCCGTGGCAATCACATCAATACGATCATCCAGAAGCGCTTTCAGTATGGCTTCCTTATGATGTGCTGCTTTGATAGCCGGGTTACATTTAATCTTATTACCCAACGTGCGGTAATCTTCTGCGTCAAACCATAAATGATGCACACAAGCCTCAGAAGTCACCAGCTTGGGTGAGCCATCCGCGAGTAAAATACGCCCGTTCTCTCGCCTGCCAATCTGAAAAAGTGATGTTTCATCTCCCGTTGAAATATGCAGAATATGAAGCCTGGTTTTGTGCTTATGGGCGAGTGAGCTGGCAAACGATGAAGAAATCAGACACGCTTCCTCATTTCTTATTAATGCGTGAATATCATAAGGGACATTTTCTCCATATTTTTCCCTGAAAAACTCCATCCGGCTCTTTACGGTTGGTTCATCCTCACAGTGTGTAGCGATAAGACAGGGTGCGTTCGCAAAAACCTTTTCAAGTACTTCCGGCGAATCAACAAGCATATTACCGGTCGATGACCCCATGAAGATTTTGATCCCACACACATGGTCAGGATCCGTAAGCATTACTTCATCATAATTGTCATTGGAAGCCCCCATGTAAAAGGAGTAATTGGCAAGAGACGTTTGAGAGGCAATCCTGTATTTATCAACAAGTAATGCTTGTGTGAGCGTGTTTGGAACCGTATTGGGCATTTCCATAAATGAAGTCACTCCTCCCGCCACACCCGACCTTGCTTCGGTATGGATATTTGCTTTATGTGTAAGTCCGGGCTCCCGAAAATGAACCTGATCATCAATGACCCCCGGCAACAAATGTTGTCCCTTCGCATCAATGACCTTGTCGCCGGCAGCATGCTGCAGATCCGGGCCTATCCGTACGATGTGACCATTGCTGATCAGCACGTCTGATTCCTGAATGATACCTTCATTGACAAGCCGGGCATTTACGATAAGTGTTTTCATTCGAACAGTTTAAGTTTCAGAAGAAACATTTAGAAGAATAAATTCCGTCGGGAGAAAACTATTCGCTCCTGACTCCGATACAAAGGTAATGATGCGTATGACTTCCAGTCTAACAAAAACTGTATTTAAACATTATATGATCCATTAATTTTAGGAATCCATGACCCTTGGCCAAATATGGAATGACTTTATTGATCTCATTTTTCCCAGGTGCTGTGAGGCTTGTGATCAGGGATTGGTGGGTAATGAGGAGGTAATATGCACGGCATGCCGCGTGGCACTACCACGAATAAAAACAGACAGCATGCTCAGCGACACGTTAAAGGATCGATTCGCTCACATGCCCGAAATAGCAGGAACAGCAGCTTTTTTGCTTTTTACCAAAAAAGGGAAGGTTCAAAAACTGTTACATGCTCTAAAATATAAGGGAAGATCCGAAGTGGGTGTTGAACTGGGTTTTATGTTTGGACAGGAAATGACCGACCACCAAACACTTCCGGACGCTGAGCTTATCATCAGCGTGCCATTGCATAAAAAGCGGATAAAAAAAAGGGGATACAACCAAAGCGACCTTCTGGCGGAAGGATTTTCCAAGGCTACGCAGATTCCATGGTCCGGTACGATTCTGGAAAGATCCGTAAACACCACTTCGCAAACCGGAAAAACCAAGAAAGAACGTCGTGAGAACGTGAAGGATGTTTTTGTGGTGAAGGAAATGCTGACACAGAAAAGCGTTATCGTAATCGACGACGTACTTACTACAGGCGCAACCCTTGAAGCCTGTGTTTTAGCACTACAGAAAGGAGGCTGTGAAACATTCTACATACTGACCATAGCCGCAGCTCAACACTAAAAAAGGCCACCGCTTTGGATGCGATGGCCTTTCAAGTTAAATTTTAACTTATTATTTACGGCTACCTGTTGCGATCATGGCACAACGGAAACCAACCATTGCCGTAGCAGAATCCTGATCCATGTAACGGCGTGTACCCGGAGACAACCAATAGGCAACATCCGACCACGAACCCCCTTTGTATACACGAAGATTATCATCCACCATCGAATTTCCGTTTTTCTTATCGTAGCTTTTCGCCTCATCCTGATATCCGTTCCGACGGAAAGAGTTCAGGTCATTCACGTCACTGTTGGAAAGCGGACGATACACATCATAAACCCACTCGCTGACGTTTCCTGCCATATCATAAAGACCGTTGTCATTGGCCGGATAGGAACGGATTTCCTGAGTTATGATTGCACCATCATTGGATTTACCTGCGATACCGGCATAGTCACCAGGACCGCGCTTGAAGTTGGCAAGCATCGTTCCTTGTTTACGGCCACGAGGCTGACGCATCGTAGATCCATCCCATGGATAAATTCTTTGATTCGACTGGTTTTCGTCGGAATACTGTGTTCCGATCATAGCCATTGCTGCGTATTCAAATTCAGCTTCAGTAGGGAGACGGTATGGAGGCATTACGTAACCACTCTCAATTGAAAGCCTTGGTCCCGCCTCAGCACTTGCAACCGCTTCTGCCTGAGCAGCCTTTTTCTTCTTGCCGAAGGAAATTCCTTTTTTCTTTGACCCAGCCTTAATTCCTGCGGTATTATTAGCATTACTAACGGCATCTGTACGCCAGGCACAATAGTCGTTGGCCTGTACCCATGAAACACCTACAACCGGATATAGACGAAACCCAGGGTGACGAAGATACATCGTTACATAGGAATCGTTGAACGAAAGCTCATTAAACCAAACTGCAGTATCAGGCAGCGCTTTGGCATAAAACTCCTCAGACGAATCCTTCTGAACAGCATTAAGATACTCCAGGTAATGGACATTGGCAACCTCCGTCTGATCCATGTAGAACGACTGAATACTCACCGTACGCTTTGGATTATCCCTTCTGCTCATCACCTCTTCTTCCAGAGATCCCATCGTAAAACGCCCGCCCTCGATGTAAACCAAGTCAGGACCGGCGGGTAGCGCTTTGTACTGTTTTACCTCAAAACCGTCTTTGCCATTGTACGCCAATCCCGTTTTGGAACTCTCTTTCCCCGGTTTTAAGCTTGTTGGCCGTTTTTTCTTACTACAAGAAGTAGCCGCTAATAACACAATCAGAACCAACGCGATCGACCGGATACCCATCTTATGCATGCAAATCATTGCTTTAAAGTGACTTAAGTGTTTGGTATTTTATAGTATGCGAAACCGCAAATGTATGAAATCAATAGAACTTTATTATAATTACTCTCTAACGATGCCAATTAATTGTTATTTGAATTTTATAAAAAATTGGCTCTCAGAAACTTTATCTACGATAATTAACAAATCATCCACCATCCCTACGAGCCATCTACAGGGCTATTCGGAGATTTGAGCCAGGATCATCTGTGCCTGGTCAATACTTTGAACGTGTTCGAAAATCAAAATAAGCTTTCCTTTCTGATCTTTAAGCGAACTTTGTTTCGGGTGCTGCTTTACGTAGTCGATCACTTTGCCAAACTTCGCGGACTGAAAAAACGCATCATTCTGCGAAGTAACGAAGTAGCCTTTCATCGTATTGCTTTTGAGCGTTAATTTTTCCAGCTGCAATCCCTCTGCATTCCAGCGTAAACGAACCATTTTCAAAAGGTCCTGAACCTCCTTAGGCAGTGGCCCGAATCGGTCCAGCACTTCTTTTTCAAAACTGTTAAGTTCGCCCTCGGTCTCGATATTGTCCAGGCGGGTATATAACGATAGTCTTTCAGAAATATTTTTGACGTAATTGTCTGGAATTAAAGTCGCAAAGTCGGTCTCTATCTGACAATCCGGCACAAGTTTCTGAGGCAGACCCAATGCGGATGTAAAGAGATCCTTGAACTCATTATTTTTAAGTTCCTGAACCGCTTCATCCAGCATTTTGTGGTAAAGCTCATAACCCAGATCGTTCACAAAACCGCTTTGCTCGGCCCCCAAGAGGTTGCCTGCCCCCCTGATATCCAGATCGCGCATGGCAACCTTGAATCCATCGCCAAGGTCCGAAAATTCTTCCAGTGTCTGGAGTCGTTTGCGTGAGTCGCTGGCCAGGGTCGATACCGAGGGCGTCAGCAAATAACAAAAAGCCTTTCTGTTGGAACGCCCTACACGGCCGCGCATCTGGTGCAGATCCGACAGACCAAACATGTGGGCAGAATTGATAATGATCGTATTGGCATTCGGAATATCGATTCCGGATTCAATAATGTTGGTCGAAACCAGAATATCGTATTCCCCTTCGATGAAATTTACCATTACCTTTTCCAGCCGATCGCCTTCCATTTGCCCATGTGCGATCCCGATCCGCACGTCAGGAACCAGCCGCATGATGATATTGGCAATGGATTCGATATCATTGACCCGGTTGTGTACAAAAAAGACCTGGCCACCCCGTTGCACTTCAAAACTAATGGCATCACGGATAAACTCTTCGCTGAACGTGTGGATCTCTGTGGTTACAGGCTGCCGGTTTGGCGGGGGAGTAGCGATCACGGAAAGATCCCTGGCTCCCATGAGTGAAAAATGCAGGGTACGCGGAATCGGTGTCGCCGTAAGTGTAAGCACATCCACATTCACGCGCATTTCTTTCAAACGGTCCTTCGCTTTTACCCCAAATTTCTGTTCTTCATCGATCACCAGTAATCCCAGGTCTTTAAACTTCACATCCTTATTTAAGATCCGGTGTGTGCCGATGAGAATGTCTATCTTACCTTCCTCGGCTTCCTTTAAAGTATCCTTGATGTCCTTCGTGGATTTGAAACGGTTGATATAGCCTACCCGCACAGGAAAATCCTCCAGCCTTTCGCTGAAAGTTTTGAAATGCTGCATGGCCAGGATGGTGGTGGGTACCAATACGGCCACTTGTTTGCTGTCACAAACCGCCTTAAATGCCGCTCTAATCGCAATTTCTGTTTTACCAAAACCAACATCCCCACATACCAGGCGGTCCATGGGATGTGCCTTTTCCATGTCGTCCTTCACATTCGATGTAGCAGTGGCCTGATCGGGCGTGTCCTCATAAATAAAGGAAGATTCCAGCTCGGCCTGCATGTAATTGTCGGGAGAAAAAGGGAAACCGGGAGCCTGTCTGCGCTTCGCATACAATGCGATCAGCTCATGGGCTATGTCTTTTAGCTGCTTCTTAACTTTCGATTTCTTTGCCTCCCACTCTCCTGAACCCAGCTTGCTCATTGCCGGTGGTGTTCCCTCCTTGCCTGTGTATTTGGCTATTTTATGCAAGTTATGCACACTTACATAAAGCAGGTCATTGTCACGATAGATCAGTCGGATCGCTTCCTGCTCTTTACCATTCACATCCTTGCGCTCCATACCTGCGAAGCGTCCTATGCCGTAGTCGACATGGGTAACAAAGTCACCCGGATGCAGTGACTTAAGTTCTTTGAGCGTGATCGCTTTTGACTTACTGAATTTCTCTTTGAGCCGGTACTTGTGAAACCGGTCAAAGATCTGATGGTCGGTGTAACAGGCAATTTTTAAAGTGTCATCCACAAATCCTTCTTTCAGCGAAATGTGCATGGGCTGAAACTTTACAAAAGGATCAAGATCCTCAAAAATCCTTTCCAGCCGGTCGAGTTGCTTGGGCTGCTCGGCTGCAATAATATTCACATAACCTTTCGACTGGTTTTGAGAAAGATCATCCAGAAGCCTTTTGAAATCTTTATTAAAGGAAGGCTGTGGCTTGGCAGCGTAAGGCAGCCTGTTTTCGGATTTGAAATAAAACCGTTTGCCAAATTCAACGGTTTTGAATTTTTTGAAAAGATTGAGACTGCCACGTCTGGTCTCGAACCGGTCCTGCGGGTTGGAAACGATTTGTATTCCGCCTCCCGTCACTTCCTGTAAGGTTCTTTCTGCTTTTTCAAAACATTTTTCAATCACTTCCAGCGTCAGTTCAACGTCCTTGAACCACAGAATACTATCTGAAGGAAAGAAATCCAGAAATGACTCCAGTGTCTCATGACTGAGCTTCTGCTGAATGTCGGGAACAATATTGATTTGTTTGGCCGACTCAATGGATAGCTGCGTGTCCGGATCAAAAGAACGGATGCTTTCTACTTCATCCCCAAAAAGCTCGATACGAAACGGATGCTCATTAGCAAACGAAAAGACATCCAGGATGCCTCCCCGAACTGAAAACTGTCCTGCTTCAAAAACAAAATCAGTGATTTCGAAATCATAGCTCAGCAAAAACTCCGTCAGGAAGGACGGATCCAGCTTTTCTCCTACTTTCACAGGAAATGTATTGGCCTTCAAGGATCGCTTGCTAATTACTTTTTCAAATAATGCCTCGGGATAAGTGACAATTTGCACTGGCCCTGGTTTCGCCACATTAAGTTTATTGAGAATCTCACCCCGCATTAATACGTTGGCATTGTCCACCTCTTCGTATTGATAGGGACGTTTATAGGAGGTCGGGTAAAAAAGGACATCGGTCTTTTGCAGCAGATTCTGCAGGTCGTTCTGAAAATAGGCTGCTTCATCCCGATCGCTTAAAATGTACAACGCTGGTCCTTTCCCTTTTTGCTGAATGGCTGCAGCAACTACCGCGTCCAGACTGCCAACGAGCCCTTTCACCTGCACATGGGCCGCATCTTCACTTTTTGACGCGATCTGAGAAATGATGATATCCAGGTAGCTGTCGCCTGCGTATAAGGTAAGTAGGTCTTTGACTTCCAATGAATTGCAATAATAGAATGAAAAAATAACGCCGCATTTAAAACCAGTTAAAAACCCAACAATCGTTGCGGCTAAAAAACAACAAAAGCCGTCTCGGGAAATTTCCCGTCCGGCGTATCCATAACAACCACAATTCAGGCTATTTTGTTTTCAGTTGCTCTGGTTTTACAAAAGTAATCCCGAAACGGTTCAGATACAAAGCCCATGCCCCGCATCCATGGGCCTCAACAGACAGATGCTACGTGCTTTGGAACAAGTTCTTGTGTTTTTTTGAGTAATTTTTAGACTTGTTCTACAAAACTTGTGAAATAAAAACAATACGTTTGGCCCGTCAAATCTGATTATTTATCGGGCTCAGTTCCTTCCACTGCGCCTTTTTAACACTGGCAGTTTACCTGTGTACCAGAAACAAAAAATCAACCCTTAAATAGTTTGCTTTCAACATCTCTGATAATCTCAATCATCGAAAAACTCCAATGCGTCGGCAGGATTGCCTTTCGCCTTTAAGGCTACATTTGCGTTTTCGGATTAATTATTGATACTTGCTCTGTTAAACAAATACTGAGATGAATAGCCAGTTTAACACCAATCAAGTGGGTAAAAGAAGATACAAAAAGCGAAATTTGCTGATCATACTGTTTGCCTTCAAAGCATTGGCGCAACAGCCGGATACCATCTATCTGCCCGATCCCCTCATCACCGAAGCCTACTACAAGGCGGCACATCAAAATGTTTTGGCGGCTGTCAATCCTGCAGTTTTCGAAGGCTACTTTTCAGTTTGTGCGGATGGAAAAGGATTTGGTTATGGCAATACCTATCCATCTCTGGACGGGCATCAGATGAGCGATGCTTTGCTGTGGCTGGGGCAGATCAATACGGTAAAGGCAAATTGGGACTATGTAAAGTCTTTTCAAAAACCAGATGGAAGGCTTCCCATAGCCATTCTTCCGGCAGAAGCCGGGAAAATGATCGGGCCTAAGAATTATCAGTCCGAGGTGGATGCTAACGGCGGATTGTATACACACTGGGTTCCCAAAGATCCGTTACGGGCACTGGCAGGCACTACCTATATTCAGAATGCCGATGTTATTTTCCGTTTCACTCTGGACAAACAGTGGCTCAGGGAACAATTGCCTTCCATCCATCTAACAGCTGATTATCTTGCATCCCTGATCTCCCACGAAGGGGCCGTGGGTGGGGCCGGGTACTACATTGAGCGGCCGACGCGTCTGGAATTCGATGGGGTTTCGCAAGGGCATGTGGCAGATGCCTTCAAACGACTTGCGGCGCTGAACCTTATTAATGGTGATCATGTGGCGGCAAAAAAATACCATACACTTGCCAACCGTGTTACTTCTTACTTTCAAAACAAATTCTGGCAGGGAACTCAGTATGCGGAATACCTTCATCCTGAAAAGGGATTTATCAAAGGACATGGCCTCACGGATGTGGACTGGACGGCCCTGGCCACAGGTATAGCCTCAGAAAAGCAAAAGCGCATACTTTGGCCCCAACTGAAAAATGAAAAGGGGTTCTATTACAAAGGTATGCCCACAGGCATTGCCACCAGACCTGAAACTTATCAAAGCTGGGAGACTACCTACGCGGATAGCCAGGATCTGGCAGCGATGGGCAGAGTGTGGTATGTGGAAGCCTGGGCACGGGCAAATATGGGTGATGCCGACGGGCTGATCAGCAGCATCCGGGCGGTAAGCAGTGCAGGGCGTGACAGCAGTTACTACTGGCGGGAAAGATACAATGCCAATGGTGGTTACGGTGCTAAAAAATATAATGAGTATCCTGCTAATCTTATCCGCATCGTTCAGCGGTTTTTATTGGGTGTGGAACATGGACTTGACGGGTCACTCCAACTTTCACCCACGGCCCCTGAGGCATTCTGGAAGACAGGTTTTGGGCAAACTTTGTCCCTTCGCAATGGGACCTTGACCTACCTAATGAAAACAAGAGTGACTGAGGGTCGATACGAAGGCAAAGGCCCGCAGCGATTGTCGGTAAGGTTTCCTCATGCAGCAAAAAATATCCGTATATTGATAAACGAGCAGACTGTTACTCCAAAAATCAAAGATAAATGGATAACGCTGCTGCTACCCGCCACGAAAAAAGGTAAACCTTCAACATTTAGTATCCGTATTTTAGATGACTCGGAGGATCAATAAGCAGTCTGAGGTTACCGACATCGGCATTGGCATACCGTAAAATAAGCTCTCATGGGCCAACTCAGGTTTTACGAGATCCCTTTCATGGCGGATACGGCTACTATTCGACCTAAGACCAAGTGATTCCCCGAACAGCCAGGAGGCCACGCGCCACGGGAGCCTCGTCAGAAGCTCTCAACGATAGTGTCCGTAAATATCATCTTGTTCAAAGTTTCGCAGGCCACCCGTAAGCCATCCTGAAAGACACGCTGTGAATATCTACCCTCAGTCATTTCATTACTTACAGACTGATAATCAGCGCTATTTATTTTTTTATTGTTGCGATACAGGGAAGTATCGAATTGAAACACAATTGAATAAGAACTCGATGAGACGGACACCGGCACGCCGGCGGTATTGATCACGTCACTAGCCAAAGCACCTAATTTCCAGTAGGGCTTTACCCTGTATAACACGAGTACCAATCCTTTTTCAGGTTTTTGCTCTGAAAAATTAATCGTTTTAAAGTTTTTGGAAAAAGTCTTTTGCAAAGCGTCTTGAACACTACGTCGAAAATTATCCACATTAAGCTTTCCTGCACCGTTTCCTTCAACCAAAAACTGATCTTTAACCTCATCCATCAGAACGATATTGAGTGGTTCATCCACTGGCTTATCGAAGGGCTTGGCAAAGGGATCAATAGAAAAAAAACCCAGATGCTTCGTTCTCACGCAACCCAACATCATGAATACTAGCAGAATGGCACTCAATCCTTTTATCATCCCAGATTACTAAACTTAAAAAAATATTCAGATTAAAGAAGGCCAAAATTACCGGCTCCGTTGTATTCAGTCATTAAAAGTTTCTTGTTTACCTTCCCCCCGGAGGGCAATTCTTCTTAAGAAAATCGGTAAAGAGTGTACTCAAATGCCTGGAAGTTCCTTCGCCTTCTGAAATACTATGCGTACGATTGGGATATGGCATAAACTGAAAGACCTTATTGTGTTTGATGAGCTGATCCACAAGCATCTCGGCATTCTGGTAATGCACGTTGTCGTCGCCGGTACCATGAATGTAAAGCAGATTTCCTACCAGATTTTTGGCGTGTGTAATGGGAGAACCATTCACAAAGTCGGCCATATTCTCCTGTGGAATGCCCATGTATCGCTCCTGGTAAATATTGTCGTAGGTCAACTGATTGGCGACAGCGGCTACGGCAATGCCTGTTTTGAATATCTTGGGATATTGAAATAAAAGGTTCAAAGTAGAAGAACCGCCACCACTCCATCCATGCACGGCTACCCGGCTGGTATCGATGAAGGAAAATTTCTCAAACATGGCCGTGGCCGCTCCTGCCATATCTTTGATATTAATCGTCCCAATATTGCGGTAAATGGCTTTGCGCCAGGCCGACCCCTTTGGAGAAGGTGTTCCACGGTTATCCATGGATGCGTAAATATAACCATCGGCCTGCATGCTTCCTGCGTAAAGACGATTGCGGCCCGTTCCGTAACTGTCTTTCACTGTACTGCCGGCCGCCTCGCCATAAACCATAAATACGATTGGGTATTTCTTTGACGGATCAAAATTATTCGGTTTCACCATCCAGGCATCCACTTCGACATCATCGCTCGTTTTGACCCTAAAAAATTCGATATTCATGCTCGCCGGACGAATACGCATCATCGTCTGGCTAATGGAATTTTCGGGATCGGTGGGTTTGTGGTCTGGAAGTGTTATGATTTCGGTCATCGCCGGCATACGGGCATTGGAGAAAATATGCGTTGCAAACCTGGCCTGAGGAGAAATATCGTATCTGTGCGTACCCTCCTGCCCCTCCGGTGAAAGGCGCACCGGAACACCCGTGCCATCCAGTGAAGCCCTGTACAAATAGGCCTGGGTGGCATTGTCGGGGGACGCTGTGAAATAGTATGCATTGTTCTTTTCATCGATTCGCACCGGATTGATCATATCGTACTTACCGGTCGTAATCAGGGTCTCTTTCTTACCATCCCTGCTCACCCGATACGTGTGAAGCCAGCCATCTTTCTCACTAACCCAAAGAAATTCCTTTCCATTATTGATCCAGTCCCACCCCACAGGGTCATTGTCCCAACGGCTTTTGATATCAATCCATGCGCTGTTTGTTTCTGAATAAAACGGTCGGGCGTTACCGGTTTTAGTATTGATGTAGAGCAGCGTACTTTCGTTCTGTTTGCGGTTTAGTTGCTGTATGACCAGTTCATTGGGCAATCCCGACCACTCCATTCTGGGCAGGTATGTATTCTGAGGATCTCCCGGAATGTTCATCCATTTAGTTTTTGCGCCTGCGATATCTACGACACCAATCTTATAGGGGCTGGGAGTTTGTCCCACCTTGGGATATTCCACAGGAACATTGAATGAATAAATCGAATCCGTGGTATTGATCATCAAAAAGTTGCGGATCTTTCGCGCATCCAGTTGCCAGTAAGCAATCGATTTGCTGTCATCGCTCCAGCGGAATCCGTCACGACAGTCAAACTCTTCCTCGTACACCCAGTCAAATGTGCCGTTGATAACCCTATCCGCGCCGTCCTGGGTCAGTTGTTTGATAGCGCCTGTCGCAAGGTTTTCGGCATATATGTTGTGCTTGCTTACGTAGGCAACCTGTTTACCGTCCGGAGCAAACTTTGCAAACATCAAGGACGATTCCGGTAATCCTTTCCCAAGTTTTTTCAAGGCCTTTGTATTCAGATCAAGTACCCAGTAATCACCCCGGGTTTCATACCGCCATACCTTTTTTGCATTGGTGTAAATCAAAACTTTATCTCCTGCCCGACTGGTGGTGTAGCTTTTAACTTTCAGTGCAACACTTTCACCCGCCGGAGTCAGCATTGTCTTTGAAACAATCGTTTTTTGATTTTGTGACAATAATGACACTTCAATGATTTCACCATCTTCTACGTCCCGAAAACCCGACCCGTCGGCAAGCCATTGAAAATTGGCAGGTATTTGCCCTAACAGTTGAAAAGATAAAAATACCAGTAACGTAGTCCCGATGAAATGCCTCATTTGATCCTGAAAAATTAGTACGACAACTATAACATTGCAATTTTAGCAAATTGATTCACAAAAACATCCTGATGCAAAAAAGTGGATACAAAATAAGCAGCTTTGGACAACACATGTGTTCATCAAAGCTGCTTATTTTCGACAGTATAAATCAATACGCTGCTTATACACAGGCACAGTTGAACCACCTGTCAAACAAATCTGAAGCGCTTACTGATCAGCACCATCCTGCTTACTCTTTCCCTTCTTTTGTTTCTTCAATGCTTCGCTCAGCAGATATTCAATCTGCCCGTTCAGGCTTCGGAAATCCTGCTGTGCCCATGCTTCCAGTTCCTTGAGCATTTCAGGATTTACACGTAAAACAAACGCCTTTTTTTCAGCCATATCAGGGATACAAAGTTCCAGCGTTCAAAATAGGTGTCGCCCCTCTCTCGCCGCACAATACCACCAAAAGATTGCTCACCATAGCCGCTTTGCGTTCTTCGTCCAGGTCCACAATACCTTTCTCAGAAAGCATTGACAATGCCATATCCACCATACCCACGGCTCCATTCACGATCTGGCGCCGTGCAGCAACCACCGCGGATGCCTGCTGACGCTGGAGCATGGCTCCGGCAATTTCGGGGGCATAGGCCAAATGGCTGATCCGCGATTCAAGTACATCAATACCCGCCCTGCTCAAACGCTCGGTAAGTTCTGCTTCCAGCATTTCATTGATCTTTCCACTGCCATCGCGAAGGGTAACTTCCTGAACATTCAAGTCTTCATCCTCCATGCTGTCGTAGGCATAGATGCCCGCCAAATGCCGAACTGCTGCTTCCGACTGAATCTCCACATACTTGTTGTAATCATCTACCTCAAAAGAAGCTTTTGCTGTATCTCCCACCCGCCAGACAACCACAGCGGCAATTTCAATCGGGTTGCCAAGTTTGTCATTTACCTTTAACTTCTGTCCGTTCAGATTTCGAGCACGAAGACTGATTTTTTTTCGCCCAAACAGCGGGTTTACCCATCGCAGCCCGCCCTGCTTCATGGTACCCATATAATCTCCAAAAAACATGGTAACAACGGCTTCATTGGGATTTACCACAACCAACCCTTTTAAAAGGATCGCACCGATTAAAAAAATCAATATGCCCAGCACAGACGCCATACTGGCGATGCCTGCTCCTGCAATCATCATGATCAGGCCAATTCCTAATTGTAAATAGCCGGATGCGGAACTCAGTTCTTTTTCATTCATAGCCCTAGATTATGATAGTAAAATGATATCACAATATTATCAAATAGATTTCATATTTCTATGCAAAAATGGTACAAAAAAAACCCAAAGCCTTTGAATGGTTTTGGGAAAGGATAATCGGTTACAGTTGTTACTGCAGTTGAAAATTGACCGGCAGATTATATTTAACACGAACCTTTTTACCACGCACTCTCCCGGGCTCCCACAACCCGTTCATTTTTTTTACAACTCTGAGCGCTTCATCATCCAGGCCAAAGCCCCGCCCCTTTTCCACCTTGTAGTCACACAGGCTTCCGTCTTCGCATACAACAAAGGATAACATAACCCGACCACTGATCCGGGACTTTGATGCGTTGCTCGGGTATTGAATGTTTTGAGCCAGAAATCTATACATGTTGGTTATTCCCCCGGCGAATTCTGGCTGTTGAATACTGCTACTGTATGCTGTTTGGGTGCCATTTTCAAAAGAAGTACCGTTTTGCAGATTACCCGCATCATAATATTCCTCGAAAACAAGCGTACTGTCTGCCAGTTTGCCTACCCATTTTCCAGTTTTTAAATCCTTCTCGACTTTGCCTTCCTCCCAAACCTGTCTTCCTCCTAAGGATTCCGAAGGTAGTTTGCACCAACCGTCTCCGTCTTTAACAATTGCATTTCCTTGTTGATCCCACACCCCTTTTATGATCAAAGGGCTCATTTTCAGTACCTCGCTCTGACTTTCAGTAACAGATTGCAGGATGCCTGAATTAAACCATCTGGTAGTTAACAGCCTGCCCTCCGTAATCTCGTCGGTTTGTTTTAATACTCCATTTAAATAATAGGTTTTGGTCAAAATGGGACTGCCATGGGAATTATAATCGGTGTAAGACCACAACGTGCCGTCCTTTTTGAGATTCACTTCCTGAAAATATTTGTTCAGTTCCGCATTTGGAACCGAAATCTGGGTCACTAAAATGGAATCCCGTTTCATACCTTCATTTGTCTTTACCCATTTTTCACTCTTTTGGACTGGGAATGTAGTGCTAGTCTTCCATTTACCTCCCTTTAGCGTCTGATACTGTATATCCTGATTCACATAACCATGCAAATCAACCGGTAATACAATCCTGTTTTTAGCACCTCCGGCCTCATTGGTTTGAATTTCATTCTTGTCCAGATAATAGACCCTCGCATGTAAAGTCGAATCGAAATTGGCGATTTTGTCTATTTTGAACGTCACAGGATAAATCAGCGATTGCCTTACCTTGGCACCTTTTACCAAAGCAGGTTTCCATGCACTGTAAAGTGACATGATCCGCAGCGCTTCCTTGTTACAAATACTATCTATTCCTCTCACGATTTCCAATCCACTCATACTCCCGTCCAGCTCGACGATGCCCTTCACAAAAACCCTGGAATTCAGCCCTTTTGAAGCCTCGCGAATAGGTAGATGCATGTTAGAAGAAATGAAATGGTTCAGCATAGACACGCCACCAGACGGCTCCGCAGCCGTCTCCACTTCGTTGACCTGATAAACATGCTGTGAAACAGCGCAGTAGCTAATGAGACACAATAGTAGAAGTAAGCCTTTCATTTGTCAGAAGTTTTAACCTTTTTTTTAAAACAACCCGAAGATTGGGTTAGATACCTTTTACTATGGTGCTTAAAAACTTGTAGGAACATTCCCTCCACATCCTGCCACCTTACCATGCTGCCCACCCTCGATGCCATGCCACTAATCGATCGAGAGGTCGTGACACCATCCGACCCTACATTAGTTAGACAAGAAGTCCGATCAGGAAAAACAAAACCCTTTTCTTCGATTTTGGTTTTTGCAAATATAAAAATGAATTATTTCAGTTCAACTAAAAGTAATTTTTGGTTACAAGAAAATGGCTTAATTCTCCACCATTTCCGCTATACAACTTAACGCACTCATAATCTGCACATAACATGCAGGTAATACTAAATAAGAATATTTGTAACATGAGAGAAACAACGCATTTCCGCACCATTGTCATTTCGGATTTACATCTCGGTTCGGGAGGATCAAAGGCAGAAGAGGTTACGGCCTTTTTAAAGAGCTATTCATGCAAAAAACTCATTCTGAACGGTGACATCATCGACGCCTGGCAGTTGAAGAAATATGGTGTATGGAAGCGAAAACATACGCTTTTTTTCAAACGAGTACTGAAAATGATCGATGAGCACAATACCAAGGTGATCTACGTACGTGGCAACCATGACGATTTTCTGGATCAGATTCTGCCGCTGAGATTGGGAAAAAACTTTCAGATCAAAAAGGACTACATACTAAATTCTGGTGCCCAGCGATACTATGTCACGCATGGCGATGTGTTCGATTCCATCACTACGCATTTCAAATGGCTTGCCTATCTGGGCGATATGAGTTATACCGGTCTGCTGGCGCTCAACAAACTTTACAATCATTACCGTGCCTGGCGGGGACTACCGTATTTTTCCTTATCCCAGCGGATCAAGCAATCGATCAAAATGGCCGTCAATTACATTTCAGATTTCGAGGAAAAGCTGACCGAACTGGCCCGTTCCAGAGGTTGTGACGGGATCATTTGCGGACATATTCACCAACCAGCCATGCGGGAAATAGACGGGATCATGTACATGAATTCCGGCGATTGGGTTGAAACCCTAAGTGCACTTGTGGAAGATTTTGAGGGCAACTGGAGTCTGCTGTACTACAACGAGCACGTAAAAAATGAGAAACTGAACAATGAAAAGAAGCGCTCGACGGTGATCGAAAGTTTCCCCACTCCCGAAAAGCAGGTGGCGTTCACGGGCGTTTTCCTGGGACAAAATCAGCGGATTATCTGAGATTCCCTAAGAATCAATACGACCGGACTCCCAAAAAAAGCCAACCCAGAGCGGGTCGGCTTTTTTTAACTACTATGGCGAAATTATATTGATATGGTTAAACTGTTTAATAGACATATTAGTAAAAAGGGCTGAATATCGAACCAGACAACAATTTGGCAACTAAACACTAGCTATCTAGTCGCACCACGGTATCTTCCACCAGCTTTGTCCACTCTGGCAGCTCAGGTATCCCTGGCTTACGTTTACCAAAAAACTGATTGAACATGGTTCCCTCCTTATCAATCAGTTCTATGCTTGTAACAATGCCCGCCTCACTTGGTTTTTTCACCACCCATGCCTCGTCGATTGCATCCTGGCGCAGGTGCAGGTTAAATTCCGGATCCATGATATTCAGCCAGGGGCCCATTACAAAAATTTTATTTATGGGTCCGGTGTGGATCTGGATACAATTTGGATTGGAGACAAAGACCATGATCGGAACCTGTATTTTGGAGGCCCCTTCAAAAACGGATTGCATGCTCTCGGGCTTGATCTGATAGGCGTAACCATCCGGTGCAAAACGCAGCGCCTGCTTCCGTGACAACTTATATTTGCGCAGCAGGCCAAAGAAATCGTGTGTGTCTTTTAGTGCAAGCCATTCTGCCTGAAAAGCAGGAATGTCTACATCAGGTGTCGTTTCGTCTGGTGCTTTTGTTTCTTCTTTGGCTGCGATCCAAAGGGCAGCATCCTGATCCGTGGCAGCGTATTTGGCTACAAGTGCCTTGTAAGCTTCCTTATTACTTTTTTCGGTCAGATAAATTTTATGCGCCGCCTCACCCTTGCTATTGAAAAACTGTAAACTATGGCGATCATTTTCATGTACGGCAAAACCGAATTTCCAGTCTCCCAGGAACAGACGCAAGTCAATATCGGGTCCTAAAACCAGGCCCACATGGTTATTGAAAGACACGTTTTCGTAAATTCCTTTGCGTTCGTGCACTACATGGTCGTTACGGGTCAGCGCCATTACGTGGCCGAGCGACTCTATTTCCTTAAGTAATTCCCGGAAATCGCCATCCAGTAATGTCACATTATCTCCGATCCCGGTTGCAACAAGCTCCGCTTCCGTGGTATTTAATTCTTTAGCGGCATCACGGATACGCCTTTTTGGATTTTGAATCTTAAATTCCGTCCAGATTTCCTTCAAGTCAGTACGGGTATTGGCAAGGGTTGTTTTCATAGTATACTTTACTTTAAGCTTGTTTGTTTGTCTCGTCAAATCAGTTTATCAAAACTTTCAGGCCGTGATCTGAATCGGTGTAATGTCAGGAATGATCACCGGAAGCTGCGACGAATCCGGCTGGATAATCTTCACCGCCAGACCAAAGGCTGCTTTTATATTTTCTTCAGTAAGTACTTCTTCCGGAGTGCCTGTGGAGAAAGCCGCACCCTCTTTAAGCATCGAAATCTTATCTGCATATTGTAGCGCAAAGTTCAGGTCGTGAACAACCGCAATCACCCCGTAGCCTTTGACTGTCATTTCCTTGGCCAGTTGAAACGTTTCATACTGGTGTAGCAAATCGAGTCCTGTAGTGGGCTCATCCAGAAGTATATATCCGCCCTGTACATCCCAGACCTGCGCCAGAGTCCTGGCCAGCTGCACCCTTTGCTGCTCGCCCCCGGACAAGGTTGGAAAAACACGGTGTTTGAAATCGCCTATGCCCAGTTTCTTTAGACAGATGTCCACTATTTCTAAATCCCGTGGTGCAGGACCAGAGTCATAAAATGGATACCGGCCCATGAGCACAATCTCTTGCACTGTAAATGACAACGTAATAGAATTCTTCTGAGCCAATACCGCCCTCTTTTGCGCGAGCTCCTTTTGTTTATACTTTTTTAAATCTTTCCCATGGAGCGACACCGAGCCCGAGGTAGGCGTGTGCTCCCCGGACAATAACTTCAAAAGTGTAGACTTGCCGGCGCCATTTGCGCCAACAATTGCCCAGAATTCGCCCGCATTTACCCGAAAATTGATATTACTGACCAGCTCTCTGGATTTCACCCGAAAATGCACATTCCTTAGTTCCATCATATTTTTTTCCTCTTCTGATCCCAAAGTATGTAAAGGAAAAAAGGCGTCCCCAATAGTGCGGTAAGAATCCCAATTGGCAACTCCGAGGGTGCCACTATGGTACGTGCTACGGTATCAGCCAGGGTGAGCACAATCGCTCCTCCCAAGGCTGATCCTATGAGGAGCGATTTGTGATCCGGACCAAAAGTAGTCCTGATAATATGAGGCACCACCAGGCCCACAAACCCGATCGTACCGGCCACGGCCACAGAAGCACCCACGCCCATTGTCGCCAAAACAACCACCTGACGTTTCAAAACAATCATGTTAACACCCAGCGCAGACGCCTGGCCGTCGCCCAGCACCAACAGATTGAGGGCTTTGGACAGATAAGGCATGCAGATTACCGAGCACAAAACAAAGGGAGCCACCGCCATTACCGAAGTCCAGCTGGCACCGCCTAAACTGCCCAGGTTCCAGAATGTAATCGATCGCAACTGTTCGTCAGTAGCCATATAGGTCATCAGCCCTGTAATGGAACCAACAAAAGCATTAATGGCAATGCCGCATAGCAGCATGGTGGTAACGCCCCCCTCTCCGGTAATTTTCGACAACTGATACACCAGCATGGTTGTTAGAGCAGCCCCGACAAATGATACGAGCGAAATGGTGTAAGCCCCACCCAATTCATTGACGATACCGATGTACTTCAGGTTGAGCATGATCACAAAAACGGCAAAGAGCGATGCGCCTGATGTAACGCCTATCAAGGTGGCATCAGCAATGGGATTTCGGAAAAGTCCTTGTAATGAGGCCCCAGCCATGCCCAGCCCAGCTCCGACCAAAACCGCCAGGCAAACCCGTGGCAAACGGATAATCCAGAAAACCAGCGCCTTCTGCTCTTCATAATTTTCGTTGCTGACCAGACCAACTTTAAAAAGTATCATCCGCCACAACTCCGGCAAGGATATTGGTAAAGCACCTATACAAACAGAAAATAAAATGCAGCCAACAAGCATCATAGTCAAAGCCAAAACCATCCTGCGGGTCGAAAGGGACGCCTTGGTTTTGGAAATTGATGGCATTTTGGAGGTCGTCTCTCCTGTATTTACCGTTGGAAAAAACATTTCTATTTAATTTTTTGAGCTAATTCCAGAGCTGCTTTTCCTAACCTTGGACCAAAACCCGTTAACAACTGCCCATCCATCGTCACCACTTTTTTGTTTCTACCCGCATTGGTACGGGCAATTCCGGGGACTCTTAATAGACCGCTGATGCCCTCCAGACTCTCCAGCCCGCTGGAAAACATCACCAGCACATCGGGATTAGCTGCCAGTAGGGATTCCGATGTCAATGGCTTAAAATCGGCAAATCCATTTACGGCGTTCAGGTTACCGGTTAGCACAAACATCTTATCCAGTGAAGTTCCATTACCCGATACCATAAGCGTTCCTGCTCCCCTGGCGTAGATAAAAAGCAATTTTTTGGGCGAGGCAGGTTTGCGGATATGGGCAAGATCGGCTTCCAGGCTTTTCACCATCTTTTCTGCCCGCGCTTTCTCATTGAAATAAGCTCCCACTTCCCGTATCAAGCTGATAGCCCCTTCTTTTGACAATTCATGCCTGAACTGAACCAGTCTTTTTCCCGTTGCGGTTAATTGTTTGACCACCGCCGGCGACATCATGCTCTGGTCGGAATATATGATGACGTCCGGATTGAGCGAAATGATACCCTCGGCAGATATGGTTCTGTTGTGTCCAATCTTTGGTACTTTTTCCAGTGATGCAGGATAGGTACTCGTTACATCCACACCGACGAGCTGCTTCTCCAACCCCAGGCCAACCACAATTTCACTTAATGTTCCATTTGTCGAAACGATTCGCAAAGGCTTTTGTGCAAAACCCAACACGCAATTAAAGAGTATAAGGTTTGCTGAGAGCGTTAAAATCAAGCGTTTTTTAAATTTTCGAATGCACATCACTATCCGTTTATGTTTTCGTGCTCAGCCAGGATTTCGTCAATTTTAAGTCAACATAGCTTTTCGGTTGATGAACTGGCAGGGATTACCTCCGTTTTACTGCCTGTTGTTCAACACACTTAAAGCGCTGGGCAAATATATATTATTTAGACCAAATACAAACAATTATAAAATTAGTTTTCTTTCCATACAGGAATCCTGCTGCGTGTTTATTTATTGTAATTTGATTTTGATGCGTGATTTTCTGCGAAATTGCAACCTTTTCCTAGCTCATAACTGCATATAAACCTTAAGACCCGTTTGAAAAAATTATTTACGAACCTGACATTTTGGGTACTTACCGCCATTTCCGCCGGGGCGTTGCTCGGACACTTTTACCCCACGCAAGCGGTAGAGATGAAGGTTTTAGGGGAGAGTTTTATCTCAGTGGTGAAGTTATTTATCAACCCGATAATTTTTCTTACCATCACGCTGGGAATCATAGGGATGGGCGACCTCAAGAAAGTAGGGAAAGTGGGTGCCAAGGCATTGATCTATTTTGAAGTTGTGACCACGCTGGCCCTGCTGGTAGGGATCGTAGTGGCCAATCTGCTTCGCCCGGGTGATGGGGTAGTGACCAGTGCACTTCAGAAGGGAGACATATCCATGTACGCAGGAAAAGTTCAGGACTTCAGCTGGTGGAAGTTTTTTTTGGATAATGTCACTTTGCAGGTATTGTTTTTTTCACTCGTACTGGGCACCTTGTTGAGTCGCTATTCCAGGAAGGATAAAATTGTGCACTGGCTCAACTTCGCTTCCAAATACGTTTTTAAAGCGCTGCATCTGGTGATGATCTTAGCACCTATTGGTGCGTTTGGAGGAATGGCTTATACCATAGGTAAATTCGGGATAGCTACGCTGCTTCCGCTTGGAAAGCTCATGGTTACCGTATACGCTACCATGGCTATTTTTGTATTTGGCATTCTGGGCTTGATTTTAAGAACCTGCAAGATCAGCATCTGGGCTTACCTCAAATACATCCGGGAAGAGCTGCTGATTGTATTGGGAACCTCTTCATCAGAAGCTGCACTACCTTCCATTATGGAAAAGCTGGAACGGATGGGTTGCTCCAAACCGGTTGTCGGTCTGGTTATTCCTGCCGGATACTCCTTCAACCTGGACGGAACTACCATTTACCTGTCGATGGCCACGATATTTTTGGCTCAGGTTTTTAATGTGCATCTAAGCATGGGACAAATCCTTTCTGTCATTGGCATCCTGATGGTCACCTCCAAAGGTGCTGCCGGAGTTACCGGCAGTGGGTTCGTCGTGTTGGCGTCAACACTGACAGCGATTAAAGTTATCCCGGTGGAAGGACTGGCACTCTTGCTTGGCGTGGACCGGTTTATGTCCGAAGCCAGGGCCATCACCAACATAATCGGCAATGGCGTGGCTACCATCTGGCTGGCAAATAACGAAAATGAATTTGCCCGGAAAAAAATGGATTACGCTTTTGCACATGTCAACGATACGGAAGACATCATAAAGGACAATCTCACCGATCGCACGCTGCCGGACCAACCCAAGTGAAGTATCACTGAGAACCGCTAAGGCCGATCCATAATCATTATCCTCAACGGATAAATAAAAACTCACCCTGGTCTGATATGCTTTGCGGATCCTTTCGCTATTTGTCCTGGTGCGCGACTGAACTTTTCATCCTTTTTCCCGTCATATTAGAATCCGTTTTCACTTACTGAAAAACCTCAACCAAAAGGATATTGATTTAACAAAACCCTTCTTGGACTTTCTATTGATTCAACCTTACCTTTGACAGAGCAATTACAATCAACCGAAAATGACCAACATCCATACCATAGCTACACCAACCCGTGCGCCACGGAGATTTATAGGGGAAGCGTTTGACCTTAAAAAATGGGACGATTTACAACCCTTTTATGAAAACCTCCAGACCAGGGAAATAAATAATGCCGCCGAGCTAAAGCAATGGTTTCTGGACCGAAGTGAACTGGAATCTTACCTTTCGGAGAATTTTGCGTGGAGATACATCCGCCAGACCTGCGATACGGCCAACAACAGCCTGATCGATGCACTCCAGTTTTTCATTACCGAAATCCAACCCAAACTGGCCGAATACGGCAACCAACTCGATAAAAAAGTGGTTGCCAGCCCTTTTTTAGACGAGCTTACCGACAAAGGATTTGACATTACGCTGCGGGGAATGAAGAAGGCCATAGAGCTGTTTCGTGAAGAAAATATTCCGGTGATTACAGAAATGCAAACGGAAGAGCGTAAATATGGTGCCATAGCAGGAGCCATGACTGTCACCCTAGATGGCGAAGAAATGACCCTGCCAAAAGCCTCGGATCGGTTGCAATCAACTGATCGTACAGTTCGCGAGGAAGCATGGAAGGCGATCAGTAATCGTCGGTATGAGGATCATGACAAGCTGGACGCGCTATTGAATACGCTGGTCCAGCTGAGAAATAAGGTCGGCATGAATGCTGGCTTTCCCAATTATCGCGACTACATGTTTGCAGCCATGGGTCGTTTCGATTACACAGCGCAAGATTGTTTTGATTTCCATGAAGCGGTTAAGGAGGCGGTGGTCCCCTTGCTCAGCGACATGGCCGCGGAAAGAAAAAGAGCACTGGCAGTTGACCAGTTACGCCCCTGGGATACAAAAGTAGATCCGCAAGGCCGCCCTCCGTTGAAACCTTTCGAAACCGGGGAAGAGTTACTGGATAAAACGATCAACTGTTTCAGTCGACTTGATCCTTTTCTGGGCGACTGCCTTCGTACGATGAAGGCCATGAAGCATCTGGACCTGGAATCCAGAAAAGGGAAAGCACCCGGCGGTTACAATTACCCATTGGATGAGATTGGCGTTCCCTTCATTTTTATGAATGCTACGTCGAATTTACGTGACATGGTCACCCTGCTTCACGAAGGAGGCCATGCCGTGCACTCTCTGGTTACAAGGGATCTTGCCCTTAACTCTTTCAAGCACACGCCCTCAGAGGTTGCCGAACTTGCTTCCATGTCGATGGAATTGATCACTATGGATTATTGGGACGAATTTTTCGCGAATGAGACCGATCTGAAACGTGCGAAAATACAGCACCTTGAATCCATAATCGAGACGCTTCCCTGGGTAGCCACCATCGACAAGTTTCAACACTGGATGTACGAAAATCCAGCACATACCCCGGAGCAGCGTACAACTGAGTGGGTCAGCATTTATCGTCAGTTTACCGATAACGTGATGGACTGGAGTGGGCTTGAGAAATTTCAGAAATACCTTTGGCAGCGGCAGCTTCACATATACGAGGTACCATTTTATTACATTGAGTACGGCATCGCCCAACTGGGTGCCATAGGTGTGTGGAAAAATTACCGGGAAAACCCTGAGTCGGGACTTAAGGGTTATCTTGACGCATTAAAACTTGGCTATACAGCACCCATTACAGAAATTTACAAGGCCGCCGGTATTCCTTTTGACTTTTCACAAAAGCATATTACGGATCTGATGCAGTTTGTAAAGGATGAGCTGGGTCGATTAAAAATTTGACAAATAGTCAGCATCATTTGGTGATTATCGAAAAGGCGGTTAATTTTGCACCTATTACTATGAACAGCATAAAGATGAAATTCAGTAAAATAGCCGCATTTGTTGCATGTATCGCATTATTGTCTTCCTGCGATTACCAGAAATACAATAAGAAGGAGCAAATAGACTTGAATGCAACAAATTCATACGTTTATGGTGTAAGTCCTGATTCCTTACCGCGTCAAATGGCTAATAAATATGAAGCCAATCCTGAAATAGATGTTCGCGTGAGTGCCATCCGGGCAAAACTTTACAGCGGCTCCACCAGTGCAGTTGTGAAGCAATAAATTTGGTTTTAAATTTTCATATAAAGAAGATATCTTCATTTAATTGGAGGTATCTTTTTTTTGTTGCTCCCGCAACCGATAAATAATTGAACAATTTTAATAACCTCTCAGGCGCCTACTGAGGATTTATGACCCATCTGCACAATCCGTTGGCTAATTGGCGTTGTGACAATTGAACAATTTTAATTTACTTTACACTTCGAATAGGTACACACAGAATCGATTTTTTAAGAAAAAAAGCATTTAAAAGTTAAGAAAACATGAATATAGCTTTGGTAACCGGCTCTGCTGGTTTGATTGGAAGTGAGTCCGTTGCATTTATGGCGGAGAAATTTGATCTGGTCATCGGTGTCGACAATAATTTGCGTGAGTATTTTTTTGGAGCAGATGGTAATACAGACTGGAACCGTAACCGCATTCAGAATGCTTTTGACAATTACAAACATTATGCTGCTGATATCAGGGAAGTAAGCCAGCTTGAACCCATTTTCAAAGAATATGGTACGGACATAAAACTTATCATTCACGCCGCCGCGCAACCCAGCCACGACTGGGCAGCGAAAGAGCCATTCACGGATTTCGGTGTAAATGCTGTTGGTACCGTGAATATGCTTGAAATGACTCGCCTGCATGCACCTGATGCGGTCTTTATCTTCACCTCAACCAATAAAGTCTACGGAGATAATCCAAATTATCTTCCGCTTGTGGAGCTTGAAACGAGATACGAAATTGACGAATCTCATAAGTACTTTTTAAATGGTATTGATGAGAATCACAGCATCGACCATACCAAACATTCGGTGTTCGGCGCATCCAAAGTAGCGGCCGATATCATGGTACAGGAGTACGGAAAGTACTTTGGAATGAAAACAGCAGTATTCCGCGGTGGTTGCCTTACGGGACCCAATCATTCGGGAGCTCAGCTTCATGGATTCCTTGCTTATCTGATGAAATGTGCCATCACCGGAAATCATTACACGATATTTGGATATAAAGGCAAGCAGGTTCGTGACAACATTCATAGTCATGACCTGGTCAATATGTTCTGGCATTATTATCAAAACCCGCGTGCTGGCGAAGTGTACAACGCAGGAGGCGGACGCTTTGCCAATTGCTCGATGATAGAAGCCATTGCATTATGCGAGAAGATTACCGGAAAAAAACTATCCCATTCCTACTCCGACACCAACCGGATTGGTGACCATATCTGGTACGTCAGCGATCTTACTAAGTTTAAGGAGCATTATCCTGGCTGGAACTGGGAATATGGACTCGTTGAAACGCTTACGCAAATTCATGACGGGATTTCGTCCAGGCTGTCAACTACAGTTTAAAAATTCAGAGCCTCCGACAATCATTTGCCGGGGGCTTTTATAAAACCTCCCCATATGTCCGAACACTTCATTATTGTTATTCCTCAATTCAACGACTGGGAGGCCTTGAACTTGCTGATCCAAAAGATCAATGAGGATTTGAATGAAGAGATACTTCTCAACTGCACCTTGTTGATTGTGGACGATTGTTCGTCAAAAAATCAGCACGTACCATTTATCAAATTCAATGGCAGGCAAATTAAATTAATAAGCCTTTACAGGAATCTGGGTCATCAAAAAGCCATAGCCATTGGTTTGTCCTATGTTGCCGAAAATCTGGATGCAACGAGGGTTATCGTTATGGACGCAGACGGAGAAGATGCTCCTGCTGATATCAACAAACTGGTCGCTAAATCCTTCACAGAGCCCGACAAGATTATTTTTGCTCAAAGGAATAAACGGACGGAAAATCTTCTTTTCAGAGCCTTTTATGTGATCTACAAAATGGTCTTCAAAATGTTGACAGGAAAGGTGATCACCTTCGGTAATTTCAGTCTGATTCCGAAACCTCGTCTACAAAATCTCGTGCGTGTTTCGGAGATTTGGAATAATTATCCAGGTGGAATCATCAAATCAAGAATTCCATATGCCTCCATCCCCACAGACAGAGCGACCAGGTTGGCAGGCGAGAGCAAAATGAATTTTGTTTCATTAATTCTCCACGGACTGAGTGCAATCTCTGTGATGATTGATACCACTGCAGTCCGGATTTTAATCTTCTCGGTATTTATGTCAGGTGTTGCGCTCGCCTTCATTTTTATTATTCTCTTTCTGAAAATAATTGGCAATGCAACACCCGGATGGGCCTCAACGCTAGGTAGCACACTGTTGATTCTAATGCTTCAGTCCTTTCTCATATCACTCTTTCTTGTGTTCATGGTGTTGCAATACCGTTCACAGCAACACTTCATCCCCGCAGTACATTACCGCGATTTTGTAGAGAAGGTTGTAACCATCTAACCCATCAACTGTATTTTCTACAGTCCTATCCAGCAAGCATGAGGCTTAGCCGAGCAATTCTGTTTCTGTACTTTCAGCCTGCAACAGATCATTTAACGTTGTTTTATCCAACACAGCTAAATTTGCGTCTCTCCATTTTTGCAAAACAGAGCGCAGGCTGCATGTTTCTTCATCCTTACAGTCGTCGCATTTGCCATAAAAAAACATTGATACACAGAGCACCGGAGCGATGGGACCGTCAATGATCCGAAGCACCTTCGAAAAATTAACCTCTCCGGGGGGCACCCTCAGCAAATAACCTCCACCCTTTCCCTTTTGGCTTTGGAGCACGCCGTTGTTACGAAGATCCAGAAGAATCGCTTCCAGGAATTTCTTGGGTATTTTTTCTTTTTCGGCAATATAGGAAATCAATACAGGACCCTTTCCATATTGCTCTGCCAATACTTTCAATGCCTTTAGCGCGTATTTTGCTTTCTTGGATATCATTGTTGATAAAATGAACTTAGTATTTCACCTTTATAAATTCTAACGGAAAAAATCAATCCTCCGGAGCATGTGGGATTCACACTTCCCCATCCTTACCACCTGCTTCAAATGTTACGATTGAAAAAGAATGGCTATTCCTAACTATTAAATGTAGGTTATTTTGCTCAATTTAGTACAAATTAGCAGTTTCATTGTTCTATATGAACAATGATTTCTCAATTTGCTTTTTTAGAAAATGGTCAATTAAAAATATTCCATCAATTATAACGTATTCTTTAATTACCCGATTCTTCATCAATTTAACTTCTCCCAATATGGCAGCCGTAGCTAATATGGTCTATGAAACCAACCAGATTGAAATTGTATCAAAACTCTATCTGTATGGGTCCCAGGCGAATGACCGCACTGGCACCAGCATCATTGAAGAAATTGATAACATGTACAACCAACCCGATGTTTTTGTACTAACCAGCAGCGGCAGGATGAAGGTGATTTTCAAAGTAAGCTTTCACCTTATTTCCATAGAAGATGCCATTCAGATGGCCGCAACCAACATGGATTTCCGCAACAATTTCATTCGTATAGAAAGCAAAAATGTGTTAACCCGATCGTTTATGGGTTTTGGCCTGGGCGATAATGCAGGTCACTGGATCACGAGCGACCAGCTTGGAGTCTCTACCACTGCCGCTCACGAGTTTGGTCACGGCCTGGGCCTGGATCATCCTGTACACAATGATTATCGCGGAACCCATTTACCCCCACCGATCATGGCGCCCAGAGGCAGCCTGGTTGACCCACAGTACCAATGGAACCCACTGGCAAAACCGGGGGAGTTTGGCGGAACAATGAACCCGGTTCATAGGAAGGTAACAGCTCAGGAGATTGAAATGGTTGTGGCAAACATCCCGTTTGATCAGAATGAAGACTTTGTGATAGGCCGTATTTCAAACACCTTATTTTCCGAAACAGGCAATGCAGTTGACCGATTTGCCTGATATCAATACTTTAAAATAAGAGATTGCGCGCGAATCAATCGGTGCAATCTGTTATTCCTTAATTTCTAGGCGGCTTGCCTCCATTGAGCAGCCCCTGCATTCTTTCCTGGGTTTTACGCTCTCCGCACAGGGAGAGGAATGCTTCACGTTCCAGTTCGATCAGGTATTGCTCGGTAACGTTTTGCGCATAACTCAAATCACCACCATTGATGACAAATGCAAGTTTGTTGGCAATTTTTGCATCATGGTCGGTAATATAATTGGCCATCCGCATTTGAGCGATCCCCGCCATAAAAAGTGCCATTCCCGCTTTTCCCTGCACCTTTATATCCGCCCGTTGCTTTGGTTGCGTATAGCCGTTCTCTGCCAGTTCAATCGCCGCTTGCTTCGCCTCTGCAAGAAGACGACTGCGGTTTAGGACGATCTGATCTTTGTCCTGAAGGTAATTCATGGCACGAGCCTCGTTGGCCGAAGTGGATACCTTTGCCTGCGCAATATTCATAAAGGCCGTCTGAAGTATATTCAGCTCCGTGTCGCCTGCCTGGTACATATCAGAACACCGCAGAGCCATTTCTTTGGTACCGCCTCCGGCAGGAATGATGCCCACACCAAATTCCACTAACCCCATGTACGTTTCTGCGTGTGCCACCACTTTGTCGGCATGCAGGTTGAGTTCACAACCTCCACCCAGCGCCAGTGTATGTGGCGCTGTCACAACCGGAATGGACGAGTAACGTGCGCGCATCATTGTTTGCTGAAACTGCGCGATCATGAGATCTATCTCATCAAATTCCTCTTCCACAGCAAACATAAACAACATGGCCAGGTTGGCACCAGCCGAAAAAGCCTCACTGGATTCGTTTCCTATCACCAGCCCTCGAAAATCCTTTTCAGCCAGACTAATTGCTTTGTTAATCCCCTCAATGACCTCCGAACCCATCGTATTCATTTTAGACTTGAATTCCAGGTTCAGAATTCCATCACCAATGTCGTACAGGTTTGCTCCCGCATTTTTCCAAACAATTCCGTCTGAAAGATTACTTAACAGAATAAAGCTCTCCTGCCCCGGAATGACTTTGTAAGATTGGGATGGAATATCGTAGTACTGTTTTTTCCCAGCTTGGATTCGGTAAAAGCTTTCATGACCACCAGCAATCATGTCATAAACCCAGGATGCCGGCTTGTGGCCGAGCTCTTCCATGATCGTGACCATATTTTTGACACCGATCGCATCCCAGGTCTCAAACAACCCGACCTGCCAGCCAAATCCGGCACAAATCGCCTGATCTATCCTGAAAATTTCATCCGATATCTCCGGAATCCGGAAAGTGGCATATTTAAACACGTCGGCAAAAGTTCTTCGGTAGAATTCCCCCGCCTTATCTTTTCCTGCCAATAACACGGCAAAGCGTTTGGAAACGTCCCCGATCGTCTTCGTTCCTTCCAGGGTTTCAAATTTTACTTTACCGGAAGCCTGGTACTCCAAAGTTTTGAAATCGAGCGCGAGTATGACCGATTTCCCCTTTTCATCCTTTATTTTTTTATAAAATCCCTGCCCTGTTTTATCACCCAGCCACTTGTTATCATACAGCTTTTGCATAACCCCAGGCAATAGAAATGCATCTCTTGATTCATCGCTCCCTTCCCCCGAGGCATAAAGGTTGTTGGCCACATGCACGGTGGTGTCCAGCCCTACGACGTCGGACAGCCTGTACGTTCCCGACTTGGGACGTCCTACCACGGGCCCCGTCAACTTGTCGACTTCGTCAACCGTCAGACCCATTTCCTCTGCGGTACGGATTGTTTGCACCATCGCATAGATACCCAGGCGATTTGCTATGAAGCCCGGCGTATCTTTACACAAAACAGTGGTTTTCCCCAAAAACAGATCACCGTAGTGCATGAGAAAATCCACAACGCCACTATCGGTATCGTTGGTTGGAATAATTTCCAATAACCGCAGATACCTTGGCGGATTAAAAAAATGAGTTCCGCAGAAGTTTTTCCTGAAATCCTCACTACGCCCCTCCGCCATCAAATGAATGGGAATGCCGGAGGTATTGGATGTTATCAGAGTGCCCGGCTTACGTAAAGCATCTACTTTTTCATATAAGCTCTTCTTAATATCCAGCCGTTCTACAATCACTTCAATTACCCAATCGTAATTTTTTATGTCCGCCAGATTGTCATCAAAGTTGCCGAGCTTCACTCGGGAAGCGAAAGTGGGACTGTATAATGAAGCAGGTGTCGCTTTCAAAGTCTGCTGAAAAGAATCATTCACAATCCGGTTTCTCACAGCAGGATGCTCCAGAGTGAGGCCCTTCGATTTTTCAGCTTCGCTGGTATCCTTTGGTACCATATCAAGCAGCAAAACCTCCACACCAATATTGGCAAAATGGCATGCGATGCGCGAGCCCATGATTCCGGAGCCAAGAACGGCAACTTTACGAATTGAACGGTTCATTATCAAAATCGGTTTTTAGGATTAATATTTACAGTTCTTCAAAAGCATCACCTGCTTTTAGTTTTGTATTTTCTTCTTCAACCAGTTTATTAATGTCTTTGATCACATCAAAAAAGGTGACCAGCTTTTCCAATGGAATCTTTTCACGGATCATATTATTAAAGTGGAGCACCCCTTCGCGGGACAATTCTCTCTTTTCTTTTCCCAGATCAGTCAAAACAATTCTCACAAACCGCTTGTCACTTTCATCAATTTCTCTGGTAATCAGACCTTTTTCTTCCAGGTTTTTCAGCATGCGCACCAGGCTTCTGGGCTCCATTCCCAGCAGTGGTGCTATCTTGGTTGCCGGTGTCCCATTTTCAAGATCAATATTCAGTAGCACGTACCCTACAGCCATCGTGGTGTCGAATTTGGCAGCATACGCATTGTACATCCTTGATATGGAGTGCCATGCCCACTTTATCTGGAAATCAATTGTCTTCTCCTTACGCATGGTTACGAGTAATCTTTAAATGGGGTGCCAGCAAACGACTTGTTACAAATGTAATAAATCAGTCGAGTATTATGCAAGCATACTAATTTTAGTTCTATAAAAAAAGGCATCAAAAATGTGAATATCCCGATGCCCTTTCTCCCTTACTTTTCGCTCACCAACCGATCGATAAGCCCGTTAAACTCTTCTACAAACTGCTCGTAATAAGCGCCTGTCCCCGGTCCCGAAAATCCGGTATGAATCTGGCGAACATTTCCCTTTTTGTCTATAATAATGGTTGTAGGATAGGACATGATTTTATTCAGTGCGGGTAATGCCTTACTCGTGGCTTCAGGTGTGTTGGTCCCGGCCAGTAAAATCGGATAATCTATCGCATACCGGTTTATCATTTTGGTTAACCTGGGCCCTGAGATGGCCAGGTCACCCGAGTGTTCAAATGCAAGCCCGATGACCTCAACCCCACGGTTCCGGTTCTTTTTGATCCACGGCGAAATAAAATTGGTTTCGTCCATACAATTAGGACACCAGGATCCTAAAATCTGTATAATGACTACTTTGTTCTTGAACCGGGGATCTGAAAGTCCGACTTTATTTCCATTTGCGTCCGGAAAACTGAAATCCAGTTTGCCTGAACCGGGTTTTATAAAAGTAAGCTTGCTTGCATCGGGCAGCTTTGCCAGTGCATCGGGCTTTGCGGTCCAGGTTTTGAAACCTTTCACACCCGACCAGAGCGAACCGCTTAGTGATCCATCTTCTTGAATCACCGCTTTGAATAATTTTGCATTGTCGGCATCAAAGGTGGAAAGGAACAGGCTATCTCCGTTCATGCTTCCAGAAAGATACCTGTAATCCCCTGTGCTGGTCAAAAAGGATCCTGTGACATCTGTGCCCTTCTGATCGAAATTCCCAACCGCCAGGGTTGAGTCCCCGTTGGCGGGATTAATAAATACAGTCGACCATTTCCCGGAAATATTTCTGGTAGTGCTGGCCTGACCTTGTTTATAAAATCGAAAGCTTTCGCCAAAAGATGCTTCAATTGGGAGGAATGCAATCACTTTTTTATTCAGAAGGCGGTTATACCTTCCAGACAGCTTGTCCCCTTCTGGCTTGACGATAATTTCCGAGTCAAAGAGCTCCATTGGGATATGCAGAGAATCATTATGAAAATAAGCTGTGTCGAGCAACAGCTTTTCGCCTGCATTAATGGCAAATACTTTGTAAGTGCGGCCATCGGGATTCTTGCTGATATCCAGCAGTAGCGGAATCTGCTGACCGTCCCTTAACAAAGTACCCCGCCAGATACCATTTTTCAGATCACTATCAGAGGAAGATTCGCAACCAGAAAAAGAACAAACAACGAATAGCAACAAAAAGAGGTATACCAATCTCATAGTCAAATCATTAAATGGAAGTAAGCAGGACGGCAACAAAATTAAATCCTCCGTTGGCAGCAACGGGTAACGGCGAAAATTGTTAAGTTTGTAACTGCCCGCTGGCAAGAAATAGTTCCTATCTGCGTTGGTTTTAATAAATGGATTTGCAAAATACGTATCACGAACCTGTAATGCTTGCGGAATGTCTCGAGGGATTGAACATTCGTCCCGATGGCACCTACGTAGATGTGACCTTTGGCGGCGGCGGTCATTCGCGGGCTATACTGGAAAGACTGACCACCGGACGTTTGCTGGTTTTTGATCAGGATCCGGATGCGGCAGCCAACTCCGACGCGTTGAAAGCCGACCCTCGTTTTACTTTTATAGCGGCAAATTTCAGGCATCTGAAACGCTATTTGAAACTGCATAAAGTCGAAAAGGTGGATGGCATTCTGGCAGATCTTGGTGTTTCGTCTCATCAGATAAACACGCCGGAAAGAGGATTCTCGACACGTTTTGACGCCGATCTGGACATGAGGATGAACCCGAACAGCGAAAAAACAGCCAGAGAAGTGTTAAACGTACGCTCTGCAGGTGAGCTTCAGCGCATTCTGGGTATGTATGGTGAAGTTCACAATGCCAAAACGGCTGCCGAAGCTATATTTTCGGCCCGGCACAACACCCCGATTGAAACAGTAAATGACCTGAAAAGTCTGCTGCTGCGCTATGCACCCAAACATCGTGAAAATAAGTATTTTGCGCAAGTATTCCAGGCCTTGCGAATCGAAGTAAACGATGAATTAAGCGTATTAGAGGAGTTTTTGATGCAGTCACCGGAGGTACTCAATCCTGGCGGAAGGCTGGTCGTGATGTCTTACCATTCTCTGGAAGATCGACTGGTGAAAAATTTTATCCAGAAAGGTAAATTTGACGGGGACGTAGAAAAGGATTTTTTTGGCAATGAAATCAAGCCTTTAAAAAGTGTCACCCGAAAGCCCGTGGAAGCCAGCACAGAAGAAGTTGCCCGAAATTCCCGCGCCCGCAGTGCTAAATTGAGAATCGCCGAGAAGCCATAAAATATCGTCTCTCCCTTTTACAGCGAAATATCCTTCACACCAAGCTAGCAGCTAAAACTTATGGCGGAAAATAAAAGAAAACCGAAACCCATTGTCCCCAAACCGGTAAAGCCGAAGAGACAATATTCGCTGTTTAACTGGCTGAACCGTTTTTTACCACTCGATAAAGTATTTGGAGAGAAAGAGCCCGGAAAGGAAGAACGTGTCCCGGTGAAGTACTTCTATTATTTTGGCTGGATTGTGTTTTTGCTGGTTATCTATGAACGCATAGGATTTCAGTCAGAGGAATATGTACGAAAAAGTATTAATCTCAAAAATCAGGTTGATGACCTGAGGGCTGAATATACCTCTATTCACGCCGACTACAAAAAGAGCGGAAAGCAGTCGGTGGTCATCGAAAAAATGAAAGAAGCAGGACTGGAAGAAAATCTTAATCCCCCCAAAAAAATTATTATCAAGAAGGAGTAGCAGTTGAGCGAAAAATCTTAAAGGCGATCAAAACGAAATACATTAATCCATTTCGCAACATTACTGAATCATGAAAAATGAAGTAGAGAGTGGGCAAAATAATAAAAAGGCGCTGATTTTTCGTGCCCGGGTGGTTGGCTGGCTTTTGTTCGCGCTGGCCATTATGGTTTTTGCGAAGCTGATTAAAGTACAATATTACAGCCTGTATCAGGGAAAAAGCTGGCAGGAGCATTCATTGAAAAATGATCTGCAGCTTGATACCATTCCCGCCATGAGGGGAAATATCTATTCGTACGACAATAGCCTGCTCGCTACCTCCCTTCCTTACTATTATGTAGGTTTCGATTCCAAAACAGCCGATTCGGCCTACTTCAAGGCAAATATCAACAGGTTTGCCGATTCACTCGCAAACATGTTCGGTGAAAGCTCCTCGCTGGAATACAAAAACAGGATTTTGCGGTCGCGCAACCATAAAACCAGACGTTACCTGAGGCTTAAACCCCGGGAGATAACATTTATGGAAAAGGAAAGGGTAAAAAAATGGCCCTTTTTCACAAAAGATAAAAAAGGTGGTGGCGGAAAGTTTGAAATGATCTACAAACGCTACAAACCGTACAGTCCCATGGCGGACAGGACTATTGGTGGAACCGACCCTAAAAGTGGCAGGGGATATATTGGCATTGAGGCAAGTTTTGACCGGAAGCTGGAAGGACGGGATGGTGTGGGCTGGTTTGAAAAGATTGAGGGCGGGATTAAGATACCCGTTGGCGATGCTTTAAACGTACAGCCCGAGCCAGGCAATGACATTTACACCACCCTGGATATGAAGGTGCAGGACATGGCGGAGATAGCGCTTCGTCGCAAACTTACCGAGATGCAGGCCGATTATGGTTCGGTGGTGGTGATGGAAGTAGCGACCGGGCAGATCCGGGCATTGGCCAATCTCACCAAACGACCCAACGACAAATATGAAGAGGTTTTTAACTATGCGCTCGCAGGCAGCAATGATCCCGGCTCTACTTTCAAGCTTGTAACGATGATGGCCCTTCTGGAGGAGACTCACATGAATCCCGACCACGTGACGGTGAATACAGGAACAGGGGCAATGCGGTTTCGTAAAAATATGATAAGAGATGCCCATAGGGGTGGATTCGGAACCATTACCGCGTCGGAGGTATTGGAGAAATCTTCCAACATCGGCATTGTGATGCTCATGCAAAGATATTTTGCCAACAAGCCCGATAAATACCTGCAATATCTCAAACAGTTCCACCTCACCAGCCCAACCGGGATTCCGATGAAGGGAGAAAAACCTCCCGTGATCCGCGACCGTAGCTCAAAACTATGGAGTGATTACTCGATGTACTACATGGCACACGGCTATGAGATGCAGATGACACCATTACAAACCCTGGCGTTGTATAATGCCGTTGCCAATGATGGTTATTGGGTGCGGCCCATGATCGTACGCGAAATACGTAATGGCGACAAAATAGACAAAATGGAGCCCTATGTGGAAGAAAAACCGATCTGCTCCCCGGAAACGATCCGTAAAGTGAAAAAGATGCTTGAAGGAGTTGTCAATAAGGGGCTGGCAAAGAATATTAAATCTGACCTTTATCTTATTGCAGGTAAAACCGGAACGGCCAGGAAATTGATAAACGGAATATATACGGAAGGGAAAAACTATACCTCCTTCGTGGGTTATTTCCCTGCCGACAAGCCCAAGTATAGCTGCATAGTCATCGTGGATAATCCTAAAAGTACAGGTGCGGATTATACCCGTTATGCGGGAAGTGTGGCTGCACCCGTGTTCAAAGAGTTGGCCGACCGCATATATGCATCGGACATTACCATTCAGAAACCTGTAAAAGACACACTCACCGGAAGCAGAAAAGATGTAAAATGGGCGGGCAAGTCTTCCGACCTGAACATTATCAGCAAGGAACTGGACCTGACGCCCGTTCCGGAAGGTAGTGAGTACATAGGAGGGTCGCTATTTTTGAAAGGCAAAACCAACTGGAAACCACGACGTGTAGATTCCAGGGATGTGCCCGATTTACATGGCATGCCCATGCGAGACGCACTTTATCTTTTGGAAAACAAAGGATATCGAGTCACGTTCAAAGGCGCGGGCAAGGTGGTGGAACAATCCCTACCGCCAGGAACAAACAAAAGCGGTGTCAAAACCATACTTTTAACATTACAGTAGAATCTTCATGGGTAACAATAAACCACTTAGTACCTTGATCCGCGCCGTTTCTCACGCTAAACAGCCCGATTCAAGTGAAATCTTTGTATCCAACTGCATCATTGACGGTCATTCCATAGGGACCGATGAGATTATCATCACGGATATTGTGATGGATTCCCGAAAAATTACTCCCGGCAGTTTGTTTGTTGCTTTAAGGGGTACTCAGACCGATGGGCACAAGTACATGGACCTCGCAGAAAAAATGGGAGCACGGGCCATCTTGTGTGAAGAATTGCCTGTGCAGGCACATGCTCATGTTACTTATGTTGTGGTCGGCAATTCTGCATGGGCCATGGGTTTGATGGCCTCTGCCTTTTACGACCACCCGTCTCAACGACTTACACTGGTGGGTGTTACCGGCACAAACGGGAAAACCTCCGTGGCTACTTTTCTCTTTCAGCTTTTCAGGGCCCTCGGTTACAGATGCGGACTTCTGTCAACGGTTCAAAATCAGATAGAGGATGAGATCATTCCGTCAACCCATACCACCCCCGACTCCATAGCACTGAATGCCCTATTGTCAAAAATGATCAAAAGCGGTTGTTCTCATGTGTTTATGGAGGTGAGCTCTCATGCTGTCGCGCAACACCGCATTACAGGACTTCAGTTTGCCGGTGGTATTTTTACGAACATTACCCACGATCACCTGGATTTTCACAAAACCTTTGATAATTATATCAAAGCCAAAAAGGGTTTTTTCGATCAGTTACCCAAGAGCGCATTTGCACTGGTAAACATTGATGACCGGCGCGGTACCGTGATGGTTCAGAACACCGCAGCCAAAATTGCGACATATTCATTGCAAACCATTGCTTCCTTTCATGGCAAAATTATTTCTGATACGCTCGCCGGTATGCACATGGAGGTGAATCAGCAGGAAGTTTGGTTCCGGGTAATAGGTCGGTTCAATGCCTACAATCTTTTGTCCGTTTACGGAGCGGCGGTGCTGATGGGCGAATCTCCGGAAGCAGTGCTGACCGAACTTTCCAACCTGAAAAGCCCTCCCGGACGATTTGAGCAATTTCACTCCAAAGATAATATTGTAGGAATTGTTGATTACGCACACACGCCCGATGCCTTGGAAAATGTACTGGAAACCATTACCCATCTGCGGCATGGGAATGAAAAAGTGATCACGATCGTGGGGTGTGGCGGGAATCGTGATGCCGAAAAGCGCCCGAAAATGGCTGCAATTGCCTGCAAGTATAGCAACAGAGTGATCCTTACCTCCGACAATCCGCGGAATGAGGACCCCATGGATATTCTGGCCCAGATGCAAAAAGGTGTACCCGCTTTGGATTACAAAAAAACAATAACCATTGCGGATCGCCGGGAGGCCATCTTTGCCGCTTTGTATGAAGCCGAACCGGAAGACATCATTCTTATTGCGGGAAAAGGACATGAGACCTACCAGGAAGTCATGGGTGTGAAACATCATTTTGATGACAAAGAGGTTTTGCAGGAAGCCTTTCAAAGCAGGATATGAATTCCGTAATTCATTTTACCCGCTGCTTCTTTGCTGATTACAGTTCGAAATAATACATTATTTCCCTAGTTAAAAGTTTGACAGACATTTGTACAATCTGCGAAAAGCCGCAACTTTGCAATTGTCTTCCCCAATTCACTCTTGCATGCTCTACTATCTATTCGACTATCTCGACAAGCAATTTAATGTACCAGGTGCTGGTGTATTCCAGTACATATCATTCAGAGCCTTAGGAGCTACTGTTTTATCCCTTTTTATTGCTGCCACTTACGGAAAAACCATCATCAATTTTTTAAGAAAAAAACAGATGGGGGAGTCTATAAGAGACCTGGGACTTGCCGGGCAAATGGAAAAAACAGGCACTCCCACCATGGGTGGCTTCATTATCCTGGCGTCGCTTCTGGTGCCTGTTCTGCTTTTTGCCAAGCTAAGTAATGTATACATTGTACTGTTGATCATCACCGCCATTTGGACGGGATTGATCGGCTTCATAGACGATTATCTCAAGAAATTCAGAAATAACAAAGATGGCCTTGCCGGACGGTTCAAGATTGTAGGCCAGGTGGGTTTGGGACTGATTGTAGGCGTCACACTTTCTTTCAACAATAACGTAAAGATCCGTATCTATGACCAACCTTTGTTGAGCTCCACCTTGGGGGAAGTACAGCGCTATCGGGATGTCGTTCATCCCACCATCACTACAATCCCGCTGTCTAAGAATAATGAGTTCGATTATAAATCGCTTCTTTTCGGACTACCAGAAGAATATACCTGGGTAATATACACCCTCATTGCCATCATTATTATTACGGCCATTTCGAACGGTGCGAATATTACAGATGGAATTGACGGGCTCGCGGCAGGGGTATCAGGAATCATCGCCCTTACGCTGGGTGTGCTGGCTTATCTCTCAGGAAATGCTAAATTCTCTCAGTATCTGAACATCATGTACATCCCTAATTCTGGCGAGCTGGTGATTTTCTGCGCAGCGTTCATTGGGGCCTGTGTCGGGTTTCTGTGGTATAACGCGTATCCAGCGCAGGTATTTATGGGAGATACAGGCAGTCTGATGCTTGGAGGGGTTATCGCCGTGGTGGCGCTGGCCATCCGGAAAGAATGGCTTATTCCTGTTTTGTGTGGCGTATTTATTGCCGAGAACATTTCCGTTATCGCCCAGGTGTCTTATTTCAAGTATACCCGGAAACGATATGGAGAAGGGAAAAGGATCCTGCTGATGGCGCCGCTACATCACCATTATCAGAAAAAAGGTATACATGAAGCAAAAATCGTCACCCGTTTCTGGATCGTGGGAATCATCCTGGCTATTTTTACTTTGGTAACATTGAAACTCCGGTGACAAGTGAGTTTAGGAGAGGAGAGCTCTATCTGGGTCATTAGACCCAAGCCCGCATGTTAATTTCCCGGGCCGGAGTAAGTCTAATACCCATAAGATTTACCAATTGCCAGCATACCGTAAATGGTTCGGAAAACTGATTTCCGAACCATTTGTACAAGGTTTCTAAAAAAAAGTAAACCCCTAATCATCAACACATTTAGCGGGCCTTATCTTCCCACCTGCTCGCCGTATCTGCGCGGATCATAACCTTTTGCAAAAAGAGGATATTGGTCAAAAATACGTCTTACAACACTCCTGTAATGATTGTTGGAGTTTTCAGCACCTTTGAAAATCCCTGACGCGTACCCTCTCCACACAACCTGGTCACTTTCCGCATCAATTAAAGATACAATCAGAGTACCCTTATCCAATGCATACTTGATCGGTTCATATCTGAATCCTTCGTTTTCCGTATCAACCCAGTTTTTAATTACAGGCTGCATATAACCCTGGTAACGGAGGTTATCATAAAATATACCATAGTTTACGAGCAGTGTTGGCTTTTCTGCGGTTAACTTATAGCCTCTAACCTGCATTTGACGACGGATGGCCTCATATATTTCGGTACAAAGATTATTTGTGTCCCGCTCACATTCCAGAAAAGTGTAGGAAGAGTAATCCTTAAAATTTGTTTCATAGCTGTAATCGTGTTCCACAAACACTTTACGACCACTTGAGCAACCAGCTATGACCAATATCAGTAATAAAGCGGCATACGGAGTAATAGACTTTAACATAAGCATTTCATTTTGTCAGGTTATAAAATAGGTATAATAGTATAATTCCAACCTTAAAATCAATAGCTTATGCTCAATCTGTCACCCGAGATCAACCCATATAATAAGCTATTGCCTTACGCATTTCCGAAACGGTAACCGGGATGTCGAATCCGCAGCTTCCGATTCCATTCAATAGAGAAAATCGAATTTCGGCTCCCCTGTTTTTCTTATCCTGGCGCGTCAAGGATATAATGGGCTCTACATCTGCTTCCTTAATCTGCACTTTGCCATAGGTGGCAAAAATGAATTCCTCAATTTCACTTAATGCTTCTGTTCCAATCAATCCCTTTTTCACCGACAGATAGGCTTCCATAATCATTCCTACGGCAATCGCCTCTCCGTGGAACAACCTCTGATTTGACGCTTTGCCTAAAAAATAGGTTTCAACCGCATGCCCAAGTGTATGTCCAAAATTCAAAATCTTCCTCAGTCCCTTCTCTGTTGGATCCTGCTCCACAACATGCTCCTTGATTTTGACAGAATGCGCGATCAGGTCTGCCCACTTTTGATCCTCAAAATCCTTCTGAATTATTTCTTTCCACTTTTTCCCGTCCGCTATCAAACAGTGCTTAATAATTTCTGCAAATCCTGAACGTATTTCCCGCTCCGACAAAGTCTCCAAAAATGCCGGATCTATTAAAACACATTTGGGGATTTGAAATACGCCTAAATGATTCTTAAACCCTTGAAAATCTATACCTAACTTCCCCCCAACACTTGCATCGACCTGAGATAGCAACGTGGTGGGCATTTGAATAAAATCTATTCCCCGTTTGTAAACCGCAGCACAAAACCCACCCATATCACCAATCACTCCGCCGCCAATGTTCACAACCAATGCATGCCTGTCCAGCTCTTCTTCCGTCATTGCTTTCCAGATCAGCTCACAAGTCGCCAGTATTTTGAAGGGCTCACCCGCGTTGATGCTTATTAATTTATGTTTAGGCAAAGCCGGTTTAACCAATGGATAACAATGCCTTTTTGTATTGTTGTCGGCAATTACAAAGACCTTCGAGTAGTTTGTTGATGCTAAAAACTGTACTAAACTCTCCGCTACCGGAGCAATAATTACGGACTGATTCATTCTAAAAAGAAATTGAGACAGAGCTCATTAGATATACGGCGAACAACAACCAAAGGATGCGCCGGCAAAAAAAATAAAATATTATTCTGATAATCCATCTTAAAGATATGAATTATTATGCCTGACGATGTAATTTGTAAGAAAAATTATTATGTGGTTACTCGATCCATCAAGCGTCCCCTCTTCAACGATGGTTCAGTATTCAAAAAATCCAGCCCATAATGGGGTAATCAGGAGCGGAGTAAAAGTAAATAAGTCTAAAAAATCAGACGCTATAATCAGACGTTGTAAGCCAAATTGCGGTTTATTTCGTAAAATTGCCCCCACATTCAGGACCGAATCTTGGCGGTCACATCACTTTTATTTTCTTCTCTAATGAGTTCTCAACTAATATCAGGGATACAGCAGGTTGGCGTAGGTGTTCAAAATGTTCCCGAAGCCTGGCAGTGGTATAGGCGCGTTTTAGGATTTGATGTACCGGTATTCGACGACAAGGCACCTGCTCCACTCATGACACCTTACACCGGTGGTGTAGTACAACAGAGACATGCCGCACTGGCCCTCAATCTCGCCGGAGGCGGAGGATTGGAGATCTGGTCATTCACAAGCAGGGTATCACAACCTGCCAGTTTCAAAATGGAGCTGGGCGACCTGGGTATCAACGCGATCCGGTTTAAAGCACCCGACGTAAAAAAAGCGCACGCCTGGGTAAAAAGCATATCCAAAGAGGCCGTAGGACCGTTGGTTTCCCTCCCTGAAGGCGAAGGATTCTGGGGAAATGACCCTTATGGAAACATCTATCAGATAACCAGCGACACGTCATGGTTTCAGAATACAGGCAAGCCAGTTGGGGGCGTGGCGGGTGTGGTAATAGGCGTTTCTGATATTGATAAATCCATTCCTTTTTACACCAATCTGCTCGAGCCTCTCCATGTCGTGTATGACAAAACGGGCGTGTTTGACGATTTGCCAACCTCTATTTCCGGACAGCGGTACCGCCGGGTTCTGCTCAGAAAAAATTTCAAAGCAGAAGGCGCATTCAGTAAGCTCCTCGGTAATATTCAGATAGAACTGATCCAGGCGCTGGATCGAAAACCCAAGAAATTATTCGAAAACCGGTTCTGGGGCGACTGCGGATTTATTCACCTGTGCTTTGATGCACTGGATCTGGCTACATTGAAAAATAAAATTCAGTCAAAAGGCTATCCGTTTACTGTAGACAGCGAATCATCGTTTGGAATGGAATCTGCCGCAGGACGATTTGCCTATGTAGAAGATCCTGATGGCACGCTTATAGAGTTGGTTGAAACACATAAATTACCCATCCTGAAAAAGATAGGTTGGTTTCTTGATATACAAAAACGGAAACATCAAAAACCCCTTCCCGACTGGATGCTAAAAACGATGGGGCTCAACCGGGTGAAGGACTAACACGTGTGCGTTTCCATTCAATTAACCATGCAAATTTGTATGTCAAAAATCAAATTGCATGGTTAATTGACAAAAGACCCAAAAAAGCAATGCTTAACGAAACCTGTTCCCCATCCAGGCCAATAAGGGAAGCGCAACAAAAAGTGTAAGACCTGCCCAAAATCCAGCGAGAATACCTGCAATAATGGACAGTATCAACACGATTGCGGGATACAGGTATAACAGCAACCCAAAAAGCGCCGAATCGTAGAAAACGGTTTTCGCTGTTATTTTACCTACTTTTTTTGTAAATAAATGATAAAGCGGCCGATGGATTGCCCGGCCGAGCCAGCCGATGGCTTGAAATAACGGGTTCCCTTTGGAGGGAATTGAATTAGGGCCAAAAAATTCATTCATTCTGACTAATCTCTCTGCCTGGGATAGTTCCGGGGATAAAGTCAATATCTCATGGCTCATTCTGTCCTGAAGAATGTCGTTAAATTCCCTCAACCATTTTTCGTACTCCTCCGGGTCGGTGGTCAGATCATTTCGTTTAATAGGTTCTCCGAAGCGAATCGCCACCCGTTTGCCCGTTCCCCGATAATGTTCATAATTCATCCCGGTAGGAATCACCAGCATGTCTTTCAGGCTGTCATCACCAAACCAGGCCTGGTGAGCCATCCTTGCGGTTCCCTTGCCCAACGGGCGGAGCCTCCATTCATTGACACAAACCCCTTCAGAAAACACCACGACCGCGTCGCCTTCTTTCATGGCAGCAAGACTTTCTCTGGTTGTCACATCCAGATTTTTAACATGTTGCCTTCCCTCCGAGCCCCTGAATACGGGAATCAGCTTGATCTGCCGCAGCCAAAATGCCACTGAGGGTTTTCGGAACGCATCGCCGCGGGCAAGTGTATGGATCATCTGATTCAGGCTTGCTCCAATAACAAGCGCATCGAAAAAGGAATCGGGATGGTTGGATGCCAGCAGAAGCGGGCCCTTTCCTGGAACTCTGCCTGGATTAACAACAAAAAGCCGGCGGAGGAAAATAGGTAACGCCAGACGAATTAAAAATCTTGAGAAATAGAAAAACAAAGTAGCTGTGATAAGGTTACACACAAAATTAAAGTAAAACTTTGGAAATCGACTTAGCTGATCCAAGTGCTTTGAACATGGCCATTCGTCTCAGGAAAAAACCCAGGATTTAATTTCCTCAAAAACAATCAAAATCCAGAAGTTTCTTTGGTAAGTTTAATTTAAATCAATAGCACTTACACACCACTACCCTAAGACGAAGTTATTACCTTTGCGAGAATCCGTATCCTGCTCTACAAGGGAAGGATACGGTATTCATCAAAGCCAAATGAAAAATTAATAATGCGTTTAAAAGATTATCCTGCCATCATCCGAAAAGCCTGGGAAGGATTCGATAGTTCGATCGGGGTTAAGTTCGTTGAAGATATCAGTGCAAAAGTTTCGACCAATCACGTTTTTCGTGTGACGTTGGATAATGACGACGTGGTCATATCCAAGCTTTCCTACTTTGGAAAATATGAGCATTTCAAGGAGGACCACCGTATCATCCAGACCCTCGCCAACAACCTGCTTTACCCTTACGAAAACGTACTGGCCAGGTCACTGATGAAAAATAACCAGGTCTACACCTACCGGTATCAGGAAGATTTTGTGGATACCTGGGTGGTTTTTTATAACCCTATCCGGGCTATGAACCGTATGCCACGCCGGCTCGACGATGATCAGATACGCAAGCTGGGAACCGAGGCAGCCAAGTTCCACCTTGCCTGTTTCAGAGCAGGCAAATCCATACCCAAATCCTCCAAAAACCTGCGTACAGATATTCAGCATCTTCTGGATATTCTGGAAACGGATACCGGCCAATATGAGCACCGCGGCTACATTCATATTCTGAAAAAACAGTGTGATATTTTCATGAAAAATATCCAGAGGCTCAATGTGAGTGGTTTCGACCTGATGCCAGTATTTGTGGACTGGAATATCGGCAACTTTTCGGTTACCGAGGATCTGAAGTTTTTCTCCCGATGGGACTACGACTGGTTCAGAGTATCATCCCGGATCATGGATTTCTATTTTTTTAGCCGTGTGGTTTCCAACGTAGGCGACCGGACCGTTTTTAGTTACCTCATGGGCCCATTGATGGAAGAGCGTTTTATGATTTTCCTGGAAGAATATCACAAAGTATACCCGCTTACAGAAAGGGAAATTCATTTTATGAAAGAAGCATACCGTTTTTTCATTCTCAATTACGTGATCAAATACGGGAAATACTTTTTTCACCGATCATACTGTACCAAACTGCAAAAGGAGGCATACGAGCTATACTTCCCTGCAATAGATGGCTTTGATGCAGAAAAGATAATACGTCGCCTGAAAATCTGAGCTTCGTTCGAATCTGCCTGTAATCCTTATATTCACTCCCAGACACCACCACCATGATACTTGACAATTTTAAGTCCGTTTTATCAAAATACGAGGTAATTTTCTTCGATGCATTTGGCGTATTAAAAACCTATAATGGCCTGATACCGGGTATTGAAAATACCTTTGCTTATCTTAATGATACCGGAAAGGACTTCTATGTGGTTACCAACGACGCCTCCCGAAGCCCGGAGCAATTGGCAGAATCATACGTCAGGCTGGGTATCAACGACGTGACACCGGATCGTATTATTTCTTCGGGCATGCTTGCCAGGGAATATCTGGACTTGAAAGTCCGCAGCGGTGTGGTCGCCTATCTGGGGACCGATAATTCGGCTCACTACATTGGCACCTCCGAGATTAAAACGCTCTCCATCAAAGAGCTGGATCTAAACGATGTCAATGATGTAAACGCTCTGGTGTTTCTGGATGATGAAGGCTTTGACTGGAACACGGATCTGACCAAGACGCTGAATTTATTGCGAAAACGCAATATCCCGGTGATTGTGGCCAATACAGATAAAACCTATCCCGCATCCAAAAGCCGCCTTTCAATAGCCGTGGGCGCTTTGGCCAAAATGATTGAAGACACCATTGGCAGGCAATTTATCCGGTTTGGGAAGCCCGATCCACAAATGTTTATTTTTGCATACCAGCATATCAAAAATTACCCCAACGTCGACAAACGTAATATCCTCATGGTAGGAGATACACTGCATACCGACATTTTAGGTGGAAATAAATTCGGCCTGGACACCGCTCTGGTACTCACTGGCAATACACAGGCCGTTGACGCGGAAGTGAGGATACGCAGCACAGGAATCATTCCTACCTATATTTGTGTATCAGCGGTGGTGGAGTAAAACGCCGTGTATTTAACCAAAGAATTTATCCCAAATTTAACCCGCTCACGTCATGGTCAATAACCTTGTATTCAAAAGTCTGCTAGTCGTTGTTCTAACTCTTCCCAAGCCTGTACTAGCAGGTAAGGTCGCAGATGAACGCGTTCAAAAACCAAAATGGGTGACACTTTTTGATGGAAAAGCAATCAAAGGATGGCACAATTACAACAAGGAGGGCCATGAAGGATGGGTGATTGAAAACGGTTCCCTGACCACCAACGGAAATGCCGGAGATCTGGTCACCGACAAAGAATACGAAAACTTTGAGCTGGAGTTCGACTTTAAAATTCCTCCAGGAAGCAATAGCGGCTTGCTTTACAAGGTGGTAGAGCAGCCTGACATCAAACGGACCGTTTTCACAGCACCAGAATATCAGATCATAGACGACAAAGGTTATGTCTTTCGTAACGGAAAAGGGGAGCAGATTCACGTTGATGCAAACGGAGACTCCCTTAAATTACACGATGTTCAGCTTACCGGGGCCAATTATGATATCAACCCGCCATCGGACCCGACCGCAGTAAAAGCCCCTGGTTCCTGGAACAAGGGGCGGATTGTAGTCAACAACAATCACATCCAGCATTACATCAATGGGAAAAAAGTCGTTGACTACATCTATGGTGATGAAAAGTGGCAGGCGATGGTAGCCAAAAGCAAATATGCCGACTGGCCTTACGCCAAAGCACATGCAAAAGGGAAAATCGCATTACAAAGTCATAATGTGAGAGAAAAAGTCTGGTTCCGGAACATCAGGATTAGGGAGCTGGAATAAAATTGCCTGATGACCAGATACTTTCCTGTTTTTTCATCATTCAAAACCATAAGATTATCCCAAGTCCAACAATCGACATGGCAAATTTTTGAAGCCATAAAGACCAACTCCCATGAAAAAGAAAATTGAACTTCATCTTGCACACTGGGTTTTCGTTGACGATGTTAAATTTTTTGGCAAGGGGAGGCTGCAACTTTTGGAACTGATCCAGGAAACAGGCTCCATTTCGAAAGCAGCCAAAGAAATGGGCATGTCCTACAAAAAAGCCTGGCGCATGGTCGACGAGCTAAACACTTTCGGTAAAAGTCCTTATGTTATTGCCTCTAAAGGTGGGATACACGGAGGCGGTACCGAGGTTACTGAAACAGGGAAACAAGTCATGGATGCATATCATCGCCTTGGTGAAAAATTGCAGACCATAATTGAACAGGAAAAGAACCTGCTAGACCTCATTTGATTCCAACTACTTTATTTTGAAAATACAAATTCTTTAAGTGTTTGTTAATTATATTTGCGATATAGCCAGGCGTACATATCGAATAATTCCAAAGATCTATCTCAGAAGTCCAACAAGCATGCCTAACAACCCAAAACCCTTTGTTTCCATATTCACTTTTATAATGTCCTGCATTGTTTCGCTAAACGTGTTCGCACAAAATCAGGGCACTGTGAAAGTAAAAGGTGAAGTCCTTGCTCCTCTGGAACTAAATAAGGAAGATTTCGGATCGTATAAAAAAATAAGCGTTAAAGTGAAGGACCGCGATGCAAAAGTGCATGAATTTGCAGGGGTAGCGCTGATCGAAATTCTTGAAAAAGCAGGTGTGCCCACCGGCAGCAAACTTCGCGGACAAAATCTTGTAAAATACATCCTGATACAAGCTGCAGACGGCTATGAAGTTGTGTACTCCTTACCGGAAATCGACCCAGAATTTACTGATCATATCATTATGCTTGCAACAGAAAAGGATGGGCAACCATTACCTTCTGGTGAAGGACCTTTCAGGATTATTGCACCTAATGACAAAAAACAAGCCCGGTGGATCAGAGAGGTGCAAACCATTAGAATTAATTCGGCGAAGAACTAAATTTTAGAACGAAAAATTGAAAAAGCTGATAAGCCACTATCGCTCATCTCCTTCCCACCGCCACATAATACGCGCTTGCCCGTTGTGCTTCCTGATCCGATTCCTCCAGTTTGCCCATTGATCTCAAAAGCCAGGATCGCCGTTTGTGACATGCAGCGGCCACGTAGGAATCGGGAAATGATCGTGCTGAACGGGTAAAAAAATCATACGCCTTTTGCATGGAGACCGAATCCTTATTTTCCATCATCGCTTCCCCATCCAGAAAATCCTGATACCAGCGCTTAGCTATAGGGGTCATCCGCTCTGCTTCCTGGAAAACTTTAAAGACAGGAATGGCCGGAATAGTCGAATTTTTGGACTTAATTTCAGGAACAGGCTTACTGAAAAATGATTCAAGTGCTGCGGCGTATGCAACTGCCTCATCAAGATTATGAGCCTCCTCTTTCAATTTTTGCTCTTCCGTAGGGTTGGTAAAAAAAGATGCTTCGGCGAGTACCGCGGGAATACCATACGTGTTTCTCAAAACAGAGGCACCCGCTTCCGCAAAAACGGTGAAATCCGAAACCAGAGATACATTCGATACTTTTCTTTTGTATAATGTTTTTATCAGATTTGCTGCCAGCAATTTTCCAAAGGCAACTCCCGCCCTATTCTCCGAGGCATTGCCATGAAAATAAATAATGGGAAAATTGACCGACGAGTCCGCAGTCGCGTTGTGGTGTATCGAGACGAAAATGTCTGCCTTATGATCTATCGCCATTTTGGAACGGGCTGTGAGACTTACAATGGTATCAGAGGTTCGCGTCATGATCACTTTCGCGCCCTTTTCTTCCAGTATTTTTCGTAAAAGTAGTGCTACCCTCAGGTTCACCCATTCTTCCCGCTCACCGGCAGGGCCTACACGGTAATGATCAGTCTGGGAGGTGCCTCCATGCCCGGGATCAATGCAAATCACCTTGCCCCTTATTGATGCTGACGCCGGGTAAGCCATACAAAAGATCAAAAACAGCAGGATTACTAACCTGCCAGGAACCAGCTTTTTCATTTTCATAAGGAAATGGTGTTGTAGGTCTATTAAAATACTTAAAAATGATTATACCTTTCTACAACTTGGGGGTTGAAAGTATGAAATGTTGAATCTTATTTGTGATCTAAATTCAGCCAAAAATATTAAAATCATTCAAATTTAAAATTATTCATAGTAATGGATTAAGTCAGCCTCGTTGGCTAGACTGAGCGGGGGTTACAATTGAATCCTTAATATCCCTATTGGCGTTTCTTAATCACTGAAAAAATGAGTTATATACCAAATTTCAAAAACGAGTAAGTCAACATTAGTCATCGACCTTCTCCTTTCGTTAGAAACAGGCTTCCGCCTTTCTTTTTTTAAAATTATTAAGCAATTTGCTACATTTCAATGATATACTAATGTGGGCATGATATAGAATTACCTTAAATAAAATGCAATAAGCGATTCACTTCAGCTTCCAGCACCAGAAATGGGCCAATTTGATGCGCACAACGAAAGCAAAGTGGAAACACCCGTTCTGAGCGGGCGTTCCTATTTGCTATGTGCGCACGTTCTTGGCCGAACCTCTGGGGCAGGCATGGGAATTAGCCCGCGCTTTTTCATACCTAAACCATTTTTTACTCTTTTTGAAGCTTAACCCACGCTCAACCTATGGATACCATGAAAATGTAATAATCAACAAACATCACACACAGCCATGATTGAATTTCTAACCAACCTTTATCCCACTGTTCGACTAGATCAAGAGCTATCAGATGAATTGAATCACAAGACAACACGCCTCGACGTATTTCAACGCCACCGATTTCTACAGCCGGGCCAGTTGCAGGAAAGCATCTATTTCATTAAGGATGGAGTAATCAGAAGCTATTACTTCAAGCGGGAAACTGAATTTACAAACTGGTTTTTCTCGGTTGGTGATATGATGATACCTTCGACAGATTTCTTCCTTCCAAAAACGGAGTCCACCGTGTACCTTGAAGCCGCAACTAAAATTTCCAAAGTCCTTGAATTAAAAAAAAAGACTTCTTTGATCTCTATGAGAAATATCCAATTTTTAGAATGTTTATAAATGAACTTTACACTGTCTTCAAAAAGAGAAAAGAAGAACATGTGTTCAATTTAAGTGCCCTTGATGCTACTGAACGGTATCTAACATTCTCCAATTCCAATAGGTATATCAACTCAGAGGTTCAAGTGAAACATCTGTCGACATTTTTAGGAATGAATCCTGATACCCTTTCCAAACTACGTAAACCATAAAACGCCATTCTTAAAATAATTACACAACCGGTAAATGTCGGTTACGATTCCGGTATATGCCGGTTGACAATGTGCAAGGCAGCAACCTAAATTTATGCGACGAACAGACACTTACGGCTTTGGTTTTGTTGGATATAATAATTCTACAAATTTAAGTTAGGTGAATTCCTATACCAATGCTCTAAACACTCATCTATGCTGACTCATCTTTACATTTCAAGGAAAATCCGGAAATGGAATCTCTTGCTCTTACAGCAGCATTATTCCTTAGCAATCCCAATCGGGTTTTGTTCCCTGCAACATCCATCTTCTGACACTGTTTAGGTAAATTCTTTGATGTCTTCCTGAATTAATGGCCTTTCAGGTCAAATTATTGGAACGAATCATTTTCGTTCCATGGCGAAGCTTTGTTTTAATCCCGCCTGAATTACATCCGTTTAACCACATTACCATCCATATTATCTATGATCAATCAAAAAAAATGTCAAAATGATTTTCTTATGAAAATTAAGACTCAAAGTCACTCACATTTAAAAAGGCTGCTTTTCGCAGTGCTGTTTTGTTTGGGCTCTAACTTGTCCTTTGCACAGTCGAATGAATCAGTAATACTGCCTTCCCCTCGTTCCAGAGAATTTGAGAAGTTCATTAACTACAAAGTTTCCCTTTACAATGGGCTTGCTGAAACCAATCTCAATTTCTACAACATAGAACTGGATGGAGTAAGCATCCCAATCGGTATTGCCTATCATGCATCCGGAATAAAGTTCGGGCAAATAAGTGGAGATGTCGGGCTGGGATGGCAACTGAATCCCGACTACCGTGTATCCCGGACCGTTTACGGAAGGGTTGACGAAGCTTACACGATGCCAGACATGAACAACGTTTCCGGCGGACTGGCAATCGGCCCTTATCTGAGCAGCGGATTCGCTACTCCCTTCGACAGGGATCTTTATCTTGCAAGGTATATGTACCTAAGCCCCGGAGGTGAAAACCCGCCCATTGCAGCTTCTCAGAATGATTACATGGACAGCCAGTTCGATATGTTTACAATTGGCCTTCCAGGCCAAAATGGCAATTTCATAATTACGGACAGGGCTAATAAGGTATTAACTATGCTCAATAACGCTGCGCTTGGTAAGTTGAACTATTCGTTGAGCAATGGCATAATCAGCGAATTAAATGCCACAGATGGCAATGCGGTGCGCTACAAATTTGGAAAAGCAGATACTGATAATGAAGGGCGACAGGTAAGTGTGAATGGTGTTATGGTTAAATGCAATACGGGATGGATGCTCAGTGAGATTAATACACCGTTTGACAACACAATTGATTTTCAATACCAGACAATCTCAGAAACCAGCGAAGGGTTGCCCTCTTACAGCCGCGAGATACTGGAAGGGCGTTTTGAAAATAGCGTCTCACTTCCTTCTTGTTATGCAACCATTGATAATAACGGGGTTACCTCACTGCCTACTTCTACAAATTATGACAGTAAAATACTCAGCACGATTACCACTCCCAATGAAGTAGTCACTTTTAACAGGAACTTAAATGGAACTGTCAGTTCTATTGTAATCACAAAGCCGGGAGGTGCGCAGATCAAGAAAATAACTTTCGTCTACAGCCAGCCTGCAAGCCGGGTTTTTCTGGATGAAATACATATTTCGGGAACCGGAACTACGGTTGTTGAAAAATACAAATTTGATTATACCACAAAGAATATTTCATTTCGCAATTATGACTGTTTTGGATACAACATTAATAATGCCGGGGGAGGGTCTGATTACGCGAATCAATTTGGACGTTTTGATTTTTCAAGAGTTGATATCGTTGGTCTGGATTGTACAGGCCCGAACGGGGATTATGTGAATTTAATCGGCCTGGATAAAGTATCTTACCCTGCATCGGATGATGGAATGCTAAAAAAACTGACATTCCCAACCGGCGGGACACGGGAATTTTTCTATACCCGAAATGAATATAAGATCAGTGTAAATCCTTTTGTTTTAAGTGGCGGAGGTTTTCGGATATCGGCAATAACAAGCACCGATGGTACCGGCGGGCCTGAGGTAATCCGAAACTATTATTATGGAGATGGAATCAGGATGATAGATCCTTCTATCCCAAGCATGGCCTTAAATCAAAAAGTAGTTTTAGCAAATTTCACGAATGGGGGAATAGACCATATTCGCGCGCTGAAAAGAACCATCCAGAATTCAATTATCAATAGCGAGACCATGGAAGCGGTCAACCAGTCCAATAATGGCTGGTACAATAAGGTGACTGAGGATTACGGAGAAGGGAAGATCGAATACACCTTCGATATACCGTTGCAATATGTTGGCCTGGATGCTTTTCCGACTAACGCAGGTGTTGCATCCATCGCTTTTCCATCAACTTATTTGAACGCTTACCATCTTTGGAATGAGCCTTATCTGAAGGAAGCGATTACATTTAAAGGAACAGGCACCTCCGGATATACGGCCGTGCAAAAGGAAAATTATGAATATTATTTGCCTTCCTTGTCTCCATCAGATGAGTTTGTTGGGCTAAAGATTTCCCCTTTTGCATTGATAAGGACAGGATACAATGTGGGCGTATACACATTTGCTCCTCCTTTTAGCTTATATGATGATTCGGGTTTACAGTCTGTTTTTAACTATGCTACATATACAGTAACCCGTGGAGATGTACAGCTAAAAAAGAAAATCACTACGAATTATGACCCGGCCGGATCTGAGTTGGTGACCTCATCAGAATTTACTTATACATCCTTCAACCTGGTTGCCAGTGAAAAAACAACAAACAGCAAAGCCGAGGTATCTCTATTAAAAAATAAATACCCCTTCAATTATCCTGCCATAACCGGAACCGATAACACTTCGGCTGGAATAAAAAAATTGGCCGAAATTAACGCTGTTAATAAAGTCATTGAGCGAAGTACCTATGTGCAAAACCAGGATGGTTCCAATAACAGACTAGCTTTCTCTTCTTTTCATGCTTATAAACCAACATTGCCTGTCCCTGAAAAAATATTCGAGACAGAGTTTACGGTACCGCTTACCGACTTTGCAGAATCATCGGTTTCAGCGGGAGTAGTTACTAAAGACAGCCGTTACAGAGAACACATGAGCTTTGATCAGTACAATACCAAGGGCAAAATCCTTCAAAGGGGTAAGCCTGGTGATACGAAGGAAGTGTATTTCTGGGGATATAAAGGCCAGTATCCGGTAGCAAAAATAACCGGGAGCGATTATGCCACTGCGAGCGGTTATATAAACCAGACAATCCTGGACAATACAACAGGCTCGTACTCCGATTCGGATATGCGGACGGAGCTAAACAAATTAAGGGCTATACCGAATACGCTGGTTAGTACCTACACCTATTCGCCACTTGTTGGATTGACAAGCATGACTGATCCCGGCGGTAAATCTACCCTTTATGATTATGATAGTTTTAGCAGGTTGGTTACCATTAAAAATGGGGCAGGCCAAGCCAAAGCTTCCTACTGTTACAACTACGCCGGACAAGTAGTGGATTGCCCAACAATTAATCCAACGAGTGTAACAACGCCAGTGCAGCTTGCTTTATTGGTCGGGACGGTACCTCTGCCTGATCTTTCACCTACCCTTGAAATAGATAACCTTTCGTTTCCTGCGGGTGTCTCAAGAGACTTTATCGTCAATCTTTATGAAATTAATAATGTAACAACGACCGGATCAATAAAGCTGCGAATCAGCAAACTGAGTTCATTTAATATTACCTACCCAACCCTCAACGGGACATCACACGTGTTAGGCGGTATTGCCAACGAGAATAGTAACTGGACCTTTACGGAAAATTCAGGTTTCATTACAGCGACATCTAAACCAGGAGTGACTATTGCAGCAAATGGCCAGGCTACTATCGGATTTACCATAGCGCGAAAAAGCGGGACAAGTAATGGAACCCAGAATATCACTGCGGTTATTATTGCGGGCTCCGGTGGAGAAATAAAGACTACAAACAATAGTACAATAACTTCTGTTACAGCAAACTAATATACAATACTTCATGAAAAAGATAACCAAATGCTTATCAATGCTATTTTTTTATTGGCAACACCTTACTGCCGATCCCAGGAAATCAGTATCAATATTTCCGGTGCATCTGCTATTGCACCCGGACAATCGTCTTACCTGCTGGTCAATATCTGTAACGAAGATCCCAATCCTGTTACCATGCCAGCTTACAAATTTGCCTCGCGAATAATGGTTACTCCGGGTGTTGTAATTACGGGTGTTACTAATACAGACGGCTCGGTATTAACTGGATGGGAAACAGCGCATAATTTATCGTCGGACTCGGGCGAAGTTGAATTGTTAAATTCCATCCCACTTCCCAACGCTGAATGTATAGCATTCAATATCATAATAAAGGCAACCCAAACTGTGGATTCGGCAACAATAAAGGCTGAGCTTGTGTTTCCGGAGAAATTGGTAAGTCCCAATAGACCTGACAATGATAGCAGTATTTCCAAAATCGGAATCCAAACCACGCAAACCGCAAGGCTGATGATAGCCACGCCCAATATAGCAAATACATCGGAGGATAATATGCTATTTCCGAATCCCTTCACAGCAGATAAGAAATTGAATGTCAATACATCTGGCTTAGAGAAAATTAAAAGCATAAAGATCTTTGACATTGCGGGCAAGCTATTGCAAAAACCCCAAAAACTCAACCAGATCAATACGGAAAGGTTAGAGCCAGGGACATACTTGGTAACAATTACCTATACCGATGGGACTACTACTACACAGCGGGTTGTGAAGCAATAAATCAATGGACTCTTTAAGATTATAATATGAAACGACTTACTTATTGCATAATAGTTTTTTATACCATACTATCACCCCTTTACGGACAGCAGACCAGTTCCCGCAATTACATCGTTTCCCGCACTTATAAACAGGCCGGTGCGGATGTAAATGACGTAAGCAAAGTGGTAACCCAGGTTCAATACCTGGACGGGCTGGGTCGAATATTACAAAATGTTGCCGTAAAACAGAGCCCGGAAGGCGGCGACATGGTCGAGCCAGTTGCCTTTGATGCGGCAGGGCGGCAGTCCAGGAAATATCTTCCATATGCTGCATTTGAGGACTGGGGCTCCTATCGTGCCGACGGCATTTCCGAAGCTACCAACTGGTATTCTTCCAACTCGGCATTCTTAGACAACAATGATCTTGAAAGGCCCTACACTGACATATACTTTGAAGCGTCTCCGTTGAACCGGGTCTCTGGTATGCGGGCGCCGGGCAATAAAAGCGCCGGTTCCTCGGTACAATACAAGATAAACGGCAGTTCGGATGTGAAGCGATATGACTTTAACGAGACCACCAACACGATTTCACAAAACGGAAATTATCCCGCCGGAACTTTAAAACTTGTTCAGTCAACCGATGAGCAGGGAAAACAGACCAATGAATATCATGACAACCTTGGCCAACTGATTTGTAAAGAGCAGGTTAATGGCACAGAAAGATTATCGACCTATTATGTTTATGATGATTTAAACTTACTCCGTGGTGTTTTGCAGCCCGCATTCCAGGATTCACCTTCGCTGACAGACTTTGCTTTTACCTATGACTATGATGAACGTGGCAGACTGATCGTCAAGAGGATCCCTGGTGCAGGCATAGTGGAAATTGTGTATGACCGGTACGACCGCCCCGTTTACAACAGGGATGCGAATCAGACTGCTCGTGGAGTCTGGGGTTTTACCAAGTATGATGCGCTCAACCGTCCGGTTATGACAGGGGAAATCAGTTCTTCATCCTCCCGCTCTGATCTGGCTGGTACGGTTAACGGTGCTTCGCATCATGAAGACCGAAGTAATGGCACAATACAGGGCTATTCGCTTAACCAGACAGCTCCCGCCTCTGTGACCGAAGCAGACCTTTTGACAATCACCTTTTATGATGATTATGGTTTTTCCAAAGCCGGTCTGGATTATTCCGGTGCTTATTATGGATCAAACTTTGCTAATGTAAAAGGACGACAAAGTGGAAGCCGGGCCAGGATATTACCAGGCAGTGCAGGCACGGGTTCCTGGCTGAGTACGGTGGTTTATTATGATTCGGAATATCGTCCGATCCAGACTGTACGCGAGCTGTATGACCTGGGTGCAACCACAGGTATTGAAAGACTCTCTACCAAATACAAGTATGATCTCGCTCCGGTTGCCTCCGAGCAAAAAACAGAACAGTTATTATCCACGGGTACCAATACCCACGTTGCATATTTTACATACGACCAGGCAGACAGACTACTGGCTGTTTCGGAAAAGGTAATAAACGGAAGCAAAACCAAGCAAGCCTACACGCTGGGGCAACGCTATAACGCGCTGGGTCAGCTACGAAGCAAGTGGCAGCATTCTGATGATGGTGTACTTTTTCGGCACCGAACGGATTATACTAACAACATCCGCGGGTGGATGACGGACGCCAAAACCGTCTATAAACAGACGGTCAATGGAGGTGATCTGCCTTACTACTCGCTTGGGCTGGCCTATGACAATGGTGCTAATTATACCAATGGTAATATTAGCCAGATGCAATGGAGCGGCAAGGATGAATCTGCGTTTACCAAAGGGTTAAGTTTTGCCTATGACGATGTCAACCGGCTGACAGGGTCCGCAGGCCTAAGCGGCTATGGTGATACAGAAAGTGGTATTCTCTATGACAAAAACGGGAATATAATTACCCTGATCCGTGCCGGCGCGGCAATAGACAACCTTGTCTACACCTATGCCAGCAACCGGCTAACCTCCATCAACGATGCCACCGGAAGCAACACCGGTGTAAAGAGTGGTGCGAGCAGCTATGGATACGATGGCAACGGTAACATGACCAGCGATGGGAACCGTGGTGCTGTACTTACCTACAACTACCTGAACTTACCAAAAACAGTAGCCATATCCGGCAAAACGCTGACTTACGATTATGACGCAAGCCGCACCAAACACAAATATGTGGCCGATACCTTAACCGTAAAATATGCCGGAGCTTTTGAGTATAATCAGAACAGTATTTTTAAGCGGCTTTCGATCAGTGACGGACAGGCCGTAATCAGACAGGACAGTATAAGGTTTGATTATTATCTAAAAGATCATCTTGGGAATGTAAGAGTGGTTTTTGATGAAAAAGGTGCTATTTTGCAGAAGAATGATTACTATCCTTTCGGGTTAGAGATTGATAGAACCACGCCTGTTCAGACACCTGCGGCACGTAATGCCATCAACCGTTACACGTTCTTAGGCCGTGAGACCCAACCGGAAACCGGGTATATTGATTTACAAGCCCGCTTTTACGACCCGGCCCTGGGAAGGTTCTTTAGTATAGACCCTGAAACAGAAGGACAGCTCGAATTTTCTCCGTATCATTACTCGTTCAATAACCCGATACGGTTCTCGGATCCGGATGGAAGGTTTCCGGAATGTTGCGGCGGTTTTGGGGATTTCCTGACTGGTTTTGGTAATGCTTTAACTGAGAATATTGCAGGATCTAGTCCGATTAGAGCATCCCCCGGATATATAGAGTCTTATAACAACGGGCGTACTTTCGGACATGCGGTTTCAGCTGTCGGTGGTGCATTTTTTACTGCAAAAGGTGCTGTTGATGTTGGAGCTTCAGGAACTGCATTGGTAGTGTCGGGAGGTACGGCGGCTCCATTGGCTGTGCCTGGCGTTATAGTTGGTGTTGGAGAAATGGCAATAGGTATCAACACCATGAGTAATGCCATTGACAATCTTAGGAATGATAAGGGAAGGGTGAATGCAAGTTCTACTGAAAATACTGGACGGGGTAGCAATCACTTAAAACCAGACCCCAAAGCACAAGGTGACCATAGCACGTTTAGAACTGATCCTAAAACAGGTAAAACAACTAATACGGCAACGTATGCAGAAAATCCTAGAAATCCGAAAACAGGTTTTCAAGAAACTAAGAGGGTTGACGTTTCTGGAAAACCACATATTCATAGTCAAACGAAAGAGCCGATTCCAACACCACACGTAATCGAACCAAAACAAAAGAATCCAAGGCCTGCAAGACCCGATGAATTACCTAGACAATAACAGATCGAAAAAATGAATACATTAGATTGGATACAAGATTGGTATAAAAGCCAATGCGATGGAGATTGGGAGCACCAATATGGGCTCAAAATAACTACAATAGATAATCCTGGGTGGTATGTGGAAATTGACTTAATATATACCAAATTTCAAGATTTAGAGATTGAGAATCAAAATTTTGATAAAACGGAAGATGATTGGTATGGTTTTAGGGTGAAACAAGGCAAATTTGAAGGCTTCGGTGATCCGAACAAATTAGAACATATCATTTTAAAATTTAAGGAGGTAGTAGAATCTAAGTCCTTATAAGCTTAAACTTCAATTCAATCAAACGTCCTCAAAGCATATCCGAACGGATCGTTTTGAGGGCGTTTTATGCTGCTGGTAAACAGGGTTAAATATCTATTGGGCGTAAGCCTTTTTAGTTCTAAAATCACGGATGACCATATCCAAGAAAGTATTGACCACTGAACGGGTCTCACCGGTCAGCTCCTGGATCACTTCAAATTTTCGTACCAGTTCCAAATCCTTCACCGTTGGCACGTCATCGGCCAATAAGCTATCAGCAGAGACCTGCAAGGCATCAGCTGGAGCAATGCTTGTACCCGGTTCGTAACGCGAAAGGCTTTTAAGGTTCAATTAGGTAGCCTCAAATTTAAAGCCCTCAAATCAAATACGGACGGATCGTTTTGACTGGATTAGCCTGAGCAACAGCCATAAAGAAGCAACGACAGCAGCTTACCGCTACAAACTACTGGGGCAGTTGAATCAAAAATGGCTTCATTCTGATAATGCCATAAAATTCAGGCACCGAACGGATTATACTAACAACATCCGCGGGTGGATGACGGACGCCAAAACCGTCTATAAACAGAGGGTCAATGGCGGTGATTTGCCTTACTACTCGCTTGGGCTGGCCTATGACAATGGTGCTAATTATACCAATGGTAATATTAGCCAGATGCAATGGAGCGGCAAGGATGAATCTGCGTTTACCAAAGGGTTAAGTTTTGCCTATGACGATGTCAACCGGCTGACAGGGTCCGCAGGCCTAAGCGGCTATGGTGATACAGAAAGTGGTATTCTCTATGACAAAAACGGGAATATCAGGACACTCGGCCGCGCAGGGGCAATCACCGATGACCTGACTTACGCCTACTCAGGCAACCGGTTATCCTCCGTTAACGATGCATCAGCCAATAACAGCGGGGGTGCAAAGTGGGACAAGCAGTTATGGTTATGACGGAAATGGTAACATGCTGACAGACGGCAACCGGGGAGCGGTCCTGACTTACAACTATCTGAATCTTCCCAAAACCGTTGCCATCGGTGGAAAAATGCTTACCTATGACTATGACGCTTCCGGCACCAAGCACAAATATATCGCTGATACTTTAACCGTAAAATATGCGGGTGCTTTTGAATACAATGCAAATAATCTATTTAAAAGACTTTCCATCAGTGAAGGGCAGGCTGTAATAAGGCAAGATACTTTACGATTTGATTATTACTTAAAAGACCATTTAGTAAACGTACGTATCGTTTTTGATGAAAATGGTGGTATTTTGCAGAAGAGTGATTACTACCCTTTTGGATTAGAGATTGATCGGAATAGTGCCGCTCAAACCCCAGCGGCCAGAAATTCGGTTAACCGTTATCTATATAATGGGAAGGAAGTGCAAGTTGGCAGCGGGTATCTTGACTATGGCGGTAGAAACTACATGCCTGAACTTTGAAGAATGACATCTGACAGAGGTTCGCGTCATGATCACTTTCGCGCCCTTTTCTTCCAGTATTTTTCGTAAAAGTAGTGCTACCCTCAGGTTCACCCATTCTTCCCGCTCACCGGCAGGGCCTACACGGTAATGATCAGTCTGGGAGGTGCCTCCATGCCCGGGATCAATGCAAATCACCTTGCCCCTTATTGATGCTGACGCCGGGTAAGCCATACAAAAGATCAAAAACAGCAGGATTACTAACCTGCCTTGAACCAGCTTTTTCATTTTCATAAGGAAATGGTGTTTTAGGGATGGATAAGTACTTATGTGATAATTTTAAACCTGAACGAGGCTCTAAAGCCAATCAACTGCCCGGGCACAAAGATGCAGATCCAATTCTGAAATACTCCGAATTGCCAATTTCCTGCTATTTTTGACAAAAAATATTTATAATTACACACTTCATTCACAAGCACTATATCAACATGCTAGCTAAAACCTTTGGAAGCGCGGTGTATGGCGTCGACGCCACCATGATCACGATTGAAGTAACCGTGGGGCAAGGCATCAGTTTTTTTATGGTTGGCCTCGCCGATAGTGCCGTCAAAGAAAGTCAGCAGCGCGTAGAAGCCTCTTTAAAGTATTTCAATTACAAAATGCCACGCCAGAAAGTTGTGGTGAATATGGCACCTGCTGATATCCGAAAAGAAGGATCGGCGTACGATCTCCCTATTGCTCTGTGTATTCTTTTGGCATCCGAACAACTGACCTCCGAGCGAAATCTCGAAGATTATGTGATCATGGGGGAGCTGTCACTTGACGGAAAGCTCAGGCCTATCAAAGGTGTGCTCCCTATTGCCATTGAGGTGCGCAAGCAGGGATTCAAAGGATTTATTCTGCCAGCCGAAAATGCCCATGAGGCCGCTATTGTCAATAATATCGACGTTATTCCGGTGGAGACACTGGAAGATGCAATCGCCTACCTGGAAGGGAGAAGTGACATTCAGCCGTTGGTCGTCGACACGCGCGACCTTTTTTTCACAAGCCAGAATGAATACGATGCAGACTTTTCGCACGTTCAGGGACAGGAAAATATCAAACGGGCTTTGGAAATCACCGCAGCAGGTGGCCACAATGCGATTATGATAGGCCCTCCGGGTGCCGGTAAAACCATGCTTGCCAAACGCATCCCCAGTATACTACCGCCATTGAGTTTACCGGAGGCCCTGGAGACGACCAAGATTCACTCCGTAGCCGGGAAGCTTGGCGCGCGGGCCACATTGGTTTCAAGACGGCCGTTCCGTTCGCCGCACCACTCCATAAGTGACGCTGCTTTGGTAGGCGGGGGAAGCTATCCCCAACCCGGAGAAATATCGCTTGCGCACAACGGCGTTCTGTTTCTGGACGAATTGCCTGAATTCAAAAGAACCGTTCTAGAAGTTATGCGCCAACCGCTCGAAGAACGCAAAGTCAGTATTTCCAGAGCCAAAATGGCTGTAGAATTTCCTGCAAATTTCATGCTCATCGCCAGTATGAACCCATGCCCGTGCGGATACTACAACCATCCCGAAAAGGAATGTGTATGCGGACCCGGGGTGGTACAAAAATATCTGAACAAAATAAGCGGCCCTTTGCTTGACCGGATTGATCTTCACGTGGAAGTAACTCCGGTTTCATTTGATCAGATCGCTTCTACGAGAAGGTCCGAAAGCAGTGAACAAATAAGGGAACGCGTAATCCGTGCGAGAGAGATCCAGACAGCGCGCTTCAAGGATAAAAAGGAAATTTATTCCAATGCGATGATGCCGCCCGAACTGGTGAAGGAGATTTGCCAGATCAGCGATCCAGGAAAAGCATTATTGCGAACAGCCATGGACCGGTTGGGGCTTTCTGCACGGGCCTACGACCGGATTTTAAAAGTATCGCGCACCATTGCCGATCTGGCGGGCAGCGACGACATCAAAGTGGAGCACCTGGCAGAGGCGATTCAATACAGAAGCCTGGATCGGGAAAGTTGGGCTGGCTAGAGCCGATGACAAAAAAAGTCATACTTTTATAAACTGTATAATTGTGTTATTTTTGAACGACTAACATGCTGTACTTCCATGAGTAACCGCCTTATTTCTGAAATACTTAACGAACCCGATGCGTACTTTTTGCTTCAGGAGGCGAATGCTATCCTCAACCGGGAAAAGGAACGCAGGATGAAGTTTTATAATGATATTACTGAGCAGGAAAAAGTGGAGTTTATCAATGGTGAAATCATTGTACATTCACCTGTCAAAAAGCGCCATAATACTGCTTCTCTGTTATTGGCGCAACTCCTCAATATTTATTCGTGTAAATACAATCTTGGCTTTGTAGGCATCGAGAAAATAATGATTACGCTCACCCGTAATGATTACGAGCCGGATATCTGTTTTTTTCGCAGCGATAAGGCAAGTGGCTTTACTGAAGACCAAACCCTATTTCCAGCCCCTGATCTTGTTGTTGAAATCATTTCCGATTCCACAGAGGCTCGGGATCGTGGTGTCAAATTCCGGGATTATCAGGCGCACAAAATAGAAGAATACTGGATCATTGATCCCGACAACCAGACCCTGGAACAATATCACCTGAAAGGAGACGCTTATAACCTCATCCTGAAATCAGCTCAGGGCTTCGTTCAAAGCTTTGTTGTGAATGACTTTCGCATCCCAATTTCAGCCATTTTCGATGAAACGGAAAACCTGAAAGCCATACAAAACCTTTGAAAATAAGACGGAAAAACATTCTGGTAAGTTCGCACCTCAAAGTTCTTCCTATTTCATCCTTCACAGTTTCCTAAACACCAGGCGCTCCTCCGACCCATCAAAGTAGATCACCAGCTGATTTCCCAGCCTCTGGTAATAGCCGGTTTTGTTTGATGGAAGCCATGCCTTGGAACTCCAGGCTGGCTCGCCCACTTTTGTACCCCCAAACGAAACAACCTTAAAGTTGCAGGTCTTATCCAGTGTGTATGTGCCGAAAACGGTGTTGGCAAAAGTATGGCCTTCGATGGTTCCTTCCTTTTCGTTATCCTTGAAAGTGAATACGACACCTTTGCCCTCTGGCTCCGGATCTCCCGACAACGCTCCAGTTGTTTGGTTCTCAAAAGCTTCCAGCCTCCATGTCCCGGTGATGGTGTTATATTCACTGCATAGCGGCGGCACGCAACAATCCTTGCCAGTACCGCATTCAAAAGCAGAAAGCCCGACGGCAAGCAGGATAAAAATCAAAAATGCCAATCTTTTCATATCATTCTGAATTTAAAAAGCCATTCCCAGTTTCAAAGCAAGCCTATTGTACACGCGCTCTTCCTTCCTGTAAGTTTGCTCCCACAAAAGAGGTTTGTTAACTATAATTTCTTGTCTTTTGTAGGACAATGAGATCGTAAACGCTGCACCTCCAGGTTTTCCATACGTCAATCCGATACCGGGGTTTAGCATGAAGCCACCTTTGGTATGATAGCCGTCCGAATCCTGGTGCAGCCAGGTAGCTCCGTACCCCGCGTCCAGTGCTGCAAATAACCGTCCCGGCCCCCTTTTTGTAATGACATAACGTCCCCCAGCGGCAATCGGGGTAACCAACGCTGTTTTGTACCAATCCATACCGACGGTAATGCCGGCAGAGAGGTAATCATTCAATTTCACACCATTAAACATCTGGGCAGAAAGGCTGAATTTACTATCCACCCGGTTACTGCCACTTCCAAAGTCATACTTAGTCCGTCCTGTAAGGATGCCCAGTTCGGTATGGTTTGTATAACGCTTTACTTTTTTAACATGTTGGGGAAATGCCTGCGGCGAAATCATAACGCACAGCATCAAAATGCCAATGGCCCTCATGATTTGCCGGTTAAAGTTTTTCCACCAAAATTTTGCTCAGTAATTTCAAATTCTCCGGATCAACGGCATCATACTGATAAAACCCGTCCTTCCCGATAACCAGCAATGTTTTATCCAAGGATATAACATCGTAGGCATCCATATCTTTAAAGTGCGCCAGCTGATTTTTATCCACTGCCATCTTATCAGCCACGTCAAATACTTTCAGTCCATGCTCCCCTTCACACAAGAACAATGTCGGGGAACTAATACTGAGACCATGCGGATTCTGCATCTGATAAGTCTTCATGAGCGTTGGAGCAGAAGGATTGGAAATATCAAGAAGATCCAGCTGGTTTTGGGTACCGGCACAATTTGTACCACTGCGGATGGTCACATAGGCGATATCATCCTCTACCACCACCGGGTCGCAGGCACGCCCATGCTGAAATACGGATAACTGCTTTGGTGCCGCCGGATTACTGTTGTCGAAAATGTACATACCGGTTGTGGATCCAATGAAGAGCTTATTCTGATAAGGGAAAATGGTTTCTATTCCCCAGCCAATGTTCACCGTCGCAAAATCTTTGGGCTGCGTGGGATTGGCGATATTAAAGAGGTGCAGGTTATTTTGCCCAACGGTATACAAATAGTTACTATGCAACGCAAACCTGGCCATGGAGCCCGCCTTTCCGCTGGTTCCGCCTGAGTTAGGAGAAGCGCTAGCACTTTTTCCGCCCGACAGGCTGGCATACGACATAAAATCCTGATAATAAAGTGGGTATGCAACAGCCTCTTCACAATTGGTCGCGACCGTTTCGGTCACATATTCAACATTATAATCCTGGATAGCTTGGTCACGTATTACCCCATTGGAACTGTTAAGACTCCACCAAACACCATCAAACTGGCCGTTAGTAAAAACATTTTCCACCCGACCTACTTCTCTGACATGCAAAGGATCCTGAATGTTGAGCGCTACCAAATCCGAAAAACTATCTGCGTACAGTATATTATCTCGAACCGCGAGATCTCCGTTTCCAGGGATTTTGATAAACGATACGAACGTTGGATTGGTGGGATCACTATTATCTATGATATGAATTCCCTCTTTGATTTCGTTTATGAAAAGATAATTTCCTTTGACATACATCTTACCGGGACGAACCAGCTTGTGTGAGGGTTCTGAACCTACTGATGTGCGTAGCTCCTGCATCGAACGGGTGACCTGAACTAATCTGCGGGTAACCCGGGTTTCTTTGCACTGATCATTACATGACCAGGATGTGATTGCCAGAAAGCAAACACAGAATAGTAAAAGTTTCGGATTCATGACAAGGGAGCTTTTGGTAAAACGAAATATAATTATATTTTTTCCTGCTTTATCACAAGACAAACCTTTCTCTCAAAAGGTTGGAATGAAATCACAAAATCGTCCGGAAGCAATGCCACCGGACGATAACGCACCCCAAAAACGCCGGTCACCTGACGCTTTTAACCTTCGCTCGCGGCCCACTGGCCGTCGGCATTTGGCATTTCACTACCATTTAATTTTGTTGGCTAATAGATATATAAATTTCCTGCTGATTATTCTTGTGCTCGACCAACCTCCCTGGAACCGTAGCGTAAACGAAACCTTACTTACTGGCAGGATTCATGATTCTTCCCATAAAAAGGATGGTATTGGAAGTCTTCTCACTGATTACCAATGCAAATGGGCGGTCACAGATGTACTCCGGTATCACAGGTACAGAGGTCAGACCAACACCAATTGTAGTAACGGCAGCCGCCTCAGTACCGGTTTCGTCGATGCCTAAGAATGCGTCCTGCTTTACAAAGTCAACCAATAATCCGCCACTTTTGCTGATTTTGGTAAGCTCTGCTGCATCCGTGAATACATTTTTGATCCCCATATTTTTTAGGGTTTCATTGAGTTTGGCAGCGTAATTGAGTGTGAAGCGAGGCAACCCTACTTTAACTTTTCCGGTGGAAAGTCTGGTGGTCTGGAGCTCGTTCCAGTCTTGTACGGTAAGGCCTTCCACAACCTGGCCCACCTTTTTGTCTGCCTTTGGGATCAGGAGCGTCATGTTGAACTGCCCGTTGGCATAGGGTAGCTGTACGGCCCGGTAATTTTCCCCGTCTGCTACCTTATAATTCCCTTCGTTGAGCATCATTTTCACTGTTTTGGATGTACCTTCCTGAAGTTTGAAAGGTGTATCCACTGTGTTCTTTGAATCGAATTTAGTCGCCCAGTCTCCCTTGAAATACAATGCATTCAGCAAAAACATGACATGGTTGGAATTGATTTGGTCAATCACCTTATCAATTTTCCCATTGGTCTTGTCGCTCGCCCACTGATTCATCCTGGCTTTGGCAGCGTCATTAAATTCCAGACCTGTAATTTCTGCATTGAACGATTTTTTCAAGATATCCTGAAAACTATTTTCGACCTGAAAACCAGTCTTGTACCACACAGAATTAGCAAGGCCCAGTTTCACTTTGGAGTCGGCGAGAGGCAATTCGTTGATAAGTGTTTTGTATGCCTTATTGACTTCTTCCCGAGAAATCCCCTCCATTTTTAAGGTTTTCAGAATTTCCCGAGAAGTTTCATTTTCTGCACCGTTCTCAAGCATTCCCAGCGCCATATGCAGGCTTAAAGGAGAAACAAACAAATTCTGTTCAGCTGGCTGCGTTTGTTGCAGATTTTTAAAAAATTCGAAAGCAAATTGTGTAGTTCCTGAAGCTACACTTTCGTTTACAACCACCGGGCGAACCTCGTCGACGGGGCCGACCCCGCTGTCGTTGCACCCGACAACCGCCATGCTAAACAGCACGGACGGCAACAGACATTTTTTAAGAACTTGATTCATGGCTAATAAATGGTAGTACTTTATAGAAATGACGATACCCGTTTTGTGCAGAAGATAAGTCCAAGTATTTGCATATCGACTTTCCTCACAACAACAAAGAGTAAAAACAAGGGTGATTGGTTGGAACAAAAACCCAATTTTTTAAAAAGAATATCGCATGCCCCAGGAAACACCATATAGGTATGGGTGTGATTCCAGATTTTGATTGGAACGGAACCCGGAAGTAACAGCTTTCTGATACGATCCTGTCAGACTTGCCTTCCACCTGGATGAAAGCTTGTAATTGAACCGCAATCCGGTGGTGGCTGCCCAGCTGGTACCGCGGTAGACCTCATCAGCGGCTGTGGTTTTAATGACATTTCCACTGGCAGATTCCAGCTCATTATTCAGAAAGAAATTAGCCATCATGCCACCCAGGACAGAATAGCTAAGTTTTCCATCCGGATTCAAAGTAAACCCTGCCTGAACAGGAAGCTGAAGATATCTGTAATCATTCCGGACTTGTTTCGACACATCTATGTACAGCGTGCTGTTATTCGTTCCCACGAGTGCGTTACCTGGCCCCTTACCCGCCTGTAAGTCAGCATAGGCGTTCTCAAGAACATTTGAAGAACCAAAGGTCGCGGCATCAAGCAAATATCCGCCACCTTCGTATTGAGAATTTCCCTGTAAATAAGTGATACCTGTTTCTACGGACCAGTGTTTGGAGATCCGCATGCCACCTTGGGTTTGTACTGCGTAGGAAAAACCCGGATCATTCTTTCCGGTTAAAGACTTCTGGCTCGCGTAAGATTTACTTGCAAATGACGCAGGAGAGTTTTTAATATTGACATCCGGATTAAACGATGCTGGCATTAACCCTACACCTGCCCAATACTCCTGGTGTTTTTTAATCACAGGTTCACTCGGTTCGGCCTGTTCTTTGTAAAAAACGTACCGTTTCTGAAAATAAACATCCCGCTCTTTGAAAGGAAGTGCAGCAAGCATATCCGCTGTAATCACAGGACGGCCCAAGTCTGTACGATTGCCAACTGGCTCTACGGCCCGTTCTGCAAGGTTATTACGGTTCGAAGCTGGTGGTTGAGCTGTAACTGCGAATTTTTCCGTATCTGATACTTTATTATCTGCAACCGTTTTAGGCCTATTACCAACGCTAGCCACTGCGCCGACCGGATTAATTCCAGTGGCGTCGGATGACTCAGGCCTCGCTTGGATTTTATCTTTTCTGCGAACGGCTATCTCCGTTTTTGCAACATCTGATCCGTTGGCATGCTGATTTTTGGATATCCCCAATGGTTCAGAAGCAGGCGTACTGTTCTCTCTAATGGCCGCAACACCGGATGCCCCGGAAATGGAGGAATCTGCGCCTTCCAAATTATGTCCGGAACCCGATTTGCCCTTTGAGGCCATGTGGATGCTTTCGGTTTTGATTGAATCCCTACGCACATTTTGAAGCCACAGCCCGCCGGTAACAAGCAGCGCAAGCATGGAAGCAGCGGCATACCACAGCTTAGGTGACCGCCACCACAAGGGAATAATCTTAGCATCATCCTTTTCGTCGAGCCTTTGCTCAATACCCTCCCAGGCCGTAGCCGGTGGCATCATCGAGGTTTCCTCAAAAGCCTTTCTCCACTGATCTTCAAAAATGCGGCTCGGATCACCCTGGTCCAGGCGTGCCTCTATACCCTCCCATACCGATTCCGGCGGAGTGACAGAGGCCTCCTCAAAAGCCTTTTTCCAGTGATCGTTAAAACTGCGTTCTTTGGACGGATCCATCATCAAATCTCTTTTCTTTATTCAATTTCTGTTGCAGAAGACTTCTGGCGCGCGAGTATTGCGATTTGGAAGTGCCTTCTGATATTCCTAATTTTTGAGCGATCTCATTGTGCTGATATCCCTCGATAGCATATAAGTTAAATATGGTCTGGCAGCCCACCGGAAGCTCATGAATAAAGCCCATGAGTTGCTGCAACTGAAAATCGGCCAGCGTAAACTCCTTGTCTGCAAGGCCGTTCTCGTGTAATTCTATGTCCGACAGATCCTTCCAGTTTTTTTGCTGACGCAAATGGTTCAAAGCCGTATTCACAGTCACCGATCTAAGCCAATACTCGAGTGGCGAATCATTTCGGAAGGAATGAATATTTTCATAAATCTTAATAAATGCATCCTGAAGTACGTCCTCAGCATCTGTTCTATTCTTGATATAGCGCATACAAATAGCGAACAGCTTCCCCCCGAAAACATCATAAAGTTGTTTCTGGGCGAGGCGGTTACGCTGTTTACAGCCACTCACCAATTCTTGTTCGTTAAAGGTCATCCGAAGTTCAGGGGTGCTTCGTTAGTTATTTGTCACTTTTTTCCAGGCTTAGGTACGGGTCAACTCAACACTGATCATTGAAAAGCCAACCGATTAGCAATCACTCAACAAAGATAAGCGAATGCTATGTTCGATGATTTTCAGGTCTGTATTAAGCCGCTCTACAATGAATGATCCACCTAAGGCGAAAAAGGTTGGAAAACCAATTGAATATATTTCAACAACTTGGAATCGCATGAAATTATGGTACCTTGGGAATACGGAAACATCACAAGTTGTTGGTCGTAATAAAGTGCTGCACAGACGAGTTTTAGGAACTAATCACACGTGCATATCCTTTATACATACAGAAGTTTTTGTACACCTAACTTCTATCGAGCTATGAGCCAATATATGGTAGAAATACAGCTTCCTGCATTTATGTCGGAAGATTTCAAGGAAAAAATTCCAGCGCAAAGGAAAAAGATTAATGAGCTGATGGAGCAGGGGCGGATGATGTCCTATGCCTTGGCCGATGACTATTCAAAGCTCTGGTGTGTGGTGCGGGCCGAAACGGAGTTTGAAGTAATGTCGCTGATTTCAGAGTTTCCGCTTATCGATTACATGGAGCCTAACATTAACAAGCTGATGTTCAACAATGTCGTTGCCATGCGTTTACCCATGTTTTCACTGAATTGATCTTTTTTAACTAAAAGTACCCTTGTCACAGCAATCTGGCAAGGGTATTTTATTTTAATAATTACCAGGAAAAGGTTCTATTTCGATTAAAAGGCTCATGTTTCATTTCTTCTCAAAGCTACATAAACAGATTCGCCCGATATGGCTGATATGCTTAACGCTGGTATTTTTTGCCTGTAAAGGCTCATCTGAAACGCAAAATCAGGTAGGAGATAAGCAGGAAAATTACCAACACGAAAAATCGGAACGAACATCGAAAAGCAGGAATATTCCGCCAAAAGTACACGAGGTTCTGAACTACATCAGGAAACATCATAAGGCTCCGGAAGGACATGTGGGCGGTAAACGATTTGGAAATTTCGAAAAACTGCTTCCACAAAGAGATGCTGACGGGAAAATCATACACTACCGTGAATGGGATGTAAATCCCAAAGTCAACGGAAGAAACAGGGGAGCCGAAAGACTTGTTACCGGAAATGATGAAAGCGCCTGGTACACAAGGAACCATTACAAATCGTTTATTCAAATACGGTAAAGTTCCGGTTTTCAACATTTCACAATTATATTTGACCCCGTCGAGCTGATTTCTTCCCAAAAACTCTGAAAACCGAAACCATGAAAAATACACACTTCCTCCTCACAAAACCCGGCACGGACATAAGAAAGGTATTTAACGGAGCATTTGTTGGTAAAGTCGACGGGCAAAAAGCCACTTCTATGAAGGCATTTCTGGAAGAGATGGGCACAGCCATGCATTTTCCGGACTATGATGGCAAAAACCTGGACGCACTGGATGAGATGCTCAATGATCTTGAATGGATTAAGGAGAAGAAAGTAATCATTTTCATATCCAATTCGGCCGAATGGCTTTCAAAAGAGAAGTCGGCAGAGAAGATTTTTACCCTGCTGGACCTGCTGGATGCAACGGCAGAAGACTGGAAATGGCTGGACGAGGACGAGGAAACCTCAAAAAAAGACCTGAAAATAGTTTTTGACGATTCGGAACGGATCAGGCAGTTACTGGAAAGCCAGGAAATCACTTTTTCTGTCATCGAGTAATTTTGAAGGAAATTGATCGCAGGCAACGCCTAAACCCGCCTTTTTTGCAAATCTTTTCTCCACTGCATGTACCCCATTACTGCGAGTACAAGGAACACGGCGTATAGAATGGCGGTGAGATGTAGATCTTTATAGAAATACATGCCCACATACAGCGCGTCGGCCACAATCCAAATCAGCCAGTTTTCAAGGTACTTTCGCGCCATCATCCACTGTGCGATCAGGCTGGCGATGGTGAGGGCTGAGTCCATGTAGCTGAAGCTGGCATCCGTAAACCGGCCTAGCAAAAAACCCCAGAAAAGCGTTGTCAAGACAAAAATCAGTCCGAAAATTGCATAAAACCGCACTGGCATTTCAGATAACTGAACCCCATCATGACTTTTGCCCCCATACAACCACATCCACCAGCCATACATGCTGGTGAAGAAATAATATCCCTGCAATCCCATGTCAGCATAAAGCCGGGCCTGCCAAAAGACGGCGAAGTAGAGAACCGCGTTGACAATACCAAAAAACCAACCGAAAACGTTCTGTCGCGTGTTGAGGTAGACGCAGATGGCACCCGTAATAAAGCCTAAAATCTCAAGAGGCGTAGTAAGTATCCTTGCCAACGACACGGACCCATTCAACCATTCTATGATGTTGCTTAACAAAGGATAATCGGGGACAAATTATTTAAAGAAAACCGGACCTGGATTAAAAATTGATATTTACTTTCCGTACAGTTTCTTCCCGGCCTCTTCGTATTTATCCCCTTTAATCCATTGCGGAGCTGTTGCACGGTCAGCGATCAACCGCGCTGCATAGGTGATCGTCTTTGCAAATTTGAGTAGATAATCGAAGTCGATCGTCTCGGGATTATCAGAAACCTGGTGATAATTTTTCATGATATCGCCGTTAAACTCCTTGAAGCCCGGCGAAATGGTTGGAGCAGGAATTCCTTCTTTGGCAAAGCTCACATTGTCCGAACGGTCAAACAACCCCTGCTCCGGTGATGGTTCCGCAAACACACCCAGTCCAAAAGCTTTGGCCGCTTTTTCAATCTCGTCTTTCGCTCCGGTACGCTCCAGCCCCATCACTGCCACGATCGTCGTATCATTGTAACCTGCTCCATCTGAGTTGATGTTGAAGATACATTTGTTGAGCGGCAGCAAAGGATGCGCTGCATAATATTTGCTTCCGAGTAGCCCCACCTCCTCCGCTGTCAGGGCCACGATCAGCACCGACCGTTTTGGTGGATTTTTTGCGAATGACTCCGCAGCCGCAAGCAATGCCACGACGCCGAAAGCGTTGTCCCGGGCACCGTTGAAAATACTGTCTTCGGCCGTGTAGGCCTGTCCGCCTTGTTTGCCCACACCTACGTGATCGTAATGCGCCGAAACCAAAACGTACTCTTCTTTCAGTTTAGGGTCGGTTCCTTCTATGTAACCCACCACATTATAACTATTGATCAGCTGACTTTTTCTGCCGGCAGTTTTAAACTTTACTTCCGATACGCCTCTTAGCGAGCGGGTCAGGTTTGCCTCTTTTCCATTCACCCAGGCATGCGGGATATCCTGGGTTGCTTTTTGATCCGTGTCTGCAAGACCCATTTTTTCACCTGCAAAAAACCGGGTTACCACGTTCCATGGTATAGGAGCATTAAACAGCTCAATAACCGCAATGGCCCCCTTTTCAACAGCCAGTTTTCTCTTTTCGGCCGAAGAAGCCACTATTTCGGCGGGTGTCTGTACATCCGGTGTTCCACTTTGCACCAGCACAATTTTTCCCTTCACGTCAAGCCCCTTGTAGTCGTCCCAACTTTTGCCGGTATTTTCCAAGCCATATCCTGCATACACCAGAGGGGCTGTAATATCTGTTGCCCCACCGCTCATGAGTATCCAGTCCCGTCCACTTTTCATGGTTTCGGCATTGGCCACAATCTCTCCGTCGCCGGGAGCATTCATCTTGTCGAACGGTACGTTTTGATAATAAGCGTTATTTGGAATGGTTGCCGAAGCTGCGCCACCGGGGACAGGTTTTACTCCGAACTTTCTAAATTGCTCGGCAATAAAACGTGCTGCAACCTGGTTGCCGAGCTCCCCCGTACGCCGTCCCAACAGCTCATCCGCCGCAATAAACCGCATATTTGCTTCCACTTCGGATTTTTTGTAGGCGAATTCGGGCGGAAGGATGGCTTTTTTCTTTTGAGCAAATGAGAGTGTAGCTATGCAGATTAAACCAGATAATAATAGCAGCGTTTTTTTCATGATGGCTATTGAAATAATTCGGGTCAAATTGATTATTTATATACTGTAAATCTAATTATGTGAAGCAGGACAAGGGCTTATTTTTTGATAAAACAACACCCCATTCTTATCAATATGATCTTTTAAATCCTGATTAACAATTGCATGGTAGTCAAGAACATCGAACATATATGGCATCATTGTTTCCTCATTTAAAGTCGCTGCAATCTTCAAAATAATGTCAAAAGGGACATTGACCCCTTCCACTGCGATATCGATATCACTCCCGTTACTGAAATTTCCCTTTGCTCTGCTGCCAAAAATATATGCTCTTTCCACCTCCGGGTAGCTTTCCAGAACATGACCGATGGAAACAATATCTGAATCCCTTAAACCAAACATATCATAGCTCCGGTTTTAGCTTATTATAAACTTCTCTGAGCAACGGATGATAGATGGTTGAGATTTCTTTGACAACTCTGTCCGCTGTTTCTTCGTCGTAAGTGTGAGATGTAAGATTTCGGTTCTGAAGTGTCTGTAGCCAGATATGCCCGTTGGTGATGAGTTCCGTCTCAAAAGCCTTCTTGATCGTATCTCTGGGTGAACGGATATCCTGAAACCCTTGCTCCTCCAGGTATTCTTTCATCACATTCCATGTTAATTCGAAGCTGATTTCAAAAAACTGGATCAGTCCTGCCTTTTGTATAATATCCGGATCTTCAATGGCTATCGCCTGTTCAAGGAAACCTAATGACTTTTCCAGATTCTGAAACCGCTGCTTCCACCTGATCTCCCGATAATTCATAGTAGCAAAACCAATTAAACGTGAAACTACAACCCTTTATATTTCCAAAAAACAAAGGCCCGTCATTTTCCATCTAAAATCACTGCCGCCTCTTTCGCGAAATAGGTAAGAATACATTTTGCACCGGCACGGCGGATGCTCATCAACACTTCCATCATGGCGCGATCTCCATCCAGCCATCCGTTTTGTGCCGCTGCTTTGATCATCGCATATTCCCCCGACACGTTGTATGCTGCAATAGGAATATCAAAATTTTCGTCCAGCTGCCTGATGATATCCAGATAGGATAAGGCCGGCTTTACCATCAGCATATCTGCACCTTCTTCAAAATCAAGCTGTGCCTCCAGCAGTGCTTCACGCTTGTTCGCCGGGCTCATCTGATAGGTTTTTTTATCGCCAAATTTTGGAGCCGATTCCAGTGCGTCACGGAACGGACCGTAAAATGCACTGGCATATTTTGCCGAATAGGACATGATGCTTACCTCGGAGTAACCGTTTTCATCCAGTTGATTACGCATGTACCTCACCCGTCCATCCATCATATCGCTGGGTCCAAGGATATCTGCACCAGCTTTTGCCTGGGCAAGACTCATTTTTCCTAAAATTTCGAGTGTTGCATCATTCATAATCTTACCGTTGTCCACCAGCCCATCATGGCCGTCCGAACTGTACGGATCCATCGCCACGTCGGTCATGATGACGAGCTCGGGAAACTTTTCTTTGATCGCAGTAATGGCTTTCAGATAAAAGGTATCTTCCTTATAACTTTCAGATGCAACGCGATCCTTTTTGCTTTCCGGATAATTGGGGAATAAGTCTATAGCCCTGATCCCCAGATCGGTCACCTCTTTAAGTTCTTCCAATAAATAATCCAGGGAAAAACGATAAATGCCTGGCATGGATTTCACTTCAACCTTCTGGCTGGTTCCCTCCTGAACAAACATGGGAAATATGAAATCAGAAACGTGAAGGGATGTTTCCTGAACCAGGTCTCTTACGGCCGAAGATTTTCGGTTGCGTCGCGGGCGACGGGATATGTTGAACATGTGTTGTGCTTTCGGCGATCAGCTGTCGGCTGTCGGCTTTTTAAGTAATAGCTGTTTTACGGCAATAAATTTCTTACACAGAGAACCACGGAGAAAAATATAGAGTTTCACAGAGCTATTTTTTCTTGCCCTGCTCCTTTCTTCCTTCCTCCATATATCCTTCCTCCCTCTAACCTACCATCAATTTAAACCCCTCACCGTGCAGATTCATAATTTCGATGGACGGATCCTCTTTCAAAAACTTCCTTAATTTGGTGATATACACATCCATGCTCCTCGCATTGAAGTACGAGTCGTCACCCCAAATCGTTTTCAGGGCATAACTGCGGCTTATGGGTTGATTGATATTCTGACAAAAAAGCTTAAGCAACGCAGACTCCTTGCTGGTCAATCGGACTGATTTATCGCCGGAAACAAGCTGCTGATGACTGTAATCAAAAGTAAAAATGCCAACCTGATATCTGCTGTTCTCCTCCGAAGCCTCGGGTTGCTTGCGATAACGACGCAAAATGGCTTCAATCCGCAACACTAACTCTTCCCGATCAAAAGGTTTGGTAACATAATCGTCGGCCCCGGTACGAAAGCCCTGCATGGTATCCTCCTTCATCGACTTTGCAGTGAGGAAGATGATGGGTACATCCCGCCCGCTCATCCTTACCTCTTTGGCCAGAGAAAAGCCGTCCTTCTTGGGCATCATCACATCAAAAATACAAAGATCATACGCTTTGGCCACAAAACGCTCCCAACCCTTCTGACCGTCCGTGGCCAGGTCTGTTGGGAAACCTTTATCAATGAGGTATTCCTGAAGCAGCGCTCCGAGATTGGTATCATCTTCAACGAGTAAGAGATTGGGCATTGGTAAGGTAATTAGTGCCGTTTGACCGGGTTTTAAGTAGTATTATCCTTCGGTACCGCCTAGCAAAAGGATCCGAAATGATGCGAAATTGGAAAAGAATTTTCAGATTTTGCAGTACAGCCATCTGTTGTTTTATCAAAAACCAATCATTACACTCATCATAGCATTTAAATGACAATTTTTTGCCTAAAACTAACGAACTTTCGGAGCAAAGAAACCTTCATAAATCTTAATATATGTTAAAACTACTTTTTTGGCTTCTGGGAATTGTCGCAATTCTGGCCATTGTCTTTTTTCTTGGTCCGAAGGTAGACCAGGCCAAGCTTGATCCTACGCTTCCGATCGTGAGCCAGGATCTGATACAACTGGAGAAAGATGTCAATCAGTCGGAAGCTTCCGTCAAGGACATGAAACGGGACAACCAGGCCAGGATTATCTGGGCCGACACGGCGAAAAAAGAAAAAACACCTTACAGCATCGTTTACATTCATGGATTTGGGGCAAGCTGGGCTGAAGGCGACCCGATACATAAAGATCTGGCCAAACGGTATGGTGCCAACCTGTATCTGGCGCGCATGCACGACGCCGGCATCAGCGACCCGAATGCGTTCGATGACCTCACACCCGAGAATTTTCTGGCAGGTGCCAAACGTGCACTTTCAATCGGAAAGGCTCTGGGCGACAGCGTGATTGTGATTGGTACATCAGCTGGTGGATTATTGACTGTATATCTTGCTTCTACCAATCCCGAAATCAAAGGCGTAGTACTTTACTCTCCTTGTATGGCCGTAGCAAATCCCGCCATGAAATTGATGACAGGCCCATGGGGAAAGCAAATTCTCCACGCCGTAATGGGTGAGCACCGCCTCCCGGTCGATTCGGATCCCGAGCTGGCCAATTACTGGCTGCAGAGCTACAATACCAACGGATTGACCACCCTTCAGCAAAGCATCGACGCAATTGCCCGGCCCGAAACATATAAAAAAATAAAAATGCCCTTGTTTTTGGGTTATTATTACAAAAATGAAACAGAACAGGATCAAACGGTTTCGGTAAAAGCCATGCAGGATATGTTTCCGCTGATTGGTACCGCTTCCGGCCTCAAAGTGGAAAAGGCGTTTCCCGAAAGCGGCGACCATGTGATCGGATCTCATTTGCGATCCAAAGATGTAAAGGGTGTATATGAAGCCACTGATCAGTTTTTCATGCAAATACTTCATTTAAAACCTGTACAAGATGCTGCAGAATGAGGTTTCCCTGATCCTGTTGAAAACTTTGACCATTCAAAAAAATTATGATTTAAGTCTTCAAAACCCGTTCTTTGTCCCCCGAATGAATCATTCATTGTGGACAGTATTTAACCAGGCCATCTGATTTCAGGTCGGATTGCTTTTAAACTCAAAATTGAAAACGCCTTATTCATAACATCATGGCTTACGGTTTATTAAAAGGAAAAAGAGGAATTATATCAGGTGCTTTGGACGAAAATTCAATTGCCTGGAAAGTAGCATTGAAAGCAAAAGAAGAAGGAGCAACCTTCACCTTGACAAATGCCCCTATAGCCATGCGGATGGGCGCCATTAACGAATTGGCGAAAGTTTGCGATGCAAAGATCATTCCTGCCGATGCTACTTCTGTTGAAGACATTGAGAAACTTTATACGGAATCCATTGATGTGCTGGGCGGCAAGGTCGACTTCGTACTGCATTCCATAGGCATGAGCGCTAACATCCGTAAGGGAAAACCTTATGGCGATATGAACTATGAGTGGTATCTTAAGAGCCTGGATGTGTCCTCACTGTCACTCCATAAATTTTTGCAGGTGGCTGAAAAGCTGGATGCCATAAACGAATGGGGTTCCGTAGTGGCCCTTTCTTACATTGCTGCACAACGCACTTATCCCTTTTATACCGATATGGCGGAAGCCAAAGCGATGCTGGAAAGTATCGCCCGCAGCTTCGGTTACCGTTATGGAAAAGCCAAAAATGTTCGGGTAAATACCATTTCCCAATCACCAACCAAAACAACGGCAGGCTCAGGAATTGGCGGGTTTGATGCATTTTATGAATTTGCAGAAAAAATGAGCCCGCTTGGCAATGCCACTGCCGACGATTGTGCCAATTACACCATCTCTCTGTTTTCCGACCTCACACGGATGGTTACCATGCAGAATCTGTTCCATGATGGCGGTTATTCGTCAACAGGTATTTCTGAGGAGCTGGTAGAAATGATCCAGAACCAAAATAAGTAGTCGCACCCAACCCGAAGTTTACAAATTGTTGAATAAAAATCCCTCCGAAACAAGCTGTTTCAGAGGGATTTTTGATTTTAACTAAAATAATTACCCCACTCGTCCGTTTCGCGTTGTATGATATTTGTGAACCAATTAGTTTCGCTGAATTATTAAAAGCTATGAATCATATTAATAAGCCCCTGACTTTCATGAAATTTTTTAGCCCCCGGCTGTCTTTTCTTATTTTGGTTGTCCTCTTCCTCTCATCCTGTGGAAGTGAAAAAGAAGCAACGAAGACGGTTGCCGATGCTCCCGTGTATACGTTGGTATTTTTGGATAAAACACAAAGTGTAAATGTCAACAGACAATATGTGAATGAAAAGTACCGTCAGACGCTCACCGATATCATGGAAAACAACATGAAAAACAAAGGTGACAAGCTGGAAGTGTATTTCATCCACGAAAACACGTCAAAAGCCCGGGCACTCTCGCTAATGATCCGGACAGAAAAGGAGAGTCTGGAGGGTGTGAATGCTACCGATAGAGAGGCAATTGAAACCGCTTTTCAGTTATCGTTGCAACGCGAAAAAGGCATATTCCTGAGACAATTGCTCACCAAACTCAATCAGCAAAATACCGGAGCATCTAACCTCTCCACCGATATCTGGGCGAGTTTGCCGGTCATTGCCAAAGCGGGTGAAAGTGGTGCTGATGTAAAGGTGTACTATTTCAGCGATATGATTGAAAGTGTGAAGGGTGCAGATCGGCGTGATTTCCACATCAAACCCCCGCATGACGACGCCCAGGCAGAAGAGGCAGCTAAAGCTGATTTCAAAAAGTTGCAGCAATACGCCATTGGTTCACCGCAAGTCACCATCGTCTCGCCATTTGAGGCAACGGCATCGTCCAAGGAAAATAACCCCCATGTAACCCATTACTGGCAGACACTCTTCCAGGAACTGGGTGGCGTAACCGTTGAAGAGCTCTGATCTCTTCATTTTATATTGAATCCCCGCACCGAAGCTGGTTCAATTATTGAGATTTCAAAGCTGTCTATCTATTGGTCAGCAATTTAACAATTCAACCGAGCGGCGGGACGCCCTTTTATATGATACTTTTACAATTTGGCATTAGATACCCGATACCTTGAAAACAATCCTGATCATTGATGACGAAGAGAAGCTCAGGTCTTTGCTGGCCAGGATCATTCGTGCAGAAGGGTTTCAGGTTTTAGAAGCAGGAGACTGCCGTTCCGGACTGAAGGTTTTGGGACATAATGAAATCGACACCGTTTTGTGTGATGTAAAACTGCCTGACGGGAACGGGGTGGATATGGTTTCAAAGATTAAAACGATCAGCCCATTGACGGAGGTCATACTGCTGACGGCCTATGGCAATATTGCCGATGGTGTACAGGCGATGAAAAACGGCGCTTTTGATTATATCGTCAAGGGTGATGACAATGACAAGATCATCCCCCTGTTACACAGGTCGATCGAAAAAACCATTTTACAAAAGAAAGTAATACAGCTTGAAAAACGGGTCGGCGAAAAATTTTCCTTCCAGGCCGTTCTGGGGAAATCAAAGCCCATTATGGATGCCATTGATCTTGCTCAAAAAGTGGCGCCTACCCATGCTTCTGTTTTGCTCACAGGAGAAACCGGTACCGGCAAAGAAGTATTTGCGCAGGCGATTCATCAGGCCAGTTCCCGTTCTTCAAAAAATTTCGTCGCCCTCAATTGCAGCACTTTCGGCAGAGAGATGCTGGAGAGCGAGCTGTTCGGCTACAAACAAGGCGCATTTACCGGAGCCAATAAAGACAAACGAGGACAGATAGAGGAAGCCCACGGCGGCACACTGTTTCTGGATGAGATCGGCGAAATGCCTTTGGAATTACAGGCCAAACTGCTCCGTGTACTGGAAACAAACGAATTCATCAAACTCGGTGATACGAAAGCTACCAAGTCCGATTTCCGGCTCATAGCAGCCACCAACCGGGACTTGAAAACCGAAAGTGAAGAAAAGCATTTTCGATCAGATCTTTATTTCCGGCTCAACGTCTTTGCTATAAAACTGCCGGCTCTTACCGAGAGAATAAAAGATATTGAATTGCTGGCCAATCATTTTATTCAATTTTTTGCCGGGAAAACGAACCGCAAAATCAATCCACTGTCGGAGGCCATACTGCGTAAACTCGAGGCCTATTCCTGGCCAGGAAATATCCGCGAATTAAAAAACGTGATTGAGCGGGCCGTGATCATCAGCACTGGCCCGGATTTATCCCCTGATAGCCTGCCCTTTGAAATTCAGGAGGCTCAATTCGTATCAAAAGGAAATCAGCTTTCTGCATTTTCGATGCAAAGCATTGAAAAACTACATATTCAAAAAGTTTTGAACTACACCAACGGCAACAAAGCCGAAACCGCCAGGCTGCTGGAAATCGGCATCGCGACGCTTTACCGGAAGATTGAGGAGTTTGGGATTAGATAGCTGTCGGCGATCAGCTGTCAGCCGCCAGCTTTCACGATCAGAATAACGTTATATCCTTAAACAACAAACGATTCCAACATGAACAACTCTTCTTACCTTGCGTATTTAATTGCAGAGACAAGGTCATTGATACAGGAAGGGAAGGACTTCTTATTAAGTCAAGGCAGAGTTTTGGAGTTGTCAGAGTGGATTACCATTGCTGAATATTCCAAAAAGCATAACGTAAGTACACAAGTAATATCTCAATGGATAAACCGTGGCGTTATTCCGGACCATAGCTTTATTCATGTCCCTGAACTTGGTAAAAAATTAGTAAGGGACATTCTTTATAAAAATTAACAACCCCTTCCATTCTGATAACGAGCCTATCATTTTGATAGGCTTTTTTTGTGCCCACAATTTGTCATTCCCTTCTAATAAACTGATAAAAAGCAACTTACAGAAAAGTATGTAAAGTTGGAATGTTTTTGGAATCAAACTCTGAAAACAAACAATCAGAACAATGATCACATTCCTTTTAGTTGCTGCCGGTGCTGTGTGCTTCGCAGTTTTTTACAAATCGATCCACTTTTTTGAAAAAATCTAATCTCATGACAGTCCTATTCCTGATTGCTATCGGCGTGTTTGGCTACATCAGTTACGTACTGATCAAGCCTGAAAAATTTTAAAATAACATCTGTAAAAATGAATACTGAAATATTAGGAATTGTTGCCATGTTTGTGCTGACCGCTACGCTGGCAATTCCATTTGGGAAGTACATTTCAAAAATCTATTCCGGGGATAAAACACTTCTGGATCCCGTACTTAACCCTATTGAAAAATTGTTCTTCCGGGTCAGCGGGATCGATGAAAAATCAGAGATGAACTGGAAGCAGCACCTGACGACATTGCTGACGATCAATTTCGTCTGGTTTTTGCTTGGAATACTTGTGCTGATGAATCAGGGCTGGCTGCCGTTGAATCCTGATGGTAATCCCGGGCAATCGGCAGATCTGGCCTTTAATACAAGCATATCGTTTTTAGTCAATTGCAATCTCCAGCATTATTCAGGGGAGAGCGGGTTGAGCTATCTTTCTCAGCTCTATCTGATGTTCCTGCATTTCGTGTCAGCGGGTACAGGGATGGCAGCTGCCGCGGTTTTATTCCTGGCTTTGAAAGAAAGGGCAACCGATAAGTTTGGAAATTTTTATAATCTGTTGGTAAAATCCTGCACGCGGATTTTGCTACCCGTGTCCATCCTGATCGCCATCATGCTCTCTTTCAATGGTACGCCCATGACCTTTGATGGAAAGGACACCATGATCGATATGCAGGGCGATACGGTACAGGTGTCTACCGGGCCTGTGGCGGCATTTGTTGCGATCAAACATGTGGGAACCAATGGTGGTGGATACTTTGGATCCAACTCAGCGCATCCATTGGAAAATCCCAATTACCTTACCAATATGGTAGAAATGTTCGGACAAATGATCATTCCCATGGCCATGGTGTTTGCTTTTGGGTTTTTTCTGAAACACAAAAAAATGTCCCGGATGATCTTTGGCGTCATGACCCTGGGTTTTCTTTTGCTGGTTGTACCCACAATCATCTGGGAAAATGATGGCAATCATGCCCTCACAGCCATGGGCATTGACAATAGCTCTGGAGCCATGGAAGGAAAAGAGGTGCGGTTTGGAAGCAAAGCGTCCGCATACTGGAGTATAGCTACCACTGTGATCTCAACGGGCTCTGTGAATTCCATGCACGATAGCTTCACACCGCTTTCAGGGATGACCCAGTTACTTGCCATGATGACCAATGCGTTTTACGGCGGAGTAGGTGTAGGTATGCTTAACTTTTTCATCTTTATTATCCTCGCTGTCTTCATCAGTGGATTAATGGTTGGGCGTACCCCTGAGCTCCTGGGTAGAAAGATCGAAGGCCGGGAAATGAAAATCGCCATGATTGTGGCACTGCTGCATCCGTTGCTCATTTTGGCCGGCACCGCTTTGGCTGCGGCCTTTCCCGAAATAACTTCCGGAAACCTGAACAACCCGGGCTTTCACGGCTTCAGTGAAATGCTCTATGAGTACACGTCGTCGGCAGCGAATAACGGCAGTGGATTTGAGGGCCTGGCTGACAACAATCCCTGGTGGAATATCACAACCGGTTTTGTCCTGATCCTTTCCAGATTTATCCCAATCATTGGCCCGGTTGCTATTGCCGGACTCATGGCAGAGAAAAAATACATCCCTGAAAGCGCCGGAACCTTGCGCACAGACTCGGGTACTTTTGGAATCATGATTCTGGCCGTGATCACCATCATCACAGCGCTTTCATTCTTCCCCGCACTTACCCTGGGACCGATTGCAGAGTATTTTTCTATGAAGTGAGAAGTGAAATGTCGGAAGCCACTTCAGCCATAAACGCAGCTAATAACTAAATGCTAACGGCTAATAGCCAATGAAATGAAAAACACATCCTTATTCCAACCAGACCTGGTGAACGAAGCTTTGAAACAGTCGTTCATCAAGTTGAATCCTAAAATTATGTTCCGTAATCCGGTGATGTTTACCGTCGAAATCGGAACGCTTATTATGCTTGCGGTAAGTATATGGATACTCGCAGGCGAAAAATCCCAGGGAAGTTTCGCTTACAACTTTGTCGTTTTTATTATTCTGTTGCTCACCTTGCTTTTTGCGAATTTCGCAGAAGCCATTGCCGAAGCAAGGGGAAAGGCCCAGGCCGACAGCCTTCGAAAAACACGCGAAGAAACACCGGCCAAACTGGTCGTTGAAAACAAAGCCGGTTTTGCTGTTGCCGTGCAAAATGTGGTGTCAGCCCAAATGAAAAAAGGCGATATTTTTATCTGTGAAACCGGTGACAACATTCCCACTGACGGTGAGATCATTGAGGGGCTGGCCACCATAGACGAGAGTGCGATCACCGGGGAATCAGCGCCGGTGATCAGGGAAGCGGGCGGTGATAAAAGCAGTGTCACGGGCGGCACCAAAGTGCTTTCAGACCGGATCAAGGTCATGGTAACTACCGCGCCTGGGGAGAGCTTTCTGGACAAAATGATCGCTTTGGTTGAAGGTGCGAGCCGTCAGAAAACACCCAATGAAATTGCGCTGACCATCCTGCTGGCTGGATTTACACTGGTTTTCATCATCGTTTGTGTCACACTGAAACCCTTCGCCGACTTTGCCAATACGCCCATTACCATTGCGGCATTCATCTCTCTTTTTGTATGCCTGATCCCAACGACCATCGGTGGGCTTCTTTCAGCCATTGGTATTGCCGGCATGGACCGGGCTCTGAGAGCCAATGTGATTACCAAATCCGGGAAAGCCGTGGAAACAGCAGGTGATATTGATGTGCTGCTTTTGGACAAAACGGGCACCATCACCATCGGTAACAGAAAGGCGACGCGGTTTTATGCAGCAGAGGGTATCGATGAAAAGCATTTTATTAAAAGCGCTGTACTAAGTTCTATTGCAGATGAAACCCCTGAAGGGAAATCTATACTCGAACTGGCGAATCTCAATCCGTCTGTTTACGGCCATCTGACCAACCCGGTTTTTATCAAATTCACAGCAGAAACCAGAAGCTCAGGAATTGATTTCGGCAACACCCGGATTCGAAAAGGAGCCTTTGATTCCATTAAAAGCCTGACTTCGAAAAGCGGAAATCCCTTTCCGCTTGATATAGAGCAAACTGTAAAGAATATTTCCAGTAACGGCGGTACGCCTCTGGTGGTGTCGGAGAACGAAAAGGTACTTGGCGTTATTGAATTACAGGATATTATCAAGCCTGGTATCAGTGAGCGTTTTGAGCGATTGCGTAAAATGGGTGTAAAAACGGTAATGGTGACAGGTGATAATCCTTTGACAGCCCGATTCATTGCCCAAAAAGCCGGTGTGGATGATTTCATCGCCGAAGCCAAGCCGGAGGATAAGATGAACTATATCAAAAGGGAACAGGAAAGTGGAAAACTTGTAGCGATGATGGGCGATGGCACCAATGATGCACCGGCTCTTGCCCAGGCCGATGTAGGCGTAGCCATGAACAGTGGTACACAGGCGGCCAAGGAAGCCGGTAACATGGTGGACCTGGACAATGACCCTACCAAACTGATCGAAATCGTGGAAATAGGAAAACAATTGCTGATGACCCGGGGAACGCTCACCACCTTCTCCATTGCCAATGATGTAGCCAAGTACTTCGCCATCATTCCGGCACTATTTATTGCCGCTATTCCGGCCCTGAAAGGATTGAATATTATGGATCTGCACAGCCCGGAAAGTGCCATTCTTTCGGCGGTGATCTTCAACGCCATCATCATCCCCATATTGATTCCGCTGGCATTAAAAGGCGTTACCTACAAACCCATTGGAGCCAGCGCGTTGCTGAGAAGAAACTTGCTGATCTACGGGCTGGGAGGTATTCTGATTCCTTTTGCCGGGATAAAAGTGATTGATATGGTTGTGAGTGTGTGGCTGTGAAAAACGTATTCCAAAAAATAAAATGAATCACAGCTGATAGCCATTAGCTAACAGCCAAAAGCTAAAAACAATGAAAACGAACATAATTCCTGCAGTCAGATTAACATTCATCACACTCCTCTTTTTTTCAGGCGTTTACCCCGCTGTGATCTGGGGCGTTGGCCAGCTTATGCCAAATAAAGGTAAAGGCGAAGTAATCAGCGTTAATGGCAAAAAATATTACGCCAACATCGGCCAGACATTTACCGAGGACAAGTACTTTTGGTCACGTCCGTCGGCCGTGGATTACAACGCAGCAGGCAGTGGTGGCAGCAACAAAGGACCTTCCAATCCGGAATACCTTCAACTGGTACAGGCGAGGATTGATACCTTTTTAGTACACAGTCCAGGTATTGCAAAAAAAGACATTCCGGTGGAACTGGTAACGGCAAGTGGTAGCGGGCTGGATCCGGATATTACTGCAAAGGCCGCTTTGATACAGGTAAAAAGAATTGCCATGATTAGAAAAGTGCAGGAAGAAACGATTCAAAAGATTGTCGCCCAAAACACGGAAGGCCCGTTATTCGGGCTTTTTGGTCCAGAGAAGATCAATGTATTAAAACTCAACCTTGCCCTTGACGACTTGTAGTTCGTCGAAACTTCGGGGTTTCGAACCTCAAAGATTTGCCTCTAAAATCAGGATAGCCACATGTAGCGACGCGGCTGTCCGAAAGCCAAACACTGCGCCGCTACGTGATTTTCAGTACCAGTACCAATGAAAAACTATATTTTAACAGCCATAGCCATAGCGGTTTTGAATCCGGTTTCAGGACAAGATTCAACCAGAACCCAAAAACCCCTTACAGTCAGTGGGTATCTTGAAACCTATTACAATTATGACTTTAATAAACCTGAGAACAATACCACACCCGGTTTTCTATACAATTTCAACAGGGCTCGGGAGGTGAATCTCAACCTGGGTTTTATCAAAGGAAGTTACAGTACAGACCACGTGAGGGCCAATCTGGCTCTGGCGACCGGCACGTACGTCAATGCCAATTATGCTTCGGAGCCTGGTGTGCTCAAAAATATGTACGAAGCCAATATTGGTTTCAGGATATCAAAGCAGAAAAATCTATGGATTGATGCCGGTATCATGCCATCGCATATCGGATTTGAAAGCGCCATGGGCAAAGATAACCGGACTTTAACGAGAAGTCTGGTTGCTGAAAATTCCCCTTATTTTGAAAGTGGAGTAAAACTGGGATTTACCAGTGAAGACGAAAAATGGTATCTGGCCGCCCTGTATCTAAATGGATGGCAGCGGATTCAGCGGGTAGATGGTAATTCGACGCCCGCCTTTGGGACACAATTAACGTTCAAACCCTCCTCTGCCGTGACCTTGAATTACAGCACCTTTATGGGCAATGACAAACCGGACAGCCTGAAACAAATGCGGTACTATCACAATCTGTACAGCCTTTTTCAAGTGAATGAAAAATTTGGGTTTATTACCGGATTTGATCTTGGCATGGGGCGAGCAGTGAATGGCAACCATTTCAAAAACTGGTACACACCCGTCGTTATTGTTCACTACGCTGTGTCTCACCGGGTCAACGTTGCCGCCCGAGGAGAATATTTTAAGGATAAAAAAGGAGTATTGATCACCACAGCCTTAAAAGAGGGTTTTCAAACTTTCGGCATTTCTGCCAATATCGACGTGGCCGTCCTGCCAGGTCTTCTGTGGAGATTGGAAGTCCGGAATCTGGCCGGAAAAGATGCTATTTTTGAAAAAAATGATTTAAAAAGGCACAACAACACATTCGCCACCACCTCATTAAGCTTTTCTTTCCAATAAACAGAAGCCTTTTATGTCCGATACCAAACCCGGCGCCCAGCATTTTCTGGATCTCATCAAAAAATCGAGAAGGGGAAAATTCAAAATTTATATTGGCATGAGCGCCGGTGTAGGCAAAACCTACCGCATGCTGCAGGAAGCGCACGCACTGCTCCGCAACGGGATTGATGTAAAAATCGGATACATAGAAACCCACAACCGAAAGGAAACTCACCAACTGCTGGATGGACTCCCGGTGATACCACGAAGGACGCTTTTTTACAAAGGGAAGGAATTGGAAGAGCTGGATGTACAGGCTGTCATTGGATTGAGGCCTGAAATTGTAATTATAGATGAACTGGCCCATACCAATATAGAGGGAAGTAAAAACGACAAACGCTGGCAGGATGTGCTGGAAATACTCGAGGCCGGTATCAATGTCATCAGTGCGGTCAACATACAGCATATCGAAAGCTTGAATGATGAAATAAAAGAGATCACCGGCGTGGAAGTCAAAGAACGGGTGCCGGATAATGTGCTTTCCATGGCCGACGAGGTCGTTAATATTGACCTGACCGCCGACGAGCTGATCACCCGCCTGAAAGAAGGAAAAATTTACAAACCGGATAAAATCCAGACGGCACTCAGCAACTTTTTCAAGGCCGATCATATTTTACAACTACGCGAACTGGCGTTGAAGGAAGTTGCCAGCCAGGTGGAGCGGAAAGTGGAATTGGAAATTCCTAAACAGGTTACCACAAGGCGAGAAAAATTTCTTGCGTGCATCAGCAGCAATGACAAAACGGCCAAACATGTGATCAGGAAAACCGCCCGACTAGCGAGTTATTACAACAGCAAATGGTTCGTTCTGTATGTACAAACACCCGCCGAAAACCAGGACAAAATTGCCTTGGACAAACAGCGGCACCTGATCAACAATTTTAAGCTGGCCACTGAAATGGGCGCCGAAATTATCCGGGTGCCACACGCGAATGTCACGGAGGCTATTATTGAGGTGGCCGAACAAAAACAAATCACAACCATTTGCCTGGGTAAGCCACACATCACACTTTTAAGAGTAATTTTGATGACCAATCTTTTCAATAATCTCTTGAAAAAATTGTCATCCTCGGACATTGATCTGGTTATTCTTTCCTGAAAAAGTAGGTATGTAGTTAGAGAAGTTATGTGGAGTTAAGTAGGCTGGGGGAAGATGGCTGATTGCAAGCAAAACAATAAGTGAAATGAAAATAAAAACCAAACTCCGGCTGGGAATCGGGCTGCTGTTTATGATGATCATTGTTTTGTCAATGGTCGCAGCAGGTTATGTCAATCTGCTGAAAAATGATACCGAAAATATTCTTGTGGATAATTACAACAGCCTGGAATATGCGCGGAATATGCTGTTGTCACTGGACCAATTGCAGTCAGATTCTGTATCGGTGAAAGAATTCGAAAGCAATCTGCACAAGCAACAAAATAACATTACCGAGCCGGGAGAAGGTGAAGCGACACAGAAGCTCACGGATCATTACGCATCACTGAAAATCACCAAGAACAGCACTGATCTACATCCCCGGATCCGAAACGACATTTCGGATCTGATGAAATTAAACATGGAAGCCATTCAGTATAAAAGTAATGTTGCACTAAAAACCGTAAAATCCGCCAATCTGTGGATCGCTATATCGGGAACGCTTTGCTTTTTGATCGCTTTTACTTTGTTCGTTAACCTCCCTGGCAATATTGCCAATCCCATACGTGAACTATCAGAAAGCATCCGTGAAATTGCAGCAAAAAATTACGCTGAGCGGGTCCGCTTTGACAGAAAAGATGAGTTTGGAGAACTGGCTGGCTCTTTTAATACCATGGCCGAAAAACTGGAAGAATACGACAACAGCAATCTTTCTCAAATTCTGATTGAAAAGAAGCGCATTGAAACCTTGATCAACAATATGCATGAGCCGGTCATCGGCCTCGACGAAAACAAAATGATTCTTTTTGCAAATGCCGAAGCTGCCAAAATCATTGGACTGACTGCCACGGAAATGCTCGGTCAATCGGCAGTTGAATTGGCCCTGCAAAACGACCTCATCCGATCTCTGGTTCAGAGTGCTCCGGTGTCAGAGGTGAAAACAGCAGCCCCATCATTAAAAATTTATGCCGATAACAAAGAAAGCTATTTTGAAAAAGAACTGGTTGACATCACGATTACCCCTACCGGAGAAAAGCGGCAACTATTTATTGGACAGGTAATTATCCTCAAAAATATTACCCCGTTTAAAGAACTGGATTTTGCTAAAACCAACTTCATTGCCACCGTATCGCACGAGCTCAAAACGCCCATCTCCTCCATTAAAATGAGCCTCCAGCTATTGGAAAACAAACAAACCGGTGACATTAATGAAGAACAAAAACAACTCATGGACAGTATCCGGGACGACAGCAACCGGCTCCTGAAGATTACCAGTGAGCTGCTCAACATGTCACAGGTAGAAACGGGTAACATCCAGCTCAATATTCAGCAAAGCAATCCTGAACGAATCCTGCAATATGCCATGGGGGCAGTAAAAACGCAGGCCGACCAAAAACAAATACATCTGGAAACCATCACTTTACCTGAATTGCCGCTGGTCAAAGCAGATACCGAGAAAACCGCATGGGTACTCATCAACTTTCTGACCAATGCCATTCGGTACTCCACCGAGGACAGTAAAATTGAGGTTTCGATCAAAAGAGAGAACGACACCGTCCGGTTTTCAGTTAAAGATGAAGGCAAAGGAATAGACAGTCGCTATCGTGATAAAATATTTGACCGCTATTTCCAGATTCCCGGTAGCAGCAAAACCGGTACAGGCCTCGGATTGGCAATCAGTAAAGAGTTTATTGAGGCACAGGGAGGACAGATAGGACTGGAAAGTGAAGTAGGAATGGGTAGTACTTTTTACTTTTGCCTGGCAGCTATCTGATTTTGAAACACAGTATTAACCCAATGGCAGAAGAATTAATCATACCGGCATCTGCGGATCGTAAAACGATTTACGACGCGATCATTCCGCAAATCACAGCGCTCGTCGAACCCGAGAGTGACCTGGTGGCTAATCTGGCAAACATTTCCGCTGCATTAAAGGAGGCTTTTGGTTTTTTCTGGGTGGGATTTTATTTTGTGAAAGAAGGCCAGCTGGTGTTGGGACCATTCCAGGGGCCCATTGCCTGTACCCGGATTCCCTTTCACCGGGGCGTTTGCGGAGCAAGTTATACCAGAAAGGAAACAATTATCGTCCCTGATGTGGACGCCTTTCCGGGGCACATTGCATGCAGCTCAGCCTCCAAATCAGAGATTGTGCTTCCCGTTTTTCATAGCAACGGAACCGTAGCCATGGTACTCGATGTTGATAGCGACCTGGCTGACGATTTTAGCGAAGTGGACGAAAACGGCCTGAAGAAAATACTTTCCCTGATCGAAATGAAATTGTAATTTATTCCCGCTCTGTGGGCATGAATGATTTATTTCAGGTATCGTTTCCTTAACAAATGCATCATGTGTACGTTAATCGCCCACTGGTCTGCAACGGGACGGCTGGTATAGGGTAATGTAGGCAGATAATTTGGCGGCCCAAACTCTGTTAAAACGGTGAGGGTTTCTCCGCTCTTTACCTTGTGTTCCACCACGATATCCCACCATGCCAGGTGCGCTTTTACCGCTGCTTCCCATTCCGGTGCACGCGGATCGTTGACCTGAGGGCCCTCCTCATGCCCTACACGGGAATGTATATGCCCTACTCTTGAAAGCGCCAGCCTGACGGTTTCTTCCTGATCCTGTAACAAACTTTCGTGCACGTTACACCAGTGCGAAATATCCAGGGTGAGCCTCAAAGCAGGATTTTTCTCTATAAAATTACGTGCAATATGGGCTGCGAAAAGCATGCGTCCACGGTGCGTTTCATGGTAAATCGGAATCCCGGATTTGGCGGAAGCTTCTGAGGTATGATCTATGAAGGCTTTGTTTTGTTCGTAGGTATAATAATCTCTTCCGCTGTGGCAATTGATGTATAATGGTTTTTGCTCAAATTCAGTTGTCGCGGCATTGATCTGTTTTTTAAACATATCCAGGCTGGCAGCATATTGCTTTTCCTGCGATCCACACAGAAAACCGATCTGCAAATCATATTTTTTTAAAGCCGCCAGCAAGGTTGCCTGTCTCTCTTTTGATCCTGGCCACCACATTTCTGTCCCGTCGTAACCCTCTTTTTTAATGGCTGCACAAAACTCATCCGTATTTCCTGCAAAACCCCAATTGGTTCCGAAGACCTTCAGGGAGAGTTTGTTTTCAAATTGAAATGGGGCTTTATTTTCTCTGGCTACATTTTCAATCCCTGCCAATACACCTGCACTGGCCAGCGAGGCACCCATAAAATTGCGACGATTCATATTCATTAACTGCTGCGTGTATAAAAAACTCAATTCTTTTTTATTTCCTCTCTGGCCGAAGCGGTGGTATCACCTGCCTTCAGAAACTGTGCAACCGTTGCCTCGTTGAATCCATTGATGATCATCAAGCCTGGGAACTGGCGACTCACCTGGCTTACCGCGCTATCTGTCACGGCCGATTTCCATACATATACCGACCTTAAACCCTTCATGGAGGCGATATCCTTTAATCCGGCATCGGTAATTTTCGTGTCAACCACATTAACGTACTCCAGATATTTGAGATTTTTGAGGCTCGCCAGCCCGGCATCCGTTACAGCGGTATGCTCCAGATGCAGTTTGTTAAGATTTTTGAGCTTGCCAATTTCTTTCAGAGAAGCATCCGTAACTTTGGTTCCGCCCAGTTTTAGCCAGGCGATCTGTTCGGATAAGGGCGCCAATAATTTAACCTGCTCATCACCAAAGTTTGCCGCATTCACCGCACTCACTTCAAGCAGGTTTTGATCCTGTGAAAGGTTATTAACAATTAAGCCTGCATTTTTCAGTGCCTCAATATCCTTCTCGTTCGCGGGAGATACCTTTACACTCAATACCGGTGAAACCGTGCTTTTGGCCGCCACGCCAGACGAGGTTCCGCCTTTGCTCAATGATGCCAAGGCTGGTTTCAACTGATCGGTTACCTTAAGTTCTGAAACCTTTTTGTCTGCCGGAGCACCCTGATCAATCCACCAGGTCAAAAGTGCAATCTGGTCGGTACTGAGCTGCGGTTTTCCTTTTGGCGGCATGTGATCGTCATCCTCTTCCGGTAACAGGCACCTTTTGATAAGATCGCTCTCCATCCCTTTGCCTGCCACAAAAGCAGGCCCACCCTTTCCGCCTTTCAACATCAACGCAAGCTGGTCGAGCCGCAAATCACCCTTTTGCTTACTGGCATTGTGGCATTGCGTACATTTAACTTCCAGAATGGGCTGAACAATATCCTTATAAACTACCGCCTGCTCCACATTGGCAATAGGCTTGATTTCAGTAATCTGCTCTGTTTTGGGGGGCATTCCGGCAATGGTTCTGAATGGCTCCGGGGTATTCTGAGTAAGATACCCCTCCCCATGCGTAAGTGATCCGCCGTCATGGCCGGCTGTCATCATCAGAATGGTGGCAATGCTAAAAGCCGGAAGATAAAAAAGTGGACCGAATGGGATTTTATCACCAAAACGCTCGGATTTAACGATCCATGCAACCCATGCAAATACGGCAACACCTATGCCCTGCCACAGGTGGTCGCCCAGTAAATCTTCGTCATAGCCGCCACCCAACGATAACAAATAACCCGCAATACAGGCAAACGTTGCGCTCACAGCCGACCAGAATAGTATAAAGGAAACTGTGGATTCGCTAACTCCGATTTTACCAGTACGGCGACCGATTTCGAGCAATGCAGCAATCAGCAAAAACCCAATGGGTAAATGAACAAGCAGCGGATGAAACCTACCGATAAAAATAGCCCAGTCCGAAGCTAAAAGAAGGGTGAAATGCATGCTGAAAAATTAGGGTTTAGAGTTTTTATGTTGAAACTTATGAAGGAAAGCGGCTACTATCCTTATTTTACTATGCCAAAACCTGCTTCACAACTTTTCCTGCTGTGTCGGTCAGGCGGAAATTCCTTCCCTGGAAGGGAAAAGTAAATTTTTCATGATCAAAACCCATCAGGTGCAGAATGGTAGCCTGTAAGTCATGCACATGAACACGATCCTTGACGCCGTAGTAGCCAAGCTCGTCGGTCTCTCCATGCGAAAATCCCTGCTTCACGCCACCACCAGCCATCCACATGGTAAAGGCCTCCAAATGATGATCCCGTCCAAAGAATGGCATGACAAGACCGTTACGGTTTTCCTGCATGGGTGTTCTGCCAAATTCTGCCCCCCAAACAATCAGGGTTTCTTCCAGTAAACCCCGCATTTTCAAATCCTGAATCAGCGCGGCAATGGGTTTGTCGGATTCCGTACATTTACGCCTTAGCCCACCCTCTACATTATGGTCTTTGGAGGTTCCGTGCCCATCCCAGCCCCAGTCAAAAAGCTGAACGAAACGTACATCATTTTCAACCAATTTGCGGGCCAGCAGGCAATTCATAGCAAAGCTTCCGTCTCCGGGTTTCACTCCATACATATCGAGAATAAACTGGGGTTCCTTAGACACATCCATCACCTCAGGCACCGACATTTGCATGCGGAAAGCCATTTCATACTGGCTTATCCTGGTCAGGATTTCCGGATCCTGAACATCCTCATAGGTTTGTCGGTTGATTTCGTTGATGGCTTCAATCGTTTGTTTACGCATGTTACGGTTCATGCCGTTCGGATCACTCACATACAGCACGGGATCTCCACCGGTACGGCACTGCACTCCCTGATAAACAGATGGAAGAAATCCACTACCATAAACACTTTTGCCTGCGTCGGGTTGCTGCCCGCCGGAGGCAAGCACAATAAACCCTGGAAGATTCCGATTTTCGGAGCCCAGCCCATACACGGCCCATGCACCCAGACTCGGGCGCCCCAGACGTGCGCTCCCGGTATGCATCAGCAACTGCGCGGGGGCGTGGTTAAACTGATCGGTATGCATGGACTTAATGAATGTGATCTCATCCGCAACCGTCTGTAAATAAGGCATATAATCCGACATCCAGGCGCCAGACTGTCCGTATTGCTGAAATTTACTCTGCGGGCCCAGCATTTTGGGGACCCCTTGTATAAATGCAAACTTTTTGCCTTCCAAAAACTCGGCAGGACAGTCCTTTCCGTGGTATTTGACAAGCTCAGGTTTGTAGTCGAACAGTTCAAGCTGAGACGGAGCGCCCGCCATGTGAATGTAAATCACCCGCTTCGCTTTCGGAGCAAACTGAGGAATCCTCGTCGCCTCAGCGGGCGCATGATCCGTGGAAGATGACCCGCAGGAACCCATTAAAGAACCCAGTCCCATTGCCCCCAAACCAAATCCAACCGATTGCAAAAAGTGTCGTCTGGTCTGACGTTGCAGGTCGGCATGCTGTAGTTCTTTTAATAGCTTTTCCATATGGTTAATATTCGTCTCAATTCATTCAACCCTTTCAGGGTTGTTGATTTAATTTTTCTTATCTTCTGCCCCCGGGTGGTACCCGGGGTTATTCGTATTCAAGCCTTTCAGGCTTGCCTAGCTCCAATCCTCCCTTTCATCCTTCCTCCATTTACCCTTTCCCCCATGCTTCTATTCCATTGCCCCGGGTGGTGCACGGGGTTATTCATTTTTAAGCCTTTCAGGCTTACCTAGCTCCAATCCTCCCTTTCACCCTTCCTCCATTTACCCTTTCCTCCATGCTTCTATTCACTTGCCCCGGGTGATGCGCGGGGTCATTCGTATTCAAGCATTTCAGGCTTGCCTAGCTCCAATCCTCCCTTTCATCCTTCCTCCATTTACCCTTTCCTCCATGCTTCTATTCCATTGCCCTGGGTGATGCGCGGGGTCATTCGTATTCAAGCATTTCAGGCTTTTCTAGCTCCTATCCTCCCTTTCATCCTTTTTCCTTCCTCCACTCTCCTTTTCCTTCCCCCTATTCCTTAGTCACCACATTATCCAGATTCAGCAACACGTTTGCTGAAATGGTCAAAGCAGCCAGTTCCGGTGTTTTTTTCGCTGTTCCATACACCAGAATGCTATCAGCATCCGCCGGCTTCTTCTTATATGCTCCCAACGCTTCGTTATAAATTTTCACGAGTACATTGAGGTTCTTTTTTTCTATGGGTTGAAAAGTAAGCATACGATATCCCTCTGTCAGTTGTTGTTCGGGGGTTTTTCCACGCTTTTGCATGTTAGCCGCCAGCTTCTCCGCTGCTTCCAGATACACCGGATCGTTCAAAGTAACCAGCGCTTGCAAAGGGGTGTTGGTCAGGATTCTGCGGGACTGACAAAACTCCCGGCTTGGTGCATCAAACGTCACCATGGAAGGGTACGGCGCGGTACGTTTCCAATAGGTATAAACACCGCGTCTGTATTTATCTTCACCTTCACTGAGCACCCATTTCTCGCCGCTGTATGGCGATTGCCAGATTTTGTCCGGTTGTGGTGGCATCACGCCTGGTCCGTACATTTTCCGTGAGATCAGCCCGCTGCATGCAAGGGCCTGATCACGTACCTGCTCGGCACTGAGCCTTACACGAGGCCCCCGGGACAACCAGATATTATAAGGATCCTTTTCAATTTTGTCCTCATTGGTCCGGGAGCTCTGGCGGTAGGTGCCCGACATCACGATGGTTTTCAGCAGTTTTTTGACACTCCAATGGTCTTGCTCCATAAAATTCACGGCAAGCCAGTCAAGCATTTCCCTGTGCGTGGGTTCGCTGCCCTGCGATCCAAAATCTTCCACGGTTTCAACAATTCCCCTTCCAAAAAGCTGCTCCCAGAAACGGTTCACAATCACGCGGCCGGTAAGAGCATTCTCCCGGTTCACGATCCATTTGGCCAACCCTAAACGATCCTTCGAGAATTCTTTGGGCATAGGCGCCAGGAGCTGGGGTACATCAGGCTTCACTTCAGCTCCTTTTACCATCCAGTTGCCCCTCACAAACACATTCGTCTTGCGCGCAAAATCTCCTGTACCTTCCCACATCACCGGCATGCTTTCGGTAGAGCGTGTCAAAGCTGTTGCATAGTCTTCAATTATTTTTGGATACTCGGGCTGATCTCCTCCCGGAAGGGCTTTTTGAAATGACATCCAGGTAATCCGAACCCATTCCTCGGGCTTTTTTGAACTTTTGAGGGAAAGATAAATATCGTGCTTACCGGAAACTGCAGATACCGGCGCAATCAACACTGTGTCTCTCGCAGGCACCTTCACGGTAGAAATTACAGGCCCGTCGAGTTTGTCCAGATGTAGCGTCAGTACCGCATCTTCGGCCTTGGTGGAAACGTTCATCAGTACACTCCCTGCATCGGTCAGGTTTACTTGTGGAATCCTTGCATTTCCTTTGTCCTTGACCCCATAATAAGAAATCAGCAGTACGGTAGACTGGTCTCCCTTCACAAAATTGTGGGCGCTGATCTTGGGCTCCATCACTTTTAAAAACTCCGTGACTTCGGTAGATTGTTTGGGGTTATATTTTTGAATCCATTGCTTCACCCGTTCAACCCGTGCGGAGTCTTCCCCTTTATAAAATCTCAGCTTCGGCCATTCGTCCCACACATCTTCGTCACGGGTATTATTGAAAAACGCCATGTATTTATAGTAATCCTCATGAGGAAAGGGGTCATAAGGATGGCTATGACATTGGATACAAGCAAATGTGGTTCCCTGCCAAACCTCCCAGGTTGTATTTACCCGATCAATCAGTGCAGCTGTCCGGAACTCTTCGTCGTCCGTTCCGCCTTCATTATTGTTCATCGTATTTCGGTGAAAGCCCGTGGCGATCATGTTTTCCTCTTTGGGGAAATGTGCTTTTTCTCTTGGCAGCAGATCTCCGGCCAGTTGCTCGATGGTAAACTGGTCGAACGGCTTGTCCTGGTTAAACGATTTTACCACATAGTCACGGTAACGCCACATACTCCGCCCTCCGTCGCTTTCATATCCCTTTGTATCGGCATAGCGGGCCAGGTCCATCCACATGGATGTCCATCGCTCACCATAGGCGGTTGATTTCAGTAACCTGTCCACTACTTTTTCATACGCATTGTCGGACTGGTCATTTTGAAAATCACTTACTTCTTTCTCCGTTGGGGGCAAGCCGGTGAGGTCAAGGCTCACACGACGGATCAGGGTCGCCTTATCTGCTTCCGGAGAAATGGATAGTCCATTTTCTTTTGCTTTTTGAAGCACAAAATGGTCGATCTCATTCTTCACCCAGCCCGATTCGCCGGGATTCAGCAGTCCAAAAAGGTTGCCGATCGTCCGAACCGCCGGCACTTCGGGTTTTTCTATTCTTTTATAGGACCAATGCTTTTCCCACACCGCTCCCTCATTTACCCATTTCTTTAACGTAGAAATCTCATCATCCGACAAGGGAGAGGCTTTTTTGGGCATCCTTTCGTCGGGATCATCTGACAGGATCCTGCGAATCATCTCACTGGCGTCTGCATCACCACGAACCACAGGAATTTTGCCCGACTTGCCGGGTTCCAGCATTTCGTGCTCAAAAAGAAAGCTCACGTCGCCCGCTTTTTTCACCCCGCCATGGCAGCCCATGCAATGCTTGTTCAGGATCGGTTTCACTTCCGAGTTGTAATCTACTTTACTTCCCGACCCTGCTGTCCAAAACCAGATCGACATGATTAGGATCACCCCGCTGATGCCAATTACAAGTGCTTTTAACATTGAATTAATTTTCTGTTGCTTACGATTAACACAAAAGTCACTGTGTTTCTCAAAATACCCTTCCAAATTTCCGGATAAAGTCTTTATAAGTCAATCTATAACGTCAAAACTGTGGTAATCGATTCACATAAAAAAGAGGTACGAAAAGGAATTTTCCTTTCGCACCTCTTATTACCGGGATTTTACGCCCGTTAATTCCGGACTACTCTGTTTCGTCTCTTATTTCACACAAAAAAAAATTGCGCCTTAATTTTTGAGGTTTGTATTCCGATCTTCCTGAGCCTGAGGAATTGGGAAAAACTCACTTTGTCCCTTTACAAATCCCTGTAGGACGGTTGCAGCCTGATCCGTTCGAACGAGATCATTGAAACGTTCACCCCACCATTCGCATATGAATTCAGCCCGGCGTTCATCCATCAGTTGTTGTATAGTGGCCTTTGTAAGTGGCGCCAGCCCCACACGCTGACGAACCAGGTTCAAAGGAACATCTCCGCTTTGCCCTTTGCGAATTTTCACCTCCGCATTCATCAGCAACGCTTCTGCGTAGCGAAACACGCGAACATTGTTGTTGGCTCCATACCAGTCTGTCCGGCCCGGGGTCATTTGCGACTTGGGCAGATAGGCTTTCCCATTGAAATATTTCTTTCCTGCGGTATTGCCGGAAATCGTATCTCCGTCAGGGGTCACAGCAAATGTGCCCGGCCTGCCATCGACTCCGCATAGTTGAATAGTGGTTTTCATCCGCATAGCGTCGTTACGATCCTTCAAGAATTTAACCGCGGCGTCGGAAGGAATCAGCCAGCCATCTCCATTGATTGGTCCACCATAGGTATTCTGGGGAGCTTGAAAAAGATGAAAATTGTCCCAAACCTGGCCCCCGGAAGTTACCACATCTCCCGTAGGATTTCCGAAATCGGTATATTGCAATTCCAGAATTGACTCGTCAGATAGCTTTCCGGGTTTTTTCCACAATTGATAATAATCCGGAAAAAGGGAGAATTTGTTGCTGTTGATAATTTGTTCGGTACTCTCCAGTACCGTGTTCCAGTAAGTACTTCCATTGTCGTTACCCGCCAGATCCATGGCCGCTTTTGCCTTCAGGAACAATGCCGTATATTTGGTCACTCCTCCTTTGTGCGTGGCCTCATTGGGACGTACGTCTTCCAGATTGGCAATGCAGAAGTCCATCTCTTCGATCACGTGTTTTCTCACATCCTCTACTGTGCTCTTCCCTACTGTCCCCAGATACGCAGGATCTACGCTTTCAATACCAAGAATAGGTACATTACCGAAAGACCGGCTTACAAAATAGTGCGTCAGAGCTCGTATGAAACGAACCTCTGCCTGGTAGCGGGCCAGGAGTTTTTTGTTTGCTTCGTCGGAGGCTGCAATGTTTGCTTCAAACTTGCCCAATTCTGAGAGTGCGCTGTTGCAAGTAAGAATGGTGCCATAATATCTGCTCCACATGTCATCCAGAGCCCAGAAACCTTTGATCACAGCCCCGCTTTTATAGGTGTGGATCAGCTCATTGACCTCGCTGTACCCCGTACGAGGGTCGATATCATCGCTTTGAGAAGTTTTGATAAAGGTGTGAACCCAGGATGCAAATCCTCCTTTGCTCATGGAAGCGTAGGCACCTGATACCGGTTGATACATCCGGTTCATATCGGCATAGTCAATCGTGACAGACGGGGTCTGATTTTCGAGAGGATTATCTAAAAAGTCAGAGCAGCCTGGGAGAATAAAAAGCGTGGCTGTCAATAGATTGAAAATCCATATTTTGTGTTTTATATTTTTCATTTCAAAAAGTGTAATGGTTAAAACCAGAATTAAAAAGTTGCTCTTACGCCCATGCTATAAGTAGCTGATATTGGATACACATTGGAATCATATCCAATTCCGGAAATTTCCGGTGTAAATCCTGAGTATTTAGTAAAAATCAGTGGCCTGTCAGCGGTTGCAAACACACGCATAGAAACCGGTGATTTACCCCCAACCTTAAAATTGTAACCCAGCTGAACGTTCTGAACACGCAGGTAAGCCCCATTTTCTACAAAGAATGAAGCACCTTGCGGCCGGTTCCATGACTTGGACAGCGCGAAGGCAGAAGGATATTCATTCGTGGAACCAGGTCCAGTCCAGAGGCTTTCGTAAAACGCTGCATCCAGGTTCAGCGATGATTGTCCTTTGACGTACCTGCCACGGTTCAGATTCATTATTTTGTTTCCAGCTACACCCTGAAAAACGACATTTAAATCAAACTTGCCGTAATTCAAGCCCGCATTAAAACCATAAGTAACTTTCGGAAGGTAAGATCCCAGGAAAGTCCGGTCACCATCGTCTTTTACTCCATTACCATTCAGGTCACGATATTTGAAAAATCCTGGCTGCACTGTACCTGGTGCGCCGGCGTTGGCACTGGTTGCCATTGGATCTGCGTCTATCTCACTTTGGTTCTGATATATTCCCGCTACCTCATAGCCGTAGAAGTACTGAATAGGTTGTCCTACCTCAATACGATTGGGAAATTCGGCCATCCACTCTGAATATCCTCCGGGGATATTCAGAAGCGATCCGATATCGGTAACCTCATTCTTTAATGTGGAGAAATTACCGCCCAGCTGATAGCCCAGTTTGCCAACCTGATGATTCCAGGTCAACGAAACATCCAAACCGCTGTTGTCCATCGAAGCCCAGTTGCCATAAATGTTCGGCGCTCCAAAGGGGAAAGATCTTTCAAGGGCTACATCGCTGGTTTTGCGGTTATAATAATCGACAGAGCCTTTTAATCTGTTTTTCAACAGCTCAAAATCAATACCAAAATCCCATTCTGTGACAACCTCCCAGGTAATATTGGCAAAGAAATTATTCACATTGTAACCCGGCACATACTGTCCATTCGCACTCCCCGTTGAGCCAAAAATGGACGATCCGGGATTTCCGACAGTGACGCTGGCATACCCCGAATTGGGCCTGATACCATCGTTGCCCAGTTTACCCCAGCTGCCTCTTAATTTCAGGAAGTCAAAAGTGTTCTGGTCCTCCATGAAATTTTCCCTGGAAACTACCCAGCCCAAACCCACTGATGGGAAATAACCCCATTTGGTTTGATACTTAGAGCTGCCATCAGCACGGAAGGTGGCAGTGAGCAGGTATTTGCTCTCAAAATCGTATGTACCTCTTGCAAAGAAAGATACCCCTCTATTTCGATAACCATCTTCATCGTAATAGGCGCTGTTGGGTGTTCCTTGCCTGGTATACCAGAATTCCTCGTCGGCAGGAACATTATCAGCGGCAACCCGCGTCATCCTCCATTGTTCCTGGCGTGAAGATTGCCCCAGCAGGACTGTCCAGTTATGGGATCCGATACCATCTCGATAGGTAAGCAGGTTGTCCAGAATATAATTGGTTGTGCGCTCTTGTCTGGATCCCAGGTTGGATACAAGTACAGCAGTTCCCAGCGAACGCTGGGGAAGATAATTGGCTCTCAGACCCGAAGAATAAAGCTGGCTAAGTTGTGATCGGAAGGTGAGACGGTTGCTCCAGAAATCCGCTTCGGCATATATGGATGGCAAAATCTGGAATTGTTTAAGCCTGTTAAAATTATAATACGCCTGGCTTATAGCATTTGCATCTCCCCTTCCGATTAGTCCGCTATTGGCGAACTTTACCGGAAAAGCATTGACGTTCTTTTCGTCATAAACAGGAAACAGCGGAGAAGCAGTATAAGCCGTCAGAAAGGCTTCGTTGTTTGGGTAGTGGGTGGTGGAGTTATTCAGGATTGAGGTAAATCCTACTTTCAACCATGGGAAAGCCTTGGCTTCCATCTGCAAACGTATATTGTATCTGGTAAAATCATTTTTGGCATCCATGACACCATTTTGGTAGGTATAGTTGAAACCTGCCGTGTAGGTGACCTTATCGCTGCCACCCTGTATATCCACCCCCTGATTGGTGATGAGGGCTTTTTCCCGCAACAGGGCTTTGTACCAATCTGTACTGGTCGAAGGGTTTAATCCACTACCACCGTATCTGGCCACCGATTCCCTGACCGACCCGGAATCAGCGGGTGTACGCCACTCCAATGCGTATTTGGCAAATTGCTGGCCGCTTGCCATTTTCGGAACATTGGTTGGTACCTGAAAACCGGCATATCCGTTGTAAGTTACCCGGGTTTTCATATTTAATTTACCCTTTTTAGTCGTGATTATTACCACACCGTTGGCAGCGCGTACACCATAAATTGCGGCACCTGATGCGTCCTTCAAAACGGACATGTCTGCGATGTCGTTAGGATTAAGGAAGCCTATATCATCTACAAACATACCATCTACCACATACAAAGGATTGGAGTTGTTGAACGAGCCTATTCCGCGAATCCGAACACTTGGTGAACTTCCGGGAGATCCGCTGGTAACCACCTGCACACCTGGAACACTTCCTTGTAGAGCTTCCATGGGTGTTGCAGTGGTACGCTTCAACATATCCTCGGTATTGATCGTGGATATAGGTGCGGTAAGATCTCCTTTCTTTTGCGTCCCATAACCCACTACGACAACCTCATTCAGAGCCTGGTCGCTCGGTGAAAGACTTAAATTGAAAAGTGTGCGATCGCCCACTTCCATTTCCAGTGGATTGTAACCTACGAAACTGAATATCAGAACGGCACTTTTATTCTCTACCTCCAGTTCAAACATCCCGTCTACATCTGTCAGCGTTCCCGATTGCGTGCCCTTTATCCTCACACTTACGCCCGGAAGCGCTTCGCCTTTCTCATCCACAATTTTGCCCCCGATTTTCAACACGGCGTATTCTCTCAAATCCGTCGAAACCGAGGCTTCCTCTTTATTATTCGCGGTTTTTTTTGACACCAGCAATATCCTGCCCGATGGCGTTACCTGATACGCAATATCCAATGGAAGCAGCAGTGTATTCAATGTCACAGCCAATTTCTGATTGGATGCGTGCAACACCACTTCACGATTAGCCTTGATGGTCTTATAACTGTAAGCAAACTTCACGTCGGCTTTCCGCTCTATCTGGCTCAGTACTTCTCTCAGTTCTACATGCTCCGCATGGATCGTTACGGTGCGTTCCAGCACCTCCTGCGCCTTAACATCATGTGCAGCATATGTCAACCCCGACAGGGCTATGGAAAAGATAATCTGCGTCAATGAAATTTTCATGATCAAATAGAAAAAGGCACTATTTTTTCGGTATCGGTTTTTTTTCATAGTTTACAATGGTTTTTTGTTAAAAACTGAATGAATTCCCTTGCTACATGCTGATGAGGCTTAAGGGAGTACTTTTGGGTCCGGCGGTGTTCCACCACTGCCGGACTTTTTTACTTAAATGTCCTCTTGTACGTTCCACCGTGCAAGCGGCTAAGTGGGGTAAATTTTCAGGTCATATCAGGTTGGTTTAAGGTTTATATTTCATTCGTGTACATCATCGCAACCTGATCCGATGATCAGAATGCGCGTACCTTTGATCTCGAAAGTGGAAGCGTTGGATTTACAAATGAGGTCGAGTTTTTCGTAAAGAGGCAAATCGGAAAGATCCCCGGTGAAAGTACATTTCTCCATGTTTTCATTCGAGAGCACAATTTCGATGCCATATTCCTGCTGCAAGCCGGCTATAATATCGGGCAGAAAGGTATTGCTGAAAACGAGTCGTTCGGATGCAGCGGTAACTGCCGAATGAATGACAACCGGAATGTCCACGAGGCTTGTGATCAGATGACCGCTTTCCACAAAATAAGTTGCCTTCTGATTGGGCGTGAGCACCACACCATTTCCATTATTTCCATCCTCCTCAGCGCGTTCCTGGGGATTGTATAGGGCCCGATTCTCAAAGACAGACACCTTTCCAGTAATTACCTCCACCTCCATCTGGCGATCATCTGTTTTACTTTTTATCCTGAAACTTGTCCCCAGTACCTTTGTTATCAGCTTTCCACTGTAAACGCAAAATGGTTTGGAGGGATCTTTTGTAATCTCGAAAAATGCATCCCCCGTCAGCTGTACCTCTCTGGTGGTCTTCGAAAACTTTTCCGGGAATACGATCTTACTGCCAGGCGAAAGTATAATGACACTCTTGTCTTCAAGCGTTACCCTCATTTCTTTATCGGTTACATTTTTCACCTCAGTCATATCCTCGGACGAACTTTGAATAAGGGTAGGTTCTAGTCCTGCCAGGCTCGCCAGTCGCGGCTCATTCCGGACCAGTACGAAGCCGATCGCCAGAATAAGGCTTGCCGCTATGCCTGCATAAAAAGCAGATGAGCGCCACCATTTTTTCAATGGGACAACTTGAACGTCCTCATCGGTTTCCTGCATACCCGTTTTTATATTTTTCAAAAGGCGATTTTCAAGCTGCATTCTCTCGTCGTCGTCCAGTGATAAGCGCGATTCCTGATTTAGCGTCTCATACCATTGATGGATTTGGGCAGACTCAATGTCTGTACACTGTCCATCCCGGTATCTTAAAAGAAGCGCCTGAATTTCCTGGGTAGTCATATAGGTTTAGTTCTTTGCTCTTACATAATGGGGCAGCCGGTGTAATACCGGACTAGACCCGCTCTGATACATAAGCCGTCTCTCAGCGGCTTACCCCTAAATCATTTTAGATATTCTTGAAAAAGTTATATGATTACATCAAAAACAATCAAATGTTCTTGGAATATTCACACGTACGCCGCAAGACAACGGATGAAGATAAATTCAGGAGTAAAAAAATGAGCCCCAGAGGAAGAGGAGAATCAGCTCGTCCTTTAAGTGAGACCGGAGCGATTTGGTTGCCTTGGTGAGGTGATACTCAACCGCTTTTTCGGAAAGCTGGTAATGAGATGCTATTTGGGAAACTGACCAGTTCTCCTGCCGGTGAAGCTTGAAGATCTCTCTCGACTTTTCGGGAAGTATCTCGATGCCTTCGTTTACAACTTTGGACAGGTCATTGTAGACAATTACGTCTTCGGTATTACAATCCTCAAAGCTTGAGAATGCTTTGTAGTAGTCCAGGTATTTGGCCTGCGCACCCTGTGTGCGGATGTGGTCAATGACCTCATAGCGAACGGCGGAAAAAAGGTAATAGTCCAGACTGGCGATTTGTAGTTTGGCACGCTCTTTCCACAATCTGGTAAATATGTCCTGAATCATTTCTTCCGCCACCTCCTTATTCTGCAGCTTGCGGTATGCGACCAGGAACATGCGGTACCAATACTCCTTATAAATACGGGTAAATGCCTCTTCATCACCCGCCTTTAGGGATTCTATCAGATGTTGCCCCGAAATTTTCGCGTCATCTACCATGTTGAAGTCGTGTAATATCTCAAATCTAGCAGATTAAAATTATTAAGTATAATCTTACCACAAAGTAATATTTTTTATTTTAATAATTCCATTTGCAGGAGTATGTTAGCAGGCATGTTGGCATGGCCCTAAAATTTACACAAAAGTGTTTTCCATTTTAGCCTGAGAATCATGTGAATGGGTATCCGACGCATCCATATTATCCAGGAAGGGAAAAATGCATTTTCTTGTAAGGGAACGGCCATGTGTGGGACTTGGAAGAACACATCCGCGGCTATTCGGTTTTAATACACCCGTTATAGCTGTTGGCCTCCAGGCATCATCGGAGTGTTATACGTTCACGTTGCGATTGAAGAACGCGTATATCAATAATTCGGGAATATTTAAAAATGAAATCAATCTTCTAAATACCCAGAAAGCTGCACTGGAGAAAAAAATGACCATCCGTGATAGTCATTTTTTTCCAAAATCGTCCCGATACAGAGATGTAATACCAAAACTAAATGCTGCTTGTATTGCCTAAATAATGTAAATAGCTCCTGATCGTTTATTTAAAACCAAGTAAATACCCCGTCAGATCGGCCAGATCCTGCTCCTTTAATCCCAGTGTGGTAGGTTCCGGCATCAGCGAGTGCTCCATTTTTTCCCGGGTTTTGATCTGGTCGGCCTTGATTGTATGCCGCTGTCCGGAGACGTCTTTCAATACCACGTTGGCTCCGTCACTGAGTAAAAAGCCAAAAAACGATTCTCCCTTTTTGGTGGTAACCGTATACGCTTCATACCCAAAAACCATGCTTGCCGAAGGATTTATAATGGCATCGAGCAGGCCGGCTTTATCGAATTTTTTGTGAATGGCCGTCAGATCAGGGCCAATATCTGCCCCGTCGGTACCATGTTTATGACATGAGGCACAGTTGTTTGTAAATACTTTCTTCCCATTGCCGGCATCTCCTTTCATTCTGGAAATAAAGTCTACTTTCAATACTTTCCCGTTTTTTGGAAAAAACTGGCTTGCAACCACACGAACGTTCTGATCGGGATTTTTGAAAATAATCTCACTTACCGACCTCGCAATTGTATCCTGAAGCTGCCCCTGAACCTTCATATCCACCAGAATATTTCCACCGTTCTGATCAGCGGCCATTTTTTTTGCCGCAGCTATACGCTGATCCAGAGGTTGGTTTTTATCGGCGACGACTTTTTTCAGATCCAGCATTTTGCGGTAGGCAGGCGTCATCACGGTTGCCGTGGCTTCTTCCCAGTTGAGCAGATCGGCCCAGTCATTGGTCTTTCTAAAATTCAGCCACCAAGACGCCTGCGACGCCACGTCCGGCAAATCCGACCTGGAAAGATCCATCATCGCTTCTGCCGCTTTTTTATCTTTGATAAATCCGATGGCTGTCAATGCCTTTCTGCGTTCCATGGCAGCCACTTTTGCTGAACCTGCTCTGATTTTTAATTCGGCCAGTGCTCCCACCGGATGTAGCCGCCACGCAAGGTTGGCGCGTTGTGCAGTCCAGTTCTGCGGGTCGGCCTTGTAAGCTTCTCTTACGTAGGCGTATACTTTTTCCTCTTTTCCATCTGAGGCGGTTCCGATGGCTTCCAGCATCCATGGGTCTTTGCCATCATATTTTTTCACCAATTGAAAAATGCCTTCCCTTGCTCGTTCAAAAGGAACATCACGCAGCGCTACTCCCACCTCACGTCGTACAGCGGCATCAGGATCGGCAGCCATTTGCGCCAGAAATGGAGCCTCGGATTCAATCGCCTTCAAAGCCCTGAATGCAGTAAGCCGGTGAGAAGCATTAGTTGATTTCAGTAACTTCACTACTTCCACTTTGCCTTTTTCTCCCAGCTGCGCCAAAAGCCAGATCGCCCTGGCCTGATGAAACGGGTTTTCGGCAGTCAGGAGTTTTTTGACCGGCTCTATAACCGCCTCACCCTTTTCCCTCAAACCGTTGAATGCCAATGCCCTTACATTTACAGCCGGATTTTTCAGTGCAGCGATGAGCCCTTCGGTGGTGGAGAGGTCCGTTTTCGGAACTGTTAACTTTTTTCCTTTGGGTGTGATCCGGTAAATTCTTCCGTACCCTTTGGTATCCTTCATCCCATGCCCACCTACAATCGGATCATACCAGTCGGCGATGTACAAGGCCCCATCCGGGCCCACAGAAATGTCGGAAGGTCGGAACCACTTCCGGGTATCGCCATCGGTTTCGTACCATTCGTACCGTTCGGATGCTTGCGGAAATGAGCTGATCAGATCACTCCGTTTCAAATTGAAACCTGCCCCGGTTTTTTCTGGCTGGTAGGCAAAAATCACATTCCGCCCTGCTTCACAGCTGAGCAACGTTCCCCGGTATTTTTTGCCTAATGCATCCCCTTCGTAAAAAACGATCCCTGTTGGCGAGCCAGCTCCCGAGTTATCTCCTGCTGGCATAACCCCCGGATCCTCCTGATGCCAGTGCGTAGTGAAAATATCCTGCCCGGGACGCCTGTCGGCCTGCCAGTAACGTGTACCGTCCGCCGAAAAATAACCTGCGTTACCATTTTCCTGTAAAAAAGAAACCCTGCAGGTGATGACCTGATCATCATTGTCATTTTGCCACATATTGCCATAACTGTCCAGGCATACCTCAAAGCTATTCCTGAAATTATGGCCTAACACTTTCAGCCCTGTTCCATCCGGGTTCATGCGGAGCGCCATACCGCCAACCCACACCCGTCCATCATCAGACTTCTGATTTCCATGGTTCTCTTTATTGTAGGGCGTTCCTCCGGTGTACAAACTTCCACTACGAAGTGTCCAGCCACCCTTATCCTTTACATGGTGCGGACCGGCGTTTCCGGTATTGAAATAGTATTTGCCGTCGGGCCCGGTAACGAGCGAATGCAGTGAATGATCATGATCAAATCCGCCAAAACCGGTCAATATCACTTCGCGTTTGTCGGGTATGTCATCGCCGTTTTCATCGGTATAAACGATCAGGTTGGGTGCACAGGAAACAATGACTTTATTGCCAATGACAGCAATTCCCAAAGGGGCCGTCAAAAGTGAATCTTCAACAAAAACTTTTGACGACTCTGCTTTGCCGTCTCCGTCCCTATCTTCCAGGATCATGACACGGTCGCCTTTTTGTTTGTGCGAAAGGCGCTGTGCAGGCTTTGTATTAAAATCCCGGTAGTTTACCGCCTCTGTAATCCATACCCGCCCTTTGGCATCAATATCCATATTGGTGGGGTTATAAAACATCGGCGCTTCGGCCCAGAGTGTTGCTTCGAGGTCATCGGGAACATAGAGCCTGGAAGTATCTCCTTCCGAAATGAGGGGTAATACCGATTTGCGTGGAGCATTCAGGTCCCCCTCACTCCATCTGATCCCGGTAAACAGCACGGTGAGGAGAATCAGGATTATGGAACGAAATCCTGATATCCTGGCTGCAAAAGGAGGAACGGTTATTGAAAACATAGTGGTTATTTGAATATCAGTTTTAAGTTCTATTTAAGTCACGGCTTTGTTTCACTTCCGCTTAACTGAAAGTGAACAGACCTTCCAGATATTTTCGATTCTGCTGATAGCTTGATACAATCTCGGCTCCTTTGGGTGTAGCACCTTCTATTTGCATCCAGCCTTTGTATCCAAGATCCTTCACCATGTTTGCGATTTTGGGCCAATCCATTGTTCCTTCACCCAGTAGCTGCCCGTTTTCTTTCATGTGCAGCTCGCAGATGAGGTCTCTGCCTAACATCGGAACCTCTTTGAATACATCATTACCTGCATCCGCAGCGTTGCGGAAATCGTAATATACCTTCACCGCCTTCGAGCCAACAGCATGGATAATGTCCAGGTGCTCCTGCGCCGTGAGGTAAGACTCGATACCCAACGTAATTCCCTTTTTTTCGGCATGTGGAGCTACTTTTTTTAGACGCTCAATCACTACCTTCTTCCCTGCTTCATCGTTGCGAAGGTCGCCGTCTGAGAAAAATGCGAGCAGGATCACTTTCACACCCAGTGCCTTTGCAGCATCTACGCTGTTCCACACCCAGGCTTCGGTTTGAGGATCTGATTTATATGGATAACGGTTCAATTCACCAATCGCAAGGCTCGAAACCTTTACCCCTGTGCGCTTTGATGCGTCTTTAATTGATTGTAACGTAGCCGCATCGGAAAGACCGACATGGTTCTTCCCGGTGTTGTAACTTACCTGAATTCCCTGTAATCCGATTTCCTTAGCGCGGTCAAATGCTTCTGGATTGAGGCTTTTGCCAACGGACCAGTCACAGGCACCCAGTTGAAACCGTGGTGCAGGTTTTGCCAATAAATCGAATGAAGATGTGGCAGCAATAAGCAACGCACTTCTGCGGAGCGCCTCTCTGCGGCTGAAAAGTGTGAAATCCTCTGGGTTAGACATCAGAATAAAATCGAATGTGATTATATTCTAAATCCATTTTAAAATTGAATCTACTTATGCGTGATCAGGAATAGGTTCAATAGAAAGCATCTTCAATATGCCTGATATCAGTACCCCCATTGGGAAGGATCAGGATGGATATGATATCGAACCGGATATCAAAATGCCAGTCTTTGGCAAAAATGTAGTGCTCGGCCGCCTTCATGATGAGTTTGGTTTTGGTGTAATTGACAAATTCCTCCGGCATACCAAACCCCGTCCCGCTTCTGGTTTTGACTTCTGCAAAAATCAGCATTTTATCTTTTTTTGCTATCAGATCAATTTCAGCGTGTTTGTGACGGTAATTTTTCTCTAAAATTTCATACCCTTTTGTGATCAGGAAATCAGAGGCCTTTTCTTCGCCCCAGTTGCCGGTGTCGTTGTGTGTAGCCATGTGAAACATTTTTAGGTATAAATGATGTTTACAAAAAGCGGTTGTTATCGTAAAATGCAGTTATTCTAAAATCCCGCGAATCTCTAAAATCCAGTATTAGACGAAAAAACCTGCAAACGGCTCAGAAATGTTTTGAAATAAATACTTTTAGGTCAACAAAATAGTTGTATTACTCCCACAAAAAAATGAATCCCCTCATCAACAAACAGGTCAACTTTCAGGATTTAGGGTTATTAGACTACCAGGAAGCCTGGGACTACCAGGAAAAACTTTTCGCAGAAACGGTGTCTGTCAAAACCCAAAACAGAAGTTTAGAACCGGATGAACAACTTCCCACGCCTAATTTTTTACTTTTTTGCCAGCATCCCCATGTTTATACGTTGGGTAAAAGTGGCAAGTCCGACAACTTTTTACTGAACGAGGAAGCACTGGAGCAGAAACAAGCAAAGTTTTATAGAATTAACCGCGGCGGCGATATCACCTACCACGGGCCGGGACAACTTGTGGGTTATCCGATTTTGGATCTGGACAATTTCTTTACGGATATACATAAATACATGCGTTTACTGGAAGAAGCCATCATCCTTACTCTTGCAGATTTTGGAATAGACGCAGGCCGGATCAGCGGACTCACCGGGGTGTGGCTGGACCATGCGCAACAAAAAAATCCGAGAAAGATCTGCGCAATGGGTGTGAAGTCTAGTCGGTGGGTCACGATGCACGGATTTGCTTTGAATGTGAATACCGATCTCGCTTATTTTGGCCATATTGTTCCTTGTGGAATTCAGGATAAAGCAGTAACCTCCATGGCAAAAGAATTGGGGGTTGATTTGAGAATGGGAGATGTTTCTCTTATATTAAAGGAACATTTGGCCCGGCTATTTGGGATGAAATTATTCTAGCAGGCTGATTTTCAGTCAGAAATAAAAAGTAGCAATGAAAAAAGACATCATATTTCACCCGGTACAGGGTGTTCAGGTTGCAGTTGTAAGAAAGATCAACGAACAAAATGCCGCGGAGTGGAACGTGGTGGTGATCAATCGGAATCCTCAATCAATCACAAACGTTTTTGTGACATCGAAAGGCTATGGAAACTCAGAATCGGGGCTCAATTCGGAGCAAAAAACCTCGACTCTTCGGCACTTTTTCCCTGAAATCACCTCCGGACAGCACCAGGTTGTTGAAGCTATTATGCCGGATGTTTTTCACCTGAACAATGAATTCTGGATCAGCTATTTCCTTGGCAATCAGATTTACGATAAAAAGTTTATCTTCGTCCCGGATAGTATCGTGGATGACAATATCATCGAAATCGTGCCTTTGGGGCTGGAAGGAGTACTGCATGAGTAGTTGATTTTGTTACACCACAATCTTAAACCCTCACACTATGTCTGATGATTTCCGCAAACGAGCCAGAAATTTCCTTTTGCTGGATATTGAAACGGTAGCTTCTCATGCCTCTTACCACGATTTGCCCGATCGCATGCAGCAATTGTGGGACAAGAAGACCAATACGCTCCGTAAAGGTGACGAATCCATCATCTCCTCAGAGTATTTTTATGAAAGGGGTGCCATTTATTCGGAGTTTGGGAAAATTGTATGTATCGCATTCGGCGCTTATTATTGGAACGAAAGGGATGAACTGGCTTTCAAGGTCCGGTCTATTTCAGGTGACGATGAAGTAACGCTGTTAAATGAATTTAAAGCGCTGATCGAAAAATATCCTGCCGATCAGCTTGTGCTTTGTGCGCACAATGGGAAGGAGTTTGACTTCCCCTTTCTATGCCGACGCATGCTGATTCATGGAATCACAATCCCAAAAGCACTGCAGATATCCGGAAAGAAACCCTGGGAAGTGCTGCACCAGGACACCATGGAGCTGTGGAAATTCGGAGATTACAAGAGTTACACCTCGCTGGATCTGCTTGCCGCTGTTTTTGAAATTCCTGGCAGCAAAAACGAAATGAGCGGAGATCAGGTCACTAAAGTATATTATCAGGAAAATGATCTTGAAAAAATATGTCGCTACTGCCGGGAGGACGTAGTGGTCTTGGCACAGATTTATCTTCGATTACATTGCTTTCAGCCCGTGCCGCCGGAAAATATCGTGAGGGTAGCGTGAATGTAGCCGCAGGCTGTATCAATCTCCGACTTGAATGTACATTACAAAAATTATTACTTAAGTGCTGAAAGCCAGTGGCAGACAGCCGATAACCAAAATGAATATTAAAAAAGCAAAAAAAGAATCAGGTGAAAAGGTTGTAAAATCACCCCATCACATTGTGTCCTACATAGATAATTTGAAAGCAGATATTGCTGCTTTCTTTGACCTGAACAGCGAACATTCCTTCCGCCCTTTTGATGTCCACGAACACTTTGGTGTTCAGGATAAGAAGGTAAGACAGCTCTTCAACGAGATCATGAATGAGCTGGAAGAAGCCGGCAGACTAACCTATCGTAGCAATGGAAGCTACTCCGCCAACCTGGCTAAGCCTGCCAAATCGGGCTTCACCGGTAGGGTTGATCGTGTAAATAAAGGTTTCGCATTTGTGATCATAGAAGGCCGGGAAGACGACATTTATGTAGAAAGCGATCTTCTGAACGGAGCCTGGGACGGAGACACGGTGACGATCCAGCCTCTGACAAAAAACTCAAGAGGTTCCCGATCCGGTCGGCCAGAGTCGGGAAAGGCAAGAACTGAAGGACGGGTTAGCGAAATCGTTGAAAGGAACGCTGCCGAAATCGTCGGTATTATCGAGATCAACCCCCGGTTTGCGGTGGTACAGCCTGACCATAAAAAGCTATTCGATCCCATTTTCATAGAAGATGTTAAAGAGGCAAAACATGGTGATAAAGTTATCGTAAAAGTAACTCAATGGCCAACACGACGAAGCCAGGCAGAAGGGGAAATCGTGGAAGTGCTTGGAGAGGCCGGAACCAATGATGTAGAAATGCATGCCATCCTGGCGGAGTTTGGGCTACCTTATCATTTCCCTGAAGAAGTTGAAGCGGAAGCGCAGAAGATATCCGATAAAATTACCAAAAAGGAGATTTCCAACAGGAAAGATCTTCGTAAGGTGTTGACATTCACCATTGATCCGGTAGATGCAAAAGATTTTGACGATGCGCTTTCCATACGCTATCTGGACGAAGGAAATGTAGAAATCGGGGTTCATATTGCCGACGTAGCGCATTACGTGCTGCCGGGAACAGCGCTTGAAAAGGAGGCTTACCGCAGAGCCACGTCGGTATATCTGGTAGACAGAACCGTTCCCATGCTCCCCGAAAAGCTTTCCAATAACCTGTGCTCATTGCGACCTAAGGAGGATAAGCTTGCATTCTCGGCTATTTTTGAAATCAGTGCCAAAGGGAAAATCTTAAAGGAGTGGTTTGGGCGGACGATTATTCACTCCGACCGTAGGTTCTCTTACGAAGAAGCACAGCAAGTGCTGGATTCTGGCGAGGGCGACTTCCCGGGCGAGCTCAAAACCATGAATACGCTGGCAAAAATTTTCAGAAAAGAGCGTTTCAAAAACGGATCTATCAATTTTGAAACTCCCGAAGTACGTTTCAAACTGGATGAAAACGGAAAGCCGCTGGGTATTTACCAGAAAGAACGCCACGATTCAAATAAGCTGATCGAAGAATTTATGCTTCTGGCCAACAAGCGGGTGGCCGAATATGTGTACGCGCTTTCAAATAGCGAGATTAAAAATACCATGGTATACCGGGTGCACGAAGCGCCGGATCCTGATCGGCTGAAAACCTTTGCCACATTTGTGGGAAAAATGGGTTACAAAATGGAGGTAGAGGAAGAAACCAAAATAGCCAAGTCCATGAACAGCATGCTGGCAAAAGTCGAAGGCAAACCCGAACAGAATCTCATCGAGTCCCTGGCTGTACGAACCATGGCCAAGGCGAGATACACGGTCGAAGATCTGGGCCACTTTGGTTTGGCATTCAAGCGGTATTCTCACTTTACGTCCCCCATACGTCGCTATCCCGATGTGATGGCCCACCGGCTTTTGCAGCATTACATCGATGGCGGGAAATCGACGGATAAAGAAACGTTGGAAGCAGCATCAAAACATTCATCCGAACGCGAACGTCTGGCAGCAGAAGCTGAAAGAGCGTCGATCAAGTACAAGCAGGTTGAGTTCATGAGTATGATGGACAGAGATCAGGTGTTTGACGGCATCGTTACCGGTGTGACCGAGTTTGGCATTTTTGTTGAGATCACAGAAACAGCTTCGGAAGGGCTGATACGCATGACCGATCTCGGCGACGACTATTATGAACTGGAAAAAGAAAATTACCGGATCGTAGGACAGCGGACGAAGAAAATATACACTTTTGGCGACGCCGTGAAGGTACAGGTGAAGGAAACCAACCTGGCACGCAGAAGTATGGATCTGTACCTGGCCGGAACGGTTCCGTCCGCTTCACGCTCATCCAGAAATGATGGCCGGTCGCGTGAGCGGACCAAAGCCCCCAGGGAAGCCGTGAGTGCTCCAAAAAACCGGAAATCCTCCGGCAATGCGTCTAAAGGTAAGAGGCGGCGACGGTAAATCTCTCAAACAGGCAACTGTTTTTCGACTTCAGCGTCCAGTTCATCAGCTGCGTCGGAAAATGTCGATAAAATGTCTTTGAGACGTTGGCTAGGGGTTGCAGAGGATACTCCTTTGGAATTCCTGGCCAACTGACTCAAAATAATGTCTTCTAATGAAACGCCTTTGAGGAAGTAACAATTAAATATTTTTACCAACCAACGATACCATACCATGTCCAGAGTGCTTTCACTATTCCTGATATTAAGTATTTTCATTACTACTGTTTCCGCCCAGAAAAAATCTGACCAGGAAGACTGGCAGGCCTTATTCAATGGAAAAGACCTGACGGGATGGGATATCAAAATTGCGGGGCATCAAGTCAATGACAATCACAAGAATACGTTCATCGTTGAGGACAACATGATCCGCGTCAACTATAAGGAATATGATAAATTCACCACAGAATACGGTCACATGTATTACCACAAGCCGTTTTCGCATTACAAGATCAGGATGCAGTATCGGTTTACCGGAAAGCAGGTTCCGGGCGGCGCATCATGGAATGTGCGTAACAGCGGCATCATGCTTCATTCGCAATCGGCCGCCAGCCTTGGATTAGACCAGGACTTTCCTGTTTCGCTTGAAATGCAATATCTCGGTGGCCTGGATGCCGGCGAGAGAACAACGGGCAATCTGTGTACACCAGGTACGATCGTGGACATCGCAGGCAAAACAACCCTGCAGCATTGTATCAATTCCACCTCAAAAACCTTTAACGGGGACCGGTGGGTAACAGCGGAAGCCATTGTCCTCGGCGATTCCATTGTCTATCACTTAATTGAAGGAGACACCGTGCTGGTATTTACAAATCCCAAAATCGGTGGAGGTTATGTGAGCAAAAGTCACACCTTCAAAGACGGGAAAGTAGGAAATGAGGACGATTGGATGAGAAAACAGAATACGCCACTGGCCAGCGGCTACATCGCACTTCAGGCCGAAAGTCACCCCATCGATTTCAGAAATATTGAATTGCTGAATTTGAAGGGATGTATGAACCCCAAGGCAAGTAACTATAAATCGTACTATGTGGTAGCTGATAATAAGGCATGTACGTTTAGTAAAAAGAAGTAGACAATTTTTGGTGTGGGATAAATACAATTGTGATTTTCATATATATTTGAAGATATGATCAGTCATTGCTAACCTCTATTACACCACAACATCATCCTTTATGAGCATCCTAACCCGGATTACAAGAAAAGTAGAAAAGCTCAAAGAGCAGTATTTTCCGCTGACGGAATTTGATTCTGAAACCCTTCCCTGGATCGACAAACCCAACCCGGACATTGAAAAGTTTCTGAAAAAGAATCCGCCCCGCTTTACAGTTCCTTACGACATGGGCGAAAAACTGAAAGATTGGGAGAAAAATGGATACACCGTACTGGAAAACATAATCCCGGAAGATCTGATCGATAATTTCTGGAATGATTTTCAGGAACTGGTACATCATCCCGAAAAGTATGATCTCAATGTAAGAATTGATCTGGACGAATTTTTACCCAACCAGCAAAGAAACATCAAAGAGTTCCCCAGGGAAGCACTGCTTGGGAAATTTGTGAAGATCAATGACTTTCACAATTCCTCGGTTGCCGGAAAAAAACTGATGACACATCCGGCAATTGTGGCTTTTCTGGAAGCAATCTTTAACCAACAGGTGGTTGTAATGCAGAGTCTTATTTTTATGTATGGAAGCCAGCAGCCCACACATCAGGATTATCCCTGGGTTACGGCCAAAATTCCCAGTCACCTTGCAGCTGCGTGGATTGCCATGGAGGATATAAAGATCGATTCCGGCCCGTTATACTACTATATTGGATCCCATAAAATGCCCAAGTTCAACTTCGGAACCGGCATTTTACACAGAGCTGACTCTACTAAATCACCACTGGAATTTGCAGACTATCTGGACAGCACATGTAAAGCGCTTAATTATCCTCGTGAAACGCTTTTGATTAAACGAGGCGACGTACTCATCTGGCATGCTGCTCTGGCCCATGGTGGCTCGGTCATTACCAATCCTGAACAAACCAGGAAATCTTTTGTATGTCATTATTCCACCGCCCAGGCTTTACCAGTCCATCGTAACAAGGTTTCGGAAGTACCTGTGAGTCAGAATTACAATGGCGTTCTCATTTATAACAATCCTGGATTGCCTCAGTCCGAGGATGTTTTGAAATAAGCTTATCCATCCACCGGAAGAAGTCCGTGTATTTTGCTCGGTAATCTTTCCAGCAATTCCAATGGACTTTTTATATTTTTGTACCCCAATAGACGTTAAGGTTTGAATTGCCTTAACGTCTATTTTTTTTAACCAACGCATTCGACCGACGGTGAGATCATCCAAAGTTGTCCCAGGTCAAGGTATCATATGAAAAAATCAATTCTGCAGCTATTTATTTTGACGGTGATCCTGGCAGGACTGAACTGGCTTTCATCATTGCTATTTTTCAGATGGGATCTGACAGAGGATAAGCGATATTCCATTTCCGATGCAACCAAAGAACTTCTCTCTAACCTGGATCGGGATGTCAACATCAGTGTATATCTGTCAGGAGACTTTCCTCCGGGATTCGAGCGCCTCGAAGGCGCTACACGCGAAGTACTTGAAGAATTTCAATCTTATGCCAATGGTCATATTCACTTCCAGTTTTCCGATCCGTCGGAGGCAGCAAGTGAAGAAAAAAGGAACCAGCAATACGCCAGTCTGGTTGATCGTGGCCTGACACCCACAAACCTATACGCAAACGAAGATGGTAAAAGAACCGAGAAAATTATATTCCCCGGAGCCATTGTTCAGTCCGATACATTACAGGTTCCCGTACAATTGTTAAAAGGTAACCGAAGTAAAAGCACTTCCCCCGAGGAGCAGCTCAATCAATCTGTGGAAGGTGTTGAATTCGAGCTGGCCTCTGCAATACGGCTCCTCAGTAATCCGCAAAGAAAAAAGGTAGGCTTTCTCGTCAGTCATACACAGATCTCCCCAGCCCGGTTCAGTGATCTGATTGCTACGGTTCAGCAGCGTTATGACGTTTTCCTCGACATGAATAACCCGGGCTCTTATCAGGGACTGGATGCCCTGGTGGTACTTAAGCCCGACAGTGCATTTTCAGATGATGAAAAGTACAAGCTGGATCAGTATGTGATAAACGGAGGAAAGGCTATTTTTTTTATTGACGGGTCCAGGGTCGACAGCGTTAGCCTGGAAGGTACCTACGCACAGCCACTGGACCTGAACCTGAGCGATCTGTTTTATCGCTGGGGCGCACGGGTCAATTACAATCTTATTAAGGATCTCAATTGTGCCAAAATCCTGTTGAATGTGGGAAACATGGGGGATACACCCGAAATTCAGCCGGTCGACTGGAGGTTTTATCCTATCCTGAATAATTTTGGCAAACACCCCATCACCAGAAACACCGATGCGGTGTACTCCCGATTTCTAAGCTCCCTTGATACCGTTGGTGGTGCGCCACTAGTAGCCAAAACATCCTTACTCATGACGTCACCATACACCCAAAGTGTAAATACACCGGCACTGGTCGGCTTCAATGAAGCGCGTAAACAGCCCACTCCGGGTGAGTACGCAGGAGGTATTAAAACGGTTGCCATGCTATTTGAAGGTACATTTACCTCCTTGTTTCAAAACCGTATATTGCCCGGCGACCCCCGAGCGGCCACTTTTATAGCCTCCGGCAGTGGAGGTAAAGTAATTCTTTGTGCGGATGGAGACATCATAGTCAATGATTACGATTACAAAAGGAACACTCCGCTACCCCTGGGATACGACAGAGTTAGCAACAAAACCTTTGGCAACAAGGATTTTGTCCTTCATTCACTGGAATACCTGACCGATGCCAATGGCCTGATTACCTCCCGAAATAAAGAGGTTTCCATCCGCGCTCTGGACAAAATAAAAGTACAGGAGGACCGAAAGTTCTGGCAAAGTCTAAACCTTTTGCTTCCCTTATTCATCATCGCCATTTTCGGCTTGGGAAGGTACTATCTTCGCCAGCGAAAATATGCCTGAGCATCGTGGCAGAGTACTTTATTTTTCCTACTTTTGTTCCCTGCAGAAGGAAATTCCGCAGTACAACCTATTTATATTTCAATAAAATCTAAACACTTACGTCACGAATTATGAAGTTTGTCGTTTCGTCATCAGTTCTTCTTAAGCAACTATCCGCTATTAATGGTGTCGTTTCAACGAACCCTATTGTACCCATACTTGAGAATTTTCTATTATCCCTGGAGGGAAATTTATTGACCGTCACTGCGTCTGATCTTCAGACTGTAATGATTACTGCCATTGAGGTTGAATCCTCAGACAAAGGAGCCATAGCCATTCCTGCAAAGCTTTTGCTGGATACCCTGCGGGGACTTCCAGAACAACCGATCACCTTACAAGTGAACGGCGAAACTTTTGGAACCGAAATCATCTCGGACAACGGACGCTATAAGCTATCTGGTGAAAATCCGATTGATTTCCCTAAAACACCTTCTGTAAACCGGGGACAATCCGTTGACCTGTCGTCGTCGGCCCTGAGTGCTGCCATTGCCAACACCCTTTTTGCCACGAGTACGGATGATCTGAGACCCGCCATGACCGGTGTATTTGTTCAAATGGGAACGGAAAATGCTACCTTTGTCGCTACCGATGGTCACCGCCTGGTTCGTTATCGACGGACGGATATCAAATCTGACGTCGACACCTCCATGATCATTCAGAGGAAGGCCCTTAACCTACTCAAATCCTGTCTGCCCGCGGACGATGTGCCTGTGAAGGCTGAGTTTACTTCTTCCAACGCATTCTTTAGTTTTGGCAATATCAAGATGATCTGCCGCCTGATCGATGAGCGTTTCCCGGATTACGAGAACGCCATTCCGACCAACAATCCTAATTCTCTGACCATCAACCGGATGGATATCCTTAGCTCATTGCGCCGGATTTCGATCTATTCCAATCGTACCACCCATCAGGTCAGACTGAAACTTGCGCTGAATGATCTTGTGGTTTCTGCCGAAGATCTGGACTACTCCAACGAAGCCAATGAGCGCCTTATGTGTGAATACAATGGCGACGAAATGGAGATCGGGTTCAACGCCAAATTCCTCATAGAGGTTTTGGGGAACATCACCAGCAAAACGATTACTTTTGAATTATCCGCACCGAACCGTGCCGGGTTGATTATACCGTTGGATCAGGAAGAAAACGAAGATATCCTGATGCTGGTAATGCCGGTAATGTTAAACACCTACGTTTAGATAAGAAGTTAGAGTAGGTAGGAAGTTAAAAGAAGTTAGTTAGAGAAGTTAAAAAAATAAGGCCCTCGGATGATTCTGGCGGCCTTATTTTTTTGATAAAGTCTTTTATTTCAATGTAGTAAAACATATAACAAGAATATCTACGAAAAAAATCGTAACTAAATTTGCAAGTACGATTTTTTTCGTAGACATTTGGTACGAAGATCATCGTATTCATTTATTAGCCATTTTTTATGTACATCAAACCAACCGATTCGGAGCTCGAAATTCTCAATTATTTATGGGAAGCCGGGCCAAGTACTGTAAGGGCCGTTCACGACTTCCTTGCAGCCACAAAAGACGTGGGCTACACCACCACCCTAAAGCTCATGCAAATTATGCATGACAAAGGATTACTTTACAGAACGGAACAAGGCCGCTCGCACATTTACGTGGCGTTGCTTGGCAAAGAAGAAACGCAACAAAATTTGCTGGGTAGACTCGTACAGACCGCCTTTCAAGGCTCTGCGGCGCAGGTAGTCATGCAGGCCCTTGGAAATCACCAGACGTCGAAAGAAGAGCTGGATGAGATTCGCGAATTATTAAATAGCATCGAAAACAATCGTTAGCCATGAAAATCCTTTTAGAATTATTCTCGGACTCTGTTGTCTCCGCCTTGGGCTGGACCCTGGTACACTCGATTTGGCAAGGTACCTTGCTTGCATTGATGGCTGCTGTTTCGTTTTATTTTATGGACAAAAAGCCTGCGGCATACAGGTACAATCTGGGTCTTGTGATCCTGAGTACCCAATTCTTAGCGTCTGTTGCTACCTTTTGGTACAATTTAATCAGACTTACCGGGCCTGAATCGATATTAGCCATACAGCCGGGTGGTCCATTTTCAGCAGGTAAACCCTTGCAGGAAATGGATTATAACGTGGCTCTTGGCACAAAGGTGCAATTATGGCTACAGGCTCACATCCAGGAGTTGGTTATTTGCTGGCTTATTGGCTCATCCGTTCTGCTATTACGATTTGCCGGGGGCTGGCTTTACGCGGAGTTGCTTCGCTCCAAAGCCACAATGATCACAGATAAGAATTGGCGCACTCGCTTCGCCGTACTTTCGGCAAAGCTGAATATTGCAAAGAATATCGAATTCTGCGAGACAAGCCGCATTTTAACGCCCATGGTCATCGGCGCATTCAGGCCGGTCGTGCTCCTCCCCATCGGATTATTGACCGGGTTTCCGGTTTCACAGGTAGAAGCCATTCTTGCTCATGAGCTGGCTCACATTCGTCGGAATGATTACCTGATCAATTTACTTCAGTCGGTAACAGAGGTCATATACTTCTTTCACCCCGCAATTTGGTGGCTGTCCGAAAAGATACGGACAGAGCGAGAACATTGCTGTGATGAAGTAGCATTAGAAATTTGCGAGGATAAAATGACCCTGGCCCATGCACTGTTCAAAGTAGCCGAATGGCAATCGACGCCGACCATGGCCATGGCATTTGCGTCACGAAGGCCTTTACTATTACAGCGTGTTCGCAGAGTGCTGGGGCTGGCACCAAAACCTTCAAAACCATTCTCAACATTACCCGCCGTCTTTGTAGCCATGAGCCTGGTAGCGGGGGTTTCGATGTACGCCATTGGCCAAAACGAAAAAAAGACTGAAGCAAAATCGGCGAAGGCTAAGCTGAATACCGTTAAAGCGGACAAAGTCCTGACGGCGGTAGAAGCTTCATCGGACACCGTGATCATGGGAACAAGGGAAAAGCCCATGGATTCTATTGTAGTGAAGGTAGATTACAGCGACCCTGCCCTAAGTAAAACAAAGACCGATTTCAAGGCTACTTCCACTTCGGGCACCGAAGAGTTCGCGGGCAATTACGGTAAAATTGATATGGATAGCCAGGGTAATGTTACCCGCGTTACGGTTGTGAACAATTATTCTCCTGATGACTATCAAAAAGTAATGGGCAGGATCTTAGCATTACAGGCGGAGCTTGATAAACTCAGATTTGAGGGTGAAAAAGCGGCTCGGGAACGGGAGAAAAATATATTTGACGGTGAGCGTGCCTACCGTGAACTGGAAAAAATAGAATGGGCAAGGCAAAAAGTGGCGCTAACCCGGTCTGACCTGACAATGAAACGGGCGGGATTATTACGTCAAGACGAAAAAAAGGGTCAGCAGAAATTGGCCGATACGGAAATTGAAAAGCTCCTGGCTGAATATGAGGAAAAAATAAAAGACCAGGAGCAGAAAATAGTCGATTACAACCAAAGGCTGGTTCAGGCAAGGCTGGAGACTTTTAAAGCTGAAGAGCCGCTCAGAGAAACTGAAAAAAGAATCACGATTTTGGAAAACAAAATGGTAGAACTTAATAAGGAACTCGAAATCGAGTCGGGAAAATTGCAAAAGCTAGGGCCACCACCACCTCCACAGATGAGACTAGGTACCATAGCTCCTCCTCCACCTCCGATTGAACCAAGGCCTGTATCAAAAGTTAAAAAAGCAACTCCTGCTACTGCGCCTCCACCGCCTCCGGTTCCTCCAAAAAAATGACAAAAAAACCGTCTGAAACATTCCAGACGGTTTTTTTGTGTTGTTTTACTCCACTTCAATCACCACGTCATCCGTCATCGGATGGGTCACACAGGTTAAAATAAAACCCTCATTTCTTTCTGCCTCCGATAAGGCGTCTTCTTCGTCCAGATGCACCGTCCCTGAAGTGCAACGCCCCATACAAGCTGTGCACATACCCGCCTGGCAGGAATAGGGCAAATCAATGTCCATATTCAGCGCTGCTTCGAGTACAGTCTCATGTGGTTTTACCGGAAGCTTGTATTCGGCACCTTCATAGATCAGCGTTATTTCCCTGGTTTTGATGGTGTCCTCCACTTCCTCTACCACGACGTCTCCCGGCTGCTGCGAAGTTGCCGTTGCAAAACTTTCCTTACGGATTTTCGCTTCCGGAACGGCCAGAATAGCCAGAGCCCGATGTGCCTCTTCCATCATATCGTCAGGTCCGCAAAGGAAAAACTCCGCTTCTTTTTTCTTCAGATCGGGAAATTGCTCTAAAATCTTCAGAAGATGCGTTTTGTTCAACCGCCCCCTCTCGCCTGCCCACTTATCCGACGGCTGGCTCAGGGTATGAACGATTTTTAAGCGTTCCTTATATTTCTGCTGTAAAGCATCCAGCTTTTTACGAAAAATAATACTTTCTTCGTTCCGGCTACCATAGATGAGGATCACCTCACTTTCAGGCTCGACCATCAGAATGGACTTGAGGATAGAGTACAAAGGAGTAATGCCACTCCCTGCCCCCACAAACACCACCTGCCTCGTTTGATCGTCGGCCTGTTTCGGAAAAAAAACACCCGCGGGTTCCAGTGCTTCGAGTACATCATCTACTTTGAGCGTGTCCAACAGCATGTTTGAGGCAAATCCGCCCGGAACGCGTTTGATGGTTATGGCAAGGGATACATCAGTGTAGGGTGAACTCGACATGGAGTAGGAGCGCCGTACTTTTTTGTCCTCCACGGGCAGAAGTAACGTTAAAAATTGTCCCGGCCGGTAACTCACCACCTCATTGAGCGGATGCCAGAAGTGGATGGTAGACGCTTCCTCCGTCTCCTTTTCTATTTCTTTTACTTTTAAAAAATAATATTTACTCATTGTGTGAAGCAGTAAGCCGATGGCTATGAGCTGTTAGCAAAGTACTGAGAATATCTGTTATCGTAGCTTTAACACCAATACGAGCTCCGAAATTCGATTTTTATACAAAAGCCTCATGGACATCCGATCCCATGAGGCTTTCAAAAGATATCAACTTTAATTATTTCAGAGTTGCCACCGCGTCTTTGATACGTTGCACTGCTTCCACAAGAGCCTCATCTGCAGCTGCAGTGGAGATACGTATGCAGTTGGGTGCACCGAATCCCGAACCGGCTACGGTTGAAACGTAATATTTATTGAGGATCCAGTTTGAGAAATCGTCCGAATCTTTGATGATAGTGGTTCCGTCAGATTTACCAAAATAATAGCTCACATCAGGGAATGCGTAAAACGCGCCCTCGGGAATCCTTACTTTGAATCCAGGTATTTCTTTCAACAGGCCAATCACAAGGTCACGACGACGTTTGTAAGCTTTTGCCATTTCTTTTGACGGTTCCATCGTACCGTTGAATGCAGCCGTAGCTGCTTTTTGTGCAATAGAGTTGGTACCCGATGTAACCTGGCCCTGAAGCTTTTCAATTCCATCGGCAATCCATTTTGCAGCCGCTGTAAAACCGATTCTCCATCCGGTCATTGCATAACCTTTGGCAACACCATTCACTGTGATAACCCGGTCTTTCAAAGCAGGAATGGATCCAATACTGAAATTGCCCTCTTCGGTGAAATTGATATATTCATAAATCTCATCGGCCAGAACATAAACATCTTCATGTTTTTCAATGACCGCTGCAATTTCTCGAAGCTCTTTTTCAGAGTATACCGCACCTGTAGGATTATTTGGTGAGGCATACATGACGATTCGGGTTCGGGGCGTAATGGCTGCCTCCAGCTGAGCTGCAGTTACTTTAAAGTCATTCTCAAAAGCACCATCAATGATCACTGATTTACCCTCGGCAAGTTTTACCATTTCGGAGTAACTCACCCAGTAAGGAGCAAATATAACCACTTCATCTCCCGGGTTAATCAGAACCTGGATCACATTGGCAAGCGAATGTTTTGCACCGGTAGAAACCACGATATTTTCGGGCTTCCAATCTATATTGTTGTCACGTTTCAGTTTATCAGCAATGGCCTTTCGCAAATCAGGATAACCTGCTACGGGTGAGTAACCATGGAAACCATCATCGATGGCCTTTTTTGCAGCCTCGCAAATGTGTGCGGGCGTCTTAAAGTCTGGCTCTCCCACGCTCAGACTGATTACTTTATGGCCTTGGGCAGCCAATTCACGTGCCATTTTGGTCATCGCCAGCGTCGAAGATTCTTCGAGGGCGGTGATACGGTCGGCCAACAACCGGGCTTGCTCTGCTACTGCGGACATTGCAACAAAAAAATTAAGTTAAAAAAGGATATTATGATCTATATCAACAAATTGCCCGCAAAGGTAGGGGTTTTTTAGGTGTGAAGTAAAATTGATCGACCTAAAAAAGAAAAGAAATACTAATAGCTGCTGCAAGGAGAGCTAGCCTTTTGAATGTTTCTCAAAAATCAGTCCTACTATGGATAGCGCCCATCCTTAGGACACTCTCACTCTGCACCATCCAAAATTGTCGACGATTATACTTACAAAAGCTCTGTTCAAATTTAGAATCAATATAAAAAAGAACTGTAAAAATCGAAACTGACCGCTTATTTTGGGCTGTAAACATGTAAAGCGTAACTTCGCCCCTTCAAAACCAAATGGATTCCGCCTTATGCATACCCTTCATCTCAAAAAGCCTCTGGCTTTTTTTGATCTTGAAACCACAGGAGTAAATATTGCCCGCGATCGCATCGTGGAAATTTCCGTGGTCAAGGCATTGCCTAACGGTGAAACAGAAATACGGACCCGACGTGTTAACCCGGAAATGCCCATTCCGCTGGAAAGTAGCCTGATCCATGGTATTTACGACGAAGATGTAAAAGATGCTCCTACGTTTAAGAGCCTGGCCAGGAATCTGGCAAGTTTTCTGGAAGGATGTGATTTAGCGGGCTTTAACAGCAACCGGTTTGACATACCCATGCTCGTGGAAGAATTCCTGAGAGTAGGTGTGGAATTTGATGTAAAAAACAGGCGTACCGTAGATACACAGCGAATTTACCACATGATGGAACCCCGGAATCTTTCGGCGGCTTACCAGTTCTATTGTGGCAAAACGCTGATGGGTGCCCATAGCGCCGAAGCCGATACCATTGCCACATTTGAAGTACTGCAAGGGCAGATCGCTAAGTATGAAGGGCAGAAAGTAATCGACTCCCATGGCAAAGAGCTGGGTTCAATACTGAACGATGTATCTTCATTGCACGAACTGACCGCGGCGCGTATCATTGATTTTGCAGGGAGAATGGTTTTTAACGATAAAGGTGAGGAAGTATTTAACTTTGGAAAACACAACGGAAAGCGAGTAGCCGATATCCTTAAAAATGAACCCTCATTTTATGACTGGATGATGAAAGCAGAGTTTCCCCTTGATACCAAAAGAAGGCTCACCGAAATAAAACTGCGTGCCTTCACACAGCGCTAAAAGAAGTAAGCGGCGGACAGTTGGTACAAAGAACTATTTATAACTATTTTTGCCAATTAACACAAGCATGGTTTTTGAAATGGGCTCAGTGATCCCTTCAACTCCTTTAAAATATTGATTTTTTAACCGAATACAATCAAGGCCAATCTGTTATGATCCCAAACCCTTATATGCCAGAGGTTAGTATACCAGCGATTATTCAGAGCATCCCACTTCAATATTATCTCATTCTCAGCACCTTACTATTTGTAATAGGGATCATTGGCGTTCTGACCAGACGTAATGCGATCGTGATATTTATGTCTGTTGAGTTGATGCTGAACGCAGCCAACCTGCTTTTGATCGCCTTTTCATCCTATCGCTCAGATCCGGCGGGCCAGGTGTTTGTGTTTTTTATCATGGCTGTTGCAGCTGCCGAAGTTGCGGTAGGTTTGGCAATCATTGTTATGATTTACAGAAATACCCGTAATACTGACATTGGTTTTCTCAATAAATTGAAATGGTAAAACAAGAAGAAGTCAAATAGAAAATCACCTTATTCTGAATTCCGGTTAACGTGTGACAATTCCTTTTTCAGTAAAAAGAGATCAAAGATTTTTAAAATAGATATGTCCGAATCATTACTCATTCTCATTCCATTACTTCCGCTGCTCGGTTTTCTGATCAACGGACTTGGATTTCCTCATATACCAAAAGGAGCTGTCGGAATCATTGGCACATTAGCCGTTGTGGCAAGTTTTGTGTTATCTGTGATGACTTTCAACGCTTTTCTGGCCAATGGAAGCCAACCTGTAACCGTTCCGCTTTTTGACTGGATCACCGTTGGTAAATTGAACATTCCCTTTGCATTTCAAATCGATCAGCTTTCATTGCTGATGTTGATGGTCATTACCGGAGTTGGATCGCTCATACATCTCTATTCGATCGGGTACATGCACCACGATTCCGGATTTGGCAAGTTCTTTGCTTATCTGAATCTCTTCCTTTTCTTTATGCTGATCCTGGTGCTGGGATCCAACTATGTAATCATGTTCATTGGCTGGGAAGGTGTAGGATTGTGCTCCTATTTACTCATCGGTTTTTGGAACAAAAATACCAGTTATAACGACGCCGCGCGCAAGGCCTTCATCATGAACCGTGTAGGGGATCTTGGGTTTTTGCTTGGTATTTTTACAATCATCGCAACGTTCGGCTCAGTTGAATATGCTGATGTGTTCAAACAAGCGTCCGCCATGCAGGTGGGCGATCCCGCATTGATAGCCATTACCCTGTTCCTGTTTATCGGAGCGATGGGTAAATCGGCCCAAATCCCTCTTTACACCTGGCTTCCGGACGCCATGGCGGGACCTACGCCCGTTTCCGCTCTTATTCACGCAGCTACCATGGTAACGGCCGGGATTTACATGGTGATCCGTTCAAATGTATTCTACTCCCTGGCACCCTCGACGCTCGAAATAGTGGGTATCATCGGTGCTGCTACGGCTGTTTTCGCCGCATCAATAGGGCTTCTGCAAAATGACATCAAAAAAGTACTTGCCTATTCCACTGTTAGTCAGCTGGGTTATATGTTTATGGGCTTAGGCGCTATGGCGTACTCATCCTCCATGTTCCATGTCATGACGCATGCCTTTTTCAAAGCCCTTTTATTCCTTGGCGCCGGTAGCGTTATTCATGCCATGTCCAACGAACAGGACATCCGGTCCATGGGTGGATTACGCAAAAAATTGCCAATTACATTCATCACATTTTTGATTGGAACATGGGCAATTTCCGGTTTACCTCCCTTTGCCGGCTTCTTCTCCAAAGATGAAATTCTGGCGCATGTTTTTGAGCATAACAAATTGCTCTGGGCCCTGGGAGTTCTGGGCTCATTTATGACGTCCTTTTACATGTTCCGTTTACTTTTTCTCACCTTCTTTGGTGAGTTCAGGGGTACACACGAGCAGGCTCATCACTTGCATGAGTCACCTGCCACAATGACTATTCCGTTGATGGTATTGGCTGTATTGTCTGCTGCTGGTGGGTTACTAGGTGTTCCCGAGGCACTTCATGGCTCCAACTTTCTGGGAACGTTTATGTCTCCACTCTTTGACGGGGCCCGCCAGGCCAATCCTGCTGCATTCGCTGCTACACACCTTTCGCATACAACAGAATACATTCTGATGGCCGTTTCTGCTGGTGTAGCACTGGTTGCATTGATCATCGCTTATGTCATGTACATCCAAAAGGCGGCTGTTCCGGCTTCTGATCGGGTGGAAAAGTCGGCATTACAGCGTGTGATTTACAACAAATATTATGTTGATGAATTGTATGACTCGGTTTTTGTAAAACCAATGAATACACTTTCAAATGCTTTATACAGTTTCGGAGAATTCTTTATTGACCTGTTTGTCAACGGAACTGCGAGATTTATCAATTTCCTTGCGGGATTATTGCGTAAAACCCAGACAGGCTCAACCGGCGACTACGTATTCGCTATGGTTTTGGGTATCGTTGTTATTTTGTTCTGGAAGCTTTTGCTTTGATCCCTTGAAAACTATTAATACCGTTCACTACTGTTGCTGACCGTTGACTTGAAAATATGCTTACTCTTCTTTTAATACTTATACCTATTGTAGCTGGGGCGCTAACCTTTTTATCAGGTGAACGTTTTGCAAAACAGGTGGCCCTCATCGGCGGATTGGCGGAGTTGGGTCTGGCCATTTTTGTCTGGACCAAATTTGATCCTAACCTCAGCTTCCAATATAGCTTTAAATACAGCTGGTTGCCATCTGCCGGCATTTCTTTTGGCGCCGGAGTCGATGGAATAAGTTTGGTACTGGTGTTGCTGACGGCTTTTCTATCCCCGCTGATTATATTATCTGCTTTTGATCGTAACTATAAAAACAGCGCTACTTTTTACTCGCTGATACTGTTTATGGAAGGCGCTCTGATCGGCGTTTTCACCGCCACAGATGCATTTCTTTTCTACCTGTTCTTTGAAGCAGCACTGATTCCTGTGTATTTCTTAGCCGCCGTATGGGGTGGAGAAAACAGGGCCAAGGTTACCTTCAAATTTTTCATTTACACCATATTTGGTAGTTTGTTTATGTTCGTTGCATTGGTGTATCTGTATTATCAAACGCCAGGCACGCACTCGTCAGAAATTACCGCGTTCTATAACCTGCAGCTCGACACACAGCAGCAAGGATTCATATTCTGGGCATTTTTCATTGCTTTTGCCATCAAAATGCCATTATTCCCCTTCCATACCTGGCAACCCGACACCTACACGGAGTCGCCCACGCAGGCAACCATGTTACTGTCGGGGATCATGCTGAAAATGGGTGTGTACGGCCTTATACGAATGCTAATTCCCATTGTTCCTTTGGGTATGGAATCCTACGGATTAGTCGCCATTATTCTCTCCGTGATCGGAATTATATATGGCTCCATCATTGCTATTCAGCAACGCGACATGAAACGCTTAATTGCCTACTCTTCCTTCGCTCACGTAGGGCTGATGGCAGCAGGTGTGTTTTCGGTTTCTACCAACGGGCTCCAGGGGGCGCTTATTCAGATGCTCGCACACGGTATTAACGTGGTGGGATTATTTTTCGCCATTGATATTATTTACGCAAGGACTAAAACCCGTTATCTGGATCAGCTTGGAGGTATTTCTCAAACCTCGCCTCATTTCAGCGTATATTTCATGATTCTGCTTCTGGGCAGTGTGGCATTGCCTTTAACAAACGGCTTCGTAGGAGAGTTTCTTTTATTGTCCAGTGTGTTCCATTACAACGCCTGGTTAGGCGCGATCGCGGGGCTCACGATCATTCTGGGCTCTGTTTACATGCTACGCCTTTTCCAAAAGTCAATGTTTGGGGTGAAGTCCAACCTGGTGGAGGGTTTTACCGATCTGACGATGAGTGAACGTGCCGTGTTACTACCATTGATCATTATGGTGTTCTGGATAGGAATTTATCCCAATACATTTTTAGAGATCTCCGGGCCGGCAGTAAGCCATTTATTGGAACTCGTTGGAAAGAATCAGTAAGTAGGATAAATAAAGTCGGATGGCTATACACCAAAACGGATAGCTACTTTTAAATGACAAACGATAATAAATAATATATGTATCCCATTGTTTTGTTGTCAGTTTTTGGAATCGTTGCACTCTTCCTGGGGTTCTCGAAATCTAAAAATATACTCTTGCCTTCAACCCTTCTATTTCTCGCGCTCGCGCTCGCAGGAAACTTCTATGAATGGAATGATGGCCCGTTACTCTATTTTTACGATATGTTTCGGGTAGATAACCTCACGTTATCTTTCAACGGAATTGTGCTGATATCTGCGTTTATGATCGTTGCCATTTCGGGAGGATTTTATGACAATGCGGATGCAGAACCTGCGGAATATTATAGTTTAATGCTATTTTCCCTTGTAGGAGCAATTATGATGATTGGGTTTGAACATCTGATCATGCTCTTCCTGGGTGTAGAAATTCTGTCGGTTGCCATGTATGTACTTACAGGTAGCAACAAACGCAACCTTCGTTCCAATGAAGCTGCGCTGAAATATTTCCTGATGGGTGCTTTTGCAACCGGTTTTATGCTTTTTGGAATTACGCTGCTTTACGGTGCCACTGGTTCTTTCGACCTGAGTGATATCCGGGGTTTTGCCGCCAGTGTAAGCACAGGTACGCCATCTTATCTTTTGTACGCAGGCTTGCTGTTGCTGCTGATAGGCATGTTGTTCAAGGTTTCGGCTGCGCCATTCCATTTTTGGACACCTGATGTGTATGAGGGCGCTCCTACGATTTTCACCACATTTATGTCGACCATCGTGAAAACGGCGGGATTTGCAGCCATTTTCAGATTATTAAGTAATTCATTTGCAAATATTTACAGTTTCTGGTGGATTGTCATTGCGGTTATTGCAATACTGACATTATTGGTGGGAAACATTGGAGCCACCAGCCAGCGAAGCTTTAAAAGAATGTTGGCTTACTCAGGGATCTCACATGCGGGTTATTTGCTTATTGCGATTACCGCGCTCTCCAGCCCTACCTCCAAATCCATCGTCTTCTATTCATTGGCCTATTCACTTTCTACCATTGTGGCATTTGCCGTACTGATGCTGGTTTCAAAAGAGAAGACCATAGAGGGACAGCCCGACGAACGTTACGAAGCATTTAACGGGCTTGCCAAGAACAACCCTTTCCTTGCCTTTGTACTGACGGTTTCAATGCTTTCACTCGCGGGAATCCCTTTAACCGCCGGTTTTTGGGGAAAGTTCTTTATCTTCACTAGCGCTGCAGAAAGAGGAATTATCTGGATCACCGTTATTGCTGTCCTTATGTCTACGGTGGGTATATATTACTATTTCAGGGTAATTATAGCGTCCTATGTAAAACAGGGCGACCTGCCTCAGATCCGAGTAGCTCCATTTTTCCTGATCATTCTGGTCTTGGCTACATTTTTCACCATCCTGTTCGGGCTTGCACCAGGGCTGTTTGAAGGATTGATCTAAACATCATATTTTTGTTCAAAATGAGCTGTATCCTTCGATACGGCTCATTTTTTTATGCCCGTACAAAACTGCCTCGCTGCAAGGTTTTTTCTTGATCAGTTACTTATTCCCAAATTTTACGTATAGCCTTCAATTGTTGTTTATCGCTCCGGATCAGACTCATAATTGATGAATACACAAAGGGCTAATACTACTACTGCCTCGTCCTCAGATCAAAAGGCGTTTAGCGTAGAAGAATTGTTGTATCGTGAGGAGATTGTACTTCCTTATGGCCATATTCAACACCATGTTTTCAGCCGAAGAATATTGATCACCGGTGCATCGGGTTCAATTGGTAGCCAGCTATCACGACAAATTGCCCAGTACGAGCCATCCGAATTAATCCTGATTGACAAATGTGAAGGCACATTGTCCAGCCTGGAAGCAGAGCTACGAAAGCTATTCACCAGCTTAAAACTAACTGTACTAATGGCTGATATTTCGGACGAAGTAAGAATTGCGCATATTTTTCACGCCACAAAACCTCATGTGGTTTATCATACAGCCGCTTTGAAGCATGTACCATTCGTTGAAAAGCAACTTTATGATGCCATAAAAACCAATGTATTGGGGACAAAAATACTGGCCGACACTTCCAGTAAGTTGAAAGTCGAAAAATTTGTCTTTGTATCGACCGATAAAGCCGTTAATCCGTCCAGTTTCATGGGAGCCTCCAAGCGTTTCGGAGAAATTGTGATGGCAGATCAAAATAAACGTCTTCAAAGCAGCACCCAGTTTATTACTGCCCGATTCGGGAACGTACTGGGGTCGAGCGGATCGGTAGTGAATATATTTGATACGCAAATAAGAGAAGGGGGACCCATTACCATCACACATAGGGACATGACCAGATATTTCATGACACCCTATGAAGCCGGGCAACTTCTGCTGGAGGCTGGTGCTACGGGAACGGATGGTCAAATTCTGATTTTTAAAATGGGCGATCCGGTTAACATTTCAGATCTTGCCATCAAAATGATCCGTTTACAAGGATTGAGGCCAGGCAGTGACATTGAAATCATATACACTGGAATCCGGCCGGGAGAGAAACTCCACGAACAGCTGCTCAGCGATACCGACCAGTTGTTGCCTAGTCATCACCATCAGATTTTTGTTGCACGCCTTAAAGACGATTTCATCATAGATGTTGCTGATTACATCGAGAAAATGAAGCAAGCCATGCAATCCAGCAATACGGCACTGATGCGGTCTTTACTCAAACTGGCTGTCCCGGAATACGGTATCTGATGACTTTCATTGAGGAATCATCTGTATTACCCTGAGCCATTGACCCACCCTGCCAAACCACTCTGCGAATTCTGGTTCCTTCAGATATCCATGCTCCCCTTTTGCATAAATATGAAGGCCCGCTTCGATCCCATTGTTTATTAATGATTTATAAAATTGTATACTGTTCTCAACCGATACAACAGTGTCATCGCCGGCATGAGTTAAAAATGCCGGTGGGCTCGATTTTGTAACTTGTAGCTCATTAGAAAAATATCGGACAGTTTCTGAAGATGGCGATGCGCCCATCAGATTCATCCCCGATCCTTTGTGCCCCACCTTGTCCAACAAACTGATCACCGGATACACCAGCACCATAAAATCTGGACGTAGGCTTGTTTTAGCCGGGTTACTAATAAAGGTACTATCGAAATGAGTGCCTGCCGTAGCAGCCAAATGACCTCCTGCGGAAAAACCCATGATACCAATTTTTGTCGGATCCACGTGCCAATCCTTGCTGTGTTCACGAACCACTTTGATAGCCTGCTGAGCATCCTGCAACGGGCCTATCGAACGAACTTCCATGGTTCGATCGGACGGAAGCCTGTATTTTAAAACAAATGCCGAAACGCCCATTTTATTAAAAGCCTCGGCTACCCTGAATCCCTCCCGGTCCATAACCAATGCGCCATAACCACCCCCCGGACATATGATCACAGCCGCACCGTTGGATTTTTCAGCAGGCGGCAGAAAGACCGTCATGGTGGGCAGGGAAACATTCCTCACAACCCCTTTTAGGCTTGTTTCCTCATCCGCTGCTTTTATTGCAAAGGGGATTTTTCCATCATACAATGGCAAAGTCGGCTGAGCGAAGCAATCCATCGCAAAAGCTGACACCATAAGCAGAGATAACAACAATCGTAGCGCGGAGAAATAGGTCGAAAATATGTTCATAGAATGGTTGAAATAAATGAGTTTAGCCGCTTTGCCATCCACGCTGTTCCAGGATTACTGCTTGCAGCCTATTTTCTAATCTTTTTCTAATAATAAAGCATGGCGTTTCTAATGTAAATTACCGATTTTACATCCATAAAGGGAATTGGAAACATTCCCAAAAAATGATTCTGGCATGCAGGCATGGCGTGGGTTAATAGAACAAAGTTACGAAGGCCCAATTTTTACTATCAACAGACACTGGGAAAACCTTATTGAACATAATTGTATCATTCAATGTTATTTGGTTGATTTAAGATAAAATTATATAATATTTACAAGAAATATATTTAGGTTTAAGGTAAGTTATCTTTAGCCAATCAAAAAAAAGAATTAGTTTTGTACTTAATAAAAAGATACATTTCTTCCTTGATGTCGAATTGATCGATTCAATCGTTTTTTGAACTGATACTGGCCCAAAATAATATATATCCCTGATAAAGAATGAAATATCCAGTGCATGCAGAGGGCAAATTTAAATTTATCGACGAGGGAAAAGGCGAGATACTGCTCCTGCTGCATGGCCTTTTCGGTGCGTTAAGTAACTGGGATGGCATTATAGATCATTTCTCATCCAGGCATAGGGTCATCATTCCTTTGTTGCCCATATATGAACTTCCACCCCGTGAGGCAGGCCTGGAAGCACTTTTGGCGTTTTTGGAGGAATTTGTGGAGTTCAAAGAATTGCGTAATGTCACGGTCATTGGCAATTCACTGGGCGGTCATGTTGGGCTGTTATACACACTCAAAAACCAGGACAATGTGCAAAAACTCGTATTGACGGGGAGTTCAGGATTATTTGAAAACTCTATGGGTGGTTCTTTCCCAAAGAGAGGGAGTTACGATTATATTCGCGAGCGGGTTGCTTATACTTTTTACGACCCTGCGGTTGCTACAAAAGATCTCATTGACGAAGTTTTTGAAACAACCTCGAGCATACCGAAGTGCATGAGCATCGTGGGAATAGCCAAATCGGCCCAACGCCATAATCTTGCCAAAGACCTGCACGCTATAAATGTTCCAACCCTTTTGGTATGGGGCTTAAACGACACGATAACCCCGCCTCATGTGGGCTATGAATTCAACAGGCTCATCGAAGGTTCTGAATTACATTTTATAGATAAATGTTGCCATGCACCGATGATGGAAAAGCCTCACGAATTCAATATCATTTTAGAACGCTTTTTAGAAAAACATGTGCCAGTTCCCGTTGAATAGCATTTTTTAAAGAGCCTCATCCGGCTCTTTTTTAATTCTAGGATACCCTTCAACCAATAATCTGAAATGAGTCCAAGGTGTATGTTTGACCCTAAAATTTGAATTGTTGACGTTTTTTTATAGATTCGATAAAACGCGCATTTTCCACATAAGAATACTTTATACATTGTTTACGATAATCGCCAATTTTCTCAAACCGCCGTCGTTAGCTTTTTAATTAAATAATTAACCAAGTTATGCTTGCAGCAACTCTGATCAATCCTATGGTTCCCGTTCTTAAACCTACCGACTCGGTGGGTATGGCGTTGGACTGGATGGACGAGTTTGGTACCAAACAATTGGTTGTGGCCGATTCGGGAATTTACAAAGGCATTGTTTCCGAAGAAATTTTGCTGGATGTGCCCGACGGGTCCGAAGTTCTTTCCCGAATAATTATCCAACACGAGGATATCTTTGCATCCGAAGATTTACACCCCTATGAATTACTGCGCATGGTTAATCAATTCGGCCTCCGGGTGATACCAGTCCTTTATGGCGACCGCACATTTGCAGGGACAATATTGGTAAATGAATTGGTTGAGAACTTTGTAAATGAACTCGGTGTACAGGAAAAGGGTGCGGTCATCGTTTTGAAAATTTCTGAACGCGACTACTCGCTTTCCGAAATTAGCCGGCTCATCGAGTCCAACGGTACCCGCGTTTTGAGCAGCTACTATTCCTCCGCAGAATCTACACCGCCTGACCACGAATCACGGCTTACCCTGAAATTGAATCGGACACACATCACTCCGGTGATTGCTACCCTGGAGCGATTCGGTTACGACATTGAAGAGGCCCACGCCAACGACCCCATCGAAAGTGTTGACCAGGAGCGCCTTGATATGCTGATGCGGTATCTGGCCACTTAGCCATTCCGGCACTTATTGTCAAGGTGTATTTGAATCGCCCCATTTGTCCCGTATCTTTCGGATGAAACACGACTATTTACCTTTCCTGCATGAAAATAGCCATTCACGGACGCAACTTCAATGAGTCTGCACGCCCGTTTATAGAGTCCATGTTTGACGAACTCGCACGTAGGGAAATCGACGTGCAACTATCCAAGTCGTTCCGCAATTTTCTTGATCAAAACAATATTTCGCATCATTCGACTCTGGTTTATGAAAACCCGGAACAGCTCTATGATGCTCGACTGGTGGTAAGCATGGGTGGGGATGGTACTTTGCTGGAAACTATTTCGCATGTAGGCAACCGTGAAATCCCTACAATAGGCATCAACGTGGGACGATTGGGCTTTCTGGCCACGGTGTCGCCCGAGCGCATTTCGGATATGATATCCGCACTGGATAACGGCCAGTTTCGTATTGACGAACGAACACTGGTAGAAATCGAATCCAACATCGATCTTTTTGACGGGCTCAATTTTGGTCTCAACGATTTCACAATCACCAAGACTGATACTAGTTCAATGATTACGGTCCATACCTATTTAAACGAAGAGTTTCTAAACTCTTACTGGGCCGATGGCCTGATCATATCAACACCCACCGGATCCACCGGCTATTCTCTCAGTTGTGGCGGACCCGTGCTGGTACCCCACTCTCAAAATTTTATAGTGACACCCATCAGCCCGCACAACCTGAATGTACGGCCGTTGGTCGTAGAAGATACAGCCGTCATCAAACTGGAAGTAAAAAGCCGGAGCAACAACTTCCTGGTGTCACTCGACGCCAGGTCACGCGTGGTAGACGAAAACACACAGCTTACGATCAGGAAAGCGCAGTTCAGGGCCCGACTGATCAAAATGCTGGACGACAGCTTTTTGAACACATTGAGAAGCAAATTATCCTGGGGGCTGGACATGCGGAACTAGTATGAATCCGGCTTTTTGAACGATACCCTGCACTCAGTCATTCATCACAAATTACGTACTTTTACATTGTTGACCGGGTACGGTTCCATTTGAGAACTCAAGTTCTCAAATGGAAAAATGTACCAATAAATTTCTAATTTCCCTCACCAACCATTAAGTAATCGTTTATATGAAACTTCTTTTTCATCCATTCAATCTAGATCTGAAACACACATTCACGATTGCTCATGATTCACGGGACGTTCAGCCTACGCTGATCGTGGAGCTGAGAGATGGAGACATAAGTGGTTTCGGAGAGGCTACATCAAATCCTTATTACGGCGCCACGGTTGAAAAAATGATCGCGTCTCTGGAAGAAATAAGATCATTAATCGAGAGTGGGGACTACGGCTCTCCTGAAGAATTGTGGCAACAAGCTCATGAATATTTGGAGACAAACTCTTTCGCCCAATGCGCGTTGGATGAAGCGGCCCATGATCTTTTTGCAAAAAAAGCAGGCGTGAAATTATATCAAAGCTGGGGACTCTCCACAGACCACAACCCCCTCACCAATTTTACAATTGGAATAGACACCGTTGAAAAAATGGTGTCCAAAATGAAAGAGTTGCCATGGCCAATATACAAAATCAAACTAGGCACTGCGGATGATCTGCAGATTGTCCGTGAGTTAAGACTCCACACAGACGCACGTTTCAGGGTGGACGCCAATTGCGCGTGGACCGCCAAACAGACCATACAAATCGCTCCTGAACTCAAAACCCTTGGGGTTGAGTTTATAGAACAGCCGCTTAAAGCGGATGATATTGAAGGAATGAAACGCGTTTTTGTAGAATGCGACCTGCCTGTGATTGCGGATGAAAGCTGCATAACGGAAAATGATGTCCTAGCCTGTTACGGTCTGTTTCATGGCGTCAACATAAAACTCACCAAATGTGGCGGACTTACACCGGCACGCCGGATGATTGCAACCGCAGAAAGCCTCGGCATGGCAACCATGGTAGGTTGTATGACCGAAAGCAGCGTGGGCATTTCCGCCATCGCCCATTTACTGCCTTTGCTCGATTACGTAGATATGGACGGATCCTTACTCATTAAAAATGACCCTGCGTCGGGCGTTACCTTTAATTTTGGGGAGGTGATCTATGCCCATGAAAACGGAACAGGAGCTCATTTGAATCATCGGTAGCATTCTCCAAATGAGCATTTTTCGTACCCAAAATCTACCCGGAAGAACCGTCAGGACTGTTGAAGGTTTAGAATATCTGTATTTCAGTGGTACCGATTACTTAGGGATGGGCCACAACCCGGAGTATCTGGATTTCATTCGGGAAGGACTGGACTTATATGGAAGTCATTATGGAAGTTCGCGCAATAACAGCCTGAGACTGGATATCTACGAGGAAACCGAACAGAGCCTGGCCCGGTTTGTTAAGTCCCCTTCTTCACTGATCGTATCATCGGGCATGTGGGCTGGGCAACTGGTCATGAAAACAATAGAAGCCATTGTAGACAGCAAGGAAAAATTACAATATCATTATGCTCCACGTGTACACCCTGCACTTTGGGGGAACCAGTACCGGAGTCAAAAAGTAAGCTGGAACGAGTGGGCGAGCAGTACAGTCAAAACAATTTTTAATAGCAATACCGACGCCGTTCACCTTATTTGTACCGATGCAATTGGGTCGCCGGTCGTCGAAAATTTTGATTTTTCAGTTTTTGAAAAATTCACCGGGAATCAGAACATCTGGCTCATCGTAGATGACTCTCACAGCCTTGGCGTTCGCGGAGAGAACGGGATGGGCGTATTCTCCGAATTACACACCCGCATTGATGCCAATATCCTTGTAGTCTCTTCCCTTAATAAGGCACTCGGAATACCCTCCGGAGCAATTTTCGGAGTACAGGACGTGATCGATAAGATCCGGACTTCTCCCTGGTATGCGGGTGCATCGCCGCCGGCGCCGGCCTTTATACATGCGCTCAACCAATTGCTAAATACCCGTTGTTTTGAAAACGCCCATGATATCCTGACAGGTAACATTTCGTATTTGAATAAAAAGCTCGGGAACAACAACGCTTTTGACCAATCGGAAGGATACCCCGTTTTTTGCTCCCATGAAGTCAGCCTGTTTGGTCACCTGCTGGAAAACAGGATCATGGGATCCTGTTTTGCTTATCCCTCACCATCAGACCCACCGATAACCCGGCTTGCGGTCAATGCGCTACATCAAAAAAAAGACCTCGACCATCTGGCCGAAGTCTGTAATCAATTCTATTCTTCCTGATTAAATCCCGCTGGATTTGGTCAGGCTTTGTTCTTCTCTCAGTTTCTCCCTTTCCACCCGCGCTGACACCAGAATACTGATTTCAAAGAGTATAAACAACGGAATAGCGACTATGATCTGGCTGTAAATGTCTGGGGATGGGGTAATCACAGCCGCCAGGATCAAAATAACGATCATGGAGTGTTTTCTGTATTCCCTCATAAAACTGGGTGTGAGAATACCTACCTTCGACAGCACAAACACCACTATAGGTAGCTGAAATGCCACACCGCAAGCAAGGGTGAGGGTAGCGACAAGCGAAATATAGGATGTAATACTGAACTGATTGATGATCGAAGGATCAAGTGTAAAGTTTGCTAAAAAGTTGATTGCCAAAGGTGTCACAATGTAATACCCGAAAAGCACCCCGGAAAAGAAGAGGAATGTAACATAAAAAACCGCCCCACGTGCCGAGCGACGCTCAGAAGCTTTCAATCCTGGTTTGATGAAACGCCATACTTCCCAAAAAGCGTAGGGGAACGCAAATACCAAACCGGCAATGATCGAGGACGTCATACTCATGGTAAAGTTATCCCCAAGCCCCATGGCCTGTAGTTGGAAATTAAGGGCTTTGATACATAAGTCGTCATAACCCACCACCACAGAAAGTTTACAAAGCATTCTGTAGGTCCAGAAGCCTGTCTTGGCCGGTGCAATGATTACATACTGATATATTTCTTGAATATATATAAAGGCAATGATGGCAAAAACAAAGATGGACCCCACAGCACGTATGACGTGCCATCTCAGCTCTTCCAAATGTCCAATGAATGACATCTCTTTTCCCACTTCTCCGTCCTCTTCGTCTTGTTCTGCGTTATCGAAATCCTGGTCTAAGGGCATACTTAATGAATGATATTGATCTAACTTACGTAGAAAAGTAAATACAGGATCACTTTTAAAATGAAACAACGAAATTACTCAAAAAAACCCGCCGGACATTTTCGACGGGTTTTTTTAATATTCTTATAATCCGAGCCTAATCCATCACAAATGGATAGTCGTTTTCCACATACACGTCTGTGTAGGCTTCCTTAGCATCAGGGAATTCCGACTCTTCGGCAAATTGTACCGACTCAGCTACAATATCTTTTATTTTCTTATCAATTCCCTCCAGTTCCTCTTCGGTCGCCATTTTATTCTCTAAAATAACCGCCCTGATCTGTTCAATAGGGTCACGGTGCTTGTATTCCTCAACCTCCTCTTTGGACCGATATTTTTGAGGATCCGACATAGAATGTCCGCGGTAACGATACGTCCGGAACTCCAAAAAGGTAGGTCCGTCGCCTTTACGGGCACGCTCCGCTGCACGGGAAACCGCTTCGTGAATCGCCTCAACGCTCATACCATCAACGGGCTCGGAAGGAATGTCGTATGCCTCGCCCAAAGTATAAAGCTCTGTTACATTGGACGAGCGGGCCACCGAAGTTCCCATTGCGTATCCATTGTTTTCCACAACAAAAATAACGGGCAGTTTCCAGGTCATCGCCATGTTTAAGGCCTCATGAAAAGCGCCCTGCCGAATAGCACCGTCACCGAAGTAACATATACATACTTTACCTGTCTTGTTGTATTTCTCAGCAAAAGCAATTCCGGCTCCGAGAGGGATCTGAGCACCAACGATCCCGTGCCCACCAACAAACCCAACTTCTTTGTCGAAAATGTGCATGGATCCACCTTTTCCTTTGGTAGTGCCCGTCTTTTTTCCATAAAGCTCGGCCATGATCGCATTGGGACTCGTACCTAGTGCCAAAGGAATACCGTGATCACGATAAGCCGTGATGTACTTATCACCTTTGGTCAAAGCACTGGCTGCTCCTGAAGAACAAGCCTCCTGGCCAATATAAAGGTGGCAAAAACCACGAATTTTCTGTTGTCCATAAAGTTGTCCGGCTTTTTCCTCAAAGCGGCGTTGTAAAAGCATATTCTCAAACCAGTACATGTACTGCTCCTTTGGATGCTGTAATTTCTTCGGGGCTGATGTTTTCTTTTTTTCAGTAACGGTGGCCATGTATTTGGTTCTCGTTTATAAAGACAGAACTTTGTCTTCAAGTTAGTGGTTTGAACAGAGTCTGTTTTTTGCCGTACTCACGCAAATGATTTGCGAAAATAAGCATAAACTAAATAACAAAGAAGTTCATGTGGTTAGAAAAGCTCCATCTTACATACTTTAAGAGTTATGATGAGAAAACGTTTACATTTGGAGCACAGGTAAATTGTTTGGTAGGAGAGAATGGAAGTGGTAAAACGAACCTTTTAGACGCAATTTATTTTCTGACACTGACCAAAAGCGCATTTCATAATCAGGATGCGCTGGGCATCAGGCATGAAGCCGATTTCTTCCTGCTGGATGGCGTTTTTAGTGATTTGGACCGGCACATACAGATCACCTGCAGCCTTCAGCGCGGTCAGCGAAAAACTTTCATGGCCGACAAGAAGCATTATGAGCGACTGAGTGATCACATTGGTTTGTTCCCTTTGGTACTGATAGCGCCTAATGATACGGATCTGATCCGGGATGGCAGTGAAGAGCGAAGGCGGTTTTTTGATGGGGTACTCGCACAATTGGCCCCGGACTATCTCTCCGATTTTTTACACTACAATAAAATACTGAACCAGCGAAACGGGCTGCTAAAGCTCTTCGGTGAGCGAAATTATCTGGACGAAGATCTTCTTGAAACTTACAACCAACCGCTCATTTCGCTTGCCATTCGCATTTATAGCCATCGAATGACCTTTATGGAACGATTCCTGCCCTTGTTCAGAAAGTACTATGCTTTTATAAGCAGCGGAAATGAGCAAGTGGACGTCGTGTACGAAAGTGAGGTGGCCAGTGACAGTTTCGAATCAGAGTTCCGTAAAAACCGGGCACGTGATCTCCATGCTCAGCGCACAGGCAAAGGCATTCATAAGGATGACTATGTTTTTGAAATTGATGGGATTACTTTGAAAAAATTTGGCTCACAGGGGCAACAGAAATCCTTTGTGATTGCTTTAAAACTCGCTCAGTTTGAATTACTGAAAATAGACAAGGAGAAAACACCGATTTTGTTACTGGACGATATTTTTGATAAACTGGACGACCGCCGCATCTATAAACTGATCGAATTGATCGACGATGGGCTGCTTGGACAGGTTTTTATAACAGATGCGAGGCCCGAGCGGTCAGAGAAAATTCTGGAAAAAGTGAAAGCGGATGTTCGGTTTTTTGAAATAAATCGAAAATGAGAATGATTCTCGGGCTCCTGCCTGATCATTTGTGAAGACCCAAACGGCGGCAACAGATGTGTTTTAAGCAAACAATATGCAATTTGAATAGGCATTTATGTGTTGTACATTTGTTCAATTCACAGAAAATATATTCTAATCAGGCATTTTAAACCCAAAACCGCATGTAGCGGATACCCAAAATACCCGACGCAGACCATAAACAGATCTTTATGGTCACTGAATTCGCTGATACTTGATTTTAATGCTAAAAAGACTTTTTCACTGCGATAGACATGGGAGCTCCACTAAATTTTGATTTGCCACTCTCCTTTCAGCAACTTGCTGAAATAGTCAGGCAATTGCCTAAGCCACAGAAAATACAATTAGTAAAACTTTTACAAACAGAAGTAAATCCATCAGAAGAAGATAGTACCCAAACACATTTTGCAAGCCAAGTAGCTTTAGCCAAGGATTGGCTTAATCAGGAAGAAGAAAACGCATGGCAACATTTGTAAAAGGCAGTATTGTCGTTTTACCTTTCCCATTTTCGGATTTGTCAGCTTCCAAACGTCGCCCCGCATTGGTATTAGCAGATTTACAAGGCGATGATATTATCCTTTGCCAAATTACGAGTAAAAACACTAAAGATATCTACGCTATTACCTTAGACAACGGCGATTTAGTAAGCGGATCGCTTTCAGTATCCTCTAATATTAGGCCCAACCGACTCTTTACCGCTGATAAAAAAATCGTTGCCTACACTTTGGGTAGAGTATCGCAAGATAAATTCCAACAAGTAGCAGATGCAATTAATCAAATCATTGCCGGTTGACTTACCAGGCAACCCAACAACCTTGTACCGCAAATGCGTTAAGTTGTCTGAAGTAAAACAGACACTCAGATCTGCCTAGTCCTTTCTTAGATAGAGCATTACGATAAGAAACAATCCACAGATCAACCATCCTAAGCCATCTAGCCAGTTCTTTCTTTTGCCATTAACTTCTTGTCTAAGAAATAGGCTTGAAAATACATGAATGGACGCTTGCCTACTTATGGAAAACGAGTTGTTTTTAAATAACGCAACAAAACATACAGACGAATTCAGAAAGCAAAAACCTGCTAACAGCAAAAGCAGAATAGTTATCATTAGTCTGAGGTTTACAGCATGATGGAAAATTTAACGGGTACAGGCTCAGTTCTCCCATAATTAGGTTCTAAGGTTTTGTCAAATAATACAATCCATCAGGGCCCTCAGGGTACCACAACAACATCAAACATACTTCGGATTCAGTTCCTTTGCCTGGGCCACAAATTCCTTTACCTTTTGCTCGTCATCTTTTTTACAGATCATCAGAACGCCATCGTATTCCGCCACGATGAAGCCATCCAGTCCATTGATAACGACAAGTTTATCCTCCGGCATTTTGATAATAGAGTTCGTTGTGTTGTGAAGGATCAGATTTCCTTCCACGACATTGTTACTTTCATCCTTTTCCGAAATTTCGTATAGCGACTTCCAGGTGCCCAGATCTGACCATCCGAAGCTACTCAGCACCACGTGCACATTGTCAGCCTTTTCCATAATGCCGTTGTCAATGGAAATACTTCCGCAGTGCTGGTATGCACGATGTATAAAAGCCTCCTCCGTGTCCTGATAATAGTGCGCATCCCCCTTCTCAAAAATCTCGGCAATATTAGGCTGAAATTTTTTCAGCGCTGTTTTGAATGTATTCACATTCCAGATAAAAATACCGGCATTCCAGACAAAGTCTCCGCTATCCAGAAATTTCAACGCAAGCTCCAGATGGGGCTTTTCTGTGAAGGACTTCACCTTTTTAACGGTAAGTTTATCTGGAATATATTGAATGTATCCGTAACCAGTATCCGGCCGGGTAGGTTGTATCCCGAGTGTCACCAGAATATTCTCATTTCGGGTTGCTCCGAGTGCGATACGAATGGTGTCCCGGAAAACCTCTTCCTTCAAAATAATATGATCCGCGGGAGCCACAACAATATTTGCATGCGGATTAATCGACGCAATTTTGTAACACGCATAGGCAATGCAAGGCGCTGTATTTCTGCGGTGGGGCTCAAGAAGAATCTGATCGTCCTGCAATGCTGGAATTTGCGTTTGGATCAGTTCCTTATATTCCTGACTTGTTACAATATAAATGTGCTCCTGCGGACAAACCCCTTCAAAGCGTTCAACGGTTTGTTGTAAAAGTGTTTTACCGGTACCCAGTACATCATGAAACTGCTTGGGAAAATCTGTTCGGCTAATGGGCCAGAAACGGGTACCCACTCCTCCAGCCATGATGATCACATATGTATTTTTCATTGGTTCAAGTCGAAAAATTGGTTTAATCTACATTCCTGAATCTTCGGCAAAGCTAACTATAAGACGCATCATTTCAGATTTTGGCCGGACATACTTGTTACCGTTGGATAAGTAACCGTAGAGGCTTATTGATATAATACAACGGCCCTCCGGAAAAATATCAAATTTTAATATATAAAGAAAAAATTAGATTATTTGTATTGCGTTTTCGCTAATCTTGATAAATTGCCTTCATATATTCATCTATAAACGTATAACCATGTATCTAAGACTTCTAAAGCTGTCCACACTTGTGGCCATTTTGCTAATCTTTTGCGCCCCGGAAGGAATTGCCCAGACAAAAATTGAGGGCAAAATCACCGAAGCCGCTACCAACGAGCCACTAATTGGCGTGAGCATCCAGATCAAAGGAAAAATTATTGGTACAATCTCCGATGCCAAAGGTGAATTTAGCTTTACCACAGCTTCTGAGCCACCCTTTACCCTGGTAGTTTCATCAGTAGGTTTTCAAACGCAGGAAATTATGGTTGCGGGTGGGCAAAGTAATTTCCAGATCAAACTCGAAGAACAGGCGGTACTGGGCCGGGAGCTGGTTGTCTCAGCCTCCAGGGTAGAAGAAAGTGTGCTGAGATCCCCGGTTTCCATTGAAAAGATCGACATCAGAACAATCCGGGAAACACCCCAGGCTTCGTTTTACGATGCGCTTCAAAACCTGAAAGGGGTGGAAATGAGTACGCAGTCGCTCACCTTCAGATCTGTAAGCACAAGGGGCTTTGGTGCCAATGGCAATACTCGCGTTGTGCAGCTCATAGACGGCATGGACAACCAGGCTCCTGGGCTCAACTTTCCGGTTGGAAACGTGGTAGGGATGTCGGAACTCGATGTTGAAAGTGTAGAATTACTGCCTGGCGCCGCATCGGCCCTGTATGGGCCCAACGCGATCAACGGTATCATTTTGATGAACAGTAAATCTCCGTTTCAATACCAGGGATTGAGCGCCGCTGTCAAAACTGGGATCATGAGTGCCGACAACCGGACTACCAAAAACACGCCATTTTACGACGTGGCGGTTCGTTACGCCAAATCATTTAATGACAAACTCGCTTTCAAGGTAAATGCCTCATACCTGACTGCCAAAGACTGGCAGGCAACGGATTACCGTGACCAGAGCCTCAGAAACAACACCAATCTGGACAACAATAACAATAACGTACTTAACAACCCACTTTACGACGGTGTTAACAGGGTTGGAGATGCGGATGTTGGAGCAGACTTCGGAGCCGGTGTATATGCACAACTTTACGGGAATGGAATGCCCGGAAACGGTGCAAATGGAACATCACCCGTAGTGGGAACTATTTTTTCGACGCCCATTCCACAGGCGGGTAATGTCACCTTGCCCGTTCTATTGGGAGGAAAAACAGCGGCAGAACAAATAGCTATATCGCAAAACATTTTTAATCAGATCATTCCTAAAAATTATTACATCGGGGCGCCTGGCTATCAGGAAAATCAACTGACAAATTATCCTGCCAAAAGTCTTAAATTGAATGCATCCCTGCATTATCGGATCAACGACAACGTTGAAGCCATTCTTCAGGCAAACTGGGGTAAGGGATCTGCTGTATACACTGCTGCGGATAGGTATAGCATCGAAAACTTTACAATCGGGCAGTATAAAGCCGAAATTCGAGGCAGCAACTTTTTTGTCAGGGCCTACACAACCCGTGAGAATTCAGGGGACGCTTATGCACTCGGTGTTCTCGGAAGTTTAATGGGAAGAAACTATCTGACATCCGTGCAAGGTACGTTGCCAGGGGCCCTGCCAGGTTTCATCCAAACTGCCTTCTCCAATTACGCGGGTGCCTTACTTACAACCTATCAGACAGGTTTACAAGGAGGTTTGTCTCAAGCTGCTGCTATGCAGGCTGCCTACGCCGCTGCCAACACCTATGCAACTGCCAACAATGCAACCTGGTTTGGAGCAGCCGTTGCGCCCGGGCTGGCTGCGGCAGATGCTGCTTACTTGCCTGGTGGAACTTTATTTCAATCCTCGGTGGATGCCATCAAAAAAGTACCTATCCCCAACGGAGCCAGGTTTCTTGACAAATCCAACATGTATCATGCGGAGTTCATGTACAACTTCAACAAACAGATAGATCCCAAGCTGCTTGAGCTGGTGATCGGGTCGAGTTTCAGAAGTTACGACCTCAATTCCGAAGGAACATTATTTGAAACCCAGGATGGAACGCCTGAAGGAAAAGAATTCAATATCAGGGAATATGGCGGTTATGCTCAGGCTTCCCGGAATTTCAAAGACGTGTTTAAGCTGACCGCCTCAGTTCGATATGACAAAAATGAAAATTTCAAAGGGCAGTTCAGTCCCCGTATTTCCGGTGTGCTGACTGTGGCGAAAGATCACAATTTCAGGGCTTCTTTCCAGCGTGGATTCCGGATTCCAACCACGCAAAACCAATACATCAACCTGCTAACGCCGACGGTGAGGCTTGTTGGAGGATTACCGCTTTTCAGGGACAAGTACAATATGGTGAGCAATCCGGTTTATGCGCAACCTGACGTTACGCCGGCCGCAATTGCAGGAGGCACATTAAAGCCATATCAATTCCGCGAATGGCAGCCCGAAAAAGTGGAAACCTACGAGATCGGGTACAAGGGAGCAGTTGCCAACAAACTTTACATTGACGCATTTTATTACTACAATCGCTTCCTGACGTTTGACGGAGTCGCGGTTGTATTGCAGAAAAAAGATGCAAATGGACCCGTTACAGACCTGGCAGATGCCTCGAAGCGAAACGTTTTCAGTTTTCCGGTGAATGCTGCACAGGTTGTCAAGAACTCTGGATGGGGCATTGGGTTGGATTATGTGCTGGGGAAGGGTTATACTTTTAATGGAAACGTAACCATGAACCAGCTTAATAATGGTGAAGAACTGAAAAGAAATGATGCTTCGTTTATTTCCTTTTTCAACTCACCCAAGTATCGCTACAACCTGGGATTCTCCAACAGAGATATCAACCGTACCGGATGGGGTTTTGGCGTAACGTTCCGTCAGCAGACCAGTATGATCTGGCATGCCACGGTGGCAAGTATTAACGCCAACCTGGCCGATGCCACCAGAATCCCGGGTTATTCGACCCTGGACGCGCAGATCAGCAAAAAGATTTTACCGATCAAATCCATTATCAAGGTGGGCGGAACGAACCTGACAGGCAAACTTTATACAACAGGTTGGGCCAATCCATCCGTAGGGGCGATGTATTACGTAGCCATTACATTTGACGAATTATTGAGATAGTAGATCGGCCTCCCGTTGGATTAAACACCAACGGGGGTTATTTCTCTCCAAAGGCCAGGTCTCCGGCGTCACCCAGCCCAGGTACAATGTAGTAGTGCTCATTCAGTTCTTTGTCAACTGCTCCGAGCCATAACCGGCATTGCGGGATCCGTGTCTGAAGGAAATTTACACCATCGGCACTGGCAATTACTGCGGCTATGTGGGTTTGAGCCGGAATGCCAAACCTGAGAAGTGCATGATAAACCTTTTCCAGCGAACGGCCGGTGGCAAGCATAGGGTCAATGATGATGAGTGTCTTTCCGGTAAGGTCAGGGCTGGTGATATAATCCATCTCGACTTCAAATTCATCCTCATTGATGATGTTATGTCCTCGATAGGCGCCTATAAACGCGTTATCGGCATGGTCGAACATATTCAGAAAGCCGTGATGTAAAGGTAGCCCAGCGCGCATGATCGTGGCCAGCACAACCGGCTGCAGCAGGCTTCTCGAAGAGGCAGTTCCTAATGGTGTTTCTACCGGCTCGGTTCTATAGGTGAGTGTTTTTGAAATTTCATAAGCCAGTAACTCTCCCATCCGCTCAATATTACGACGAAACCGAAGACGGTCTTTCTGCAAATTTTTATCACGCAATTCAGCCAGAAAGTGGTCTGCGATAGAGGGTTTCTGAGAGAGTAAAAACATATGTTTGGGCTTTTTAACCAGTAGGATACAACTTAATACAAATTCATTGCCGAAATTTGACCAATTATATTTGCCGACACTAATTTATTTGCCATTTTTTACCCGACAAAAAGAATTTTTATAACATGATTCATCGCTTCCGGGAATTATTTATATGTCTCAGTGCCATTCTACTTTTAGTTTCTAAAGTAAGTGCCCAAAGCGGTTTCGTACCTATCAATGACGACTACTATCATCTGATAGACCGTCTGGAAATAAAAAGGGGGAAACACTCAGAAGGATTTCATTCAAACGTAAAACCATTCGAGCGAAAGGCCATTGTGGCACTGACCGATTCGATTCTGAAAGAAGGGAAAGTAGATCTTACTGAGAGAGACTGGGAAATAATCGATTATCTCCGTGAAGACAGCTGGGAATGGGCGCCAGATATCGTTTCAACAGACTCGGTACGGTATAACAAGCTGGCGAGGCTCTATCAGTCCCCAAAACCGGGAAAAAGGAAATTTTGGTACCATCCAGCCGACTTATATAGTGTTCACAATAAGGATCTGGACCTGCATTTCAATTTTACAACAACTAACTTTATCGGAAAAGACCAACAGACGGACTCTCCATTATGGTTCACCGGTCGTGGCGTAGAGCTTCGGGGAATGATTAATGAGAAGCTTGGATTTTACACTTTCGTGTCGGATAACCAGGGTCGTTTTGGGAAGTATGTCCGGGATTTCTCCCCCGAATATAGTTTTCCTGGTGAAGGATTGGCAAAGGTTACCAGAAATAACGGCGTGGATTTTTTGTCGGCAAGGGGATACATCACTTTTCGGCCGTTAAAAAGTATTAACGTCAAATTCGGCCATGACTACAACGTATTTGGCAGTGGTTACCGATCGCTGATTCTGTCGGACAACAGCAGTCCTTACCTTTTTTTAAGAGTTGACACCCAGTTGGGCAGATTTAAATATACCAACCTGTGGACCAGTATGATCGACGGAGATACGACCGCGTGGACAGGACAGCTCAGGAACAAAAAGTACTCGGCAATTCACCATCTTAGTCTCAACCTTACCGACAGGATAAATATAGGTATTTTTGAAGCAGAAGTATTTAGCCGGGACAATGTGGGCGGCGGATTCGATCTCAATTATCTGAACCCCATCATTTTCTACCGGTACGTGGAATCCTATATTGGCAGCGAAGACAACGCTCTTCTCGGCTTTGATTTTCGCTGGCTTATCGGAAACAAAGGGATGGTATACAGCCAGTTTGTCCTCGACGAATTCCTGACCAGATACCTGTTCAACGGCAGTAAATCCTGGACCAATAAGTACAGTTTTCAGCTGGGAGGAAAATATATTGACGCCTTCGGCATCCCCAACCTTGACTTACAGGGTGAATACAATGTAGTGAGGCCGTACACCTATGCGCACAAGGATGGCGGAAGAAATTACGCCCATTATGCACAGTCTCTGGCGCATCCCCTTGCTTCCAATTTCAGGGAGTTTTTAGGTATCGTTCGTTACAAAGCATCATCCCGGATCTCTCTTTATGGCACGGCTATGTGGGCGGCCCGGGGCCTTGACCCCATAGGATCTCCCTTCAACTACGGAAGCAATATCATGAAAAGCTATGATAACAGAACCGGAAACGAAACGCTTGCCGGGGATGATGGAGGACATAAAATTGGCCAGGGCGTATTGGCCAAAACATTATTTACCGATTTAAGACTCAGCTACTCACTGGCCCACAACCTCTTTCTGGACGGGCGGGTATTACGCCGGGCGATAACATCCAACGACGCAAATTTTTCCAAAAAGACCAACTTGTTTTCAGTTGCGATACGTTACAACATGCCTTACAGGCAACAAACTTATTGACATCCGTTAGGTTATTCTAACCGCACCGTTATCCGTATTTTTAAAAAGCCCAAAACCAAAGAATGGAAACAAACCCACACGAACTGCGCGATTTGATTCGTCTAGCGTTAACCGAGGATATTGGCGATGGAGACCATTCTTCTCTTTCCTCTGTGCCGGCAGATGCAACCAAACGTGCCCGACTGCTTGTCAAGCAAGATGGTATACTTGCAGGGGTTGAAGTCGCTAAAATGATATTTGAAGAAACCGCCGCTTTTTACGGCGATCCACCGTTGAATTTAACCCTGTTACTTTCTGACGGAGCTGCCGTCAAAACCGGCGATATCGTACTCACGGTACAAGGCAGCGCACGGCTTATATTGAAATCGGAACGGTTGGTACTCAACACCATGCAGCGTATGAGCGGAATAGCAACTTACGCACAGGCTATGGCTTCTTTGATCAAAGATCTGCCGGTAAAATTGCTGGATACCAGAAAGACCACGCCAAACTTTCGGATTTTCGAAAAAATGGCTGTGAAAATTGGTGGAGCCGTAAACCACAGAATGGGCCTTTACGATATGATCATGCTCAAGGATAATCATGTGGATTATGCAGGGGGGATTGAAAAGGCGATAACCAGTGCAAGAAGCTACCTTGAGAAAACTGGTAAAAATTTGAAAATTGAAATAGAAACACGGAATCTGGCGGAGGTGGAAGAAGTATTGCGCGTGGGCGGTGTGGATATTATCATGCTTGACAATTTCAATCTGACCGATCTGCGGGAAGCGGTTATCCGGATCGGAGGACGCTTCGAAACAGAAGCTTCTGGAAATATCACAGAAAAAACACTCCGGGCGGTGGCCGAGACCGGCGTGGACGGAATATCAAGCGGTGCCCTTACGCACCAGGCCCGAAGTTTAGATTTAAGTCTGAAAGCTTTTTAACGCATTGAAAACTTAACCCGGCGCGTATGAAAGGAATTTCGATAACTACATACGCAACGGGCAATTGCCTTTCCCAATACTTCGGAATCAGGCAATTTCTATTCCTCTGTGCAATAACAGGTTCCACGCTGCGCGCCTGTGCGCAGGATCCTCCGCGGACCGAAATTGACATCAATCATTTTGTACAAACCCTTTTTCCGGTACCTACCGAGGATTCGGATTACTCCGACCTTTACGAATCACTGTTTCAATTATACGCCAATCCGCTCGACCTCAACACGGCAACCAGCGACGAGCTCGCTGCACTCTTTATTCTTTCCGGGCTACAACTCAAGTCGTTTTTTGATTACCGGCAAAAAGTGGGGCCCCTCCTTTCACTGTACGAATTACAGGCCATTCCATACTTCGACCTGGCCACGATACGCAAATTACTTCCATTTGTTTCGCTTGAACATAAAGCATTAAGTCTCAGAGAGTCTTTCAAAAACCCCAGCCAGCATTTTCTTATGCTGCGGTCCAGCCGTTTACTGGAAAAGCAAAAGGGTTTTTCAGAAATCGACACCAGCTCCAGCTCTACATCCCGATATCAGGGAAAACCACTGTATGGTTATTTGCGGTATCGGTATGCACGTGCTGGCGCTTACAGTATTGGCATATCCATGGAAAAGGATGCAGGGGAACAATGGTGGAGATGGCGCCCAAACAGGCATTCATTCGGCCCGGATTTCACCTCCTTTCATGCCCAGATCCTGAATCGTGGCAAACTGAAAAATCTGATCATTGGTGATTTTCAAATGCAGGCCGGGCAAGGGCTCGTGATGGCAGCTGGCTTTTCGCTTGGAAAAGGGTCCGAAGTTATTCGTACAACTTATCGCAGTACTCTAGGCCTGAAACCCTATACATCGGTGCTGGAGGGCAACTACTTTCGGGGCATCGCCGGCACATACGCTCTATCGAAACAGGTTTCAGCAACGGCTTTTTATTCGCATACCCTGCGTGACGCCAGCCTGGACAGCGGGATTGATGACGAACTTATTGTCTCATCCTTATTGATTTCAGGATACCACCGCACTCCGACCGAGATTGCCAAAAAGGGAATTATTCGGGAGCAGGATCTTGGTTTTCATCTATTGTATAAATTACCCTCTCAACATGGCCAGGTGGGCGTAACTATGCTCAATACATTTTATGGCTCTCCACTCAAAAAGAAAGATGTGCCTTACAATCGCTTTGAATTTACTGGAAAAACAAATATGGTTTTCGGAATTCATGGAGATTATCGCTGGCAGAATTTTCACTTTTTCGCCGAAGGCGCACGTTCAAAAAGCGGGGGATTGGGTGGTGTGGGTGGCTTTATAGCCGGGCTCGGCAAAACCCTGGATTTTACCTTGCTGCTCCGCCATTATGATCGTCATTTTCACTCCCTCTACGGCAATGCGATTGGTGAAGCAACAAGGCCAATCAATGAATCAGGCAGCTATTGGGGCTTACGCTATTCGCCCAGCAGACGCTGGCAGTTCAGCGGATTTTACGATTATTTCAAATTCCCCTGGCTCAAATTTCAGATTGACGCACCTTCCAATGGCCACGACTACCTCTTGCATGGGCAATGGAAAAGGAATAAAAAATTTACTGTGTACGCCATGTTTCATGAAAAACACAAAGCGCATAACCTTCCCGACAGCAAGGAAAACATAAAACCCGTAGTAAATACCATCCGCCGAACAGCCACACTCAACATCGAATACGATCTTCCGCTCAAATATGCGATCCGGACACGGATACAATACGGTGATTATACCTATGATGCCGGAACAACATCCACGGGCTTCACCATTGTACAGGACCTGACCTGGCGTTTTCAAAAACTGGAACTGAGTGCTCGTCTGGCATTTTTCAAAACGGACAATTACGATAGTCGTCAGTATGTGTACGAAAAAGATGTGTTGTATGCGTTTTCTATCCCCGCTTACTATGATACCGGTACCCGACATTACCTGATGGCGCGCTACAATCTTTCCAAAAGTTTAAAGGTCTGGCTACGCTGGTCTCAATCACGGTATACCAAACTGGACGCCATAAGCTCTGGACTGAGCGAAATCCAGGGAAATAAAAGAAGTGAATTGAAAATGCAGTTGATGTACCAGTTTTGAAAAACTACCTTTGTGCCCCGTTTCAAAAAACCGAAATAGAAAGAAATACTTGCTCATAAACCGGAAGCAGCGATGTCCATAAATAAAGATGAAGCGTTAAAAAAATATTTTGGATACGATTCTTTTCGTCCACAGCAGGCGGAGATTATTGATATGGTTATGGCAGAGCAGGATTGCCTGGTTCTGATGCCCACAGGAGGCGGTAAATCCGTTTGCTTTCAGATACCCGCCGTTCTCAAAGAGGGTCTTACGGTTGTCATTTCGCCGTTGATTGCACTGATGAAGGATCAGGTAGAGGCATTACGCGGTAATGGTATTGATGCTGCTTTCCTGAATTCAACACTATCATCAGCAGAACAGGATCAGGTGATGTGGCGGGCCAAATTGGGCACACTGAAGCTACTTTACATCGCTCCTGAAAGGCTCTTTTCGGGAAATACAGTTGATTTTTTAAAGGAATGGAACGTGGGTCTGTTCGCTATTGACGAGGCCCATTGCATTTCGTCATGGGGTCACGATTTTAGACCTGAATATCGACAGTTAAGTGGTCTAAAACTGCGATTTCCGAAAGTTCCGGTAATTGCCCTCACCGCCACCGCCGACCGCGTCACACGCAGGGACATCTTGAAGCAGCTTGGCATAGAACAGGCTGAAACCTTCGTGGCCAGCTTTGACCGGCCCAATCTTAGCCTGAACGTCCTACCCGGACGTAAAAGGCTGCAGCAGATACAGAATTTTATTTCCAAACATGAGGGACAGCCGGGTATCATCTACTGTTTAAGCCGAAAGGGCACCGAAACCGTTGCCGCCAGCTTACAAAAAGCCGGTTTCAGGGCAGAATTTTATCACGCAGGGTTGGAAGCCGGCAAGCGTTCCAGGGTACAGGAGCAATTTCTAAAGGATGATATACAGGTGATCGTAGCTACCATAGCCTTTGGGATGGGTATTGATAAATCCAATGTCCGCTGGGTTATTCACTACAACCTTCCTTCCAATGTCGAAAGCTTTTACCAGGAAATAGGAAGGGCCGGACGAGATGGGTCGCCTGCGGACACGGTTCTGTTTTACAGCTACATGGATATCATTACCCGGCAGGACATGATCAACAATTCCGAGCAATCGGCTGACCAGAAAGAATTGCTTCATGCCAAACTGAATCGCATGAAACAATATGCAGAAGCCGATATTTGCCGGAGACGAATCCTGCTCAGCTACTTCAATGAAGCCGTGGATCATGATTGCGGAAACTGTGATGTTTGCCGCAACCCCAGAACCCGCTTTGATGCAACGGTAATCGCGCAAAAGGCCCTCTCAGGTATTGCACGCACAGAACAGAAAGTGGCCATGGGGATGCTGATAGACATACTCCGGGGGAGCAGAAACCGCAATATTCTGCAACTGGGCTACGACCGATTGCCAACCTTCGGAGTAGGACATGACCTAAGGGGTGAAGAATGGGCAGAGTATATTAGCCAGCTGCTCAATTCAGGGGTAATGGATATTGCCTATGATGAAGCACATTCATTCAAACTGAATGCAGCGAGCCGTCAGGTATTGAAAGGGGAAAGAAAAGTGGAGCTGGTCAAGTTTATCCCGGTAGCAGAGCGGAAAGCAAGGGAAGAAGAAATGGCGCCCAAGGAAAAGCCCAAGCAGGAGATTATTCGCGACGCATTGTTTGAGCGCCTGCGGACATTGAGGAAACAAATTGCAGATTCATTGGGTGTGCCCCCGTATGTTGTTTTCAGCGATGCGACTTTATCTGAAATGGCTCAGAAAAAACCCGTTTCGGAAGCGCAAATGAAAGCGATTTCCGGAATTGCCACTGAAAAATACCGGCGATTCGGAGAGACTTTTATTAATGAAATCGTCTCTTTTGCCCGGGAAAATACGAAACCTGGTACTCGTGTGGTTCAGGGACTCACCTACATAGAAACGCTGGATCTCTACAAAGCGGGCTACTCCGTAAAAGTGATTGGAGAAAAACGCAACCTGAATCCGGTAACCATCATTTCACACCTTGTTAAACTTAAAGAAGACGGGCACCCGATTGACCTGAGAGCACTGATTGATGACCACTCTTACCAAAAAATTATCAAAGCAGCCGGAGAGATGAGCATTCGTAAAAATGATCCGATAAAACCCTTGTTTGAAATACTGAACGAAGAATTTGATTATGGACAAATCAAGCTGGCGCTTGCGATTTGGGAGGAGGAAAACCAAGGAAGTCTATGACCTCGGCTCTGAAATAAGCACCTGCATTACTCATACCGGATGTTAAAAAAGTGGCCCTAGACCCCAAAATGTGAAGTTAAAACAGACGCTGATTGATTAAGGCAGTGCCAACTTTACTAACTTTGGGACGAAATATTTCTCAATCAAAAGTTGTTCAGGCAACAAGAAACTTAAAAAGATGTCTAGAAAAAATATTCTTTCCGGCTCTCCCTGGGAAGACAAGATGGGCTACTGCCGGGCAGTACGTATTGGAAACATTGTGGAAGTTGCCGGAACGGTGGCTATCGTGGATGGTGAAGCGGTGAAAGCAGACGACGCTTACGCCCAGACAAAGAATATTATCACCAGAATCGAAGCGGTTCTGAAAGAAGCGGGCGCAACGCTGGATGATGTGATCCGCACCCGCATTTTCACAACGGAAATTGGGTATTTTGACGAAATCGCAAAAGCACATGGGGAATTTTTCCACAGTATAAAGCCAACAACCGGGATATACGAAATCAGTAAACTGGTAGCACCGGATTATCTGGTAGAAATTGAGTTTACGGCAATTGTGCAATAGAAATAACGCCTGGTGCTTTCAAATGGCCATGATGGAGTTTATGGCTATTTGAAAGCACCAGAATGTCTGGCTAACCTGGCTCAATATGTGTGGGGTAAACATGAGGCATAATTTTTGCTAAAGTTAACGTGGCTTTAACGGAAAATTCCAACCATTTGATCGGTACAGGAGTCCTTGATGTAGATGCCCAATTCGTGAACAGTGATGACCCGTGACTCTATGAAATTCTATTATACTATTCTGATAGCCTTTGTGCTTTTTGGACTTTGTTTGATTGAAAGAAAAGCAAAGCAAGAAAGCCTCCTGAAAGACACTACCCAAAACGAGTCTTTCGACGTTAAAAACGAAAGCAAGATTTCAGAAATCGAGAAGGAATCATTTCAAAATTCAAAACTGGCCTCAAACAGCTCAGACTCCTCAATGAACCAAACATTCGCCCCTCAAAAAGCGATGTTAAACGTTTCGTTTAGTACCCCCATACTTAGATAGGCAGTAAAGTATTAAGTCTCAGACGTTCGACGGATTTGGTTTAACTAAAAAGTCCCATAATGTCCTCCTGGGTTAATTTTTTGATAAACCCTGCCTCTCCACCCACGAGGTCTTCCGCCAATTCCTGTTTCCGTTCCTGCAATAGCAATATCTTTTCTTCAATGGTGTCTTTACAGATCATCTTGTAGGCAAATACCTTGCGGGTCTGTCCTATTCTGTGTGTACGGTCAATTGCCTGCCGCTCCACAGCCGGATTCCACCAGGGATCCATCAAATAGACGTAGTCCGCTTCGGTGAGGTTCAATCCTACTCCACCGGCTTTCAGACTCATTAAAAAAACCCGACAGTTCTGGTCACTCTGAAAGCGATTAACGCGTCCTGCCCTGTCGACTGTCTGTCCATCCAGATATTCATATGGAATATTGACTTTTTCCAGATGCTGCCGGATCAGGTCCAGCATACCTAAAAATTGACTGAATATCAAAATTTTATGATTTGAGGCATTTTCCTCTATTTCCCTAACGATCTCTTCCAGCTTGGCCGATTCGTTGCCATAGTCCTCCTCGTCGGATAAGAGTACGGGAGAGTCACATATTTGTCTGAGCTTCAGCAATGCTTCAAAAATCAGGAAGTTACTCTTGTTCAAGCCATCAGTAGCCAGCTTTTCAGCAATTCGCTGACGATACTTTTCACGTACTGTTTCGTAGACCTTGCGTTGCTTTTTGCCCATTTCACAGTACAAAATCGTCTCGGTTTTGTCAGGCAGATCTGTCGCAACTTCTTCCTTGGTACGCTTTAGCATAAAAGGATAAACCAGCCTGCGCAATTCTTCCGCTTTTTGTTTATCCTGAAATTTATCAATGGGTAGCGCATATTCGGCACGGAAGAAATCAGCGTAGCCCAATAGGCCAGGATTCAGAAACTCAAACTGCGAATAAAGGTCGAAGGTGTTATTCTCAACCGGCGTACCAGTCATGGTAAGCCTGTTGGTGGCTCTGAGAAGCCGGGATGCTTTGGCGGTCAACGAATCCGGGTTTTTGATGGCCTGCGACTCGTCCAGAATGATGTAGTGAAAATCAAATTCCCGAAGCAATTCCACATCGCTCCGCATGGTGCCATAGGTGGTAAGTATGATATCGTATTCTTTGAAAAAGTCGAAATCTTTTTTCCTGTCCATGCCCCGGTGAACATAGAGCCTCAGATCGGGGGTGAACTTGGCCGACTCCGCCTGCCAGTTAAATATCAGCGTGGTGGGTACCACAACAAGATTGGTCCGTCCTGACTTCCGGTTTTTCAGCTCCTGCAAAAATGTAAGCATCTGCACCGTTTTACCCAGACCCATATCATCGGCCAGGCAGCCACCCCAGCCAAATTCGTCTAAAAAGTGCAACCATTTGTATCCTTCCTCCTGATATTGACGCATTGTAACGTTAATATTTTTGGGAAGCGGCACATCGGGGATCTCTTTAAAATTCAGCAGTTTTTGCTTTTTTTCCCAAAGCTCCTGCAATACTTCCTCATTATCAATCTGATCGGTCAGTTGCTCTATGAGTGAAAAATGGAATTTAGACAAATGTACCTCGTCGCCATCGACACGTCCAAATTTCAGCAATGGTTCCAGCTTAGCTATCCACTCCTCGGGCAAAATACCCATTGAACCGTCTTTAAGTTCAACATAATTCTGCTTTTTGAGTAAGGCTTTTTTGGCGTCGGCCAGTGTCACCTGCTGATCTCCGAAAGTAATTTCGATACGCATATCAAACCAATCTATTCCTGAGGAAGCACGCACCTGCACAGTCCCTCTATTGGGATTGATGCGCATTTTTTTCAGGTCCTTGAAGCCCAGCAGAACGATCTCCTTTTCTTTCAGCGCATCCACAAAATGGAAGAGCCAGCCATCCTTCATGACCTCTTCGAAAGGAATAAAAAAGAAAGGATGCCCGGACTGGTAGGCAAAATCCGGATGGAGAGATTCCACCCATGTCCATATTTCTGTTTCACGAAGGGCCTCACGTTCAAGCAAAGTAATTGCCGTCCCGTCAAACTGAGCCTTTGTATTCTGATGGTCGCTAATAAACTCTATTTCCTCACCTTCACTATTTTCATAGACAAAGGTAGGAACGATTAGCAGGTTGGTATCGTCTTCTTTCAGGTATACTCTGGCTCCCAACATTGAGAGGGGGCGCGTCTCAACTGCATGCCTCGTCTGGAACAATACCTCAAATTGCTCTGCAACAGGCATTACCCAATCCTTCAAAAAATGATCCGCATGCTCTTTTTTTACACGGATTTTGAATCCGTTTTGCCTCAGATAATCCACCATTTCGGCATTATTGATATCGGCCCACCTGAAAAGCCGATTCTCATTATACATCCCAAGCCAGAAGCTCGAAAACGTCAGGACTTTCTGCAAATCGACTGGAGTCCCTTTTTCAATTTCTACATACGGATTCAGTATAATAAACTCTTTGTCTTCCGTCAATACAAATAACAGCCTAACGGGCGTGGCGTGAATCTTTACCTCCTGAAGCTGCGTCTGATTGGTCACATAGTCACCATCTGAAATAAATATGCGATCCTCGGCCAAATCTCTGAAAATACGTTCCACAATGCGACCAACCCACTTATGAGCTTCCCGTTTGTATTCGGGCTCCTCATCTGCGTTACTGCTTGCACCCGTATGAGCCTTCATGTATTTGTGTAATGCTTCCGGGCTGAACTGGCGGGCTGCCCTGATCAACCTGGAATCAGCGGCTGTAAGGACTGGTATTTCGTCTGGTGTATATTGGGTCCCGGTGCCACCGGCAATACTGCGTATATGGGTAAATTTTTGCGACTTCGAGCTTGTTTTAGCAGAGAAAATTCCGAAGCCAAAATCGATGAGATTGTGAGAGCCTCCCGGCCAGAAAACATAAAGAGATACCCGCTCCTCGCCAATTCCCGATTTGTCCAGATCCGCAACCTGGTACACGGTCGAGGCATTGGGGATGACCCTGTTTCTCAGCTTTTCCCAATTTTGAAACGCGCCTATTTTCTGGATACCCTGATCAAGTTTGACAAGTTTTAAAGTACCCGTCAGATCAATTTTGAAATCAAATTTATTTTCCAGGTCATCTTCCAGCGAATAGCCGTACTCCTCCAGCAACTTATTCTTATCTACCGTCCAGTCGCGCATCATTTCGAAGGCACGTTCGCCAAACTGGTCCCTGAGCTTGATCAGCGAAGCCAGCTTGTGTTCACATAGAGGCACATATAAGGTCTGCCCACAGGAACAGGATGTGGTGATCTGATTTGAATTTTCGACACGATTAAACTGCACTGAAAACTCCTGATCATTCATGCTCACGCGACAATCTGCATATCCATCCTTTGTAGAAATCAGTTCTGTTTTAGGATTTTGGTTTCTGGCGATCCAGCTGTCTCTGGTAACGAGGTCTTCAAGATACACATCCTTAATAGCCGGCAGTACGATCATGGAATCCGACATTTCATGAAGCTTGGGCTTTACGTAAGCGGGCATTTTGTCCAGAACATATAGGATCATCGCCACTCTGTGCTTACAAAGGCCACCGTAATCATAGGGGCAGTTACAGGAAGTACTGATATTTTGAGTAAGAAAATCTTTGATTTTCACGACATAACTCTGAATCGAGTAGTCGCTTCTGACTTTGAATTCGGCGTAGCCGTTTCCATTGTAATCCAATTTTATCACACTGTAACCTCCGCTGCTGAAGATAGAGCGCCCCCGTGAGAGAACCTGGCTTTCTGTATTTCTTTTGACGAATTGTGATAATCTTTCCTTCCGCTCGTTATCCATTTATGATCAAAAAGTCATTAAACAGCAAAAGTACGGTTTGTTTCCGTTTATAAGAAGGCATTGGAAAAGTATAATACGCAAGTAATGCCTGGTGATGCTATTTATTCCTTTATCCCAGATAGGGTTGATGGATCGGACCCACATAAGCTGATGCAGCATTCCCGTTCAGATAATCCTGAATGTTTATCCCAATATTAGGATAAAGTAAGGTATCCGCAAGGGCTGTTGTAGGCACCCAAACGATTTCAAGGGCCGTTGTTTCCTTGGGGTTCAGAGCGGGTTCACCTTCCATAATTGTTGAGCTGTACACCATATGTAAGGTATCCCGGTTCAAATCGGTCCATAACACTTCACCACAAATCGCGAGTTCACCAATCTGGACTGTTATGCCCATCTCTTCTATGAGTTCTCGCCTCAAAGCCTCCGTAAGACATTCACCAGGGTCAGGATTACCCCCAGGTAAAGCAAAAACTTCATTCTTACCATACACATAGCGCATGGTAAGAATACAATCGTTTTTAACAATTATTGCGGATGGCCTGCATTTCATGATGAAGTGGTAATAGGATAGTAGATAATATTATTCGGCGGTACCCAAGACCATTTTTTCAATAAGTAGCATAAAAATATGAATGACTTTGATATGGATTTCCTGAACACGGTCGGCATAACCGAAATGCGGCACAATGATTTCAATGTCGGCTGTTCCCGCCAGCTTTCCTCCATCCTTTCCGGATAAGATTACAACCTTCATTCCTTTGGCCTTAGCTGCCTCAACCGCTTTGATAATATTGACCGAGTTTCCGCTGGTGCTCAACCCCAAGAGCACGTCACCGGGCTGACCCAATGCCTCAATATACCTGGAAAATACAAATTCGTAACCATAATCATTGCTTACGCAACTCAAATGGCTTACATCCGAAATGGCGATGGCAGGCAGCGCCCGCCTGTTGTTGCGGTATCTGCCTGTAAGTTCTTCTGCAAAGTGCATGGCATCACAGTGAGAGCCGCCGTTTCCACAGGAAAGTATTTTTCCGTTGCTCAAAATTGTCTGAGCCATTATCTCAGCCGCATTTTCAATTTTTTTAATTTGATCAGGATCACTCAAAAATGTATCCAATACCTTTTGCGCTTCCTGCAACTCCTGACTAATAATATGCTGATAACTCATGCCCTTAATTTAAAATTATGATTCCCACTACAATCGCCTTTTAGACAAACCTCTACATTTTTACTGCTCTCAAAACGTGCCATTTTTTACCGGGACCTTTGTGTTTTTCAACTGAAAATCCCGATGCCGCCAGTGCACGTTTGACGATGCCTTTCGAAGAGTATGTTACTAATACGCCACCCTGCCGGGTTTGGGCTGCAACCTTCGACAAAATTTCCTCGGACCATAATTCCGGCTGCGCTTTTGGATCAAAAGCATCATAGTAGATAATGTCAAACTGCTCATCGCAAAGATAATCCTGTAATGTTACCTTCTCTTTCCTGAAAAGAAATTTTTCGGATAACGGGTGATCAACACCCCAGGAGGTTTCATGAAGGTTCAGAAAACCGCATTTTGCTACAATTGGCTCGTAATTGAGCTGAGAGGCTTCTGCAAGCGAGACAGGGAAGGCTTCAACGCCAGTATAGCTAATAGCTCTTTGATATTTATCAGCAATATCCCAGGACAGAAACGCGTTCAGACCGGTGCCAAAGCCCATTTCAAAAATGCGAATGGGACCCGATTTCTTTTCCAGAACCGGTTTTAAGCCAAGATTTATGTAAATGTGCCTGGATTCATTTATGGCTCCGGAAGTAGAATGGTAGTGCTGATCGTATTGAGCATTATATAAAGAATGAGATCCGTCTTCGGTAAGTCTTAGGCGCTCCAAAATCAGCCAGTTAATGGTTTTGGCTTTAAAAATAATCAAATCATTCTTCTCAGGGTGAGCTTGGTGAAAAAAATGTTACCATTTCTCTTCACCAATAGTTCGATATGCTTACCGTCTCCCAATTGCATGAGTTTGTATATTTCACTCACATTCAACTCGGTAGCGGAATGGTCATCAATAAATAGAAGCTGATCTCCTTCCTCGAGCCCTGCATCTGCTGCCGGAGATTTTTCCTGGACGTGATTCACTACATATGACCTGAGATCTTTGCCCTCTGCCCTGATTTCTAACCCGCTCATGTCGTGTTCAAATTTTTCACGAAGCCTGTTTTTGATGGGCTTTAATACCATGTAGCGGTCACGATAGTTCATCGTCACCTTAAATCGGCGAAGTAGTTCGCAGCCTATGTTGCCCTGCCTGTCAAAACCGCCACGTAATTTGGAACTGAAAGAAACGCTGTCTGGAAACGATGCCACGATATTATCCATCGTAAAACGGCCTAGCCTGACCTGCTCTATGCGACCCAGATTACCATTAATCACCCCATTGAGGCCTCTGCCCAGCTGTGCCCTGATTACTTTTTCAGGTAGCCGGAAATTATCGGCTCCCGTGGTGTTGTTCAGAAGCAAGGCGTGTCCGGCACCGGTATCAATCAAAACCCTGATGGGATGCTCTCTGCCATCGGCCAGTAACGTCACCGCGTCGGTAAATGGCTTGGTGTCTTCTATGATCAGCGGATGCTTGTCACCCTTGCGTGATTTATATTTGTACCGATCAGGTTGCATGAGAATGATTTCTTTCTTGGCGAAGTCGATGGTTACGACGAAATTATTGAAAATCTCATAACCAAATATCCCGTGCACCGGCACACCAACATATTCTGAAAGTCGGAGAAAATCCTCTTCCAGTACAACGATGTTTTGATGATTCGCCCGCAACCTGCCCATTGCAAATCGGTTATCAATTGCTACATGTGCGGCAATCGACTTCCCTTCACCTGCTCCTGTAAGATTCACTTTGCGGGTCAGACGCAACTTATCTGGCTTCAATATGTCCGGATCTGTTACGATGATCGAACTCACACCCGTATCCAATATAAACCGGAGCGAGTCCGAATCGTTGATACGAATATAAATCAGAATGAGATTCGAATGTAGCTCAAACGGAATACGGGCTGTTTTGTGGTTTTTCTCTAAAAAATAGCCGTATTTTTCGGTTGACACCTCAGGCACATCGTCATCATTACGTGCCATTGCCCATCCCGAAATTAGAATCAGAAGTATCGATATTAACCACTTAGATGCATTCATCGTGGTTGCTTTGTTTAAGTTCTTATGGTAAAGCTCTATTTATTTCGTCCAACACGTTGATTTCGAATGGTTCGTTCCAAAAAATCATTTTCCGTGCACTCTAAGTATCAAAAATGGCTAAATCGGTTTCTTAAGTAAATTTAGGTAATAATTGTATGATTTAAACACAAAAAAATCTTTATATGTCCAAACAGTTTGATATTTTTTTGGGTCAAAATTCAGAATACGGTTAATGTCGAAATTATGGTAATTTTGTTGCGTCAAATGAAGATTTAACCCAATAAAAATTAAGTGTATGCGCAAAAAAATAGTTGCCGGTAATTGGAAGATGAACAAGCTGTCCGAAGAAGCGGTGGCGTTGACCTCGGAGCTTGTAAATATGGCTAATGACGAGGTCCAGGGAGATGTTAAAGTGATTCTTTGTCCGCCGGCTATTTACCTCACCACGCTGGCAAAATATATTGCAGATGCGCCAAATTTCGCATTAGCTGCTCAAAATTGCTCCGATAAGGATTCCGGTGCTTTTACCGGGGAAATTTCTGCGGGTATGCTACAGTCCATCGGTGTAGGCTATGTACTGATCGGCCACAGCGAACGACGCCAGTATTTTGGTGAGTCCAACGCACTTCTGGCAGCCAAAGTGGACGCTGCACTTTCCAAAGGAATCTCGCCCATTTTCTGTTGCGGTGAATCTCTTGATCAAAGGCAAAACGAAGATTTTATCGGATTTGTAAAAAATCAAATCACAGAAAGTCTCTTCCACCTTTCTGCTGAGCAGTTACTGTCAGTGGTAATTGCCTATGAGCCTATTTGGGCCATCGGTACTGGCCTGACTGCCAGTGCGGAGCAGGCACAGGAAATGCATAAGGCCTTAAGAGAGCACCTGGCATCGAAATACGGATCTGCTGTGGCTGACGATATTTCTATTCTTTACGGAGGTAGTGTAACGGCCGCAAGCGCCGCTGAGTTATTTGCAGCACCCGATATTGACGGAGGGCTTGTTGGAGGCGCTTCCCTTAAGTCACGTGAGTTTACCAATATTATCAAAGCGCGGTAATTGACACGCCTTCTGCGCTTCAGTTCCGTTTTGATAACAATTTCGACTAAAAAATTGGGGGTGAGTTGTTTACAACTACACCCCCAATCATTCTCAAGCTTAGCTTTTCGTTATTACAAACTCCACTCTTCTGTTTTTCTTCCTTTCTTCCTCTGAGTTACTTTTTGTAAAAGGCCGGGTGGATCCATATCCTTTGGCTTCGATTCGCGATTCATCAATTCCCTGCTCCACCAGATATTTTTTTACGGACAGCGCACGGTTTTGGGACAGCTCAATATTTTTGTCAAAATCCCCCACTTTATCCGTGTGTCCTTCCACCCGTATCTCTATGGAAGGATTTTCACGCATCATTTCCACAAGACGGCCCAACTCTTCACGTGATTCGCCAAGTAAAGCGAATTGGGAGGTTTCAAAATAAATGTTGTTGAGGGCGATCGTTTCGCCCACCTTCAAGGGAATCAGGTACACGTTTTTAATGAAATCACTTTCCGACGAATCAGAGGGTGTTATCTTAATATCCTGACCATAATAGCCCTTTGCTGTAACACGCAAATCATATTCAGACTGCCGATCCATTCCGATTCTGTACTTTCCTGACGAAGATTTAAACTGTAAACTATCTCCGTTCTCCTGATAAGAGACCTGTGCGGGAACCGGTGTTTTTGTCTTCGCATCATAGATCGTACCGCGCAAAAGGGCAAAGTCGGTCGTGGTTGGTTTTTTAATCTCCTCTTTTTCTAAAACCACATCCTCTTTGGTTTGTTCTTCAACCTGCTTTTTAACCTCTGGCTTTAACTTTTGTACCGAAGATTTTGGCTTTTTCGGTGGATTATTGATTTTAACTCCGTAAAAATTCCAGGATTGATGCCCACGGGCACTTCTTCCTTCATAAAAATCGAAGGTTTCGATTCCCGGCGTCAGCCTTTCGAAATAGGCAATGAAATCCACCGTTTCGCCAGGTCTCACCTGCTTTTTTGCAGCTGTGGGAATATTTTCAGCTTTGATCAGCTTAAATTTTACATTCACTTCACCTGGCTTGTACAATCTTGTTTCACTATCAAGCCAAATTTGATTTTGTCCTGTGCTCTCCCGGCCACCTCCCAGCCCCGGAAATAGTGGCTGTACATTTTTTGGCGTATCATCCTCGGTAAACTGGAGATAAATTACCGTGTATTGGTCAGTGAGCTCGACCCTTTTAATTTTCACATATTCCGCAGATTGCTCCTCTACTTTGGGATGGTCCGTAACCTGCCCTATGACCGATTGAACTGAAAGTCCTATGACACCTATCCATGCCACAAGTGGTTTGAAATTCATGGCGATAAAATTTTAATTTTTAATAACGATAACAAAAAACGCCTGAGCGAACCATATAGTTTGTTAAAAATTGTTAAACCTTGTTAAAGAAAGCAGCTCCACAGGTTCGGTACGATTGATTCGCCGTTCCAATCATTGGTAAGGAGACGGTTCTCTCGTGATACCATAAAAATTTGCATTCCCATGGACTATTTCAGATCAATATAGTCTTTCCAAAATGCAGGATCATAACGTTCCCATGCGTGGCATCCAAATGGCAGCTTCCGATCCGTAAGCGCAAAGGAGGCAGCAGGGCTTTTCTCAAATGCAAAATGAAGGGCTTCCTGCCATGTGGGTAATTTCATAAAGAGTTTCATAGGCAAAAGTCTCGTTGCCTCCTGCGAAAAAAGCATGTCTTCATTCCCCTTCCAGGCAGGATAGAAGGTATTGTATATTTTCAAATACTTTATAAATGAACGAACCCGGCGTAGTGATAATCCTCCGTTCAGCACCACCCTCCTGCTTGAAAGAGCGGCACCGTAGCACTCCTTGGCATCTGCAGAAAAAGAATCAAAGGATTCCTGATGCAGCGTGGGCGATCCGATGTAGTCGAAACCTTTTTTACACCATGCTGTAAGTTCATCCCGAAACACAAAGGCATCAAGCTGATAAATCAGCATGTATTCAAATGCTGTAAATCGTTCGTAAAAGAATAGAGAAGTCATCAGCTCGTTGTAACTATCTACACCTTTAAAGTACTTATCCTCAAATGACATGAGTTCGATATCCGGGTAAGAAGCATGAAGCTCGTTCAAATCCAGACTTTCCGGTTTAACAATCTTCACAGGATACCCTGCCAACACCCGAATACATTGTTGAAACGAGCGCTTTTCGGCTTCTGTAAAAGTAGCTTTGTAGATGGGGATTACAACGGTAACCAGGTGGCTGGGTTTACTTATTTTCACTGTATCGGAGCTACATTATTCTAAAAGATCACCAATGGCGGGTATCCACCAGTCACGACTGCTAAAAATATAATATCCTTGAAAGACATCATGTAACACCGGAGATAGCCTCAATAGCCTGTTGGCAGGCAACGTAGAGCGTTTTTTGAAATGCTTTTGGGTCAAATAAAGCTTAATCAGCTTTTCTCTGGGAACCAAAGGCACATCTCTTAATAGCATATACAACATTTCAAGATTTTTGGCCTTCTCGGCAAGTGGAAGCAGTTTTTCCTCCCGGCTTCGGGTCAGGCGCTCTTTCAGGCTTATGAATTCGACCTTTGCTCCAAACCCGACTTGCTGGCCATTGTGTATCCGGTAAGATACCAGTGTATCAGCAATAAACGATATCTTCCCCTGCAGGCAAAGCACGAGCGCTATCCAGGCGTCGTGAATCAGATCGGGAATGTGGGTGGGGAAGGGTATTAATCGCGGGAGACAAGATTTTCTCAGTGAAAGCGTGGCACCTGTTACCACAAAACCATAGAAAAGTGTTTCGTGCCCTTTTCCTTTCTGCCACTTGTTTTGAAGAACCTCCCCGAATTCAATTTCCTTCCAAATTGTTTGTCCAGAGGGTTTTGAATCATCATCAATGATCAGCGCATCTGAAAAAACGGCATCTGTCCCGGGATTTCCATCGTAAAATTCAATATGCCGGGCAACCTTGTCCTCTCGCCAAACATCGTCTTGGTCTGTAAGAAAGATAATATCCCCCTTACAGAGCATAAGGCACTTTTCAAAATTTTTAGTGGAACCCAGGTTAACCGGATTACTATGGATAGTAACCGGAAATGGACTTGTTTTCGCAAACGCATTCAATACCTCAATCGTATCATCATTTGATCCGTCATCACATACAACCAGTTCATCCACTGCGACTATCTGATTGGCTATGCTCTCCAACTGCTGCGGCAAGAACCTTGCTCCGTTGTAAGTGCACATGGCCACTGAAATCATATTCTCTAAAAATTAATTATAAAAAACATTTAAAGGCGAAATCTCCATCTTTAAAATGCATCCTATTGGTTGTTGACTAATATTGGTTGACCCGTCGTCATTTTTTCTACGCTGGGCAAAACCTTGTGGCTTATGGCCCAATCCATGTAGTAAGTCATGTATTCAGACTCTTTGTAATATACCAGCTGCACTTCGTGGTTATGCTCCCATCTTCTTAGTCTGTCCGTCACATCGGCGTTACTTTCCCTAAGCTCTTTACCATTGAAATAGAAGCTGGTGAGCCAAATTAATACAGAAGCAACCAAAATGCCGTTCAGATGTTTTGGCTCTATTTTTTGCATTTTCCATAGAATGAGTGTCAGAAACACAGGTATCAGTGCTGTAAAAAACATGTATCTGGAAGCTGTACCTCCGGCTGCCTTGGAATTAAACCGTGCCACGGCAATAACTATTGCTGTCAATAGGGGTAGGCAAAACAAGGTATACAACAACGGATTTTTAACTGCAAAGCCTCTAAAAAACAAAACTACCCAAAAAACAAATATAGGTATACCCACAAGAGCACAAATGATAATGTTGGCATACCTGGCAGGTATACCCTCTGGATTAACAAAAACAAAGCTTCCAATAAAAGTAAACAATAACCTTGCCATCCATTCAAAGTTGATTGCCCCAAGCGGGCTATTCTGCACTTTCGAAGCCGGGCCAAACAGGATCAGGAACAGGCAGATCGAGAAAAAAATCCACACATACAACAGGCGAAACTTCTTTTGCGACCAAAGTAAAAACCCACCAAGCCCCCATACTATAAAACCATTTCCGAAGCATATAATCGCCAAAATGGCAGCCAGAATAGCAATAACAAAGCTTAAGCTCAACGCTTTGATACTTTTATCCAAAAAGAACAAGCTTAGAATGGAAAAGAAAAATACGGTGTAGTACTGAATTCCCCCCCAGTAATAAATCGAAACCTGATAGAAGGAAAGATTAAAAAGCGTTATACAAAGTAAAAGAAAGGCAAAATGAAATGGTAAATTATTTTTCAGCATAACCCTGAGACACAACCCGAAAGTCGCCAGGAGAAAAAAATTCTGCAAAAAAACCAAATGTCGAAAATTAATTACCTGAAAAAAATAATAATAAACCGTGGCAAAAACTCTGGAAAGAAAAATCCGATGCTCATTATGCGTCCTGAAAAGTGCCGTGATCTTTTCCCATAACGTATAACCGTCGAAATAGAAGTTTTTGATGAATAAGATAGTAGCATCGTAGTCGTCAAAAGAGGGAGCATTTAACGTATTATTCAAAATAGTATACGCAAAGGCAATAAAGATCCCAACGCCCGTACTGATTGACAGATATCTGCTCATATCCCGATGTTTTCGACAAAATTAATCTGATTAGAGGTGCTACCAAAAAAAAATGAAAATTCCAACTGAGGCTACTTGGGCTAAATACCCCCACAAGTCTCCAAATCAAAACTGGAAACGGTTTTAAAAGTGCATACCGGCATTCACAGACTACCCAAATCGGGCAATTTCCTGCATTACTGGACCAATTTTCGCTATTTTGATTAATGGAGTAATAACGGTTAATTTGAAGACCATTTTATTCTGAATCCGACGAGTGCAAGGGAACCAATAGGAAAAAACGCAATGAAGACTTAGGGGAATGCGAGGTACTGGAGGATAAAAATTGCAGACTCTTTGAGGGAAAAAACGATGCTGTGCCTTCTCTCAACCCAAGGTGGTCTTGTGTACGGACCCATTCGGAGAAATACATTTTGCCGGACTCCTGAGTACATGCTTACATTTGAACCATTTACAGTTCCTTATGCCTATACAAGACCAGTTAAAAAAAGCCATCATTCAGCTTTTGCCAAAAGAAAAAGACAAATTGTTACTCCGGCTCGTCGCAAAAGATAAGACCCTGTGTGATCGGCTATATTTTGAGCTTATCGAAGAAGCTTCAACCATACCTGAAAGAAGGGAAGAAATTGCCGGCAGAATTTTACACACCTCCACGATGGCCATAGATACACCGGCATGGATTATGATGGAAATGAAAGGTTTGAGCGGAGAAATCGCCTACCATGTGAAAATCACCAAGGATAAACTCGGATCCATTGAGCTTAACCTGTTATTGATGAATACCTTTCTCAATCGATATGCGGACCAACTTCAGAAGTACTCCTCGCGATCGGACAAATGTGCGCTATACATTGCTAAAAAAGCGCTAACGATTACCAATGCTCTGAATAAGCTTGATGATGATTATCGGTTTGATTTCAAACAGGATACGAACCGGATGTTGTCTCTAGTACACAGCCTTTGCTCAAAAATGTATGCGAGGCAATTGAATGTTCCTGAGAAAGTGGAGTAAATTCTGGCAAAAACGTGGGAGGCACAATCGCCAAAAAGTAAAATTTAACTTTAAAGGCTTTGAAAACAGCATTATTGATTATAGATGCCCAGTTCGATTTCTGTAATCCACTCGGAACACTCTTTGTTCCCGGAGCTGAGCAGGACGTAAGGCGTATTGCCCGGCTGATTGCCGTCAATGGTGACAAAATCGCACAGATTTTTGTCACGCTGGACACACACACCGTGTTGGATATTGCCCATCCGCTTTTTTGGGAAGACCCCAATGGAAATACACTTGCTCCTTTTACACTTGTAACTGCAGCGGCAGTAGCCGAAGGAAGATGGGTTCCCAGATATCATAAAGAATATGTTCAGGAATACCTGACTACCCTTGAAAGGGAAAGTCAATTCAGGCATTTCATCTGGCCCGAACACTGTTTGATAGGCTCAAAAGGGGCTTCTCTGGACGATACAGTGCTTGATGCAATATTATCCTGGACACATCTTACCCAAAAGGATTATCGGTTTGTTGTCAAAGGTTTGAATCCATTGACGGAACATTTTGGCGTCTTCAAAGCGCAGGTGCCGGTTGCCGGTGACCCAACAACCGGGTTAGATACAAATTTTCTTTCGGAACTGGATGCTTATGACCAAATATTAATAACCGGTGAGGCTCGCTCTCATTGCGTTGCCACAAGTGTGAAGCAAATAATGGATTATGCGCCCGCACTTGTCCCCAAAATTTCTCTGCTTACCGACTGCACCTCGGATGTACCGAACTGGGGTTATCTGGCTGACGAAATTTTTGAAGACGCTCAAAAAAGGGGCATGGTGTTTTGCAAATCCAAAGAGGTGAAATTTTAACTTTCGAGATATCTGGGTGTATCCATGCCGGTTTGTTTGCCCTCCGAAAGGCAACTAATTTTTAAATTTTTGAGTTAATAACAAGATTGAGGTATCACAAATACGCCTCTATTGGATCATCAAATCTCTTTATGACGCAATTAACAGTGCCCCGGATTGAAGCTTCTGAATTTGATGAGCTCGATCCGAGAAAATACATCCTGATCAAAGGTGCTCGTGTTAACAATCTCAAAAATATTGATGTAGCTATTCCGCGCAATAAGCTGGTGGTGATAACAGGGCTTTCTGGTTCCGGAAAATCCTCGCTGGCCTTTGACACCCTATTTGCCGAAGGTCAAAGAATGTACGTGGAAAGTCTGAGCAGCTATGCCAGGCAGTTTTTGGGTCGGATGGAAAAGCCGGAGGTTGAATATATTAAAGGTATTTCTCCAGCGATTGCCATCGAACAAAAAGTGAATACCCGTAATCCGAGATCTACCGTAGGCACCTCCACCGAGATCTACGATTACCTCAAATTACTCTTTGCGCGAATTGGACATACCTATTCGCCAGTCTCTGGTGAATTGGTAAAAAAAGATTCTGTTACAGATGTTGTAAATTTTATTCTTGCCCAGCCGGAAGGAGCCCGTGCAATGATCCTCGCTCCGCTACATATCCGGGCTGGTCGGGCATTACCCGAAGAGTTATCCATATTGTTATCCAAAGGCTATAACCGTATCGTCCTCAACGGTGAAATGGTAAGCATTGAGGATGCACTCGAACAAAACGAAACCAGCGGTCAGACGGACAACCAGATATATATTCTGGTTGACAGGGCATCGGTTCGTCATGATGATGAAGATACGCAGTATCGGCTGTCCGATTCTGTACAGACAGCCTTTTTCGAGGGTGAGGGCATTTGTATCGTGCGGGTGATCGATGGACCGGAAAGAATTTTTTCTGATAAGTTTGAACTTGACGGAATTTCATTCGAAGAACCCAGTGTAAACCTGTTTAGCTTCAATAATCCTTTTGGCGCTTGTAAGCGGTGTGAAGGGTTTGGGAAAATTTTGGGAATTGATCCTGAGCTTGTCATTCCTGATAAGAATCTTTCGGTGTATGATGGAGCCATAGCACCATGGCGAAGTGAGAAAATGAGCGAATGGCTGGTACCCCTGGTTAGGAATGGCTCCAAGTTTGATTTCCCGATACATCGGGTTTACAAGGATTTAACCTCAGAGCAAAAGGAATTACTATGGACTGGCAACCAGTTTTTCCGCGGCATCAACGATTTCATAGCTGAACTGGAATCTCAAACTTACAAAATACAGTACCGGGTTATGCTTTCCCGCTTCCGGGGCCGTACGACCTGTCCCGATTGTCGTGGTTCTCGACTACGTAAGGATGCATCGTATGTTAAAGTAAGCGGTGCTTCTATCACGGATCTTGTTTTAATGCCTATTACCGAAGTAGCCGCATTTTTCCGATCTGCCGAGCTCAACGAGAATGACAGGCAAATAGCCAAAAGAATCCTTACCGAAATCGAAACCAGATTGGATTACATGATCCGCGTTGGATTGGGATATCTTACGTTAAATCGCCTCACGAATTCATTATCCGGCGGAGAATTTCAACGTATCAAGCTCGCAACTTCATTAGGCAGTGCCTTGGTCGGCTCTATGTACATTCTTGATGAACCAAGTATTGGCCTGCACCCACGTGATACGCAAAGATTGGTTGGTGTATTGGAATCGCTTCGTGATCTGGGCAACACCGTTATAGTGGTGGAACATGAGGAAGAAGTGATGCATGCGGCCGATCAGATTATCGACATTGGTCCTGAGGCGGGGTCAGGCGGGGGACACCTTGTGTTTCAGGGAAATTGGGATGAGATCCGTAACCTGAAGGAAAGCTTTTTTAGCGGGGGAGTCCAGTCTCACACGTTAGCTTTCTTACTGGGTCGGGATAAAATCCCTTTTTCCAACATCCGCCGCCAATCCTTACATTTTATAGAAATAAAAGGCGCTAGGGAAAACAATCTTAAAGATGTGGATGTAAAAATTCCCCTGAATGCCCTGACCGTAGTGACAGGGGTCAGTGGTTCGGGTAAATCCACTTTGATCCGAAAAATTCTTTATCCGGCGTTGATGCGCCTGAAGGGAGAGTTTAGCGAGGAAGTGGGTAAATTTGACAGCATTACCGGGAGCCTGGATCGTATTCAGGCGATAGAAATGATCGATCAGAACCCGATCGGGAAATCGTCCAGATCCAATCCGGTAACTTACATCAAAGCCTACGACCACATCCGTCAAATGATGTCGGACCTGCCACTATCCAAAGCGCGTGGTTATAAGCCTTCTCACTTTTCATTCAATGTGGACGGGGGCCGGTGTGAAATATGCCAGGGCGAAGGGCAGGTAAAGGTCGAGATGCAATTTATGGCTGACATCTATCTGAAATGTGAAGGGTGTAATGGAAAGCGGTTCAAGCAGGAAATTCAGGAAGTACAATACGATGGAAAGGATGTCTCCGAAATTCTGGACATGAATGTGGACGAAGCCATCGCGTTTTTCAGCAAATCAGAACCCAAACTTGCGGAAAAGTTGTTGCCATTGCAGGAAGTAGGGCTCGGTTATGTAGGGTTGGGCCAGTCATCCAATACGCTTTCGGGTGGTGAAGCGCAGCGGGTAAAACTAGCTTCATTTCTCGGGAAGGGCTCTTCCAATAAAGGAAAAATGCTTTTTATCTTCGATGAGCCTACCACTGGACTGCATTTTCATGACATCAAAAAGCTCTTGAAGGCTATCAATGCACTGGTTGAACAAGGCGACACCGTAATTATTATCGAACATAATATGGAGGTAATCAAGTGTGCCGACTGGATCCTGGATCTGGGGCCGGAAGGTGGTGAAGGTGGCGGGTATCTCACCTTCGCAGGCACTCCCGAGGAAATGGTTAAAATCAAGGGAAATTACACAGCAGACTTTTTAAAGGGTAAGCTTTAAAAGTTGATAGATTGTTTGGAAAGCAGAATAATGTCACTTAATTTAGAGACATTATTCTGCTTTTCGTTTTTAGATATGCCGGAGCTTAAGGTTTTTTCAGATAAGTATGTGCCTTATGGTGCTACAACAACACCTGACTTCAAATTAATCCAGTCCTCACGCGATGGTTTGCTCCGATCCTATGTTGATCAGATATCGCAAATGGTTGGGCTGACCGACAATGAGATGGCTTACATTTTGGGGATGACGTCACGTAATCTTCACCGCATCAGCCCTGATAAGCGTCTTGGTATTGAAGCTTCCGAACGGTTGCTTTTGCTCAGAAACATATTGATACATGCCATGGATACTTTTGAGGGTAAACAAAATGTTGTCCTCAGCTGGCTTCGCACAAGTATTCCGGAATTGAATGATCAGGCACCCGTCACACTTATGGATACTGTAACAGGCTTTGGCTTGGTCAATGATGTTTTGGGCCGTTTGGATTATGGCCTCCCGGCCTGATATTTGTTTTCATGCCAGTCGTTTACAGAATTATCAGGGAAAAGTTAAAGGATCAATCCCTCTCATCGGAGGGAAGCAGGCTATTCGGTGCCCGATGGAACCCAAAAGGAACGGGCATTCTGTACACTACATCCAGTCCTGAACTAGGGTTGGTGGAGACTCTGGCACATGCACCCGGAGTGCGTTATGAAGATTTACCTAAATACTGGCTCTCGTCAATAGAAATCCCGGAGAATATCAGAATGTATCATGCCGGGGATATGCCCCCATACTGGCAGGACAGCCATAACGAACGCACACAATATTGGCTCAACGCATGGCTAAAAGAGCCGGATGTGCTCGCTCTTGCCATTCCATCGATCATTGTCCCCTTCTCTCACAACTTGTTGCTGCATCCAAAACATACCCTGTTCGCTGAAATCAAACTCATTACACAAGAACCAATTCCCATTGACCGCCGCTTGTGGCATTGAGGAAATAGGGTGTGGATAGCCTGATTGATTGTCATATTCGTACATACAATAAAGTAAAGAATACATCCGTCAACCTTTTGAAACAGATATAATCAATCCATACCCATGAAATTATTTAAAACCGAGCATGGTATTTTGCTGGAAAGCGACGATCACTTTTACCGCCTTCCTGAAACTGACTGGGACACTGCGGTGAACCGGGATGATCTTCATAGCTGGCTGGAAACTCAGACGCAAAAATTGATTCCTGTTACCTTCTCTGAAGATTTGCCCATGCCGGCAGTGCTTTCTCCTATTGGCTCTCAGGAGGTTTGGGCCTCAGGTGTTACCTATTTCAGGAGTCGCACGGCGCGTATGGAAGAATCAGAAAAAGCGGGAGGTGGGAATTTCTACGACCGTGTATACGATGCAGATCGCCCGGAGTTGTTTTTCAAATCGACGGCGTGGCGTGTGGTTGGGCATCAGGGAACTGTTCGGATCAGACGCGACTCTACATGGGACGTTCCAGAACCGGAACTTACCCTATTTGCCACGGAGTCGGGAAAACTTGTTGGTTATACCATCGGTAACGACATGAGTTCCAGAAGCATCGAAGGCGAAAACCCATTGTATCTTCCCCAGGCTAAATCATACACAGGCAGCGCCGCATTGGGGCCCTGCTTGTATGTTCCTTCCGAACCGCTCTCCGAAAATACACTCATTGATCTATCCATCGTCCGTGGAGGTGAAGAAGTATTTAACGGAGAGGTTACGCTTTCGCAAATGAAACGCAAACCCGAAGAGTTGCTCCACTTTCTTTTCAGAGAGATGTCGTTTCCTACGGGGTGCTACTTGATGACAGGCACTGGTGTCATACCTCCATCCGACTTCACTTTGCAGAGCGGTGATGTGGTCCACATCACGATTGAACCGATTGGCACATTGACCAACGTAGTTGGCTAGCGGTCGTTTATTCCCGGCATCACAATAAAAAAGGTATCACACGTTCGGTGTGATACCTTTTTTATTGCTCTTTACCATTATCCCCGGCTGACAATGGAACCGGCAAATGTGAAGACCATTGCTTTTACCACCCCAACAAGCTTAGAAACAATAGATTCGTCTGTTTCTTTACTATTTTCTTTCTCAAATAAGAAATAAGGTCCTTCATAAAGAATACGGTCATTTAAAGTGGCCATGTCACAAACGCTGCTAGCAATGTGCTGAACCGCCGACTTGTTCTCTTTTAGAGAAACAGCTCTGAAAGTCTCTACTTTGGCTCTGACTGTCTGTTTTGGAGCAGGCTTTGTTTTAACGACATGTGCTTCCTTGCCTGTTTTAAGCTTCTGATGCGCCACAAACATATTATGCGCATAACCTGTGGCATTGGCCTGAAGGCTGAACAGAAATAATATCAACAGTAATTTCAATGTTTTCATGGCTCTTTTTTATAGATGGTTCAAAAAAATCCGGCTAAATTCTTTGTAACTCATTGACAGTGCAAATATATATGTTTTAATAGGTATCTTGCAATACATAGTACCTTGTTTTTAACTTTTTTTTAATTTTTTTTATTTGAGTCAATTTATTTCGCCTCTGTAGGTATTCGATCAGTAAACAGATGGAAAATTAGGATGAATGGTTGCATAAAAAAAAATTTAATTACCAAAGAGCCTCTTTTAATGTACGAACTGTTTCAAAATTGTGATGAAACAAAAATCGCCGACATCACTGCCGGCGATTTATAACATTTTTGGGCATTCTATTTTTCCCTGAAGAAGATCGTTATAGGCACCCCTGAAAAATCGAAATGCTCTCGCATACGGTTTTCGAGATAACGCAGATACGGATCCTTAACATTTTTAGGGTTACTGCTGAAAAATACGAACGTAGGCGACGGCGTAGGCAGCTGGATCATATACTTTATATTGATATACTTCCCACGATCTGCCGGCGGGGGATATTTTTCAATCTCCTTTTGCATCACTTCATTCAATCGGGAAGTGGTGATCTTTTTGGTTTTGTTCTGATATACCTCCATCGCCTTTTCCATCACCTGGTGTATCCGTTGCTTTTCCACGACAGAAGCGAAGATGATCGGCATGTAGTTCATGGGGGAAAGCCTCTCTAAAAGGCTCTTTTTAAAAGCGTCGGCTGTTTTGGAATCCTTTTCGATCAAATCCCACTTGTTGACCATAATGACGATTCCTTTTTTTGCTTTATCAGCCTGACCGATAATCGTGAGGTCCTGGCCTTCAAGACCAAGTGTGGCATCAAGCAGAATAATACAAACATCTGACTCCTCCATCGCTTTTACCGACCGGAGGGTCGAATAGTATTCAATATCTTCATTGACGCGTGACTTCCTGCGTAGACCAGCCGTGTCAGTTAAGATGAACTCCATACCAAATGCCTTGTAATGCGTGTGAATGGCATCTCTGGTAGTTCCGGCAATGTCTGTTACAATGCTCCTGTCGGTACCTGTCAGAACATTCAGGAAGGATGATTTTCCTACATTAGGGCGACCCATAATAGCGATACGCGGAATACCTGCTTCCGGGTCTTCTATTCCAGGAGTTTCAAAGTGTGTGATTACAGCATCCAGCAACTCGCCGGTGCCGAAGCCCGTCTGTGCCGAAATAGCAAAAATCTCGTCTCCAAGTCCTAATTCGTAAAATTCGGCCGCTGATTGGTATCGTTCAGTGGTTTCAGCCTTGTTGGCTACCATATACACCGGTTTATTAAACCGGCGAAGCACGTTTGCAAAATCCTTGTCCAGATCGGTGAGGCCGGTCATGGTGTCTACCATAAATAATACGACGGTGGACTCTTCAATGGCCAGCTCCACCTGATCGCGAATGGCTCCTTCAAAAATATCTTCGGAGCCCACAACGTAACCGCCAGTGTCTATTACCGTGAAATACTGATCCGTCCATTCGCCATAGCCGTAGTGACGGTCGCGGGTTACACCGCTTTGATTATCCATGATGGCCTTACGGCTTTCGGTCAATCTGTTAAAAAGTGTAGATTTACCCACATTCGGGCGGCCTACAATTGATATTATATTTGCCATTAATTTTTAGGCTTTAAAATTTGATCCGGAAAAGGGTACCTTTTCCTCCGTTTTATTTATTTATTCTTACTCTTCATATCCAAACTGGCGCAGCTTACGATCGTTGCTTCTCCAATCGGGTTCTACTTTTACATGTTGTTCAAGAAAGACTTTTTTACCAAAAAATGCCTCCATGTCCAGACGGGCCTGCATGCCTACCTTCTTCAGCATTTCTCCTTTTTCACCGATAATAATTCCTTTCTGGCTTTTACGCTCCACCAATATCTCGGCGCGGATCACAATGATGTCGTCTCTTTCCTTAAATTCTGATATAACCACCTCTGAACTGTATGGGATCTCCTGGCGGTAATTCAGAAATATCTTCTCCCGTACAATTTCGGAGGCAAAGAAGCGCTCGGGTTTATCCGTTAGCTCATCCTCTGCGAAGTAGGGGGGATGGAAGGGCAACCGGGTGATTACAGCGTCAAACAGCGTCTGAATGTTGGCATTGTGTAACGCGGAGATAGGAATGATCGCCGCCGGCTGAATTTCGGCTTCCCACTCATTCATTTTTCTCTTCAACTCTTCCTCGGAAGACAGGTCAATCTTGTTCAGCACCAAAATAACCGGCGCTGTGGTCCTGGCCAGTAAAGGTAACACTTCATGCTCAGTTGCTTTCTCCCCCACCTCCGTTACAAACAATACCACATCTGCATCTTCCAATGACCCTTTTACGAAAGTCATCATGGAGTCGTGAAGCTTGTACGCTGGCTTTACCACACCGGGTGTATCGGAATACACCAGCTGAAACGGAATATCCTCGTGCACACCATTCAAAATACCCATGATACGGTGACGGGTCGTTTGGGCTTTTGATGTGATGATCGACATCTTTTCACCCACCAAAACGTTCATCAGCGTCGATTTACCTACGTTAGGTTTGCCAATAATACTCACGAATCCGGCACGATGGTTGCGCAGGGGAGGCGTATTTTCTATATTTTCATTCATAATGATTCTTTAGAACCCATTGAAATCCGGGTATATTAAAAAAAACAACGAAGCTGATTGAGTACCCCAAGGTTGGCAAAGAAGTTCCTTTTCTTAATCTATCTGCAAATTTACGCCATTTTTTGCCATGAAATTTGAAAGATATTTACGCTCGACTGATTTCGCAGGTTCCTTTCTATTTATTTTTCACAAAAATAGTTGTTTTTATTGGAAGTATTGTTGTATGTTTGCACTCCAATTCAACGACACCGCGGGATGGAGCAGTTGGTAGCTCGTTGGGCTCATAACCCAAAGGTCGCTGGTTCGAGTCCAGCTCCCGCTACACAGAAAGCCACTTTAACGAGTGGCTTTCTTTTTTTGCCCTGTGGCGCGGTCCTGCCTGAACTAAACAGGAAAGTTGAGTATCCTTTATTTCTTTGATAATGATTTGATATACAATGTGATCGACTGAATATCTGATTCAGTCAGTATGCCAACAAAGGAGGGCATTTCTTCATTGTAACCTTTTATAATTTTGGCTCCCGGCGTCAGTATGGATTCGCGAACGTATTTGTCATCGGCAATAGCGGAAGAGCCATCCTCAAAATAGCGTGTAGAGCCATATAGGTTCTGAAATGGTGGCCCGTACATTCCTTTGGTTTTGGTGCCCTCCGAATGACAGCCCGAACAAGCCATTTGTTGAAAGATTTCCTTACCCTTTGCCGCCGAGGCCAGTTCATTATTTGAGGTCTGCAAGCCAGGTAGCGGATTTTTGGCAGTAAGAATGGACAAGTCTACCTTATCGAACCTTTCTGACTCTGGTTTAAACTCCGAAGTTTTGTTAACAGTAAACCAAAACTGTTGGTTAACACTTTTTCCGTCCTTTGCCCTTAAATTATAGGCCACTTCCATTTGCATTACTTCCTGCATGTCAGGTAGAAGTAACAACACGGATTTGCCATCAGCAGAGACATGTGTTGCCAGAACCTGTAAGACCTCTTCTCCTGACGTACCATCCAGTTTGAAATGACCGGATCCATATTCCTGAGTTCGTTTGTAATTCCATCGTTTCACCTCAAAGTTTTTGGTAGTCACAGACGATGCATCCAGAGGACTATCGAATCCTAGAATGACCCCTTGTTTGGTGACTTTGAAATGATTCGGCATATAGCTGGTTTTCCCGGTATAACGAAGTCGTTGCAATGCAGAAACTCCCGTAGAGCTGGATCCCCATAAATTGAAACCAGTGATGTACAATTGACCGTCTATCGGGTTTATGGCACCCTTAGAGGTTGGTGCGGGATAATTGGCGTTAATAAATGACACGCCACCCTGCCTGAGACTTGCTGAGCTATCGATCAATACCCTGAACAATCCCGGGCGGGCAAAGGAAAAGTGTATAAGATCTCCATTAATCGGGCCCATATTATCTCCTGTAATCCATGCCTGGCTAATGCTTGACCGGTCAACACGATGCGGAATCCAGGTGAGAGGAGGCGCAATGGATGGGTTATCTTTGCGATGGGTTGTTGGCGGCACACCGTAGTAGTCTCCCTTTTTTATCAGATAAATGGGTGTTGACGGCACGAAATTCCCCTGTTGATCTGAAGCCGTAAGCGTTCCATTCTCAGGATGAATTCCCAGATAAGGTCCGCGCAAGCCAGTGGCAATGACCTCAAATGCCAATCCATCCGGAGATATTTTTAAAATGGTACCGTTATGGTCGGAGCCTGCCCTAAAACCTTTTGCTACCTGGGATGTGACTCCAGGTCCATTGCTCTGACTGCCTCCTTTTGCCACATAAAAGCTTCCATCCGGTGCGTAAACCATGTCGGCAGCCCACTCTCTGGATTCTGGCGACTGAATCATCACGTTAGAAAAATTCTCATAATGGTCCGCCACACCGTCATGATTCAGGTCCTGAAGGCGAACAATTCCTTCCCTACCGAATATATATACATTACCCTTTACAACTTCCACACTCATAGGCTCGTGCAAACCCGATGCAAAACGTTTCCACCGTATGTTGTGAAGATTACGATCGATTCCATCTAAAATCCAGACATCGCCCTCGAAGGTAACAGCTGCTGCCCGGCCATCTTCAAAAAAAGCAATATCAGCTATTCGCACATTTCGTTTCCAGGGATTGGGCAACGGTAAGGTAAGTTGATCGGTAACATAGGCAGCCGTGTCGGGAGATAGTTTTCCTGCAGTTAACACCTCCTCCTGCCAATAGGCAGGCCCTCCCCTTCCGAAGTCAGGAAGAGGTGGCTGCTTTTTTTTACACAACTTTTCGAATGCCGCTTTTTTGCTTGACGGACCCTTCCAAACTAAAATACTGACTTCTCCTCCATTTTTGCTTGAAGGAAGAAGGACGCTCAGATAACGATTGTTTTTAATGCGAGGCTGCATGGAATTCTCCCTGCTCCGGACTATTCCCAGCGCCGTAACGGTATCCCTTTTTGATCCATGATAAATGTATGCAATATTACCTTTTACTTCGCTGTAATCGGCATTTCTTACCTCCGCAGCAATGAGTGATAGAGGTTCTGTACGGTGATTGATCTGAAATGTTCTAATAAATGCAGTTTCGTTACCAAACTGAACTTTGCCAGGCATCTCAAATATATCCGTCTGCCCCACCGAATAATTGAGAATTACTTTTTCTCCATGTAGATACATACCCTTCCATCGCCCTTTGTCTGCTGGTATGGGGCCCCATTTGGGTTGATTTTTAAGCTCGGGATCTGGTCTTATATCCTCAAAAACGGGTTCTCCTTTTGACCACCCTGCATATAGTCCGGTGGCTAATTTGGGGTTTCCGGTCAACGTGGTGACCTTATTATTCTTGTTGAAGAAATCTTTGTACGATATCTGAGCCATAAGCACCATGGGAAGAAACTTCCCGGTCCACGCCACAGACCATCTCAGCAGGTCCGTATCAAAACACACATATGCACTATCTCCCAGATTAATGGCCAGGGCTCTGGAGGCAATATTGTCATCCGGGAATGCCAGACCGATTTTTCGGGCGTCCAGAGATGTAGAAATAAAAGGAAAACCGGGCTCAACGAATGGATTTAGATCAAGCGTATCCACTGAATTGGTTGTAACTTTCTGATTATAAGTGTACCCGGTCAGAAATAGGGTACTTAAAAACAAACTTATAGCCAGGATTTCCGACAGATTACTGGTGAAGTATTTAACAAAACGACTCATTTAATATATGCTGTAATGAATATTATAGTTTTTTCGATTATTAATCAGACTAATTTACACACTTTTACCCGCAAGGCTTTCCATACTATTTTCACTTTCGGCTTTAAAGTTTAGTAGCCAGAAGGCCGTGATGTGTTCAGGGACGAGCTACCGAATATCTATCCAACGCCCATGAAGACTAATTTCCCGCGTCTAATGTATTTATGCTAAGAGTTTTGTGATAAAATTATGCTAACGGTTGTCTTAGTAAAAAACTTTGTCTACCTTTGCAAGCCGAAATTGAGAGTAGAGGAAGTTAACCAGCCGAAGAAATTAATTTTCAAGGAAAAAAGCTAGTCATCGCCGGGAGCTTTAAATATTACATTTGATCTTAAAATAAAAAGATATAAAGATGAAACGTACCTATCAACCATCGAATCGTAAGAGGAGAAATAAGCACGGGTTCCGTGAAAGAATGTCTTCGGCAAATGGCCGTAAAGTAGTAACGGCCCGTCGTAAAAAAGGACGTTGGAAACTTACAGTTTCAGACGAAAAGCGTCATAAGCAATAATCAAAGATTGAAAGTTTGAATATTGGAGACCCTGTCTCAGATCGTGTGTAAAGTTCGATTCATACTCAAACTTTGCACACTTTTTTCTATACACGAGCTTGAAACAATCATTTGGTAAAAATGAAAAATTATGTAGCCCCCGTTTAATCGGGAGGCTTTTTCAAAAAGGTAGTGCGGAAGTTTATACGTTCTACCTTTTTCCTTTTCGGGTACTTTATATTTACGAACCCATAGCTCCTCCTGAGCTCCCGCAGCTCTTATTCTCCATATCCAAACGACAGTTTAAAAAGGCGGTTTTTCGCAATCAAATTCGCCGTCGTTGTCGCGAAGCATACCGGCTCAACAAAGAGATATTGGTTCATCTTCCCGTAGATAGCCGTCCTTCCTATATCGCTTTTTTGTATCTTGCAAAAGAAATTTCAACTTTTGACGTTATTGAAAGCGCCATGAAGCAATGTCTTTCCCGCTTAAAAAAAATGCCTCCTGGTATTATCAAATTAAAGCAAACGATTCCTGAGCCATAGATGAAAAAGTATCTCCGTTCCATTTTGTTAGCCACCCCTGTATTGGCAGGGTTGGCATTTGTTTCTTTTAAGCAGGACGACAGGCTGTTTGAGATTGCGCGAAATCTTGACATTTATGCAACCCTCTTTAAAGAATTGAATGCCTATTATGTCGACGAAATCAATCCGAATCAACTGATCAAGACCAGCATTGATGGTATGCTGAGATCTCTGGATCCCTACACGGTTTATTATGCGGAAGACGATATCGAAGACTATCTTACCATGACCACCGGTAAGTATAATGGTATCGGTGCCATGATAAGTTCTGCTGATCAAAAGCATACCGTGATGATGGTTTATGAAGACACCCCGGCTCAAAAGGCAGGGTTACAACTTGGAGACGAAATCACCAAAATTAACGGCATTGATTTAGCGACCAGAGAAGATTTTGATTCGGGAAAATTATTAAAAGGACAAACCCAAACCAGCGTTACGCTAACGATCAAACGCTTTGGGATACCCAAACCACTTGAAATTACACTGAACCGGGATATTGTGAAAGTTACCAATGTTCCCTACTATGGCATGCTGAGCCCGGAAGTAGGTTATATCGATCTCAAAGACTTCACCGCGACCGCCTCTAGGGAAGTACGAAATGCATTTCAGGAATTGAAAGGTAAAGGAATGAAGTCGCTGGTGCTGGATCTGCGGGATAATCCGGGAGGGTTGTTGAATATGGCGATTGAAATTTCAAATATATTCATTCCAAAAGGTGAAGAGATCGTTTCAACGAAGGGAAAGGTAACAGAATGGAATAAAACCTACACTGCTTACAATGCAGCACTGGATACAGAAATTCCGGTTGCGATACTAACCAACAACCGTAGTGCCTCGGCTGCTGAAATTGTTTCGGGTGTAATCCAGGATTTCGACAGAGGTGTTTTGGTGGGGCAGCGTACCTATGGGAAGGGATTGGTGCAGACCACGCGCGACTTGTCGTTCAATACAAAGATGAAGATTACCACGGCGAAGTATTACATACCCAGCGGAAGGTGTATACAGGCGATTGATTACAGTCACCGTAATGAGGACGGAAGCATTGCCAAGATTCCGGATTCGCTAATGACTGCCTTTAAAACACGTAATGGGAGGGTGGTTTACGATGGAGGAGGAATACTTCCTGATATAATTACTGAAAAGGAAACATTTTCTCCGCTCGCCAACGCACTTGGCCGAAACCGATTGTTTTTTGATTATGCAGTAAAATATCACTTTGAGCACCCCACGATAAAACCTGCCAGGGACTTTCATTTAACAGATGCCGAATACAATGATTACGTCAAATGGCTGGGTGATAAAGAATATGACTATACCACACAGGTAGAAAGAGATCTTAAGGCTCTGGAAGCATCCGCTAAGAAAGAAAAGTCTATCGACGTGATTCAGGATCAATTGAAATCGTTAAAATCCAAGCTGTCACATAGCAAGGATAATGATCTTCAGATTTCGAAGCCGGAGATTAAAATGCTGCTTGAGGAGGAAATTATTAAGCATTATTACCTCGAAAAAGGAATGAGAGAAGCTTCTTTTAATGAAGATGTAGAGGTTAAGGCGGCGCTGGCGCTGTTGAAGGATCCTGTCCGATATGCTGAGATTCTGAAAGGAAAGAAGAACTAATTTTTAAGACAGATTTTATAATACGAGCATTGATCTTTTAAAAAGATTGATTCTCGTATTTTTTATACATTTACTTGCATGCGTTTACTTAGTATTGATACTTCCACCAGAGGCTGTTCGGTAGCGATACACGATCGGGGCGAGTTGCTCGCTGCTTATGAACTATTTTCCGACAAATCGTCCTCGTCCATGTTAACAACATTAATTCAGAATGTTGTTAAGGATTCTGGCTATGATTTGACTGATATGGACAGCGTGGTGGTCGCTAAGGGGCCAGGGTCATACACAGGCCTAAGGGTGGGGGTATCCACGGCGAAGGGCATTTGCTACGCTATTGAAAAGCCTTTGATCGCCATAAACACACTCGAGGGGATGTTTATGCAGGTTCGTGGTTTCTTTCAAAAAAACACCCTTTTCTGTCCCATGATCGACGCACGACGAATGGAAGTGTATTCGGCAGTATTTGATTTTGACGGACAGATAATTACACCAACAAGAGCAGTCATTCTGCAGGAAGACTCATTTGCTGAGGTATTGGAAACCAATCAGGTGGTTTTTTTTGGTGATGGCGCAGCCAAGTCACAAGTTTTGTTCTCCAAACACCCCCATGCGCTTTTTATTCAGGAGGAAATCAAACCGTCGGCTAAGACGATAGGAATGATGGCTGTAAAGTCTTTTGAAGCGGGTCAATTTGAAAATTTAGCAAGTTTTGAACCCTATTACCTTAAAGATTTTATGACACCACCATCGAGGAAGGCAGACATCCCCGCCTGATTGATTTGCTTGCATAGGTGAGAAAGTAAACAAACTGCTCACTTTTGGTGTTAGTTACTTTTGACCCGTATTTTAGATGGAAACCTACGAAATTGTTAACCGAGTAGCTACCAGTGGCATTGTCTCTCTGGACCTGGAAGAATTATATCATCCAGGCGAACGCGTTATATTTGATATAAAAGATCAGCTTTTCCAGGGACTTATTTTGCGGGAAAAAGATTTTCGTGAATTTTTAAAAAATCATGACTGGTCCCAGTATACAGGAAAGAACATTGGGATTATCTGTTCCGAAGATGCAATCGTACCCACCTGGGCCTATATGCTACTGGCGGTGCAACTTCAGCCATTTGCAAATTCGGTGGTTTTTGGTGATTTGAATGCATTGGAGGAAAAACTATTTAACGATGCAATTGCCAAAATTGACCTGAAAGAGTTTGAAGATAAACGTGTTGTTGTAAAAGGGTGCAGTAAGGTTTCTGTACCTGTATCTGCCTATGTGGAGGTTGCCCGACTGTTGAAGCCTGTTGTAAAAAGCCTGATGTTTGGCGAGCCCTGCAGTACCGTACCGCTGTATAAAAAACCCAGACCTTAATTTATTATTTTTTCCTTTATAAGCCTGAAGGTCATTCGGTGATACGGGCAATGCCCATGGACTTCGATCGCCCGCCTGTGCTTGATGGTAGGGTACCCTACATTATGATCCCACCCATAGTGAGGAAACTGCAATGCAAGCTTGCTCATCAACTCGTCCCGATAGGTTTTAGCTAAAACAGAGGCGGCAGCAATGGATAAATAATGAGCGTCTCCTTTGATGATGCATGTATGCGGAATCATAGGATAAGGCGTAAACCGGTTACCATCTACCAGCAGATGCTCAGGACGTGTGCTCAACTGATCCACCGCCTTGTGCATAGCCAGGAAACTTGCTTTAAGAATGTTTATTTTATCAATTTCCAAATTGTCAACCTCGGCCACAGCCCAGGAGACCGCTTCCTGTCGGATCTCACGGTCTAGCATTTCCCGCTGGATCCGGGAGAGCTGTTTAGAGTCATTTAAAAAGGCATGCCGGTAATCAGCGGGCAAAATAACTGCCGCTGCAACAACTGGCCCGGCAAGACACCCTCTGCCCACTTCATCTAATCCTGCTTCAACAGCATCCTTGTTATAATAAGATTTGAGCATTAGTCTTCAAGTATGTTGGCCATAAAGGTGCTTTTGGTTGCCAATGCAATCAGCAGCAGCGAAATGGCCCAAAATAAATAAATACGGTAATAGTCATCCACGTCTCTGGAAACGACGTCTCGTGATTTTACTTTCTCAAGCTGGCCAATTTGGTTAAAAACCTCCCCCAGGCCACTATTATCAGTAGCCCGGAAAAATTTGCCATTCCCGATTCCGGCAATATTCTGAAGTTCACTTTCGTCAACCCGCGCATTGGACACATTAAGCGAATCCGTAGCTGATGCTTTTTTTGCTTTTCCCACGGAAATGCTATAGACTTTCACACCAAAAGCCTTGGCAAGCTGTGCGGCTGTAACAGGGCCAAGGTTGCCGGAAGTATTGTCGCCGTCACTAATCAGAATTGCAACCTTGCTATCGCCCTTCGTTTCACGTAGGCGGTTTACCGCCACAGCAAGTGCACTGCCTATGGCCGTACCAGCGGTAGGAATCATATCTGGTTGTATTTCATCCAAAAAACCATAAAGAAGCTCGTAGTCGGTGGTCAGCGGGCAAAGTGAAACTGCCTCCCCTGCAAATATCACGAGGCCTATGCGGTCCTGTAGCCGGCCCTTTATAAATTTTCTGGCCAAATCCTTTGCGGCTTCCAGACGGTTGGGACTTAGATCTTTTTCCAGCATGGAGTCGGAAATGTCGAGGAGCAGCATGATATCAATTCCTTCGCTGTAACGATCGGTTCGTTCAGAAATTATTTGTGGTCTTGCCAGGGAAACCAGAATCAGGCAAAGCGCCATACCTACACAAACCGGTTGTACAAAACGAAGTATGGTCAACCAATCTTTTGACTGGTCAACGGATTCGTGTGTAATGACAAGCTTTTGCTTATGCTTTGAATGAAAGGCGCTTCTTAACCAGAAAAGAATCGGTACGAAGGGAATTACATACAGGAAATAGGGGTAGTCCCATTGGTAGGAACGCACCCAATCATAAGAAAACCATTTCAATGAAAACCATTGCTCCATATATCTGTCAGGCAGTGGCCGGTAGGTTACTATCCAATATTTGACGCCTTTTATTTCTATATAGCCTGGTGGCACCAGCTTTTAGCACTTCCAATGAACCATCCATCTTTTTGGATTTTGCCTGTCCGTAGATAATTCCGTCCATATTTTTCAGTGCTTCGGCTAACAGATCGTCGGGCATATTATCCATTATTTCACGGGTGGTGTAGGTCGCAAATGGTTTATTTTCAAGTCTTTCCAGGTAGTTTTTCCACACAATGATTGCTTTTTCAGCATCTTTAATGCTACCTTTCTCTCTGGCATTGCGAAGAAGCTTGTTAAAGGTCCGAAGATACTCCAAATGTCTTCTTTGCAATTTGAGAAGTCTCCATTGTTTTTGAATCTCCCGGCCAAACACCCAATTTATACTTCCAATCACACCAATGGCCAAGGCAAGGATCCCAAGGGCTATCGAGAAGTTAAATTCTTTGCTTAACGGCACAAGTGTTACCTCCGGCGTCAAGGATTTTTTGCCCGTGGCAATTACAAGGTTATTTTTTCTTAAAAAGATCGAATCCATGGCCGGATATACCGTCACACTATCTCTGCCATTAAAAATATATACTGGCACCCGAAGGGGCTGTAATGCAGCAACGTCAAAGGTAACCAATTGATATAAAGTACTGTCTAATGTTCCGCGGTGGTCGGTAACGGATGTGAAGTTTTTTTGAGAAAGGATCTCAAACGGCGAAAAATTGAATGTGCTGTCGGGGAAAAACACCTCGGTTTTTGCAGGATGCCTGAAGCTCAGCGAGTAGTAGACGGGCTTACCTACTTCTATGCTGTCCGTCAGGAATATTCCAATTGGTTTTTGGATAGGTTTGGTTACCAGGGCTATTGATTCGAAACCGATCAAAGAAAGGGTTAAGGTATATGCCACACGAGCCCGAATAGCCCGCAGCGTGTGGATGAGGGTTGCCCAGATTTGTAATGACACGCGGTTTTTTGACATGATCATTAACTTAAAGCGGATCCCTTACCGTACTGTCTTACCTTGAACAAATGAATAAGCGCCGGAACATAATCCTCGTTTGTATTTATAGCGAGGTAGTCTGCTCTATTCTGATGGCAAAGTTGCCTAAGCTCTCTGCTCCTTTTTTCAAACTGGCTGGACATCCTTTCCCGGTAGCTGCCGGAAGATGTATTTACCCATACGGTGCTTTGTTTTTCGGCATCGTAAACCGGTATTATTCCCAGGCGGGGCAGGCTTATTTCACGGGAGTCGTAAAGATGGATAACAATCAGGTCATGTTTCCTGGCAAGCGCCTTCAAATTATGCTGGTAATTGACATCAATAAAATCGGATATCAAAAATATGAGGCTTCGCCTTTTTAAAAGGTTTAAAGCCACGAGGATTGCTTCTGGGATGTTGGTGCCGGTGGATTCAGGAAGTAATTTGTACAACTCCGAAATCAGTCCGTAACCATGCTTCATTCCGTCGGATGGCCTGATGTATCGCTCATTTTTATCCGAAAAACATAGCAAGCCTACTCGGGTAGCTTCCTGAATGGCCGACAACGCCAGCACGCTGCAAATCTCCTTTGCCAGGTCTAATTTCAGCTTATTGGCTTCACCCACTTTTTGAGAGGCGCTTACATCCAGCATGAAAAAAGCGGTCTGTTCTTTGTCCTCTTTGAATATTTTCACAAAAGTGCCGTGACCTTTGGCAGACGTGTTCCAGTCAATAGCGCGTACATCATCACCATATTGATATAGTCGCAAATCGTCGTATTCTAGTCCGGAGCCTTTAAATACCGAGTGAAAATTGCCATGACGCTCACTGGTCACAGCCTTTCTCATTCGAATTTCGTACTTTCTGACCTTTCGTAAAAACAGTTCAAACATAACTTTTGCGAAAAAATTAGCACCTTTGTGGAATAGAGATGCCAAACAAATATAGTTATTTTGAGAGTCACCATGCGCCAGATTCTGAGTTTCTCACTATTGATAGGTCTCATTATTGTTTTTCTTTCGGGTTGTGAAAATGATGAAAAGCCTCCGAAAGGAACGCTTTCTGAAGAAAAAATGGCTACAATACTGTCCGAAATACACATTGCGGAATCGAGGGTGACACGTCTGCAGCTAAAATCACTCGATTCTTCTTTATTAATTTTTGGCAGATTGAAGGATGGGATTTGGAAAAAACATAAAGTAGATACCCTGGCATACCACAATAGTTACGACTACTACATGTTACACCCTAAACAAATGTCGAAAATTTACGAAAACGTGCAGAAGAAAATTGAGGCGAGGGAAAAGCAAAAAAATATTAAGCTGTAAATAACCAGATCCCCATTTTTGAAACAAAACGATTTAAGCAAGGTGAACAATAGTGTTGTAATTATTCCTACCTATAACGAAATTGAAAATATAGAGGCGATTATACGTAAAGTATTTAGCCTGCCACTTTCATTCGACGTGCTGATTATTGATGACGGTTCTCCTGACGGAACAGCGGATGTTGTGAAAAAGATTCAGGGAGAATATAGCAACCAACTGTTTCTGCTCGAAAGAAAAGGGAAACTTGGGCTTGGTACAGCCTATATACATGGCTTCAAATGGGCATTGGAAAAAGGGTACGAATACATTTTTGAGATGGATGCAGATTTTTCGCATCCTCCCGAAGATTTGGTCAGATTACATCATGCCTGTGCCGTGGATGGTCATGATGCTGCAGTGGGATCGCGCTACATCACCGGGGTAAATGTTGTAAACTGGCCCATACAACGCGTGTTGATGTCCTATTTTGCCGGTTATTATGTCAGAATGATCACCGGAATGAAGATCATGGATCCTACTGCCGGGTTCATATGCTATACCCGTAAATTGCTGGAGACTATAGAACTTGACAAAATCCAGTTTATCGGCTACGCTTTCCAGATCGAAATGAAATTCAACAGCTGGAAATACGGGTTCGACATTGTGGAGGTACCCATCATTTTTACGGATAGAACGAAAGGCGCCTCCAAAATGTCGAGGGGGATTTTCAAAGAAGCCATTTTGGGTGTTCTTTCCATGAAAATCAACAGTTTTTTCAAAACCTATAAACCTAAACAGCCAGTTCAGAAATAGCCAGCCAACTCATCAAACCGGTTGATATTTCCAGTGCAGATTCGTCTATATCAAAAGTGGGCGTGTGTACGCCTGATACAATGCCCTTTTCTTCATTGCGTGTACCCAGGCGGTAAAAGCAAGAATCGACAACCTGCGAATAAAAGGCAAAGTCTTCACCAGCCATCCACAAGTCCAGATCTATAACGTTTTCGGCGCCCATGTAAAGTGTGGCAGCTGATCGGGTTCTTCTGGTTAGTTCCGGATGATTTTTAAGAAATGGGTAACCTTTTACAATATCAAAGATACAGGTTGCTCCCATGGACTCGGCAATTCCTTCTGCCAGCTTTTTCATTCTTTTTAAGCCATCCTCACGCCAGCTCTCGTCCATGCAGCGCCATGTTCCCTGAATCGTTACTTCATTGGGGATCACATTGGTAACACCATCTGCAATAAAACGGCCAAATGAAAGTACAGAAGGGTTGGACGGATTTCGGTTTCTGCTGATGATCTGCTGCATAGCCACAATGATATGCGAAGCGATAAGTACAGGATCTACCAGTTGATGTGGTGCTGCTGCATGGCCACCTTTTCCAACCACGGTCAGATAGAGCTCGTCGGTACTGGCCATATACATCCCTTCGCGAAATCCGATTTTTCCCACGGGAATATTGGGTGCAACGTGCTGCCCTACCATGCTTACGGGCTTAGGGTTTTCCAGAACACCTTCCTTGATCATCAGGGATGCCCCGCCAGGCGCCTTTTCTTCGGCAGGTTGAAACACCAGTTTTATGGTTCCTTCAAATTCTTCTCTAAGCTGATAAAGGATGTTGGCAGAGCCCAGGAGGGATGATGTGTGCACATCATGGCCACAGGCATGCATTACGCCGGGCACCAGAGATTTATACGAAACATCGTTGGCTTCAATAATCGGCAAGGCATCCATATCTGCACGTAAACCTACAATTCTGCTGGATGGATTTTTCCCTTCGATAATGGCTACCACCCCGGTTCCGGCAACTCCTTCCTGAGGAGTTAGCCCGATGTGGCGCAATTCATCAGCAACAAACTGAGCAGTTTTGAACTCCTCAAATGATAGTTCGGGATTTTTATGGAGATGTTGACGGTTGGAAATTACATGTGATGCCTGCTCTTTGGCGAGCATTTTTATTTTGTTTTGCAGTTCTGACATATTTATTTCAAGAATATAAATTAACCAACAAGGAAGCTCCACGCAGAGTACCGTAAAGGTACAAAGAAATAGAGTTGACTTTTAACCATAAAGGAGATCTGGTAAATAACCTGCTCATATTTGAGCCTCTTTACCCTCAACCATTTAATAAGATGGAAGTGGTGCTTAGAACTACTTCCAAGAAAAAAAGGTAATTTTAGCCCCGATATATTAATCAGCAAAACAAGAAATGGATCATAAGGAGTTTTTAAAAACGCTAGTGTGCCCGCTTACCGGCACGCCATTGACAATAGCCGAAGATGGCAAAACGCTTACCAGCCAGGATGGGACTGTTTACGAAGTTGGTGACACGAACATTGTCAACATGTTATACCCAAAGGAGCTACTTCCGGGAGACGCGCGTGAACAATACCTCTATGATCAGGCATTTCTTCGTTATGATAAAGGTGTTTCATGGGTATTCCAAACATTGAACCATTCGGATGAGGCAGCAACACGACAATTTTTCATAGATCTAATGGAATTGAAGCCTGGGATGACTGCTTTGGAGGTAGGCGCAGGGACAGGAAAGGATTCCGCGCTGATCCTGGACAGAGTAAGGCCTGGCGGAACGGCTGTATTATCGGACTTGTCACCCAATATGTTGAAACTCGCTCAGGAAAAACTTTCTACCGAAGACGTTAACGTCCATTACTTTCTGGGCAATGGATCGTATTTACCTTTTCCGGATGACACTTTCGATGCAGTTTTTCATTTTGGAGGTATCAATACGTTTTCGGAAAGGAAAAAAGCTTTTGATGAACTTACGCGGGTGGTTCGCCCTGGCGGTAAGGTGGTTGTAGGCGATGAAAGTGTGGCACCATGGCTGCGAAATACGCCCACTTATGCAACACTTCTGAAAGCAAACCCGTTGTTTCGGGCTGAAATTCCATGGGAAGATGTTCCCGCAAATATTGAGAATTTCAAATTACATTACGTTTTTGGTAACGCTTTCTACGTAATGGAATACAGGGTTACCGCTCAGGCGCCGGAGGTGGACATTGACCTGCCGATCCCGGGCAAGGATTTTGTAGATAACTGGCGGGTTCGTGCAGAGAATGCAGTTGATTAATTTTCGGCGGGGCTGCCCTGTGTGTATTGTAAATAGATTCGAAAGGAAACTATTTACTAAAAATCAATAATCAAGATGTGGATTAAACAAGGATTAATATACAAGCCTGACGGTAGCCTTGCGCATAGCCAGTCTCATGCGCAGGTACCATTCGCTTACAAACATAAAGATTTTTTAAGAATCTACTTTTCTTCCCGCGATGCAAACACCCAGTCGCGGCCTACTTTTATCGATGTAGATTACGAGGATCCCAAAAAGATTCTTTACATCCATGACCGGCCGGTGCTTGAATTGGGAGGGCCCGGAGAATACGATGAGACCGGGGCGATGCCGGCCTGGTTTGTCGACATGCCTAACGGAGACATCTGGCTTTATTATACAGGCTGGAACCGTACACACAACTCCTATCGCCTGTCGATGGGGCTTTCGGTAAGCCATGATGGAGGTTTGACTTTTAAAAAGATGTTCAGAGGGCCGATTATGGACCGAAGTATCCAGAACCCACTTTGGGCAGCACAGCCTTCAGTACTTCGTGAAGAGGATGGAACCTGGAGAATGTGGTACATTTCGGGTCACAAATGTGAATACATTCACGGCTATCCCGAACCTTACTACCGGGGGCAATCTGCAATTTCAAAGGATGGAATTCACTGGGAAATCAGTGAAATACCAACACTCGATTTTGACGACTTTTTGCATGCCGTTGGCCGGCCAAGTGTATTCAAGGAAGATGGAATTTATAAAATGTATTACTCGTACCGTCATTCGCGTGACTACCGGACCGATAGAAACCAAAGTTACCGATTGGGGTATGCCGAATCGTTGGATGGTACCCATTGGGAGAGGAAAGATCATTTAGTAGGTATTGCCAAATCCGAGAATCCGGAAGATTTTGACTACGAAATGATCGATTATGCCAACTATTACGAACATAATGGAAAGCGCTACCTGTTGTATAACGGAAACGGATTTGGCGCTGCCGGATTTGCCTACGCGGTTTGGGAAGACTGATGTTTCAGACTAACCAAAGTCATTTTTAATACATAAGCACGATCTTACATTTGCGATATGAATACATGCTGAAAAAGTAAACCAATAACCATCATTTTAGGTCATGTTCACTTACACCATGGATATTCTTGAAACACAAACGCAAAACATTTTAACACTATGAGTGCAATCAGAGATCAGTTCAATAAGGACGGTTACGTGATTTTACGTAACTTTTTAGACAAAGAGGTTGTAAATACCATTTATACCGACGCCCGCAAAATCTTTGCAGTTCAAATAAAACATGTCACAGGCAAAACAGTTGACATTGATAACAGAGACGAGTTCGAGAGCGCGATGTTTGCGTTTTTCGAAAAAGACTTCAACGCTTTTGTGAATACCGGGAAAACAGTGCAACACACATTTTCTCTGCATAGGCTGGGACTTGATCCTAAAATAGAGGGCATTTTGAAAGAGGTCGGACTCTCCAGTCCCATCATCGGAGCAAGAGCGGCTATGCAATTCAACAGCCGTTTTTTATCCAAGGATGGTAGCAAACACTGGAAGCTCGATGCCCATCAGGACTGGCGAACCGGACAAGGCTCTTTGGATAGCACAGTCATATGGTTTCCCATGGTGGATGCAGGTGCCGATATAGGTGCGCTACAGGTGATTCCTGGGAGCCATAAATCCGGATTGAAAGAATCGAGCACATCAGGGTATCAAGGTGGCATCACAGCTGATCTTAACGAGGATGAGTTTGTTCAAACGGAGTTTAAAGTCGGCGATATACTGGTGTTCTCTGCATTCCTGATACACCAATCGGGCAATAACATCACCAACAATATTCGTTGGTCGGTTCAGCTCCGGTACAATAATTTAGACGAACCCACTTTCATAGAGCGAGGGTATCCGATGGCCTACATTTACAAGCCGGAATCGGAACTGGTTACACCGGATTTTCCAACGGTAAAACAGCTGGAAGAGGTTTTCGCCTAACTTTTTTGATCAGACATTGTCCCCAACAAGCTTATGAAATTATCGGTCTGCGTTCCAACTTACAATCACGAACATTACATCGGACAGATGCTTGATGGTGCGTTAATGCAGGAAACTTCATTCGATTTTGAGATTGTAATTGGTGACGATGCATCTACAGATGGTAATCAGCGGATCATAAAAGATTATGAGGGCAAATTCCCCGGCCGAATCCGGGCTTTTTTACACCAGGAAAACCTGGGCCCTAAGGAGCCACGAGAGTTTGCCGGTAGAAATAATGTATTGAGTTTACTGAAAGCCTGCAAAGGCGAGTATGTGGCCATGTGCGAAGGGGATGATTATTGGACTGATCCGCTAAAACTTCAGAAACAAGTGGATTTTCTGGATAGTCATCCCGACTACGCTATCTGTCACCATAATGCCTTGGTGTGTTATGAAGACGGTAGTCCATCCCATTTGTTTAATGGGCCGGATCAACAGTTAACTTCTACGATTGAGAATGTTTTGGAAGATAAATGGTTTATGGCTACGGCCAGCTGGGTTTACCGCAATTATTTTTTGCATGAAGAATTTGCCGGCTGGCATGCCAAAGCCGCCTCTGGCGACTGGGCTCTTCTCATTCAGCTGGCTGCACATGGCAAAATAGGATACCTGCCCGAAATCATGGGCGTTTACCGTAAACATAGCGCAGGGCTGAGCCATGTGCATGCCCACACCAACGAGTGGTTTCTGAAAAATCGCATGGAAATGTTTAAAAACGTAAATGAATGGCTCGACAATCATTACGAAAGCACGATCTCCCGTACTGTATCCTGGTACGAAAACAAGTTATCACAAATGGAAAAATTAGCGGTTGATATTAATAATATTTAATTTGCGCTGTTTTTCAGATATCCAGATTTATGAAGTTAAGTGTTGTAATTCCAGCGTATAATGAGGAAGAATCCATCGCAGATACGTTGAGGTCATTGTATGGCACATTGAATAAGTACAATATTCCTCATGAAATTTGTGTGACCAATGACAACTCAAAAGACGGAACCGCGCGGGTGCTGGACAACCTGCTGATAGAAATTCCAACCTTAACTTACTACACCAATCCGGGCCCCAACGGATTTGGCTATGCTGTTCGATATGGACTTGAGCGTTTTAAGGGCGACTGTGTAGCAGTCTTCATGGCCGACATGTCTGATGATCCGGAGGACCTTGTCAAATATTACAACGTGATGCTGGAAGGCAATTACGATTGTGTTTTTGGATCGCGCTGGGAAAAAGGTGGGAAGGTCGTTGATTACCCTGCATTGAAAAAGGTGATCAACAGGGTTGCCAACTTCATTGTTAAAATGGTAATGGGAATCAAATACAATGACACTACAAACGCCTTTAAACTTTACAAGCGCGAAACGATAGACGGTATCAAACCCTTCCTGGCCCCCCACTTTAACCTTACCTTAGAGCTTCCTTTGAAAGCCATGGTGCGCGGTTACAACTTCGCCGTGGTGCCCAACAGCTGGACAAACAGGAAATATGGTGAATCCAAACTGAAAATTAAAGAGATGGGAAGCCGCTATTTCTTTATTTTAATGTACTGCCTCATCGAAAAATATTTTTCTCAGGGCGACTTCATGAAGAAATCGACAGCTCCTAAAAAGGTGGTTAGCAGGTAATGAGCGGAGAATGAAAAGGTAACAAGCAGCCTATTCTTAAGTTTTTAATTCAATACCCCTTAACGAATCCATTCCTGAATAAACGTCATTCGATGAGCGATGTAGGAGATGGCCAGCCCCCATACGCTTGCGCTGACAAACATCCAAAGAAAAATGGAGGCGCGTGGAACCTTAAAAGCCACAGCCAGGATAGGCCCAAATAAAGGGGTAAACAAGGGTGGGGTTAGGAATGCAATGCCAATGATCCCGAATTTTTTCCAGATGTTGACCGCAATTCTATTGGTTCGGCTGAATCGTTTAGCTGGAGATTTTCTATGTTTATTCATCAGTGACTGGACTGCCTTACCCAAAAACGTAAGTATAAAAACGGAGAACATCATTCCTGCTACCGAACAGATGGCCGTTTCTATCCAGGTGAGTTTTAGAACCACCCCGGCGATGGGCCCTCCGAAAAATTTTAGGGTGCTGGCAAGTGCAACGGATAGATATTTCAGGAGGATGGTTTTCATTTAAACTTTCACTTGAATCATTTCAGAAGCAAAACGTCTTGTTGCCTCATTTGTTTCAACGTAATCGGAATACGTTGGGTTTGCTATAAAAGTAACTTTTGCCGCACATTCAATAATCACATCGGATATATCCAGAAACCCAATTTTATCTTTCAAAAAAGCGTCCACTGCAATTTCATTTGCAGCATTGAGAATACAGGCAGCATTGCCACCTTTCTCCATAGCTGCATACGCGAGGGCAAGGTTGCGAAAGGTATCCATATCAGGTTTCTCAAATGTAAGCGCAGGATAATCCATGAAATCAAGTCTTGGAAAGTCCGATTGGAGCCTGTAAGGATAATGAAGGGCATATTGTATGGGCAATTTCATATCGGGCAGACCCATCTGCGCCTTGATACTCCCATCCCTGAACTGCACCATGGAGTGAATGATGCTTTGGGGATGTACCACCACCTCTATTTGCCTGCCCGTGAGGTCAAAAAGCCATTTGGCTTCAATCACTTCCAGGCCTTTGTTCATTAAGGTAGCGGAGTCAATCGTAATTTTGGCACCCATCACCCAGTTGGGATGCTTAAGTGCCTGCGCTTTGGTTACGCTGCTTAAAAAGGTTCGGTCTTTTCCTCTGAATGGGCCACCGGAGGCGGTGAGAATAATTTTTTCAACGGGATTTTCAGATTCTCCCGTGAGACACTGAAAAATAGCGGAATGTTCGGAATCGACCGGGTAAATATGAACACCGTGTTCTTCGGCCAGTTTGGTAATGAGTTCACCAGCTACGACCAATGTCTCTTTATTGGCCAACGCAATATTTTTCCCTGCCTTGATGGCATGAATGGTTGGGAGCAGGCCAGCGTACCCTACCATGGCCGTTAGCACGATATCTACGGTATCCAGTTCCACCACCGACACAAGCGCAGCGGCTCCGCTGTGTACATGGATAGAAAAAGGGTTTAAAGCAGAGAAAACTTTGGCGTACAACGCTTCATTGCCAATCACAACCTCCCGGGGCCGAAACCGAATGGCTTGGTCAATCAATAAATCTGCGTTATCCTGTGCAGTAAGAACTTCTATTGAAAACACTTCCCGGTGTAACTCCGCTACCTCCAGAGCTTGTTTTCCTATGGATCCTGTGGAACCTAAAATCGCTATTCTCTTTTTCATAAATTGTTGTTCCGTTTTATCAGAACCGGTTTATTTTTATCAATTCATCGGCGATTTTACGGTCGTTGGAAAGCCTTGGCAGTTTGTTCTGTCCACCGAGCTTTCCCATAGAGCGCATGTAATCTATAAATGAATTTTTCCGGACCGATGTGAGCACCAATTCTCTTAAAATATTGCCTTTGATCAAATCGTCATAATAGACGTTTAATTCGGTAAGTCGTCGGTCTACATCTTTACTAAACCCTTCCATATCGTGGGGAGCAACAGCAAATTCCACAAACCACTCATGATATGGTAATCCTTCGCCCGGCGAAACCATCGGAGCAACTGTAAACTCCACCACTTCTGTTTCCGGGTGACGTTCCATTCCGTAACGAAGCGCTTTTTCGATTTCTTCGCCGATCACGTGTTCACCAAAAGCAGAGATGAAGTGCTTAATTCTCCCGGTCACAAGAATTCGATACGGATTGGTTGAGACAAACTTAACCGTATCTCCGATAGAGTAACCCCACAAGCCTGCGTTGCTGTTGATGACAAGCGCATAGTTTTTACCTACCTGCACCTCGCCGATTGATAACCTTATCGGGTGTTCGTCAAAAAAGTTTTCTATCGGTATGAACTCATAAAAGATGCCTGTGTTTAAAAGCAGCAACATCCCATTGTCTTGTTGAGAATCCTGATAAGCGAAAAAGCCTTCCGAAGCCGGATAAAGTTCTATTGAATCCACAGGCCTGCCTATGGATTCGAAAAGTTTGGCACGGTAAGGCTCAAAATTGACTCCTCCATAAATAAACAGAGAAAAATCCGGGAAAACATCCTTGATCTTTTTGCCTGTCCTTTCCATAATTTTATCGAAATACATCTGAACCCACGGCGGGATCCCCGATATAAGCGACATGGGCTGACTTATGGTTTCATCAATAATTTTGTCAAGTTTGGTTTCCCAGTCCTCAATGCAGTTGGTTTCATAACTGGGCAGCTGGTTGGCACGCAGATAGGCAGGGACGTGGTGATTGGAAATACCTGACAAGCGTCCTGTCAATACACCGCCTGTTTCTGTCAGCACGGGACTTCCCGAGAGAAAAATTAATTTTTTATCCAGAAACTGTGCCCTTTTGGTTTCGGCAATGTATGTCAAAATGGCGTTCCTGGCAGAATCAATATGGTTGGATATAGAGTCGGTAGAAATTGGAATATATTTAGTGCCGGAGGTGGTGCCGGATGTTTTGGCAAAGTACAACGGCTTGCCTGGCCATAGAATATTTTCTTCACCTTCCTTTACTCTCCCGATATAGGTTTTTAGGTCTTCGTAATCATGAACCGGGACAGCGCTTTTGAAATCTTCGTAAGAGTCAATATCATTGAAGTGATGGTCATTGCCAAATTCGGTATTCCTGGCTTTTTTAACAAGTTTTTTTAACCATTCAGCCTGGATTTCTTCACCGCGGGCGATCCAGTTCTGCTGCTGTGTGACAATGTATCGAGCCAACGGCTCGCTCAAAAGTGCTTTAATTCCCATAGTGAAAACAAAGGTACACAGGATTTATAAATCTATAATATGGCAAATGTTGAGATTGGATTTTACCTGAAAATCACCGGCTTTGTGAAATTTTTTAAATGCCTTTGTTTGTGGGTAATAATCTGTAATTTTGCACACCTGAAATCAAAGTGAGCGAAAATTTTTAATAAAATATATGGGATTGTTTGATTTTTTGACAAGCGACATCGCGATTGATTTGGGTACGGCCAATACTTTAATCATCCATAAAGATACAGTAGTTGTTGATGAACCCTCCATTATTGCCATGGATAAAACCACGGGCAAGGTGTTAGCAATCGGGCACACGGCTATGCAAATGCATGAGAAGACGAATGAAAATATTAAAACCATTCGTCCTCTGAAAGACGGGGTCATTGCGGACTTTACTGCAGCTGAAATGATGATCCGGGGTATGATCAAAATGATCGATACCGGAAGCCGTTTTTTCACCCCATCACACCGAATGGTCGTATGTATTCCTTCCGGCATTACGGAAGTGGAGAAGCGTGCCGTAAAAGATTCATGTGAACATGCAGGGGCAAAAGAGGTTTACATGGTGCATGAGCCCATTGCCGCGGCTATTGGGATTGGCATAGATATCACGCAGCCAAACGGTGTGATGATCGTTGATATTGGCGGAGGTACCACCGAAATCGCTGTCATAGCCTTATCCGGCATCGTTTGCGAGCAATCTGTAAGGATCGCCGGGGATGTTTTCACGCGTGATATTGTGGATTACATGCGCAGAGAGCACAACCTGCTCATCGGAGAACGTTCTGCGGAGCTGATCAAGATGGCAATCGGGTCGGCTTCTCCGGAGCTTGAAGTCCCTCTGGACGACTATCAGATCCGCGGTCGTGACCTTATGACAGGTATTCCGAAGGAAATCCGTGTCACGTATAGCGAGATCGCCTATTCGCTGGATAAATCCATTTCCAAAATAGAAGAAGGTGTGATGAAGGCGCTTGAGATTTCACCGCCCGAACTTTCAGCGGATATATTTAAAAATGGAATATGGCTTACTGGTGGCGGTGCGCTTATTCACGGCCTTGACCGACGCATTTCTCAAAAAACGAAACTACCCGTACATATTGCAGAGGACCCGTTGAAAGCGGTGGTAAAGGGAACTGGTGAGGTCCTTAAAAATCTGGAATTGTACAAACCGGTATTGATTTCGTAAGGACGGATCACTAAACATTGCATGAAAATTAATGCAATGGGTTTGAACATTTTTTGCTCATGCTTCAACTCGTTGATTTCGTTGCCCGGAATCGTTTCTTTCTGGTTTTTATTCTGCTTGAGGTGTTCAGCTTGTCGATGGTTGTTCGCAGCAACTCGTATTGGGGCGCTACTTACTTCAACACAACCAATTATTATGTCGCAAAAACACTGGGCTTCGCCAACTCTGCCAGAGAATTTTCACAACTGGGACAAATAAACGAGGATCTGGCCAAGGAGAATGCGAGGCTACATGGCATGCTGACTTCTCTTTCTCAGAAAAAGGCTATTGACGCCCCGCCGGGGTATGTCCCGGACTCCCTTTTTGCTACCAGATTTACCTATCGGGTTGCCAAAGTCGTTGACAACGAGACCAACCGTCCCAATAATGTACTTACGATCGATAAGGGCACCAAAGATGGTGTCACACCCGGAATGGCCGTTATTTCGGCGACAGGAGTAGTTGGTTCGGTGCGCTTTTGTTCCGATAATTATGCTGTAGTCACCTCCATTCTTCACTCGGAATTCAGGGTATCGGCCAAACTTGCGAGAAGCAACGAGCTGGGCTATGCCAAGTGGTCAGGTAAGGATCCCGGCTTCATCGACCTTATCGATGTTTCCAAATACACCAAGATTTTCAAGGGAGACTCGGCGGTCACCTCGGATCAAAATCCGGTGTTTCCTCCGGGAATCATGGTTGGAAAGGTGGAGGACATCGCTGTTCATCCTAATCAGACGTTCTACAACATAACCCTTAAGCTTGCCACTGATTTTAGGAATCTGTCGTATGTATATGTGGTGCAAAATCAACAGCTTGGGGAGCAACAAAAACTTAAACAACGTACTGAAGAAGTCAAATGAGTTCTCGAGAAGCGATTCAATATACATTAATGATATCCTTATATCTGTTGCTGCAGATCTTTTTTATGCGCAACGTGGTATTGTTTAATTATGCTTTTTGCTTCATATATCTGGCCGGTGTGTTGATTTTACCAGCCGACATCAGCCGTATGTACTTGTTGTGGATCGGTTTTGGGACAGGATTTATAGTAGACGTTTTTTCTAATACATTTGGCATACATGCCGCGGCCACCGTGCTGATCGCCTACGTGCGACCATTTTTAATTCAATACCAGATGGAGTCCAAAGGCGTTGAGCGAGCAGAGGTGGGTATTCGGGCTCAGGGCCTGGGAGCGTTCTTGTCTTACATTATTCCTCTTATATTTTTACATCACGCCGTATTATTTTTCATGGAAATGAATAACTTTGAAATGATACTGCACACCCTCCTCAGAATTACAGCCAGTTCCATTCTTACCGCAACGGTTATTGTTCTTTTGGAACTATTTTCCAAACGTTGATCTGACAATTTGACCGCATCGTTTTAGTGGCGCGAAATTTGATGTATATACATTAAAAGAGCAACAGATCTTTCGATTTTTAGTGAGGTTAAAAATGGAAAAGGGTTGTCGGGCTTAAAATGTACATCCTTAAATATGGCTTTTGGACATTTCCATTTAGCCGCCTGTCAAAAAAAAGTTTGTACCATTTGGAGCTGTTGTTAATCTTTGTAAATTCAGCATTCCTATGTCAGTTGCTATGTCAGAAACGCTCACGAATAATGAATACACGGATGATCTTCGTTACGAAGTTTTCAATCGTGAATTCATGCCGCATATTGATTCCATGTATAATTTCGCTTTTCGTCTTACTATGGATGAAGACGATGCAAATGACCTGGTACAAGACACATACCTAAAAGCCTTTAGATTTATATCTTCATTTGAACAAGGCACAAATGCCAAAGCCTGGCTTTTCCGTATCCTCAAAAACAGCTTCATCAACGATTACCGCAAAAAAAGTAAGGAGCCTTCTAAGGTGGATTATCAGGAAGTGGAAACTACCTATAATTCGGAAGAAGCTTCGGATACTACCTATACCGTCGATTTGCGTGCGGATGCGGTTCAGGAATTAATCGGTGATGAAGTGGCGAATGCCCTCAATGCGTTACCGGTAGATTTTCGTACGGTTATCATACTTTGTGACATAGAAGGATTTACGTATGAGGAAATGGCTAAAATTCTGGACATACCCATTGGTACTGTAAGGTCACGACTGCACCGTGCGCGGAATCTTTTGAAAGAAAAATTGAAAAGTTATGCAAGCTCTATGGGATATGATGCGTAGGTTATGAAACTTTTTTCGTAACCATTTCGGTTATAGGGTACAACAGTGATAACAATTTATCTTTTTCAAAACACTCGTGATGAATGCATCTTCGAATACGCCTTCTGTGACAGAGGAAGTGCAAAAAAAGCCCATGAAGCAGAATTGTGAACATCATGCAGATTGCATGAAAATAATACAGGCTATATTGGATGATGAAGCCACAGACGCAGAGAAAGAACATTTCAGGGATAATATGGATAGGTGCATTCCTTGCATTGAGTCGTATCGTCTCGAAAAATGTATTAAAGACTCGCTTCAGCTTAAAGTGGAAAAAAAACCCTGCCCGCAAAACATTCTCAACACCATTTTATCAAAAATAAACAGTTAATACTGTTCGTGTGAAAGGTAAACTTCTTATTTTTTCTGCTCCTTCAGGCTCCGGCAAGACTACGATTGTCAGGCATCTTTTAAAAAAATTTCCAGCACTTTTGGCTTTTTCGGTTTCCGCATCCACGCGCGAACGTCGTGACCATGAGGTGGATGGAAAGGATTATTACTTTTTACAGAAAAAGGACTTTCGCGAGCGGATAGCCAATAATGAATTTGCGGAGTGGGAAGAGGTGTATGCCGGTAATTACTACGGAACTTTTAAAACAGAGATTGAGCGCCTTTGGGCCGAAGGTAAACATGTGCTTTTTGATGTAGATGTGAAAGGCGGGCTTAAATTAAAAGAGATTTATCGGGAAAAGGCACTGGCGATTTTTGTGAAGGTATCCTCAGAGGGAGAAATTATCAGGCGACTGAGTGAAAGAGGGACCGAAACGCCAAAGTCATTAGAAACCAGGCTTGGCAAAGTTCGGTACGAACTTAGCTTTGAGGATAAGTTCGATATTACGCTTGTAAATGATAATCTGAATGATACACTGTCCAGGGCGGAGGAGATCGTGATGGAATTTATTGCTTCTTAGCCTATCTTAACGCGCAGCATAATGAAGATAGGCCTTTTTTTTGGATCGTTTAATCCCATTCACGTTGGTCATTTGATCATTGCCAATACCATGGCTACCACCACAGACCTTGAGCAGGTCTGGTTTGTAGTGAGTCCTCAAAACCCCTTTAAAAAAAGTGCGAGCTTACTCCATGAGTTTGACCGCTTTGATATGGTTCAGCGTGCGATTGCCGATAATGCATCTTTGAAAGCCACAGACGTCGAATTTCACATGCCTAAACCCAGTTATACGATTGATACGTTGATCCGGATACAGGAAAAATATCCTCAGCACTCATTTAAACTCATTATGGGTGAAGATAATCTTTCACAATTTCCGAAATGGAAAAATTATGAACAGATTCTGGAGTATACAGGACTATACGTATATCCCCGGCCGAATGCTGCGGAACATGGATATAAGCATCATCCGGCGGTTACTTTTGTTGAAGCTCCGTTACTGGACATATCGGCAACTTTCCTGAGAAATCATATAAAAAAGGGAAAATCAATTCGCTATATGGTTCCGGAGGCTGTGGAGCAGTTGATCAGACTCAAAAAATTTTATTTGTAATCACAATGCTCGTTTTTGGTAGGTAATCTCCGACAGCAGGCCTACCGCGTTGAACTTCAGGATCACTTTTTGGGCGTCCGATTTTTGGGTAATATCCTCACACTGTACGCCCTTCTCAAGAAAGTAAACGTAGAATTTTGTGTTTCGCTCGCCAAGCTGATGAATGTCGGGACGCCCGAGAATTTCACCAATTTCGTCAATAAACTTACCAAGCAGCTGCTTTTGTTCTGCCTCAAAGTCCTTGACCAGCTTTTCTCTTTTTCCTTCGCAGGCATTGCGATCTGAACGCCATTTCTTCAGGTCAAGGCGTCCAAGTGTGTCCGGACCTGATGAACAAGCCATTATTCCGGAAAGCAGCACGGCCAGGTAGGTCAATCGGTTTATCACAATACTTTTCATCAGTAGATCAAATACATTCGAATGTGCGAAGCTAGTCATAGAACCGACAAAATTACAACTGTTTGGAACGCATAATTATAAACTTTACGCAAAGGCACTTTATATCAGAACTTTAAAGAAAATTTATGATAAATTGGGTTTCAATTGATTTTGCACATCCCGATCTTTTAAACATGAAAAAAATAATCTTAACATTTTTGATCGTTTGCTCGTACCTGGTAACCAATGCTCAGACAACCTACAGGCAGCCGACAGATGCTACGGATGGTGTACAAATACTTTTTCAGGCAATTCTGGAAAAAGATGGAAATTCTCTGACTAATGTGTTGGCAAATGATTTCTCCATCATTAGTTTTCAGGGCAGGGAAATAAACCGGGACCTGCTGATCGCTTCTATCGCAAAAGGGTACCTGAAAGTCGAATCTGGAATGCTCTCAGGACTACGGAGCAGGAATTTCAGCGATGTAACCGTGGTCACGGGTTCCTGGAACGTCAGGGCAAAGGTTGAAAATGCCAGCTTTGATGGGGAAATAGCTTTTATGGCAGTTTGTGCCAGGGCAGGCGGTAACTGGAAAGTTTCCATGATGCAAATGACGCCCGTACAGTAGCGCTGAGCTTAGTTTTCTGCCCAGTCTTTCTGAACCATTACTCACGGTAGCCGATACAATTCGATTTGTACGAAAATAGAAGAGGAGTCAACTTTTATAGCCAACTCCTCTTATTGTCAATTACCTGAATACGATCTATACATTCATCAGGGATTCGCGCCGGCGCATTTTCCCAGCCGGAATACCAAACATCATTTTGAATCGGCGGCAGAAGTAGGCAGTGTCCTTGTAGCCCACATCGGATCCGATTGCGCGGATACTTTTCTTTGATGTACGAAGTAAATCAACTGCCTTTTCCATGCGTTGGTATTCAATATAATCCTGAGGATTGATACCTGTCAGCATTTTGAAGTATTGTCCTACATAATCTTCCGAAACATTAGCCACATTGGCCAGCACTTTGTTGGAAAGATCTCCACCCAGATTGTCTTTGATATAGGCGAAAATGTCGATCAGACGTGGATCTTTGAAGTAAGTGCTGTTGGTAACAAGCTGCTCGACAAACAACTTGTTTTTGAGAATGTAACGAATGATCTCAATAACCACTTCTTCTGTTTTGATTTTGATGATACGTCCTTTACCTGGCGTATCCAGCATATCTTCAGTCAGTATCTGGTTAATGGTGGCCGCAATCTGATCATCTCTTTTGATCAGGAAGGGGGGAACATCCAGTGACGTAAAGAAGTTAACGGTATCAAAAACCTTTGCCTCAAATGAAATTAATCCAAAAGAATTGGGAAGTTTACCAATCAGCACCGGATCGTGCCCTGATTCGATATAGTTATCGCGGTTGGTAAGAAATTCCTCGTTCGATACGGTTTTGGCCGACACTGTGTTACCATAGGTAACGGTGGCATGCTTTCCACCAGGGATAAAAAGCATATCACCTTCTTCTACTTTTTGGGAATCTTCCGTACCAAAAGAAACTTCACCATCGTACAGAATCGTAAGCGAATTCTGTACATCATAGAAGTTCTTAATGGTGATGGGTTGCAAAATGCGAATATGACGCGCCTTGACAAATTTTACCCCCAGCGACTCAATAATCTTATTATAGTCTTCCATGCTTGTATATATTTAAGGGACTTCTTGCCCAATAATTCTAATTTTGTACAAATCTAATAAATTGTACAAAACTAATACAAGCATATTTAAACAAAATTTTGAAAAAAAGTGATATTTTGCCATGAAATTTGTCCAACATTTAGAATAAAATGAAGGCAAAGGGAAAAATGGAGTTATTTTAAGAGCTCACGGGCGATTACAAGTTTTTGTATTTCAGAGGTACCCTCATAAATCTGGGTGATTTTTGCATCCCGCATGTGCCGTTCCACATGGTATTCTTTTACATACCCATAACCTCCATGAATCTGAACTGCTTCGGTTGTGACCCACATGGCTACGTCGGAGGCGTAAAGCTTGGCCATAGCCGCCGCTTTAATGTAATCTTTACCTTCGTCTTTTAGCCGGGCCGCTTTATAAACGAGCAATCGTGCGGCCTCAATGCGTGTGGCCATTTCCGCTAGTTTAAACTGGATTGCCTGGTGATCACTGATCGGTTTGCCAAATGTTTTTCTTTCTTTGGAATACGATAGCGATAGCTCGAATGCGCCTGCTGCAATGCCCAAAGCCTGCGCGGCTATACCGATACGTCCGCCATTTAATGTAGACATTGCAAACTTAAAGCCGAAACCATCTTCTCCAATTCTGTTTTCCATAGGTACCTTCACGTCGTTGAACATAAGCGTGTGTGTGTCTGACGCTCGGATACCCATTTTGTCTTCCTTTTTACCAACCACAAAACCCGACATTCCTTTTTCGACAATGAAAGCATTTATTCCCCGATGCTGTTTTTCCGGATTCGTCTGTGCGATTACCAGGCAGGTAGAGGAGGAGTTGCCATTGGTGATCCAGTTTTTGGTTCCGTTCAAAACGTAATGGTCACCGTTGAGAGTAGCGGTGGTGTGTTGCGAAGTCGCATCGGATCCAGCCTCCGGCTCTGAGAGACAAAATGCACCAATGACCTCGCCTGTGGCAAGTGGAACCAAATATTTCTGCTTTTGCGCCTCAGTACCAAATTCTTGCAGTCCCCAGCAAACAAGCGAGTTATTCACGGACATAATGACTCCAGCGGACGCGTCTACTTTGCAAATTTCCTCCATGGCAATTACATAAGAAAGCGTGTCCATGCCGCCTCCTCCGTATTCAGGTGCCACCATCATTCCGAGAAAACCCAATTCGCCCATTTTATTGATCAGTTCAGGATCGAATTTTTGTGCGTTATCCCGCTCAATGATTCCTGGAAGTAATTCGTTTTGAGCAAAATCTCTGGCAGCGAATCGCACGGCTTCGTGTTCTTCACTTGGATTAAAATCCATCCCGGTCAATGGTGACGTATATGGCATAAATGGTGTGACTTGTTGTGAATAATTAGGCCTCAAAAATAGACGTTTGTAAAGTAGTATGCAAGCATACGGGTTTCTGTGTTTTTAAAACTTTGTTTTACTGCCCACATTGTTTGAAAGATGTCTTAAGTTTGCGACCTGATTTGATTTAACCGCGCTGAGCGGAATTTTGATAGCCATTAAATTCAATATGCCAATTCTTACTGTATTTTATATCAAGCTGTTGATAAACCTTGTTCTGACTTCAGGCATATTTTGGGTGATCAGCAGATCTGATCTTTTTGTAAAGTGGCAGGCAAGGCGTGAAGGGCTTGTTTTTTCGTTAACTTTTATTTTACTGAGGTTGATTCCCTGGATAGGGATCTTTCTGATATTTAATGAGCTCCCGAGGGGTGATGTTCCGTTCTTCTTTTACAAAGCCGAGGCTGCTAAAAGTGGAGGGTTTGTTTACCGGGATTTTTGGTCCTATCACGCACCTCTGTATGCGTACATTATTAGTTTGCCGGTTTGGATCTGGCATAATTCACGCGCTATTGTGCTGTTTATGGTGGTTATCGAAGGCGGGATTTTGTGGCTGACTTACCAAACCTACAAAAACCGAAGCGAAAGGGCATTGCAGTTAGCGGTGCTGTATTTGCTTTTACCGGCAGGATTTATGTATATCCTCGTAGATGGGCAGGAGGAAGTGTGGTTTTGGGGGGCAGCTTTACTGATCTGGAGGTATACAATCAAAAACAGAGAGAATTACGAGGTGGGTATAGGACTTCTTTTTGCTTTGACGCTGCTCACCATTAAAGTGACTTTCATTTTTCTTTTGCCAGCCATTTTGGTAATGGTAAAAAAGCCTGTAAAGATGTTGCTTGTCATGGCAGCCGTGGGCTTGCCAGCCGTTGGCTTTTTATACTGGCAGATAGGAGACTTATTTTTAATGCCGATTCAACACACGGAGCAGTTAATGACTCCCAATTTATTTTCCATAACACGGCCATTTGTTGAGATAATTTTTCACATCAATGAAAAAAAATCCACCATGATCAACTGGTTTGGGCTTTTGTTTACCGTTTTTGTTCCTGTGTACATGGCCATGAAGGCTAGGCGGCGTCACATCAGCGACGTTTTGCCAGGCCTGTTTATTGCATGTTTTGCTTGTATGATGATCTTCCAGGCCAGCGCCATGGGCGCTTATCTGATAGCATATCTGATGGCCGTCCTGTTCGAAATTATTGACATTCGGAAAACACTCCACGTCGTTATTTTGATCGCTGTTAACTGGCTTACTGTGGTACAGCCTTTTGTATGGGTTTACATTGGTCAGCCTGCCTACACATCATTCTCTCAGTTCGGTAACATCGCCTTCCTTTTTGAGTACGTTCTTCAGATTTTGAATGTACTTTGCTTTTTCTGGATGTTGAGGGAAACCTACCGGCACGTTGTATTTCCTAAAACCATCTACGCTGCATGAATATTGTTTTAGCAAAATTAGGGATCAGTCTGCTATCCACCCTACTTCTGGGTCTGCTACTGTTGAGGAAGAAATACATCTCCGAGTGGCTTGATTCTAAAAATACGCACGCTGTTTTAGGACTGGGTTGGATTTTTACCCGCCTGATCCCCTTTGTTGTTATTTATCTGCTGGCCAATTTCGCCCCCACTTCCGACGTAAACGGATTTTGGGATGAGGGTAGTAAGGCCTCGGTTGGGCAGGTGGTGTACCGCGATTTCTGGTCCCCATATTCTCCGCTGTATCCTTATTTTTTGGGTATATGGCTCAAATTGTGGTACAGTCCCAAAATGATTGTTTTGACCATGGCCCTGATGGACGGCTTGGCTATGCTCCTCTCCTGGCACTTTTTCCGGTCTTTTCAGTCCAAAGGGGAGTTTCATTTCAAATCGATGATTTATTTTCTGCTTCCTGGATCCTTGGTACTCTGCATTATTGCCGCCCAGGAGGATGTATGGATGTGGATGTTTGTGGTATCCGCGTACCTCGTACGGGTGCGAACGCTAAGGGTGAGCTGGTATGCCTTGATTCTTGCATTAGGGCTTCTGTTTACAAAAGCGATTTTTGTTTTGATTCTGGTACCATTGTTCCTGATCGAAAAGCAGAAAGTAAAGTTTTTAATTCCAATGGTTATCGTTGGAGTCATTTCATTGGGAATACTATATCCCTTGGTTGGTATGGAATTCATGCAACCGTTGGATGAGGCCAAAGTGTTACGTGCGCCCAACCTTATTTCTGTGCTTAACCCGTGGTTTTTTAATAGTATTGGAGCAGGAGAAAAATTTTGGAATTGGATCGGCTTGTTCTCGTCTGTGGGCCTGGCTTGTATTGCGGCATGGCGCTTACAAAACGCTGATTTCCGGGTAATGCTTTCGAGGGTGTGGATCGTGCTGTATGCCACCATGATGGTGGTTCAGCAAAGCGCGTACAGCAATTACATCTTTCTGTTTCTGATTCCTCTTGTTTTTTATGTAATTGACTGGGATAACAAAACGCAGGTGGTTTTATTGTTGATTTTCAATGTGCTATGTGTCATACATCCTTCGTACTGGTGGAGGCTAGGCATGGTGAAATATCTTCGGCCTGCTGGCATTGTCTTAAAACCAGACTACCTTATTGATTACCTGATGCAATGGGCTATTATAATACTCACAGGATATTTTGTCTGGCTGGCATTTCCTCACAAGCGCAGATCAGGCCGTGTAACCGAATTGCCGTAACTCTTCCCCGGGATTTTGGAGATGCACACTTCGCCCACCCGGAGCTATGAGGTAGAGCTCATCGCTCAAATCCAGAACATGCTGATAAAGGTGATCTGAAAGCATAATTCCTTTGTGGCATTTTTGATCCTTGATGAGGGCGGAAAGGCGCTCTGCAACAACAGGAGACAAGTGTGTGAATGGCTCGTCCAATAGCACAAAAGGTACTGGAGAAAAAAGAATGATGAGGGTCTCAAACAATCTTATATTTCCTCCGGATAGGGAGCCCAATCGTTCGGTATAGAATGGTTTTATCTCTGGGAAATGATTACTCATTTCATCGAAGCGTACCTGGTAAATTGAACAGACTTGTTTGAGCCGAAGATAAAGCGGAATAAAACGATGCTGTGGCAGGTATCGAATCAGATCTTTTTCCAGGTATGGGTGTGAAAAGTACCGTCCATCCACACGTACCGACTGGCTTTGGCCTCGTAAGGTACCGAATATCATCCTTAGAAGACTAGACTTTCCGATTCCGTTTCTTCCCAGTAGACCTGTAATTTTTCCGGTTTCCAGTTTGAGATAGATGCTTTGCAATATTTTTCGGCTGTCATATTCCAGCCACATGCTATCTGCTTCAAGTACTCGATTCATGCCTGAGGTTGATTACAATAGTATACTGATAAAAGCTACCAGGAGAAAAAACAAACCGGCATCCAAAAGAAAGGCCGAGACAAAGAGTGTGGTTTCGGAAATATTTTTATTGGAATAAAATAACATTCTTTCAGCATGATACTTTCGGGAATGGTACCAGATGAGGCTATTTGTCAGAATCTTCAACAAGATATACAGGGGTAAAAATCTCCAGAACTGCTCATTCAGCGCATAGCCGGCAAGCGTCCACAAAGCCAAGGAAATGGCACCAGAGAATACAGCGAATGATCGATAAAAGAGAAAGATGAGCCGGATCCGATCAGTCATAATTTTTGGCGCAAGATAACGGTAAAAAGTAGGCATGCGTTTTCATTAGGTTTTTTTAACAAGCCCATCGACACCTGTCAACGATTTTTAACTTTCTTTAACGGGATGGCTTTCCCGGAACCGGGTATTTTTGGAGATACCTAAACGTCCCATATGCAACCTGTTGGTGAACACACTTTATATGAGCTTCAGATCGTATCTGAAAAGCACTGTGAAAGCACCATTCTTAAGTATTTTGACAAAACCATTTCTTACGGTGGCCGCGATCTGCTTAAGACCATGATCAGAACGCCGAAGAATAGCTTGGTTGAAACCGTTTCTGCCCAACAGCTTTTGAAGACTATTTCCTCAAATCGGAGTTTGTGGCAGGTAGACGTTTCCCACGCATATGTGGCTGCGGCAGAAAGTTATTACAGTAGTAATATTGCACATACCATGTCGCAGGACGTATTCCAGCACTGGTTTCAAACGATGGTTTTTGCCTATAGAAATCCAGCCGAATATAGTCACATTGAAAGTGGCCTTGCTGAAACATTTAAGGTACTTGGTGCTTTAAAGGAAATGATCTCCCGGTGTCAGGATAACGCACCGGTGGGTGAATTGGAGGAAGATTTTGCTTTTGTAAAGTCCTTCTTAGACGCTGCTGTTCTCAAAGTCCACGCAAGTAGGGGGAGCATAGATCCATCCAAAGGTGCTACGTTTTATCTGGATTACTATTTGAGGAAACAGAAAAAGGAATCCTTCCGGCGAATTCTGGATATCTATTATAAGCTTGACGCGCTCACCGCCATAGCGAAGGCATGTGCAGAGTACGGCCTGTGCTATCCCGAATTCGTGACAGAGGATAGTTGCTTTGAGATGAGTAATAGCTGGCACCCTTTGGTTGAAGGCTGCGTTCGTAACCACTTTTCAATCCGTGGCAATTCGGGCATATGCTTGCTCACAGGTGCAAACACCAGTGGTAAAACAACTTTTTTGAAAACATGCGGCATTGTCTTATACCTTGCTCACCTGGGCGGGCCGGTACCCGCGGAGTCGGTAAGGCTTTCTTTTCTGGACAGATTTTTTACCTCCATTCACCTTTCCGATGATATAAACCTGGGTTACAGTCATTTTTACAATGAGGTGATGCGTGTACAAGAAATGGCCCAGGCTCTTAGGAGCCGTCAAAAGTGCGTCATTATTATTGACGAATTGTTCAGAGGGACCAATCAGCAGGATGCGCTGCATTGTTCTCAGACAGTTTTGAATGGATTTGCCAATTTCAAAGATTCCATGTTCATGGTATCAACCCATCTGCTGGAATTACTGGACCATTATACGGACTCGTCGAACGTGTTTTTTCATTGTTTTCGAACCAAAATTGTAGGCAATGATTTTGAAAATACCTTTTTGATGGAGCCCGGTATTGCTTCAGAAAAAGTAGGAAAGCTTATTATGGAAAAGGCCGGAATACCTGCATTGCTAAACCTAGAAAAAAGGCCTCCATTTTCATGAAGGCCGGGATATTTTATCAAACAAAAATACTATTCTATTACGTCGAAACCGCAGTAGGGTACCAGTACCGCGGGTACTTTTACTGTACCATCCATTTGCTGGTTATTTTCAAGTAGTGCGGCCAGTATACGTGGTAAGGCAAGCGCGGATCCATTCAGTGTATGAAGTAATTGCGTCTTTTTGTCCGCATTTTTATAGCGAAGTTTAAGGCGGTTGGCTTGATAAGTTTCAAAGTTGGAAACGGAGCTACATTCCAGCCATCGTTCCTGGCCTGCAGACCACACCTCAAAGTCGAATGTCAATGCAGAAGTAAAACCCATATCCCCGCCACAAAGTCTTAAGATGCGGAAGGGTAGCTCCAGCTTTTCAAGTAAACCCTGCACGTGGTTAGACATTTCTTGTAATGCCTCATAGGATTCTTCGGCCTTTCTGACCTGCACGATCTCCACTTTGTCGAATTGGTGTAACCGGTTCAATCCCCGAACATGTGCACCCCAGCTGCCTGCTTCTCTTCTAAAGCACGGTGTGTAGGCCACGTTTTTAACAGGTAAATGGGCTTCGGAAACAATGACATCCCTGTAAAGATTTGTAACAGGAACTTCCGCTGTCGGGATCAGGTACAAATCATCCGCAGCATCATGATACATCTGGCCTTCTTTATCGGGTAGCTGCCCGGTGCCAAAGCCAGAGTCGGCATTGACAACAATTGGAGGTTGTATCTCGGTGTAGCCGGCTTTTCCTGCTTCATCCAGAAAGAAAGAGATCATTGCCCTTTGCAAGCGCGCTGCTTTTCCCTTGTAAACAGGGAAACCTGCTGCCGCAATCTTGTTACCTAATTCAAAATCAATAATGGGAGCGTTGTTCCCACCGAGTTTTTTAATCAGCTCCCAGTGAGGCAGCGCATTTTCCGGTAGGACGGGCTTCACCCCACTTTCGAGTACCGTTACATTGTCTTCTGCGGTGCGACCTTCCGGAACGCTCACATGGGGAAGATTCGGAAGCTTTACCAGCTCATCCTGCAAAGTTGCTTCCATGTGCTTATGCAACTCTTCCAATTCTTTCGAGCGTTCTTTCAATACGGCGGTTTCAGCCTTTGATGCATCAGCCTCCTCTTTTTTCCCAGCTTTTAGTAAGGCTCCGATTTCCTTTGCCTTGAGGTTAGCTTGTGTCAACACATCATCGAGCTGTTGCTGTGCCTCGCGGCGTTTCTGGTCCAGGTCAATGATCCGGTCAACGGCTTGCTCAGCATCCTTAAAATGCTTTTTGATTAATCCGGCGATGGTTAATTCCTTGTTATCGCGGATAAAGGTGGTTTGTAACATGGTTTTGGTTAGCTGTCGGCTCCGGCTTTCAGCCAAATAGGATGATTAATTTATATTGACAGGAAAATACAATTAAGGTGCACTGAAAATATCCTTCATGGCATCCTCATAATAGAATAGCCTTTCATTAAGTACGTTCAAAGCCTCAGCCTTGTATTTAGAGTGTATCAACAACGAAAGATTGTGCTCCGAGGCGCCGTACGAAATCATTCGTATAGGAATATTTTTCATGGCATCAAGCACCTTTAAAGCTATTCCTTCCTTGTCGGCACTGAAATTTCCTACTATACAAATGATGTTCTGATCGAGGTCATGCTCCTCTAAATCAGCAAATTCACGTAGTTCAGCCGTAATTTGTTCCAGATTTTCAGGATTGTCAATCGTAACCGATACCGACACTTCCGAGGTGGTGATCATATCCACCGGTGTCTTGTATTTTTCAAAAATTTCAAACACCCTACGAAGAAAGCCGTAGGCATTCAGCATACGGGTGGAATGAATATAAATGGCAGTAATGTTGTCTTTTGCGGCAATCGCCTTAATCTCCCGGTCGGTAGACTGGTTAGCGATCAAAGTTCCGGGCGCTTCCGGCTGCATGGTGTTTTTCAGGCGCACCGGAACACCGCGCAACTTTGCGGGTGTAATGGTACTTGGATGTAAAATTTTGGCACCAAAATAGGCCAGTTCAGCCGCTTCTTCAAATGTGAGCTCGCGAATGGGGAAGGTGCGCTTTACGATCCGGGGATCGTTGTTGTGCATGCCGTCGATATCTGTCCAGATCTGAATTTCCTCCGCACGGATGGCTCCACCAATCAGGGAAGCCGTGTAATCCGATCCACCGCGTTTCAGATTGTCCACTTCTTCACGCGGGTTTCTACATATGAAGCCCTGTGTAACAATAGTTTGTTTGTCGGGATGCTGTTCCAGCATGGCAACGAGTTTTTCCTCGATTGCAGCTAATTCGGGCTCGCCGTCGGCATCAATGCGCATGAAGTCCAGTGCTGGAAAAAGTACTGAACTTTCCCCTTTTTCTTCGAGATAAGCCTGAAACATTTTCGTGCTCAGCAATTCTCCTTCAGCAACCAGCTCTTTTTCCTGTTTTTGTGAGAAAGGTTTTATGCTTACAAGAGAACGAATGTATCCAAATTCGCTATCAACAATATCCTGGCCCGTGCTGAGCCCGGTTTCAGTAGCGTAAAGTTCTTTTATAAAACTGTCGTAATGCGCTTTCAGGTCATTGATTTGAGCCGTGGCAGATGACTCATTATTTGCTTTAGCCGATTCACCAATCGCGATCAGTGCATTGGTAGAACCCGAAAGAGCCGAAAGAACCACGATTTTACGGCTGGGATCGGTAGCCAAAAGATCACGGATAGAATGCATACGTTCGGGCTTGCCTACGGAGGTACCTCCAAATTTCCAGACTTGCATAAGTAACTAATTATTGGGTTTTGAATGTGTAAATTTTTGTCAGGAATTGTCAGATGTTGTCATCTCTCGTCACGTGTTGTCAAGATTTGTAAGGAGTTGTTTTCGGCGAAGCCTCACAGCTGATCACAACAAATGACCATATCTGGCAACTCATGACCATGAATGACATTACGCTACTTTCCAATGGATATTTTGTCTTTCAGCCCAAGCATCTTGATGGCAGTCATAGCCGCTTCGTCTCCTTTATTACCGTGAACCCCTCCGGCACGATCAACAGCCTGTTCCATATTATTGGGAGTCAATACACCAAAAATAACAGGTTTTGATGTTTTTAAGCTTACGTTAGTAATTCCCTGAGCTACGGCATGGTTGATGTAATCGTTGTGCTTGGTTTCGCCCTGGATCACAACCCCCAGCGCAATGACGGCGTCCACATCTTCACGAAGCGCAAACCATTGTGCTCCGAGGGTGAGTTCAAAACTTCCCGGAACGTTACCCCGAAGTATGTTGTCAGGTATTGCTCCGTACCGGATTAAGGTGTCGTAGGCTCCCTGAAACAGTTTTTCTGTAACCTCATTATTCCATTCTGCCACGACAAGAGCAAATCTGTTTTCGCTGATATCCGGTAGATTCTCGGTCATGAACACGCTGAGGTTTTTATCTGCACTCGACATACTTGAAAAGGGAATAAATTTAAAATGATTATAATTGGTAATAACAAAAAAAGGATAAAACCGGTAGCGGCTTTATCCTTTTTCAGAACAGAATGGTTTCCCATTACTTGCCGGCTTGTCCTTCCAGTAACCCCATAAACTTCTTGGCATTTACTACCTCGGAAGAAAGTGGAAACTCGTCGATTACCCGTTTATATGTGTTGATTGCATCTGAAATCTGATTGGTCTTCTCTTGTGCAAGAGCAAGTTTCATCAGATATACCGGCGTGAAATATTCGTTCTTTTCGTAATCAGCTGATTTCTGGTAGTAGGAAATTGCTTCCTGAGGCTGATTCTTTTCCATATAGGCGTCACCAATCAGCGATTGAGCCCGTGCATGAACCAAAAGATCGGAGGAACTGAATGATTGAAGATGACTGATGGCATCATCGAATTTGCCCTGCTTCAGGAGCGCCACACCAGCGTAAAAATGAGCCAGGTTACTTGCATCTGTTCCCTTGTATCCGTCGGCTATAGCCAAAAGACCTTCATTACCGCCGCTTCCGTTCAATGCTTTTTGCAAAGAGTCGGCTTCAAAATCATACACCACTCCTGATAGTGCAGCCTGTGCCGCTCCTTCCTGGCCATCAATGTAGAAACGATACCCTGCAAATGCAACCACAGCAAGAAGAACAGCTCCGCCTATGCCTAAAAGAACTTTACGATTTTTGAGGAAAAAAACTTCCGCTTTACTGATTTGTCCGGCCAATGCCTCCGGTGTTTCAATAATTTCAAACCCGGACTCATCCGTATCTTTCTTGCTCATGTCAATTGAATTCGTATTTTGGAGTGCAAAGTTATGAAAACTTTAGTAAGTCAAAACATGTTAGGTAACAATTCTTTAGATACTTAAACATTTGGTTTGACATTCGATCCCGATTCGCTTTGAAACTTGTTCTATACAAGCGACGGGATGCACGATCGAAAACGACAAAGTCACTGACTAAATAGCAAAAAAAACTGCGTAACAGATACTTTGTCAGTACCATTACGCAGTTAGAATCTTCAATTGGACAGCTTAGCTGTAAAGCGGAAAATCTTTCATCCAGGTATTTACTTCTTCTTTAACGGCAGATATCTTGGCGTCGTTGTCGTTATGGGTCAGCACTGTATCCACGAGGTCCACAATACGTTCCATGTCCGACTCCACCAAACCACGGGTCGTCATGGCAGCTGTACCAACCCGGATACCAGAAGTGACCATTGGTGATTTATCATCAAATGGTACCATATTTTTATTGATCGTAATATCTGCTTTAATTAAAGTGTTTTCTGCAAGTCGGCCGGTTAGTCCGGAGTCAATACCATTTTTTGTCCGCAGGTCAATTAACATCAGGTGGTTGTCTGTTCCGCCAGAAATGATTTTGTACCCTTTGCCAACAAATGCCTTAGCCATGGCCTGTGCGTTTTTAGCTACCTGCGATGCGTAGTTATAGTAGCCCTCGCTCAGCGCTTCTCCGAAAGCAATTGCTTTTGCAGCAATGATGTGCTCCAATGGCCCACCCTGAGTTCCAGGGAATACACCAGAATCCAGGAGAGAAGACATCATCCGAAGCTGGCCTTTGGGGGTTGTGATTCCGAATGGATTTTCGAAATCGTTACGCATCATGATGACGCCACCGCGTGGGCCGCGTAAAGTTTTGTGCGTGGTAGTGGTAACAATATGACAATGGTCAAAAGGGTCCTTCAAAAGCCCCTTGGCGATAAGTCCCGCAGGATGCGCGATATCTGCCATGAGTACGGCTCCTATCTGATCGGCAATGGCACGAAGGCGTTCATAATCCCAGTCGCGGCTATAGGCCGATGCGCCACATATCAATAGTTTCGGCTTTTCTTTAACGGCTGTTTCTTCTACTTTATCCCAATCAATAAGACCGGTTTCGGCTTCTACACCATAAAATACCGGTTTGAAGTATTTACCTGAAATGTTTACCGGAGATCCATGTGAGAGGTGACCGCCATGCGCAAGGTTAAATCCCATGATTGTATCACCAGGGTTGAGACATGCCAGAAACACGGCTGTGTTGGCTTGTGCTCCTGAGTGGGGCTGCACATTTGCCCAGGTTGCACCGAATAATTCCTTGAGTCTGTCAATGGCGATTTGTTCAATTTCATCCACAACCTCACAACCGCCATAATAGCGTTTTCCTGGCAGGCCTTCTGCATATTTGTTGGTAAGCACACTTCCTGCAGCCTCCATCACTTGTTTGGACGTAAAATTTTCAGAAGCAATAAGCTCTATTCCTGACTCCTGACGAAGATTTTCCTTTTGAATTAAGTCAAAAATGGTGGTATCACGTTCAACGCTTGTGAGTGTAGACATGGGATTAACAGAAGATTATGTGACGTTTTTTAGAACAAGGCGCAAAAATACGACCAAATCTTGTGGAAAGAAAAAATCTGGAGGAGTTTCTCCGCTTCAATTTTGTGTAGGACTAGGTTCGTGCTTATTGTCAAAAGTCGTTCAGTTTAAAGGAAGGCAACTCCTGAAAAACTATTTTTAAATTTTTTTAATAATATTCCACATCAATCGTACTTTTGTACCCGGAAATGAACTTTCCGTTCGGAAAGCAGCTTGCGATTCTTGATCGCAAATCATGGGAAAAAGCTGCAATGTTTACGAACACATGCTACATTTGTAAAAACGATGTATTAATTTCCCCATTATTTTAGGGAGCACGTTGTTATAGTTTTGTTATTTGTTGTTGGGTTTAAAATTTTGATATACTTGTCAGGTTACCAACTCCCTTCTGATAAAGTTTTGCCCGGAGGTTTGTCCTTAACTCTTTACATAAATTTTCTCAATCAAAAATGGATCTAAAAGCGCTAAATCAGGAAACCATCCTCATGCAAGCTGCAGATGATGCCCAGGTTTCAAGTGGCGGAAGTGTTGGCCAGCCCATCACGTATGAAAAAATACCTACCCAAATTTTCTCAAACTCCAAAGATGCGTCAAATGCCGTAGCGATGGAAATATCGGCATTGATCCGAAAGAAACAGGCGGAAGGGAAACTTTGTGTTCTGGGTCTTGCCACAGGGTCATCGCCAAAGACTGTTTATGCTCAGCTCGTGAAAATGCATAGGGAGGAGGGGCTAAGTTTCAAAAATGTGATCTCCTTCAATTTGGATGAATACTATCCCATGGAGCCCGACTCCATTTATAGTTATCACCGGTTCATGAAAGAACAGCTGTTTGATCATGTGGATATTCCAAAGGAGAATTATTTTCTACCGGACGGGACTGTTCCGCCTGCCTTACTGAGGGAGTATTGTGCATCGTATGAGAATAAGATCCACGCTGCTGGCGGACTGGATTTTCAACTTTTAGGTATTGGAGGTAACGGACACGTAGGTTTTAACGAACCTGGTTCGTTGATCAACGCCCGTACCAGGCTGATTACACTCGACCATTCTACCCGTGCCGCCGCTGCGATGGAGTTTGGAGGCCTTCACAAGGTACCCCGTAAGGCAATTACATTAGGGGTTTCACCCATATTGAGTGCCCGGCGTGTGGTGCTGCTTGCGTGGGGTGAGCGTAAAGCATCTGTAATCAGGGGTGCAGTAGAGGGTCCCGTTACAGAGCGTAACCCGGCATCGTATCTGCAGGCTCATCCGGATGTATCATTTATATTGGATGAAAGTGCCGCATCTGAACTGACAAGGGTCAAAACACCTTGGGCGGTTGATTCCGTTGTTTGGGACAATAAGATGATCAAAAAGGCGGTTACCCACCTTTCTAATATTCTCGAGAAGCCCATTTTAAAGCTGACAGATAAGGATTACAATGACAATGGTATGAGTGATTTGCTGGCACAATATGGTGCTGGTTACGAAATCAATATCAATGTTTTTAATCAGTTACAACACACCATTACGGGCTGGCCCGGTGGCAAGCCCAATGCCGACGATACCAATCGTCCGGAACGAGCACAGCCAGCCAAAAAACGGGTTCTTATTTTTAGCCCTCACCCCGATGATGATATTATTTCAATGGGCGGTACGTTCCAGCGATTGGTGGATCAGGGCCACGAGGTGCATGTGGCCTACCAAACCTCCGGAAATATCGCAGTTGCAGATGATGAGGCACTTCGGTTTATTGATTTTGTCGTAGATTTCAACAACCAGTTCGGTATCAACAATACGGAGGCTAATAAGCTGTTTGAGGATGCGAAAGAATTTTTGAGACATACCAAGGATAGTGAAATCGACACCCCAGAAATCAGGACAGTTAAAGGCCTTTTACGTAAAGGGGAAGCCAAGTCTACCTGTCGGTTTGTTGGTATTCCTGTTAAGCAAGCGCATTTTTTAAACATGCCGTTTTATGAAACAGGCACAGTTCAAAAAAATCCTATTGGAGAAGAGGACATCAAGATTATTGAAAACCTGATCGAGGAAATCAAACCGCATCAGATTTACGCAGCGGGCGATTTTGCCGATCCGCACGGCACGCACAAAGTTTGCTGGGATGCGATCGAAGCGGCTCTTCAACGCTCAAAGCATAAAAACTTTATGAAAGACTGCTGGGTATGGCTCTACCGCGGTGCATGGGCCGAATGGGATATTCATGAAATTGAAATGGCTGTGCCGATGAGCCCCGACCAGGTACTTAAAAAGCGCCAGGGAATATTTAAGCACCAGTCTCAGAAAGATGGTGTTGTATTCCAGGGTGAAGATGCCAGGGAGTTTTGGCAACGGGCTGAGGAGCGCAACCGGGCCACCGCGCATTTGTATGATGACCTGGGACTGGCGGAGTACGAAGCGATGGAAGCCTTCGTCAGGTGGAAGTTTTAGTCTGTCACCACATCATAAAACAAGAGAGCTGGAAATTGATTTCCAGCTCTCTTGTTTTATATTTATTAGGTTATTTTTAACACATAGTCACTTGTAAATCATACTGTGGTAGTACAGCGTATTACTCGCTATAGCTCCATATCAATCCACATGCGCTGAGCCATCTTCTCGACCATATTCACCACACCCTGTACAGCCCCGAATATCACACACAATGGAAGGATAACAGGCATGAAAATGAGCCATTGAAGGGCCATCGTGATGTTGAATTTTTTAAACACTGGTGTCTTCATATCCGTGGGTTAATTTAGCGAAGGGTTCAGAGCCCTAAAGTATAAATTTTTATTAAAATAATAACGCAAAGTCGGCAAGAAAAAGTTTAATATCTGTAAAAGTTTCAATATTAAATATAACTATTCGGCTTGTATTGCACCTAAATAAGGTTTTCACTTCCCGCGCCTTCCGGCAAATCTCTTTGCTCTAAAAAAAAATTTGTTAATTTGTTACTGAAAAGACAAACTGAAATCCGCAATATGCCTTCTTTCGATATTATCCAGTTATTGCCCGACTCTATTGCCAATCAGATCGCTGCCGGTGAAGTAGTTCAGCGGCCCGCTTCGGTGGTAAAAGAGTTGCTGGAGAATGCGATTGACGCGAAAGCAGGAAATATTCAGGTGATCCTGAGAGAAGCCGGGCGTACTTTGATACAAATCATTGATGACGGTACCGGCATGTCCGAGACGGATGCGAGAATGTCGTTTGAACGCCATGCGACTTCAAAAATCCGCCAGTCTGAAGACCTCTTCAGGATCCGGACCATGGGATTCCGTGGAGAGGCATTGGCGTCAATTGCTGCGGTGGCCCAGGTAGAGCTGCGAACCCGTCAGGCAGACGTTGAGTTGGGAACCCTGATCAGGATCGAAGGTTCAGAAATAAAAACACAAGAGCCCGTTGCCTGTATTGTTGGGACGAACCTGAGTGTCAAAAATCTATTTTTTAATGTACCGGCAAGGCGTAATTTTCTAAAGTCCAACCCGGTTGAAATGCGCCATATACTTGATGAATTTCAGCGGATTGCCCTGGCGCATCCTGAGGTTGGGTTTTCTTTAAATCATAATGATACGGAGGTTTTTAACCTTTTGCCAGGTAAGCTGGTCAGGAGGATTGTGGATATTTACGGACGTAATTATCGGGAACAACTAGCGTTCTGCCAGGAGGATACGTCCTATATTAGTGTAAGGGGATACATCGGTAAGCCGGAATTTGCGAAGAAAACCAGAGGAGAACAATTCTTCTTCGTCAATGACCGCTTTATCAAGCACAGTTATATGCACCATGCGGTGATTAGTGCCTTCGATGGTACCATCGCCGAAGGCAGCCATCCGTTTTACGTGTTATTTATTGAGATAGACCCTTCGCACATTGACATTAATATTCACCCTACCAAAACGGAGATTAAGTTTGACGATGAACGGTCGGTTTATGCCATCGTTATGGCCGCAGTGAAGAAGGCGGTCGGGGTGTATAACTTATCGCAGTCTATCGATTTTGAGGATAACATCAATTTTCTCAATCCCTCGCCCATTGATCAAAACCACAACATGGTTCCCAGAACGGTCATGCCAGACTGGGCAGCGCAATCGAAAAAGTCGGACGGAGGAACTTCGAGATCCAATCTGACCAATTGGAACAAGCTGTTTGAAGGGCTGCAGAACACAGATAGCAGCAGCAGAGAGCTTGCGGCGTTTGAGATGGGGGCTACCACGGTTTCCAGGCCGGTATATCAGGAGCAATCGATGACCGTGGCAAGTAAGATCAACAGGATGGCGTCGGAAGTTATTTCGGCTCCTGAAAGTGATGCCGTTTTGTTTCAGCTACACAACCGTTATATTCTTTCCCAGGTCAAGGATGGTATCATGCTGATTGATCAGAAAGCCGCTTATGAGCGTATTCTATACGAACGTTATCGTAAGATGCTGACCAACAGAAACGGAGCATGCCAGCAATTGCTGTTTCCGAAAACCATTCGCCTCACCTATTCTGATATACAGCTGGTGAATGAGACCCGAAAGGAAATACGAAGTCTGGGTTTTGAGTTTGATGAATTTGGGACAAATGAATTGATCATAAGAGGAATTCCGGCTGATTTGCCCGAGGAAAGTGAACAGGACTTGTTTGAGGAGCTGGTTGAGCAGCTTAAACAAAGCTACTCTGACCTGAAATTGAACAAACCTGAAAGCCTGTCCCGGTCACTGGCCCGCAGGTTTTCTGTGCGCTATGCGGTGAAGCTATCTTTTGTGGAAATACATACGCTGATTGATCAGCTATTTGCGTCAACCGATCCCAACCGCACGCCGGGCGGGGAGTCTATCATCGTATTATTGACCATGGACAAGTTGAGCAGTATTTTCAAAGGGTAAGCAAATACAGTAAGCAAAAACCCGTTTAATTAATTATTTGATTTCGAATTGATATGTTAGCCATAACCCCATCTGTAAGGAATTTACTAATTCTCAATGTACTTTTTTATTTTGTTGACAAAAACATACTGACTCTTTCAGATGGATTTGCATTGCGGCCAGTGCTCTCACCTGCATTTATGCCCTATCAGTTTGTTACCTACATGTTTCTTCATGGGAACATCGGACACTTGTTCAGTAACATGTTCGGGCTTTTTATGTTTGGCCCTTTGCTAGAGCGGATGTGGGGTTCTCAAAAATTCCTCTTCTTCTACTTTTTCACCGGAATTGGTGCGGGTCTCTTATTCTCTGCTATCGGTTATTTCGAGAATGCACAACTACGTGATGCGGTGGAATTGTATATTCAGAATCCTACCCCGGAAGGTTGGATAGAGTTTATGACGCAACACGCAAATGAATTTTACAGAGCAAATCTCGAATTTGTAAATAATTTTGAAGAAAATCCAACCAATCCCGCCTATATTGAGAAGAGTATTGGTACAGTAAAAGGTTATTACCAGGCAATGGCCAATATTCCCATGGTGGGCGCTTCGGGTGCCATTTTTGGTATTCTCATGGCGTTTGGTTTACTGTTTCCTAACACCGAACTGTTTATGCTTTTTATTCCGTTTCCTATTAAGGCTAAGTACTTTGTGACATTTTACGGGCTATACGAGCTGTATTCGGGAATTCAAAATGCTCCATCGGATAATGTAGCACATTTTGCTCACCTTGGAGGAATGCTATTTGCATATATATTGTTGCGATATTGGGGTACACGCAAAACAAACTTCTATTGAAAAATGAACAATATTTTAAGGGATTTAAAGAATGAGTTCGCCAAATCCGAAAATTCGCTGGTTAAGATCATTCTGATCAATTCGGCCATATTTTTGATCTTACTCCTGGCAAAAATCGTTTTGACGTTTTCGCAGTCCCGAGGGATCTATGATGCGATATTGGATCAATTGTTCCTGCCCGCTTCGACAAACAGCTTTTTGTACAAGCCCTGGACGCTGTTTACCAACTTCTTTGTCCATGTAGATATATTTCATATTTTGTTCAATATGCTCTTCCTGTACTGGTTTGGCCGGTTGGTAGATGAGTATTTGGGGTCTAAGCGGGTTATCGCGTTGTATTTGCTGGGGGGGCTGGCCGGTGGTATTCTTTTCATGGTGATCTATAATCTGATTCCTTATTTTAAACCTGTTCTTGAGGTTTCGGTTTTGCATGGTGCTTCTGCAGCTGCTTTTTCTGTTGCCGTGGGCGCCTCCACCTTGCTTCCGAATTATACTTTTAATCTGATATTTCTGGGTCCGGTGCGTATCAAGTTTATAGCACTGTTTTACATTATCCTTTCTCTTGCCGAAGTAGTAGGTTCCAATGCCGGTGGAAACATAGCGCATTTGGGCGGCGCCCTGATTGGATATTTGTTCATCAAGTTGTTGCAAAATGGAACCGATCTGGGAAAACCAATCTACGCAGTGATGAATGCCTGGTCGGGTTTGTTCCGCAAGCGGCCCTCCATGCAGGTGACTTACCGGGAAAAACAGGTATATCGCAGCTCAAATGTATTTGCCACAAGCTCATCTTCTACCACCATTGAAGTGCCCAATCAGACGGAAATTGACATGATTCTCGATAAAATTTCAAAATCAGGATATGAAAGTCTGACGAAGGAGGAAAAGCAAAAGCTGTTTAAGGCCAGTCAACAAAAATAAATGTCGGTTTCTTTTCACGATTTAGTTAATTTTGCACAACCTTTTGGATTATAGTCAGATAACAGGATCTGATTTTCAATGGCTTCTAATATGCTAATAACACCTGGTAAACTACTGGCTAAAATCAATTCTCCCGAAGATTTACGAAAGCTGGATCCTTCAAAATTGCCTCAGGTATGTAATGAATTACGCCAGTATATAATAGATAATGTTTCGGTTTACGGAGGACATTTTGGTGCCAGCCTGGGTGTCGTTGAATTAAGCGTTGCACTACATTATGTTTTTAATACACCCGATGACCAGCTCGTATGGGATGTGGGTCATCAGGCTTACGGCCATAAGATTCTGACAGGGCGCAGAGATGATTTTCACTCTAATCGTACATACGGTGGCTTGTCCGGTTTCCCCAAACGGAATGAGAGTATTTACGATGCCTTCGGAGTAGGACATTCGTCTACATCCATTTCGTCGGCTTTAGGTATGGCGGTGGCATCGGCTTTACAGCAAAACTATGAACGTCAACACATCGCAATCATTGGCGATGGAGCCATGACTGCCGGGATGGCATTTGAAGGAATGAACCATGCAGGAGCTACGGATTCGAACCTTCTTATTATCCTGAACGATAATTGTATGGCCATCGATCCGAATGTAGGCGCGCTGAAAGAGTATCTCACAGATATCACCACCTCTCAGACCTACAACAAGTTCAGGGATGAAGTGTGGAATATGCTTGGGAAGATGAGCAACTTTGGTAAAAGCGCCCAGGAGGTGGTATCCAAAGTGGAAGCCGTTATGAAAACGGCAATACTTCGACAGAGCAATTTATTCGAATCCTTGGGGCTGCGTTATTTCGGACCGATAGATGGAAACGATATCAGTCATCTTACCGAAGTGTTGAAGGATCTTAAAAGTATTCCCGGGCCAAAGCTGTTACACTGTCTGACGGTTAAGGGTAAGGGATATGGTCCTGCCGAAAAAGACCAGACCAAGTGGCACGCTCCCGGAGTTTTCGACAAGATTACCGGCGAAATTCAGAAGAAAGTTTATGATGTTCCTCAGGCACCTAAATATCAGGATGTATTTGGCAATACCCTGGTTGAGCTTGCAGAAAAAAATCTAAAGATCGTTGGGGTGACTCCCGCTATGCCCTCCGGATCCTCCATGAATATTATGATGGCTGCCATGCCCGACAGGGCCTTTGATGTAGGTATTGCTGAACAGCATGCTGTTACTTTTTCGGCAGGCATGGCTACAAGAGGTGAGGTGGTGTTTTGTAACATCTATTCTACTTTTATGCAACGTGCCTATGATCAGGTGATACATGACGTATGCATTCAGGAGCTTCCTGTCATCTTCTGTCTCGACAGGGCGGGTTTGGTCGGTGCCGATGGGCCGACACATCATGGCTTATACGACATTGCCTACATGCGGTGTGTACCCAATATGGTGGTGGCATCTCCCATGAACGAGGAGGAATTAAGAAACTTGATGTATACCGCTCAACTGGATTCGTTTCAGAAGGGGACACAGGCGTTCACCATACGGTATCCCCGGGGCAACGGTGTGATGCCCAACTGGAGAACCCCATTTCGACAAGTTGAAATTGGTACCGGAAGGAAAATTCAGGAGGGTACCGATGTGGCTATTCTCACGTTGGGTCCTTTGGGTAATTACGTCGGGGAAGCGATTCAAACTTTGCAAAAAAGCAAAATAAGTGCTGCACACTACGACATGCGGTTTGTTAAGCCTCTGGACGAGGCCATGCTTCATGAGGTTTTTGGCAAATTTGATAAGGTCATTACTTTGGAAGATGGTTGTCTTCAAGGAGGGTTTGGGAGTGCGGTTCTGGAGTTTATGGCAGATCACGGCTACACTGCTCAAATCAGGCGTATGGGTATTCCCGATAGAATTGTAGAACACGGAGAGCCAGCTGAGCTGCATCGGGAATGCGGAATCGATACAGAAGGCATCGTTGACATTGCGCTTACCTTCACGGGCAATCTCGCCCCGGTTCGTATTTGATATTTAGATAACCCTCTCCTTCTTGGTTTTTAAGACCTTAGCGATTGCCTATCTATTTTGAAGGAAATTCTGCCCTACCAGCTCTGGGAGTCTGCTTGTCGGTATCTGACAATTGGATTACTTCAGGGGTTGTTATAGACAGGATTAACTTTGGAATCATCGTAATTATGCTTACTCTATTTACAGAATAAATGCATATTTTTGCGAAGTAACTGATGGGGTACAATGCTTAATTGTGCCCCATCAGGACTATCGCGTTTATGACTCCACGTAATAATGATCTTGATGTTCTGCGGGGCATTTTATTAATTCTGATCACTGTAAATCATATCGGCGGACCGGTTAGTAAATTTACTTCCCATCCGATGGGCTTTGTGTCAGCCGCGGAAGGATTCATTTTCCTGTCGGGATATGTGCTTGGCCTTACCTTTGGGCAACGCTTGCTAAAAGGATGCGAGATCAAGCTCGCAATTATGTCCAAAAAATCACTGAAAATTTATGGGTATCACATAGCAACGATGGTAATTTTACTCATTCCATATCTTTTTAGCCACCCCTATTTAACCAAATGGCAGTCTCCTGAACTCATTCCGATTATTGAAAATCCAATGATTTCCTCAACAGCCTTCCTTTTGCTTCTTTTTCAACCTGAACACCTGGATGTGCTCCCTATGTACATTTTATTCTTTCCGATGGGTCTGATTGCTTTGAAGGCACTATCACGTGGGAAGAAATTCTTTGTGCTGGGCATAAGTAGTTTAATCTGGCTGTTGGGGCAGTTCGGTATATTCTCGGCTTCCAGCACAGAACAAGTAAGATTTGGCCTGTTTAACTTACTCAGTTGGCAGATCCTTTTCATTCTTGGTTGCCTTGCAGGCTATTCACGAAGTATGGGTACGGTGTTAATTCCCAAGACCAAGGCTCTTTTGACTTGTTCCTTGGTGCTGTTGTTAAGTTTTGCGATGATCAGATACGGCACAAGCATAAGAGGAGTGCTTGCCGACGCGGTCAGAACATTTTCAGCTAAGGAAAATTTGCAGTTTTTCCGTTTGCTCAATTTCCTGGTTATTGCATACCTTATTGGCTATATGATTGATTCAGGGTATTTTCCCAAGTCGAGACCCTTGGCATTCATTGGAAGATACTCTTTGCAGGTCTTTACATTTCAAGTTGTTCTCGTTTTTTATTACACGCCCTTTCGGGGCGCAATATTTGAGATGGGGCCACATGTGAGATTGCTTGTGCAACTAATTGCTGCGTCGCTTCTTTTCCTTCCAGCTCTGATATATCAGTCTTTGAAAAATAAAACAAAAGGATACAGAACCGTTCGACTGGAAAAGCAAAATGCCTAACATTGGAGCGCGTCCCCAAAAAATAGATGTTGTATGAAGCGGCCCACCTATTCATCCGATTCTCATCGTTGTGCCTGCTTTCCGCTACCTTTTTTATCTAATCAATTTATTGTGGGAATGCCTTGCATAGGCGAGTGTGAATATGACAATAGAGACTTATTAAGTCAATTTGAAATAAGTACCATATTCTCTGTAAAAGAAGCATACGGGGCTTCCTGGGCGATATCCAATGCAAACGGGATCGGATCTGGTTAAGAAACAGTTATTTGACTTCCCCAACTTTTCGGATCAAGTGGAAAAGTTGGGGGGCGATTATGCATAAAGTTTAGAAAGCCGGAACAGGAAGAACTTGATGTCTCTTACACCTCTTGATGACGATCTGAAAGATTTAACCTTGGCGTTGAAAGATTCGGCCGATGCGTTGGTGCTTTTATTGTTGAAAAAATTCAGGATATCTAAATAGTGGGTTTGAATAGACCTGGCAACGGTTTTGAAGGAGTCTATTCCGCAGTCTTCCACAATGTTATACCACAATGCAAGCTTCTTGAAGGCTACTTCCTTCAAAGTGCAAGTCCGAAAGATAGTCCCCAGATCCAAAGAGATATTGTAAGCTTTCTTGATTAAGGGATAACGTTCAAACAGCAACTTGGCCCGTTTTACTTGCGAGGTGGTCCACTTGTCATGGTGCTTAAATAGCAGATATCTACTTCTTGCCAACAACTGCTTTACTGTATCTCCGTTTTCGAGAACTTCTGGCTCAAAGCTTACTCCCGCCGCCTTGGCTGTACTAATGGCCTCATTTTCCTTATCCAGAACCTCCCAGCGGTATTTGATCCGGATTTCCTGTACCGCTTCATATGCTAATTTTTGTACATGAAAGCGATCGATTACCCGATCTGCCTTAACAAAACAGCGCTTCACGATCATATTCATATTGGCTGCCATGTCCAAGGTAACCTCACGAACTGTGTCCCGAAGCTTCTTGGGAATCCCGTTTAAAACTTCAATAACAGTTTCAGCCTGAGTGCCTTTAACCATCGCAACAAGTGCTCCTTTCCTCCCTTTGGCAGCTTTATTTGTAACGATGGTGTATAATTCCCCGTTAGAAAGAGCAGTTTCATCAATGCTTAAATGAACACCTGTATTCTCAGCATACAACATCCAGTCTTCTGCATGCTCTATTTGATCCCATTGGCGATAGTCACTGATATGATCTTTATACTGCTGCTGAAGCTGTTTCCCTTCTAAATGATAGTATTTACCCAGTTGTGAACAGCTAACGGGATTATTATCTATACAACTCTTTTAAAAAATCAGCGAACTCTTTGGTCATTCGAGTTCCCTGTTGTACCACATTCCAGTCTCTGCTAATTATCTCTTTTGTATCCTTGACTTCCCAACGACGGCGTTTTATACAGAGCGTAACTTTCTGATTACGAATAGGAAAGTCCTGAATATAGATTTCCGGAAGAAATCCCTTGGACTCCAACTTTTCATCTTTATACTCAACAGGAGTAATATTCTTCTCTACTAAGTAGATGTTTAATCCAGGAATGGACTCAACGACTTTGGTTGGTTCAAAATACTCTAGGATGCCTTCTGGTAAAAGTATACGGACAAGTGTTTGGTAAGAATCGTTCAATGCAAACAAAATTGGTTCAGGATGCAAAGCAAATAATAATTCAGCTTCCCCCCAACTTTTCAGCTTGATCCATAATAATTCAGCTTCCCCCCAACTTTTCAGCTTGATCCGTCACGATGACCTGGGTGGCCCCGCCTGGGTGGCCCCGCCTGGGAAGAAGATAACACAAACGCAAAAAAGCCTCACATTTTTGCGAGGCTTTTTGTTTTGTAATAGTATTGTGGCGGCTACCTACTTTACCAGGTTTGACCCAAGTATCATCGGCGGTTCCGGGCTTAACTTCTCTGTTCGGGATGGGAAGAGGTGAACACCGGGCCAATAGCCACCAACAAGATCTTTTGAGGGGAAGAAGGAGGAAGGAAGTATGGAGGAAGGGAAAATCCCTTTCGTCCTTTATCCTTTTTTCCATTATCCTTTCATTCCTTTTTTCATGTCATATTGGAAGTAGAAGAGATTGAGATTAAATGTTTTTTCTAGTGAAAGAAAATGTGCAAGCTGTTGGGTAATTAGTACTGCTCGGCTGAATGTATTTCTACACATACACCTGCAGCCTATCAACGTTGTAGTCTACAACGACCCTTATGTGGAAGATTCATCTTCGGGCTAGTTTCGCACTTAGATGCTTTCAGCGCTTATCTATTCCCCACATAGCTACCCGGCCATGCTCCTGGCGGAACAACCGGTTCACCAGCGGTAGGTCCACCTCGGTCCTCTCGTACTAAAGGCAGCCCCCGTCAATCTTCCTACGCCCACCACAGATAGGGACCGAACTGTCTCACGACGTTCTGAACCCAGCTCGCGTGCCACTTTAATCGGCGAACAGCCGAACCCTTGGGACCTTCTCCAGCCCCAGGATGTGACGAGCCGACATCGAGGTGCCAAACCTCCCCGTCGATGTGAGCTCTTGGGGGAGATCAGCCTGTTATCCCCGGCGTACCTTTTATCCTTTGAGCGATGGCCCTTCCATACAGAACCACCGGATCACTATACCCTGGTTTCCCACCTGCTCGACCCGTCGGTCTCACAGTCAAGCCTGCTTGTACTATTGCACTCCACACACGGTTACCAAGCGTGTTGAGCAGACCTTTGGAAGCCTCCGTTACACTTTTGGAGGCGACCACCCCAGTCAAACTACCCACCATGCACGGTCCTTGACTTAGTCAAGTTAGATCCCAGGCCAGCGAAGGGTGGTATTTCAACGTTGGCTCCAAGATGCCTGGCGACACCCCTTCATAGCCTCCCACCTATCCTACACATCCCTGACCCGAAAACAATGCAAAGCTATAGTAAAGGTGCACGGGGTCTTTCCGTCCCGTGGCGGGTAAGCGGCATCTTCACCGCTACTACAATTTCACCGAGCTCACGGCCGAGACAGTGCCCAGATCGTTACACCATTCGTGCAGGTCGGAACTTACCCGACAAGGAATTTCGCTACCTTAGGACCGTTATAGTTACGGCCGCCGTTTACTGGGGCTTCGATTCAATGCTTCTCTTGCGATGACATCCCCTCTTAACCTTCCAGCACCGGGCAGGTGTCAGGCCCTATACGTCAACTTTCGTTTTGGCAGAGCCCTGTGTTTTTGCTAAACAGTCGCCTGGGCCATTTCTCTGCGGCCTCTCTTGCGAGGAGGCTCCCCTTCTCCCGAAGTTACAGGGTTAATTTGCCGAGTTCCTTAGCCGTGATTCACTCGAGCACCTTAGAATATTCTTCTCGACTACCTGTGTCGGTTTACGGTACGAGTTGCAATAAGCTGATGTTTCAGAAGCTTTTCTTGGAAGCCTTTTCGTATGTTCGCTTCGCCCGTAGGCTCTGCTCAACGCACTATTCCGTCAGTACGTACATACCACAATACTCCGTCACTTCGTCACACTCATTGCAAGGGCAGGAATATTAACCTGCTGTCCATCGGTAATCGCCTGTCGGCTATACCTTAGGCCCCGCCTAACCCTCCGTTGATTAGCAT